>NZ_CP032099.1:0-1200000 GCF_003544835.1 Aliarcobacter skirrowii CCUG 10374 | reverse complement strand
ATATCCAAAGAGTAAACATCTTTTATCTCACCTGTTAAACTAACCTCTCCAATAAATACAGACTCTTTTGAAATAGGTCGATTTCTAAATGAGCTAATAATTGAAGCAATTACAGCTAAATCAGCGCTGCTCTCTTTTATTTTTATTCCACCACTAATATTTACAAAAACATCATAGTTGTTTAGTGGTAAATCTAGTTTTTTCTCTAAAAGTGCCAAAAGCATAGTAAGTCTATTTGCATCAAATCCTGTTGCACTTCTTTTTGGATTTGGATAAGTACTCTCTGTTACAAGTGCTTGAACTTCAAGAATAATTGCACGACTTCCCTCCATAGAGACTGTTAAGCTTGAACCACTTTGGCTCTTATTTTTATCAAAAAATTTACTAGCAATATCTTTAGCACTTATAAGTCCCTCAGCAGTCATTTCAAAAATTCCAATTTCACTTGTACTTCCAAATCTATTTTTAAAACCTCGAAGCATCCTAAGCTCTCTGCTAGCTTCTCCTTCAAAATATAAAACAGTATCAACCATATGCTCTAAAACCCTAGGTCCTGCAATACTTCCATCTTTTGTGATATGTCCAATTATAAACATAGCAATATTTGACTCTTTTGCTTTTCTCATAAGCTCAAAAGTAATCTCTCGAACCTGTGAAACACTTCCAGGGCTTGAGTTTAAAAGGCTTGAATATATTGTTTGAATAGAGTCAATTATGCATACTTCATAGTTTTCTCTTAGTAACTCATCCATAATCTCTTCAAGTTTTATTTCGCTAAGTAAAAATAGATTTTCACTATTTGCATCAAGTCTATTTGCTCTTAATTTTATCTGTCCAGCACTCTCTTCTCCTGATACATATAAAACTTTTTTACCACTTTTGGCAATACTTCCAGCTACTTTTAATAAAAGTGTTGATTTTCCAACTCCTGGACTTCCACCAATAAGTGTTAAACTTCCAGGAACAACTCCTCCTCCTAAAACCAAATCAAACTCATAGTTAAAAGATGAAAATCTTTCTACATCATCTTGTTTTATATCTGTAATTGGTCTTGCTTTTGAAGCTTCACTGCTTACTTTAATAGTCTGCTTTAAGACCTCTTGTTGATCTGCATTGAGTTCTAAAAAACTATCCCATGAGTCACAATTTGGACATTTTCCAAGCCATTTGCTAGATTGTTCACCACAATGTTGACACTCAAATAGTGTATTTTTTTTCTTTGCCATAAAAAACCTTTTAAAATTTGAGTGATTCTATCGAAAATATTTTAAAAAAAGTAAAAATATTGCAAAGTGTAATCTTATTCTTAGTACAATTTATAAATTTTTTTAAGGTTTAATATGATTTTATATCTTCATGGTTTTTCAAGTTCAGGTTTTGGGAAAAAAGCTTTAGAGTTTAAAGAGTATTTTAAAGATGATTTAATACATCCTTCACTTCCTACTATTCCAAAATTAGCAATTAATAATTTAGAGCAAATAATTGAGATTTTTTTAAAATTAAATCAAAATGTTCATTTAATTGGTTCATCTTTGGGTGGGTATTATGCACTATATTTAGCAAATAAGTATAGTTTAAAAGCTGTTTTAATAAATCCAGCAATAAAACCTCTAAATACTTTAAGTCGCTATGAAGGTGCAAACTATATAAAAAACTATTTTGATGATTCAAAGTTTGAATTTACTAAAGAGCATATAAACTCTTTAAAAGATTATGAAGTTAAAGAGCTTAAAAATCCTAAAAATATATTTACTCTTTTGCAAAGTGGTGATGAAGTTTTGGATTATAAAATTGCAGAAAATATTTTAAAAAATACAAGTTTGATAGTAGAAGAGGGTGGTAATCACTCTTTTGAAAATATAGATAAATATTTTCAAAAGATAGAGAGTTTTTTAGAGTAAAATCTTATTAAAAGTTGATTTTCATTCTATAGTATCTTGGAAAAATTCCTTTTATACTCTCATCAATTTCAAGAGGAAAAACATTTTGTATCTGCTCTTTTATCATGTCGTAGTTATAGATACTACCATCTACAAAGATTAACTCCTCATATCCACCATTTTTTAAGATAGTTACTCTAATATTTACATGCTTACCTTTTTCTAAAGCAGAAGAGGGGATATTCTTTTTGATATTTTCATAAACTTTACTTCTAAAGTTATTAAATAGTTCACCTGATTTTTTTACATCAATACTATTTTCATCTCTTTTGTAGTTTTTAGGAACTTTTTTTTGTTCTTCATTTTCTGTTATATTAAAAGATATCTCATTCTCTTTGCTCTTTTGTTCTTGAGTGTTTTCACTTAACTTTGTTTCTTCAACAACTTCAGCTTTTTCTTCTGATATTTGAGTTATATTCTTCTCTTCTAAAGAGTTAATATCATTAGTATTAGATTCTTCTTGATTTAACTCTTCTTCGCTTAAACTCTCTTTTTCTAACTTTTCTAAATTCTCTTTAGCTGATATATCTTCATTTCTAATTGATAATATTTTTTCTCTTGAGTAGTTTAGGTAGTTGTTATTTGAATTTAACTCTTCAATATTATGTATATTTTGAATATTTCTTAGCTCAATTTTTTCTTGACTTTGAATATCTGTAAATAAAGACTCTTTTATCTCTTCATATAGATTTTTAAAAAATCTATTCTCTTTTGAAACGGCAGTTGTAACAGGCTCTTTTGTTTCATTGTTATCTTTAAAAACAAAAAAATAGATTGCATAAATAACTACTAAAATTAAAGATACTAGTAGTAAATCTTCAAAAAACCCCTTAACTCTTTTTTGTTTTTTCATAACTTTCCCCCTTATTCTTCTTTTAAATATATCTCATCAAGTAAACTATCAACAAATGAATCAGGACTAAATTCAATTAAATCATCCTCTTTCTCTCCAATTCCTATATAAAAAATTGGAAGTTCTAGTTGATTTGATATTGAAAAAAGTGCTCCACCTTTTGCTGTTCCATCAAGTTTTGTAACAATAATCCCATCAACTTTTACCATCTCATTAAAAGCTTTTGCTTGAGCTATTGCACTGTTTCCTTGTGTTCCATCAAGAATCATGATTTTTAAAAATGGTTTATTATTCAAAGCTTTTTCACAAATTCTAACTATTTTTTTCAACTCATTGTTTAGATTTGTTTGAGTTTGAAGTCTTCCTGCTGTATCAATTATTACATTATCAATATCTCTTGAGATTGCTGAATTTATTGTATCAAATGCAACAGCACTTGAATCGTGACCTTGTTTTGTTTTGATTATTGGAATATCAAGTCTGTTTGCCCAAGAGCTTAATTGCTCAATTGCAGCTGCTCTAAATGTATCTCCAGCTCCTAAAATAACACTTTGCCCACTTTTTTTAAGCCTATTAGCAAGTTTAGCAATAGTTGTAGTTTTACCAGCTCCATTAACTCCAATTATAAGTCTTACAAAAGGTTTTTCAAATTTTGTAAAATCAACATCAACACTATGCTCAAAAAGCATTACAAGTCTATGTCTTAACTCTCTTCTTGAAATCATTGAAGGAAGTCCATTCATAGCCTTTTCAATAATCTCATACTCAACATCAGCTTCTATTAAAAGCTCTTCAATATCTTCAAAACTAATCTTCTCTTTTTTTTGTGGAACAATAGTTTTTATAGATGAAAAAGTTTTATCTAAAGCTTTAGATAAAAAGTTTTTATTTTCAGCTTCAGTGGAACTATTTTTATCTTTTTTTAAAAATCCAAACATCTTATCTCTCTAATAATTTTTTAATTTTAATATCTAACATCTCTGTTGGAGATATCCCTGTAATTGTCTCAAATATATTACCCTCTTTATCCAAAATAAAAAGTTTTGGAATTGCTTTTATTCCACCTAACTCTTTTGCTAGTTCAATTCCATTTGAAGAGTTTGTAATAGGATGGTTTATATCATACTTTGTAATAAATTGAAGAATCTCTTCATCTGATTTTAAATCTTCAAGCAAAACTCCAACTATAATTATATCATTTTGAAATATATCTTGTAGTTTTACTAAATTTGAAAATTGAGCCTTACAAGCTGGGCACCATGTAGTAAAGAAGTTTAAAAGAACTATCTTATTGTCACTATTTTCTAATAAAATTTTATTATCTTTTAGAGTTATATTAATTGTAGAGTTATCTGTAGTTTTTAAAGAGTATTTTTTAAACTCTTCAACTTTTTTTATCTCCTCTTTTGGTTTATTCTCGCATGCTGTAAAAAATATTGATATAAAAATTATAAAAATAGATAAAATTTTAAACTTCATTTCAATTCCTTTAGGTAAAATTGTTAATTAGGTAGTGATTTTACCTAAGAGAGGCTTAAATGATAACAAATCAAAAGAGCAGTTTTAGAAAGTTGTGTTTAAAAAGATTAAAATCTATTGCGCAAAGTTCAAGGTACTCAAAAAGTAAATTAGTTGTTAATAATTTAAAAAAAATTATCAAAAAATATAATGCAAACAATATAATGCTCTATTTGCCTTTAGATTTAGAGGTAGATATTAAGCCTTTAATTCAAGAGCTAAGAATGAATAGAAAAAATATTTATGTACCTTATATGTTTGAAGATAGCTTTAAAATTGTAAAGTATAGGTTACCTTTAAATAAAAAAAGCTTCAACATAAAAGAGCCAAACAATTCATTTATAAAACCACCAAAAATAGATTTGGCAGTTGTTCCAATAGTTGGTGTTGATAAACTTAATAAAAGAATCGGTTTTGGAAAAGGGATGTATGATAGATTTTTTGATAGATTAGATTATAAACCTACAATAATATTTACTCAATTAGTACTTTGTAAAAGTGAAGAGATTTTAAGTGATAATTACGATATAAAAGCAGATTATATAATTACGGGATAGGTTAAAATGGAGAGTATAATATTAGCAATAGTTGTAGCTTTTTTAAGTTCTGCAATTACTGTTTTTGTTGTTAGAAAAATACATAAAGCAAAGTTTGAAGTATTTATTGAACAAGCAAAAGCAAAAGCAAGAATAATTGAGCATGAAGCTGAAGTTGCACTAAAAGACGCTCAGCTAAAAGCAAAGTTTGAGTGTGATAGAGAGTTTAAAAATGCTAGAAAAGAGTATGAGAATATGCTCTTTAAAATAGAGAAAAAAGAGAAAGATTTAAATGAGCATTTAGAGAGTGAATTAAAAGCTATAAAAAGAGAAAAAGAGCAGATTGAAGAGAATAATAGAAAAATTAGAACTCTAAAAGATGGTTTAGAAGAGCAAAAAAAGGCTTATGAACAAAAAACTTTAGAAGCTATGAAGATCTTAGAAAATGGTTCTGGTCTTACAAAAAGTGAAGCAAAAGAGTTGATGTTAAAAAAAGTTGAAGAGGATTCACGAGCTACAATATCTTCAATATTTAGAAAAAAATATAAACTTGCTGAGCAAAACTCAAAACAGGAGATTAATAATATTTTGTCTCAAGCAGTTACTAGATATGCAGGAGAGTTTGCAGCAGAGAGACTTATAAATAATATTCCTTTAAATGATGAAGAGACAAAAGGAAAGATTATTGGAAAAGAGGGTAGAAATATAAAAGCATTAGAGATGCTTTTAGGTGTTGATATTATTATAGATGATACTCCAAATACAATTACGGTTTCATCTTTTAATCTATACAGACGTGCCATTGCTACAAGAACAATTCAAGAGCTACTTGAAGATGGAAGAATTCAACCAGCAAGAATTGAAGAAATTTACAAAAAAGTAAAAGCTGAATTTGATAAAAATATTCAAAAAGAGGGTGAAGATGTTGTTATGGAACTTGGAATTAAATCTATGCATCCTGAACTTATCAAACTTGTTGGAAGATTAAGATATAGAGCAAGTTATGGACAAAATGCACTTGCACATACACTAGAAGTTGCTCATTTAGCAGGTCTTATTGCTGCACAAATGGGTGGAGATGCAATACTTGCAAGAAGAGCTGGACTTATGCATGATATTGGAAAAGCTTTAACTCATGAAGCTCCTGGAAGTCATGTTGATTTAGGTGCTGATATTTGTAAAAGATATGGAGAGTGTGAAACTGTGATAAATGCAATTTATGCTCATCATGGTCATGAAGAGCCAATAAATGTTGAAAGTGCAGCTGTTTGTGCAGCTGATGCTTTAAGTGCTGCAAGACCAGGGGCAAGAAGAGAAGTTTTAGAGAGCTTCTTAAAACGAGTTGAAGAGATTGAAAATATAACTACAAGTAAAATTGGTGTTACAAATGCTTATGCTATTAATGCTGGACGAGAAGTGCGAGTTATAGTAAATGCAAATCTTGTAAATGATGATGAGGCAGTTTTATTGGCAACTGAGATAGCAAAAGAGATTGAAGAGAAAGTTCAATATCCAGGTGAGATAAAAATAAATGTAATAAGAGAGTTAAGAGCTGAAAGTTACGCTAGATAATCTATAAAAGGCAAAAATATGAAAGAAGCAAAACCAACAACAAAAATTATAGCAGGTGCTTACAAAGGAAAAATTTTAGATTTACCATCTCTTGATGTTACAAGAAGTTCAAAAGCTGTTTTAAAAGAGTCAGTTTTCAATGTTTTGCAATTTGATATTATTGATAAAATATTTATAGAGTCATTCGCTGGAAGTGGTTCTATTGGTCTTGAAGCTATTAGTAGAGGTGCAAAAAGAGCTTATTTTATAGAACTTGATAAAAACTCTTACTCAATTTTATTAAAAAATTGTAAAAAAGTTGATATTGAAAAGTGTCAAACAATCCAAGGAAATGCCTTTGTTCAAACACCTTTAATTTTAGACTTTTTAAAAAATTCTAAAGATGAGATAGTTTTATATGTTGATCCACCTTTTGACTATAGAGATGGAATGAATGATATTTATGATAAATCTTTTAGAATGATTGAAAATATAGAGTCAGATAATATTTTTAAAATCATAATTGAGCATGAGTCAAAACTTGAAGTTCCAAAGATTCTAGGAAAATTTAGTTTAGAAAAAACTAGAAAATTTGGCAAAAGTTCACTATCTTATTATAGTTATACTATTTGATGTTTAGATTTGCCTTTATTTTGTTGGTAACTGTTAGTTTGGCAATGTTTATTTTGCCAATTTTTTATACAGTTTCACCTTATGAGTTAAATCCACAAAAGATTCTTTTAGCTCCTAGCTTTGAACATATAATGGGAACAGATAGATTAGGAAGAGATGTTTTTGCTAGGGTTTTGCAAGGTGGTCAAACTTCACTGATTATTGGATTTTTAGCTGCTAGTTTTTCATCTTTTTTAGGACTTATTGTTGGAATAACTGCAGGTTATTTTAAAGGAAATGTTGATAAAGCAGTTACAATTATAATTGATCTATTTTTAACTTTTCCAACATTCTTTTTGCTTTTAGCATTAGTTTCATATATTGAAGCAAACACTCTTATTTTAATTGTTGTTATTTCAATAACGGGTTGGATGGGTATGTCAAGAATGATAAGAAGTGAGAGTTTTGCACTATCAAATAAACCATTTATAAAGATTCTAAAAGTATCAAGTGTGAGTAAAACAAAAATTATCTTAAAATATTTTGCTCCACTTTTAGCGCCTATTTTTTTAATCTCTTTTTCATTTGGAGTTGCTGGTTCAATTTTAGCAGAATCAGGGCTTTCTTTTTTGGGACTTGGAATTAATCCACCACAAATGAGCTGGGGAAGTTTGTTAAGTGATGGAAAAACTGTAATAGATATTGCTTGGTGGGTTAGTTTTTTCCCTGGATTTATGATATTTATTATAACTTTTTGTCTAATTCAAATAAGTGATTATCTACAAAATATGGCAAATAAAAAAGAGATTGCAAAATAATTTTGATAATTTTATAAAGGGGAAAAATGCTTCATAAAGATAATATCAAAGTTGAAGATAAAAATATTGATAATTCAATGATAATTATATGTGATGAATGCTCAGAAGAGAATAAAATTTTATTATCAAAAGATATAAAATGTAAAAAGTGTGAAAAAAGTTTTGTAGGAAATAAATATAAATCTTATATTATTTCTGGGTTAACAACACTTTTAATAGGTTCAGGAATAGGAGCAGTTGCTGATAGTTATTTAAATATTCAAAGACCCTCTGTAAAAACAGAATATAAAATGATGAGTTGGTGTACATTTTACTATGGTAAGACTGAAATAGTTAGAGATAATTGTGCTTGTGCAGTTGAGTCTATGGCAGGAATTGTTGATGCTCAAAAAGCTAGATTATATGGTGAATCTTGGCTTATTGATATTTTAAAGGATAAATATAAAAGTTGTAAAAATTAGTCAAACCAATGTTTTGGATATTCATCAGGAAGTAATTCCTGATAACAATAATCTTCATTTAAACTTTTATGATATTTAAGTAACTCTTTAAAAGTTTTTTCTTGAAAAGTATTGTTATATAATCTCTCTTTCCATCTTTTTAACTTTCTCTCTAAATTTTTTGTTGGATTATCTTTTGTATTATTTTCTTCAGAAAATGGATTATTTTTTAAATAATATTTAGAAAATCCATAAAAGGTATTTATGTCAAGTTTTTCTGAATATTTTATATCATTTTCAAATTTTTCAAATAAATTTATAAATTCTTTAGAGATTCTAGATTTTGTCTCCATTTTTGTCCCCAATTGATATGTAATAATTTCTTTACTGATGGAGAAATGCTATCAGAATTTATTTTAGGAGAATATTATGTCAAATAATAATCACAAATCAAATCAAGCAAATTCAAACAAAGGTACAAGTGGTACAAACAGTGCAAATGCAAAAGTGCATGGAAATAGAGGTGCTCAAATGAACCCGAACAACCCTAGCAACACTAAAGGTTCAAAAGGTAAATAATGGCTTCTTTATCTAATGTAACAGGTAGGGAATTAATCAAGTTTGTCAAATCTATAGGTTATAGATTTGACAGGCAAAAAGGTAATCATAGAATTTTTGTTCACGAAAATATGAAATCTATTACCATTCCTGTTTATAAAAAGAAACTGGTTAAATTAGGATTGTTAGGTGGAATATTAAGAGATATTGGTATTTCAAAATATGAGTTTATAAACTCAATTAATTTATTATAAAAGGAAAAATTATGTCAAGACCAGTAAATGCACCGAGTACAACAGGTAAGCCATCAGGAAAAGGTAGAGGAAATAATCCACCTTCTAAATAATTTTTAATAAATAACTATTAAAAATACTAAATTTTAACAAGCAATTTATCAAGCCAAGATGTACTTAAAACTCTTTTTGCAAAACCTAATATATATGTAGCTTTTGTTACATAGTATCTTGGTTTTGGATTAGGAGAGTTTAAAATTTTTAAAACAACTTTTGCAACGCTTATTGGTGGAAGTGTAAAAGCTCCTTTATCATCACTACTTTCAAGTCTTGCTTTTAGTTCACTCTTATAAGAGTTTTTCCAGAAACTACTTTTTATATCAATTTTTTCTTTAAAATTTTTTAAAGAGTTTTCTCTAAATTTTGAAGTAACGGGTCCAGTATTTATTGTGCTTATATAAATATTACTATTTAAAGTCTCTAATCTTAAAGTATCACATAATCCTTCAATTGCATATTTACTAGCATTATAAGCTCCTCTAAATCTTAAAGAGATAATTCCCAAAACTGAGCTGTGTTGAATAATTTTTCCATATCCTTGAGTTCTAAATATCTTCATAGCTTGAGTTGTAAGCTCATGAAGTCCAAAAAAGTTTGTATCAAAAAGCTCTTTTAAATCATCAGTTTTTATATCTTCAATAGCCCCTGGAATTGCAAAACCAGCATTATTAAAAACAGAATCAAGTTTTTTATCCTCTTTTAAAATTTCATTTAAAGCAAAACTTATTTCATCTTTTTTTGTAACATCAATCTTAAAAGTTTTAAAACCTAAATTTTTTAAAATCTCTACATCTTTTTCATCTCTTGCACTTGCATAAACTTTTATATTGTTGTTTTTTAAAAATAGTGCAGTTTCAAGTCCAATACCACTTGAACAACCTGTAATTAGTATATTTTTCATAAGATTCCTAATAAAATTTTGGCTATTATACCCAAAACTGATTTTGGAATTAAAATGACACAAAAAGATAAAGAGCTAAAAGAACTTTTGGATATTGAAGTTAATGCTAGAAATAATATTTTTGAAGTAAGCTATGAAAAGCCAGATCCATTAATTGTTGCAAAAAGACAAAAATGTCACTATTCTATTTTGCTTTGTGCTTTGTTTGCTTATGGAAATGCAAGATTAATAGTTAAATTTTTAGATAGTTTAGATTTTTCACTATTAGATAAAAGTGATGAAATTATAGAAAAAGAGTTAAAAAATCACTACTATAGATTTCAAAATAGCTCTGATGTAATAGCTGTATTTAAAACTTTTAAAAGATTAAAAGATAAAACTAATTTAGAAGAGTTATTTTATAAAGCTTATAAAAATGAAAATAGTGTTTTAGAGGGTATTGATTTTGTTATAAAAAATATTAAAGAACAGTCAAACTACTCATCTGCTGGATTTGATTTTTTAGTTGGAAATAGTTTTAAAAGAGATAAAAATGGAAATATAAAAGAGTCAAATTCTCCATATAAAAGATGGAATATGTATCTTAGATGGATGGTAAGAGATGATAATATAGATCTTGGGCTTTGGAAAAATGTAGATAAAAAAGATTTGATTTTACCTTTAGATACTCATACTTTTAAAGTTTCACAAAAATTAGGACTTCTAAAAAACAAGACATATAATCTAAAATCAGCTTTAGAAATAACAAAAAAATTAAAAGAGTTTGAAGCAAATGATCCTATAAAATATGATTTCGCAATTTATAGATTAGGTCAAGAGAAGATTTTTTAGTGGTACCAGTGGTCGGACTCGAACCGACACGCCTTACGGCAAAAGATTTTGAATCTTCCAAGTCTACCATTCCATCACACTGGCATAGTTTTAAAATTAAAAAAGAGTTTATCTAAAATAGATAAACTCTTTTACACTATAAAATAAGCGAACTTATTTTGCAACTGCTTCTTTTAAAGCTTTTCCAACTTTAAATTTAGCAACAGTTGTTGCAGGTACATTTACAGTTTTGTCTGTTCCTGGAACTTTTGCAACTCTAGCAGCTCTTGCAGCTGTAGCAAATGTTCCAAATCCTATAAAGCTTACAGAATCTTTTTTAACTAAAGCTTCTGTTATAGTTTCTAAAACTGCATCAACTGCACCTTTTGCATCTTTTTTAGATAATCCCGCTTTTGCAGCAACTGCATCAATAAATTCAGCTTTGTTCATAGGGTAACTCCTCATATAAATTAAAATTTTAAAACTTTATTCTATTTAAACTTTAAGTTTCCTAAAATTATTATCAATTCGATGTTTTTATATAAAAAATTACTTAAAGCTACTTTTGATACTCAAAAGTCTGCAAGAATTCTCTAGTATAGCTACCTTTTTAACAAGTTCATGAATATTTCTATCATAAATATAAACCCCAATCCCTTTTATAACTAAAAGATTATGTTCTGTTTTTTTTATCTCTTTTGTTATTTCAAGTGCACTTCTTTTGCTCCATGTTTTTAAATCTCCAGGATTGTATATCCCAAGTTCTCCAAAAACCATTTTCCCAATATAATCTTCAAAAACAATATTATCATGAACCAATGTATAAGCAGTTGTATAAATAGGAGTTGCAAATGCAATATATTTTGCTTCATGAATATTTGTATAAATTGTTGAGTGAGTATATGAATCAAGACTTGCTATATTCCACCTATAGTCAACTTTATTCATATTTAAAGTACAAAATGATTTTTCATCAAGGTTATCAAACACTGCATCTTTCGAATTTATTACAAAGTGATCAAAATCTAATTTTGCAGATATTGCTCCTTGATATATCCCAAAAAAGTTTTTTGTAAACATTGATAGTGATAATTCTGATAGAAGTTTTATAGTATCTTGATTTAACATCTTATGCCTTAAATTATTTTTTGGTATCATACACCATTTTTAATAAAAGGATTAAATTGCAAGAAATTCCACATATTCCAGTTTTGTATAATGAGGTCTTGGATGCTTTTAAAACTATAAATGATGGATTTATAATAGATTGTACAACAGGCTATGCAGGACATAGTAGTGGATTATTAAAGCAAAACGACAATATTAAATTGATTTGTAATGATCAAGATATAGAGGCTTTAGAATTTTCAAAAATAAGATTAAAAGAGTTTGAAAAAAGAGTTGAGTTTAGTTTTTCAAATTTTGAAAATGTAATATCAAATTTTAAAGAGTATCCAATAAAAGGTGTTTTAGCAGATATTGGTGTATCTTCTTTACAGTTAGATAAGCTTGAAAGAGGCTTCTCTTTTAACTCTGAAAATCTTGATATGAGGATGAATCAATCTCAAAGTTTAGATGCTTCAACTGTTGTAAATAGTTATTCACAACTACAATTGGAAAATATATTAAGAGAATATGGAGAGATTAAAGAGTATAAAAAAATTGCTAATTTGATTGTTTCAAATAGACCATATTATAGTTCAAAAGAGCTTTCTGAATTTTTTTATAAAAAACTTCCAAAAGGAAAAATTCATCCAGCAACACTTATTTTTCAGGCAATAAGAATTGAGGTAAATGATGAGATTGGTGTTTTAACAAGACTTTTTGACTCTATTGAAAAAGCAAAATTTAAAAATTGTATAGTTGCTATCATATCTTTTCATTCACTAGAAGATAGAGTTGTTAAAAATTACTTTAAAAAATGGAGTCAAAGTTGTATTTGTCCAGCAGCAGTATTTAGATGCGAATGTGGAAATAATAACTCTTTAGGAAAAGTAATAACTAAAAAACCAATTGTTGCAAGCTTTGAAGAGATAAAACAAAATCCTAGAAGTAGAAGTGCAAAATTAAGGATATTTAAATTTGATTAGTTTAAATAGTAAAAACTCTTTAAAAATAGCATATTTGATATTTTTTTTATCAATACTAATATTTTTTCCAAGAATTTATGTAAAAAATAATATCTACTATACAAGCAAGGATATAAATAGACTTTATGCACATTATGTAGCATTAAAAGAGGAGAATAGCTTTTTAAGTATGCAACTAGAAGAGTTAAAATTTAAAAATCAAGTTCTTGATTCAATGATTGTAAATCCTCTATTTGACGAAGAGTAACTAAAAAATAGTTACTCCTAAAACTCTACTTAAAACACTGTTTTCACTATCATACTCTTCTAGCTCTTTTCCAATTTCAAGAGTAGATATTACAGTTTTTCCAACTATTTGTCTCTTTTCATTATTATCTTTATCTTTTAGTTTTATACTCCAAATATTGTGAACTAAAAGTGGTTCTTTATCTAAATTTCCAATATAAAGCATTATATGCCCTTGAAGATATACTAAAGTTGAGAATGGTTTTGCACTATTTTTTATAAATCTTTTTTTCTCTTCGTTTGATTTATCACTCAAATCAATATACTCTCCAAATGAAGTTTGAGCCTTTGAGTTTCTTGCAATTAATTTTCCAAAAATAGAAAAGTAGTCTTGAGTGAAACTAGAGCAATCCCTGTTTGCAAAAAGTCCACCCCAACCATAAGGCTCATTTAAAAACTCTTTTAATACTATTACTCTATTTTCTAAATTAAATTCAAGTGGAAAAGAGCTAATATAATCATCTTTTATATCTATAAAATCGATTCTTGCATTCATAAATCTATCTTTTGTTGCTATTAAATATCTATTCTCTTTTTTAGGAAAAATTGTGCTAGCTTTTATATATTCAATAAAATTTGGATTGTAAATTGCAAAATCTTCTTTTATAGTAATAAAATAGTTTTCATTTTTAAACTCATTTATAAATTTATCATCAACAAAAGCAATATCATCTATTTTAACCCAACCATAAACAAATCCTGATTCAATAAAAGCCCAAGCTCTGTCTTTTGAAAGATGAGAAATCATTAATGGAGAGTTTATTTTTAGAAGTGAATTTTGATTATAATCAAATGGAAAACCTTCTCCTAGAGTTTCTGGATTTTTAAATATAGGTGATATTGTAGGAAAAACTCTTATATTTGTATTTTTTATTGTTATTGCTTTTTTATTTAGAGTATTAAACTCTTCAAAATTTGAATTAATCTTCTCTTTTTCTAGCCATTCTGAGTCTATTTTAGAGAAGTTTTCTAAATATCTTGTAACATCTTTGATTGAAAATCCCCATAAAGCATCCTCTTTAGAGATACTTATATTGTCTTGTTCCCAAACTAAAAAATATTTTTTTAAAAACTCTTTGCTCTCTTTTTCTTGATCAATTGCACTATTTTTTGCTTTTTTTGATAGTGATAAAAGTTCAATATCCTCAAGCTCAAAAATTGTTTGAGTCACTTTTTTATCACTAAAAATATAGAATAGAATAGATGCTAAAGCAATAAAAACTAATAAAATTTTCACTCTTTTACTAAAAAAACTTTTAATCATAAAACTACCTTTTTTATTTTATTTTACCATTTATAAAGTTATTTCAATATAATAGAGCTTTTAAAAAGAGGTGGGTTTTGTATAAGTTATCTATAAATAAAGATTTATTTGAAAAAATATATTTAAAAAAAGAGAAAACAGTAGTTAAACCAGCAACAACTTACTGGAAAAAAGAGTTGTTTAATCCAAAAATAATTGATGATGCAATTTTTTATGAAATAAAAGATATAAAAAAATTGTTATTACAAAACAGTTTAGGTGAAGATAAGCCACAAATTGTAATTGAGTGTAATAAGCTAGAGTATAAAAAAGATGATAATGTTTTTTTATTTCATTTAGGAAAGATTTTGGAGCAAAAAAATATAGAAAATATTGAAGATGACAAAGATATTATTATAAAAAACTTGTTAAAAGAGAGAGAAGATTTAAAAAAATTATTAGAAGAGTTAAAATATATAGGATTAAAAAATAGCTAGATAACTAGCTATTTTTATTATTTTATAATTATGTCTGCAATCTCTTTCATTGTAGCTTCAGACATATCTTTTACTTGACCAACCATTAAAACTTTTTGAGTTCCACCATAAGTTCCATTTTGATAACCTTTTAAAGCAGCTATAAAATCCTCTTTTGTCATATCTTTAATGATTTTAGATTTTCCACCTGGAGCTACTTTTTCTCCATTTGCACCATGACATACTGCACATTTTGCATAAGGATTTGCAAGCGCAAATGTTGCTGCTAGAATTGTTGAAACTATAACTATTTTTTTCATTTTTTCCCTTTTTTATGAAGTAATAAATTATAGATTAAAGAAAATTAAAATTTGTTGATTTTTGTCAAGAAATATTTAAAAAAGAGATTAAGAGTAAAATAATTCAAGAGAAAACTCTCTTGAATTAAAAAATTATCCAATAATTTTGTTTAAAGTTGCAGAAGGTCTCATAACTTTTGAAGTTAATTCATCATCAAATAGGTAGTAACCACCTGTATTTGCTGGTTTTCCTTGAACTTCAGTAAGCTCTTTTAAAATTTGAGCTTCATTTTCATTCATTGCTTTTGCAATTGGAGTAAATTCAGCTTTTAATTCAGCATCATCATTCTGTTTTGCTAACTCATCTGCCCAGTACATTGCAAGATAGAAATGACTTCCTCTATTATCAATGCTTCCAATTTTTCTAGCTGGTGATTTATCATTTATTAGGAAAGTTCCAGTAGCTTTATCTAAAGTTTTTGCTAAAACAGCTGCTTTTTTATTATTTTGAGTATTTGCTAAATGATCAAATGAAGCTGCAAGTGCCATAAACTCACCTAAACTATCCCATCTTAAATAGTTCTCTTCTTGAAGTTGTTGAACATGTTTAGGAGCAGATCCACCAGCTCCTGTTTCAAACAGTCCTCCACCATTCATAAGTGGAACAATTGATAACATTTTAGCACTTGTTCCAAGCTCTAAAATTGGGAATAGATCTGTATTATAATCTCTAAATACATTTCCAGTAACAGAAATTGTATCAAGACCTTTTCTCATTCTATCAAGTGAGTATTGCATAGCATCATCAGGAGATTTAATAGATATTTCAAGACCAGTTAAATCATAATCTTTTAAGTATTTTTCAACTTTTTCAATCATTTTAGCATCATGACCTCTATTTTTATCTAACCAGAATACTGCAGGAGTATTTGATAATCTTGCTCTATTAACTGCTAGTTTTACCCAATCTTTAATTGGTTCATCTTTAGTTTGGCACATTCTAAAGATATCACCATTATCAACATCAAAACTAAATACAGTCTCACCAGCTTTATTTGTTACAACTATTTTACCATCAGCTTTTGCTTGGAAAGTTTTATCGTGACTTCCATACTCTTCAGCTTTTTTAGCCATTAATCCAACATTTGGAACTGAACCCATAGTTTTTGGATCAAGTGAACCATTTTTCTTACAATCATCAATAATAATTTGATATGTTGTAGCATAACATCTATCAGGAATCATAGCTAAAGTATCTTCTTCTTTATCCTCTTTATTCCACATTTTTCCACCACCTCTAATCATAGCAGGCATAGATGCATCAATAATAACATCAGATGGAACATGTAAATTTGTGATACCTTTTGCAGAGTTTACCATAGCAAGTCTTGGTTGAGAAGCATACACTGCATCAATATCAGCTAAAATTTGAGCTCTAGTAGCATCATCAACTTGGTCAAGTTTTGAGTATAAATCACCTAAACCGTTGTTAAAGTTTACGCCAATTTTTTCAAAAGTTGCGCTATGTTTTGCAATTAAATCTTTGAAATATACTTTTACAGCAAATCCAAACATAATTGGATCAGAAACTTTCATCATTGTAGCTTTTAAGTGAAGTGATAATAAAACATCTCTTTTTTTAGCTTCATCAATTCCTTTTTGATAGAACTCTTGTAAAGATTTTGCAGAAAGTTTAGTTGCATCAACAACTTCTCCTTTTTCAAGTGGTAAAGATGCTTTTAAAACAGTCTCTTTTCCATCTTTTCCAACAAAAGAAATTTTAAAGTTATCTTCTTTGTCTAGGATTGTTGAAACTTCAGTTCCATAAAAATCATCAGCATTCATATGAGCAACATCAGTTTTAGAATCTTTTGCCCAAACACCCATTTTGTGTGGATTATTTTTTGCATAGTTTTTAACAGCACTTGGAGCTCTTCTATCTGAGTTTCCTTCTCTTAATACTGGATTTACAGCACTTCCTAATATTTTTGAGTATCTTGCAGTTACCTCTTCACTTGAGTCATAATCTGGAATGTTATAACCTTTTGATTGAAGTTCAGCAATAGCTGCTTTTAATTGAGGGATTGATGCAGAGATATTTGGTAGTTTAATAATATTTGCATCTGGATTTTGAGTCATATCACCAAGCTCAGCTAAAGCATCACCAATTTTTTGCTCAGGTTTTAAGTTTTCAGGGAAAGCTGCGATAATTCTTCCAGCTAGTGAAATATCTTTTTGAACCATTTGTATACCAGAACTTTTTGTAAAAGCTTGTACGATTGGTAAAAAAGAGTATGTTGCTAAAGCTGGTGCTTCATCAACTTTTGTGTAAATAATTTGTGCCATTTTTCCATCCTAATTTTTAAAATATATTTTGGGATTGTACTCTTTGTTTGGTTTAAAACTATTGAAATTGAATATTTAAGAAGATGCAAATATTTGATTGTTTCAAATATTCACATATTAATTTATATTATTAAAGAGATCTTTTATAGATGGAACTTTTTGTTTAGTTATATCATTTTTCATAATATCACTAGCCTCTTTATCTATATCTGTAGGATTTTCATTTATTTTTGAATAATTTTTTATAACTCCAATATTTGAATTTATGTTACTTTTATGGTCACTATATGTTGATGAAAATTTATGTAAACCAGTTGTCTTGTCTCTTACAAAATATAAATAGTTGCTTTTTACAGGAAATATTGCAGCTTTGATTGCATCTAAACTTACAGCACAAACTGGATTTTTAGGAATACCTCTATTTTTATAAGTATTATATGAACTATTATCCTCTTTTATTCTCATGGCAGTTACAATAGAGTTTGAATACTCACCATAATTTAAAGTTCCATCCATTTGAAGTGGCATTTTTCTTTTTAATCTATTATAAATTACACTTGAAACTATAGGCATTTCATTAATAGTTGCAGCCTCTTTTTGAATAATTGATGCTAAAGTTACATATTTATACCACTGCTCTTTATCATAAGTTCCAAAAATTTTATTTGAATACTCTTCATATTTTTGATTGGTATGTAATAGAAGATATAAAATAATCTCCTCTTCACTCATTCCTATTGGTAGAGAGTAAGTTTCTGCTAATATATTTCCATCTAACCTAAATGCGTATTTATTATATGTTTCATACAATTTTTTTTCATCTAGATTAAATTCACTAGCAATTTTTTTTATAAAAAAGTAATAAGTATCTCCAGGTATTAAAGTAATAGATTTTAAAGCAGCTTTAGATTTTAAAAGTTTGATTAAAAAATCCATTTTTGTAAGTTCATTAACTTTTAGGTCAATCCAGCCACTTTGAACATAACCAAAACGACTTAATATTATCTCATCTATCTTATTTAGTTCGTAAGAATTTTTATTTAAGTATGATATAATTGACTTTGTACTGCCTTGTGGAATATATAAAACCTTCGATGTAACTACTGGCATAGTAAGATAATAAAGTATCATAATAAAAGCAATAAGGATAATATTTACAGTGTTTATGAGTCTTAAAAAAGCATTAGTTCTACTTTTAATTTTTCCAATATTTTTAACATTTATGCTTTTATCTTCAGGTATATTTATCAACTCATTCTCACTTTTTGGTATTAAGATTTCGCAATTTTATATTAAGTTAGATAAAAAGCTTATATTAAAAGTTGATAATATTGAATATAAGTATATTTCAAGTAAAGCAGAAGACTCTTTTGAAGCTTCAAAAAAAGATTTAACAATTCTTCCAAAAATTATAACTCTGTTTAAAGAGATAGATATAAAAAACTTATCTATAAATAATAATAATTTTTCAATACTCTTTAAAAATAATAATCTTCACTTAGAGAATAAATTTTTATCTGTTTTAGTAAAAATAAGTGGTACAAAAAGTAAGATTTTTTTAGATCTTGAGAATCTATACTTAAAAGATTATCAAGTTAATTTTCAAGGTAGAGCAAATCTTGACTATTTTGAAAAAGAGTTAAACTATAATGGTTTTATATATTTCAAAGATATGGTTTTAGAATCAAATCTTGGAATTAAAGATGGACTTATGAAATTCTTTATAAATAGTAAGGAGTTTAGTAATTTACACTTTCTAAGAAAATATTTAGATTTACCTGAAGTTGCTAACTCTTGGTTGTATGACAATATAGATGGAAAATTTAAATTAGACTCATTTTATGGAGAGTATGATTTAAATAATCAAAATATGATTCTTGGCTCTTTGGAAGGTTTGCTTACAATAACTGATGCAAATATTAAGTTTCATAAAGATTTAGATGCTATTAAAGCAAAAAGATTAGATGCAAAATTTGAAGATGGTTTTTTAAAGATCTCATTAGTTGATGCTTTTTACAAGAGTAAAGAGCTGAAAAATAGTTTTGTTCAAATAAACAATATTGAAGATAGTAAAAAAGGTGAAGTATTAATAAATATTGAGACAAAAACTTCTTTAGATATGGAAATTTTAGATATTTTAAGTGCTTATCATATAAATTTACCACTTATTCAAAAAAGTGGAAAAACAGATGCAAAACTACTTTTAACTATTCCATATAGTAGTGAAAAACAAATAGGAGTTAATGGTAATTTTGATCTTACCCCTTCAACTATTGCTATTGGAACTTTTGAGTTTAAAACTAATAACTCAAAAGTTATTTTAGATAATAATAAATTGTATATTAAAGATTCAAGATTTATCTATAAAGATATTGTTGATGCAAAAACAGATTTAATTTTTGACTTAAAAAATTTAAAAGCTGTTGGTAAAGTTGATATTAGAAAAATATATTTGGCTGTAAAAGATGATTCAATTATTGATTTAAAATCAAAAAAAAGTGATATTTCAATGGATTTTAAAGATAAAATAGAGATATCTTTGAAAGAGCTTGGTGTAGATATAAATTATGATGAAAAATTAAATATCAAAATTGATGATTTATCAAAATTTTACAACTATTCAACTATTTTAAAATCAAATTCTATAAAAGATGGAAATATTTTAATAAATATTTTCGATGAAAATAGAATACATTTTGAGGCAAATATTAGTGGACTGGAACTTCCTTTAAAAAAAGATGGTAAAAAAGTTGATTCATTGGAAGTTTATGCAGATATTATAAATAATAGTGTAAAAATCTCTTCAATAGATGAGAGCCTAAAATTAAATATTGATAAGTATATATCTATTTATTTAGACAGTTATGAAGTAGTAGTTGAAAATAGATCTTCAAAAGGTAAAAAAGATGGAATAAAAAATATTAAAGTAGATTTAAAAAACTCAACTCTTGATATATTTTCACAAAAATTTTATATAAAAAATGGAGAAGTTAAGATTGAAGATGATGAATCCATATTATTTAATGCATTAGTTGCAACTCCAAAACTTCCTATTATTTTACACAAAAATAAAAAAGAGGTAGATTATTTTGATATAAAAGGTAGATATAAAGATGATGTTGTTGATATTTCAACTATAAATGATGATTTACTTCTTAATATTGATAAAAATAACTATACAATTTTTACAAAAGAGTATGAAATTTTTTACAATACGCCAAATAAAGATAAAAGTATTGAAGAAGATAGCGATAGTAAACTTGGAATTAAGTTATTTGTAAGTGGCGAAGATACAACTTTCATTTTAAATAATAAAAATAGAGTTATAGCTACAAAATATGAGTTAAATGTTGATGATAATAGAAAATTTATATATCTAGAAAATCAAGATATGAAATTTACATATAGTGAGGATAAAGAGGGTTATTTGGATATCTTTTTATATGATGCAAATAGTAGCTTTATAAATGCACTTTCAGATAAAAAAATTTTACAAAATGGTAGTATTGATATGTTTGCAAGTGGAACAATGCAAGATTTAAAAGGTGAACTTTTTGTTAAAGATAGTTTAATAAAAGATCTATCTTTGATAAATAACATTCTATTTTTTGTACAAACTTCTCCTGCTTTAATAAACCCTTTATTTGCTATACCATCAGCTTTAAATATAAATAATATTGGAAATTATAGTATTCAAAAGGGTAGAGTAGAGTTTTCTTATAGTAATAAAACAAATATTTTAGATTTGAAGAATATTAATGTTATTGGAAATGGAATGGATTTTGAAGGTAATGCTAAAATATTTTTAGATAATCACACTATAGATTCATCGTTAAATCTTATATTTATGAAAACATACTCAAATGTTGTAAATGTTTTGCCTATTGTAAACTATATACTTCTTGGAGATAATAAAAGAGTTGAGAGTAAAATACATTTAAGTGGCGATTTAAGTGATCCAAAAATAGACTCAAACTTTTTAAAAGATAGTGTAAATGCTCCTGTTAATATTTTTAAAAGAGTTATTAATTCACCATTTGATATATTTAATAGTTTAATGAAAAAAGATGAAGAGAAAAAAGAAGATGAGTAGAGATTAATCTCTACTCATTTCTTAAAACATCAATAACATCGATTTTTGTAGCACGACTAGCTGGATAGTAAGATGATAAAAATACAATAATCATTGCACCAATTATAATTGAAAAGAAGTCAGATATTGCTAAATCTAAAGGTAATTTTGCACTTCCATAAACATCTGCTGGAAGTGATACAATATCAAAAGTATCTAATAAAAAATAACCTATAAATCCTAAGATAATTCCTAAAATAATTCCACCAAATCCAATAGTAATTCCAAGCTTTAAAAATATTGATTTTATCTCTTTAGAACTAGCCCCCATTGATAAAAGTAGGGCTATCTCTTTTCTTCTACTCATAACAGTCATAAGAAGTGAAGAGATTATATTTAGTGAAGCTATTAGAATAATTAGCATTAAAACAATAAACAAAGCTCTTTTTTCCATCTTCATAGCTGCAAAAAAGTTACCATTTTGTTGCCACCAACCTACAACTCCAACATCTACATCTTCTAAAAAAGTTCTTAATTTTTCAATATCACTAAATGCATTTTCTGAGTGTATGTGAATTCCATCATAAATATTTTCATCTTTTTGTAAAATAGTTTGTAAAGCTTCAATTGATGTGTACATATATGCTTTATCATAAGCGCTTAAGCCTGAGCTAAATGATGATATATATTCAAATCTTTTCATTTTTGGCATTAAAGAGAAACCAGCTGGATTTAAATCTGTAAAATATAAAGTTGCTTTAGCAGATTCAAAAAGATATAGTTTATCGCTTATTCCAACACCTGTTATAATATCAAACTTATTTGGAACCAAATCTTTTAAGGCATCTTTGTATATTGGGTTTATCTCTTTTTCTAAGTTTGGAACAACTCCAAAAACAACTCCACCACTCATATTATCACCATTTTGAATAATGGCTTGAGTTGATATAAATGGTGAAAATTTCAAATCTTTAAACTCTTTTTGTAAAGATTGTAAAAGCTCTTTATCTACAGCATTTGAAGTTTTTTCATATATTGTAAGTGGATAGTTCATTGTAAATAGTTTATTTTCAAACTCTTTTGCAGTTCCATTCATAATGGCCATTGATAAAATTAAAACCATAACACCAACAGCAACACCAATAAATGCTAAAATTGCACTTATTGATATAAATGGATTTTTTTTATCAAATTTTAGATATTTTTTTACAATAAAATTTATAAGTTTTTTATTCAAACTAGTTTCCTACTACCAAACCTCTTTTAGGTCCACTTTTCCCACAACACTGTTTATATTTTAAACCACTTCCACAAGGACAAGGTTCATTTCTTGCAATTTTTTTCTCACTACTTTTTACAGCATCTTGAGCAACATTTGTAGTTGTGTGTTCATTTGATTTTTCCATGTTAGCTTTGATTTTTTCTAAAGCTTCTTGCTCTTTTTTTGCATCCTCTTTACTTTGAAGTTGAATTGTAAATAGTATTTTTATAATCTCAATTTTAATATTAGAAACAAGCTCAACAAATAGATTGTAAGACTCTTTTTTATACTCAACTAATGGATCTTTTTGGTTATAACCTCTTAGTCCAATACCAGTTTTTAAAGTATCCATAGAGTATAGATGCTCTCTCCAAGCATTGTCTAAAATTTGAAGATATAGTATTCTTTCAATTTCACTTCTTTGTTTTTGTGTTGTAACACTCATTTTTTCTTCATAAACTTCTTTTAAAACTTGAGCCAATCTATTTTTTAAACTCTCATAATCTTCACTTTTAATATTTTCAACTGTTAATATTAAATGAAGTTCCTCTTTTATTTTTGCAATAATTTGTTCATAGTTAAAATCCTCTTCACTTTGAGATGCAAAAACATTTGATTCAGCTAGAAGATACTCTACATAATCATAACTATTCTCTTCGATTTTTGAAGATATATCATAATCCTCTTTTAAAAGATCATTTCTAAAGTTATATATAACTTTTCTTTGTTCATTTGCAACATCATCATACTCTAAAAGATGTTTTCTACTTTCAAAGTGCATAGATTCAACTTTCTTTTGGGCATTTTCAACAGCTCTTGTAACCATTCTTGACTCAATATACTCACCCTCTTGAATACCAAGTCTCTCCATGATAGTTCTAATTTTATCACTTCCAAATATTCTTAAAAGATTATCCTCTAAAGATAGATAAAATTGTGATTCTCCAACATCTCCTTGTCTTCCACTTCTTCCTCTTAATTGATTGTCAATTCTTCTACTTTCATGTCTTTCGGTTCCAATAATTGCTAATCCACCAAGTTCTAAAATTTCAGGTGTAAGTTTGATATCAACTCCTCGTCCAGCCATATTAGTAGCAATTGTTACAGCACCTTTTTGACCAGCATCAGCAATAATTTTTCCCTCTTTTTCATGTTGTTTTGCATTTAAAACAGTGTGAGGAATTTTTTTATCTGATAAAATTTTATGAAGTTTTTCACTCTTTTCAATACTTGCAGTTCCCACAAGAACAGGTTGTCCCTTTTCGTGATAATATTTTATTTTTTCGCAAACAGCATTAAATTTTTCTCTCTCTGTTTTATAGATTAAATCACTTTTATCAACTCTTTTAATTGGAACATTAGTTGGAATTGATACAACATCAAGATTATAAATTTGTGCAAACTCTGTTGCTTCTGTTTGGGCAGTTCCTGTCATACCAGAGAGTTTTTTATACATTCTAAAGTAGTTTTGGTATGTTGTATCTGCTAAAGTTTGACTCTCATCTTGAATAGCCACTTTCTCTTTTGCCTCAAGTGCTTGATGAAGACCCTCACTAAATCTTCTTCCCTCGCTAAGTCTTCCTGTAAACTCATCAACAATAATAATTTGATCATCTTTTACAACATAATCAACATCTTTTACAAAAAGATAGTTTGCTTTTAGTGCTTGATCAAGTGAGTGTGAAAGCATTGCGTTCTCTATTGAGTATAAGTTATCAACTCCAAAAAGTTCTTCAGCTCTTATATGACCAGCTTCAGTTAAACTAACTGTTCTATTTTTTTCATCAACAATAAAATCACCTGTAGTAATAGCTTTTTCTGTAGGATTTGTAGGTTCTGTTATAGTTCCACGCTCTAATTTTAAAGCTATCTCATTTGCTTTTATATAGTTTGAGTTTTTATGATTTGTTGGACCACTTATAATTAGTGGAGTTCTAGCCTCATCAATCAATATAGAGTCAACTTCATCTACAATTACGAAGTTGTGACCTCTTTGAACTTTTTCATTTAAGTCATAAACCATATTATCTCTTAGATAATCAAATCCAAAAGAGCTATTTGTTCCATAAGTAATATCACAAGCGTATTGCTCTTTTCTTGTAAAATCATCTTTTATGCTATCAATTATAGCTCCAACACTAAATCCTAAAAACTCATATAAAGGTTTTAATTCATTAGCATCTCTTTGTGCTAGATAATCATTTACTGTTACAACATGAACACCTTTTCCTTCCATTGCGTTTAAACAAACAGCAATTGCTCCAACAAGAGTTTTTCCCTCTCCTGTTTTCATCTCAGCAATATCACCTTTATGTAAAACCATAGCACCAATTAATTGAACATCATAAGGTCTCATTTTTAAAACTCTATGACTAGCCTCTCTAACAATTGCGAAAGTATCATTTAAAATATCATCTAAAGATTTTTCCTCATTTTGTACAAGTTTTTTTAGATTGTTAAACTCATTTTTTAACTCATCATCACTCATTTTTTTGTACTTATCTTCTAAAAGAGTAATTTCGTTTGCTCTTTTTCTATATTTTTTTACTACTCTATCATTTCTTGTACCAAAAACTTTTGAAAAAACATTTAGCATATAATTTAGTTCCTTTTCGTTATAATGAAGCTAGATTATATATAAAAAAAGGTTAAAAAATGTTTTATAGAGTTACTTTATTGCTATTATTATCAACAATCTTTCTACAAGCATCAATAAAAGAGTTTCAAAACTTAAAAACTCTTCAATCAAAATTCATACAAACTATTACTTCAAGTAGTAATACAAAAATTGATTATAAAGGTGAGTTATTTATAAAAAATAGTGGAAAAATTTTATGGAGCTATCAAGAACCAGTTAGAAAAGATGTATTTGTAAATGGTAGTGAAGTTATAATAAATGAACCTGATTTAGAGCAAGCTATTATTACAAAGCTAGATAAAGAGATAGATATGTTAAAGATGTTAAATGAGGCTAAAAAAATAGATGAAAATATATATAGTTCTAAAATAGATAATACAGAGTATAAAATAGTTTTAAAAAATGGAAAAATAGATAAGATTTTGTATAAAGATGAGATTGAAAACAGTGTTGAAATAAAGTTTATTAATACTATTTTAGATGGTCAAATTTCTGATAGTAAATTTATATTTAACATTCCTTTAGGGTATGATTTAATTAGAAAATAGGTATAATTATCTCTTAGGTAGATTAGACAATAGCTTGAATTCAAGAGGAAAGTCCGTGCTACAGTGAAGCAAGGTTCCATCTAACGGATGGCTAGAGTAATCTAAGGGATAGTGCAACAGAGAGAAGACAGCCAATTTATTGGTGATGGTGAAAGGGTAGGGTAAGAGCCTACCAGTGTTTTGAGCAATCTTAACAGCTATGTAAACCCAACTTGTAGCAAGAAGACCTGGTATAAGCTTCACATTTTTGGTCTTCGCAGGAAAGCTAAAGTGATTTGGCTTCTAGATAAATTATTGTCAAATACATAACACGGCTTACAAATCTACCTATTAAAAATTATATTTTTATATTATATTTTGAGAGTAAAACAAGCAGATTTTAATCTACTTGCTTCTATTATCAGCCTCTTTAGCATATTTATAACCTAAATCATAAGCTTTATTATTCATATCATGTAGTTTTGCAGGAACTTTTGAAAGCATAGCCTCTCTTAAAACCTCTTTTGGAATTGTTTCGTTTGTAAAATAGTTTGCAATTGCTAATGCTAAAATTGATTGAGTAATAACATTTCCAACTTCATCTTTTGCAATTGTAATAATTGGAATTTCAATAATATTCCATCTTTTTCTATCTTCATCACTTGGTTTTACTAAGTTTGGTTCAATTACAATTGTTGCACCATCCTTAACACCTTTTTTAAACTGATTAAAAGATATTTGTGCAACTGAAAGCATAAAATCAATTTCACCATCATTTGCATATGGATAAATAATCTCTTCATCTTGCAAAGTAATATCAACAACAGTTGGACCACCTCTTACTTGTGATGTATAAGTTGCAGTTTTTAATCCATATCCGCCGTTATTTATTTTAGCAGTTGCAAAAATTTCACCAGCAAGTAAAACTCCTTGCCCACCAACCCCTGTAAATCTCATTAAAGTTCGATTTTGTGACATTTTAGCTCCTTACAACTCAACCATAGTTTTATTTTTGTGAGCCTCTTGAACTTTTTTATAAGCTTCACAATACTCTATTGCATTCTCATCTTGTTTTAAAACTCCAGTTGGGAATTTTCCAATTTTTTGATCATCTTCAAGCATTTCAAATTTAGTTTTTGCAATACTTATTTCATCTATCCACTCTAAGTTTGCAGTTGCACTTGCCATTTTATTTTTTCTTCCTAAATTTACATGGCAGTTTGAAAATACCTCTACAAATGAGAAACCTTTGTGTTCAAGTGCTTTTACTAAACTTTTTTCTAATTTTTTAGGATCAATCATTGTCTCTCTTGCTACAAAAGATGCTCCTGCTGCTTCAACTAACTTACAAGCATCAAAAGTTGGATCAATATTACCTCTTTCCATTGTTGCTGTCCACATTCCTTTTGGGGTAGTTGGACTTGTTTGAGAGTTTGTAAGACCATAAATAAAGTTATTTATTAAAATATAAGTTAAATCTATATTTCTTCTAGCTGCATGAATTGTATGATTTCCACCAATTGCAAGACCATCACCGTCTCCACCAACAACAATTACTTTTTTATCTGGATTTACCATTTTAATTCCAGTTGCATAAGGAAGAGTTCTTCCGTGAGTTGTATGAACTGTATTACAGTTTATGTATGAGCTAAATCTTCCAGAACATCCAATTCCAGAAACTACACAAACATCATCCATATTCCATCCAAGTTTATCAATTGCTCTTATTAAAGCTTTTAATATAACTCCATCTCCACATCCCCAACACCAAAGCGTTGGCATTTTATCTGTTCTTAAATATTCATCATAGTTAAAAGCCATATTACATTCCTTTTACTTTTTCTATTATTTCAATAGGTGATAGAGGTCTTCCATTTGCTTTTAAAAGTGTATCAAAATCTCTTCTTCCACTAACTCTTTGCACCTCTTGAGTATATTGTCCCATATTAAGCTCTGCAACTAATACTTTTTCAAATCTGTTTACAAGTTCATTTAATCTTTTTTCAGGACTTGGCCAAACTGTTCTTGGTCTAAACATTCCAGCTTTTATTCCCTCTTTTCTTAATCTGTTTACAGCCTCTTTAGCACCAAGTGAAACAGAACCATAAGCAATGATTAAAATTTCTGCATCATCTAACATATACTCTTCATTTGATTCTAACTCATCTGTATGATTTTCAACTTTTTTAAACAGTCTATTCATTAAAGCATCACAAACAACAGCATCTTCTGTTGGATGACCTGTTGGTCCGTGATGAAGCCCTGTAAAGTGATATCTATATCCTTCAAACATTGGATTTAAAACAGCTGGTTCATCATCTTTTACACCATAAGGAAGATAATCTTTTTTATCTCCATCAAATCTTTTTCTATAAACTCTATTTTTTTCTATTTCTTGTAAATCAGGAATTATAGCCTTACCAGCCATATGTCCAATTGTCTCATCAAGTAAAACAAAAACAGGTTGCATAAATCTATCTGCTAGATTAAAAGCACGTACTACTTCTGTGTAACACTCGCTTAAATTTCCAGGCATTAATGTAATAGATTTTACATCTCCATGAGTTGGATTTTTTGCTTGTAAAAGGTCACCTTGAGAAACTCTTGTAGGAAGACCAGTCGAAGGTCCACCTCTCATTACATTTATAACTACAAGTGGAACTTCTGCAATATATCCAAGTCCTAAATTTTCAGCTTTTAGAGAAATTCCAGGACCTGAAGTTGCAGTTAAACTTCTTTTTCCACTCATAGCTGCACCTAGAGCTGTACAAATTCCAGAAATCTCATCTTCCATTTGCATACAAACTCCGCCATTTGCAGGTAGTTTAGAAGATAAAACATGCATTACTTCACTTGAAGGAGTAATAGGATAACCACCAAAAAATTCACACTTTGAATCAATAGCTGCTAGTGCTGCTAACTCATTTCCAGTTGATATTAACTCTCTTGCCATAATTAAACCTTTTTATCTTCATCTAATAATTTATAATTATTTTTTATAATTCTCTCTTGTCTCTGCTTTGATTCTGGAGTCAATTTTGAGAATTTAAACTCTTTTTTATCTGCTACAAAAATAGCAAAATCAGGACAAGATAATTCACAGTCGCTACAACCAATACAAGATTCAGGATTTACAACAGTAGCCATAGCACCAAGTGTTGAGTGAATCTCTTGTCTCATTGCAAGAACTCCAGCTGGACAAACAGAAACACATCTATCGCAAGCCTTACATCTACTTTCATCAACCCAAACAGGGGTATTTAAAGGAGCTTCAAAATTTGACATATTTTTCCTTTATAAAATATAATAAAAATTTATAAACTTTATAATTTTTACAAGAATAATACCAAAGTCAAGCTTATTTTATTAAAAGTAAATATATAAAAAGTTTGGATATAATTGAAACTTTAAAAAATAAGGATTAGTTTTTGTTACTCTATCAACCTATAAATGGTTATTGCTATAATAGTGATACACATTTTTTATTTAACTTCATATGTAAAAATTTAGAAAAATATAAAAATATAAGTGGAGAGCTTTTAGATATTGGAAGTGGAAGTGGAATATTAGGACTACTTGTAGCAAAAAAATTTTCAAAACTTAGACTAAATCAAGTTGAAATTCAAGAGATTTTTCAGTTTTTTTCAAATAAAAATAGCTCTACAAATAAAATTGATTCAAATATGTTTTGTGGATCTTTTTTTGATATTGATTTTCCTATAAAGTTTGATTATTTAGTTTCAAATCCACCATTTTATCACTCAGATGTTATAAAAAGTGAAAATGAAAATCTAAAAATAGCAAGATATAACTCATCAATGCCACTAAAAAATTTTATAGAAAAATCATCAAAAATATTAAAACCAAATGGAAAACTATTTTTTTGTTATGATGCTAAACAGTTATCACAGATTATTATTTATTTAAATGAGTATAGATTAAATATTGAGTCAATACAGTTTGTTTATCCAAAAAAAGATAGTGATGCTAATTTGGTTTTAATATTTGCAAAAAAAGATTCAAAATCACTGCTTAAAGTTTTACCTGCTTTAATAGTTTTTAAAAAAGATTCAACATTTAAAAATGAGATTAAAAAAATATATAAAAATATAAATACTCATAGTATAAAGGCTAGTATTGAGTAATTTGCTAAAAAAAGATGGATATAGTTTTTCATTTAATCCAAAAGCTTGTGAGAGTTGTGGTGGAAAGTGTTGCACAGGAGATAGTGGTTATATTTGGATAAATATTGTTGAAATAGAGCGACTTAGTAAACATTTGAATCTTACTATTGATGAGTTTAGTAAAAAGTATTTATTTAAAGTAGGGTATAAATATAGTTTAAAAGAGATAGAATTAGAACCAAAGGTTTATTCTTGTTGTTTTTTTGATAACACTAATAAAATGTGTAGCATATATGAATTTAGACCAAATCAGTGTAGAACATTTCCTTTTTGGGACTATTTTAAAACAAATAAAGAGGAGCTTAAAAAAGAGTGTATAGGTATATTAGATTTATAACTGTTATTGCTATTCTATTTTTTTTAGGCTCTTGCACAAAAGATATTTTTAGTATTGAAAATAGAGATAAAAATATTAAAAATGAGGATAACTTTTCCAAAGAGAATATTGATAAAAATTATAAAAAAATAGATATAAAAAAATATTATTTAGAAGATTTTTTTATATTAAGTGCTTATGATTTAGAGGCACAAAATAGTTATGAAGAGGCTAGAGAGATATATTTAAATCTTTTTTTTAAGACTAATAATTCAATATATTTAGTAAACTATTTAAGAGTTTCATTGCTTATGAATGATTATAAATCTATTGTTGAAAATAGTCAAAAATACTATTTTGATAATATAAAAGATGAAGAAGAGATTTTAAGGCTCTATAGTTTTGCACTTTTAAATCAAAAAGATTTTGAAAATGCTTTAAAATATGGTTTAATTTTAGTTAAAAAATATAAAAACTCAAATAATTATGAGCTTTTAGGAAATATATATCTAGTAAAAGAGGATTTTAAAAACTCTTATGAATCATATTTAAAAGCAAATAAATATTCAAATAGTGCTAGTTCTATTCATGCTCTAAGTGGAATAGAGTTTTTTAAGTTTAATCAAAAAGATAAAGCAATTAATAGATTGCAAATAGCAATTAAAGATAAAAACTATAACTATCTTTTAGTGTTACAAGCACTTCTATTTTTTGATACATTAAAAGATGATGAGAAGGTTAATAATCTACTAAAAGATAGCTATAAATTTTATTTAGAAAATAATCTATTTTATGAAAAACAAGAGCTTATAAATCTTATTTTCGAACGATTTAAAACTGAAGATAAAATTATAGATTATTTAGTAACAAACGGTATTGAAGATGATTTTTTATTAAATCTATATATATCAAAAGGTGATAAAAAGAATGGTTTGAAATTAGCCTCAAAACTATATGATATAAATCAAATAGATGATTTTTTGGCATATCAAGCTATGTTTAGATATGAAATTGCTTTAGAAGATAATAATTTAAATAATAAAGAGCTAGAAGATATTATATTTATGCTTGAAGAGGTTGTTGAAACTTCTTCAAGAGCACTATATCAAAACTATTTAGCATATATTTTAATTGACAATGATAAAGATTATTTAAAAGGTATAGCTCTTGTAAAAGATGCTTTATCTCAAGATCCTGAAAATTATGCTTATATTGATACTTTAGCTTGGGGTGAGTATAAAATTAAAAATTGTAAAAAAGCTCTTGAGTTAATAAAGATCGTAATTGAAAAAGTTGGTCTTGAGGATAAAGAGGTAAAACTACATTATGAAAAAATTAAGGAGTGTACAAAGAATGATATTAGATAAAATAAATCAACAAACTTTAGAGGATGCAAGAAAAAGAGAGAAAGATATCTCTTTTGAGGAACTTGAAAATATTATTAAAGATGGTAAGTTTCCTACAAAAGATGTAAAAAAGTTTTTAAAATCAACAAAAGATGAACCTATTAGAATAATTGCTGAAGTTAAAAAAGCAAGTCCAAGCAAAGGTGTTATAAAAGATGATTTCAATCATTTGACTATAGCAAAAGAGTATAATGAATTTGGTGCAAATGCAATATCCGTATTAACAGAACCACACTTTTTCCTAGGTAATTTAGAGTATTTAAAAGAGATAAAAAAAGTTACAAATATTCCACTTTTAAGAAAAGATTTTATTCTTACAAAATATCAAATAGCAGAAGCTTTAATATATGGAGCTGATTTTATTTTATTAATTGCAAAATCTTTAGAACAAAAAGAGTTAAATGATTTGTATAATTATGCAAGAAGTTTAGATTTAGAAGTTTTAGTAGAGATTCATGATAAAGAGGATTTGAAGAAGGCTTTAAATAGTGAAGCTAACATAATTGGAATAAATCATAGAAATTTAAAAACATTTGAGATGGATATGAATTTATGTGATGAGTTAATACCAATTATTCCAAAAGAAAAAATTATAGTTGCAGAATCAGGTGTATCAAACAAAGATGTTATAAAAAGGCTTCATGGTATTGGTGCTGATGCGTTTTTAATAGGTGAGCATTTTATGAGAGTATCTAGTATAAAAGATGAGTTAGTTGAGTTTAAAAACTCTTTAAAATAAGTTAATTAATAAAACTCAAGCTATATTTAGCTTGAGAATATTAACTATTTTTTATCTTTTTCAATAGTAGCTTCAGTTGCTACACTTGAATCTTTTTTATCAAAGATATTCTTAGACTTTGATTCGTCTTTTAAACTATTTTCTTCTTTATCGCTCTTTTTAATAAGGCTATTACCTTCAAAAATACCTTTAGCTTCAATAATGAACTCTTCAGACTCTACAGTTCCTTTTACTTTACCTTCAGGTTTAATATCTACTTTAGTAGCATTAATCATACCTTCTGCTAAACCTTGAACTACAACTCTATGAGCATTTATTTCACCTTTTACTTGACCATTTACACCAATATTTATCTCTTTTTGAGAGTAGATATTTCCTTCAAAAAAACCATCAATGTATAGATTACAAGATAGTCTTATATCACCCGTTATTTTAGTTCCTGAAGTGATAATTGTAGTTGAGGAGTCGGCTCCTGAACTCGTAAGTTGCTTATCGCTGTTATTAAAGAATGCCATGATATATCAGTTTCCTTTTCAAAAATTTCTGTATAGTTTTTTATATCCCATTTCGCAAATGTTACAGGATCTAAAGTCTTTGTTAAAAAACGAACCTCATAATGTAAATGAGGACCACTGCTTCGCCCTGTATTTCCAGAGTAAGCTATCAAATCCCCTTTTTTAACAAAGTCGCCAGATTTTACCACATTCTTGTTTAAATGTGAGTAATAAGTTTGAAATCCATAAATATGTTGAAGAACTATTAAATTACCATTAAATTTATCATAAGATGATTTTTTAACAACTCCATCGGCAGTTGCATAAACAGGTGTTCCCATAGAGGCTCTTAAATCAACACCCATATGAAATAATTTTTTATCTAAAATTGGATGTTGTCTATATCCATAAGGACTTGTAACCCCTTTATATTCAATTGGATAACCATTTGGAACTAGTTGTAAAATAGTTGCTCTTTGTTCAGAATCTAGTTTTGCTATATCAACTCTTTTTTTCAAAGAGCTCTCTTCTTCTGTAGTTGAAAGACCTATTAAGTTCTCTATTTTTGATAAGTAACTAGCAGCTTCTGATATCTCTTCATTTTTTTCAAGTAGTTCAGATTGAGTTTGACTTACAAGAGAGCTTAACTCTTCATTTACTTTTTGTGTTTCTACTAACTCATACTCTAAATTAATCTTCTCTTTATCTATTTTGTTTAAAGAGTAATTTAGAAAAAAAGTTGTTATTAAAGATATTAAAAATATTGATACCAATGAAATTAATGTATAAAAAAGAGGTTTTTGTGGCACTCTTAGTTGATGAATACCTCTTTCATAATTAATGGTTATAGTAAAATACTCTTTTTTAGGTTTCTCCATGTTTTCTCCTACAATTAAGTGACAATTTTAGCTAAATGAAATAAAATTTATCTTAAGTAAAATACTATGCTAAAAGTTTTTTCACCATCTCATTTATTCTTTTTCCATCCGCAACACCAGCAAACTTTTTAGAAGCAGCTCCCATAACTTTACCCATATCTTTTAAGCTAGTTGCTCCAACTTCACTTATTATCTCTTTCATTCCATTTTCAAGTTCAACATCACTTAATTGTTTAGGAAGATAAAGCATAAAAACATCAACTTGTTCTTGCTCTTTTTGAACTAAATCATCTCTTGAAGCAGCGCTATATTGAGAAATTGCCTCTTCTCTTTGTTTTATTCCTCTTTGAATTAGTTTTATAACTTCAGCATCATCTAAAACTCTTCTTTCATCAACTTCAACTTGTTTAATCATTGTATTTATGGCTCGTATAGAGTCTCTTTTTACAACCTCTTTATCTCTCATTGCTTGTTTTAAATCTTCATTTAATTTCTCTTTTAAACTCACTTTTGCTCCTTTTAGATTTTAAAATTTATTGAATTATACTTTTTTAAGAATTAAAACTCTCAACTAGCTCTTCAAGAGTTAAAAATCTCTCAACTTTCTCTTCATAAATAGCTTTTTTCTCTTCAAGCTCTTTTGAAAGTGTTACAATTCCAATTTTTTCATAACATTTTGGGTCTGCTAAACAGCTGTTTAACTCTTCTATTTTAGCTTCAAGCTCTTCAAGCTCATTTGGTAAACTATCATACTCTCTTTGATCTTTATATGATAATTTTGTCTGTTTTTTAGGTTCATTTACAACTTTTACAGATGTTTTCTCTTTTTGTATTTCAACTTCTAAATTATCCAGCTCTTTTAACTCTTTTTCTATTTGTAAATATTCACTATATGGTTGGAAACTCTCCATAATATGACCATTTCCAGTAAATACAAAAAGTTTTTTAGCAATCTTATCCACAAAATATCTATCATGCGATACAAATATTAAAGCACCTTGAAAGTTTTGTAAGTACTCTTCTAAAATATTAATTGTTGGAATATCTAAGTCATTTGTAGGTTCATCCAAAATCATACAATCAACTCTTTTTGTAAATAAAAGTGCAAGTGCAACTCTGTTTTTCTCTCCACCACTTAAAACACCAACTTTTTTATCTAAATACTCTTTTGGAAAAAGAAAGTTTTTTAAGTATCCAAAAACATGCATATTTCTTCCATCATCTAAAACAACTCTATCTCCACCATTTGGACAAAATATTTCCATAATAGTTTTATCATCATCAAGAATCTCTCGTTGTTGATCAAAGTATGCTATTTGAAAATCCCCTTTTTTAAAACTTCCTTTATCAATTTTCATTTTTTCCATAAAAATTTTAAGAAGTGTTGATTTTCCACTTCCATTTGGACCAACAATTGCAATAGTATCTTTTTGTAAAATTCTTGTTGTAAAATCTTTGATTAGCTCTTTGTCACCCAATGTTTTATAAATATTATCAAGCTCATAAAGCATTTTTTTCTTATTTTGTTGTTTCTCTTCACTATTAAAAGATTTTTGCTCTCTTTGAAGCTCTATGCTCATCTTTTTTATTGCTGCTGGATTTGTTTTTGCTTTTTGTTTTAAATCAAAATATTCAGCTTTTCTTCTTTCATTTCTTTTTCTTCTAGCTGTTACTCCGTGTTGCATCCAGTGAGCTTCTTGTTTTACAAGTCTAAGTAAGTTTTCATGCTCTTTTTGCATATTTGATAAAATTTGCGCTTTTTGTTCTAAGTATGAAGAGTATCCACCATTGAATCTTCTTAGTTCTCCACCTTCAACTTCAATAACATTTGTAGCAATATTATCAATAAAATATCTATCATGAGATATAAAAAGTAGGGTAAAGTTGTTTTTTAAAAGTAACTCTTCTAAAAACTCAACCATATAAACATCAAGGTGGTTTGTAGGCTCATCTAAAAGTAAAATATCTGGTTTTTTTAAAATCAAACCAGCTAAACTAACACGACGCTGCTCTCCACCACTTAGTAAATTTACATCTTTAAACTCATACTGTTTTAATTGGAATTCAACTAAAACTCTCTCAATCATATTGTCTAAATCCCAAGCATTATGAAACTCTAAAAAAGATGCTAAATCACTCTGTCTTCTTAATAGGTTTTCATCTTCATAATTTGTCATAAGCTCATTTGTGATTTTTTCATACTCTAATTTTGCACTTTTAAGTTCAACTAATTGATTTTCAATAGCATCTCTTACACTCAAATTTGCTTTGAATTTTGGTTGTTGGTCTAGCATCTCTATTTTTACAGATCTATCAATGGACATTTCACCACTATCAGGTTCAACTAATCTCATAATAATTTTAAACAAAGTTGATTTTCCTTGTCCATTTTGACCAATAACAGCAACTCTTTGTCCTGATTGAAGGGTAAAGTTTGCATCTTTTAAAATAACTTTTGTGTCATACTGTTTTGAAATGTTTTGTAAGTCTATTAGTGCCATATAAAGAGTGTTTTTCCTAAAAAAATAAAAAAGAGTCTATCTAAAAACTCTTTAGAGCTAAATAAGTTAATAAGATTTTAGTTTTAGCACATCTTCTATATTTGTATATTCAAACTCTTGAAAATCAATGGTTTTTTCTAAAATAGCGTTTACAGCCATTCTATCAGCAAGTTCATTTCCCTCAACTCCACTATGACCCTTTACATGATTTAACTCTATACTGTTTTTAATATCTTCATATAAAAAGTGAGCCTCTTTTATAAGTTCAAGATTTTTTATCTCGCCACCTTTTTTGCTCCAGCCATTTTTTTTCCAAGAGTATGCCCAAGTTTTTATACAATCAATTGAGTATTTAGAATCTGAAAAAATTGTAATTTTTTCTTCACCAATATTTTGTGAAGCTATTTGAAGTGCTTTTAATAAAGCATTTAGTTCAGCTATATTGTTTGTTCCATTTTCAACAAATGCTCCATATAGTAAAACTGGTTTTTTATTGTTTTTATAAATTGCCAATCCACTTCCAGCAAATCCAGGATTTCCAGAACAAGCTCCATCACAATAAATTGTTAAATTGAGATTTTGATTTGTTTTTTCATTTTTATAAATTGTTGTTTTTATCTTGTTATATTCTAAAATTTTATGATAATTTTCAACTATTTGATTTTGTGCTTCAAGTGATTTAATCCCTTTTAAAAGCATAAGTAAATTGAAATCATTTTTTGAAATCTCTTTTGAGAATATAATATCTTTATAATCTATATTATCATTTGATATTTGTAAAATATCAAGTTGTGTCTGATTTAAATTATCATTAAAAGTAATTAGTTTTAAAATTTCGTTATCTATTGTCATTTTTTCTCATTTTATGGAATATAGCTCTCTTTGTTATTTATAAATTTTGTTGTATAAAACAGCTCTTTTAGGAATAGAATCAAAGATATAACCAAAGAACACATTGCTAAAATGAATAAAATAGCTATAAAAATAGTATATTCAAAATGAAAAAATGAGCTTAAAAATATTGTAATAATTACAAGTGCAATCAAAAGTCCAGTTGTTGTTCCAAAAAATATAGCTAAATTTGTGTTATTCATCCTCATTGTTAAAAAATCTCTTCTAGCTTTAATCATATTTTTTAAATCATTGCTCATATTATTTAAAGATTTTTGTTCTTGTTCAAATTTATCAAGTTTATCGACTTTATCTATAATTCTAATAAGTCTTGTAGAAAATAGATTCAAAATTCCAGCAACACCTGCAAGCAAAAAAACAGGTGCAACTGATAGTTGAATCATACTTGTAATTGAGTCTATTTCAACTGATGTTATCACTATTTTGCTTCATCAATAATTTTTAAAAGCTCATTTTGAGCCTCTAAAGCAATTTCTATAAAGTCTGGATTTACATCATCTATTAATTGAGTAAAAGAGTTTAAAGATATATTTGTTTCACCATCTTTTGTATAAACAGCAATTTTACAAGGCAGGATACAAGCTATTGTAATATCACCATTTAAAAACTTTTCTGCATAGCTTGGATTACAAATATCAACTACTTGACAATCCTCATTTAGCTCTTTTCCTTTTGAATTTAGTGTGGCTTTAATATTGTGTACATGTTGAACTCCAAAACTATATTTTGGTGCTATTTGTTTTAAACTCTCTACAACTTCATCTACACTTTTATTTGAAACTTCTATATATTGCATATTTTAACCTTTTAAATTTTTGTAAAAGTATAACTAATAAAGAGTTATAAATTGATATTTAGATAATATTTTTTTTATGATTAATGAAAATAAAAAAGAGAAGATAGAGATTTATTTTGATAAAGAGTGCCCATTTTGTAACTCTTATGTAAACTACTTAAAACTAAAAGATGGTTATCTTTTAGTTTTAAAAAATGCTAGAGAGCATAAAGATGAATTAGATTTTACAAAATTAGATATAAACAAGGGATTTATAGTTGTTTATAAAGATAACTTTTATCAAGCAGATATGGCATTAAAATTTATAAATAGTATTGTAAAAAAAGATACTTTTATAGGGAAAATGCACTTTTTATTTAAGTATGACAACTTTTTTAGTAGATTTTTGTATAAATTTTTATTAATAATCAGAAAGCTTTTTCTGTATAGTCTAAAAATAAAATCTAATATTTAGAAGTTTTAACAGTAAATTAACAAAGCTTCGAAATAATCTCATAAATTTTTATAAAGGATAGAATTTATGAGATTAAAATACTCAATATTTGCATGTCTTCTTTTGCATTCAAATATAGTTGCCCAAGATAGAATATCTTTAGATACAGTTTCTGTAACAGCTACAAAATATGAAAAAGCTACAAAATATATTAGCGAAAGTATTGCTGTTGTTGATGAAAAAACAATAGAGGATAAAAATATCTTAAATGTTCAAGATGCACTACAAACAATTCCTGGAGTAATAGCAGAATCAACTTCAAATAGCCCTAGTCCAAAATTAATTATTAGAGGTGCAGGTCTAAAAGCTAGATTTGGTGTAAGAGAGATAATGGTTATGAAAGATGGAATTCCTATGACAGATCCAGATTCATTTACAAGATTTGATTTTATAGATATGCAAGATGTTTCAAATATCGAGGTTCAAAAAGGACCTGGTTCAATAAATGCAATTAATTCAACTGGTGGAGTAATTCAGCTTATTACAAAATCAGTATTTGAAGAGGATAAAAATCGTATAAAATTTGGTGTTGGAAATGAGAATCAGAGAAATGTAAATATTAAACTAAGAGAAAAACTTGATGAGAACAATTTTGTATCATTAACTCTTAGTAAAAGAAAAACTGATAACTCATGGAGAGATAATAATGAGTTTGATACTACTCAAGCAACTTTAAAATATGGATATATATTTAAAGATTACTCATCAATAGAGAATGAGATATCTTATACAGAATCAAATTTAAATCTTCCAGCATCTATGAATCAAACTGAGTTTGATGAGTTTAAAAGAAGCAAAGAGCAACATAATACCTCATACACTTGGCAAAATAGTGCTAGAGACTCTAAAATATTCTCATTTAGTAGTAAATATGAGAAAGAGATAGGAGATTTGCTATTAAAACCAAGATTGTATTTTAACTCTTGGGAGCATTTTCATCCAGTTACAGGATTGATTAATGATAGTGATGATAATAAAGTTTTTGGAACAGATTTAGAATTTAATATATCACATAATCTATTTAAACAAGATGCAATGTTTGTTGGTGGATTAACTTTAAAAATGGATAGAACAAAAGATGCTAAGAAGTATGAGTATAGAGATTATTCTACAGGTTTTGGTGGAAGAATTAGTAAAATATTATCAAATGAGAAGGGTAGTTTAGCAAATATTGAAGACTCTAAAACTACTTTATATGGTATATATTTAATGGAGAGTTTTAAAATAAATGATGATTTAGGTTTTGATATTAGCACAAGAGTTGATAAATTAAAATTTGATATAGAAGGTAATGAAATATCTAAGTATGATTATTCAACAGGTAAATATATATCTGGACAAGGAGAGTATAATATTGATAACTCTTTTACACTTTTATCATCAAAACTAGGATCTAGTTATGCAATAAGTGATTTTACAAATGTTTATGCTTCAGTTGCATTTGCTAATCAAGCCCCAACAACAAGTGAGCTAGATGAGACAAGTGATTTAAAAAAATCATCTAGTACAAATTATGAAGTTGGAGTAAAAACAAGAACAAACAATCTATCTTATGATTTAGCTTTATATCAAAACTATGTAGATGATGAGATTATACAGATAAAAGATGCAAGTGGTAATTCTATATATGATAATGCAGGGAAAACTAATAAAAAAGGCTTAGAGTTTAATCTGTCTTATGATTTAACATCAACTTTAGAAGTTGGTGGATCTTATTCTTATAGTAAATTTAAATTTGATAAATTTAATGAGAAAGTAGGGGCTAATTTAGTTTCAAGAGATGGAAACTATCTACCATCAATTCCAAAAAATCAATATGCGCTATATTTAGCTTATAATCAAAATGGTTTTAAAACAAGAGTTACAACAAGAACTTTTGGAAGTTACTACATGGATAATGCAAATACACAAAAGTATGAAGGGTATAAATTTATTACAGATTTAATGATTGGGTATGAGTTTAAAGCTCACAATATTCAATTAAATGTAAATAACTTATTTGACAAATATTACGCCTCTGAAGCTTCTAAAGACACAGGTTCAAGAGTTTCATATAAAGCAGCTAGTCCTAGAATGACAATGCTTACATATAGTTATAAATTTTAAGGAAGGTAGATATGATAAAGTTTATAAAAAGAGATAAAAATGATATATTTGGAATGCCAATTCTAAAGATTATATTTAAAAATAAAATTTTTCACAGAACAGTCCAAGTATCTGTACTTTTTTTATTTATTTATGCCATTTATTTTGGATTTATACATCCTACAAAAGAGAATAATATATTTACAACAGCACTTTTTTGGGGATTGTTTTGGCCATTTTTTATGGTTACAACTTTAGCTACTTTTGGAAGAATATTTTGTGGAGTTTGTCCACATGGTTTTATTGGAAAATATATCACAAAAATTGGTTTGAAAAAGAAAATACCAAATAAGTTGGCAAATCCATTTATTGGATTATTACTACTATTTTTTGCTTGGTGGTTTGTATATTATATGTTTCCACAATTTTTTAAAACACCATATGCAACTGCAATCTTATTTTTTGTTATGACAATTATTGCATCTATTTTTTATTATCTTTATGATGAAATGGCATATTGTAAATATATTTGCCCAATTGGAATTGTTACAAAAGTATATTCAAAAGTTGGTTTTACAAAATTACAGACTTATAAACAAGAGTGTCAAAACTGTAGAACTTTTGATTGTGCAAAAGTTTGTAGTTATAATTTAAAACCATTTACATTTGAGAAAAAAAACTCTATGGAAGATTGTACTTTATGTATGGATTGTGCAAGAGAGTGTGAAAGTGTAGCTTTTAAATTCAATAAACCATCAAATACACTTTTTAATAAATTTAAGACTTCAAAAGCTGAGGTTTGGGCTTTAATTTTATTAACTGCAGCTATTAGTATTACAATGAGTTTTCACCACTCTTTAGGAAGAAGTGCAATAGTTGAAGAGTTTTTCTGGGTTAAAACAGCTAGATATTTCGAAACTATAATTTATTTTGGTTCAATTGATACTATTGGACTTTTTGCTTTTGTTTATGCGGTATTAATTTCAATATTTTTAAGTGTTGTAGGAATATTTATAGCTTCAAAAATTATGAGAGTTGAATTTTCAAATACTTTTTATACTTTAGGGTACGCTTTTGCACCACTATTTATAATTGGTGGATTATCTCATATTGGAGAGTTTTTCTTTTATTCTTATGCTTCAAATATTGTAAATGGATTTAATCAAGCTTTTAGTTTAGGATTTGAGACTATGAAACCACTTGCTAGTAGAAAAGATGAGTGGGTACATATTTTCAATATTTTTACTCATATAGGATATATTTGGGCATTTATTATTATGATAAATAGATTAAAATTAATAGAGACTAAAAGATATTTAAAAATAGTAGCTTTTCCATTTGCATCTGCACTTATAATTTTTTATATGAGTCTAAACTTTTATAAGGTTTACATATTCGATACTTATGGGAAAATTAATTCACACAACCATATGAATCATAAAAAATAATCAAAAAATAGGAGTATTTAAAATTTTTAAATACTCCTCTCTACTTATCTCATAAGCTCCAAGTGAGGCTAAATGTGGGTTATAAACTTGACAATCTATAAGTTTTATATCATTTTTTAAAGCCCACTGGCAAAGATGATAAAAGGCAACTTTTGAAGCATCATTTACAAGTGAAAACATACTCTCTCCACAAAAAACATTGTTTATAAGAATTCCATACAATCCACCAACAAGCTTTTTGTCTAAATAAACTTCAATAGAGTTTGCAAAATCTAAATTATGCATTAAAGTATAGGCTTTTATAAAATTCTCATCAATCCAAGTATCGTTTTCATGTTTTCTTTTTATATCTGAACAATTTTTTATAACTTCAATAAAGTTTGTATTTGATTTTACTTCAAAACCTCTATTAAAGATAGATTTTTTAAGGCTTTTAGATATTTTCATTTCGTTTGGTTTTAAAACCATTCTTTTTTGTGGGCAAAACCAGTGAATATAGCCTAAATCATCAATAAACCAAGGGAAAAGTCCATTTGAATATGCATTTATTAATCTTTGAGGATGAAAATTTCCTCCAATAGCAACTAAATCATCTTTCATATCTTTTAATGTTGGAAAATTATAATCCTCATCATCAAGTAGCCAAATTTTATTTTTTTTATCAAGTAATTCCATTTGTAAATTTTAGTCAAAATTATGTTAATATCCCGCATTTAAAGGAAGAAAAATGAAGAGAATTGAAGCATATTTATCAAGTTTAGGTTATTGTAGTAGAAGTGAAGCTAGAAAATTTATGAAATTAAATGAGGTTTTTATTTTAGATAAACGAGTTTTTAATCCAAGTATTAAAGCAGAGCATAAAGATATATTTGTAAATGGTGAAAAACTTGATAGCCAAAAGCTTACAATTTTAATGAATAAACCAAGTGGAGTTATTTGCTCTCACAATGATGCTGGAAAATTAATATATTCTCTTCTTCCACAAAGATGGCAAAATAGAAATTCAAAAATATCAACTATTGGAAGACTTGATATGGATACAACAGGAGCTATTATTTTAACAGATGATGGAGAGTTAAATCATAAACTAACAAGCCCTAAAAAAGATGTAAAAAAAGTTTATGAAGTAACTTTACAAAATCCACTAAAAGGTGATGAACAAGAGCTTTTTGAAAGTGGAACTATTATTTTAAATGGTGAAGAAAAAGCTTTAAAACCAGCATTTTTAAAAATTATTAATCCAAATTTAGTTCATTTAGAAATAGTTGAGGGTAAATACCATCAAGTAAAAAGAATGTTTGCTTATACAGGAAACAGAGTTATAAAGCTTCATAGATTAGAGTTTGCTGGTTTTAGGGTTGAAGATTTAAAAGAGGGTGAGTTTAAGATTATAGATTTATAATCTAAACTTCTTTTCAATCTCTCTTCTTAACTCATCTATATTTGAAATTGCATCTTCATTGTGATTTGAAAATCCCCAATTTACTAAAACACCATCAACTCCAGCATTAAATGCAGCTATTGTATCTTTTGTAGAGTCTCCAAAAAGTTGAGCATTCTCTTTTTTTATACTATTTAAATCTAAAATTCTATTTATCATATCTGGCTTTGGTTTAGGAGCTGATACATCGTTGTATCCCAAAATTGAGTTGAAGTATCTATCAATTTCAAGATGACCTAACATTTTTCTTGCATAATCTGAGTTTGCATTTGTTGCAACACTAAATTTAAACTCACCTTTTAAATCATCAAGTAACTCTTTAACTCCATCATACAAATGTAAATCTACAAGACAATTTTTACTATAAAAATCTTCAAAAAGCTCTGTAACTTTTGGAGTAAATGTTTTGCTATTATAAAAAAATTCTGCACTATTTATATTTATATCATTTACATTTTCTAAAATAAAGTTTTTATCCATAGGTTCAAGTCCTAGATGACTTCTTACATAGTTTATACAATTTGCAATAGAAGAACCACTATTTACAAGTGTTCCATCCATATCAAAAATTATCATTTTCATAAAATTTTATCCTTTTAAATAAATTTTGTATTATATAGTTTTAAAGTTAGTAATAATTTAATATTAAATAGGACAGATTTTATCTTATTTTAATATTTCTTTGTTTATAATTTCACTCATAGGGTATCTGTATTAGATCCTCCTACAAAATTGATACAATTTTTTGGTATCCTATACTTTTTTTGAAATGAATTTAATTTTATATGGCTTTACAGTTTTTCCCCTCTGTAAAGCCTTTTTTTATGCCAAAAAATATATAATAAAAGTTTTAATTTGCTAAAACACGGGAGCTTAATGGAAACAATTAGTATAATATCTATAATAAGTATTGCTTTTATTGGCTCTTTTGGGCACTGCATTGGAATGTGTGGTGGAATTGTTTTAGCATACTCAAGCGTAAAAATAAATAGCAACGATAGCAAAAAAAGACAAGCACTTATGCATCTTTTATATAATTTTGGAAGAGTAACTACTTATACATTTTTAGGTTTTATATTTGGATATTTAGGTTCTGTGCTATCTTTTTCTACAACTTCAAAAGGATTTTTGTTTTTTTTAACTGGATTATTAATGATACTTATTGGTTTTTCACTAATGGGAAAAATAAAATTTTTAACAATTTTAGAGCAAACTTTTTCAAAATCTCCTTTTTATCAAAAATTATTTAAAAAAGTTTTAGGAAGTAATTCAAAACTTAGTTTTTATTTAATTGGAGTTTTAAACGGCTTTTTACCTTGTGGTTTTGTATATATGTTTGCAATAATGGCAGCAAGTACAGGAAGTGCTTTTTATGGTGCAATGGTAATGTTTATTTTTGGAGTAACTACAATATTTGCACTATTTTTTGTAGGTTTTTTTGCTGGATTGTTTAAACAATCAAGCTTTAGAGATATATCTATGAAAATTGCATCAATTTTAGTTATTTTATTTGGACTATATACAGCTTACAACGGTTTTGCTCTTTTAAAAAATAAAACTATAAATATAGAACATAACCATCATATGAATACAAAATAGTAAAAATATTTAAATTTTAAGAAAGGAGAGAAGATGAGAAGAGCAAAAAAATATTTTAGCTTTTTTGGTATTTTAATATCAACATGTTTTGAAAAATTGCATATTTTTTATTCAAAGCTAACTGAATACTTAAGAAAACTACCAAATATACAGATGAAGCTTTTAAATATAAAGCTAAAACCAATCAAAACAGATTTAATAAATAATAATTAGAAAAAAGGTACAAAATGAAAAAAACAAATATAAGCTTAGTTGCAAGCTTTTTAATAGCAACAAATTTATACTCACAAACAACTACTTTAGAGACAATCACAGTTACAAGTGCTACAAAATCAGAGCAAAAATTAAAAGATGTTACAGCCAATGTTGATGTTATAACTGCTCAAGAAATTGAAGATAGAAAATTTAAAACAGTTGTTGAAGCTTTAAATTCTCTTTCAGGAGTTAGTATTTCAAGTAGTGGTGGGATGGGAACATTAAGTTCTGTATATTTAAGAGGAATGAATAGTGGAAATACATTAGTTTTAATCGATGGAATAAGATATAATAATCCATATGATGGTTCTGTTGATTTTGCACATTTAATGATAAATGATATTGAAAGAATAGAAGTAATAAAAGGGGCTCAAAGTAGTATTTGGGGAGCAGATGCTAGTGCTGGGGTTATAAATATTATTACAAAAAGTGCAAAAGATGGAACACATGCAAATATAAATCTTGAAGCTGGAAGATATGACTCAAAAATTGCTAGGGTAAATATTTCACACAAAAATGATAATTTTGATGCAAAATTAAGTGCAACTAGAGTTGATACAGATGGTTTTTCAGCTATTTCACCAAAGAGTAGTGAAGCAAAAAATTATGAAGATGATGGATATGAAAATACAACAGTAAATTTAAATTTAGGTTATAACTTAGATGAAAACAATCGAGTATATTTAGTTTATGAAACTATAGATGCAAAAGTAAAATTTGATGAAATGCTTTCAGATGCTTTTGGGAATCCAGATATAATTGCTTCTGCTGATTCTTTTGCTAAAACAAAAACTAGAAATAGTATTGCTAGTTTGAATTATGAAAATAAAAATAGCTTTGCAACTACAAATATATATACGAACTATTCAAGATTTAAAAACGAAACAAAAACAGAAGTTGGTTTCAATGATTCAAAGAATAAAACTGATATAAAAGAGTATGGTATTAATTCAACTATTCCTTATTGGAATAACTCTTCATCTTTAACTATCGGAGTAGATTCTAAATATTATGAAGATAAAGAAGATTTAAATAAGAAAAACAATAGTAAAAGCATTTTTATAACAAATACAAATAAGTTTTTCGATGATAAAACTATTATTACTGAAGCTTTAAGATATGATAGATATAGTGATTTCGACAATAAAGCAACAGGAAAGATAGGAATAAAACAGTATATTGTTGAAGATTTAAACCTTAGTGCAAACTATGGAACAGGGTATAATGTACCTACATTTATACAGCTATATAAAACAGCTTGGGGTGGAAATCCAGACTTAAATCCTGAAAAAACAAAATCTTATGATATAGGATTTGAGTACAAAGGTTTTTCTATTACTTACTTTAATACAAAAGTTAATAATTTAATGGTATCAAATGCAAGTACATCTTGGAAATATGAAAATATTGAAGGAGATAGTAAATTTAAGGGAACTGAAATAGCTTATAAAAATGAAGTTTATGAAGATATATTCTTAAATTTAAACTATACAAATCTTAGTGCAAAAAAAACAAATGGAGATAAACTTGAAAATCGTCCGACAAATAAGTTTGGTTTTGGAGTTGATTATTATGGTTTAAAAGATTTCCACTTTAATGTAAATGGTGAATATATTGGAAGTAGAGAAAGTGTAAATTTTGATTATAATAAACCAAATGTAAAAACAGGAAACTATACAATCTGGAATGCAGTTATTGATTATCAAGCAAATAAAAACTTCTCTACATATCTTAAACTTGATAATATTTTCAACAAAGATTATCAAATAGTTGATGGATATGCTACAAGTCAAAGAGCAGCATTTGTTGGATTAAAGGCTAGTTTCTAAGATGAAAAAACTACTATATTTTCTAATTTTTTTTAATATCTCTTTTTTAAATATTTTAAGTGCAAATGAAAAAATTATTACTCTAAGTCCTGCTGTAAATGAGATAGCTTTTGCTTTAGGTTTAGGCAATAATATTATTGCAAATACGCAGTTTTGTGATTATCCAGAAATATCTAAAAGTATTGAAAAAGTTGGAGGATATGGTAGTGTTAGCTTGGAAAAAGTTGTAAACTTAAATCCAAGCATTATAATAAATCAAAATTATGACAAAAAATTAAATAGCTCACTAAATGCTCTTGGATTTAAAACTTTAGTTTATAAAACAGATAGTTTAGATGATATTAAATTTGCAATCAAAGATTTAGGAGATGTTTTTAATAGACAAAACGAAGCAAAGATTTTAAATACAAATATTGAAAATAGTTTAAAAAATATTGAAAATATAGTAGAAAATCAAAAAATTTTAATTGTAATTAGTCCTCAAGATACACTCTCTAATCAAATATATGTAACAAACAACTACATATATTTTGAAGATATTATAAAAAAAAGTGGAAATAAAAATGCCTATCAATCAAGCTTAAAATCGCAACCTGCAATAAATAGTGAGAAATTAATACTACTAAATCCAGATATTATTATACTTTTAGCTCCATATTTAAAAAGTGATAAACAAAAAGATGATATGTTAAATCTTTGGAAAAATTTGCCAGTAAATGCAAGTAAAAAAGATAATATCTATATAATAGATAAGACATACTCAGGAATTTCAAGCCATAGAGTACAATATTTAATAGATGATTTTAGAAAGATATTAGAAGATGTTAGAACTAAAAAATTACAGTAATTTTATTTTAAAAGATATAAGTTTTTTGCTAAAAAACAATGAAAACTTATTGATTTTAGGTGAAAATGGAGCTGGAAAATCAACTTTAGCAAAAGTTTTAAGCTCAATAATATCTTCAAATAATCTATTTTTTAATGAAAAAAATATCTCAAAACTATCTGGAATTCAAAGAGCAAAACTAATAAATTACATTCCAAGTAGTTTTGAGATATTTGATGATTATATGACTGTTTTGGAGTATTTAAAACTATCAATAGTTGAAAACAGAAGCGACGAGCAGATTGAAAATATTATAAATATTTTAAAGATAAATCATATAAAAAATAGCTCATGCTCTAGTTTAAGCTCTGGAGAAAAACAGCTTGTTTTATTAGCAAGTGCAATTTTACATGATGCAAAAATCACAATTTTTGATGAGCTTATGGCAAATTTGGATATAAAAAGATTAAGAGATGTTTTTTTGATTTTAAATTCAAACTATTTAAAACAAAAAATTATAATTACTCATAATCTTGATTTTGCTTATGCACTCAAAAACTATAAGGTGCTATATTTAGAAGCTGGAGTTTTAAAATTTTATGGAGATCATGAAGAGTTTTTTTGTAAAGAGAGATTAAAAGAGTTTTACAACGATAGCTTAAGATTTGAAAATAGTCATTTGGTAGTAGATTTATGAAAGTTTTTTTATATATTTTTTCACTGATTTTAATATTTATTTCACCTTTTTTGGGTGAAGTAAATATTGAAATATCTTCGATTTTTTCTTTAGAAAATAGTTTAAATATGGTTTTTTGGGATTTAAGAGTTCCTAGAATTATTTTGGCATTTTTTGTTGGTTCAATCTTGGCTCTTGGTGGACTTATTTTTCAAATTGTTTTTAAAAATGAGTTAATCACTCCATATACTTTGGGAATTGCAAGTGGAACTACACTTTTTACAAGTTTATCAATAGTTTTTTTACCTTTTGTACCACTCTTTTTTTCAAGTATATTTGGCTCAATTTTTACAATTTTAATTCTATTTTTAATTACAAAATCACTAAATAAAAAAAGAGCAATAAGCTCAACAAACTCTATTTTACTAATTGGAATTGCTTTATCATATTTTTATGGTTCAGCTTTAATGCTTGTTTTTTATCTAAGTAATCTTCAAGAGAACTACTCAATTGTAAGATTTACTCTTGGAAGCTTAGATGTTGTTGGTTATATGCCATCTTTAATAGTTTTTATTACAGCAACTATTTTTATTTTTATAATTTATAGCTTTAAACACAAAATCAATCTTTTGTTAATATCAAATGATGTTGCATTTTTAAAGGGATTAAATATAAATAAAACAGTTTTAACTCTTTTAGTAGTTGTTAGTTTAGCAGTTGGTGTTTGTATAAGTTTTACAGGACCAATTGGATTTGTGGGACTTGTGATTCCTCATATAGTAAAATTAATATATAAGAAAACATATACAAAGCTATTTTTTCCAATAATATTTTTTGGTGGAGTTTTTTTGGTATTTTGCGATTTAATCTCAAGAGTAATACCAACAGCTTCAAGCTTACCAATTGGCGTTGTAACTGCTTTTATTGGAGCTCCATTTTTTGTATATTTACTTATTAAAAAAAATAGTACAAAATAGATTATTTAAACATCTTTGGATATTTAAAAAAGATTAATTTTGAATTATCTTTTGAGATATTTTTCCAAGAGTTTGTATCAAAATCTATTTTTAAAACTCCACTTGTAGGAATATTATCTTCAAAACTTCCAAGTAGAAAATTTGCTAAATCATTAAGTCCTGGATTGTGACCTATTAAAAAAATAGTTTTATATTTATCATCAACATTTTTTATAACTTTTAGAAGATTTTCAAATGGTGCTTCATAAATTGATTTCTCAAAAATAACTTCACCTTTATACTCAAACTTTTTTAAAAAATATTCTAAAGTTAGTTTTGTTCTAAATGAAGGTGAAGAGATTATTAAATCTGGTTTTTGTATCTCTTTTTTTAATATTTTTGCCATAAAAGGAGCATTTTTTGAACCTCTTTTATTAAGTGGTCGTTCAAAATCATCTAAAAGAGGATTTGACCAGTCAGATTTTGCATGTCTTATTAAAATTAACTCTCTCATTTTATATCCTAAAAAATAAAAAATATTCTATCTAAAAACTACTGTAAAAGCCTTTTCTTAGCTAATTTTAGCTATTATAGATGCTTAATTAATTAATTGGATTTAAAAATGATAGTAAAAATAGAGCTTGGAAATAGTAACTCATATGAGATATTTATAGAGAGATTAAAAGATTTATACTTTGATAGAAAAGTTGTTGTTGTTACAAATCCAACTGTTAGTAGTTTTCACTTAGAGTATTTAAAAACAAAATTAAGTGCAAGAGAACTTACTATTTGTACAATTGCTGATGGTGAAGAGTATAAAAATATGCAGACCTTAGAGATGATTTTGGACTCTTGTTTTGAAGCAAAACTTGATAGAAAATCTTTGCTTGTAGCTTTTGGTGGTGGAGTTATTGGAGATATGACAGGATTTGCAGCTTCAATTTATCAAAGAGGAGTTGATTTTATTCAAATACCTACAACTTTGCTATCGCAAGTTGATGCTAGTGTTGGAGGAAAAACTGGAATAAATAATAAATATGGGAAAAACCTAGTAGGAACATTTCATCAGCCAAAAGCTGTTTATATTGATTCAGCTTTTCTAAAAACTTTACCAAAAAGAGAGTTCGGTGCTGGAGTTGCAGAGATTATTAAAATGGCTGTTTGCTTTAATAAAGATTTTTTTGAATGGTTAGAAAAAAATGATTTAAATGATGAAAAAAATATAGATCTATCAATTCAAAAATCTGTTCAAACTAAAGCTTGGGTTGTTTCGCAAGATGAAAAAGAGCAAGGATTAAGAGCTGCTTTAAATTATGGGCATACTTTTGGGCATGTAATAGAGAATCTTACAAAATACAAAACTTATCTTCATGGTGAAGCTGTTGGAATTGGTATGTGTATGGCAAACTCTTTGGCTGTAAAACTAGGAATTATGAGTAAAGAAAATGAACAAAGAGTAAAAAATTTACTAGAAAAATATAATATTCCAACAACTTTTAAAATAGATAATGTAGAAGATTTTTATGAGCATTTTTATTTGGATAAAAAATCAAGCAATAGTAAAATAAAGTTTATAGTTCCTATTGAAATAGGTGATTGCAAAATTACAGATGAGATAAAAAAAGAGGATGTAATTGAAGTTTTAAAGGAATTTAAGTGATTAATAGAGTAATTACACTAATAGTTTTTTTGTCAATAACTCTTTTTGCATCACAAGAGATTAAAAATGAAAAGAGTAGTGAGCCTATTTTAGAGATTGAAAGCTTGGTTGAGCAAAATATATTATTGGATAAGATATTAAAAATTCAAAATTCATACAAAGATAATATTCTTATAAAAAGATATTCAAACTATCTTTCATATAGTAAAATTGCAAATGAATTAGATATTTTAAAAGAGAGTTTAAAAACTAAAAAGAAGTTTAATGATGAGCAAGAGTATCAGTTATTAAATAAAATAAGAGTAAAAGAGAATGAACTTGAATTAATAGGTGAGTATAGAGGATCTCCTATTGGAGGATTAATAAATCCACCTGATATTGGAGCTATTGAAAAAATCACAAATCCATTTGGAATAATTGGAGCTTTGTCAAATATTAAAATAATAGAGAGCAATAGAGATCAATTTACAAAATTAGAGCTTCAATTAATTGATTTAATAAAGAGTTTAAAAGAGGAAGAAGAGCTTTATAATCAAATATATTTATTGGATTATAAACCTCAATATGAAGAAAAAATAAACTTTTTAACAAAACAAATAAGAGATTTTGAAATAGTTTTAGATATTGTTGGAACATCATCTGAGGTCTATGATAGAAAAGTTGAACAAGTTATTTTAGAGACAAAAAATCAAATATCTCAACAAGTTGAAAAGATATTAGATATTTTACTAATAATTTTTATATTTTTTGTTGTAACTTTTTTAGTAAAACTAGCTTTAAAAAAATACTTTTTACAAAGTGAAAATTACTATATTGTAAACAAAGTTATAAATTTTACTTTGTTTATATTGATTGTTATGGTTTTACTATTTTCATATATTGATAATGTTGCTTATCTAGTAACAATCCTTGGATTTGCATCTGCTGGTATTGCAATTGCACTAAAAGATTGGTTTATGTCAATTTTTGCTTGGATGGTTATTGTAACTTCTGGATTTATTCAAGTTGGAGATAGAATTAGAGTTACAAAAGGAGATGTTGAGACTGTTGGAGATGTTTTAGATATTTCACTATTTAAAATTACAGTTAAAGAGGATGTTACTTTAGTATCTTATATGAAAAATAGAAGAGCTGGAAGAATATTCTTTGTTCCAAATAACTATATTTTTTCAGAGTTAATTGCAAACTATAGTCATAGTGAATTAAAAACTGTTTGGGATGGTGTAGATATAACTTTAACCTTTGATTCAAACCATAAAAAAGCTCAAAAAATAATTAGAGAGATTTTAAAGCACTACTCAAAAGGTTATAGTGATATTACAAGAAAACAGCTATCAAAAATGAGAAATAAGTATCAATTAAGAGCAACAGGAGTAGAGCCAAGAGTATTTACATTTATAGAGCCTTATGGAGTTGTAATATCAGGTTGGTATCTTACAAACTCTTTTGCTGCTTTGGTTTTAAGAAGTACAATAAGCACAGAGATTTTAGATGCATTTATGAAAGAGGATGATATTAATATTGCATATCCAACGCAACAAATAAATATAAATCAAACAAATAAAGCTTATGGACCATCAAGATTAAAAGAGATTATTGAAGATGAAATTTAGTACAAATAGACCAAAGGTATTTTTTAAAACATTTGGTTGTAGAACAAATATTTTTGATACACAAGTTATGATTAGCAACTTAAAAGATTTTGATGTAACACAAGATGAGAGTGAAGCAAATATTGTTGTAATAAACTCATGTACTGTTACAAATAGTGCTGATACAACTGCAAGAAGCTACATAAATGGTCTAAAAAAGCTTTCAAATAATCCAAAAGTTGTATTTACAGGTTGTGGTACTAGAACTAAAGGTGAAAAACTATTTAGTGAGAATAAAATTGATGCTTTATTTGGAGCTAGTTTAAAAGAGAATATCAATGAACTACTTAAAAAAGATGATAGATTTTTTGAAGAGGGTGATTTAAAATCTTTGGATAAAACTATTGTTGAAGAGTTTGTTGGTAAAAGTAGAGCATTTATAAAAATTCAAGAGGGGTGTGATTTTAGATGCTCTTATTGTATTATCCCATTTGTTCGAGGTGATGCTAGAAGTTATGAAGAGAATGTTATTTTAAATCAAGTAGAAACTTTGGCACAAAATGGTTTTAGTGAGTTTATTTTAACTGGAACAAATGTAGGAAGTTATGGTAAAAAAATGCACACTTCACTAGCAAAACTTCTTAAAAAAATGGCACTTATAAAAGGTGTTAAGAGAATTAGAATGGGAAGTATTGAGCCAATTCAAATTGATGATGAGTTTAAGGAGCTTATAAATGAGCCTTTTATGGCAAAACATTTGCATATAGCACTTCAACACACTTCAAAAGAGATGTTAAAAATAATGAATAGAAGAAACAAAGTTTTAAGTGATTTAGAGCTTTTTGAGTTTTTAAGCCAAAATGGATATGCATTAGGAACTGATTTTATAGTTGGACATCCAGGAGAAACGCAAGAGATTTGGAGTGAAGCTATGAAAAATTTACATAACTTTCCACTTACTCATGTTCATGCATTTACATACTCAAAAAGAGATGGAACACCAAGTGCCTCTATGAAAGATATGATTAAAGGCGATATTGCAAAAGCTAGATATATTGAGCTTGTTGAGATAATTAAGAAAAAAAATTATGAGTTTAGAAAAAACAGTAAATCAAAACTTGAAGTTTTAGTTGAGCAGGAAAAAAATGGAAAATATTTAGGATTTGATCAATTTTTTAATCAAGTTGAAATTTCAAGTAGTGAAGATTTAGTTGGAGATTGGTTGTATTTAGATGATTATTTAGTAAAGGATAATAAAAATGAAGCAAGATTCAAATAATAAAAGTATTGATAAAAACTTTAAGCTTATGATTATGTCAGCAATTGCATTGCTTGTACTTTTTGTTTATACTATTTATAAAAGTAGCTCAAATATTCAAGGAATCTCATACTATGTTGGTTTGGGATTTTTATTTATTTTACTTATTTTATCTTTTATTCTAAGAGCAAATCAAGATAAAATAAGAGATTACTTTTTAAAGAAAAAAGGAAAAAGTGTAGAGAGTAGTTTTGATAGTGAACTTAAAAAAAGTTCTGAAAAAGCAAATGTTGAGCTTGGTATTGAACCTGTAAAATCAAATATTACTTTCAAAGATGTTGCTGGTATTAAAGAGATTAAAGAGGAGCTTGAAGAGATTGTTGATTTTTTAAACAATCCTAAAAAGTACCAAAAGTTTAAAGTAAAACTTCCAAAAGGTGTTCTTCTTGTAGGACCTCCAGGTGTTGGAAAAACTTTGATTGCAAGAGCAGTTGCAGGAGAGGCAAATGTTCCATTTTTCTATCAAAGTGGAGCTAGTTTTGTACACATTTATGTTGGAATGGGTGCGAAGAAGGTGCGAGAACTATTTACAAGTGCAAAATTAAATGCTCCATCAATTGTATTTATAGATGAGATTGATGCTGTTGGAAAGATGCGAAGTGGAAAATCAAATGATGAGAGAGAGTCAACTTTAAATGAACTTCTAACTCAAATGGATGGATTTGATGGAGAGAGTGGTGTAATTGTAATTGCTGCAACAAATAAAATTGAGGTTTTAGATGATGCACTTTTAAGAGCTGGAAGATTTGATAGAAGATTATATGTTGGGCTTCCAAATATTGAAGATAGAAGAAAGATTTTGGAGCTATATTTAAAAGATATAAAACACAATATCAATTTAGATAATCTGGTAAATCAAACAGCTGGATTTAACTCAGCATCGCTTTCAACACTTGTGAATGAAGCACTTTTAAGTATGATAAAAGATAGTAGAGTTGAGCTTCTTGAAGATGATATACAAATAGCTAAAAACAAACTAGAGTTTGGTAAAAAACAAATAAGAATATTAGATGATAGTCAAAAAGAGATTTTAGCAATCTATCAAGCCTGTAAGGCATTTATTGCAAATAAAAAACTAGCACTTTTAGATGAGGGTGTTTCAAAAGATAGTTCTGTTTTTCCATCGTTTCAAGAGTTAAAAAATAGCATTAAAATTGATTTAGCTGGAACTATTGGTTTAGAGTTGTTAAAAAATGAAAAATATTTTGTATCAAATGATGATTTGAAAAAAGCTTATGATTTAGCTTCTAAAATAGTTGAAGAGTATAAAATGGCTCTAAATGCAAATGAGTTAATAGTCTCAATTAAAGATGAACTAAGAGCAACATTATCTCAAAATATTGAAAAAATTGAGAAATTAAAAGATATTATGCTTAAAAATGAGGTAATTACACTTGAAGATTTACAATAATTTTTTTAGTGGATTTTGTTTTTTTAATGAATCTTCGCTTTTTGAAGAGTATTTACAAGATGGTGATTTTGTTGTAAGTGGATTTTCATATGGTGCTATTAAAGCATTTTTACATGTAAAAAATAGTCAAAAAAGAGTTGATAAACTTCAACTTTTTTCACCTGCATTTTTTCAAACAAAAGATGAGAAGTTTAAAAGAATGCAACTTATGTTTTTTAAAAAAGATGAAGATTCTTATATAAAAAATTTCTTAGAAAATCTGAAAGATAAATCAACAAAAAGTATAGAAAACTTCTTTAAAAAAGGAAGTTTTGAAGAGTTAAATGAGCTTTTAAATTTTAAATGGAGCAAAGAAGATTTAGAAGAGTTGATAAAAAAAGGTATTAAAATAGAGGTTTTTTTGGGACAAAACGATAAAATAATTGATAGTTTAGCTGCAAAAGATTTTTTTAAAGAGTTTGCAACTGTTTACTATTTTAAAGATAAAGGACATTTATTATGATTGCAAAAATTGGAATAATTACAACAAGTGATAGAGCTAGTGCTGGAATTTATGAGGATTTATCAGGAAAGGCTATTATGGATACTTTAAATAGTTATTTAAAATCTCCTTGGCAAGAGGTTTATAGATGTATTAGTGATGATAGAGCTACCATTGAAGAGACTTTAATAGATTTAATAGATAATCAAAAGTGTTGTTTGGTTGTTACAACAGGAGGAACAGGACCTTCTCTTAGAGATGTAACTCCAGAAGCAACAGAAGCTGTGTGTGATAGAATGATGCCAGGATTTGGAGAGCTTATGAGAAGTGTAAGTTTACAATATGTTCCAACAGCTATTTTATCAAGACAAACAGCAGGACTTAGAGGAAGCTCTTTAATAGTAAATCTTCCAGGAAAACCAAAATCAATAAAAGAGTGTTTAGATGCAGTTTTTCCAGCAATTCCATACTGTATTGATTTGATGGAAGGTCCATATTTAGAGACAAATGAAGAGATTATAAAAGCTTTTAGACCCAAAAAATAACTAATATAGAAAGATAGGAATATAATCTATTTTCATAAAAAAATTAAGAGCTTTAAGATATAATCCACCTCATGGAAAATTTAATTAAAAAACTAGATCTAAGCGACTATATAACAAGCTTTTCAAAACTTTTTGCAAGAGACAAATCTATAATTTTAGAAGGTGATATAAATATTCACTATAAACTAATAGATGAGTTAGGAAGATTTGATTTTAAAGCTCCTTTGAGTGTTGAAAATCTTGATTCTCAACTGATTCATTTGCAAAAGCAGGGTATTTTAAAAATTTATGAAATATTTGAGTTTGTAAAAATTGTAAACTATTTTTTATATCTAAAAAGATTCAATTTTGAAGGTAAACTTTTTGAGTGGATTGATAAGATTGTAATTCCAAATGATATTTTAAAAATTTGTCAATATTTTGATGATAAATCAAATCTAAAAGAGGGTGTAAATGAAGATTTTGACAATATCAAACACGCTATTTATAAAAATAAAGAGGATATTAAACAAAGTCTTTATAAAACAGTAAACTCTTCAAAACTAAGACCATATTTGGTTGATATGCAAGTTCACTACATAAATGAGCAGGAGTGTTTGCTTTTAAGAGGTGGTTTTAGTAATATTTTAAGTGGAAGCGTAATAGATAGATCAAATAGTGGATTTTTTTATGTAGTTCCTCATAGTATTAGTGAACTTAAACAAAAACAAAATGATTTAAGAAATAAGCAAGAGGAGATTTTATTTAAACTTTGTAAAGAGATATCATCAACTTTTGAAAAAAATCTTCTTTTTTTAAAGTTTATAAATAAAGAGTTTGATAGATTTGATCACTATCAAGCAAGAATATTTTTTGCAAAAATAGGGGATAAAAACTTTATTCTTCCTTCAAAAAGTAGTGTAAACAAACTTGTAGAGTTTTCTCATCCAGCACTAGCAAATGCCAAGCCAATATCAATTGATTTTCCAAAAAGTGTTGTAATGATAACAGGTGTTAATGCAGGTGGAAAAACTATGATGCTAAAATCTATTTTAAGTGCTGTTTTTCTATCAAAATATCTTCTTCCATATAAAGCTCATAAAGATACAAAAGTTAGCAATTTTAAATATATAAATGCTGTTTTAGATGACCCACAAAGTGTTAAAAATGATATCTCAACATTTGCAGGTCGTATGGTTGAGTTTTCGAAACTTTTTTCAAGCAAAAATGCTATTGTTGGAGTTGATGAGATTGAACTTGGAACAGATTCAGATGAAGCTGCTAGTTTGTTTAAAGTTATGATTGAAGATTTAATTCAAAAAGATATAAAAATAGTTATAACAACTCACCATAAAAGATTAGCAGCTCTTATGGCTTCAAATCCTGATGTTGAATTAATTGCAGCTTTATATGATGAGGAGAATCAAAGACCAACTTATGAGTTCTTGCAAGGAACAATAGGAAGATCCTATGCTTTTGAAACAGCTTTAAGATATGGAATTCCTTTAAATGTTGTTAAAAAAGCTAAAGAGGTTTATGGAGATGACAAAGATAGATTAAATGAGTTAATTGAAAGAAGTAGCGAGTTAGAGCGAGAGTATAAACAAAAGATTCAAAAATTAAATAGTGAAATTGAAAACTATCAAAGATTGTCAAATAATTTAAAAGAGCAAAAAGAGCAGCTAGATGAGCATATTTATGTTGAGAAATCAAAACTTCACAAAGAGTATAAAGATGCAAGGGAAGAGGCTAAAAAAGCTATTAAAACAAAGCTAATTGAAGATTCTCATAGACATTTAAATATCTCTCATAAAATTGTAAAAGAGATAGAAGTAGAAAAAGCTGAAGATGAAATTGTTGATTTTAAAGTAAATGATAGAGTTAAATATAGAAATACAAAAGGATCAATTTTATCAATTAAAGGAGCTAAAGCCTTTATTGAAACTGATGCTGGATTGAAGATGCAAGTTTTATTAAGCGAACTAAAAAGAAGTGGAAATCCACTTCCAAAACCTAAGAAAAAAGTATCTTTAAATGTTGCAAAACCTCAAAGTGGTGATATAAAATTAGATCTTCATGGACAAAGAGCAGAAGAGGCTATTGAAAATCTTGATAAATTTATAAGTGATGCACTTTTGGCTGGTTTTGAAGAGGTTTTAGTTTATCATGGAATTGGTACTGGTAAATTAGCATTTGCAGTTAAAGAGTTTTTGAAAAAGCATCCAAAAGTGAAATCTTTTGAAGATGCTCATCCAAGTAGTGGAGGATTTGGAGCTAAAGTAATTAAACTTTAGTCTCTTCCTCTTTTCTCTTTTTTTCACATAAAATTTTTGTAATTCTGTTGTTATTAACAGCTAAAATCTTATATGTACAATCTTTGTCATTAATAGTTTCACCCTCAATTGGTAATCTTCCAATAAGGTTTAAAATTCTTCCACCAATAGTTACAGCTGATAACTCATCTTTTTCAAACTCAATATCTAAAAGTTCTTCAACTTTTTCAATATTTACAATTCCATCAAACTCATAACGATTTTCATCTATTAATAAAATAGATTCATCTTTTGGATCGTGTTCATCAGTTGTTTCACCAATAATCTCTTCTAAAATATCATCCATAGTAATAAGACCAGAAGTTCCACCATACTCATCAACAACCAAAGCTAAATGAATTCTACTTTTATTCATTCTTGTAAGAATTGAAGATATTGAAGTGTTTTCAGGCACCATAATAATTGGTCTTACAAGTTTAGAGATATCAAGTTTTTTACTCTCTAAAACATCATTTAAAATATCTCGTGAGTGAATCATTCCTACAATATTATCTTTACCACCATTGCAGTATGGATATCTTGTATGTTTTGTTGAAATAACTCTTTTTATATTCTCTTCTAAAGATTTTTCAGAGTTCAAACATATCATATCTTTTCTTGGAGTCATAATCTCTTTTGCAACAGTCTCAGAAAAATCAACAGCATTTTTTATTATTTCGCTTTCAACTGAGTCAATATGACCACCTTTAAAACTCTCATTTACAATAATTCTAAGCTCCTCTTCTGAGTGAGCTAGTTCATGTTCTGTAGCTGGTCTAACATTAAGTGCTCTTAAAATAGATGCAGCAACAATATCAAAGAATCTAATTAGTGGATAAAAAACTAACCAAAAAATGTATAGAGGTCTTGCTATATATAAAACCATAACTTCAGCTTTTGCAATAGCAATCGATTTTGGAACAATCTCTCCAAAAACTACATGTAAAAAAGTAACAATAGAAAAAGCAATAATAAAGCTAATAGTATGTAATAAAACTGGGTTATTTGCCAAAAAAGTTACATTTGATTCTATAAGTCTTGCAAGTGCAGGTTCACCAATCCAACCAAGAGCAAGTGAAGAAAAAGTAATCCCAAGTTGAGTTGCACTTAAATAAGTGTCAAGAGAGTTAGACATTTTTAGTGCCAAAGATGCACTTCTTTTTCCTTGTTTTACAAACTCTTCTAACTTTGTTCGTCTGACTTTAACAATAGCAAACTCTGAAAGAACGAAAAATCCATTTAAAAGCACTAATATAAGTGCAACAAGAAGCATAATATAGGATTGTATATCAGGGTCCAATAATTTTCCTTTAATTAAAATTTATTTTAGCTTGAAAATATAAACAATATTGACTTAATTTAAGCTTTTTATTAAGTAACTATTTTGTAATGTTTATTTTAAAAGTTTTATATTTAAATCAATATTTGATTTTGTTTTTACGCTTTGATTATCTATTAAAATTTGTCTCTCATCTACACCTTTTTCTTTGATTAAATACTCTTTTATATTTAAAGCTCTTAAAATTGAGTGCTCCTCTTTCTCCTCTTTTTCATTAAAAGATGCAGAAAAATTGATACCTAACTCTTTTTTACTATTTAATATCATTGCGATTTTATCTAAAGTCTCTTTTTGAACAGGAGTAATCTCATTTTCATTTTTTGTAAAATGAACACTTTTTATCTCATCTTCACTAAAATTAAACATTGAAGCAACAACTGAAAAAGGAGCAGTTGCAACTTTTGTCATTAGATTTAAAAAAGATTTCCATATTATTTTAGCTAGTGAAAATTGTGGATCACTAATATTTCCAGAAACAGGAAGATTAATATCAATTGTTTTTGATAAATCTTCTAGAAGTACAACTGCCAAATCTAAAGGTAAAACTATTGCATTTTCACTAACTACACTATCTGTAAACTCTATGTTTTTTATTATTAGTTCATTTTTAGCTTTTAAATTTGAGTTTTTAATATCATAATCTAAATTCAAATCCAACCTTCCACCATCAAGTTTTCTACCAAGATATTTTGAGCTATAAGTTGAAAAATTACCTATATTGATATTTTTTAAAATAAGTTTAATATCTGAAAACTCTTTAAAATCATGAATATTTAAAAGATTTTTTGAATTTAAAACACCATATCTATCTACTATTGCATCTAAATCAAATTTGTACAATTTATCTTTTGGAGATATATTTGCTTTTATATTTGATATGTCAGTTTCAAATTTATCTGTAGTGCTATTGCTTTTTGTATGAAAAATTATATTTTCATTTGTAAAATTTAAGTTTAAAATATCAAAATCTAAATTTTTGAAATCAAAAGATGAGTTTATAAAATCTATATCTTTTGTATTTAAATTCAAAGAGTCAATTTTTAAACTTGATTTAGTGATATTATCGATTAAATTGTAATTTAAATTTTCAATATTTAAATTTGATATTTTAAAATCCCAAGATTTATCATTTTCATTTTTCTCTTCTTCTAAATTCTCTTGATTCTCCTCTTTTTTACTATTTATCAAATTTGAGAAGTTTGAACCATCTTTATTTAAAATCATATTTGTTGTTAAATCATCAAATTTGATTAAATTTATATCAATATTTTTTAAATCTAAATCTATATTTGTATCTTCAACTGCAAATTTATTTAAATATAAAATCTCATCATCATCTTTTATCACTTTTGTATTATTTATTTCAAATAGTTTACTAAATAACTTTAGTTTTAAATTATCTTCTAAGTTTACATTGTAGTTTAAAATAAGATTGATATTTGATTCATCATTTATTTTAAAATTGAAAAGTTTTTTATCAAAAGCTAAAAGATCATTTATTTTTAAATCATCTATTTTAATTTGACCATCAATATTTAGTGGATTTAATTTAATTCCAGCTTTAATACTAAGTTTGCTATTTTGATTTATAATAGCTTCAAGATTGTTTGATGATAGGTAGTTTTTATATGTTCCAAAGTCGTATATTGTGTAGTTTAAATCTTTTAGGTTTATATTAAACTTCTCATCATCTACAACTTTGCTATAGTCTATTTTTGAGTTTTTTAATGAAATTTTATATACAAAAAAATCAAAGCTATTTTCACTTTTTTTCTCAGTTTCTTTGGTTTCTAAACTCTTTTCATTCTCTTTTAATAAGTGTGCAAAATTTATCTCTGCATTATTATCAACAATATTTATGTATGCTTCATCTAAAGTTATATCTCTTACTCTTAAATGTCTCTCTTCTAGGGATTTTAAAGTTGCTATATCAATATATAGATTTTTTAATGAGAAAATAGTATCTTCTTCATATATTAAAGCAAAATTTTTAATATTTAGTTCAAAGCTAAGTGGATTGAAGTATATTTTATCAATTTTTGTTGTTGTAACTAAGGTTTTATCTAAATTTGAAATAATAAGTTTTTTGGCAATAAAAGGAACTAAAAAAAATCCCAATAATAGATAAAAAACTACTAAAGCACTTAGAATTTTGGCTATTTTTTTCATACTATCTCCTCAATAAAATATCTTTGGTTTTTACTTTTTACTACTAAATTTGTATCAAAAATTGTACTTAAATTTTCGCTAGTTAAAATCTCATCTTTTTTACCACACTTATAAATTGTTTGATTATAGATTAAAGCTACATTTTTTATTTGAGGAAAAATCTCTTCAAGGTGGTGTGTTACTAAAATTATAGTTGCATTTGAAGATAGCTTTTCTAACATTTTTATAAAATTTATTTGTGCTTTTATATCAAGCCCAACTGTTGGTTCATCTAGTACAAAAGCCTTTGGATTGTGAATTAAAGCTCTTGCAACTATACATTTTCGAAGTTGTCCAGTACTCATAGAAGATACTTTTTTATCTTTTAAATCAAAAATATCTAAGAAATTCATAACTTCAAGAGCTTTTTTTATCTGCTCTTTTGTAAAATCTTGATGAGTAAATACTCCTATTGAGCTATAAAATCCACTTAAAACTACCTCAAAACCAGTTAAATATCCAGCCTCTTTTTCAAAATAGTTGTGTAGGTCATTTGTGATTACTCCTAACTCTTTTTTTAAATCAAAAATTGAGTATATACTTTTTCCAAAAATCTCTTTTTTGAACTTTTTTGTATGTCTTGGATGAATTTGTGATTGAATTAGTTTCATTAAAGTAGATTTTCCACTTCCATTTGCACCTAAAATTGCAAAGTGTTCACCACTTTTTATTTTTAAATTAATATTCTTTAAAACAATATTTTCATCATATCCAACATCAATATTTTCAAAATCTATTATATACACAAAAATCTCCTAAATTTTAAAATGCTCATTCTATAATAAACAGACTAACTATTTTATTAAGTTTTTTAATTGTAAAATATTGTCGCAATTTTTTTTGCTAATATTTTTAGCAAAAAATTTACTACCAAAAAAGGAGCGTTTAGCATGAATAATCAAATTAAAGTTGCAATTGTTGGATATGGAAATTTAGGAAGAGGTGTTGAACTTTCTATTTCAAAAAATCCTGATATGAGTTTGGTGGCTGTTTTTTCAAGAAGAGACCCAAAAAGTGTAACTACAATAAACACTCCTGTTTATAGTGTAGAAAATATTTTAGATTTTAAAGATAAAGTTGATGTTTTAATTCTTTGTGGTGGTTCAAAAGATGATTTACCAATACAAGGACCTTTATATGCAGAGCATTTTAATATTGTTGATAGTTATGATAACCACGCAGAAATTCCAAGCTATTTTGCAAGTGTTGATAAAGTTGCAAAGCCTAATAAAAAAGTAGGAATGATATCAATTGGTTGGGATCCTGGAATGTTCTCAATAAATAGACTTTTTGGAGAAGCACTTTTACCAGATGGAGATACATACACTTTTTGGGGTAAAGGTTTAAGTCAAGGACACTCAGATGCTATTAGAAGAGTTGAGGGTGTAAAAGCTGGAGTTCAATATACAATTCCATCAAATAGTGCTATTGAAAAAGTAAGAAGTGGAACAAGACCAAGCTTGAGTACAAAAGATAAACACACAAGAGAGTGTTTTGTTGTTTTAAAAGATGGTGCTGATGCTAAAAAGGTTGAAAATGAGATAAAAACAATGCCAAACTACTTTGAGCCTTATGATACAACTGTAAATTTTATCTCTCAAGAAGAGTTTGATAAAAATCACAACACTATGCCTCATGGTGGATTTGTAATTAGAAGTGGAAATAGTAGCAATGGTATTAATCAAGTAATTGAGTACTCTTTAAAACTTGATAGTAATCCAGAGTTTACAGCTAGTGTTTTAGTTGCTTATGCAAGAGCTACTTATAAGTTGGCTTTAAAAGGTGATTTTGGAGCAAAAACTGCATTTGATGTAGCACCAAATTTACTATCTGCAAAATCTCCTGCTGATTTAGTAAAAGAGCTTTTATAATATTTTAAAATTGGGTAATTCCCAATTTTGAATATCTAACTCAATTGATTTTCAAGCTCTTTTAATAAAAACTCTCTCTCCTTTATTCTAACTTCAATCAAATTTAGTTGAGAATTTTTATCCACAATTTTTCTTTGTAAACTCTCAATTTCATCCTCTTTTGTCAAAATATGAGTAATCAAATCTTGAAACTCTCTATTCTTCTCATCTATTTTATTTGCAATTGAACTTAAAACTGTATGTTTTGATGTAAGTTCTTGATTTAGCTCTTCAAGAAGATGCTCTTTTGCTAAGATTTTATTATTAAGATCAAAAATTAATTGCTTTTTAGAGTCTATTTTAAACTCTAAAGATTTTAAATCTTGCTCTTTAGCTCCAATAATATCCATATTGCTATCCAAAATTTTATATATTTTTTGTGGAGCATATTCAAGTTTTAAAATATCTGCAACTATTTTAAGTCTCTCAACCATATCTTTTTTTTGCATTCTAGCATTTCTTCCAAGTTTAAAGTCAAACATAGAAAAAACAGCATGAGCATGAGGATTTGAAACTTTTACATAAGTTTGAATATCAACAATTTGTGAGAACTCTTCTGGTTTTTCACTTGGATTATCAATACTACAAATATACCAGTTGTCATCTTTTTTTATAATATTTTTATATGGTTTATAAGTTACACCATCTTTTAAAAAATATCCCTCATCTTTATGAATTGTAAGATTTATAAGTTCATGTCCACCAAATTTCTGCTTTAAATCAAAAAATAGATTTACCAAATCATTTTGCGTGTGAGTATCATCTATAGTTATAATTGCCTCTTGAAACATATTTGAAATAGCACTTTGTTGCATTTTTTGTTTTACTGTTTGTTCATACTTTTGTTTTGCAAGTTCTAGAAAATTGTCGTAGTCATAAAAACTTTTGTAGCTGTTGTAGTTGCTATTTTCAAAAATAGCACTATTGTGTCCGTTTAATCTTTGTGTGTGTATATCTGTAAATTCGTCTCTTCTATTTACAGAAAAAGATGCTTTTCTCATTTTACTCTCCCCTAAGTGGTGCTTTAGCACCTACTAATGGGTAAAATTGTTATATGTTTTTTATTAAAATTTGATTAAATTGTCTTAGAAAATCTTCTTTTATCTTCAGGAATTTTGTTTAAATAAGCATCAAAAGGCATACATATATTTCTAATTAGCATAGTTCCTGTGGCAAATACCTCTATTTTGTCATCAAATATTTTAAGAAGTTGTGCATCTTCAAACTCTTTTAAAGCTTTTAGTGCATCATCAAAATACTCTTTAAAGTTAATTTTAAATTGCTCTTCTACTTTTTTGATATTTAAAGAGAAGTTACTCATAAGTTCCATAATTACAAATTGTCTTAAAATATCATCATCTGATAGTTTATAACCTTTAAATACTGGTAAATCTTCATTATCAATAGCCTTTTCCCAAAGTTCCAAATCCTTGTAGTTTTGTGCATAATAATCAACACCATTTCCAATTGATGTAACACCAATTCCAATTAAATCAGCACCACCTTTTGTAGTATATCCTTGGAAATTTCTATGAAGTTCACCTTTTAAAATAGCTTTAAAAAGTTCATCATCTGGTTTTGCAAAGTGGTCCATTCCAACCATTTTATAGCCATTTGATGTGAAAAAATCTATTGTAAATTTTAGCATCTCAAGTTTTTCATCTGGTTTTGGAAAAGTTGTTTCATCAAATTTTCTCATAGTTTTCATAAGCCAAGGAACATGCGCATAATTAAATACAGCAAATCTATCTACATCTAAAGTTAACATCTTCTCTAAAGTAGTTTTAAAACTCTCTTTTGTTTGGTGTGGTAAACCATAGATTAAATCTGTATTAATAGATTTAATTCCAGCATCTCTAGCTATTTTTATAACATTTTGTGTAAGCTCAAATGGTTGAACTCTATGAATTGTTTTTTGTACATTCTCATCTAAATCTTGAACTCCAAAGCTAAGTCTATTAAATCCACCAGCTTTTAAAACATCCATATGCTCTTTTGTGAAATATCTTGGATCTACTTCACAAGATATCTCTGCATCAAGGCTAAAATTTGGAAAAATATCTTTGATTTTTTTTATTAAATCTTCTAGCTGTGATGGTGAAAAATATGTTGGAGTTCCTCCCCCAAAGTGCATTTGAGTTACAACTCTTGAAGTATCTAAATGTTTTTTTAAAATATCAAGCTCTTTTTTAATATACTCAATATATCTTACTTTCTTATCCTCTTTTGATGTAAAAATAGTATTACAACCACAAAAATAACAGGCACTTCTACAAAAAGGAAGGTGAAAATATAGAGATAAATTTCTATTTTTATCTTGATTTTTAAAATACTTTTTTAAATCATCTTGTGTAAAACTTTCACTAAACTCAGGTGCAGTTGGATATGAAGTATATCTTGGTCCTGGTTTTGAGTATTTTACGAATTTGGCGAAATCTATCATCTATTTATTGTCTCTTTTTTTGCTTTTTTTATCTTTTTGTTTTTCATCTCTTTTTTTATCTAACCAAACCATAATACCTTTTTGAGCATGAAGTCTATTTTCAGCCTCTTGGAAAACTCTACTTTGCTCTCCTTCAAGTACAGCTTCACTAACTTCATAATCTCTATAAGCTGGAAGACAGTGTAAAAATATAGCTTTTTTACTAGCAAGTTTCATAATATTCTCATCAACTATAAAACCACTAAAATCTTTTATTCGCATATTTTTTTCAGCCTCTTGACCCATTGAAATCCAAGTATCAGTTGTAACAACAGTTGCTCCAGCAGCTGCCTCTTTTGGATCAAAACAAGTAGAGATTTTTGCACCACTTTTTTTAGCCTCTTTTAAAGCCTCTTTTAAAATATCTTGATCTACTTGATAATTTTTTGGAGTTGCAATTCTTAACTCAAATCCTAATTTTGAAGCCATATTTAGCCATGAGTGAGCCATATTGTTTCCATCACCAATATATGCAACAACTAGATTTTTATCAAGTCCCTCTTCCATTATTGTTAGATAATCTGCCATTAATTGAACAGGGTGAAGTTTATCTGTAAGTCCATTTATAACAGGAACTTTTGAGTATCTTGCAAACTCTTCAAGTTTCTCTTGCTCAAAAGTTCTAATAGTAACCATATCAACCATTCTTGAAATTACTCTAGCAGTATCTTTCATAGGTTCACCTCGACCTAGTTGTATATCATTTGATGATAAAAATAGTCCAACTCCACCCAACTCATAAATACCAGCTTCAAATGAAACTCTTGTTCTTGTAGAGCTCTTTTCAAAAATCATACCTAAAATCTTTTTAGGCATATAATCTTTGTGTTTACCAGATTTTGCATCATTTTTTATCTTTTTTGCTAGATTTAAAATCTCTAAAATCTCCTCTTTTGAGAAGTCCATTAAGCTTAAGAAGTGTCTCATACTATATTCCTTAAATTATTAAAAGTTATTATTTTAGTTAATTTAACTTTATAAACACTTAATATAAAGGAAAAATTGATAAAAAAGTCAAAACCACAAAATAAGCAAGAAATTGATAAAATAACACATTAGAAAAAGGATTATTATTTGAATAAACTATATTATAGTTATGAAATGTGCAAAAATGATACTACAAAACTTGTAAATTTGGTAAAAGATTTTAAAGCAGAAGCTTTTATAAGTGTTGCAAGAGGGGGATTGACTCTATCTCATCTTATGGCACAAGCACTTAATCAAAGAGATATATTTTCTATAAACTCAATATCTTATGATAGAAAAAATCAAAAAGATAGTGTAGAGATTTTTAATATTCCCAATTTATCATCTTATAAAAAGGTTTTAATAATTGATGATATAGTTGATAGTGGGAAAACAATGGTTGAAATATTAAAGCTATTAAATAATAGATTTCCAAATTGTGAATTCAAGCTAGCAACACTTTTTTACAAACCAACGGCTTTGATTAAACCTGATTTTTATATAAATAAAACAGATATTTGGATTGAATTTTTTTGGGAAGTTGATATAAAAGGAGATTAAATGGTATATGATAGTAGGGCTAGAAAATATCTAGCATTTTGTTTTATTCTATTTGCAAGTGCTATTGCACTTGGAGCTTTTGGAGCTCATGGATTAAAAAAAGTATTAACACCTGAAATGCTAAAAGTTTTTCACACAGGTGTAGAGTATCAGTTTTACAACACTTTAGCACTTTTTGTTATAACTTTTTTAACAATGTTAAGAGCTTATAATAGTAAGCTAAAATTGGCACAAAATTTACTTATAATTGGAACTTTGATTTTTAGTGTTTCTTTATATATTTTAACAATTTTCAATATTCCAAAACTTGGAATGATTACACCAATTGGTGGGACTTTACAAATTATTGCTTACATAATTGCTGCTTATGCAGTTTTAAAAGATAATAAATAAAAGGAGAAGATAAAATGGCAGTAAAAGAGCACGCATTTGATATTTCAGCAAAACTTGATATGCAAGAGATGAAAAACGCTGTTATTCAAGCACAAAAAGAGATAGATAATAGATACGATTTTAAAGGAATTAGTAAAGAGATTGATTTAAATATTGGAGCAAAGACTTTAACTCTTATCTCTTCAAGCGATAACAAAATTGATGCAATGCTTGATATTATGATTTCAAAAATGAATAAAAGAGGAATTAGTATAAACTCACTTGAAGAGCTTAAAAAAGAGGATAGTAGTGGTGGGAATAGAAAATATAGTTACAAAATAATTGATAGTATTGAAAAAGATGAAGCAAAAAGAATTCAAACAGAGATAAAAAATCTAAAATTAAAAGTAACTGCTGTAAATCAAGGCGACACAATACGAGTTACAGGAAAAAACATAGATGATTTACAAGCTATTATGAAGCATCTAAAAAGTTTGGATTTAAAAGCTCCTTTGGTATTTGATAATTTTAAATAAAAAGAAAAAAAATGAAAAACCTAATTACAGATTTAAAAGTAAGTGAGTTAAAAGAGTCTAACTATATAAAACCACTCAAAGTAAACTTTACTTTAAATGGAGCAAAAAAGAGTTGGGAAGCTGTAAGAAGCCACGATAGTGTATCTGTGTTACTCTATCATAAAGAGAAAGAGTCATTTTTACTTGTAAAACAGTTTAGAGTTCCTGTCTATTTAAATGATAAAAATATAACTTATACTTATGAACTTTGTGCTGGTCTTGTAGATAAGAATATGACTCTTGAAGAGATTGTAAGTGAAGAGATTGATGAGGAGTGTGGTTATAAAGTAGATAAAAAAGATATCAAAAAAATCACCTCTTTTTTTACAAATGTAGGAATTAGTGGAGCAAAACAGCATCTATATTTTGCAAATATTTGTGAAGAACAAAAGATACATAGTGGTGGTGGAATAAATGATGAGCAAATAGAGCTATATTTTTTGGCTAAAAAAGATGTTGATGATTTTTTATTTGATGAGAATAAGGCAAAAACTCCAGGTCTTATGTTTAGCATATATTGGTTTTTAAAAAATGAGAAAAATTTAGGAATTTAATGAAATTTTTTACTATTTTTTTACTTCTTTTTGCTTTTTTAAAAGCACAAAATGATGACTCTTTGTTTATCACAAAACTTGAATATGGGAAGATGTTATATGAGAATCCAAGAGGAATAGGGTGTAACAGTTGTCATTCAAATAGTGCAAAGGGTAAGCAAATAGTTCAATTTAAACACACTTTTAGAGGTGAAGAGTATTTGTGTACTTTGTATGCTCCAAATATAAAAGATGTCTCTTTCGAAGTTTTTAAAACAAAAGTAAACTCAAAAAGAAATCCAAATAAAAAGTTTAAAGATGATCAAATTTGCGAAAAATTAATTTATAAAGCAAATATAATGCCAACATACTACTTAACACAAGAGGAGATAGAGTCAATCTACTTTTATATACAAAGTTTAAATTAGATTATCTTGAAAATGCTATTCCAAATCCAATATTTGTTATATCTTTGTCATAATCAATAAAACTTTGTCCATATCCTGAAAATATTTGAACCATTCCAAAACTATTTTTAGATTTTAAAAACTCTGGAAGTGGGAATTTCCAATTAAATTCAACAGCACCTTTATTTTGGTCGTTTAATCTTAAATTATTTCTTAATAAAAGTTCAAAAGAGTGTTTTTTATACAAATACATCATATTTAACTCTCCATATCCATAATATTTTGAGTAATCAGGATTATCATCGCTTGAGCTTTTTTCTGGAACTCTATACCAAACTTTTGGACTTATAAAAAAGTTATCAAATTGAAAAATTGATTGTAAATATACTCTATTTGCTGATCTTGATTCGTCTTCTGCTTTTCCATTTGAGAAGTGATTTAAAGATACTTTTAGAAGTTTTAAATGTTTATTATTGATATAAAAATTTGCAAAAATCTCTGGTTCGTAGTTTGTTTCACGAAAAGGAGCCGATGAACTAGCTGTTTGCCAAAAAGATTTTTGTGTATATGCTATATTTATTGAGTCACTATCTGTAAAAACATTGTAAAAAATAGGTTTTTGAGCACTTATTTGAAAAGATGTTTCAAATTTTTTTCTATCATCATCAAAGTTATTAAAACTATATGTTGCTGGTAAAATATATGTTGATTTATAAGTTACTATTCCAAAATCTTTTTTTACCAACTGTTGTAATGACTCATTTGTCTCTTTATCATCAAGTTTTTGAATATAGTTTTCAAAAATATGTTCTCTTTTTTCTCTCTCATCACTTGAATAAGAGAAACAAAATATAATTGCTAATAAAATTAATCTCATTTTTTTACTTTTTTTAAAATTTGAAGATTCTACTTAAATTCTTATTTATAGTTTATAAAAGCGATAAAGTTGTATAATCCTTGCTAATTTTTATAAAAAAGGTATTAAATGTTAGTAGCACCATCTATTTTATCAGCTGATTTTGGGAATTTAGAAAAAGAGATTAAAGCTATTTGTGAAGCTGGTTGTGATTTAGTTCATGTTGATGTTATGGATGGGCACTTCGTACCAAATTTAACAATAGGCCCTGTTGTTGTTGAGCCTGTTAGTAAGCTTAGCTCAAAACCTCTTGATATTCATTTGATGGTTGAAAACAACAATTTTTTTGTTGATCTGTTTGCTTCATTAAAGCCAAAATATCTATCATTTCATATTGAGAGCGAAAAACATCCTCATAGACTTATTCAAAAAATTAGAAGTCTTGGAATAAGCCCAGCAATTACACTAAATCCTCACACAAAGGTTGAAGATATAGAGTATTTATTACAAGATTTGGATATGGTACTTTTAATGTCTGTAAATCCAGGATTTGGTGGTCAAAAATTTATTCCAACAATTTTAGAAAAAGTAAAAACTTTAAAAGAGTTGATAAATAAAAGAAACCCAAACTGCTTAATAGAGGTTGATGGTGGAGTTAGCGATAAAAACATCAAAGAGCTAAAAGATGCTGGAGTTGATATTGTTGTTGCTGGTAGTTTCATTTTTGGAAGTGATGATTATAAAAAAGCTATTAATAGCTTAAAAATATAAGATTAGAGTTTAATTTTATGAGAGTAAAAATTTGTGGAATTACAAATAAAGAAGATGCACATAATGCAACAAAAGCAGGTGCGAGTGCTTTGGGATTTGTATTTTATAAAGACTCCCCTAGATATATAGAACCAAAAGAGGCTTTAAAGATTGTAAACTCTTTGCCACCTTTTATTCAAAGTGTTGCTCTTTTTGTAAATGAAACAACAGATTTTATAAACCAAGTTTGCAAAGATAGCAAGATGCAATTAGCACAAATTATTGATGATGAAAATATTGTAGATTATGAAAATCTTGAAGTAAAGTATCTAAAAGTTTTAAGAGTTAAAACTAAAGAGGATTTAATAAATTTAGAAAACAACTACTATTTAGTTGATGCTTTTGTAGAGGAGTTTGGTGGGGCTGGAAAGAGATTAGCTCTTGAGTGGTTTAAAGATATAGATTGTTCAAAATTTATACTTGCAGGTGGATTAAGTAGTGAAAATTTAAAAGAGTTAAATGGTTTTAATTTTTTTGCTGTTGATGTAAGTAGTGCTGTTGAGAAGCAAAAAGGGATTAAAGATAGAGAAAAAATGGTTGAATTTGTGAAAGCTGCAAATGAAATCATTTAAAAAAAAGTATATTTTAAAACCAACAAAACCAAACTTTATTGATATTATTAGAAGATTAAAAAAAGAGCCAATAGAGTTTAATGAGTTTTTATCTCTGCTTGAAATATATAGTGATAAGTTTTATGAAAGCAGTGAATTAGAGTTTGAACTGCTTTTAATAAATGGGTTTCCACTTGATATAAAAGATAATTTTGTCTATTTAAGAACTACAAACACTTTAATAGAGGATCAAACTTTTTGTTTTGTTGATATAGAGACAAATGGTGGAAGCCCAAATAAAGGTCATCAAGTTATTGAGCTTGGTGCTGTGAAGTATAAAAATGGGCAAATTATAGATAAGTTTGACTCTTTGGTCTATGCAAAAGAGATACCATCTTTTATACAAGAGGTTACAAATATATCTCCAAATATGCTTTTAAATGCACCAAGAGTTGAAAAAGTGTTAAAAGAGTTTAAAGAGTTTTTAAAAGATGATGTATTTGTGGCTCATGATATAAAATTTGATTATAACTTTATATCACAGAGTTTTGAAAAGTATAGTTTAGGAAAACTTTTAAATAGAAAACTTTGCACAATAGATTTGTCAAAAAGAACTATAAAATCAGATAAATATGGACTTAGTACACTAAAAGAGATTTTAAAAATTGATGTCCAAAATCATCACAGAGCTTATTATGATGCCCTAACAACTTCAAAAATTTTTGAAGAGTGTTTAAAAAATATAGATAAAAATTTGATAAAAACAACAGAAGATTTAATAGCTTTTAGTAAATCAAATAATATTTTAAAAAACTAGCTTCAATTGGGCTTCTTTGTTAATTGTTTATTAATAGCAAAAAGATAGAATTTTGCGAAAAACTTAGGAAAAAGGATTAGTTTGTATTTGAAAAATATTTTATTCTCTTTTAAAACAACAATTGTTTTATTGTCTATTTTAGCAATAGCAGCAGGAGTTGCCACATTTATTGAAAATGATTTTGGTACATCTTCAGCTCTATTTTTGGTGTACAACAGTGTTTGGTACGAAACTATATTGGTACTTACAACAATTAATCTAGTTGCAATTATTTATAAAACAAAAATGTGGAATAAAATGCCTAGATTTTTATTTCACTTCTCATTTGTAGTTATATTAATTGGTGCAATTACAACAAGATATGTTGGATATGAGGGAATTATGCAAATTCCTGAAGGTGTTACAACAAATGAGATGATCTCACTTGAGCCATATTTACAAGTAAAAGTTGAAAAAGATGGTGAAGTTCTTGCATCAAATATCTATCAAGAAAATTTTACATCTTTATTTAAAAACTTCAATAACTTCTCTCATAAAATAGAGTTTGACAACAACACTTTAGTAGTTAGTTATGTTGATTTTAATTTTGTAAAAGAGCAACAAGCATCTATGGGACTTTTAACTTTGAATGTTGATTTAAATGGTAAAGAACAACAAACAAGAATTGCTGGTTTAAGAGGACAATTGGGTGTTCCTAAAGAGATTTTAATAGATGATTATAAAATTACTTTAGAGTATGGTTCAAAATTTATTGAACTTCCATTTGCTATTAGATTAAATGAGTTTCAACTAGATAGATATCCTGGAAGTATGGCTCCATCATCATATGCAAGTGAAATTACAGTTATAAAAGATGATAAAACTTATGATTATAGAATATTTATGAATAGAACACTTAGTGAAGGAAACTATCTATTTTTCCAAAGTTCATATTTCCCAGATGAGAGTGGTACGGTTTTATCTGTAAATAATGATCCAGGAAAGTGGCCTACATATTTAGGATACTTTTTATTAACGCTTGGACTATTTTTAAACTTCTTTGATAAAAATTCAAGATTTATGAAATTGGTTAAATTTGTTTCAAATAAAAATATAGCTTCATTTATTTTAGCAACTCTTTTCTTATCAAATACAAACCTTTATGCAAATGAACAAACTAAAGCTACACAATCAGTTGATAAAGTTCAAGAAGCAGTTTTATATTTAAATACTTATAAAGATAACTCTTTAAAAACAGCTGATAATTTTGGTCATTTGGTAGTTCAAACAGCTGGTGGAAGAATGCAACCACTTGCTACTTTAAATAGACAAATTGTTCAAAAATTAAGTGGTAGAAGCACATTTTTAGGTATGAATTCAGATCAAATAATTTTAGGAATGCTATCAAGACCTGATTTTTGGAAAGATGTAAAAATTTTAAAAATAAATACTCCAAAACTTAAAAAACTTTTAAATATTTCAGTTGAAGAGAAATATATCTCATTTTCGGAAGTTTTTAATCAAAAAGGTGAGTATATAATTGCAAAAGAGGCAGAAGCTGCACTTCTTACAAAACCAATTGAAAGAGGTACATTTGAGAAAGATATTATCAAACTTGATGAGAAATTAAATATTATTTATAGCGTATTTAATGGATCACTTCTAAATATTTTCCCTAAATTTTATGAAAATGAGACTATTGATGATAACTTTAAATGGTACTCACCACTTGAAGCAATTCAAAACTTTAGTGGTCAAAATCAAGTTGCCATAAGTCAGCTTGTAAGAGGGCTTTTAAACTCAGTTGCTGAGTATGACTGGGTTGAGAGTGATAAGTATGTTGAACTTATTGCTATGTATCAAGAAAAAGCTGGAGCATCTGTAATTCCTAGCAGTTCAAAAATAAGTGCAGAGATTTTATTTAATAAGCTTGATCTATTTTTTAATTTAACTTTAGTTTATCTACTTTTAGGTTTTGTGATGTTAGTTATCTCATTTGTGCTTATATTTAATCCAAACTTTAAAGCGCAAAAAACTACAAAAACACTATTTATTATTTTAGCTGCTATATTTGCAGTTCAAACATTTGCAATGGGATATAGATGGTATATTTCAGGTCATGCACCATGGAGTGATACTTATGAATCAATGCTTTATATCTCTTGGTCAGCTATTTTTGCAGGAGTAATGTTCTTTAGAAGATCACTTTTAGCATTAAGTTCAGCTGTTATTATGGCTGCAATTTTTATGTTTACAGCTCACTTAACAGAGATTGATCCACAAATTACAAACTTGGTACCAGTTTTAAAATCTTACTGGCTAACAATTCACGTATCAATTTTAACGGCATCTTATGGTTTCTTTGGTCTTAGTGCAATATTAGGATTCTTGACTTTAATTATGTTTATTTTTAGAAAAAATAGACCTCATTTAGATGATATTATAAAACATGTAAGTGCTATAAATGAGATATCTTTAATTGTTGGATTAGTATTTATTACAGTTGGAAACTTCCTTGGTGGAGTTTGGGCAAATGAGTCTTGGGGAAGATATTGGGGATGGGATCCAAAAGAGACATGGTCTTATGTTTCAATTATAGTTTACGCAATAGTTGTTCACTTAAGATTTATTAAACCTTTAAATAATCCTTATACTCTAGCAACTGCTTCACTGTTGGCATTTAGTTCAATTATGATGACATATTTAGGAGTTAACTACTACTTATCTGGACTTCACTCTTATGCAACAGGTGATCCAGTTCCAGTTCCAACTTGGGCTTATGTAACAGTTGCAACAGCATTTGCAGCTATTATATTTGCTTACAGAAACAGAGATTTAAAATCTGATATCTAAAATCAAAGCTAGAAGGACTCTTCTAGCTTTTTTCATTTAATAAAAGCTACTCTTAACACAATAATAAATAAAATTCCACCTTTAAAAGGATATAAAATGTCAACAGTTTTAGAAATATTTAAAGAGATTACAAAAATTCCAAGATGCTCAGGAGTGCATAAAGAGTTTATAACTTATATGCAAGATTTATCTAAAAAGCTAAATTATTTATGTTTAGTTGATGAAAAAAATAATATTTTATGTAAAAAACAGAATAGTAGTGCAAATATAGTTTTACAATCACACTATGATATTGTATGTTTAGAAAAAAACACAATTCCACAAATTATTGAAGATGATACAACTTTAAAAGCATCTTGTTCAACTTTGGGAGCTGATAATGGAATAGGGTGCTCATATATGATAGCTTTAATGTATGAAAACTATGATTTAGAGTTTTTATTTACAAGTGATGAAGAGATTGGACTTATTGGTGCAAATGATTTAAATCTTCCTATAAATGCAAAATATATGCTAAATCTTGATAGTGAAGAAGAGGGTGAAATATGTATTGGATGTGCTGGAGGAGTTGATATAAAAGCTATTTTTGAAGATAAAAAGATAGTTTCAAATGAGCAAAATTTGGACCTTTATGAGATATCAATTTCAAACTTAGCAGGTGGTCATAGTGGAGTTGATATAGATAAAAATATTCCAAATGCTATTAAACTTTTAATTGATTCAATTAAACAAAGCAATGCAAAAATTTTAGATATAAATGGTGGTGAGAGAATCAACTCAATTGCAGCAAATGCTAAAGCAATTGTTGCATCAAAAAAAGAGCCAATTAAAACAGATGAAAATATGAAAATAGAGAAAATTGATACAAAAAGTGAACATTTAGTTGTTTATAGCGATAAATTAGTAGATTTTTTATATAAGTTTGAAAATGGAGTAAGATCTTTTAATAGTGAGTTAAATGTTGTTCAAGACTCTATAAATTTAGCTTTAATATCTACAAATATTGACTCGATTACAGTTGAGTTTAGTGCAAGATCAATGAGTAATGATGGATTAAAAAACTTAAAAGATAGTACAAAAAAAGCTTTAGAAGAGTCAAAGTTTAAAGTAGAGACTTATGGAAAATATCCAGCTTGGAGTCCTGATATAAATGATTTTACAAACACAGTTTTAGATGTTTATAAAAAATTTAACAACAAAGCATTATTAAGAGCAATTCATGCTGGTTTAGAGTGTGCAATATTTAAAGAAAAATATCCAAACTTAAAAATTGCATCTATTGGACCAACAATAAAATATCCTCACTCAAAAAGAGAGTTTGTATATAAAGATTCTATAGAGAATCTATTTAAAATTTTAAAAGAGATTATAAAGAGTATAAAGTGAATATTGAAGAGTTAAAAAAGAAAAAAGATGAGTGTAGAGCTTGGAAAAATGTAGCTCCTTGGTATAATCAACTACAAGAGGCTTCTAAAATTGAAAAAAGTAATTTAGCTATTGATTATGGTGATTGGTTTAGTGTTGGAAAAAAAGATGATTTAAGCAATGAAGAGTATGAAACTATTATTAAAACTGCAAAAGCTTTAATACCTTGGAGAAAAGGTCCATTTAAAATATTTGACCTTGAAATTGATAGTGAGTGGCAAAGTAATCTTAAATATAATCTAATAAGACCTCACTTTAATCTAAAAGATAAAGTAGTTGCAGATATTGGCTGCAACAATGGATACTATATGTTTAGAATGCTTGAAGATAAACCTAAAAGATTAGTAGGGTTTGATCCTTCACCTTTAACGCTTCATCAATTTGAGTTTATAAATCACTTTGTAAAATCCAATATTGTTTATGAGATGCTTGGAGTTGAGCATTTAGAGTACTATAATCATAAATTTGATTTTATCTTTATGTTAGGAGTTTTATATCATAGAGCTGATCCTGTTGGGACTTTAAAAGCACTAAACAAAGGATTAAATAGTAAAGGTGAGATTATAATTGATACTTTTATGATAGATGGAGAGGATGAGATATGTTTAACTCCAAATCAAAGATACTCAAAAATTCCAAATATATACTTTATTCCAACAATTCCAGCTTTAAAAAATTGGCTTGTTCGTGCTGGATTTGAAAATATTGAAGTATTATCAACAGTTGTTACAACAAAAGATGAACAAAGAGCTACGAAGTGGTCATTTGATGAGAGTTTAGAAGATTTTTTAGATCCAAATGATAGTAGTAAAACAGTTGAGGGTTATCCAGCTCCAAAAAGAGTATATATAAAAGCTAGAAAAATATTATAGAGTTTTTTAAAAAAGCTCTATTTTAGATGTCTCTTCTTCGCTAAATATAAAAGCTCTACTTCTTCCACTATTTTTAGCCTCTCTTACAGCAATATCTGCTTTTTTAACGATAGTTGCTATATCTTTACCATCTTTTGGGAAAAAAGAGATTCCTACGCATATTGTTTTCATTAAAACTTGACCTGTTGTCTCATTTACAACAACTTTTTCATCTTTAAATTTATTTATAATTTTATTTGCAACAAATAAAGCATTCTCTTCATCTGCAATATTTTGAAGAACTACCAAAAAAGCATCATTTGACATTCTTATTACAAAATCAGACTCTCTTACGCTTTTTTTAAGTAAACTTGCTAGTTTTTTTATAACTTTATCTCCTATGTTATAATCAAACTCATCTAAAACAGCCTTGAAGTGGTCAATTCCAATTTTTAAAAAAGCTATTTTTTTATTCTCTCTATTTGCAAGACTAAATATAGGTTTAACTATATTATTTAAATAGGCTCTATTATAGCAACCTGTTAATTTGTCTATAATCACTGAGTTATTTAAATCTTTTTCTAAATGTTTTATATAAATAATATTTGATAAATTATTTAAAACTAAATCAATATTTATTGATTCAGATTTTGCATTTTTTAGGCTATCTTGATTATTGAAAATTAATCCAAATATAATCTCATATTCACCATTTATCCTTACTTTTTTTGTATAAAAAAGCCAAGAAGAGTCTTGTGAATTATCAAAAACCATATTTGCTATGGTTCTTTTTCTAATTAAAACCTTCATTGCATCAACATTATAGTGATTTTTTAAATATTCAAAAAAAGATTCAAATAGTTTTTTATTGTTACTATTTAAAACAGTATGATTTAGTAATAAAAGAGCTTTTATTCTATCATCTGTCATATATGTCTTTCCCACTGTTTTATAGTGTTTAACTCATTTTTTAAAGTTGTTTTATCTCCATGTCCTGGGTATATTATAAAATCTTTTTCCCATAAAGAGATTTTTTGAAGAGATTTTTTCATATCATCTTTATTTGACATTGGAAAATCAAATCTTCCAATAGTACCTTTGAATATAAAATCCCCACTAAATAAAGTATCATTTATCTCAATAACACTACATCCAGGAGTGTGACCAGCAAAATGGTGAAACTTTATTTTTATATCTTCAATTATTAGTTCCTCATCAGGATTTACCAAAACATCAGGATATGAAGGTGGCATTCCAAGATTATAAGGGTTTAAAGTTAACATAAATTCATCATCTTTAGGAGTATAAAGTTTGATATTATAAAACTCTTTTAGCTCTTGATTTGACCAAATATGGTCAAAATGTCCATGAGTATTAAGTATTGCAATAGGATTTTTAACATTTTGTTTAACCCATGAAGTTGCACCAACACCTGGGTCTATTATGATATCTTTGTTGTTTATTGTTATTATGTAGCAATTTGTAGCATAATCACCCATAGGATGAACTTTAACCTGCATTTCAACCCTTAATTGATAAAATTTTTCCATTTTATTATAAAAAGGCTTAAAAAATGTTTTTTTACCAAGAGTTAGAGGCTATATTAGATACTTCAAATGTTGAAGAGAAGATTAATAGATTTAATATTTTTTACAAAGAATTTTTAGAAAATAGAGTAAAGTTTGATAATAGTCATATTGCAAAAGATTTAAAAGAGCCTTCATATAGCTCTTTTTTAAAAATAGTAAAACCAACATCACTTCCACCTATTAAAAACTTTAAAGATATAAATGGCAAAAAATATTTAGTTCATACAATTTTACATATTGAGTATAGTGCTATTGATTTAGCAATAGATGCAGCTCTTAGATTTAAAAATTTACCAATAAGCTATTATAAAGATTGGTTAGAAGTTGCAGATGATGAGATTAGGCACTTTATAATGCTTGAAAAGTTATTAAAAGAGCTAGGTGGTTATTATGGAGAGTTTGAAGTTCATAAAAATCTATTTGAAGCTATGCAAAAAACTCCAGATTTTTTAAGTAGAATGGCTTGTGTTCCAAGATATTTAGAAGCAAATGGATTAGATCAAAATCCAAAAATTATGGAGAAGTTAAATTCAAATAAAGATAGCTTTAATACAAAACTAATAGAGGCTTTAAAAGTTATTTTAAAAGAGGAAGTAGATCATGTTAAAAAAGGTGATATTTGGTTTAAATATGAGTGTGAAAGATTAAATTTAGATCCAAAAACTACATACTTAGAAGCTATAGAGAGAGTTTTTCCAGGTAGTACAAAAAGAAAGATGGATATAAATTTTGCTATGAGAAAAGAGGCAGGATTCTCTTGTGATGAGTTAAAATTTTTATCTAAAAAGGATGATTGTAAATAGAGTTTAGTTTTAAAAACTAAACTTTTTTTATTTTATCTTCATTTTTCTTTATAAAAATAGCTGATTTTGCCATTAAGTGAGCACCTATTGGTGCTGTTATAAATAAAAACATAGTTATTAAAATCTCATGAAGACTAAGAATATCTATTTTAAAGTTAAAATATATAAAAGATGCTAATAAAATAGACCCAACTCCTAAAGTTGTAGCCTTTGTTGGTGCATGAAGTCTTGTGAAAAAATCAGGTAGTTTTACAAGTCCAATAGAACCAATAAGATTAAAAATGGCTCCAGTTAATATAAGTATTGATACAATAATTTCCAACATTTAAACTCCTTAATCCATAATATCGCCACGAAGTAAATATTTACTAAGTGCAACAGTTCCAACAAATCCCATAACAGCAATTAATAAAGCAGCCTCAAAATATAGATTGTTATTAAGATAGATACTTAAAATTATAAGTAAAGCAATAGCATTTACATAAATTGTATCTAAAGATAAAATTCTATCTGCAACACTAGGACCTGCAACTAATCTATAAATATTTAAAATAATTGAAATAGCAATCATTACAAAGGCTATTTGTATTACTAACTCTAACATTCTTTAAATACCTCCATAAGTGGTGCTTCATATCTTTGTTTAATCTCTTTTATAGTCTCATTCTCATCATCTATTACAAGTCCGTGAATGATTAAATAGGTTTTATCTTCACTTAAATCACAGCTAACAGTTCCTGGAGTTAAAGAGATTGTACTTGCAAGTGTACTAATTGCTAAAGGGTGTTTAATATCTAAAGGGAGATTAAAAAACTTAGGTTTTAATTTATCATTTGAATCCATAACTTGTCTAGCAACAGTTATATTAGCAACTATAATATCATAAGCTACAATAATCACAAATTTAAAAAGAGTAAAAAAAGAGCCTATATAAACCATTCTTTGCCAAAAACTTGATGTAAACCAAGGTATTAAAATTGCTAATACAATTCCCAAAACAATATGTCCAGCAGCTACTGTATTATTTAGTAGTAACCAAATAATAACAAGCATAAAAGATAAAATTGGATGAGGCAAAAAACTATTTGTATCTTTCATATTAAAGCTCCCCATTTGGATTTAAAACAGTCGATATATAACTATTTGTATCAACTAAATTTGAAGCTATATTTTCTGTTATTTGTGTAATATTATTTGCAAAAAGTACCAAAATAATAGTAAATGAAAATAGATAAAGAATAGATGATAGAGTTGATTTTGATAATTTATAATTTGACTCTTCTTCATTTGCTCTTGTATCATAAAATATATTTGTTCCACTTCTTGCTAAAGATACAATAACCAATAGACTACTTAATAAAACAGTAGTTAATATTAAAGCTGTTTGTGTATGATTTATTGAAGATTTTAGAATCATGATTTTCCCAAAAAAGCCACTAAAAGGTGGAAGTCCAGCTATGGCAATAGCAAATATAAAAAATATACTTCCTATTAGTATTGCATTTTTAAAAATAGGCATTTTAGGTCTTAAAGATGTGCTATTTCTTGCTTTTAAAATAACATCAGCAATTAAGAAAAATCCACCTGCAACAAAAGTTGAGTGAATCATATAAAAAATTGCTCCACTTAATGCCTCTTTTGAATTTATTCCAATAGCTATTAAAATAGTACTAACAGATAATAAAACTAAATAAGATATTTGAGTTTTAAGCTCTTTTGAACTTAAAACTCCAAAAGTTGCTAAAACTAAAGTTATAAGTCCGATATATAAAACCCAAGGAGTGTAGTAAAATGCTAATTCATTTGCATTTTGCCCAAAAATAGTTCCATGAACTCTTATGATTGAATAAATTCCAACTTTTGTCATAATAGCAAATAAAGCAGCAACTGGAGCGCTTGTTTTTCCATATGCATTTGGTAGCCAAAAATATAGAGGGAACATAGCAGCTTTTAATCCAAAAACAATCAAAAGTAGAAGTCCAGCAGATGCTACAACACTAACATTTTCAGGACTTAATTGAGCTACTTTTTGAGATAAATCAGCAATATTTAAAGTTCCTAATATTCCATATAAAGTTCCAACTGCAAATAAAAAGAGAGTTGAACCAACAAGATTGATTACAACATAATGAAGTCCAGCTTTTACTCTCCCTTCACCTTTTGCATGAAGAAGTAGGCTATAACTAGCAAGAAGTAAAATTTCAAAGAAAACAAAAAGATTAAATAGATCTCCTGTTAAAAAAGCACCATTTAATCCAAAAAGTTGCAATTGAAAAAGTGGATGAAAGTGAGCACCTTTTTTATCAATACCTTCACTAATTGCATACCAAAGTGCTCCAAAAGCTAAAAGAGAAGTTACAAGTACCATTAAAATTGAGAATTGATCAAGCACTAAAACAATTCCAAATGGAGCTTTCCAATTTCCTAAACTATATACAAAAATATCATTTGATAAAGTTTTTGTAAATGCAAAAATTGAGACTAAAATTATTATAAAAACAGATATTAAAGAGAAAATCTCTTGAGTTTTAAGTCCAAATCTTTTAATTAAAAGTAGTGAAAATCCAGCAATTAAAGGAATAATTACAGGTAAAATAGGAGTATGAATCATATTCTTTCTCCTTTATTTAAGCTCTTTTTTCCATCTACATGATCACTTTTTAACTCACCATAAGCTTTTAGTGATAATACAATTACAAAAGCTGTCATTCCAAAGCTAATTACAATTGCTGTTAGAACTAAAGCTTGAGGAAGAGGGTCTGCATAGCTTGAAGCACCATCTTGAATAATTGCAGGAACATTCAAACTTAATCTTCCCATAGCAAACAAAAATAGATTAACAGCATAAGCTAATAAAGTTAGACCTAAAACTACAGGATATGTTCTAGCTCTTAGTGTTAAAAAAACACCAACTCCACATAAAACTGCTATTATTAAAGCTAGTAATATTTCCATTAGTTTTTATCCTTTTTCTCTTCTAATTTTTTAGTAATATTGTGAGAATTTTTGCTTAGTTGTCCCAATTGAACCAATATTAAAACAGTAGAACCAACAACAACTAAAAATACTCCTAAATCAAAAGCAATAGCACTTGCTACTTCAAACTCTCCAACTATTGGCCAATTTAAGTGAGAGAATGCTGATGTTAAAAATGGATAATCTATAAACATTGATATAACACCTGTTAAAGTTGCTATTAATAATCCATATGCAATTAAACTATCATTTTGAAATTTTAATCTACTTTTTGTCCACTCAATTCCATTTGCTAAGTATTGAACAATTAATGCAACTGCTGCTATAAGTCCTGCAATAAACCCACCACCTGGAAGATTATGCCCTCTTAGAAATATATAAACAGATACCATTAACATTAAAGGTAGAACCATTCTTGTAAGAGTTTGCATCATAAGTGGATGTTTATCTTCACTCCAAACAAAACCTTCTTGATTGTTATTTTGTGTATTTAGATTTAAACCTTGAATCATTGCAAAGATTCCAATACCAGCAAGTGCTAAAACTGTAATCTCTCCTAATGTATCAAAGCCTCTAAAATCAACTAAAATAACATTTACAACATTTGTTCCACCACCGCCACTTACAGAGTTTTCTAGGAAAAAGTCTGCAATAGTTAAGTACTCTTTGCTTAAAACTGCTAAAGTTAAGATAAATACAGCAACTGCTACTAAAATTGATATTATTAAATCCCTTGAAATTCTAAGATTTGAAGACTCTCTTGGAGTTGTTTGAGGAAGATAGTATAGTGCTAAAAGAATTAAAACAATAGTTACAACTTCAACGCTTAGTTGTGTTAAAGCTAAATCAGGAGCTGAAAACTTAATAAAAATTAGTGAAACTATTAATCCAACAACTCCAATTATAATCAGTGCTAAAAGCCTTTTATGATGTAAAAATGCAGTTGCAAAAGTTGCAAAAATTAAAATAGCAGTCATAATTAAACTTATAGTATCAATTTCTAAAAACTCTTTGTTTCCAAATAAAGGTGAGTCTCCATAAGTAAATCCAGCAACTCCAATTATTAAAGAGGCTACAATAAACCAAGCAATCATACCTTGAAGAGAGCTTTTATCAAAAATAGATGTAACTTTATTTGATAGTTTAAAAATAGATTCAACTAATAGATAAAAAGGGACTCTTGCATCAATTTTTTCAAAATATTTTTCAAAAATAGCTGTTGTTTTCTCTCTTTTTGTATATAGTAAAATTCCCAAAATAAATGCAATTATACTCATAATAAGTGGAGCGTTAAAACCATGCCAAATAGCTAAAGAGTACTCTGGAAGAGTAGTTTGAAGAGAACCCATAACAGCAGTTGCTAAAAGAGGAGCAATAGTCAAAGCTGGAACTGTTCCAACTAAAAAACATATAATTACCAATAAATCAATAGGAATTTTCATAAATCTTGGTGGTTCATGAGGAGTTTTTGGTAATTTTTTTGTTTTTCCATTGAAAAATATATTATGAACAAATTTTAAAGAGTAAGCAACAGAAAATATTCCAGCAATTGTTGCTAAAATTGGAATTAAAATTCCAATACTTAGTGTATTTATATCTAAAGCTCTCTCAAAAAACATCTCTTTTGATAAAAATCCATTTAAAAGTGGAACTCCAGCCATTGAAGCTGCTGCTATCATAGCCAAAGTTGCAGTATGAGGCATAAATGCCCAAAGACCACTTAATTTTCTTAAATCTCTAGTTCCTGTTTCATGATCAACAATACCAGCAACCATAAAAAGTGATGCTTTAAATGTTGCGTGATTCATAATATGAAATATAGCTGCAACAACGCTAAGTGGAGTAGAAAATCCAAATAAAAGAGTTATTAATCCAAGATGACTTATTGTTGAATATGCCAATAAACCTTTAATATCATGTTTAAACATTGCTGTAAATGCACCAATTAAAAGTGTGGCAAGACCTGCAAATGTAACTAAAAATATCCATTCTGTTGTACCACTTAAAGATGGATATAATCTTGCTAATAAAAATATTCCAGCTTTTACCATTGTTGCTGAGTGTAAATATGCAGAAACTGGTGTTGGAGCTGCCATTGCGTGAGGTAACCAAAAATGAAATGGAAATTGCGCTGATTTTGTAAAAACTCCAAGTAAAATAAGAATAATTATAGGAGTATATAAAGGGCTACTTTTTATTAAATCACCACTTACTAAAATATCACTTAGATTGTAACTGCCAACAATATGTCCAAGTAGCAATACACCAGCAAGCATAGCTAAACCACCAGCTCCTGTTATTGTAAGTGCCATTTTAGCACCTTCTCGCCCCTCTTCTTTATGTTGCCAATAGCTAATTAATAAAAAAGATGATAAAGATGTTAACTCCCAAAATACAACCATTTGGATGATATTTTCAGATAGAACAATTCCAAGCATTGAACCCATAAAAAGAAGTAAATAAGAGTAGAATCTTCCCATACAATCTTTTGTGCTTATATAGTATCTTGCATAAATTATTATTAAAAGTCCAATTCCAAGAATTAAGCATGAAAATAGAAGGCTAAGACCATCTAATCTAAAAGCAAAATCCAAACCAATTGACTCTATCCAAGACCATGATTGAATAGTTGTAATACCAGCAAATGGAAGTTTTATATAAAAAAGAAGAACTAAAAAAGCCATAATAGTAGCAGCTGCAGAACTCCAAGCAGCCGCAAGGCGATTATATTTTGCCAAGTATGCAACTATTGGAGCTGCTAAAAATGGTAAAAGGGCAACTATGGCTAAGCCAAATGTTTCAATCATTTTGTACCTTTCAAAAACTTAAATAAGTTTTTTATTACAAAATCCTATAAAGATGTTGTAATTTTTAGTCTTAGATTTGTGTCCTTGTATTCAACTTTTATATCGCTATTTATTTTTTCTCTACTTAAAACCCCTTGTAGTGTCTTTAATACATGCCAAAATTTTTCATTAAAAGGTAGTTCAATCTCTTTTAATTTTTTATCTTTTATAACTTTTGCTATTGTATAAACACCGTAGTAGTAAAAAATTTTATTTTTCGCTCTTTTTAATTGATAATCTTTCATTAAATTTAAGTTTGAAATATATGTATTTTTATCAACTTCATTTAATTGAGTATTATTTAATATCTCATCTTGTTCATGATCTAAAAAAGCTTTAAACTCTTCTAATCTTTTATTTATATCATCTTCTAAATTTGGATAAACAAGTGAAACTTTATTGAATAGTTTATCAACATTTGAGTTATCTATTTTTGCAGAAAATGAGTGATTTTTATTTGCACCATAATCGTAAGAGATAGCTTCTAAAATCTCATAAGCATAAGGCAAATATATATATTTATCATCTTTCCCGCTCTTAAAAGATACACCGTGTTGGCTAATTACAGGTTTAAAACCTACATATTCAAATTTCACTTTTTACTCCTTGTATAATAAAAAAATTATAATTTTTAGAACCAATTTTTGATTTTATCAAACATTGATTCAAATTTAGCTTCAGAAGGAGAGCTTTCAACTCCAAAACTATTTTGAAGCTTCTCTAAAAGCTCTTTTTGTTCAGTTGTTAAAGATTTTGGATACTCAATTTTTACTTGAACAATTAAATTTCCTTTTCCATAGCCTTGAACATTTTTAACACCTTCACCTCTAAAAGTAAATTGTTGTTTATCTTTTACATTTTTTGGAATTTCAAGCTCTAATTCCCCTCTTAAGCTTGGAATTTTAATTTTAGCACCAAGTGCAACTTGAGTAAAAAACACAGGAGCTTCAACATAAATATCATCATCATGTCTTACAAAATGTGCATCCTCTTTTACTTTAGTTTGGATATACAAATCGCCTCTTTGACCATTTGGTGCAATATTTCCACGACCACTAACTCTAATTCTCATTCCATCATTTACACCCTCTGGAATATCAACTTTAAAGCTATCTTTTTTCTCTTCGTATCCTTTGCCTTTACAATCTTTACATAAAGTAGCCTTTGCTTTTCCACTACCTTCGCAGTTTGGACAAGTTTGTGCATAAGTCATAAAACCATGTCTTGAGTGAACTTGACCATGTCCACCACAAGTTTTACAAGTTTCTAGTTTTCCATCTTTTGCACCTGTTCCACTACAAGAGTTACAAGCTGTTTTATATGTATAGTTTATCTCTTTTTTACATCCAAAAATAGCTTCATTAAACTCTAAAACTACCTCAATAGCACTATCAAGGTTGTAGTTATATGTTTTTCTCTCTCTTCTTCTGTTGCTAGAATTTGAGAATCCAAACATCTCTTCAAAAATTGAACCTAAATCATCAAAACCACCAAAACCACCTTGGCTTCTGTGCCCTTGACCCTCTAAACCAGCTTTACCGTATCTATCATAAATAGCTCTTTTCTCATCATCACTTAAAACTTGATAAGCTTCATTTATGGCTTTAAATTTCTCTTCAGCCTCTTTATTGTCTGGATTTTTATCTGGATGATACTGCATTGCTAGTTTTCTGTAAGCTTTTTTAATTGTAGTTTTATCTGAAGTTTTTTCAACTTCTAATAATTCATAATAATCAATCTCTACCAATTTTTAATCTCCAAAATATATTTTTAAATTTTTTTAAAGCGATTATTCTAACCAAAAAATAATAAAATAAGCTTTATTATAAAATTTATTTTAAATTGGATACAATCCCAAAATGAACAGAGGATTAGAAAAATTTTATGAATTGGTTGAGGCTTTTGAGTCTTTACCAACAATTGGTAAAAAATCAGCACTTAGACTTGCATATCATATAGTTATGAACGACAACTACTGCGGTGTTAAACTATCTCATAGTATTGAAAGTGCATTAAAAACTATAAAAAGATGTAAAAAATGCTCTTGCATGAGTGAAAATGAGATATGTGAATATTGTCTTGATGATAGCAGAGACGATAGTAAGCTTTGTATTGTTCAAAGTGCAAAAGATATTTTTATAATTGAAGATTCAAAAGAGTTTGATGGAAGATATTTTGTAATTGATGAGTTAGAGCAAAGTTATATATTAAAACTTCAAGAGTATATAAAAAATAGTAAGGTAAAAAATATACTTTTTGCAATAACTCCTTCAATTGCAAATGACGCTTTTATACTTTATATTGAAGATAAATTAAAAGATTTTGATATAAAATTCACAAAAATAGCTCAAGGTGTACCAACAGGAGTTAGTTTGGAAAATGTTGATCTGTTATCACTTTCAAAAGCAATACAAAGTAAGGTAGAGATTTAAAGATGCAAAAAAGAGTAGTGTGTCAAAGGTGTATCCACTATTTTGTAACTTGGGAACCAAATAAACCACACGGTTGTAAAGCCTATGGTTTTAAGTCACAACTTCTTCCAAGTATTGTTGTAAAAAATAGTAGTGGTGATAGTTGTAATCTATTTATAGAGAAAAAATTTGAAAATAGGAGTTAGGTTTGTTGTATAAAGAGTTTAAATTAGCTATAAAAAATATTGGTTTTGCTTCCTTAGAGGAGTTTTTAAAGTTTACAAAAATTGATTCAAAAGATGTTTTAGTTTGGGAAGAGAAAGATGAAGTTCCTTATGTAATATCACTTCTTCTTCATACAATAAAAGGTGATAAAAAACTTCTTCCTTCAAGTGTTGTTTTAGATAGCTTAATAGATGAGTGTTTACCTTTGGCAAACTTGCTTGAAGAGGCTTCATCTTTTCCTTCAAAATTAGAAGAGATGTTTTTGCTTCAAAAAGAGTTAAATGACTCAACAAATGGTAAAAACTGGGAGCTTGGAATCAATAAATTCAACAAAGAGATAAATTGGCTTAGATGTATTCATATGGAAGCAGCAGAGCTAATTGACTCAACTCCTTGGAAACATTGGAAAAATATAAATTCAGAGCCTGATATGAATAATATTCATGTAGAGCTTGTAGATATTTGGCACTTTTTAATGAGTTATATACTTCAAGAAACAAATGTACCAAGAGCAGTTTCACTTGTAAATACTCACTGTATTTATGAAGCAAATACAAATATTGATATAAAACTTGTTGTAAAAGATGCTGAAAAGTTATCTTATTTGGCTTTGGCAATTGATACAAAAAATATGCCAAGTTTTAGTGGAATTGAAAGATTTATTGAGCAATTTTTTAGAACTTGTAAAACAGCAGGATTATCTTTTACTTGGCTTCAAAAACTATATATTGGTAAAAATTGTTTAAATAAATTTAGACAAGATCACGGATATAAAGAGGGAACTTATAAAAAAGTTTGGAGTGGACAAGAGGACAATGTAGTTATGGTTGATCTTCTTGAAAAAATAGAGGATGTAAATTTTGAAGATTTTTACAAAAAACTTGAAATAGAGTATAAAAAGAACTAATTAAACTTATATAATAAAAACTTATGTTAAAATCAAAACTTAGGATTAAGTTTTGATTTTAGTTTTTTTGGCAAATGTGCAAAAACCATTTTGCTATTTTTTATAAAAATTTCATTTTTAAAAATGGCAATATCTAAACTCATTGAATTTTGATTAAAGTTTAAAAGTTTTATAGTCTCATCTTTTTGAGTAAATGATAGATTTAAAGCTTTTAAATCTACTGTTTTTTTATCTTTTGCCAAAACTAAACTCCTAAAACTTAAATTAAAAAATATTTTACAAAAATAGGATTTAAGAATGCAACAAGAGAGTATAAAAGCAATCCCATCAAATAGATTGCAATTTTTCCCAATTATGATGTTTGCTGTGATTATGGGGCTTGGTGGTTTGACTTTAGTTTTTGAAAAACTAAATCATACTTTTGGATTTTCAAATATCTTTTCTATATCTTTAATATCTCTTACAACTTTACTTTTCATAGCAGTTGTTTTTACATATATTTTAAAGATTTTTAAATATAAACAAGAGGTTAAAAAAGAGCTAAATCATCCAATAAGAATAAACTTCTTTGCAGCCTCATCAATATCTATGCTTATTTTATCAATCTGTTTTAAAGAGTTTAGTATTGAGATATCTAAACTATTTTTCTACTTTGGAGCTATTTTACATCTATTTTTAACTTTCTACACAATAAGATTTTGGATAAATAACAATCTTGAGATAGTTCACTCAAATCCAGCTTGGTTTATTCCAATTGTTGGAAACTTGATAGTTCCTATTGCTGGAGTTTCATTTGTAGATAATCAAATATTGATTTTCTATTTTGCAATAGGTCTGTTTTTTTGGATAATACTATTTTCTATAATTTTAAATAGAATTATATTTCACAATCCATTTGCACCAAAATTTTTGCCAACTATGTTTATTTTGATAGCTCCTCCATCAATTGGATTTATCTCATATATAAAATTGACTTCTAGTTTAGATTTTTTTGCTCAAATACTATTCTCTTTGGCACTATTTTTTACTATTTTGGTGGCATTTATGTATAAAAACTTTTTAAAAATAAAATTTTTTATATCATGGTGGGCATTTACATTTCCTATGGCTGCTGTTACTTTAAGTGTGATTACTATGTATGAATTAACTTCTAAACCTTTTTATGAGATTTTGGCATATATTTTGAGTTTTATTACAACTATTATTGTGCTTTTGGTTGCTATTTTTACATTTAAACATATTCTGAAAAAAGAGATTTGTATCATAGAGTAGGGTAGTTTTATTCTATTTTGATATAATTTTTGCTTAATAATTTTTTGCAAAAAGGCTTTAATATGGAATTTAGATATATAGGAAAAAGTGGACTTAGAGTTAGTTCTATTTGTATGGGAACTATGACTTTTGGAAGTAGTACAGATGAAAAAGAGGCTTTTAAGATTCTTGATATGGCTTATGATAGAGGAATAAACTTCTATGATACAGCTGAACTTTATCCTGTAAGTCCAAAAAAAGAGACAATAGGTCTAACTGAAGCAATCTTGGCAAAATGGCTTAAAACAAAAGCAAGAGATAGTATTATTTTAGCTACAAAAATAGCAGGTGCTGCTTCAGGTTGGTTTGTACCACCTGTGCGACATGGATTAACAGCAATTGATAGTTTTCATATAAAAAGAGCAATAGAGGGAAGCTTAAAAAGATTGCAAGTAGATTATATTGATTTGTATCAGATGCATTGGCCTGATACTATTGTGCCAATAGAAGAGAGTTTAAAAGCTTTTGATGCTTTGGTAAAAGAGGGAAAGGTGCGATATATTGGAACTTCAAATGATAGTGCTTATGGACTTACAAAAGCAAATGAGATAAGCAAAAATAGAAATCTAGCAAGATTTGAGTCTATTCAAAACAACTTTTCACTTTTAAATCCAAGATTTCATGATGAGTTAGCAAATGTTTGCCGAAGAGAAAATATATCTTTATTGCCATATTCACCAATGGCAGGTGGAGTTTTAAGTGGAAAATATAATAAAGAGTTTGTAGATCCAGATGTTAGATTTGCTGTTTATTTAAAAGATAAAAACAAAAGAGTTCAAGCTATGGCACATAGATTTGTAAATGAGAAAACTCTTGAAGCAACTGCAAAATATATGAGTCTTGCAAATGATTATGGAGTTTCACCTTTGACTTTGGCAGTAGCTTATTCAAAGCATTTTGATTTTGTAGCATCTACTATTATAGGTGCAAGAAAAAGTGAGCAACTAGAAGATAGTTTCAAAGCCTTTGATTTTAAGATTACTCCTGAGATATTGACAAAAATTGAAGATATTCAAAAAGAGATTTTGTACCCTATGGGATGATAATTAAATTTATGATACAATGCCCGTAAAATATTACGCATAATTTAAAGGAGTATATTGTGGTAACATATTCTACAAATGAACTTATTCCATCATCAGAATTTGCAAAAAAGTTCGGTACATACTTAGCACAAATAAAAGATAACACTGTAGAAAAATTTGCAATTTTAAAAAATAATAAGGTTGAAGCAGTAATTATCTCTAAAGATGAGTATGAAAATATGAAAGAAGCTTTAAAACAGATTGAAGCAAAAAAAATCATAGACTCTATTCAAATTGGTTTAGATGATGTTAAAAATGGAAAAACTAAAAAAATTGATAAGTTATGGGATGAACTTTGAATATTGAATATTTAGAGTTATTATATATTATCAAGTTGAAAATAGTATTGTATTAATCTCAATTTACTCGAAAACTCAAAAAGATAGTATTAGTGATGAAGAAATAGAAGATATTATAAAAAACTACCTAAAAAAATAAAAAACTTACAATTTACGATATAACCGAAGAATAATAATGGCTGCTCAATGTATTAAAATAGGTTATATTCCTCCTTTGATTAATAAAAAAAATAAAGCTTTGTATCTTGTTTTTCTAAAACATGCTCAGGTTAATTCTGAATATGGACATTTATCATATTTTTTAGGAAATTCTATATTGAATATGCACAAAAAAGTATTTAAGATTTAACAGATACTATATTTGTGTAGTATAATGCAATTAAATATAAATATACTCTAATAATGTATATTATCATAAAAATATGATAGAATATACATTCTAAATGTATAAAAGGATTTCAATGATTACTATAAAAGCTTGGAAAAAAGATATAGCACAGTTAGTAGAGTATAAAGGTGTAATAAAGTTTAAATATTTAGATTCAAACAATCTTGATTTCTCACCAATTAAAATGCCTATAAAAAATAGACAAGTCTATAATTTTTCCCATATTGATTTTCAATATGGACTCCCAGGCTTGATAAGTGATTGTTTACCTGGAAGTTATGGTATGAATTATTTAGATCGTTTTATGTTTCAATATCTAAAAAGAAAACCCACTATTTTTGAAAGATTACAATTTTTAGGAACTCATACTTTAGGTGCTTTAGAATTTCATCCTTCTTTAGAAGCAGAAGAGTATAAAGAAGTTTTAAATATATCAAAAGTTTATGAAGAGTCTAAAAAAATTTTAAATCAAGAAAATGAAAAAGAAAATAACTCTATACTTACTCTTAAAACACTTATTGCTGTTTCAAACTCTGCTGGTGGAGGTGCTAGATCAAAAGCAATTGTTGGATTTAATCCTAAAGACAAGACAATAAGTTTAACTAGAAAACAAGGAGATTTTCCAAAAGATTACTATCCTGTGATTATAAAATATGATGACCAAGATATATCAATGTATCCAACTTTGTCAAATAAATACAAAGATGCTTCTATTGCTACAAAATTGGAGTATTTGTATTACTTATTTGCAAAAGAGTCTGGTGTTAATATAAGTCCTTGTGAGTTGCTAGAACAAGAAGGACGAACCCATTTTTTAACTTATAGATTTGATTTGAAAGATAATGAAAGATTTCATATTCACTCTTTATCTGGCATGATGCACTATAATCCAGCTGAAACATATAATGATTTTATTGATATGTTTAGAATATCTTTAAAGCTTAATTTATCACAAAAAGATAAAGAAGATATTGTAAAAGTAATCTTATTTAATGCAATTTTTGGAAACAAAGATGATCATTCAAAAAACTTTTCGTTTTTAATGAATAGCAAAGGGAAATGGAGTTTTGCACCTGCTTATGATTTGACATATACAAGCAATGGATACCATCAAATGCTGCTTGGAAATAAAGTTTTAAATAGAGCTTTATTTGAAGATTTAAAAAATGCTTTTGAACCATACAATATTAAAGAGTCATTTTTAAAAGAAAATATAGAAAAAATGATAGATATAAAGCATAAAAAATTAGTTCAAGAATTTATAAATTATGATATACCTAAAAATTTAGCAAATCATATTTTAAATGAAACAAAAATAATAGATGATAACTTTAGTAAGGAAATAAAAAAGTGAGAGATATAGATTTTAGTTTATCAACAACTCAAGAGATAATCAAAGAGTTCGCTTCTAGAGCAAAAAGAAAAAGAAAACAAAATATAGAAACATACGGTACTCAAAAAGAGTTTGCACAACATATAGGAATGAGTTTTAGAAGTTATCAAGAGTTTGAGATTAGTGGGAAAATAAGTTTAGAAAAATTTATTGATGTTTTAAGAGGGCTTGATTGTATTGAAGATATTCAAGATATTTTAAAAATCAAGGATGAAGAACTATTTAAATAGATAAAAAATTAAAAAAATATAATTAAATTTTAAGAGTGTTCAAAGATTAAACACTGTATATTTCAAACTCAATTTTTAAAGGGGAATTAAGATTTTGAATCAAGAAGAGATAGAACTAAAGATTCTAAGAAGTGTAGATAAAGTCACAAGCCAAAGAACAATAGCAGATGAGATAGGCTATAGCTTGGGGAAAGTGAATTATGTACTTAAAAACTTAATTGATAAAGGTCTTATAAAAACTCAAAGATTTGTAAACTCAGAAAATAAAATCCAATATAAATATCTACTTACGCCAAAAGGTATCAAAGAGAAAATAGAGATTACAGAGAAGTTTATTGCTATAAAAAAAGCTGAGTATGATGAGCTTCAAAAAGAGCTTGAAATTTTAAAAAAAGTAGGGAGTGAAATAGTATGAAAGGGATAATATTAGCAGGGGGAAGTGGAACAAGACTTTATCCAATCACAAAAGGAGTTAGTAAACAACTAGTTCCAATCTATGATAAACCTATGATATATTATCCTTTGTCTGTTTTAATGCTTGCTGGTATTAAAGAGGTTCTTATTATTACAACTCCTCAAGATCAAGCTAGTTTTATAAATCTTCTAGGAGATGGAAAAGATTTAGGAATGAGGTTTGAATATGTAGTTCAACCAAGCCCTGATGGTTTAGCTCAAGCATTTATCTTAGGTGAAGAGTTTTTAGCTGGTGATGATGCTTGTTTAGTTCTAGGTGATAATATTTTTTATGGTCATGGATTAACTGAACTTTTAGCCAAAAGCATAAAAAATATTAAAGATGAAAATAAAGCAACTGTATTTGGTTATTATGTAAGTGATCCACAAAGGTATGGAGTTGCAGAGTTTAATGAAAATGGTGATGTAATCTCTATTGAAGAGAAACCAAAAGAGCCAAAATCAAACTATGCTGTTGTAGGACTATACTTTTATCCAAATGATGTAGTAAAAAAAGCTAAAGATGTAAAACCAAGTGACAGAGGTGAGCTAGAAATCACAACTTTAAATCAAGATTATCTAAATGAAAATAGATTAAAAGTAGAACTAATGGGAAGAGGGTACGCTTGGCTTGATACTGGAACTCATGAATCACTACTTGAAGCATCATCATTTATTCAAACTATTGAAAATAGACAAAGCCTAAAAGTAGCCTGTCTTGAAGAGATAGCATATGAAATGGGATATATAAGTAAAGAAAAACTTCTTGAACTTGCAGAACCACTAAAGAAAAACCAATATGGTCAATATTTAATCTCTAGAGCAAATCAACCAAGAAGGATGAAATAGTTATGACATTTACAAGAACAGCTATTCCTGATGTTGTAATTATTGAACCAAAAGTTCATGGTGATAGTAGAGGTTACTTTGTTGAAACTTTTGTGAGCAATAAGCTAGAAGAGTTTTTAGGATATAAAATAAACTTCTGCCAAGATAATGAATCAAAATCTAGCAAAGGAGTTCTTCGAGGACTTCATTATCAATTACCTCCTCATGCACAAACAAAACTAGTGCGAGTAATTCACGGAAGAGTTCTTGATGTTGCTGTTGATATACGAAAAAATTCTCCAACTTTTGGAAAATATGTAGCAGTAGAGTTAAGTGGTGAAAATAAAAAACAACTACTAATTCCTAGAGGATTTGCTCATGGATTTGTAGTACTTGAAGATGATACAATTTTTGCTTATAAAGTAGATAATTACTACAGCCCTGAATGTGATAGAGGAATAGCATTTGATGATAAAAATCTAAATATAGATTGGATTTTAAATCATGATGAATTAAACCTATCTGCTAAAGATACAACACAACCAAAACTAAATGAAACAAATGATTTATTTGAATTTGGAGTAGATTATTATGCCTAATTCAAACTCTTTAACTACTACTTACAATATACTTGTAACAGGTTCAATGGGTCAACTTGGAAGTGAAATAAAAGAGCTTTCTTCAAACTATAATTATAATTTCTTTTTTACTACAAGAGATGATATAGATATTACTTCAAAAGATAGTATCAAAGAATTTTGTCAAACAAACAGTATAAATGTAATTATAAACTGTGCAGCATATACAGCTGTGGATAAAGCTGAATCTGATGAAATAAATGCAGATTTAGTAAATAGAAAAGCTGTTAAAAAATTATCAATCGTTGCCAAAGAGTTAAATATAAAACTAATTCATATTTCAACTGACTATGTATTTGATGGAAAAAACTTTAAACCGTATGTTGAAGAGTTTCAAACAAATCCACAATCAGTTTATGGTAAAACAAAACTTGATGGTGAAAATGAACTTTTAGATATAAATCCATTAAACTCTATAATTATAAGAACTTCTTGGGTTTATTCATATTACGGTAATAACTTTGTAAAAACAATGCTTCGATTAGGAAAAGAAAAAGAAGAATTAGGTGTAATATTTGATCAAGTTGGAACTCCTACTTATGCAAAAGATTTAGCACTTACAATTCTAAATATCATTCCACAAATAGAAAACTCAAAAGTAGAAATCTATAATTACTCAAATGAAGGAGTTCTATCTTGGTATGATTTTGCCAAAGAGATAATGAAAATGGCAAAATTAAATTGTAAAATAAACCCAATAGAGACATATCAATACCCAACTCCTGCAAAACGACCACATTTCTCACTTTTAAATAAAAGTAAGATAAAATCAAAATTCAATTTAGAAATACCATACTGGAAAGATGGATTAGACGATTGTTTAAAGAGATTAGGTGAAAGAAGATGAATAACAAACTCATTGTTCAAGAAACTTTAATCTCTATTCGTCAGCATGAAAAAGAGGATTTTATATCTCTTACAGATATTGCAAGAGCAAAAAATTCTGATGAACCAAAAGATGTGGTAAAAAATTGGTTAAGAAATAAAAATACAATAGAGTTTTTAGGGCTTTGGGAACAAATAAATAATCCAGATTTTAAAGGGGTCGAATTCGACGGGTTTAAAAATTCTGCAGGTCTTAATAGTTTTACAATGTCACCTGTGAAATGGATTGAAACAACGAATGCAATAGGAATTATTAGTAAATCTGGAAGATATGGTGGAACTTTTGCTCATAAAGATATAGCGTTTGAGTTTGCTAGTTGGATTAGTGCTGAATTTAAACTATTTTTAATTAAAGAGTTTCAAAGACTCAAAAATGAAGAGATAGAAAATAAATCATTAGAATGGAACTTGAGTAGAAGCCTTTCTAAAATAAATTATAAAATCCACACAGATGCTATAAAAGAGCATCTTATCCCAAGTATACTTTCAAAACCAAAAGATGGATTTGTATATGCAACTGAAGCTGATGTATTAAATATTGCACTATTTGGACAAACAGCAAAAGAGTGGCGAGAAAATAATCCAAAGCAAGATGGAAATATAAGAGATTATGCAAGTGTAGAACAGCTTATCGTGCTTTCAAATATGGAAAGTGTAAATGCAGAACTTATAAAGCAAGGTATGCAACAAGCTGATAGATTGCTAGTGCTAAATAGTATGGCAATATCTCAGATGAAATCTTTAATAAATAATCCAACTATAAAAAAATTAGGAAAATAAAATGTTCAACAATAATAATAAAACAATACTTGTAACTGGATGTGCAGGGTTTATTGGTAGTAACTTTGTGCCATATTTTTTAGAAAAATACCCAAACTATAATTTGGTAAACCTAGACCTTTTAACATATGCAGGAGATTTGGAAAATCTAAAAGAGTGTGAAACAAATCCTTGTTATAAATTTATAAAAGGTGATATCTGTAATAGAGAATTAGTTGAATTTATATTTAGTGAATATGATATACAAGGTGTTATTCACTTTGCAGCTGAATCACATGTAGATAATAGTATTAAAAATCCAGGTGTATTTGTACAAACAAATGTAAATGGAACATTTACTTTGATTGATGTAGCTTATAAATATTGGATGACTAAACCATTTACTTATAAATCAGAATATCAAGAGTGTAGATTTCATCATATCTCAACAGATGAAGTATATGGAACACTTACTCTTGATCCAAATGATCTGTTCACTGAAAAAACTCCTTATGCTCCAAACTCTCCATACTCAGCCTCAAAAGCTTCAAGTGATATGATAATAAGAGCATATAATGAAACATATGGATTAAATACAGTTATTACAAACTGCTCAAATAACTATGGTCCAAAACAACATGATGAAAAACTAATTCCTACGATTATAAGAAATGCTCTTTTAGGAAATCCAATTCCAATTTATGGAGATGGGAAAAATATAAGAGATTGGTTGTATGTACTTGATCACTGTAAAGGTATAGATTTAGTTTATCATAATGGAAAAACAGGACAAACATATAATATTGGTGGAAGAAATGAGAGAACAAATCTTCAAATAGTTGATAGAATTACAACTATTTTAGACCAACAAGTTCCAAAACAAGATAAATCTTCTTACAAAGAACAAATTACTTTCGTTGAAGATAGAGCTGGACATGATAGAAGATATGCAATAGATGCAACAAAGTTAGAGCAAGAACTTGGATGGAAAGCAGATGAGAACTTTGACACAGGAATAGTTAAGACTATTGAGTGGTATTTAGATAAATATGGGATAAATAAATGACTAGTTATAAGCTGGTAGATTTTAAAACATTAGGTGATGAAAGAGGCTCTTTGATAGCTATAGAAGAGGGATACAATGCTCCATTTGAGATAAAAAGAGTTTATTACATTTTTGATACAAAAGAAGGTGTTGAAAGAGGCTTCCATGCTCATATAAATCTTAAACAAATTGCTATAGCTGTAAAAGGTAGTTGTACTTTTGTACTGGATGATGGGGAAAGAAGAGAAGAGATAAAATTGGATAATCCAAACCAAGGACTTTTTATAGAGGGGCTTATTTGGAGAGAAATGAAAGATTTTAGTTCGGATTGTGTTTTGGTTGTTCTTGCAAGTGAACACTATGATGAGAGTGATTATATACGAGATTATAATAAGTTTTTAAAAGAAGTTAAAAATGATTCATAATTTAGCAGATGTTCAATCTCAAAATATTGGTGAAAATACTAATATTTGGCAGTTTTGTGTTGTTTTAAAAAATGCACAAATAGGAAGTAATTGTAATATTAATGCTCAAGTTCTTATAGAAAATGATGTGATTATTGGAGATAATGTAACTATAAAAAGTGGTGTACAGATTTGGGATGGAATAACATTAGAAGATAATGTTTTTATTGGTCCAAATGTAACTTTTACAAATGATTTTCTACCTAGAAGTAAACAATATCCTAAAGAATTTTTAAAAACAACTATCAAAAAATCAGCTTCAATTGGTGCAAATAGCACTATTATTGGAGGAATTACAATAGATGAATATGCAATGATTGGTGCAGGAAGTGTTGTAACAAAAAATGTAGGGACTCAAGAACTTTGGTATGGAAATCCAGCAAAGTTTAAAGGCTATGTTTGTAAATGTGGACAAAAATGTGATAGAACATTAATTTGTGATGAATGTAAGGAAAATAAATAATGATCCCATTTTTAGATTTAAAAGGTTTAAACGCTCAATATAAAGCTGAATTAATTGAAGCTTGTACAAAAGTGATGGATAGTGGTTGGTATATTCAAGGTAATGAATGCAAAGAGTTTGAAAAAGAGTTTACCAAGTATTGTGGAACTAAATATGCTATTGGTGTGGCAAATGGTTTGGATGCACTAATCTTAATATTAAGAGCTTATAAAGAGCTGGGAATTATGAAAGATGGCGATGAAGTAATAGTTCCATCAAATACATATATAGCTTCAATTTTGGCGATTTCACAAAATAATTTAGTGCCTATTTTAGTTGAACCAGATATAAATACATATTTGATTGACCCAAATAAAATAGAAGAAAAGATTACTTCAAAAACAAAAGCTATTTTACCAGTGCATCTTTATGGACAAACATGTGAAATGGATGCTATAAATGAGATAGCAAAAAAATATAATCTAAAAGTGATAGAAGATTCAGCTCAATCGCATGGAGCGTATTTTCAAGATAAAAGAAGTGGAAACTTAGGAGATGCTAGTGGATTTAGCTTTTATCCAGGAAAAAATCTAGGAGCATTAGGTGATGGTGGAGCAGTTACTACAAATGATGAAGAGCTAGCAAATGCTATAAAAGCACTAGGAAACTATGGAAGCCATAAAAAGTATGAAAATCTTTACAAAGGGATAAACAGCAGACTTGATGAAATACAAGCAGCGATGCTTAGAGTAAAACTAAGATACCTTGATGAAGAATCAAATAAAAGAAGAGAAATAGCAAACTACTATCTACAAAATATTAAAAATGAAAACATTATTTTACCAACACTAAGAGCTGAGGATAATCATGTATGGCATTTGTTTGTAATAAGAACTTATAAAAGAGATGAACTACAAAAATATTTAAGAGAAAATGGTGTACAAACACTAATTCATTATCCAATTCCTCCTCATAAACAAAATGCTTATAAAGAGTGGAACAATGAAAGTTATCCAATAAGTGAGCAAATACATAATGAAGTATTGAGTTTGCCTATAAGTGGTGTTCAGAGTTTGGAAGATACGAAGAAAATTGTAGAAGCTATTAATGGATTTAAAATATAGATGAAAACAAAAATAAAAAAACTCATACCACAACCTATAAAAAATATATTAAGACCTTTAAAGAAAAAATTCTATGATGATGCAAAAAAAAGAGTTTTATTCAAAAAAATGCAAAAAAAACATAAGCAACTAATAGAACAGATAAAAGGCAAAGAGAAAATAAAAGTAGTTTTCCTAGCTATTCACAAAAGTGTGTGGAAAGTAGATCCTGTATTTAAAAAGATGCTTGATGATTCATATTTTGAGCCACTTGTTTTGGTTTGTCCATATATTGCTTATGGAGAAGAGCGAATGTGGGAAGATATGAAAGATACTTATGAGTATTTTGAAGAAAAAGGTTATCCTATAATCTCTTCATACAATAAAGATGAAGATAGATGGATAAGTTTAGAAGAGATAAAACCTGATATTGTGTTTTTCACAAATCCTCACAATCTAACTAGAAAAGAGTATTACGAAGATGCTTATATGAATTATTTGAGTTGTTATGTGCCGTATTATACAGATATAGCTTCAAATTATGATATACAATCAGTTTATAATCAAACATTTCATAATGTAGTTTGGAAAATATTTTTACAATCAGAATATTCTGTAAATAGAGCAAAAGAAATATCATTAAATAAGGGATATAATATTGAATTATCTGGTAATCTAATACATGAGATGTTTCAAAATTCATTAGAAAAAAATATAAAAAATCCTTGGAAACAACAAACTAAGACAAAAAAAAGAATAATTTATGCTCCACATCAAAGTATTTTATTGGAAAATAATTTACATTTAGGGACATTTTTAAAAAATGGTGAAGCAATTAAGAATTTAGCTATAAAATATCGTGATGTAATTCAATGGGCATTTAAACCACATCCTATTTTAAAATCAAAGCTATATATACATCCAGAATGGGGGAAAAAAAGAACAGATGGATATTATGAATTTTGGCAAAATAGTGAATACACACAATTGGAACTAGGAGAATATATTGAACTTTTTGCAACTTCAGATGCAATAATACATGACTGTGGAAGCTTTATAGATGAGTATTTATTGGTAGAGAAACCTTGTGGTTATTTATACTTCAATGGTGAAAATCAATTAAAAGCTATAAATTCTTATGGTAAAGAATTGTTAAAAAAATATAATATTCTTTCTAGCGAAAAAGATATAGAAAATTTTATTGAGAATATTATAAAAGATGATATAAAGGGACATGAATTTATAAAAAATAAAATAAATCCTTCTTCTTTTATATTAACTCATCTAAAAGAGGCTACAAAGATTGAATGAAATACAGATACTACAAATATTATTTAGATAATTAAACCATGAAAACACTATTTATTAAATTATTTATTTTAATTATTCTACTTCTATTTATAAAAGAAACAATAAATTATTTTCTTAATAATCCATTTTATATAAAAGAGATAATAATTTATTCTTCAATATTTTCAATTATTATTTATTTTATATATAAATTTTTGTGTAGTGGAAATGAAAATATTAAAAATAAAACTAATGATAGTGAAATGTTAGATGATGAAGAATATTATGACCTACAAAAAGATAAAATCGAACCTATTTTACAAATACTAGATAGTCATAAATCAGATAAGTTTTTCTCTATTGCATTAACAGCACCTTGGGGAGCTGGTAAAAGTTCAACTCTCAAAGCTATCAAAAAAGAACTAGAACAAAAATATCACACAATATATTTAAATACTTGGCAACTAGAAAATAGTAATAATCTTTTAAATGAGATAAAAAAAGAGATAGACAATATTCTATTCAAAGAAAACAAGATTTTATGGTTTAAAAATCTATTTGAATCTTTATTGTTTTCAAACTATTTTAGATTATCTTCAAAATATATATCAAAAAGTGATTTTGTTATTACACTTCCTTTTGAACAAACAATAAAAAACTCACAAGATAGATTTAATATTTTGTTGAAAAAAACTCTTAAAGATAAAAAAATACTACTGCTAATCGATGAAGTAGATAGACTTCACGACAGCAAAGAGATTGTAGATATATTTAAAATTATTCGATATACAGCATCGTTTGATAATATTGTTACAATAACAGCACTTGATTTAGAACAAATAGAAAAAATAGAAAATCTGGACATTGAGTATATACATAAAATTTTTAATATGAAATATCAGTTAGCCCCAATAGACAAAAACGATATTTTAAGATATTTTAAAAATTATATTTTCCCAAAAACTAAAAATTTTATTTCAAATGAAGAATTTACAAATTTACTTTTAAATCAAGGTTCTTTTGCAAATCATTATGAAAAAAATATTTTGGAAATAGTGCCTACATTTAGAGTTATTAAAAGTAGTTTCAATGAAACATACAATTTTGTAAAACACCTAAAAAATACACATGGAGATGATTGGAAAGTATTTATATCTTTTAGATTTATATATATTATAAATATTATAAAGTCTATGAATTTTAAAGATTATAATTACTTAATCACTCAAAATAATTTGTTGGGTATTTTACAACTAATCAATATAAAAGATGAAAAATACTTAGAAAATATTTCAAAAGAAACTGAAAATTTACTAAAACTGCTAAAATCTCATTTATCAACTTTTGATGAACTTTATCTAGAGATATACAAAAACTACAAAATAAATGATTATGATATAAGCAATAAGATATTTGAAAATATATTAGAAGATTTTACAATTATCCATAATTATCTAAAAAAACTAGAATTAAAAGAGCATAAATCAAAATTTTTAGATAATTTCTTAACATATGTTTATAATTATAATGAAAAAAAGCAAGAGCTTCTAGGCAAAGTTATTGAGATAATAATAAAAAATAAAAATAACCTAAACTATGAAGAAATACTAGAAAAAATTGTAATAAAAAGATACTATCTTGATACATTAGTAAAAGATGAAAATATAGATAAACTTTTAAATCTAAAAGAAGATGATGATATATTTAAAGTATTTATAAATAAAATATTTCAAGAGTTTAACCCATTTCCAAGAGTAGAATTACTTATAAATAAAAATACTATTAAAGTATTATTAGAAAAATATTTTGACTATTTGTTAGAGAAAAAAGAAAAAGATGATATTGTAAATATCTTAAATGAACTGTTTGATGATAGATTTTTCTTTCAAAATATTGTTTTGAAAAATAAAGATTTAGCAGATGATATTAGAAAATTAATTTATGATAAATTTTATGAAAAATTAAAAATAGATTTAGGAAAAGTATTGATAGAAATATTATATTTTGAAGAGATAAATGAATTTTTAAAAAAATATAGTATAGAAATAGATAATATTATAGATGATAGTACAGAATATAAACTTCAAAAAGAAGATTATTCTTTACACAATTACTTTGGAAAAGAGTTGAAATTAGTATTAAAAGAGGAAAGTAAAAGTGAATAAAATACAAATATTAGACTGTACTCTAAGAGATGGTGGGTATATAAACAGTGCGAAACTTACTTATAAAATACAAGGAGTAATAATTGTATAATTTAGAAAAAAATCTTTATGAACAACTTTGTTTTCTTAAAGATAATTATGATTTACAAGGTATAAAAGCAGAATTTGAAGCAGAAGGCTCATCTTTTAGAGATCTTATGAGGCTTAGAAGACTTACATCAAAAGCAGGTGTGAAACTTTATCTCAAGATTGGTGGAGTAGAAGCTGTACGAGATATAAAAGATGCTTTAGAGATAGATGTGGACGGACTTATCGCCCCCATGGTTGAAAGTAAGTTTGGAGCAAAAAAATTTTATGATAGCTTAAAAAAAGTCTATGGCGACCATAAAGTACATACTACTCTTAACCTTGAGACAAAAAATGCTATGGAACAACTGGATGAGATACTAGAATTTGCAAATGGTAAATTTGACAATGTCACAATAGGTCGTTCAGATTTAACAGCTTCATATTTTAATACAGAGATAAAGCCTGATAGTAATTTTACTTTTGAGCTTTTACAAAATATAGGTAAAAAAGTAAAAAATGCAAATTTAACTTTCACAGTAGGTGGAAGTACTTCGGCTAAAACTATTGAAAAAATAAATACAGAATATACAGACCTAAAAGAGATTATCTACAAACTAGAAACTAGAAAAGTAATTCTTCCTACAAAATCATTTTTGGAAAAAGAAAATGCTATAAAAGAAGCTTTAAAATTTGAAGAGCTCTATATTCTATCAAAAAAAGAGTTTAGTGATGTTCAGATAGGCTCTGAAATAGCTAGACTAACAGAACTAAAAAGGAGAATGTAATGATTTTTGCTATAATAATACCTGCTCAGGAAACAAATAAGTATCATAAACTAGGCGATTTAGCCCCATTTGGAGATACTACACTTTTAGAGTGGAAAATATCACAATGCAAAGAGTTTGCTTCATCGTCTCAAATATATATAAGTTCTGATAGTGAGATAATAGAAGAAATTGCAGAAAAAGAAGAAGTGAATTTTATTAAACGAAAAACAGGACTTAATTATCAAGATATGCTAGTTGAAACTATAGATAAAGTAGATACTACTGATATTATTTGGATAAATACAACTTCTCCTTTTATGAGTGCTAATGTTTATAAAACTATGTATGAGAAATATCAAACTGAAGCTTTAAGTTCATTAGTATCTGTAGAGAAGAAAAAAGAGTATATATTTTTTGATAACCACAAGCTAAACTTTAGCGATGATTTTATATCAAGAAAAGATGTAGAACCTATTTATATCATGACAAATGGCTGTTATATAATCAAAAAAGATATAGCACTACAATCTAAAAATCTTTTATCAAATAATCCTGAATTTTATGAAGTAGATTCTTTTGTAGCTAGTGAGATAAAAGATGTTCATGATTATACTATAGCAAAAGAGATGATCTCTATATACTTTAGAAAGGAGTTTGATGTCTAGTGTACTTATAACTGGTGGTGCAGGATTTATAGGAACTGCACTTGCTAAAAAATTAAAAATTTTAAATCATGATGTAACAATTATAGATTTAGAAAAAAAGTTTACATCTTTACATGATGGTTTTGCTAAATATAGTTTAGATATTAGAAGTTATGAAAACTTTAAAAAAATTGAGCATTTAGAATTTGACTATATATTTCATTTAGCTGCTCAAACTGCAAGTGCAATCTCTCAAGAAGAGCCAGAACTAGATGTTGATACAAATGTAAAAGGTACACTAAATATTTGTAACTATGCAAGAAAATGCAAAGCAAAAAAGATTATTTTCACATCATCTATGGCAACTTATGGAAATAAAGAAGGAAAGATCAAAGAGAGTGATATTCAAACACCTTTGTCAAACTATGGAGTATCAAAAGTGGCAGGTGAGTACTATATCAATATGTTTAAGTACTTTGGTATAGAAAGTACTATTTTTAGACTATTTAATGTCTATGGTCCAGGACAAGATATGTCAAACCTAAGACAAGGTATGGCAAGTATATTTATGGCTCAATCGATTATTTCAGAGGAGATAAAAGTTACTGGTTCTTTTGAAAGATATAGAGATTTTGTCTATATAGATGATGTAGTTGATGCTTTAATACTTGGACTTGATAGTATTACAGATGGTCAAGTTTATAATGTGGGTTCAGAAGAAGCAACTACTGTAAAAGAATTAATTGATTTGATAATAGAAGTCAATGATAAATCAAAAAGTCAATTTAAGATCACAAATATAGGCTCTCATGAAGGGGATCAGTTTGGCTCAAAAGCAAATGCAACAAAACTAAAAAGTTTGGGTTGGACACCAAAGACTGATTTGAAAGATGGATTAGAAAAAATGTACATATATGCAAAGGAAGTTTTGATATGAATATAGTAGCACTTTTAACAGGAAGAGGGAATAACACTCTTTCTGATAAAAATATCTTACCTGTTTTAGGTAAGCCTTTGATTAGTTATCCTGCAAATGCTGCAAAAAATGTAAAATCTATAAATCATTTTTATGTAAGTAGTGATGATGATAAAATATTGGATATAGCATACGATTTGGGGTATAAAAAAATAAAAAGACCAGATGAGCTTGCAAGTCCAACTGCAAAACATATGGATGCCATACTTCACGCAGTTGAATATATGAAAGAAAAAGACAACTTAGAACCAGATATTTTGATAGTGTTTTTAGCAAATTCTGCAACAGTTAAAAGTAAGTGGATAGAAAAAGGTATAAATCAAATACTAAATGATGAATCTATAACTTCAGTAGTCCCTGTATATCAAGAACAAGATCATCACCCATATAGGGCAAAAAAACTTAATGAAAATGGTAGTTTAGATACATTTTTTGATTTTTCAGATATGGAAGTATCTACAAATAGACAAGAGTTAGAGCCTTGCTATTTTTTATGTCACAATTTTTGGATTTTAAATATGAAAAACTCTCTCTATAGTAAAAATGGTCAAAAACCTTGGATCTTTTTAGGTAATAATACTAAACCAATTTTTGTGGATAGATGTTTTGATGTGCATACAATTGAAGATTTAAAAGAGTGCGAAAATTGGATAGAAAAGAATTTATGAAAATGTTTACTAACTTTGTGCATTACATATAAAGTTTAATAAATATGATTAGGAATTGATTAAAACAATATTTTGGGATTTTGATGTTGTAATACTTGATAGTATGCCAATACGAGATTATGGATTTAGAGAAATATTTGAAGAGTTTAGGAAAATAAAATTACATTTTTATGTTTAACCACAATAATACTATGAAACTAAGTTAATTTTATATATAATCTTTTCTAAAAATTACGATAAAACACAATAATAAAGAGAAAAAATGCAAATAAAACTTAAAAATATAGGAATGTTGGAAAAAGCAGAGCTTAATCTAAACTCTTTGACTCTTATTGCTGGTGAAAATGACAATGGGAAAAGCACTATTGGTAAAGTTATATTTTGTATCATAAAAGCTATAAATAAATACAAAGATGAGTTACAAGAATCAAAAGAGCATAAATTAAAAGAGAGATTAGACAATCTTTTTTTCTTTGTTAGAAATATTTTAGCACATAATACAGTTTTAAAAAATACAGAAGATATATATTTTTTAATTTTAGATGAATATACACTAGAAGAGAAACTTTTAAAGCTAGAAGAGTTAATATTAACAGTTAGAGATAAATCTGATTTAAAAGATATTGAAAAAATAGAAAAAGTTTTAAAAGAAATATATATTATAAAAGATGAGCCAGAAGATGAGAAAAAATATATTGAAAGTGCATTAAATAAAGCTTTTTTTTCTGAATTTGATTCAAGTATTCTTTTTAATGGTAAAGAAGATGGGCAAATAACTCTTTTGGAAAATAGTTTAGAGTTAATTAATATAAGAATAAGCAAAGACAATAAATTATCTCTTATAAAAGATGTTGAACCAATACAGCTAAAAGATGCAACATTTATAGAAACTCCACTTATACTAAACAACCATGATTTACTTATAAGAAGCCAATCAGGACTTAGTTTAAATAAAAGAAGTATAGAAAGATTAGGTATTCCATATACTACTTTACATACAAAAGATTTGTTTGACAAGCTTAAAAAAATATCTTTTTCTATATTTTTAAATGATGAATTTGAAGATACTATCTTAAAAGAGATTCAAAAGATTATAGATGGAAATATAGTTTATGATAATAAACAAAGAGATTTTATTTATAGTAAAAATGAGAAAGCTATCTCTATAAAAAATACAGCAAGTGGTATAAAATCTTTTGGTATATTACAGCTTCTTTTAGAAAATGATATATTAAATCAAAATTCTATTTTGATAATAGATGAACCAGAAAATCATCTGCACCCAAAATGGCAACTAAAATATGCAAAAGTTCTTGTAACATTGGCAAAAAATGGAGTAAAAATTTTAATAGCTTCACATAGTCCATATATGATAGAAGCTATAAAAAGATATAGTGATTCAGAAAATTTAGAAGAGAATACAAATTTTTATTTAGCAGAAAATAGCATAATAGAACCAAGAAACAGACTAGAAGATATTTTTAAAACTCTTGAAGAACCTTTTGAGATTTTTAGGCAGATGGATATGGAAATATTGTTAGATGAGTAAATATAATCTAAAAGAGTTTTTAGAAAATAAGCTAAAAAAATATCAATCGACTTTTAAAAATACAAGCTATGATGATACAAACAATAGATACTTGTGTAACGACGAAACTACTTTAAATGTTTATGATTTTGATAAATATATTAAAGAAAATTTTGATAAATCGAAACTTCCATCATCTCCAGATGCTATTTATTTGGAAAATAAAAGATTCTACTTTGTAGAGTTTAAGTATCAAAAAGCATCATATATTGAATCCAAAGAGATAAAATCAAAATTTGAAAAAGGTACAAATATTTTAAAAGATATGTTAAAAAAGTTTACTCCCAAAGATAATATATTTATTTTTTGTGTAGTTTTTGAAAATCAAAGAATAGGAAGATATTTTGATTCAAGGCATATAGAAACAAATAGTATAAGGTTTGGGCTAGATGAACTAAATAAAAATCTTGGTGGTTTTTATGACAATATAATCACTCAAGATATAAATTTTTATAAAGATAATTTTAAAAAATTAATTTGTAAATAAATATAAAAAATAGTTTTTTTGGAGGAGAAAATTGATTAAAACAATATTTTGGGATTTTGATGGAGTTATACTTGATAGTATGCCAATAAGAGATTATGGATTTAGAGAAATATTTAAAGATTTTGATAAAGATATTGTAGATAAGCTTGTAAGATATCATACTTTAAATGGTGGTTTGAGTAGATATGTAAAAATAAGATATTTTTATAACACTCTTTTGGGACAAGATGTAAGTGATGAAAAAGTTCAAGAACTAGCAAATAGATTTTCTACTATTATGAAAGCAGAACTTACAAATAAAAAATATTTGATAGATGAAACAGTATATTTTATAGAAAAAAACTATAAAAACTACAACTTTCATATAGTTTCAGGTTCAGATGAAAAAGAGCTCAATTATCTTTGTAAAGAATTAGAAATTAGTAAGTATTTTAAAACAATAGAAGGCTCTCCAACACCTAAAAATGATTTAGTGAAAAATATATTGGAAAAATATAACTATAATTCAAAAGAGTGTGTTTTAATAGGTGATAGTATAAACGACTATGAAGCTGCAAATGTAAATGCTATGAAGTTTTACGGTTATAACAATGAAAAGTTAAGAGAAGTTTCAAATTTCTACATAGAGAAGTTTAATAATTTAAATAAAATTGATCAAGTATGAATAACTATAAAAAAATAAATATAGAAGATTTAAAATCAAGTTATCAACAGTATTTTAAAGAATATAAAATAGGAGATTTATCTATATGCGATGAATTAAAATTATCCATAGATAAAGAACAAGATGAGAGTTTATTATATTTTATAATTTGCAATAAAAAAAATGAAATTTTAGAATTTACACATATTGATTGTATTAAAACAACTAAAGAAGAAGATAAATTTTATTTTATAATTTCAAAAAATTATAAAATTTTAGAAGATATAAAATATTATAGAAATCAAATAAATAAAGATGAATTTAAGTTACTAGCTTTTGTAATACCAATTCATAAAAAATATGAAAATATAATAGAAGAAATAGAGAGTTTTTTTATAAAAGAAGATAAAACTAAAAAGAAAAAAAATATATTAGGAGCTAAAAAATATAACAATATTTTGGAATCTATTTTTAAATTTCAGATATTTGTATTGTTTCCTATAGTTTATTCAATATTACTACCTTCATTTATATTAATATATTTAAGTGATATGACAAATCTACCATTTAGTGCTTTAGGTTTAGAAAATTTTATTATATCATATTTTGGATATTTGACTTTATTCTACATAGCAGGTTCCAAAATTATATTAACAGTTTTAATTTTATTGTTTGTTTATTTGTTTTTCTTATTGGAGCCAGTGTATAAATATATAGATATCTTTATAGAAAAAATTAAAAGTTATTTTAATAAGAATCATATTATTTATAAAATAAGAATAAATCGTATTAAAAAATTAAATAATATAAAAGCGAATGAATATTGGTTAGCTGGACACATTAGAATGTTTATGATAATTTTTATTCTTATATTAATATTACTTGTCATTCCAGCTAATATTAATTTTAAAGAGTACAAAAATACATTTATTGGAAAAACTTCAGAATTTTTTTTCTTAACAAATAATAAACCAGAAATCGTAAAGTATAAAAATCAGAATATTCTTTATTTAGGTGCAGATAAACAAAGATTTTTCTATATAAATTTAGGAAAAAATATATCGATAAATAAAAATACAAAAGATAACTATGTGTTAGAAATATTAGATAAATATAAAAATCGAATTGAATCAAAATCATTAGCAGAAACTATAGATTATTTAAATATAGAAGAACAAAATGAAATATTTAATTCATTGATGGAAAAAAGTATTGAATAAATCTCTAAAATCACAAGCCATCCACGGACTCTCATGGAGTCTTGCAGATAAACTTATAAACCAACTTGGCTCATTGGCTGTAACTATTTATTTAGCACGGCTGATTGGTCCTGAGAGTTTTGGATTTATTGGGATGCTTATGATTTTTATGCTTTTGGCTGAGAGTGTTATAAGTGGTGGATTTATGCAAGCACTAGTACAAAAAAGCAAAGAACTCACAGAAGCAGATAGCTCAACTATCTTTTATGTAAATATGCTTTGGGGATTGTCTATGTATGTAGTACTTTATATATCAGCACCATATATAGCTGAGTTTTACAGACAACCAGTTTTGGAAGAGATTTCTAGAATATTATTTTTGGTTGTTATTATAAATTCATTGAGTATTGTAGCTAGGGCTAAACTCACTATTTCTATAGATTTCAAAAGTCAAACTATAGCTAGTACAGTTGCTACATTTTTTGGTTCTATTTTGGCTATTTGGCTTGCTTTTAAAGGGTATGGATACTGGGCATTGGTTTGGCTTATTTTGTCAAAAGCTTTGTTAAATACAATAACTCTTTGGTTTTTTTGCAGATGGTTTCCATCACTTGTATTTAGTAAAGACTCTTTGAAGTCACTGTTTAAATTTGGATCAAATCTTATGATAGCTGGATTTGTAGCAACTTTTGTAAATAATCTTTATGTAGCTTTGGTGGGAAGATATTTTAGTGCTACAAGTGTGGGATACTTTACTCAGTCTGTAAATCTTACAAACGCTCTATCTGGAGTGATAAGCTCAACTCTGCAAGGTGTGACATATCCTATTATGACATCTGTAAAAGAAGATAAGGGGAGATTGGTAAATATATATAAACAACTTATATCTATAACTATGCTTTTTTCTTTACCAGTATTAGTCGGATTTGCAGCTATTGCTGATAGCTTTGTAAAACTATTTTTAGGAGAAGAGTGGCTTTTGGCTATACCTTTGATAGTAGCACTAAGTTTTGCAAGAACTATCACTCCAATAAGTGCAATAAATATGAATATATTAAATGCAATAGGAAGGTCAGATTTATTTCTTAAAGTAGATTTATCAAAGCTTCCTATGTCTTTGATAGCCTTATTTGTGGCTATACCTTTTGGGATAGAAGCTTTGGCTTGGGCTATGGTATTTACTAGTTTTATAGCTTTTTTTATAAATGCTTATTATCCATACAAGCTGTTTGATTTTGGACCTATAAAACAGCTAAAAATAGCCTTTAATTATATATTAGCTAGTGTGGTTATGTATTTTGCTGTTATATTTCTAGATATTGGTGGTGGAATTTTTGAATTGATCTTAAAAATAGTTGTTGGTGCTATAGTTTATATTCTTTTTTTATGGCTAAGAAAAGATGAGTTTTTTATGAAGATTGTTGGAGAGGTTATGAGTAAAATAAAATTTGGAAATAAGGTTTAGTAAATATGAATCTAAAATTTGTAGAAAAAGATTTTAATAAATTAAAATTTTTAATAAAAGTAGAAATAAAAAAAAGAAATTATAAAAATGCATGTTCAATAATTCAATGTTGTGCTAACATAGCATATCATTTAAATTTTAAGTATGTTGATGAAGAATTAGAAAATTTTTTATTCGAAATGTCTCAAGATTTAATTTCATCACCAGAATTTATTCCTAATAAAAATAGATGGGTTTTTTATGATAGCTTTGGATTAGATAATAGAGGATTAACTCAACAATATTTAAATGCATTAGATTCTTGGGGTGTTGAGTATTTATATATTCTTGAAAAACCAAAAGATATGAATAGTTGTAGAAATATAATTAAACAAGTAAAAAACAACAAAATGGCACAATTATATATAATTGAATCAAATGATATTAACAATTTGAATTTTATGGAAATTCAAAAAAGAATTGATGAATTTGCTCCTAATAATGCTTTTATTCATATTTCTCCGTGGAGTGTTTTTGCTATTATGATATGGATAAAATATAAAAGCTTAGTTAAAAGATATTTAATCAATCTCACAGATCATGCTTTTTGGCTTGGAAAAAGTTGTTTAGACTTTAGTATTGAATTTAGAGATTATGGTTGTAATGTTTCAAATAAATTTAGGAGCATTGAAAATAATCAAATAATTAAACAAATCTATTATCCTATTTTAATTTCTTCAGATTTTAAAGGATTACCGAAAATAGAGAAAGATAAAATAGTTCTTTTTACAGGTGGTTCTTTTTATAAAATGTATGGTGAAAATTTTTCATTTCTAAATATTCTAAAAAGAATATCAAATGAAAATAATAATTCAATTATATTAATTGCTGGTAACGGTAATGAAAAACCTTTGATTGAATTTATTAAAAATAATAATCTTATAAATAAAATATTTTTAATAGGTAATAGAACAGACATAAGTGAAGTATTTAAAAGGATAGATGTATATATCAATACCTATCCTTTTATAGGTGGATTAATGAGTCAATATGCTATTATGAACAATAAGCCATTAATAGGATTTAATGACAAAAATATTCCATGTAATAATGCAGAAGGTTTATTTGAAACAAATAATTTGAAATTTACATATTTTAACTTAGAAGAGTTTCATCATGAAATAAATAAATTAATTCAAGATTCAAAATATCGAAATGAAAAAAAGTTAAATTATGAAAACTTAATACCTAGCAAAGAAAAATTTTCTACAGATTTACAAAATAAATTATATAAAAATGAAATAGCTGTATATGAAGATATTGAAATTGATATAATTAGATTTTCTAATATTTATTTTGATATAGAAAATAATTACTTAAAAGAGTATGATTTAATAAAATTTAGATGGCTTGGTTTGAAATATTTTAAGTATGATTTTTTTGGTGCTTTTATTTCAACTATAAAAATTTTAATAAATCATAGAAAATTGATAATAAGAAAAATAGTTAAGAAATTAAAGTTGGTAAAATGAAAATACTAATCAAAAATATAATTAATGCTTGTTCTAAGGTTATTGCATTTTTACTCCATAAAAAGTTTGTGAAGTTTATATCATTTTTAATAACTAGTTTAAATACACAATATATTGTAAAACAACTAAAAAGCTGTGGTAAAAATCCAAATATTATGTTTCCTATAACTACAAATGAATTAGAGAATATTTCTATTGGAGATAATTTTAGTCTTTGTGCTAGAGCTAGAATTGAAACTTACTCAAAGCATCTTGATAATAAGTACACTCCAGAAATGATTTTTGGAGATAATGTAAACATAGGTTATGATTGTCATATAGGGTGTGTCAATAAAGTGATAATAGGAAATAATGTTCTTATGGCAAGTAAAATATTTATTACCGACCATTTTCATGGTGATACTTCTATTGACTCTTTAAAATTACCACCAAATGATAGAAAAGTTACATCAAAGGGTTCAGTAATAATTGAAGATAATGTATGGATAGGAGAGGGTGTAGCTATAATGCCAAATGTGACAATTGGAGAAAATAGTATTATTGGAGCAAATTCCGTAGTGACTAAAGATATTCCAAAAAATAGTGTTGTTGCTGGTAATCCAGCTAGAGTTATTAAGAATATAGATTTGGAGAAGTAAAATATGAAAAAAAGATTGATAGCATATCATCTACCACAATTTCATGAAATAAAAGAAAATAATGAATGGTGGGGAGAAGGTTATACTGAGTGGACAGCAGTGAAGAATTGGAAGCCATATTTTAAGGGTCATCAACTTAGAAAACCATCTGAAGAACTTGGATATTATGATTTAAGCAATCCTCAAGTTCTAGAGAAACAGTATGAAATAGCATCAAATTATGGTTTAGAGGGTTTTTGTTTTTGGACATATTGGTTTGGAAATGGTGAAATGTTATTAGAAAAACCATTAGAGCATCTTTTATTGCCAAATAGTAAAGTAAAATATTGTTTTGCTTGGGCAAATCACTCTTGGTGGGATAAATCAACTTGGAGACTTTTAAAAGAACAAAAATATCTAGGGAAAGAGGATTATATAAATTTTTATAAAACACTTTCTCCACATTTTAATAATCCAAATTATATAAAAAAAGATAATAAATTGTTACTGAGTATATTTATGCCACAAGATATTCCAGATTTAGAATTATTTATTGATACATTAAACAGATTAGCTATAGAAGATGGGTTTAATGGCTTTTATTTCATATCTGACCAATGTTTGGATGAAGTAAGAAATAAAAACCTTTTTGATGCGTATATGCATAGTACAGCAATGTTTAGAAATAGAAATATATTTCAAAAAATTGTTGAAAGGTTAGTAAGGTACCACTCTTGGACTTTTCTTGGACCAATAAAGTATTCATATAAAAAAATGATGAAAGATATGTATAAAGACTTATCAAAAATACCAAATTTTATTCCTAGTATATTCACAGGATGGGATACAACTGCAAGACATGGTAATAGAGGAGTTATATTAAAAGATTTTGATGTTCAATCATTTGATAATCATGTTAAAGAAGTATTTAATCTAAATATGAATAATGAGTTTATTTTTATAAAATCATGGAATGAATGGGCAGAGGGAAATATTTTAGAACCAGATGATATTTTTGGTAATGAATTGTTAGAAGTAATAAAAAAAGCAAATACTGCTAAGTAAAAATTTGTGGAATAAAATATTTAGGAATAATAAATGATAAGATTTTCTATAGTAATACCTTTATATAATAAAAACAAGTGTATATTAAAAACATTAAATTCAATTAAAAATCAAAATTATCAAGATTATGAAGTAGTAATTGTAAATGATGGTTCAACAGATAATAGTAAAGAAGTAGTAGAAAATTTTATAGAAAAATTAAATTTAGAAATAAAACAAAAGTTTAAATTGTTTAATAAAGATAATTCAGGTGTTTCATCAACAAGAAATTATGGAGTAAAAAATTCTTCTTATGATTATATTGCATTTTTAGATGCAGATGATTATTGGGAAGAAAATCATCTATTAAATTTTGTTAATTTGATAGACATATATTCTGATAAAGTTGATATGTTTTCCAATGCATCAAAACAATTCCAAAATGGAAAATTTATTTTTCCAAAATTATCAGATTATGAAAATTATATAGGAATAGTCGATTATTTTAAAGTTTCTTTGATTAGTAATGGTTTTATTAATTCATCTAGTGTTTGTGTCAAAAAAAATATTATGAATAATAATTTATTTCCACTTGGTATGAAAAATTTTGAAGATATGATAACTTGGGCAAGAATAGCAAATAATAAAGGATTTGCATTTTCTTCAGAACAAACATCAATATATGTGATTGATAATGCAGAAGCATCAAGTCATATAAACTTTGAAAATTATTTAAAATATGAAGAGTTATTGAATAAAATAAATTATAGTTATTTCAAACTCAAGATGTACTCTATAAAGTTTTTTTTATTGCATATACTTTATGCAAGAATGAATATGAATTTAAATAGTTATATAAAAGATTCTTTTAAAGTATTTGGAAAAAGTTTTATAATTTCAACATGTTTAGTTATAGGTTTATTTTTTCCAAAATTTATATTAAATATCTTTAGAGATTATAGAAAGAAGAAAAAGGATAAAAGTGCATAAAAAAATAGCAGTATTATTAGCTTCATACAATGGAGTAAAATATATAAAAGAACAGGTAGATAGTATCTTAAATCAAAAAGAAGTAGATGTTACTATATTTATAAGTGATGATTTATCTACAGATAAAACTATTGAATATTTACAAGATATTTATAAAGATTTTAAAAATATAGTTTATCTACCTAGTGGTTCAAAATTTGGAGGAGCTGGAAAAAACTTTTTTAGACTTATAAGAGATGTAGATTTTAGTTCTTTCGATTTTATCTCTTTTGTAGATCAAGATGATATTTGGTATGATGATAAACTTATCCGAGCTATTAATACTATAAAAGATAAACAAATAGATGCTTACTCTAGCAATGTTTTGGCATTTTGGGAAGATGGCAAAGAGATGATTATAAATAAATCAAGCTTACAAGCTAGATATGATTATATATTTGAGGCAGCTGGTCCTGGATGTACTTATGTGTTAAAAAAAGATTTAGCTATTTTTCTTCAAAAGTTTATTTGTGAAAATTGGGAAGAAGTAAATAAAGTAGAACTTCATGATTGGTTTATATATGCATTTGCAAGAGAAAATAACTACAAGTGGCATATAGATGAAAAACCATCTATGAGATATAGACAACACACTTCAAATCAAGTTGGAGCAAATGATGGTTTGAAAGCCAAACTAAAAAGACTTAAAAAAGTTTTGTCAAGTTGGTATAGAGAAGAGATAATAAAGATTATAAAAGTTTTAAGATTGGAAAATAAATATAAATTTTCTAAATATATTTTAAATAAGAGTTATCTAAATAATCTTTTGCTTTTAAAATATAGTTTTGAGTTTAGACGAAATAAGAAAGAGAAAATCTTTTTGTTCATTTTGTTTATTTTTGGAATATTTTAGTTTTTATAATTAACTTTATTAGCAATTTTTAGCTAAAATCAAGCTTTATTTTATGGGATAAAGTTAATGATAAATGGTGAATAGTTGTATAATTTACTTTACAAAATATAACTTTTATAGTATAATTGCAAAGTAATTTATACAAGGAAGCGAAGTGATAGAGATATTTCACCATCAAAAAGCAGTTGCATCATTTATTAAAGATAATAGAAACTTTATAATAGACTATAAAAATTTTGATATCAAAAACTCCATAGCACTATCATTGCCAAATACTCAAAAAATATATCTGTATGACTATAAATTTCCACCTTTTTTGGAGAGTTTCTTACCTGAAGGATATTTGTATGATATATTTAAAAATCTTTTATCAAAAGAGTATGGAAAGGTAGATGACTATCTTATATTTTCACTTCTTAGCTCAAATATAAGTTCAAGAATAGAGTTTAAAAGTGATTTGCAAAATAGTGTAGAGTTTCCTGAGTTTAATATTGAAGAGATATTATCTAATGATACAAATGATACTTTTAATAATCTTCTTCAAACTTTTTTAAACAAAAATGCTATTAGTGGAGTTCAGCCAAAAACAATAGCACTTTTAAAAGATAAAGAAAAAATAGATACCAAAGAATACATCATCAAAACTTGGGGAGATGAATATCAAGACTTAGCTCTCAATGAATACTTTTGCCTAAAAGCTGTTGAAAAAGCAGGAGTTAAAACTGCCAATGTAAAACTTTCACAAAACAATAAGTTTTTAATAGTAGAAAAATTTACACTAAAAAATGATGGTAGTTTTTATGGGTTTGAAGAGATATTATCTTTACTAAATAAAAACAAAGATAGCAAATATGATGGTAGCTATGAGCAAATAGCAAAAATTATCTATAGCTACACTACTAATAAAAAAGAATCTATGATAGCTTTTTATAAAACTGTAGTAATGAATTATTTGCTTAAAAATGGTGATGCACACCTTAAAAACTTTGGATTGTTGTTTGATGATGATTTTAAAAATATTTTTTATTCTCCTGTATATGATGTGGTAAATACTGTAGTATATATACACAAAGACAAACCAGCACTTATGCTTGATGGTAAAAAGATATGGCATTCAAAAGATACACTTATTAAGTTTGGACAAAAAAGTTGCCTATTGAGTCAAAGTGAAGCAAACAAATATTACAAAGAGTGTTATGAAGCACTTATTTGGGGTATAGATGAGCTTGAAAACTATTTGAATGAATATCCAGATTTTAAAATTGTTAAGATGATATTGGATAGCTGGAAACTATCACTTAAAGAAGTTAGTATAAAGGAGCTTGATAATGATATTATCAGAACTTGGAAAAACTATTAAAGATTTACGAAAACAAAAGGGATTATCTCAAGAAGTATTGGCAGAGCAGTCTGGTATCTCAAGAGCGACTTTATCAAAGCTAGAAAATGGCTATATAGCAAATATAAGTATAGTGACAATCAATCAAATACTTTCACTTTTAGGCTATGAAATAGATATTAAGCCAACGAATCCATTTAGAACATAAGGAAAAAATAGATGATATATATAATTTTACTTTTACTATCTTTTGTATTAACATACTTTATAAAAAACTATATGATAAAAAATCTAATTTATATCTAAGAGACTTACAAAAGATTGTTGAAATTTTTTAAAATCATTATTATTTTTATAAATTTAAAATATATATTTATATAGTTTTAGTTAAAATCAAGCTTTATTTTATGGGGAAGAGAAAATGATAGTTTTAGGTAGAAAATACAAGTTCACAGAGTTTGAAAAATCAAGGTTAAATAAAAAGTTTAAAAACCAGTTTATTATCAAATACTCACAGAGAGACCCATTTGAAGTGCTTGAAGAGCTTAAGTGTTTGCTAGATAAAACAAAAGTTAAAATTATTGTACTAAATACAAGATATACTGTACCAAATGAAGTTATAAAATACCTTACAAACTTACAATTTGAAAGAAATATCAAACTCATCACTATAGAGCAGTTTATGGAAGAGTATCTACACAAATGCTATATTCCAGATGATCACACAGATTTAAACTATCTTCAAAATATCAAGCCTTTTAATATTTTTGAATACTCTATGAAAAGAGTTATGGATTTTTTAGGAATTTTTTGTTTATATGCTTTTACTTTTCCTATCATGGCATATTCAAGAAGAAGAATCAAAAAAGAATCCCCAGGAACTAGTATGTTCAAGCAAGAAAGAGTTGGAATAAACAATAAAGAGTTTAAGTGTATCAAGTATAGAAGTATGAGACTAGATGCAGAAGTTTGTGGTGCACAATTTGCATGTCAAAATGACCCTAGGGTTTTTCCTTGGGGTGAGATTATGAGAAAAACAAGAATAGATGAACTTCCTCAAATGCTAAATGTACTAAAAGGAGATATGCATCTAATTGGTCCAAGACCTGAGAGAAAATTTTGGATAGAGCAGTTTGAAAAAGAGATTCCATACTACAATGAAAGACATCTTGTACGACCTGGAATTACAGGTTGGGCTCAGGTTATGTATCCATATGGAGCTGGTGTTGAAGATGCAAAACAAAAGCTTATGTATGATTTGTACTATATAAAACACTACAGCATTTGGTTGGATATAAAGATTATTTACAAAACTATTTTGGTGGTTTTAGGTAAAAAAGGTTTGTAGAATTTAATTTTATTCTTAATTTAGTATGATAAAATGTATGAATTATAATCATAAAGGAGTTTAAAATGTTAAGAAAAACAGTAACAATAAATGATAATTTATATAATATGTTAATATCTTCTAAAATTACAGAAAAATATAGTTCTTTTTCTGAATTAGTTTCTACTTCATTGGAGCTTCTTATTGAAAAAAACAAAAAAGAACAGTATAAAAAAGCTATGATAGAAGCCTCTAAAGATAAACTTTATCTTAAAGATATGGAAGATATAGAAAATGATTTTAAATATGTTGATTTTGAAGAAAAATAGATGCAACAATATGATATTTATCTAGCAGATTTAAATCCTACTTTAGGAAAAGAGCAAAAAGGTACAAGACCAGTTTTAATAATATCAAATGAATATGAAAATATTTTAGATATTTTAACTATTATTCCAATAACTTCATTGAAAAATGGAAGAAAAGTATATCCAAATGAACTTTTTTTAGAACATGAATTAGAAAAACCATCAATTCTTTTATGCCAACAAATAAGAACTATTTCTAAAGAAAGATTGGTAAAAAAACTGACAACTATCTCTAGTTTAAAAACACAAGAAAAAATTTTACAAATACTTTGTAATAGATTTGAAAAAATATAAAATTAAGAGATTACAAAAAAGGAAACAAAATGATACTTATCACAGGCGGAGCAGGTTATATAGCAACTCACACTTTAATAGAACTAAAAAAAGCAAACTTTGATTTTGTAGTTTATGACAATTTGTCAAACTCTTCAAAAGAGGCTCTAAAAAGAGTAAAAAAAATAACAGGAGCAAAAGTTAAATTTGTAAAAGGTGATATACGAGATAAAAAAGCTTTGAGAAAAGTTTTTAAAACATATAGCATAGATTCTGTTATTCACTTTGCTGGACTAAAAGCTGTAGGAGAGAGTGTTGCAAAACCACTAAAATATTATGATAACAATGTTGTAGGAACTATTAAACTGCTTGAAGTGATGCGTGAGTTTGATTGTAAAAAGATAGTATTTTCTTCTAGTGCAACAGTATATGGAAATCCAAAAAGCTGTCCAATAGATGAGAGCTTTGATGTTGGAGCTACTACAAATCCATATGGAACTAGTAAATATATGATTGAAAGAATATTAGAGGATTTATATATAAGTGATAATAGCTTTAAAATTGCTATTTTAAGATATTTTAATCCAGTTGGTGCACATGAAAGTGGACTTATAGGTGAAAATCCAAATGGAATACCAAATAATCTTATGCCATATATCTCTCAAGTTGCTGTTGGTAAATTAAAAGAGCTAAGTGTATTTGGAAGTGATTATGAAACAAAAGATGGTACGGGAGTAAGAGATTATATCCATGTAGTTGATTTGGCAAATGCTCATGTAAAAGCTATAGAATATCTTTTTGGAACAGGGACTTTAGTCCCTGTAAATAAAAAAGATGAGACTAAGGTCTCATTTCCACTTATTTTAAATATTGGAACAGGAACTGGATATAGTGTTTTAGATATGATAAAAGCTTTTGAAAAAGCAAGTGGACAAAAAATACCTTATAAATTAGTTCCTAGAAGAGCAGGGGATATTGCTACTTGCTACTCAAACTCACAAAAAGCAAAAGAGATTTTAGGATGGGAAGCAAAACATAATTTAGAAGATATGTGTAAATCTAGCTGGAATTGGCAAAGTAAAAATCCGAAAGGGTATGGCAAATAGTGAAGAATATATGAATATTAAAATAACACCATATATCCACAAGAAGAGACATTTTCTATAAGCTCTTTTGAGGTTTTGGCTCTTAATCTTTTAATAAAAGTTCTAAGCCTCTCATCACTTACAATCTCATTTTCCCAAAGAGTTTTTTTAATATCAAAAGTAGTTACATATGAGTTTTTATTTTCAATCAAAAGAGCTAAAAACTGCCTCTCTCTTTTTGTAAGATTTACCAAAATATCATTTTGATACAAAGATAAATTGTTGAAATCAAAGATAAAATTATCTTTTAATTTTATAGATTTGTTTTTATTTATCTTTTTTGATAACTCTTTTAAATACTCAATAAACTCTTCAATATCAAAAGGCTTTATAAAATATTTTGAAATTCCCAAATCAATAGCTTCCAAAAGCATCTCTTTGTGACTATGAGCACTTAAAATCACAATAGGAGTTTCACTATATTTCTCTTTTATTTTTTTGCTCATCTCTAAGCCATTTAAATTTGGCATCATAATATCACTTATTATAATATCAGGTTTGAAGCTATCAAATTTTTTTATAGCCTCTAAGCCATCTTTTGCAATTACAACTTTAAAAAATAGCTCTTTTATTGAAGATTTTATCAAATTTGCTAAATCTATCTCATCTTCCACAATCAAAACTTTTAGATTTTTCATACTTCAAACTTTATTGGAAATTTTAGTTCAAATTTTGAACCATTTTGGGTATTTGTGTTAGAAATTTCACCTTCAAAACTATTTTCTATAATAATTTTAGATATAAACAATCCAAGACCAGTTCCGCTACTTTGGTGTTTTGTAGTAAAATATGGCTCATACATTTTATCTTTTATCTCATCATTTATTCCAAGAGCATTATCAACTATTTCAAGATATATAAAATCATCTTTTTTATATGTTTTTATACACAATTCTCTATTTTTAATACCATTTTGTACAAAAGCATCTTTGGCATTTGAAAGTATATTTAGTAAAACTTGCGTTAGTTCATTTTTTACTCCAAAAATCTCTAAATCTTTTGTAATATCAAATTTGATATCTATTTTCTCATCTTTAAAAATTTCATTTAAAATCTTCAAAGCCTCATTTATAGAGATGTTTAATAAAAAAATCTCTTTTTGTTTTTGTGGAGAAAAGAAGTTTGTAAAATCTTCAATAGTATTTGACATACCCAAGATTAGGTTTTTTGAGTTGCTATAAAAATCTTTAAACTCTTTTTTGTTTTGCTTTTCAAAAGATTTTTTTAGATTATATAAACTTAGATTTAATTGAGTTAAAGGTTGTCTCCATTGGTGAGCAATATTTGCCAACATTTGCCCTAAACTTGCCATTCTTGATTGCAAAAAAAGAATTTTTTGTCTCTCTTCAAGCTCTTTTTGAAGCAATACTTCATTTGTAATATCATATCTTATAGCTACAAACTCTACAATATTTTCCTCTTTTTCATCTAAAATAGGAACAATAGTTGTATTTAAATATATATCTTTTTTATCTTTTGATAGATTTTTAACGGTAGCTTTATATACTTTTTTATCTAAAATTGTCTCCCAAAGAGCTTGAAAATTCTCTTTTGGTGTATCTGGATGCCTTACAATATTGTGATTTTTACCAATAAGCTCATCTTTTTTAAAACCAAAAAGTTTACAAAACTCATCATTTACAAAAGTTATGATTCCATTTAGATCTGTTTTTGATACTATATTTGAGTTTTCTATTGCTTTTTGGTAGTTGTTCATTTTACTTTCTATTTAAAATCTCACAAACCTCTTTTGCATGATATGAAATTATTATATTTGCTCCAGCTCGCTTAAATGCAATCATAGTCTCCATCATAACTCTTTCATAATCAATAAGTCCAGCAAGTCCTGCATGTTTTAACATAGCATACTCACCACTTACATTATAAACACATAAAGGAAGTTTTGTCTCATTTTTAATATCTCTTACAATATCCAAAAATGCTAAAGCTGGTTTTACCATTAAAATATCTGCACCTTCTTTTTCATCTTCAAGTGATTCACTAATAGCTTCAAGTCTATTTGCCACATTCATTTGATATGTTCTTCTATCACCAAAGCTTGGAGTTGATTCAGCTACATCTCTAAATGGTCCATAATAACCACTTGCAAATTTTGTTGAATAAGCCATAATAGGTAAATCTTTAAAACCATTTTCATCTAAAGCACTTCTAAGTGTTGTAATAATTCCATCCATCATTCCAGATGGTGCAATCATATCAGCTCCTGCTCTTGCATGAACTAGTGCTTGAAGGGCTGATATTTCAAGAGTTTTATCATTGTGAACACTTTGAGATTTGGGATCAAGTATTCCACAATGCCCATGATCTGTATATTCACAAAAACATAAATCTGTAACTACAAACATATTTGGATATTTCTCTTTTATTGCTTTTATTGTTCGTGCAATTATACTCTCATCACATAAACACTCACTTCCAACTGAATCTTTAATATCTGGAATAGCAAAAAGAATAATAGAGTTCAAACCTATTTTTTGCAAATATTCACACTCTTTTAAAATCTCATCAATACTCATTTGAAATACACCTGGCATTGAAGAAACTTCAGTTTTAATACCTTTTCCTTCTCTTACAAACAGTGGATATATAAAATCATCTTTACAAATTGTTGTCTCTTGAACTAAATTTCTTAAAGTCTCATTTAATCTTAATCTTCTAAATCGTTTAAACATAATATTTACCTCTTTTGGATATAATCTTGCGATTTTAACAGTTAAAGGTTTAAATACAAATGAATATAATTGAATCAAATATAGCAAACCTTCCTACAAAATATGGAAATTTTAGAATAAAAGCATACAAAGATGGACATCAAGAGCATTTAGCAATAATGAGTTTAGATTTTGAAACTTTAGAAACTCCATTTGTAAGAATTCACTCAGAGTGCCTTACGGGCGATACTTTGGGAAGTTTAAAGTGTGATTGCCAAAACCAATTAGATCTATCTTTGAAATTTATTGCAAAAAATGGTGGATTGGTAATTTATCACAGACAAGAGGGCAGAAATATAGGTCTTGTAAATAAAGTAAATGCTTATGCACTGCAAGACAAAGGAAGAAATACAATTGAGGCAAATGTTGAGTTAGGCTTCAAAGAGGATGAGAGAGATTATAGAGTTGTTGGATATATTTTTGAAAATTTAGGAATAAAAAAACTAAAACTAATCACAAACAACCCAGTAAAACTAAAATATGTTGAGTCTTTGGGAGTTGAGATTGTTGAGAGAATTCCAGCAATTATAAAATCAAATAAATACAACGAACTATATTTATCTACAAAAAAAGAGAAGATGGGACATCTAATTTGAGTTTAAAATCTTTACTTGAAAAAAATAGTCTAATCTATGAAGATAGCTTTTATAAAGATATCGAAACTTTTGTACAGCTTTTAAAAAAGTGGGGCAGGGTTCATAATCTTAGTGGAAATTTAGATGATCAAACTATTTATGAAAATATCTTAGACTCTTTATACCCTTTGAGTTTTATAGAAGATTTTAAAAGCTTTGCAGATATTGGAACAGGAGCTGGATATCCAGGTCTTATAATTGCAATTGCAAAAAAAGATAAAGAGGCATATTTGATTGAGCCAAGATCAAAAAGAGTTGCTTTTTTAAATATTGTAAAAGCTACTTTAGGGCTAAAAAATTTGACAATCTTACAAAAAAGAGTTGAAGAGCTTGAAGATTTAAAAGTCGATTTAATAACAAGTAGAGCTGTTACAAATACAAATTTACTTTTAAATCTAACACAAAATATAAAAAAAGAGTCTAGCTCATATCTTTTTTATAAAGGTAGTATGCTAGAAAATGAGCTAAAAGAGGCAAAAATAAAAAACTATAAAGTAGTTTGCAAAGATGATAGAAACTATTTGTACATAAAGGAATAAAAGATGATTTATAAAATAATATTTGTTGCACTAGTGCTTTTTTTAATATATTTAATATTTTTTAAAAAGAGTAGAAAAAAAGATCAAAACTTAATTAGCGATGAGATGGTTGAATGCCCAACTTGTAGCACTTTTGTATCTTCAAAAGAGGCTATTTTGTCAAATGGAAAGTTTTATTGCTCAAAAGAGTGTTTAAATAAAAGAGGTTAATTATGAAGATAATTGGTGATAGTTTAGTTCCTTTTGAAGAGTTTTTTATAATCTCTTCTATTGAAGATATAAAAAATACAGCTTCTAATTCACTACTTTTTTTTGATTTTGATGAAGAGCTTTTAAAATATTGCAAAAAGCAAAATTTGAACTTTTTTGTATCTATAAAAACAATAAAAGAGGGGATTTATGCAAATAGTTTTAATGCAAAATATGCTGTTTGTACTCAAGATTTAGCAAAAAAGATGCAAAAAATAGCAGATAATTATATGTTTGATACAAAAATTCTAGCTTTGATTGATACAAGTGATGAGCTTGAAGATATTGCAAATGAAGAGATTGATGGAGCTATTTATAGTGAAGTTTTGAAGGATAAAAATTGAAAGAGATATTAGATTTTATAGTTTTAACTCTTTTTATTTTTATGCTTGCAATGTTTGTGATAAATTTCAACAGACAACAGATAAAAAAATATACAGATAAACTTGAAGAAATAGAGAAAAATAAAAACCAAGATAAGGAAAAAAACGATGCTTAAACCACTTTTGATTGAGATTGGAGTTGAAGAGTTACCAGCTATTCCATTTTTACAAGAGCTTCCAAATATTGAAAAAAAATGGCAATCTATTTTAGAAAAAAATAGTTTACTTTGCAATTTTGAACTTTTTTATACTCCAAGAAGATTAGTTTTATGGCATAGAGAGTTTAAAGTAAAACAAGATGATATTGAGGCTGAAAATATTGGAGCTCCAAAAGCTATAGCTTTTAAAGATGGCTCTTTTACAAAAGCAGCACAAAGTTTTGCTCAAAAGTGTGGTGTAAGTGTAGATGAGTTAGAGTTTAAAGATTTTGGAAAAGGTGAAGTTTTATATTATAAACAACAAATTAAAGGATTAGAGTCAAAAGAGCTTTTAAACTCTATGATAAATGAGTTTATATCAACTCTTAATTTTGGTAAATCTATGCGTTGGGGAAGCAGAAGTGATAGCTTTATAAGACCAATTAGATTTTTAAGCGTTATGCTTGAAAATGAGATTATTCCTGCACAACTTTTTGGAGTTGATTCTTCAAATATATCTTATGGTCATAGAATGCAATCTTATGAGCCATTTGTTTTTAATGATGTTGGTGATTATTTTTGTAAACTTGATAAATATGGTGTTATTTTATATCAAGATGAAAGAAGAGAGAAGATTCTTAAGCAGTTAAAAGAGATTGAGATTAAACACAATATTCAAATTGAGCTTGATATGGAACTTTTAGATGAAGTTGTTGCAATTACAGAGTATCCAACAGCTTTGATTGGTAAATTTGATGAGGAGTTTTTAACTCTTCCACCTGAAGTTATTGTTACATCTATGAAGGCAAATCAAAGATATTTTGCAGTTTATAAAGATGGAAAACTTACAAACAGTTTTATAGTTGTTTCAAATGCTCTCACAGATGATTTTGGATATATAATTGCTGGAAATGAGAAGGTTTTAAGACCTAGACTTGCAGATGCAATGTTTTTTTATAAAAATGATATTAAAAATGGTTTATCAAATGAAGGGTTAAAAAAACTTGTTTTTGTTGAAGGTTTAGGAACTGTTTATGATAAATGTGAAAGAGAAGCAAAAATAGCATCTTATTTAGCAAATAAACTAGGTGTAAATGAAGTTGAACTAATTCAAAAAGCAGTAATGCTTTCAAAAGCTGATTTAATGAGTGAGATGGTTTATGAGTTTACAGAACTTCAAGGACTTATGGGGTATTACTACTCAAAAATTGCAAAAAATGATGAAAAAATTAGTTTAGCATTAAAAGAGCAATACCTTCCAACTGGTGAAAATAGTGAGCTTCCAAGCTCTATTTTCTCTTCAATAGTTGCAATGTCAAATAAGATTGATAATCTTATGGCTTTGTTTAGTGTTGGAAAAATTCCAACAGGTTCAAAAGATCCATTTGCTCTAAGACGAGCAGCTTTTGGAATAGTAAGAATTGCTATTGAGCATAAACTTAATATTGATTTTAAAACTATAGTAGAAGATTTAAAAGTAAATTATAAAAATCTTGATATAAAAGTTTTATTAGATTTTTTCAATGATAGACTATTTAAAATTTTTGATGTAAATCCAACAGTTTTAAAAGCAGTTTTAGCTAGTAAAGAGTCAAATATATATAAAATTTTCCAAAAAGTAGAGGCTTTAAATCCAATAGTAGAAAGTGATAGTTTTAAAGAGTATAGTGCTACATTTAAAAGAGTTGCAAATATTGTTAAAGATGTTGATTTAAATAGTAATTTAAGTGTAGATGAGAGACTTTTTGAGCAAGATGAAGAAAAAACTCTTTTTGCAAATTATTCAAAAATCAAAGATAAAAAATTTGATAGTTTTGAAGAAGAGCTTGATGCACTTTTCTCATTAAAATCAAATCTTGATAACTTTTTTGAAAAAGTTTTTGTAAATCATGAAGATGAAAAAATCAAAACAAATAGAAAAAATTTAATATCACAAGTATATTTAGGATTTAGAAATATAGCTGATATTAAAGAGATTACAATATAATATTAAAAGATACAAGGGAGAGTAAAATATGAATAGATTTGGGATTGGTTTAAAGTTTACAATTATAAGCGCTGTTGTTACAGTTATTGCTTTAATTGTTGGATATTTAGTTTTAAATAGTTATAAAAACAGCCTAGAAGATGAAGTTCAATCTGATGTTGTAAAAAGCTTAAAAAACTTAAAAGATATTAGAGTTGGTTCAAAACTTGATGTTGGAATCTCAAATGCAATATCTATTGCAAATGATTCAAATCTTCAAAGTGGATTACTATATGCAGATAGAGATACTGTTGTAAAATCTGTTGATTTACTTGGTTTGAAAATGAAAGAGTCAACACCATTTAAAAATATTAAAATCCATATTCATACAAAAGATAATCACTCATTTTTAAGATCTTGGAATCAAAAAAATCATGGAGATGATTTAAGTTCATTTAGAGCAAGTGTTGTTGAAGTAAATAAAACAAAAAAAGTTGTAAATGGTTTTGAGATTGGAAATGCAGGTTTGGAGTTAAGATCTGTGGTTCCTGTTTTAAAAGATGGTGTTCATGTGGGTTCTTTAGAGTTTATGCAAGGATTAAACTCTGTTGCTATTGATTTTGATAAAGAGGGTAAAGCATATCTACTTCTAATGGATACAGCCTTAGCGACAGCTAAATATGATGATAAAAAAGTTATAAATAAATATTTGATTTCTCAAAAATTTGTTAATGAAGATTTTTTAGCAGATGCAAAAACAATAGATTTTGATAAGTTATTAAAAGATGGTTATTTGGTATCAAAAAAATATTTTTATACATATGATAATGTTGTTGATTTTCAAGGTAAAAAATTAGGTATTACTCTTTTAGCAGAACCTATAAGTAGTGTTCAAAGTGCAATAGAACAAGCTTCAAAAATAGTATATGTTGCTTTAATTATTTTAGTTCTTGCTTTATTAGTTACAATGATAGCATCTTTGATAAATATGAAAATAGGTATTTTAAATCCTATTTTGAGTCTTAAAAAAACTATTGACCAAATAACTCATACATCATCAGTTGAAAGTAGAATAGAAGTTATATCAAATGATGAAATAGGAGATGTTGTAACTAGTTTTAATAGATATTTAGATTCAATCGAAAAAGGTCATATTCAAGATCAAATTGTTATTGATGAGACAAAAAAAGTTATAGAAAAAGTTAATGCTGGATTGTTAAATGATAAAGTTGTAGGAGTTGCAAACTCAAATAGAGTAAACTCTTTAGTTAAAGAGATAAACAAAATGATTGAAAAAACTCAATCAAATTTATTGGTTGTAAATGATGCAATTATTGCTTTATCAAATGCACAGTATGATTACAATATTAAAAATATAGAGAATACTTCAGGAATTATCTCATCATTAGTAAATGGAGTAAGAGTTACACAATCAAGTATAAATGAAATTATGTGTCTAATTTATAAATCAAATTTAGATTTAAATGATAGTTCAAAAGAGTTGTCAATTGCATCTTCAAATTTAAGTGAATCATCAAATATTCAAGCTGCAAGTCTTGAAGAGACTGCTGCTGCTATTGAAGAGATTGCAGCAACTATTGAAAGAAGTAGTGAAAATGCAACAAAAATGGCTCAATATGCACAAAATGTTACAAAATCTACAGCTATTGGAAAAGAGTTAGCACAAAAAACAGCTATTTCAATGGATGAGATTAACGATCAGGTTATGGCAATAAATGAAGCAATTAGTGTAATTGATCAAATAGCATTCCAAACAAATATCTTAAGTCTAAACGCAGCTGTTGAAGCAGCAACTGCTGGAGAAGCTGGAAAAGGTTTTGCAGTTGTTGCTCAAGAGGTGCGAAATCTTGCAAGCAGAAGTGCAGAAGCTGCAAATGAGATTAAAAATATTGTTGAAAATGCGACTTTAAAAGCTAAAGAGGGTAAAAATAGCACTACAAATATGATAAATGGATACAATGAGCTAAATTCAAATATCGATGTAACTATAAAATTAATTGAAGATGTAGCAACAGCAACAAGAGAGCAGCAACAAGCTATGGCTCAGATAAATGATACTGTAAATAGTTTGGATCAAGCAACACAACAAAATGCTAACTTAGCTTCAAGTATTAATGAGATGGCAAAACAGACTGCACAACTTGCTGTTAGTTTAGATCAAACAATAAGTCAAACAAGTTTTGATAAGAGTGCAAGTAGCAGAATTTGTGATTCAAATATGATTGTAAATATTAATAAACTAAAATCAGATCATATTAATTTCAAAAATATTAACTTTGCAAAATGTAATGTAGGAAATAAATTTACAGTTGCAACTTCAAAAGAGTGCAACCTTGGAAAATGGATGAGAGAGAATGAGCATAGAGATTTTGCAAAAACAAAAGAGTGGGAAATTTTAACAAAAGCTCATAACAGTGTTCACTCATTGGTTCAAGATACTGTAGATTTATATGCAAAAAAAGCTTCAAATGAAGAGATTTTTGATGTAGCTGTTCAAATTGAAGAGAATACTAAAATTGTATTTGATATGTTAAATAAAGTAAGAGAGGTAAACTGTGCCTCTTAAATTTTGTTTATATTAATATTGTTTTTGTTATTATTTATAAAAAATTATACATAAGAGAAGAAAATGAAAAAAGCAGTTAGACAAAATAAAAATGCAAAAGTCCTTTTTATAAGCGAAGATGAGCAAATAAAAGAGGGCTTTAAAGACAAATTTAAAGAACTAATTATATTAAATAATAAATTATTTTCAAATACAATAGATTTGGAAAATTGCGATATTATTGTTCTTGATTTTGATCAAAATGCTATTTTTTTGGATAATATTATTCAACTTATACAAAAAAAATTAGCATTTGTTCCAATTATTGTAATAAGCAAGAGTGATTCTCAAGATAGTATAGAAAAAGCTATAAATTTAAAAGCTTATACATATATTTTAAAATCTTGTCCAGTATCTTCTATACTAATATCAGTTTTAATGTGTTTAAACCAGACTCAAAGATCTGATAAATTTAAATTAGCTGAGGGAATATATTTTGATAGATACAAAGATCAATTCTTTGATAAATCAAATAATATGATTGAGTTTACAAGACTTGAAAAAGGATTTTTGAAACTTTTAATTAGTAGATTAGATGAAGTTACTGATTATGATTTAGTTCAAAAAGAGGTTTGGAAAGGTAAAAAAATGTCAATTTTTACTATGAGAAATATTGTAAATAAAATAAGATTAAAAACTTACTACTCAATAATTAAAAATCATTCAGGTAGAGGATATACAATAGATTTAACTCATTATTCAAAATAAGGATAAATTTGGAAGAGCTAATTTTAAGTAAGCAAGATTTGGTAAAACTTTTTAAAGAGGAGACTCTAAAAGATACAGGTAAATCTTGGCTTTACAATGATAAAAGAGTTGATATTATTGCTTTGCATAAAATTGAACCAAAGTTCTTACAAGATTTAACAAAAGCCGAATTTTTTAAGATTGTTCCAAAAAAAGATACAAAGTAGGGCTATTTTTTTAGCACTACTTTTAATTTCATATAATATATAGCTAAACATATAAATAAAATTCCAAACGATTGTAACATTCCCATAGTTAGCCAATTTCCAGCTAAAAATCCTAATTGCCAATCTGGTTCTCTATAAAACTCTGCAATAATTCTTGCAATAGTATAGAAAATTCCATACATTAAAGCTAATTGACCATCAAATTTTTTTCTATTTCTAAAATAAACAAGTATTAAAAATACTAAAACTCCTTCTAAAAAGGCTTCATATAACTGAGAAGGGTGTCGCAAAATCCCATCAACATAAATTGCCCAAGGAACATCTGTAACTCTTCCTACAAGCTCTTGATTAAAGAAGTTTCCAATTCTACCAAATACATAAGCAGCACTAATTCCTAAAACAGAAATATCTGTTATAAACCAAAAATTAATATTTTTTCTTCTACAAAATAGAAGTGAAGCTATAATAAATCCAATAAATGCTCCATGATAACTCATACCAGCAATTCCAACATAAACACCATTTACATAAGGATTAAATATCTGCCAAGGATTTGTTAAGTAGTAAGTTGTATTTGGATCATAAAATAGGATATATCCAATTCTTGCACCTAAAATAACACCAATTTCAGCCCACCAAATATATGAATCAAAAATATCTTGGCTAATATTTATTTTGTCATATTTTATAAACCACTTTGCAATAAATATAGCACTTAAAAGTGCTAATGCATACATTATTCCATACCAATGAACTGCAATCTCACCAATTCTAAAAGCTACAGGATCAAATTGTGAGTATATATTTTGCCAAAATTCCATATTAATCTTCTAAAGCTTCAGCAATTAACTCAATTGGATTTTTAAATACCACATCAACATTTGCATGATATAAACTATCTGTTATTTGCATTCTGCAAGCACTACACTCAGCACTTACTATTTGAGCCTTGCTATCTCTTATCATTGCTGCTTTTGGAGCACCTGCTGCTCTTGCAAAACTAAATTTTTCTGTTTGCATAGTAACTCCACCAAATCCACAACATCTATTTGAATCACTCATCTCTTTTAAAATATAGTTTTGTTTTAAAAGTTCTCTTGGCTCTTTCCAAACATTTTGCATCTTTTTTGCATGACAAGGGTCGTGATAAGTTACCATTTGATCAATTTTTTTACCACTTTTTGACAATATATCTTTTAACTCTGTACTATTTTCTAGCCATTTTGTTGCTAAAAATATTTTTTTAGATAGTTTAACAGCTCTTTGTTTCCACTCTGGTTGGTCATGTAAGTAGTGTTCCCAATCTTTATTTATCATTGCACTACATGTAGCTTCTGGAATAATAACAGCTTCAACATCATCTATCCAAGATTCAAAATATTCAATATTTTTTTTAGTTAGATAATCAACTGTATCAAAAGCACCTGTAAAATATGCAGGTGCTCCACAGCACAACTGTTTTTTTGGAATAAATACATCATATTTTAGTTTTTTAAGAATTTTTACTAAACTATCTCCTGTATTTGTATAAGTGTAGTTACTCATACAACCAATAAAAATAGCAACTTTTTTTCTTTTATCTTCAACACTAAACTTCATATTTTCAGGATATTTATTTAAAAAACTAATGCTATCTGCATATGGCAGGGCTCTATCTTTTTTTACAATAGGAAGGCTAAATCTAGGAGTTGCACTTTTTGTTTTTTCATCTATTTTAATAGCACATGTTTGAAACATATATCCTAGTTTTGACATAAAATCCATAATTTTTCTATGTCTTAAAAGGAAGAAGAACAATCTTTTATACCAAGCTATTCCAAACTTTTTGGCAATATCACTTCTTACTTGCTCAATAATCATATCAGTTGGTAAATCATTTGGACAAACTTCAACACAGTTTGTACATAAAAAACATGATTCAAATATCTCTTTAGCCGTTTTATCTAGCTCAAGCTCATCTCTTTTATAAGCTCCCAAAAGGTCTATAAATCCTCTAGGACTTGTTGCTTCATCTTGATTTATATTAAATATTGTACATACAGGTTTACACTTTCCACATTTAATACAATCATCAGATATCTTTGTATAATCAAATTTATTCATTTTAAAAAAGCCTTAAAAATTTTATAATAAAAGGATTAATATACTCAAAAAATGGTTAAAAAGTGTTAAATAGGCAATATATAAGCTCTTAAATTAAAAAACGATACTATTTATGAATTTATATATGAAAGGTTTTATATGTATTTGTTTGGATTTGGTTCGTTAGTAAATATAAAAAGTGCTCAAAATTCATTTAAAAATAGAGAGCTTAAAAAAGAAGATTTAATTCCAGTAAAAATAAAAGGATATAAAAGAGTTTGGAACTCTATTGAGTCTATTTATTTTGAAAAAGAGCTTGTAAATGGTGTCTTTTTAAATATACAAAAAGATGAAAACTCTTATATTTTTGGAGTTATGATAAAAATAAGTGAAGAAGAGTTTGAAGTTTTGAAATTAAGAGAGAAAAATTATAGTTGTATAACTATAAAAAAAGAGAATATTTTTAATCAAAATTTAGATGAAGATTTAATAGCTTTTATGACAACTAAAGATGATAAAATAGCAAAAATTGGACAAGAAAACTGTTTTATTCCTTCAAGATATATCGAAATTGTAAAAGGGGGAGTTGAAAATTTCTCAAAAGAGTTTCAAGATAACTTTGAAGATATATTTTCTAATTTTCCATTTGAAATAAAAGAGGGTATTTATACTTTTAGTGATCCAATTCAAAATCAAGCTGCAAAAAATAGTAAGAGATTATAATGAATAAAAATATAAATTATTTTATTGTCACATCAAAATTATCACAAAACAGAAGAGAAAAAAAAGAAGATAGCTCAATTTCTAAAGAAAAAAATAGTTTAAATATAACATATTGTGAAAATGACTCTTTGGATAAATTTGAAGAAGATATAAATAGTTTGATTGGCAAAAATAGAACTTTTTCCTATTTTGTAAATAAAAGATTTATTCCTTTAACTATCTCATTTATCTCAGTATTTATAATTTTAATTGCATTTTTAACAATCTCAATTTATGAAGATTTTTTAAAAAAAATAGTTCTTGAAACCCCAAGTAGTTTTGAATTAAAAGATTATATATCTTTAGGATTTGTGATTTTTTTATTTTTATCTCTTCTATTTATGCCAAAAATTTTGGATTCAGAAGGAAATGAACTAAAAAACTTGATTAACTCATGGTTTAATAAAGATATTAGAAAAGCAAAGCGATTAAAATTAGCTTATTCAAACTTTGATATAAAATCAGAAATTCATCTATATAACTTTGACTTAGAGGAGCAAAATCACTGGCTTTGGTCTATTTTTGTAAATATTATTTTAAATAGATTTGAAAATATATATTTTTATGTAAGGTCTGATAAAGTTCAAGTTATTCAAAAAAATCTTGAAAATATAGGTGTAAAAAATATAAAAATAGTTAAAAATGATAAGATAGAAAAAAAATCAAATATTGATGTTTTATTATCACAAAAAGAGCAAATTTTTTACTCTTTGCTGCAACTTTGCTCTACAAAAATTGTTAAAAGTAAAGATAAAAAGATATTTACATCTTTGGAACTTTTTGAATATTGTGGAAAAAATTTTATTAAATCTGAAGATGAAAATCATTTAGGTTTTGGTTTCCAAAGTTTTATAAATAGAAGTTTTGAAGATTTTAATTTTTTATCTCAAGAAAAATCTTTACAAATATTTTTTACAAATAGTGTAAAATTTAAGGATTTAAAATCACAAAAAAAAGAGTTATCTCAATATTTGAGAAATCATCTTGAAGATTGTGTTTTAAAATTTGAAAATCCAATCTCTCTTTTAATTTTATATTACTATGTTAAAGATTTAGTTTTAGATGAAAAAAGAGTTATTAAAATATTAGAAAAGTTTATAATCTCAATCAAAGATAAACAACAATATGAATTAATAAATGATTATTGGTTTGAAATAGCTGGATTTATGTTTGATTCAAGCGATATTAATAGTTTCGAAAACTCTTCAAAATCTTATTATAGAAAATTATCAATAAGTACATTAAATGATTTGGCATTTTTATTTGAAAGAAGTGGATATTTTGAACAAGCGATACTTTTAAATAAGTATTTATACGAGATTAATCCAAATAAATATATATTAAATATATGCTCTTTATATGAAAGAATGGGGCATTTTGAACAAGCATATAATAGTTTACCAAAAGAGCTAAAACTTGGTAAAAATCATAGACCATCAGATATTGAAGTAAGATATTATCAAAGAAAAGCCGCTTGGATTATAATTTCTCAAAGAAATGCTACTTTAAAACAAGAGGCAATAGAATCTTTAGAAACACTAGAAAAACTACTTTTTTCTCACAATGAAGACAATGTTCCTTTATGGTTGTGGCATTTTTACAATATCAAAGCAAATCTTTGTGAATGGGAAGAGAACTATGATGATGCTATAAATTTTTATAAAAAATGTTTAGCAATACCAGCTTTAGGACCTTTTGAGTATGGAGCAACTTTTGTAAATATGGCAATATCTTATAGATTTAAGTATATTTTAGATGTAAATAAAAATGATGAAACTATAAACAAGGCTATAAATTTTGGAAAAATTGGATTGAATTTAAAAGAGTCTGTTGGAGATAGAGATGAAATGCCAGTTGTTTTACATAATTATGCATTAAATATTTTATATAAAATCTCAAATATTTTTGATAAAGAACTTTGTAATATTGTTTTAATAAAGACAAATGAGGCTCTTGAAATTTTGGAATATACAAAATCTATAAAAAGATTAGGAATGGTTTTAATAGAAAATTATATTGCAAAAAGTTTATTACAGCTTGATACAAAAGATGTTGTAGATAAACTTAAAAAAAATATCTCTATTTTTAAAGAGAGTGAATTAAAACAGATGAGGCATATTTATAATCAATTTATAAAAAATAATAAAATAGAAAAGTTAGATTTTTTATAGAATGTTACTTTTTAAATATATATACAAAAATTAGTAATAATCTTTTAAAATCTTGTATAATTTAACTTATGCAAGATTTACAAGTATCAAAAAATAGTATATTTTTTACTCTTTTTCTACTTTTTGTTTTTATGATAAATATTTTATTTAACTATTTGTCGTATAAAGAGTTAAAAAAAGAGTATATTTTTGAAACAAAAGCCGAAGTCTTAAATATCTACCCAAAAGAAAAATTTGATGTTATAAAGCTAAAAGGCGATGGCTTTGAATTTTTTGCCTCTTTTTCAAAAGATAATAACTTTGAAAAATTAGATTTAATAAATGTTGTAATTGATACTAGAAATATCTCTTTTTTTGATTATTTAAAAGGTTTTTTTACAAAAGTTTTATACTTTGATAGAGGTGAAAAAAGATATGAATTTAAAGATAAAATTTTAGAAAATATTAAAAATAATCATGAGGATGCTATGATTATTGAGCTCTTTGAAGCTCTGTTTTTAGCAGTTCCAGTTTCAAAAGAGCTTAGAGATGTAATAACAGCTTATGGAATAGCTCATGTTGTAGCACTTTCAGGTTTTCATTTAGCAGTTTTATCTTTTGTTATTTATTGGATTTTGTACTATCCTTATAAATTTTTACAAGATAGATTTTTTTCATATAGAAATAGAAGATATGATATTTTATTAATTACAATATTTATAATGTTCTATTATCTTATTTTAACAGATATTGTTCCATCGCTTTTAAGAGCATTTGTACTTTTTAGTCTAGGGCTTTATCTTTTAAGAAGTAATATAAAAGTAATCTCATATATAACACTTTTTTATACTTTTTTGATAGTTATTGCACTTTTTCCACAATATATTTTTAATATTGGATTTTGGTTCTCTATTTTTGCAGTTTTTTATATCTATTTGTTTATTCAATATTTTAAGAATGGAAATAAAATTTTACTTTATATATTTTTTAATATTTGGATGTTTTTAATTTTTAATCCAATTGTTCACTATTTTTTCCCTCAAACAGCTATTGAACAGTTTTACTCAATACCTATTACTATATTTTTTACAATATTTTATCCACTTGAAATAGTTGCACATATTTTTAATATATCTTCCTATTTTGATAATTATTTAAAAATTTTTTTAGAAAATAAAATCTATGTTTATGAAGTTTTTACACCTTTATATTTTTTTATTTTATATATTTTATTTTCATTTTTTTCAATTTGGAGTAAAAAATCTTTTTTTATATTAAATATTTTGATGATAGGATTTAACTTTTATTTATATATAAGTGGGTATATTTAAACCCACTTATTGCTAATTTGGCATATCTTTTAATTTTAGGTTTGCTCTTCTTGAAGCTTTTCCTGGAGGATAGTTTGTCTCAAGATAAGTTAATATCTCATCCTCTATTTGAGGCGTAAATTGCCATAAACCTTGAGTTTTTTGCATCCAAACAATCATAGCTTTCCAAGTATCTCTATCACCTTTTTGTGTAGTAATAAATTTTGCACTATGACAAACAGTACAGTTTGCTTTTACGGTTTCAAAACCTTTTGCAATAATCAATCCAGATTCGCTATCAACTTTTTGAGCTTGAAGGAAAAGAAGTGATGATGCAAAAATAAGGAATAATCCTTTTTTCATAAATAACTCCTTTTATACAACTTGAACAGCGATTCTGTGACAAGCGTTGTTTAAATAACCTCTTGGATTCCACCCTGGAATAATAACTGGCTGCATTTTTCCACTACTATCAGTTGCCCTTGCCCAAACTTCATAGTATCCTTTTTGTGGGAATTTAACACTTGCTTCCCAAGTTTGCCACGCAGTTTTATTTAGTGGTTTATTAATTTTTGCTTTTTCCCAAGTTGCACCAAAATCTATTGAAACATACATATCTTTAACTTTTAAATCTCCAGCCCATGCTTTTCCATTTAGCTTTAATTTATCATTTAAAGAGTGAGTAATACCTGATTTTGGGAATGTGATTAGTGATTTTACAGGCATAGATTCAATTATACACATATTTTCATTTGGTACATTTGCTCCTGGAGCAACAGGTTCACAAGGCATTCTATATGATTGTCCCATCATTTTTTCACCATCATGAACTTTATTTCTAACTACAATTTTGCTTAACCATTTTCCAGAAACAGAAGCTGGCCATCCACCAATTACAAGTCTTAAAGGATAACCATTTTGATGAGGAATATCATTTCCTTCATAAGCCCAAGCTATTAAAACTTCATTTTCTAAAGCTTTTTCAATCGGAACTCCTCTACTTATTGAAACTTTAGTAGGATCTCCACTTAAGTGAGTGTCTTTCCCGTAATATCCAATATAAACGGCATCTTTTTTAATTCCACAAGACTCTAAAACATCTTTTAATCTAACTCCTGTCCATCTTCCACAACCAATAGCTCCAAGCTCCCATTGATTTCCTTTTGTAGGTGGATTAAACTCAGCTCTTCCATTTCCTCCACACTCTAGTGTTAATGCATAAGTGTAGTGTTTGAATTTACTTTTTAACTCATCAATAGTAAATGTTGTAGGATTTTTACAACTCTCCCCTGATATTTCCAAAGTCCAATTTTTCACATCAATATCTTGCATAGCTGGTGGTGTACCATTGTTTCTAATAAAGAAATGTTTATCAGGTGTAAACTCATCATTTAATAAATGAGGTGGTGTTTCAGCATTTATTGGTCTATCATTTAAGTAAATTAAACCCTCTTTACCAGGAATTGAAAATGGTAAATCAGAGTTTGCTAGTGCTGCTGGAATTAATCCACTTGGCATATTTTGTGCGTATGGAATATTTGATCCAACAACAGCAGCCATTGCCAAAAGTGAACTCTTTTTCAAAAATCCTCTTCTTGTTGTTGGATTAGCCTCTCTTCCAAAGATATCTAAATCAGCTTTTATTGGATCATTTGCATAAGCCTCATGAATTCCAATAGTCTTAACTTTTTTATTACTCATAAACTATCTCCTTAGTTTTTATTATGGTATTAAGATAAATCCTAATTAATAATTATATTAAGAAAATAGGAATAATTGATAAAAATTAAGTTTACAAGCTAAAATTAAGTTAAAAAAATAAGAATAGTTACTTTTGTTTACATTTTTTATACATAATAATCTATCTTAACTATTTTTCTAGAACTTTATCTAAAGTATATTGCATATCTTCATCAAGCTCCATATTGTTTCTCATCCAGTTTAAATAGTTTGGATCTTTTTTTGCAACATCTTCGATATTTTCACCCTTATATTTTCCAAATTTAAAAGTTTTTATAAATACTGGAGTAAGTGTTAATTCAACCAGTTTTTTCATAGGATTTATACTTGGAAATTCATCTTTTATTTTTGCAACAAGTTTTGATAAAAATAGCTTCATCACAAGTACATCTCCTATGGCATCGTGAGCTTTTATAACTATATTTAGTTTTTTTGCCTCTTCATCTTCATTTTTATAAAGTTCAAGTGCATATCTTAAATATTGAAGTCTATGATAAGGTAGTTTAGGATATATATGTCTTGCACATCTTAAAGTATCAATTAGTTGAAGTTTGTTTTTAAATCCCTCTTTTTCTAACATCTGTAAATCAAAATTTATATTGTGTGCTATTAGATAGTTTTCACTACTATTTAGCTCAGCCAATCTTTGATAAAATTTTGTTTCACAAGCCCTTGGTTTATCTTTTATCATATCAGTAGTTATATTATGAACTTCCATAGCTTCAAGTTTTATGGGTATATCACTAAAACATAACTCATCAAAAACTTCTAAATCACCTTTTTGATTTAAAATCATACTTCCAAATTGAATAACTCTATCCTCTTGTGCTGTACCTGTTGTTTCTGTATCAAATAAAATGTAATGTATCAAAATTTATCCTTAAATTATTAGCATGGCATCGCCATAAGAGTAAAATCTATAGTTGTTTTTTATAGCTTCATTATATATTTCTAAAGTTTTTTCTAAACCAATAAATGAAGCAACCAACATAATCAAAGTTGATTTTGGAAGATGAAAGTTTGTAAGAAGATGATTTACAATAATTGGTTTATTACTTGGATTTAAAAAAAGATCACACTCTCCACAAATCATATTTTTTCTTGCATAAAACTCTAAAGTTCTTGTAACAGTTGTACCAACTGCTAAGATATTTTTTGCTTTATCTATTTTTGTTTTACAATCAATGCTTATCTCAAAATATTCACTGTGCATTGGGTGAGATAAAATATCTTCAACATCAACTGGTTTAAATGTACCAGCTCCCACATGAAGTGTAAGATAGTTTAGACCATATTTTTTTTCTAGTTCTTCTAAAAGTTCACTTGTAAAATGAAGAGAAGCTGTAGGAGCTGCTACTGCTCCATAATTTTTTGCAAAAAGTGTTTGATAATTTTTTTCATCATCTTTATTATCTTCTCTATTCATATAGGGGGGAAGTGGGATATGCCCAATTTTATTTAAAATTTCAATCAAAGAGGTAAAATCTAATTTTTTATTATCTAAATAAAACTCTACAACTCTAGTTCCATCTTCATTTAGTTCTAATACTTTTGCTTTTAGCTTTTCATCAAAAGTTAATGTTGCTCCAATTTTAACTTTTCCTTTTATCAAAACTAAAAATCTATCCATAAAAAGTGGTTTATTTAATAGAAGTTCTATGTTAGCACCTGTCTCTTTTTTACCAAAAACTCTAGCTTTTATAACTTTTGTATCATTTAAAAATATTGTCAAATCTTGTGGTAAAAAATCTAAAATATTTTTAAAAATTGTGTGAGTTATAGTATTGTTTGCTCTATTATAAACTAAAAGTTTTGCACTATCAGCAGGAATTGCTGGAGTTGTAGCTATTAGCTCTTGAGGAAGAGTAAAGTCATAGCTTGAAGTTTTTAAAAAATCGCTCAAACTACTCCTCTTCCTCTTCATCTTTACTTGCTGGATTAAATACTTTTGCTATGTAAATTGAAACTAAGTATAAAAGTATTAAAGGAAGTGCCATTAAAACTTGACTTATAACATCAGGTGGAGTTAAAATAGCTGCTAAGATAAATATTAGAACAACTGCATATCTAAAGAAGTCTTTTAACATTCTATCATCAACAACTCCAATTTTTGCAAGGAAGAATGTGATAACAGGTAGTTCAAAAGCAACTCCAAAACCAATCATAAGTTTTGTAAAAAATCCAACATATTTACCAATACTTGGTAATACATTAACAACATTAGAACCAAATGCAATTAAAAAATCAAAACCAATAGGAACAACAATATAGTAAGCAAAAGATGCACCTATTAAAAACATTAAAGTTGCAAAAAATACAAAAGGAATAACAAGTTTTTTCTCATGGTCATATAATCCAGGAGCTAAAAAGAGCCATAATTGCCAAAAAATAACAGGAAGAGATATTATAAATCCACCAAAAAATGCAACCTTCATAGCTGTGAAAAATGTCTCTTGAATCTCAACAGCAATCATAGAAGTTCCAGTTGGAAGTGCATCTTTTACAGGAACCATCATCCACTCTAAAATAGGTTCATAAAAAGCAAAACATACAAAAAACATAGCAATAACGCTAATAGCAGATATAGTTAATCTTTTTCTTAAATCCGCAATATGTGGTTTTAAATCTTCAAACATTATTTACTATCCTCTTTTATATTTTTATCAATCTCTTTTTTTTGAAGGCTATCATCTTTTTTTGTCTCAACTTGATTCTTTTTTGTAGTCTCAAAATCATCATTTAAAATCTCATCAAGACCTAAATCAAGCTTTGATTCAACCATTAAAGAGCTTTTTGTATCTTCAATTTGAGCTTTAAATTTATTTGCTTCAGCTTTTAATTCTGATATATTTAATTCATTGTCTAAAGTTGTTTTTGCATCACTAATACCTTTTTTTACGCTATTAAACATTCTTGCAATTTTAATCATAGCTTCTGGCAATTTATCAGGACCTAATACAATAATTGCAATTATTGCAATTAAAAGAATCTCTGTCATTCCTAATCCAAACATATTTTGCTCCATAAATTTTATAAGGTATGGATTTTATCTAATTTGAGCAAAAATAATAATTAATTTAAAAGAGCATCTTTATTGCTATTATAAATTCTTAGAGTAATTTTGATAAAATTTATCCCAAAATTTAAATAAATAGGAAGATAATGGAATTAATAGTTTTAGCAGTTGTTATTGCAATTTTATTTATTATTGGAAAAAATTATAAAACTGAAGAGTTTAAAAATATAAATTTAAATCAAAAAGAGATTTTTAGAGGTGATTTATTAAATCATGAAGCTGGTCTTTTAGTTGCACTTATGGCAAAAGTTGCAAAAGCAGATGGAAAAGTAGGTGAGCTTGAAGCTGAGATTTTAAAACATACATTTACTGATATTTCAACTCATTTTGAAAATTCACAAGAGGTAAGAGATGGCTTAAAAAAGCTTTATGATAGTGAAAAAGATAATTTTCAAAATTTAATAACTATTTGTAATAGATTATTTACTCTTACAAAACATGACTATAATAAAAGAGTTAAATATCTTGAATATATGTTAAATCTTGCATTTATAGATGGTGATTTTTCAAAACAAGAGCAAGAGATAACTGAAGATATTGCTCAGGCTTTAAAAATAGATTCAAAAGATTATTTTAATTTAATATCAAATTTTGAGAATTTTTATAAAAATAGAGCAAATGAAAAAGCACTATCACTAGAAAAAGCTTATGAGATTTTAAAATCAAATCCAAATGATGATGATTCAACTTTAAAGAAAAATTACAGAAATTTAGTAAAAAAATATCATCCAGATATTATTACAGGGCAGGGTGCATCACAAAATATTATAGATGAAGCTACAAAAAAACTGCAAGAGATAAATGAAGCTTATGAAATTATTAAAAAACAAAGAGGTATTTAATGGCAAAAAAATTTCCTCACTCATTTATTGTTTGTGATTGTAAGCAGGTAAGTCTTGGCGAATTAATATATGCAATAAAGGAAAAAGGTGCTAAAACACTTGAAGATTTAGAAGATTTAACAGATGCTGGAAGTTCATGTGGCTGTTGTAAAAGTAGTGAGTGTGATATAGGTGAGCAAAAAATGGAGCTATATTTGGATGAGATTTTAAAAAAGTTTAACAAAGAGTAAGAGTTGATAGATATAAAAGAAGAGTTAATAAATGAGATAAAAGAGCTTTTAAAAAGTTCAGATGATGATACTATTCAAATAAATCCTAACTATTTAAACTATTTTAGTGAAGATGAGTTAAAAGATATAATTTTTAGATTAATTGATAAAAAAGTTGAGCAACAAAATGGAAATCAGAGCTATTTAGATGAGATTTATCAAAAAACAAAGAAAGATGATATATAATCTTAAATTGAGGTTTAAAAATGAATAAATATGAAAATATTAAGCAAAAATTAATAAACTTTTTAAAAGAAGAGATTCACAAAACTGGTTTAAAAAGAGTTGTTGTAGGACTTTCAGGTGGTTTAGACTCAGCTGTTGTAGCAGTTTTGTGTAAAGAGGCATTTAAAGATAATTTAAATTGCGTTTTAATGCCATCACAATACTCATCTAAAGCCTCTGTTGAAGATGCAGTAGAGCTTTGTAAAAAGTTTGATATAAAATATGAGATTGTTTCAATTGAGCCAATGTTAAGTGCATATTTAAAAAATATGGAAGAAAATAGCCTTAGAATAGGAAATTTTAGTGCAAGATTAAGAATGTCAGTTTTATATGATATTAGTGCAAGAGAAAACTCTTTGGTAGTTGGAACTTCAAATAAGAGTGAATTACTCTTAGGATATGGAACTATTTTTGGAGATTTGGCTTGTGCAATTAATCCAATAGGAGATATTTATAAAAGTGATCTGTTTGAGTTTGCAAAATATTTAGGTGTGAATGATAGTATAGTAAAAAAAGCACCTAGCGCTGATTTTTATGAAGGTCAAAGTGATGAGGCTGATTTGGGATATAGTTATGCTAAAATTGACTCTTTATTAAAAAAGATGATAGATGAGAATAGAAGCAATGATGAGCTTTTGGATTTTGGATTTGAAGATAAATTTATTGAGAATATTAAAAAAAGAGTAAAGATAAACGAATTCAAAAGAAGATTGCCAATTATTGCTAAAATATAGAAATTGAGGTAAAGATGAGAAATATTGCAATATATAAAGCAACTTTAGATAATGAAGAGATTGATCAGCTAAAGTCAGTTCTTCAAGCTAAAGATGATTTATCAAAAGTTTTAGAGTTTGAAGAGAAGATGGTTAAGTATGTTGGAGCAAAGTATGCTATTGCAACAGCAACTTCAACAGCGGCTCTTCATTTAGCTCTTAGCTCTATGAGATTAAAAAGAGGCGATAAGGTTTTAATGTCTGTAAACTCTTTTGTAAACTTACCAGAGACTGTAAGACATTTTGATGCAGAACCTATATTTGTAGATATAAATTTAGAGGATATGAATTTAGATATTGAGAAGTTTGAAGATGCAATTATTGCAAATAAATCGAAAAAATTACGCGCAGCGATTATCACTTTTATTGGTGGACTTGCTCCAAATTTAGACAAAATTTATGAAATAGCAAAAAAATACAATATTCTAATAATAGAAGATTGTAGAGCTGCATTAGGAACTACATACAAGGGTCAAAAAGTTGGAAATTTAAGTGCTGATATGACAATATTTTCAACAAACCCATCTCCATCAAAATATGCAATTAGCCGTTCAGGAGTTTTAGTTACAAATAATGAAGAGATAGCTAGTAGAGCAAAACTTTTAAGAACACATGCAATTACAACAGCATACGATAGTTATGGAAACTTAGATTATATTTATGATGTTGATGATATTGGACATAAATTTGATATTTCTGAACTAGATGCTGCTTATGCTATTGCTCAATTAAATAAAACAGATGGTTTTATAAAAAGAAGAAAAGAGATTGCAAAATTATATGAAGAGAGATTAAAAGATATTAAACATATCACTATTTTACCTCATAAAAATGAGCATATTTATACTCAATATATTATAAAAATATCAAGAAATAGAGATGCTTTTGCAAGAGCCTTAAAAGAAAAAGGTGTTTCAACAGCATTAAACTATATTCCTCTTCATCTTTTATCTTATTATAAAAGTAAATACTCAATAAAAATTACAGCATTTCCAAATGCTTTGCATAACTATCAACAAATATTATCTTTGCCAATATATGCAGGACTTAGCAATGAAGATGTAAATTATATTTGTGATCAAGTTATTGATGTAGCAAAAGAGTGGATATAATTTGAAGCAAAAGCTTATTCTATGGCTTGAAAACTATCTTTTTTTTCCAAATAGTTTTCAAAAAATATTATCATATTTGCTTTTGCCACTTAGTTTTATATATCTTTTAGTAATTTTATTTAAAAGATTAAAAGCTTCAAAAATAGATTTTAATATACCAATTATCTCTGTTGGAAACTTAACTATTGGTGGAAGTGGAAAGACTCCAATAACAATTGAGTTAGCTAAAAATTTTAAAGATATTTGCGTTATTTTAAGAGGTTATGGAAGAGAGTCTAAAGGGCTTTTTGTAGTTAGTTTAAAAGGTGAAATTAAAGTTGATGTAAAAACAAGTGGTGATGAAGCTATGCTTTTAGCATCAACTTTAAAAAATGCAACAATAATAGTAAGTGAAGATAGAGTAAAAGCTATAAAAAAAGCAAAAGAGTTAGGCTGTAAAATAGTATTTTTGGATGATGGTTTCTCAAAATATAATATTAAAAAATTTGATATTTTATTAAAACCAAAAGATGAACCTACAAACTCATTTTTAATACCAAGTGGAGCCTATAGAGAACCAAAGAGTTTTTATAAAAAAGCTAATCTGGTTTTAAAAGAGGATATTGATTTTAAAAGAGTTGTAACTATAAAAAAAGAGAATAAAGAAGTAGAACTTCCTAAAAAAACTATTCTTTTAACAGCAATTTCAAAACCAAATAGACTTTTAGAGTTTTTACCAAAAAATATAGAGACAATATTTTTTGAAGATCATCATAACTTTACAAAAGATGAGATAGATAATATTTTGAATAACTATAGAGATTTTGCAATTGTAACAACACAAAAAGATTTTGTAAAACTTGAAAAGTTTAATTTAAAAAATCTATATATTATGGATTTAAGTATAAAAATTAGTCAAAAAGTTGATTTTACAGCTTTAAAAAACTATATAAAAAGTTATAATTAAATATCTTTAAAATTTGCAAAAACACCCTCAACACTTGGAACAGTTTTATAGTGAGTTTTTGTAAATCTTACATTTTTTGTTTTTAAATCGCATATTGCTATTCTAAAATTAGAGCCAACAAAAGGCTCTATTACACAAATAATTTTATCTTCAATCTGTCTTGTTGCATAAACAGTTCCTTGAAGTTCTCTAAAAAAGTATCTAGGATAACTAAGAGGAGTTATCTCTACAATATCTATATTCTCTTTATTATTAAGTGTTTTTACAACATCCATAGCATCTTCATAAGTATCAAATGATATACACCAATCATCAAATTTTTTATTAAAATGTTGTAGATCTTCATCTAAAAATCCACCTGCGATTGATTGTAAAGCAAAAATTGACACAAAAACACCTTAAAAATTATATTTATAAAATATGATTTTATCATATTAAAGTTTTAAATCTAAGAAAATACTCTTTAGAAATATCGAATATTTGGGTATTAAAGAAAGAAGATAATATAATCTTTTTTATTAAACATATTATAAATGTTTATAAAAAGGAGAATTAACTTGAATATTAGAGTTTATTATGAAGATACAGATTGTGGAAATATGGTTTATCATGCAAACTATTTAAACTATTGCGAAAGAGCTAGAAGTGAGCTATTTTTTAAAAAAGGATTACTTCCTCACTCTCAAGATGAGTTTTTTGTAGTAAAATCGTGTGAAGCAAACTGGATAAAATCAGCAGTTTTTGCAGATATTTTAGAAGTTAAAACAGAACTAATTGAGAAAAAATCAGCCTCAATTATTATGAAACAAGAGATTTATAGAGGAAGTGAGCTTATTTTTGAAGCAAAATTTAGATTAGCTTTTTTAAAATATGGAAAACCTTCAAAAATTCCAAATCATATATTTGATATTTTGGAGAGTTAAATGAAAAAAATTATATTTTTACTTTTATTTGTAGGCTCTTTAGTAGCAAATGATATTTTTGTGCTTCCAAAAGATTCAAAAAAGTTAGAAGATAGATTGTCTTATGAGATTTTAAATGCAAAAAAAGATATTTTTATTGCAATGTATAACTTCTCTTATAAAAAAATAGCAAATGATTTAATAAATTCTTCAAAAAATGGTGTAAAAATCACTGTTTTACTCGACAAGAGTAAAGTAGAGGATGATAGTGAAGTTTATAATCTATTAAAATCAAATGATATTAATGTTGTTTTTAAAGATAGTGTAAAAAAGATGCATCTAAAAACAATTCTTATTGATAACAGATTGGCTATGATAGGTAGTATGAATTTTACAAAAAAGTCATTTAAAGAGAATCTTGATATTGTATATTTTTCAAATGATGATGTTTTAATCTCAAAATTAAAAGAGATTAGAGCAAATTTTAAATAGAATATAGTTTATAAAATTTATTAAAGGATTAATTAGTGTTAGAAATTTTTATTGGTTTGTATTGTTTATATTTTGCTTTTACAATTTATACATCATTTATGCAAATTGGATTTGTAAAAGATAGTATGAAAAATAAAGCTTTGATTTTAGAGCAAAACTCTTATATTGAAGCTGGAAACTATGCAGTTGATAAAGAGAAATTGTCAATTTCTAGTTCATTTGCTGATTTTGTTATATTTATTTTTTGGATTGGTTTTGGTCTTAAATATTTAGACTCATTAATTCAAACAGACTCTTATATATTAAAAGCTGTTTTATTTATAAATTCTTTTATTATTGTAAATTGGATTTTAACTCTGCCTTTTGATATTTATAAAACTTTTAAGTTAGATAAAAAGTATGGATTTTCAACTATAACTCCTGCTTTATATATAAAAGATACCATAAAGTCAGCTATTTTAACTTTTGTTTTTGGTTCAATTGTTGTTGCTGGAATTTCATATATTATTTTAAATTTTCCATCTTGGTGGATATTTGGATTTATATTTGTTTTTGCTGTTATTATTTTAATAAATATGCTTTATCCTTTAATTAGAGATAAGATGTTTGATAAATTTGAGAAATTAAAAGATAGTGAGCTTGAAGCAAAAATTGAGAATCTTCTAAAAGAGGTTGGTTTTAGAAGTAGTGGAGTTTTTAGTGTTGATGCTAGCAAAAGAGATAATAGATTAAATGCTTATTTTGGTGGACTTGGAAGTACAAAAAGAGTTGTTTTATTTGATACTTTAGTGCAAAAACTATCTCATAATGAACTACTTGCAGTTTTAGGACATGAGTTGGGGCATTTTAAAAACAAAGATATTTTAAAAAATATTGGAATTATGGGATTTATTATGTTTATTTTTTTTGCCATATTTGGAAATTTAAATGATGAGTTATTTTTAAAACTTGGATTAAATAATGAGCCATATTCAATTATTGCAATATTTTTAATATTTTCAACAGCTTTAAGCTTTTTTTTAATGCCTTTAATCTCACTAATTTCAAGACACAATGAGTACGCTGCAGATGAATTTGGATCAAACTTATCTAGCAAAGAGGATTTGGTAAATGCTTTATTAAAATTAGCAAATGAGAATAAAAGTTTTCCTCACTCTCACAAGCTTTATATGTTTTTCTACTACTCTCATCCACCTTTAATTGAGAGATTCAAAGAGCTTGGATATGATGTAGAAAAGAAAGAGTTTATAAATTAATTAAACTCTTTTTTCTAAACAGTCTAAAAAAGTTTAGATTGTTTAGAATATATATTGCAATCATTGCAAAAACTACTCCAATAATTGTTGTAAATTCAATCTTCTCATCTAAGAATATATTTCCAATTATAATAGCACTTGCAGGAACTAAAAATACAAAACTAGATACCTCTTTCGCTCCATATTTTGCTGCTCCAAAAAAGTAAATTGAAGTTGCAAATGTTGTACTTAAAATTGTAATTACAAACATATTAAACCAAAAGATATAATCAAACTCTAAAATTTTTGTAAATATTGAGCTATCTATGTATAAAAAGTATAGACTAGCACTTGAAATTAAGTATGTGTAAGTTGTAAATACAAAAGCATTTATTTTTAGTGATTTTGAAGTAATTATTGTAATAATTGCCCATAGTGTTGAAGCAATTATAAAATATATATTATCTTTACTAAAAATCTCTTCAAGATTAAATTGATAGATATTTATCATATTTAAAACACCATAAACACCTAAAATTAGAGCAAAAGAGTGTTTTAGACTAATTGTTTTTCTACTTAATATTGCTACAAAAATATATGTTATGATTGGAATCATTGAAGGAACCATAGCTCCTCCTAAACTTCCAGTTCCATGCTCAACTCCCCAAAACATAAAAATAGAGTATAAAACTAAAAAAAGTGATGCAAATATGATTAAAATAAAAGTTTTTAAATCTAATTTGTAATTCATTTTTGAGAAAAAAATTATTGGAGCCATTGATAAAAAGCATATTCCCATTCTTAAAAATACCATTTCATAAGCATTAATATAGTTTGTTAAAACTTTTGTACTAATCCAAGAAGCTCCCCATAGAATCATAGAGACAACTATGAGAAAGAAAAAGATATTTTTTGACACTATTTAAAGCTATTTAGTAAAATAATATCTACCAAATCCCCGCTTTTTAACAAGTTATTCTCTTCTTGAATCAAAAGTGCAGGGCTTCCTAACATATTTGTTAAAATAGCACTTGTTCCAGATTTTTTACCAACAAAATCAATAATATACTCACCATTTTTATACTCAACATTACAAGCTGTAAATATCTTTTTATTTGTTGGATTATTTAAATCTTGATTTATTTTTGCTTTTACAATTGGAAGTTTTTCATTACTATTTTTTAATCTATAAATCAAAGGAAGTACATATAAAATTGCACAAACAGTTGAAGAGTATGCAAAACCTGGAAGGGCAATAATTATTTTTTCATCTTTAATTGCAACTAAAATATGCATTCCTGGTTTTACAAAAACACCATGAAAAAGAACTTTTGCTTTTAATTTATCTTTTATAACATCTTGAACAAAATCATAATCTCCAACACTAACTCCCCCAGTAGTAACTACAATATCAGCTTTTTTTAAAGAAGTTTCAAAAAAGTTTGTAATATTCTCTATATCATCATCAACAGGACCATTTTGAATAACTTCAGCACCACATTGAGTAAAAAGTGCCTCAAGAGTTAGGTGATTTGAGCTTCTTATTTGAGAATCATTTGTTTTTTCAACTCCAAGATCTAAAATTTCACTTCCTGTACTAGCAACTGCAATTATAGGTTTTGAATAAACTTTTATTTGAGGAATATTTAATGATGCTAAAACTCCAACTTCGCTAAATCCAATAATCGTTCCTTTTTTAATTAAAACTTCATCTTTTTTGTAGTTCTCACCAACATCTCTTACGGCAAAACCTTTAGGAACACTTTTGACTATTTTTATTCTATCTTCTAAAACTTCAACATTTTCAATAGGAACTAAAGTATCACTACCTTTTGGCATTAATGCACCTGTAAAAGTCTTAATACATGTTTTACTTACCACTTCTTTTTCAACTACATAACCAGCTGGATTTTTTTCTATTATTTTAAGTTCACTATTTATATCTTCAAACTTAAAAGCATAACCATCCATTCCAGATGTAGGAAACTCTGGGCTATTTTCCAAAGCTATAATATCTTCAGCCAAAACTCTTCCAAGAGCATTTGTTAAAAATAGTTTTTGAGTCGATTTTTCAACTATATTAATACTATTTAAAACCTCTATTGATTCATCAAAAGTTATAAAATCTCTCATTCTTTATCCTAATCTGTTATATTTCATAATTATTATTTGTTCATAAAGCATGTTTGCAAAACCTTTTGGAAGATTTTCATTTGTATCTTCTACATTTTTAATAATTTTTTTTATAGAATCATCATCTAAATATATTGCTATTGGTAAAATTGTCTCTTTTATTTTATCTATAAATATTTGTTGTTCTTCAATTGTCATTTTTCTGTCTTCTGTTTTAAATTTTAAAAGTAAGATTATATTATCTTTTCCTAAAATAATATATTAAAACTTTTTTGATATAATCCCAAAAAATATTTAGGATAAGATAAATTGATAGAAATAAGTAAAAAAATAACTTCAAATGTAGCAAAAGTAAATGCAGAGTATGAGTTAATAAAAGAGGGCGATAGAGTAATGGTTGGATTTAGTGGTGGAAAAGATTCACTAACTTTACTTCACACTCTAAATAGAATGAAAAAAAAAGCACCTTTTAAATTTGATTTTAAAGCTGTAACAATTACTTATGGAATGGGTGAACAAATAGAATTTTTAAGTAATCACTGCAAAGAGCACGGAATAGAACATGAAATAATTGATACTCAAATTTTTGATTTAGCAGGTGAAAAAATAAGAAAAAACTCATCATTTTGTTCATTTTTTTCAAGAATGAGAAGAGGGTATTTATATACAACAGCTTTAGAGCAAGGTTATAATAAAGTGGCTCTTGGTCATCATTTAGATGATGCTATGGAATCATACTTTATGAATCTATTTTACAATGGAACAATGAGAACAATGCCTCCAAAATATACTGCAAATAACGGTTTAGAAGTAATAAGACCACTAATATTTTGTAGAGAGAGACAATTAAGAGCATTTGCAACTTCAAATGAGATTAGAGTAATTGGAGATGAGGCTTGTCCAGGGCTTAGATTTGATGTAAAAATGCCTCACGCAAGAGCTGCTACAAAAGAGTTATTAGCAAAACTAGAAGAGCAAAATCCAAAGATTTTTGTATCTATGAAAAGTGCATTTAGTAATATACAATTACCTACATTTTTTTATAAAGATTTAAAAGATATAAAATTAAATATTGAAGATGAAACTATATGAAAATATTAGTCTCATCTTGCCTTTTAGGTGAAGATACTAGATATGATGGTCTTAATTCAAGTATTGCTATGAGTCCTAAATTTAGATTTAGCCAAAAAGAGATTTTTATGGATATTTTGTGTGAAAATGAGATATTTTCAATTTGTCCAGAAGTTGCTGGTGGTTTATCCATTCCTAGAAATAAATCTGAAATTATAAGTCATAATAAACCTTTTAAAGTTTTAGATATTGAACAAAATGATGTAACAATAAATTTTTTAATTGGTGCAAAAAACGCTTTGGATATTTGTATAGAAAATGGTATTAAAGTCGCTTTATTTAAATCAAAATCACCATCATGTGGTAATATTGAAGTTTATGATGGAACTTTTTCTCAAAAATTGATTAAAGCAAAAGGTTTAACAGCAAGACTTCTTGAAGACAATGGAGTTAAAGTTTTTAATGAATTTGAGTTGGATGATTTAAGAAAATATATAAAAAAAGAGAGTAGAAAATAGTCTAATTTATTATTAACTTAGACTATTTTCTTACTGCTAAGCTTTTAAATCAAGTAGTCTTTCCATTGCAACTGCTTGTATCTCAATACTCTTTGCATTTGCACTATATGCAATAATCTCAGGAATTTGTTCAAGCATAGCAGAAGTAAAATCTCTTGTTGATTCTTGAAATTCAGGAACAGATGCAACATTTGCAACTTCAGCAATTTTATTTGCATTATCTTGTATTTGAATAGCAGAGCTCATCATAGCTCCTAAATTATTATCAATTCTCATAATATTGCTCCTTCTTGCATAGATTGTATTAACATTTTATTTAAATTTGCAGCTTGAGCTATTGAACTATCGGCTCTACTTAAACCATCTGGTGCACTTGAAGCATCTTTAAGCTCATCTAGTTTTTGAATTGCTGCTTCTTTATCTTGAGGAATAGAGGTGTCAAACCTAACACTTCCTCCTGTAGCATAAAGTTTTCCATCTGGTCCCACTTGATAGTTGTAGCTTATTGGAGTAGTTGTAGTTCCTAAGCTAGCGTGTAGTTGTTCATGACTCCTTACTTCACTATCACTATTTTTAAATCTATTTAAAACTCTTTCATAATCTTTTTCATCATATTTTGATATCTCATTTGCACTATCATATTTTTCAAATGTTGATTTTTCAAACTCATTTTTATCGATATTTGCTAATTGACTCTTTTTTAGCGCAAGCTGGGAATATATAATAGATGCACTTGCATAACTATCTGAAATTTCCATAAATACTCCTTTTAAAAGGTTATTAAATAATAGCAAAAAAAAGTATAAAAATAGATAAATTATAAATTGAGAAAATTTATAGTAATATTTCGAAGTTTCAAAATAAAAAAAGGATAGAGATGAATTTCTTGTTTAATAAATATAGTCACTTTAATTTGGCAAATATAGTAACATTTTTTAATATATCTTGTGGAATTATAGCTATATATTTTCTAACTCATAATGAGTTTATTGGTGCTGCACTTTTTGCTTGGTTGGCAGGTGCTTTTGATATATTTGATGGAAAAATTGCCAGAAAATATAATCTTTCGACTGAATTTGGAATACAACTAGACTCTTATGCTGATTTTTTATCTTTTGTTATTGTTCCTGCAATGTTTATATATTTTGCTATCTTTGATGGCAAAGAGGAACAGTTTAATATGGCTTTATTGGCAGGTGTATTTATATATTATATTATTTGTGGATTAAGAAGATTGATTCAATTCAATATAAACTCTGAAGAGGGTGAAGTTGAGAGATATTTTATAGGTGTTCCAACACCTCTTGGTGCAATTTTACTTTGGATTGTATATTTAATTTTTTTGACAGGTTTTATAAATGAGTATATAGTTTTATTTTTAATGATAGTTATTGGATATCTTTTAAACTCTAAAATTAAGATAAAACATTTATGAAAAAAGAGATTATTACTATTGATTTAGGATCAAACTCTTTTAGAGTTTTAAAGTTTGATTGTGAAAATTTTAAAATATTAGATGAGTATCATCAAGTTGTTGGTTTAGCAGATGGATTAATAAATACACAAGTTATTAGTCAAGAGGCTCAAGAAAGAGTTATAGAAGCACTAAAAATTGCTAAAGAGAAATTAAAGTTTGAACCAAAAGATGCTATTTGTGTTACAACAGCAGCAATGAGAAAAGCAAAAAATTCTCAAGAAGTTTTAGAGTTTTTTAGAAGAAATGGTGGTGTTAACTTTACAATAATAGATGAATATGAAGAGGCTAGACTCACTTTTTTAGCTATAAAGTACGCTTTAAAAAGAGAGAATATTCCAAATGAAAAGTTTATACTTTTGGATATTGGTGGTGGTTCAACAGAGCTTGTAATATCAAATAAAGATGATTTTCTTACAAAAAGTTTTGATTTTGGAATAGTTACAATGACTCAAAAAACAAAAAAGAATAAACAACTATTGGATTTGGAGTTAAAAAACAAAAAAGAAGAGATAAAAGAGTTTATAGCTAATTTAGGAATAGATTTAGAATCTTATTTCTTTGTTGCAACAGCAGGAACTCCTACAACAATAGCAGCTATAAAACTTGGATTTAGTTATTTTAATTATGATAAAAATATTGTAAATGGAACAGTTTTGCAAATAGAAGATTTGGAAGATAGCTTAACTTTACTAAAAGAGACATCTTTTGAAGATTTGATAAAAATAGCTGGAAAAGGTAGAGTTGAATATCTTGAAGTTGGAACTTATATCTATAAAATATTTTTTGAAGCTTTAGAAAAAAAGAGCTCTATAGTTTTAGATGATGGGCTAAGAGAGGGTGTTGCAATAAATTTTGCACTTAATCAAAGTAAGGCTTAAGATAGTAGCCTTACACTTTGCTCTTGAACTATATTTGCTTGAGAAGCAGCTAAATAACCAGCATTTATATTTATATTAGCTTTTGTAAAATCACTTGACTCTCTTCCAAAATCAATAACATTGTTATTGTATCTTTGCTCATCAATTCTATTTCTTACATCTTCTATTAGTTGTTTGGAAAAATTTTCAAACTCATTTGCAATATTTCCAATTTGAGTTGCTGTATCTTCAACTGATTTAATAGCTTTTTGTAAGTTTTCTGGATTATTTAAATCACTATTATTTATTGCATCAAAAATATTATTTGTAAAGTTTGCTATGTTTGGTTTAGTAATTGAGTATAAGCTTCCATTTGCACTAAGAGTTATAGAGTCTTGATCATCGCTATATCTACTTGCAATTAGATTTTCATCTTTATATTTTGTACTAAAAGCCAATTGATTAAAATCTCTTAACTCTTGATTTATCTCTTGCTTTAAATCATTTTTATTTTGAAGATTTTCGCTATTTTGTAATTTTTGGTCTATGTTTTTTAAAAAATCTTGAAGATTGTTCATAGATGCTTCTGCTATTTTTGTTTTTGCTATAGTCTCATTTGTAGATTGTATATCTTGAGAAAATTCACTTCTTATTATTGAGCTTTTACTTACAGCTAAACTAGTTGATTCACTACTTTGAAAATCTTCTACGCTATACTTTAGTTGAGACTTCTCTAAAGCTATATTTTGATTACTATTTAAGTTGTTTAAGTTTTGAATACTGTTTGTATTATTTATAGCATTTATATCCATATTTGTGTCTCCTAGAAACATTTTGTGCATCTATTGTATCATATTTTAATTAATATATATTTTTTGACTTAAAAAACATAATTAGTTCTTTAAAATTAGATACTTTAATGCTACTTTGGGTAAAATATTCACTTAATTTTTAAGATTATGGAGTATGAGATGAAAATAAATGGCGCAAGAATGGTTATAGAATCATTACATCAAGAAGGGGTAGAAGTTGTTTTTGGATACCCAGGTGGTGCCATTATGAACGTCTACGATGAAATTTATAAACAAAATTATTTTGAACATATTTTAAATAGACATGAACAAGCTTGTGTAATTGCTGCTGAGGGTTATGCAAGAAGTACAGGAAAAGTTGGAGTTGCAATAGTTACTTCAGGACCTGGATTTACAAATGCAATAACTGGAATTGCAGATGCTTATATGGATTCAATTCCATTGGTTATAATCTCAGGTCAGGTTCCAACAACAATTATTGGAACTGATGGTTTTCAAGAAATAGATGCTGTTGGTATCTCAAGACCTTGCACAAAGCATAACTATTTGGTAAATAAAATAGAGGATTTACCAAGAATACTTAAAGAGGCGTTTCATTTAGCAAAAACAGGAAGACCAGGTCCTGTTCATGTTGATATACCAAAAGATATAACTGCACAAATTGGTGAGTTTGAATATCCTACTGAAGTTAATATGCCAACTTATAAGCCAACAATTAACTACAATAAAAGACAGTTAAAAAAAGCTATGGAGGCTATTTCAAATGCAAAAAAACCTCTTTTATACATAGGTGGTGGAGCAGTTTTATCAAATTGTGGATATGAGATTAGAGATTTAGCAAAAAAATTAAATATTCCTGCTGTTGAAACTTTAATGGCAAGAGGAGTTATGGGTGATGAAAATCCACTTTTCTTTGGAATGCTTGGAATGCATGGAGAGTATGCTGCAAATATGGCAGCTTATGAGACAGATTTATTAATATCTTTGGGAGCTAGATTTGATGATAGAGTAACTGGAAGATTAGATGAGTTTGCAAGTAAAGCAAAAGTAATTCATATAGATATTGATCCAACAAGTATTGCAAAACTTGTGGTTGCTGATTATCCAATAGTTGGTGATTTGAGATTAACTGTAAAGGCAATGCTTGAAGAGTGTGAAAATTATGAATTTAATGATTTTTCAAATTGGGTTGAATTATTAAAAGATTATAGAGAAAAAGAGCCCTTAAGATATTTTGATACAGATGAGTTAATTAAACCTCAATGGGTTATTGAAAAAGTTGGAAAAGTTTTAGGAGATAATGCAATTATTTCAACAGATGTTGGACAACATCAAATGTGGACTGCGCAATTCTTTCCATTTTCACATCCAAGACAGTGGATAACAAGTGGTGGATTAGGAACAATGGGGTTTGGTCTTCCAGCTGCACTTGGAGTTGCAAGAGCATTCAAAGATACAAATAGAGTAGTTGTAAACTTTACAGGAGATGGCTCTATTTTAATGAATATTCAAGAGTTAATGACTTGTAGTGAGTATAAACTTCCTGTTATTAATATTATTTTAAATAATAACTACCTTGGAATGGTAAGACAGTGGCAAACAATGTTTTATGATAATAGATTAGCGCAAACTGATTTAACAAATCAACCAATATTTAAAACTCTTGCTGAATCATTTCACTGTTTAGGATATACAGTTTCAACAAAAGATGAGTTTGAAAAAGCATTAAAAGATGCAGTTGAGCAAAGAAAACCAGCAGTTATAGAGGTAATTGTTGCTAGAAATGAAGAGGTTTTACCAATGGTTCCAAATGGACACTCTTTAAATGAGATGACTTTATTAAAAGGAGATAGATAATGAGTAATTTTAACAACTATTATAATAGTGAAACAATAAGACAAGTTATCTCTGTAGTAGTTTTAAATGAACATAATGTTTTATCAAGAATTGTAGGACTCTTCTCAGCTCGTGGTTATAATATTGATTCTTTAACGGTTGCTCCAATGGCTGAGAGCCAATACTCAAGAATGACAATAGTTACAACTGGAGATAAAAGGGTAATTGATCAAATTGTTAAGCAATTAAACAAATTGATTCCAGTATTAAAGGTAAATGAGCATAGAAATGTTATTGAAAAAGATACAGTTTTAATGAAGTTCTCAATTGATAATAACTTATCAGATATAGATGTAATAGCACGTGCTTATCATGGATCTATTCAAAATGTTACAGATGAAGCAATTATAGTTTCTGCAACAGATTCAAGTGATAGAATTATTAATTTTATTAAAGTAATGGAAAAGTTTAATCCACTTGAAGTTGTAAGAAGTGGAATAGTTGCTATGGAGAGATAATATGACTTTAAAACAAATAGCAAATTATTTACAATTAGATTGTGATACGGATATTGAAATTACAGCTTTAAATAGTTTAGAAGATGCAAATATTAATGAGTTATCATTTTTAGAAAATCCCAAATATGTTGAGAAATTAAAATCTACTAAAGCAGGAGCTGTTTTTGTAAATAAAGAGCTATTAAATGAAGTTCCAAAAGGTGTAGTTGCATTAGTTTGTGATGAACCATATTTGAATTTGGCAAAAGCTAGTAAGCTTTTTGCACCAAAACTTTTTGAAACTGAAGGTAAAGAGCCAATTATTGGTAAAGATACAATTATTATGCCAAATGTTTTTATTGGTAGAAATAGTATTATTGGAAGTAACTGTACAATTATGGCAGGAAGTTTTATTGGTGATAATGTTCAAATTGGTAATAACACAATAATTTATCCAAATGTAACAGTTTATAGAGATTGTAAAATTGGAAGTGATTGTATAATTCACTCTGGAACTGTTATTGGAAGTGATGGATTTGGATTTGCAAATACAAAAGATGGAAAATATATAAAAATCTATCAAAATGGTAATGTAATAATTGGATCTGATGTTGAAATAGGTGCAAATTGTACTATTGATAGAGCTGTATTTAAATCTACTATTATTGAAGATGGTGTAAGAATTGATAATTTAGTTCATATCGCACATAATTGTAAAATAGGAAAAGGTTCTGTTTTGGTAACTCAAGTTGGAATTGCTGGTTCTACAACTTTGCAACCTTATGTTGTGATGGGTGCTCAAAGTGGAGCTGCTGGACATCTTGAAATTGCAGCTTTCTCAACAATTGCAGCTCGTGGTGGAGTTACAAAAACTATTAAAGAACCTAAAAAAACTTGGGCAGGTTTTCCTTTGATTGAGCATAGAAATTGGCTTAAACTTCAAGGAAAAATATCTAATTTACTTAAATAAAAGGATCTGTTATAGCTAAAAAAGTCATCTCTCTCATTTTTTTAACTATTATTTTATATTTTGAGTTTACTACTATTGTAAGCTCAAAGGATAGCGTTGGAAATATTGGAAGTATGTTTGCAAACTTCTCTTTTAAATATTTCTCATATTTATCATATGTTTATTTACTATTTTTACTTTATCCTTTATATTTAATAAACTTTAAAAAAGAGTTGGATAAAAAAGATTTATATTTAAATCTATTATCACTTTTTATATTTTTATTTATAGCATTGATTTTTCAAGCACTTATTGTGGAAAATCCTTACAATAGGGGAGAACTTGGAAATATTTTTGTAGATACATTAACTCCATTTATTGGAAAAGCTGGTCTATATCTATTTGTTATTGTTGGATTTGTAATATCTTTATTAATTATTTTTGAAACAATGGATTTAAATTTTGATGATATTAAAAAATTTAGAGCTAGAATAAAATTAAAAAATCAAAATGAGAAAAAATTTACAATAACAAAAAATAGAACTAAAACTATTGATAATCAAAAGAATCTACCAATTGTTCAAGAAGTAAATAAAGAGTTGAAAAACGATAATAAATCAATAAAAGATGAAGATGTTTTAGATGCAGATCTTATCGAACTTGATAATGAAATTGAGGTTAAAAACAAAGGTGCTAATACTAGCAGTTTGATTATTGATGAGCTTGAAGAGAATGCAAAACTTCTTTCAGAGCTTGAGTTTGGAAAAACTGAAAAACCAAAAGATTTTATACTTCCACCAACAAACTTTTTTCAAGATGCTCCAAAAGAGAATAAAACAAAAGTAAATGAAGCTTTTATTGATAAAAAAATTGCTGATTTACTTGATAAACTTGCTATGTTTAAAATAGATGGGGATGTTGTAAGAACTTATACAGGACCTGTTGTTACAACTTTTGAGTTTAAGCCAGCTCCAAATGTAAAAGTATCAAAAATATTAAGTCTTCAAGATGATTTAGCAATGGCTTTAAAAGCTCAAACAATCAGAATTCAAGCTCCAATTCCAGGAAAAGATGTTGTTGGAATTGAGGTTCCAAATGAAGATACTCAAACAATTTATTTAAAAGAGATGCTTGATAGTGAAATTTTCCAAAACTCTAAATCTCCTTTAACTATGATTTTAGGAAAAGATATTGTAGGAAAACCTTTTGTAACAGATCTTAAAAAACTTCCTCACTTACTAATTGCTGGAACAACTGGAAGTGGAAAATCTGTTGGAATAAACTCTATGATATTGTCACTTTTATATAAAAACTCACCAGATAATCTAAGGCTTGTAATGATTGATCCAAAAATGCTTGAGTTTTCAATGTACAATGATATTCCTCATCTTTTAACTCCAGTTATTACAAAAGCTGTTGATGCAATAAATGCATTAGCAAATATGGTAGCAGAGATGGAAAGAAGATATTCATTGATGGCTAAAACAAAAACAAAAAATATTGAAAACTTCAATGAAAAAGCACAAAAAGAAGGTCTTCCTACAATGCCATATATTGTTGTTGTTATTGATGAGTTAGCTGATTTAATGATGACAAGTGGAAAAGATGTTGAATACTCAATAGCAAGACTTGCTCAAATGGCAAGAGCTAGTGGAATTCACTTAATTGTAGCAACTCAAAGACCTAGTGTTGATGTTGTAACTGGACTTATAAAAGCAAATTTACCAAGTAGATTATCATATAAAGTAGGGCAAAAAGTAGATTCTAAAATTATTCTTGATTCAATGGGAGCTGAATCACTTTTAGGAAGAGGAGATATGTTGTTTACACCACCTGGAATGCCAGGACTTGTAAGAATACACGCTCCTTGGAGTACTGAAACTGAAATTGAAAAAGTTGTAGAGTTCTTAAAAAATCAAAGAGAAGTTGAATATGATATGAACTTTATAAAAGATAAAAATATTAGCTCTCTTACTGGTTCAAATAAATCAGGAATAAATAGTGATGATATAGAGTTAGATGAGCTTTATGAAGATGCAAAAGAGGTTATATTTACTGATAAAAAAACATCTATCTCATATCTTCAAAGAAGATTAAAAATTGGATACAACAGAGCTGCAACAATTATTGAACAACTTGAAAAAACAGGTGTTTTAAGTGAAGTTGATGCAAGGGGAAATAGAGAGATTTTATTGTAAAATTACATTTTAAAATAATTAATAAGGATTATAAAATGTTTTTTGAAAATAAAGTAGTATTTATAACAGGTGCAAATGGTGGTTTGGCTAAATCATTTATTGAATCGCTTTTAAAAAATCGTGTTAAAAAGATTTATTGTACAGCAAGAGATTTAAGTAAGCTAGAAGAGTTGAAAAAATTATCACCAAAAATAGAGATTTTTGCTTTAGATATTACAAAAAAAGATGAACTTGAAAAAGTCGCTTCAAAGATTGAAAATATTGATTTTTTAATTAATAATGCTGGAGTAAATAGCCAAAAAAGAGTTATTGATGATAGTAAAATAGATTTTGAAGTAAATCTGTTTGGAACACTAAATAGTTGTCAAATATTATCTAAAAAATTAAATAAAAATGGCTCTATTGTTAATATTACATCAATTTTAGCTTTAATAAATCTTCCTATAATGGGTCTTTATTGTGCTTCAAAAAGTGCTTTACACTCAATAACTCAAGCTTTTAGAGCAGAGTTACAAAAAGAAAATATAAAAGTTTTTGAAGTTTTACCAGGACCAATTGATACAAATATGACAAAAGGGCAAGATATGCCAAAAAGTTCAACTTCGGCAATAGTTGAGGCTGTTTTGGAAGGAATAAAAAATAGCGAACTTGAGATTTATCCTGATGAGTTTTCTAAAATGGTTAAACAAAGATTGCAAAATGATAAAGATAGTTTAGAAAAAGAGTTTTTGAACTTGCTATAAGTTTTAAATAAGATTATTTATAATCTTATTTAATCAAACATTTTAAAGTTATCATCTTCACTTCCATCTTTTTTTCTATTTTTAAATTTCCACATTGTAATAAAATATTTAATACTTGCGAAACTCAAAATAATAGCTATTAAAAACATTAAAAAATAAGATATAAACATTAATATTTCCATAAATAAGCCTTTTATTTCTATTAAGTAAAAAATTCTATCAAAATTTCTCAAAGAATAAAAGAAAATTATGCTAGAATAAAGAGATTTTATTTTAAGGAGTAATTATGAATACAAGTATAGTAGGAAGACATATAAAACTTACGGACGCAATAAAAGATTATATCAATAGTTCAATTGATACATTTAAAAAATATAACTTGGATATTATTTCGGTTACTTCTACAATTGTTGGAGATGAAAAAGCAAAAGGTTTTACTTTTGAATTCTCTTTAAATATTGCAAATATTGATACAGTTGTTATTAAACAAAAAGATAAAGATTTATACACTGCAATTGATATAGCAACAGATAGAGTATCAAAGGTTTTAAGAAGACACAATGACAAAATAACTGCTCATAAAGCAACTAAATTTAGTGAAGCTGTTGAAGTTGAAGATGGTGTTGCAAAAGAGCTTGAGAGGTTTGAAGATGAGATTATTCCTCAAAGATTAACTTCTTATAAACCAATTGATATAGAAGAGGCTTTGGAAGATTTGAAAAACTCTACTGCTTTATTTAAAGTTTTTTATGATAAAGATGATAATATGAGAGTTTTATACAAAGCAAATGCTGCTGGAAAATTTGGTTTATACTAAGATTTAGTAGTAAAAAAACTAAAAGGGTATTAGAAAAAGCTAATACCCTTTTTTAATTTAATTGAATTTAGGATTTAAAAAAATATGCAAAATGACTTAAAAAAAGTTGCACTAATTGGGCAACCAAATGTTGGAAAATCATCACTTTTCAATAGACTTTCAAATAGAAGAATAGCAATTGTTTCAGATGTTGCAGGTACTACAAGAGATATTAGAAAAAATGAGATAGAGATAATTGATAGAAGTGCAATTCTTCTTGATACAGGTGGAATTGATGATACAAATGATGAGATTTTTTTAAATGTAAAAAAACAAGCAATAAAAACTGCCAAAGAGGCTGATATTATACTTTTTATGGTTGATGGTAAAAATATTCCAGATGATAAAGATAAAGAGCTTTTTTATGAGTTATTAAGATTAGGAAAAGAGTTAGCATTAGTTGTAAATAAAATAGATAATGATAAAGAGTTAGAGAGACTTTGGGAGTTTTTTGAATTTGGAATAGGAGATGAAAATCTATTTGGAATATCAGTTTCTCACAATCGTGGAACAAAGAAATTATATGAATGGATCTATGATAAACTTCCTGAAAATCCAGAAACAGTTGCTAGACAAGAGCAAGAAAGAAGACTAGAAGCTCTAAAAGAAGAGCATGGTGAGTTTTATGAAGATGATGATGAAGATTTTTCTATAGGAGAAATTGAGGATATAGAAGATGAAAAAATAGAAGATGACACTTCTATAAATGTTGCAATTATTGGAAAAGTTAATGTTGGAAAATCATCTATTTTAAATGCACTTGTTGGAGAACAAAGATCTGTTGTATCACCAATTGCAGGAACTACAATAGATCCAGTTGATGAGACATATTTTTATAAGGACAAAAAAATTACTTTTGTAGATACAGCTGGATTAAGAAGAAGAGGAAGTATTGAAGGAATTGAGAAATTTGCTTTAATGAGAACAAAAGAGATGTTAGAGAAAGCAAATGTTGCTTTAGTTGTTCTTGATGCCTCAAATGAACTTGCTGATTTAGATGAAAAAATTGCTGGTTTAGTTGATGAGTACGGATTGGGTACAATTATTGTTTTAAATAAATGGGATGAAAATATGGATACATTTCAAAAAATGGAAGAGGAGATTAGAAGAAGATTTAGATTCTTAGCTTATGCTCCAATTTTAGCTGTTTCTGCAAAAACTGGAAGAAGTATAGATAGATTAAAGGATAAAATTGTTGAAATTTTTGATAACTATACACAAAGAATTCCTACTTCAAAACTAAATAAAGTTATAGAAGAGGCTATTAGAAGACATGCGCTTCCAAGTCCAAATGGAGCAAGATTAAGAATTTATTATGCTACACAATTTAACTCAAGACCACCAAGAATTGCACTTGTTATGAATAAGCCAAATCTTTTACACTACTCTTATAAAAGATATTTAATAAACTTTTTACGAGAGCAGTTCAATTTTGAAGGAACACCAATTCATGTTGTAGCTCGTGGAAAAAATGATAAAGTTGGTGATGAAGAGTATTTGGAAGATAAATAGTTATGTCAAAAATCTATCTTTTAAATAATCAAAATTTTGAAGGTGTAGTTAATTTAGAAGTTTTTAAAGTAAAAAGTCTAAATTATAATCTTGACACTACAAAATATGATGCTTTGGTTTTTACTTCAAAAAATGCGATATTTTCATTGGAAAAAAATTGTATTGATTGGAAAAAAATCCCATCATATTTAATAGCATCAAAAACAGCAAAAGAGGCTTTAAAACTTGGTGCAAACATAGCATTTGTTGGAGAAAGTGGTCATGGAAATGATTTTGCAAATGAGTTAATTCCTCATTTAAAAAACAAAAAAGTATTATATTTAAAAGCTTTGAAAACAGTATCAAATCTTCCAGAAATTTTAAGAGAAAATAGTATAGATTTAGATGAAGTTGTAGTTTATGAAACAACTTGTAATGATGATTTAAAAATAATTGATTTAGAAAAAAATTCAACTATAATTTTTACATCTCCTTCAAGTGTTGAGTGTTTTTTTAAGAAATTTTCATGGCATAGTAGTTTTAAAGCAATTGTTATTGGTAAAACAACAGCTTTGTATCTGCCAGAATATATAAAAGATTATCAAATTAGTTCAACGACTGATGTTAAAGAGTGTGTAAAACTTGCTTTGAGTAATATTGCTTAAATTTAATTACTATTTTAATCTTTTTTAGATAAAATCTCCAATTCTAAGTAGTTCGGGATTTCCATTACTTGCGGGTCCGATAATATTTTATTTTATACAAATTTGTAGTTATACAGTGTGTAGCGTTTCTTTTGTTTACGCTCCTAAAGTATTCTCTTGTATATATACTTGGCTTTTAGGGCCACCTTATGGTTATCGGCTACTTGGGTTTTAAAAATAATAAAGGGAAAAATATGAATATATTAATACTTGGAAGTGGTGGTAGAGAGTACTCTATAGCACTAGCACTTAAAAAAGAGAATTCACACAAACTATATTTTATGCCAGGAAATGGTGCAACTTCTGATTTAGGAACTAATATTAATATAAAAGATTATAATGATTTAGCAAAATTTGCAAAAGAAAATTGTATTGATTTAACGATTGTTGGACCAGAAGCTCCACTTGTAGATGGTGTTGTTGATATATTTAAAAAAGAGGGTTTAACTATTTTTGGTCCTTCTAAAAAAGCTGCTCAACTTGAGGGTTCAAAAGCTTATATGAAAAATATATTAAAAAAGTATAATATACCAACAGCAGCATTTATTGAAACATCTAATAAAAAAGATGCTTATGATTTTATTGATAATATGAAAAATCTTCCAATAGTTGTAAAAGCAGATGGTCTTTGTGGAGGTAAGGGTGTAATTATTGCACAAAGCAAAGAAGAGGCTAAAAATACAGTTGATGATATGTTAAATGGTAGTAGTTTTGGCGAAGCAGGAGAGACTGTTATTGTTGAAGAGTTTTTAGATGGTTATGAACTTTCAGTTTTTGCAATTTGTGATGGTGAAAACTATAAAGTTTTACCAGCTGCTCAAGATCATAAAAGAGTAGGTGATGGGGATACTGGACCAAATACAGGCGGAATGGGTGCATATGCTCCAACTCCTTTGGTAAATGATGATATTTATAAAAAAATAGAAGAGAGAGTAATTAAGCCAACATTAAAAGGGATGCAAGAAGAGAATGCACCATTTGAAGGTGTTTTATTTATTGGTATCATGGTTGTAAAAGGTGAACCAATAGTTTTAGAATACAATGTTAGATTTGGTGATCCTGAGTGTGAGATTTTAATGCCTTTGATAGAATCAAAAGTTTCTGAACTATTCTATTATGGAGCAACAAAACAGCTTGATAAGCTTGATATTAAGTTTAAAAATAAGTTTGCAGTTGGTGTTGTTATGGCAAGTGCCAACTATCCATATAGCTCTTCTGCCCCTTCAATTATATCTTTATCAAATATCGTTGATAAAGAGCTTTTAGAAAATAGTCATATCTCTTTTGCTGGTGTTGAAAAAAAAGATGGAAATCTTATAGCAACAGGAGGAAGAGTTGCTGTTTGTGTTGCAATTGGAGATAGTATTAAAGAGGCTAGAGATAGAGCTTATTTACTTAGTTCGGAAATATCTTTTGATGGTAAAAAGTTTAGATCAGATATTGCATATCAAGCTTTAAAATAGAGATTTAAAATGCAAAATAGTGAGAATTTACAGTTAGCTTCTATGCGTTCTAGAGCTTTTGCTTTTGTAATTGATGATTTAATAGTTACGCTACTTATAAGTTTAGTTTATTGGGATAGTATTGTTGCTGCTGGTAATAATACAGAAGCATTAATATCACTTTTATCAACTCTTGTATTACCTTTATTGGTATTAAAGATTATATATCATACTTTTTTTATTTGGTATTATGGTCAAACTTTAGGTAAAAGATTAGCAAAAGTTAGAGTGATTGATGCTAATCATTGGGGAAGAGTTACATTTTTTCAATCTTTTTTAAGATCAGTTGGAAGAGTAATATCTGAACTATTCTACTATATAGGTTTTGCAATAGCTTTTTTTAATGATGGAAGAAAAACTTTTCACGATTTTACAGGTAAAACGCTGGTTGTAGATGCTTAAAAATTTATTTTTGATTATATTTTTACTCTTTAATTTTTCCTATGGAAATGAAAAAAAAGAGAAACTTCAATTGGTTGCAAAAAATATAGAGGCAAAAGATAATACTATAATAGCATCTAATAGTGTTATAGCATATTCACCATCTTATTATATTAGTGCCGATAAATTAATATACGATAGAGATAAAGAGAGTTTAGAACTCTTTGGAAATGTTTTAATAATAAAAGATAACAAAATTCAAACACAAAGTAATTATGCTTATTTGGATATGAAAAATGATACAGCTTTACAAGAACCTATATTTTTATTAGATGAGAGTACAAATATTTGGGTAAATGCGAAAGAGTTAACAAAAGAGAAAGAGAAATTAGAGCTTATTGATTCAATAATTTCATCTTGCGACTGTTTTGATCCAGCTTGGAGTATTAAAGCAACTAGTAGTAATTATGACACAAAAGAGATGTGGATAAATACCTTTAATACAAGATTATACATAAAAGATGTTCCTGTGTTTTATCTACCATATTTTGGTTTTCCAACAGATACAACAAGAAGAACAGGACTTTTGTTTCCAACTATTGGTTATGCTAAGAAAGAAGGACTTTTATACTCTCAGCCAATATTTATAGCACCCGCAAGTAATTATGATTTTGAACTATCTCCTCAAGTAAGAACTCAAAGAGGATATGGAGTTTATGGTACTTATAGATATGCAAACACTTTAAATAGTATGCTTAGAATTAAAATGGGTTACTTTAAAGAGAGTGACTCTTATGTAAAGGATAGAGAACTTCAAAGTAATCAACATTATGGAGCAAATTTAGATTATGAGCAAAAATATATTTTAACAGATGAAAATAGTGTTTATCAAGATGGAACATACGCATCTTTGAACTATTTAAATGATATTGAACATATTGAACTTGAAAAAATTAGTGGAAGTGTTTCAACAGATCGAAATGTAGAATCTAAATTAAATTACTATTTTAATACTCCAAACTATTATGCTGGTACTTATTTAAAATATTATATAGATACTCAAGCAAATAGCAATGATGCGACTATGCAAGAGCTTCCTCAAGTTCAGCTACACTCATATAATAAAGCTTTATTTACAAATAATTTAATATATTCAGCAGATTTAAAATATCAAAACTTTACTAGACAAAAAGGTCTTGAATCACAAGTTTATAATTTAAATATACCTATTGGATATACTAGAAATATTTTAAATGATTATATCTATATAGGAGTTGATAATAAAACACTATTTACTAGTTACAGATACAACAATTCAAATATTAACTATGAAGATGGTACTTTAATACAAAATTTAACTACTTTTAAAGTTGGTACAGATTTGATAAAGCCTTATAAAAACTATATTCATAGTATGAATTTAAGCTTTAATTATGAAATACCAGATAATCTTCATAAAGATGGAGATTTATACAATGTAACAGTAAAAGAGGAGAATGATTTAGCAAAGTTTGAAGAGCTAAAAACATTTCCAACTATTCAAAATAAAAAAAGAGCTATTTTAAGATTAAATCAATCTATTTATGCCAAAAATAGTCATAAGCAGATTATTAATCACCAGTTGAGTCAAAGTATTTATTATGATAAAAGTGATAATGCTAAACTTCAAGATTTGGAGAATTATTTAAGAATTAATTTTAAAAATACAACTTTTTCTGGTAAAGTTGTATATAATGCTGAAGATAAAAAGATAGTTGAAACTAGTCTTGATGGTACTTTTGATTTTGAAAACTTTAGTGTAACAAGTGGTTATTATAGCTCTGTAAAAACTAATAATGAGTTTTTTAGTAGAGATGACTTAGAATCTTTTAGGCTTGATGCAAAATATAATTTTAATAAATATTATTCAATGAGATATTATGAAAATTATGATTTGCAAGAGAAGATTAGAAATAGACAAGGAGTTGGTTTTTCTATAAATGAGAGCTGTTGGAGCTTAGATTTAAGGTATGAAAGAGAGATAATTCCAACTTCAAGTAGTAGTTATAGAAGTAGAGAACAGGATATAGTTTATGCTACTTTAGTTTTAAAACCAATTGGTGGAATTAGTCAAAATTATAAGGTATATGATAGTGAGCAAAGATAAAATATTTTTCAAAGATAGAAAAGAGGCTGCAAAGCAACTTCTTGAAGTTCTTCCACTTGATTCAATGAGACTTGAAGAGTGGATTGTAATATCTAGTTCTTATGGTGGTTATGAAATTGCTAAAATTGTTGCAGAAGCATTAAATGCAAAATATGAAATAATGTTTAATGAAAAAATTTATGCTCCAAATAATGATGAGTGTGAAATAGCTGTTGTAACAGAGTTAGAAGAGGTTTTAATACATGAAGAGCTTGTAAAATCATTTGATATAAATCTAGATTTAATATATTTGTACTCAAAAGAGATTTTTGAAAATAAAATAAGACCAAATATCTTTAAATTTAGAGCAGGTGAGAGATTACAAAAATTACACGGTAAGAATGTTTTAATAGTTGATGAAGATGTAAATGTTGGTTTGGTTATGATGGCTTGCATAAAAACTATTATAAATCAAAAAGTTAAGTCTATTAGTGTAGCAACTCCTATTCTATCAACCACTAGTATAAAAGCAATTGATGCAATTACAGATGATCTATATTATGTAAAAAATTTAGATCACTATATAGAGGGTAACTTTTATTATGAAAATTTAAATAGTTTAACTATAGAAGATATTGAAAAAATTAAAAATGAAGGATAAATAAATATGGCAATAGTATGCGAATTGGAATTAAATAGACAAAAAGAGATTTTTGAGTTTGAAAAAGTAGCAAAACAAGCAAATGGTTCTGCTCTTGTTAAAGTAGGAAATTGTGTGGTTTTAGCAACTGTTGCATCTGAATTTGATAATCCTGTTAGTGAAGATTTTACTCCATTAACTGTTCAATATATTGAAAAAACTTATGCTGCAGCAAAACTGCCTGGAGGATTTATCAAAAGAGAAGGAAAACCAAGTGATTTTGAAACATTAACTTCAAGAGTTATAGATAGAAGTTTAAGACCACTTTTTCCTAAAGGTTTTGTTTATCCAACAACAATTACAGTTATGGTTTTAAGTTCTGATAAAGATGTTGATTTACAAGCAATCTCTTTAAATGCAGCTAATGCAGCACTTTATACTTCAAATTTACCTATTAAAAAGTCTGTTTGTGGAGTTAGAGTTGGAAAAATAGATGAAAATTTAATAATTAATCCAACTAAAGAAGATTTAGAAAAATCGACTTTAGATCTATTTATAGCTGGTTCAAAAGAAGAGTTGTTGATGATTGAGATGAAAACAATATCTTCTTTAAATGATTCAAAACATCTTACAAATGAGATGGAAGAGTCTGTTTTAGTTGATGCTATAGCTTTTGCACAAGAAGCACTAAAAAAAGCAAATATTTCATATGAGACAAATTTCGAAAAAGCTTGTAAACAAAAAGCAAATGTTGAACTTATTGAATTTTCAATAGCTAAAGAGATAATTGATTATGTAAGAGATAATTTCTCAAATGATATAAAAATGGCTATAAAAAAACTAGCAAAAAGTGAAAGAGCTGTTGAATTAAAAGAGCTTGCAAAAGAGATATCAAAAAATGATTATTGCCTTAAAAATGAATTAGAGTTTTCAACAATTTATGAAGCTGTTAATATTGTAAAAAGAGAAATAGTTAGACAGATGATTGTAAATGAAAAAGTAAGAGCAGATGGAAGAGGACTTAAAGATGTAAGACCAATATCTATTGAGACTAATATTCTTCCTTCAGCTCACTCATCTTGCCTATTTACAAGAGGAGAGACACAAGCACTTGTTATTGGAACTCTTGCTGGAGCAAAAGATGGTCAAATGTATGAAGTTTTAGCAGATAGATCTACATCTATGGAAAATTTTATGGTACATTATAACTTTCCAGGTTTTAGTGTTGGTGAAGCAAAACCTATTTTTGGTGTTGGAAGAAGAGAGCTAGGGCATGGTAATTTAGCTAAAAAAGCTTTAGAGGCAACTATTAATCCAAACTTTAAAGATACAGTAAGATTGGTTTCTGAAATTTTAGAATCAAATGGTTCATCTTCAATGGCAACTGTTTGTGGTGGTTCAATAGCATTAAAAGCAGCAAAAGTTCCTATTTCAAACTTAGTTGCTGGTGTTGCAATGGGAATGGTTGTTGAAGGTGATAAATACTCTATTCTAACAGATATTATGGGACTTGAAGATCATGATGGTGATATGGATTTTAAAGTTGCTGGAACAGTTAATGGTATTACAGCTTTACAGATGGATATAAAACTTGGGGGAATAGAGTTAAGCGTATTAAAAGAGGCACTTTTACAAGCAAAAGAGGGTAGAGTGCATATTTTAAATATAATGGAAGAAGCATCAAAAAATATAACAGATAGCTTAGCTTTACCAAAAAGTGAAGAGTTCAATATCGATAGTTCAAAAATGATGATAGTTATTGGTAAAGGTGGCTCTACTATAAAAGAGATTATAGAAAAATATAGTGTAAATGTAGATTTAGATAGAGATAATGGTATTGTTAAGTTAAGTGGCGAAGACTCTTCAAAAATAGCCGAAGCTACTGAGTTTATCAAAGATTTAGTAAATAACTCAAACTCTTTTAAGCAGACCAATAAAATAGATTTTGAAAAAATATATAATGTAGATGAAATTGTACATGGGAAAGTAGAGAGATTGGTTGATTTTGGAGCATTTATTCTTCTTGAAAAAGGTGGTGAAGGATTGTTGCATATCTCAAAAATATCAAAACAAAGAGTTGAGAAAGCTAGTGATGTATTAACTCTTGGACAAGAGATAGATGTTAAAGTGCTTAAAATACAAAAAGATAGAATAGAATTGAGCTTAAACTAGAGGATAAATAATATTAAATTAATATTTTTTTTGGTACGATAGTAAAATTTTAAATGAAGATAATTAAGGGGTTTATATGGCCAAGCTTTTAATAGTAGATGACTCTACAATGTTAAGAGATATGTTAAACTATGCTTTAAATGAGGGTGGATATACTGATGTTGTTGAAGCTATTGATGGTGTAGATGGTTTAGCAAAAGCAAAAAGTGCTACTTTCGATTTGATTATAACAGATATAAATATGCCAAATATGGATGGAATTGATTTAGTTAGTGAACTAAGAAAAATTCCTCAATACTCAAAAACTCCTATCTTAGTTTTAACTACTGAAAGAAGTGATGAGATGAAGGCAAAAGGTAAAGTAGCTGGTGCTACAGGATGGATTGTTAAACCTTTTGTACCTGATCAGCTATTAAAAGCTGTAAATATTGTACTAAGCAAATAAAGAAGGGGGATAGTATGTCGTTTGATATTTCAAAATATAGAGAGATGTTTTTAGAAGAGGCTGTTGAGCTTTTTGAGTCAGCAGATAATGTTTTACTAGAAGCTGAAAATAATGGTAGTTTAACAGACGATGAAATGGGACAGCTATTCCGAGATGTTCATACACTAAAAGGTAGTGGTGCTTCTGTAGAGTTGGCTTATTTTGCAGAATTCACTCATGATGTTGAAAATCTTATGGATAAATTAAGAAGCCATAAAATAGAGTATAAACCAGAAATGGCTGAAACTTTAATTGATGGTTTAGATGTTATGAAAGAGATTTTAGAATTAGAAGTTGCAAATCAAATGACTAGAGAAAAATTTGAAGAGATGACTAAAGAACTTTTAGAAGAGATTAGAGCTTATTCAAATAGCGATAGCTCTTCTAAATCAACTACAAAAGAGAACCCTAACCCTACTCAAGCATCTCAAAAAGTAGAAAGTGTAAAACCTCAAGAAAATAGTAATAATTCTAAAAAAGATTTTAGAAATAGAGCTTTTGGTATTTTTGCAGATGAAGAGGAAAATTCAGAGAGTTTTGGTTTCTTTGATGATAGTTATAGTAGCTCTTCTAATGGTTCTGGATTTTTTGATGATATGCCTAAAATAACTCCAGATTCAGTAATGGAAATTGGTGAAAATAATAGCATAGATGAAAATGAATCAAATGAGAATAATGAAGTTAAAGATGATAACTCAAATCAAGAAGTTTCATCTGAAAATAAAAGATCAAGAGATAAAAATAAAGTAGATAAAGAAGAGTCTAAAAAATCTATATCAAACAATAATAATAGTATTAGAGTAAACTTAGATAAAATTGATCTTTTAATGAACAATGTAGGGGATTTAGTTATTACAAATGCCATGCTTACTCAATTTTCTTCAACAATTGAAGAGTCGAAAATAAGAGGTTCTGTATTAGAAAGATTAGAACTTCTTGAAAGACATATTAGAGATATGCAAGATAGTATCATGAGTATTAGAATGGTTCCTATGGACTCTATTTATTCAAAATTCCCAAAAGTAGTAAGAGATATATCTAAAAAACTTGGTAAAAAAGTTGAGTTTAAACATTATGGAGATAATGTTGAAATAGATAAAGCTATGATTGAGGGATTAACAGATCCATTAATGCATATTATTAGAAACTCTTTAGATCATGGTATTGAAATGCCTGAAGATAGAGTAAAAGCTGGTAAGAGTGATACAGGAACAATATCTATATCTGCTGAGCAAGCAAATGGTCAAATGATTATTACAATTGAAGATGATGGTAAAGGTGTTGATAGTGAAAAAATTGCTCAAAAAGCTCTTGAAAAAGGACAAATAGATGAGCATCAATATAGTTCAATGTCAAATAATGAAAAAGCTCTTTTAATTTTTGGAGCGGGTCTTTCAACAGCTGATCAAATTACAGATATTTCAGGTCGAGGCGTGGGAATGGATGTTGTAAAAACAAATATTCATAAGCTTGGTGGGGTTATAAAACTTGATACTGAGATTGGAAGAGGAACTACAATTACAATTATGCTTCCTCTTACTCTTGCAATTCTTGATGGGCTTGATATTAGAGTAGGTGATCAAAAATATATTCTACCTCTTAGCTCAATTGTTGAATCTTTACAGCCAACAGCAGATATGATTAAAAAAATTGGAGATGGAACTCAAGATCTTTTGATGTTAAGAGAAGAGTTTATTCCTGTTGTTAAACTTCATAAGCTATTTGGACTTAAAAAAAGTTTTGAAAATTTAGAAGATGGTATGTTAATCGTTGTAAGATCTGGAAGTACTAAAGTTGCTTTATCTATTGATGAGTTCTTAAATCAACATCAGGTTGTTGTTAAACCTTTAGATAAAAACTTTAGAAGTGTTCAAGGAATTGGAGCAGCAACAGTTAGAGGAGATGGAAGTATCGGATTAATTTTAGATGTTCTAGGAATAATTGATGCACAAATTAAAATTGAAAGAAAAATGAATTCATCAAAAAAGGCATCATAAATTGATATGCGATACACAACACAAGATGTTCACAATAGAATAAAAAAGATTCTTTATTCTCTAACTGGTATTACACTTACAGATAATAAAGATATTATGATTTCTAATAGAATTGATAAATTAAAAAGAAATTGTAATAATTATGGTGATATTATGGAGCTTTTAAACTCTGTTGAAAATGGGCAAAATGTAACTGAGTTTATTAATACATTTACTACAAATAAGACACACTTTTTTCGTGAAGATTTTCATTTTGAAGATTTAAGGGATAGAGTTCTGCCTAATTTTGTAAACTCAAATAATCAAATATCAATTTGGTCTTCAGCAGCATCAACTGGTGAAGAGCCTTATTCAATTGCAATGACTATATTTGAAGCGAATAGTATTTTAAATTCAAATATAAAAGCAAATATCATAGCAACCGATATTGATACAAATGTTCTTCAATATGCAGCCGATGGAATATACAGATATAGTAAAGCCGAGAAAGAGTTTCCAGACTGGATAAAACCTCAAAAATATTTTAAAAGAAGAGTTCAAAAAACACTTACAAGCGAAGAGATCTTGATAAAAGTGAATGATGAATTAAAAAGATTAATTAGTTTTGGAATGTTAAATCTAAATGATACAAACTACCCATTTTCTAAAAATCAGTTCGATGTTATCTTTTGCAGAAATGTACTTATATATTTTTCAGCAGAAGATCAAAATATTATTCTAAAAAAAATATTTAAATATTTAAAAATTGGTGGGACATTATATCTTGGTCATTCTGAGAATCCACAGGATTTAATAAATTATGTAAAAAGAGTAGGTCAAAATATTTTTATTAAAGAGAAAGAGATAATATGATTATTGTGGGTAAAAAAGATGGTTCTATAGAAAAAGTTCCATCTTCATCCATATCACAAAAAATAAAAGGTTATGATACTTATACTGTTTTAGGTGGAGAGTTTGCAGTAGTAGCAGATGATAAAAACATAGCATTAAAGACCCTTTTAGGCTCTTGTGTTGCTTTAATGTTTTACGATAGAAAAAAAAAGATAAAGAGTATGAATCACTTTTTACTTCCTAACACTAGTGACAAAATTTATGATATGAAATATGGACTTTACTCTGTCGAAGCAATGCTAAATGAGATGTATAAACTAGGGTGCTTAAAATCAGATATTGTTGCTAAAATATCAGGTGGAGCTGATATTATGAATTTGAATTTAAAAAACTCAATAGGATCTAGAAATGTTGAGTTTGCTCAAGAGTTTTGCCAAAAAGAGGGCTTTAGAATTATCTCTGAGCATACAAGAGGAACTCATGGAAGATTGATACTTCTTGCAAATAATTTTGAAACATTTATTAAAGTTACTCAAAAAACTGAAACAGATAGTAAAATTGCTTCTAGTGAAAAATCATTACAAGTTGAAATTACTAAAGCACCAGTTATTAAAGAGTACCCAAGTGCGATTGAACTTTTTAACAAAAATAATAAAAAGCTTGAACCAAAAATGGAAATTGAGCTTTTTTAAAATATTTAGGATTATAATATATGTATACAGTATTAATAATAGATGATTCAGCTTCAATGAGAAGAATTTTAAAAGATATGATAAATTCAATAGATGAGTTTGAAGTAGTTGATGTAGCAAATGATGCTTATGAAGCTAGAGAAAAAATAAAAGAGTATGAGCCTGATTTGGTAACTATAGATATAAATATGCCAAAGATGGATGGCGTAACTTTTTTAAGAAATCTAATGAGACTTCACCCTATGCCAGCTGTTGTAATATCAGGAGAGAGTGTTAGAGGAAGTGATATTTTTGATGATGGAGCTGTTGGATTTATTCCAAAACCATCAACTGGTGAAAGTATGAAATCGTTTGAATCAAGAATAAAAGATACTTTGCTAAGTCTTACATTCTTACTAAAAAGGTATACACTTAAAAAACCTCAAGCTAAAAAGAAAAACTATACTCAAACTACAAATGTAGATTATAAGGTACACCCAGATGAAGTTATTCCTTTAAGAGCAGCTCCTTTTGGTGGGCAAAAATTAATAGCAATTGGTTCATCAACAGGTGGAGTTGAGTCGCTATTAAGAGTATTTAGTAAATTACCAAATGATTTACCACCAATTTTAATAACTCAACATATACCATATGGATTTTCCAGCTCTTTTGCACAAAGATTAAATGATCATTCAGATGTTGATGTATGTGAAGCAAAAGATGGAATGATATTAAAAAGAGGGCATGCTTATTTGGCTCCTGGAAATATGCATCTAACAATTGAAAAGTATGGAAATGAGTTAAGAACAAAACTTCTTGATACAAAAAAGGTAAGTCAACATAAACCTAGTGTTGATGTTCTTTTTAGGTCTGTAAATAATAGTGTAGGTGGATCTGCTATGGCTGTTATGATGACTGGAATGGGAGATGATGGAACTATTGCTATGAAAGAGTTATTTGATAATGGTGCTTATACAGTAGCTCAAAATGAGGCTAGCTGTGTTGTTTTTGGAATGCCTATGAAAGCTATACAAGCAGGTTCTGTTAAAGATATAATACATCTAGATGATATTGCACAATACATAATTGATTTTTCAAGAGGAAAGCGTAAATAGTGAACTTATAAAACATATAGAAATCTATTTAATTTGACTATATGTTTTTGTTTTAGTATTGAAAACTATAATTTTCAAACTAAAACTAATATCTATTTTGATATACTCTTTTATAAAATTCATTAGCATTTAAATATAAAGGTAAATTATGAGATATGATTTAGATTTCAAAAATAGTTTTCAAGATACTCTACTTTTTTGGATGGAGAGATTTATAAGAAATAAATTAACAAATCTCTCAAATAGACAAGTTATACAAAAAGATAGATTAGCAACAATATTGCAGACTTTAGCCAAAGGGATAAAATCTATAGATGAATTAGAGTTATTAGTAAAAGATGCTAGAAATATAGGTTTAAGTGGAATAAATACATACTTTAACCCTCTTTTAAAGCTATACAAATATACAACAAATTTAGGTTTAGCATCAATGAAAGAGATTGATGAAGAGTTATTAAGTGATTTTTTAGCTACAGAAACAAGCTCTTTGTCGGATGCTACTAAAAAAAATCATAGAATTGCCCTACTATCTTTTTTCTCCTACATTGATAAACAGAATGAAAATGAAGATGGAAGTTCATATCTGTTTAAAATAGAGCTTAAAAATTGGGGTGGATTAAGTGGTAAAAGTGGTACAAAACTGCCCTCTTTTATGAATAAAGATGAGATTGATAGATTTTTAGATGCTATTGAAAAATTTGAGTTTTCAGAAAATACTGGATATAGAAATCGCCTTATTATAAAAATTATTATATACACAGGTGTTAGGGTTAGTGAAGTTTTAAATTTAAAAATAAAGGATATTTTTAATGAAAATGATGTTTATATGTTACAAATTAGAGGTAAAGGTAACAAACCAAGAGTTGTAATGATAAAAAAGCATATTATTGAGTATGATTTAAAAAACTGGTTAGATACAAGAATAAGCGATACTGATCTTTTAGTTTGTAATCAAAAAGGAGATAGATTAACTCAAGCATATGTTAGTAGAATTGTAGAAAATATTTTAATAAGTGCTGGGATTAGAAAAGAGAAAAATGGAGCACATATGTTAAGGCATAGTTTTGCAACACTTTTGTACCAAAAGCATCATGATTTAATATTAGTTCAAGAAGCTCTAGGTCACTCAGATATAAATACAAGCCGTATTTATACACATTTTGACAAAGAGAGACTTAGAAAAACTACAGATATATTTTAAAAAAGTGTAGCTTCATCACTTAAGTTATTTTCAAATGATTCTAAATATATATTTTCATCATAATCTAAATATAGGCTAAAAGAGCCTATATTTAAGCTATTTTGTATATTTCTTTTATTTAAAAAGCTCTCAATCTCACTATTTGAAAAAAAAGTTTCAAGATGATATTCAGTTAAAGATGGAGAGAAATTATCTATTATGGTTTCTAAATGGAGAAAATTTTCTATATTAAATATAGAAAATAGATCATTCTTCTCTATTTGTTTTATCATTATTGCATAATTCCAAGAAGTGAAGATAGTCTCTCATCATTTAAATCCAACTTATTGCTATCTTTTTTTGGCTCCTCTTTTTGCTCAGGAGTAAAACTTAATAGATTATTATTCTCAGATGAGTTAGAATTATGATTACTCTCATCTAATTTATCTTCCAAAAACTCTTCAACTTGCGAGACTATCTCTTTATCATCCTCAATAGTATCTTTATTATCTATTTTTGTATCAGAAGATGTTTTACTACCTCTACTTAAAATATTTTCAATTTGTCCTAGCATTGTAGAGATTGTCTCTTTATCATCTTCTGTATTACTTTTTAACTCATTAACTTTTAATAGTAAAGAGCTATTTTCATCTTTTACAGATACTAATTCACTATTTGCTGCTTCAAGATTAACTTTTAGCTCCTCATTCTCTTTTTGAAGCTCTTGGTAAGCATCCATTAATCTATTTAATGCACTATTTAATTTTGAAATTGTTTCTGTATTTGTCATAGCTTTAAATCCTTTATTACTTATATAAAAATTCTAAAAGCATATTATTACAAAACTTAGCTAATAATTCCATCAATTTTTAGTAGAGAATCAACTTTTGGTTCTCTTTGTGCAAAATCATAAAAAAGTTTATCCATATTATAAGATCCTCCTTTGCTTAAAATTGTATTTTTATATTTTAAACCTAATTCTTTATTAAATATATTTCCAGACTCTATAAACATATAAAAAGCATCTGCACTAAGTACTTCTGCCCATTTGTATGAGTAATACCCTGCACTATATCCACCTGAAAATATATGAGAAAATCCATTTTGAAACTTATTATAAGATGGTGGAATAACTACTGCAAACTCTTCTCTAATTTGATTTAATAAATCTTGAACCTCTTTTTCTGTTTTGTATAGCTTTTGATGTAGTTTAAAGTCAAACAATGCAAACTCAATTTGTCTTACTGTTGCCATAGATGATTGAAAATTTCTAGCTTTTATTAATCTATTTATAGCTTCATCATCCAAAGTTTCACCAGATTTGTAATGTTTTGCGAATAATTTTAAAACATCTCTATCATAAGAGAAGTACTCTAAAAATTGTGATGGAAACTCTACTGTATCCCAAGTAACTCCAGCAATTCCACTTACATTTACCTCTGCTACTTTACTTAATAGATGGTGCAAAGCATGTCCCATCTCATGAAACAAAGTTACAACATCGCTATGTCTTAATAAAGATGGAATATCTTTTGTAGATTGTGGAAAATTTCCAACTATATAAGCTGTTGGAAGCTTTGTATCACCATTTGAATCTATATAATAAGAGTGCCAATTATTCATCCAAGCACCACCTCTTTTATCTTTTCTTGACTCTAAATCTATATAAATTCTTCCAATAATTTTTCCATTTTCATTTAAATTGTAAACTTGAACTTTCTCATCCCAAGTTAAAGCATCTGTTTTTGTGAATTTAACTTCAAACATCTGCTCTAAAAAGTCAAAAAAACCTTTTAAAACTGAGTTTTGCTCAAAATAAGGTCTATAGTACTCTTCGTCAATATCATATTGAGCTTTTTTTAGCTTCTCAGAGTAATAAGCTAAATCACTTGGTCTAAAATCTTTTATACCATCTTTTAAAGCTAAAGATTTAACCTCTTCTAACTCTTTTTTTGCTTTCTCTTTTGCTTTTTTACCTAAATTTTCTAAAAAAGATATAACTTCATCTTCGTTTTTAGCCATTTTTGTAGCTAAAGATAAAGAAGCATAATTTTTAAAACCTAATATTTGTGCCTCTTCATATCTTAAAGCTAATATCTCTTCTATTAATTTACCATTTTCACTAGCTCTTGTTGTATATGCTTTGTAAAGTTGTTCTCTTTTATCTCTTGATGTTCCATATGTCATATATGCAATGTAAGATGGCATATGTAAAGTAAACTTATATTTAGTAGTTCCATTATCATCAAATTTTGCCAATTCTAAATCAGATTCTGGCAACTCTTTTACATCTTCAAAATTTTCAACTATAAGTTCATAACTATTTGTAGCATTTAAAAGATTTTGTGAAAATTTATGTGACAGCTCACTAAGCGTTAAATTTATCTCTTCAAGTCTTTTCTTTTTATTATTTTCTAATTGACAACCTGATAATTCAAACTCTCTAATCTCATTTTCAAGCACTTTATTTTGTATATCATTTAAAGTACTTTTTTCTTTAAACTGTATATCTTTTAAAGCACTATAAATATTTTCATTTTGACTTATCTCACTTTCATATTTAGAGATAATAGGAAGGCACTCTTCATGCACTTTTGAAGTTATTTTTGAATTCTTTACAGAATCGATATGAAATATAGGAGTTATAAATTCGTTAATATCCTCCCCTATTTCTTGAAATAAAGTAACAAAGTTTTTGTATGTTTTATTCTCTATTTTTAAAAGCTCTTCTATTTTATTTCTGCTAATATCCAATAACTTTTCTAACTCTTTGCTAGAGTTCTCAAAGTTTTCTAATTTAAATTCTTGAAACATTTTTATCCTTTTTAATATTTAAATTTTAGAGTAAAACCTCTATCAAATTTTTCATAATCTTTGTAAAATTCATAGAATTCTACACTAAACTCTTTAAAATACTCCTCTAAAGGACTCTTTTGATCATAACCCATCTCACAAAGTAAATATGGAATTTTTCTTATAAATGTGTTTTTTATAATATCTTTTAATAGCTCATCTCCAATTTCACCACCAAAAAGAGCATTTTTAGGTTCAAATGAAACATTTTTTGGTAAAACATAACTATTTTTTATATATGGTGGATTTGAAATAACCATAAAAATATCATTTTCTTTAACATTTTCAAATAAATTACTATGTATAAAATCAATTTTGTGATCTACATTTAATTTTTTAGCATTTCTACTAGCTAAAGATAGAGCCTTTTCATTTATATCAACAGCTGTTATCTCAATATTATCAATCAGTATTGCTAGCATTACAGATATTATCCCGCTTCCTGTACCTATTTCTAAAACTTTTATGGGTTTATCTTTGTATTTTTCTACATTTTTTAATTCAAACTCTATGATATCTTTTGCATTATCAACTAAAAGTTCTGTCTCTGGTCTTGGTATTAAAACACCCTCTTGCACAATAAAACTCTCTCCATAAAAAGATGCTCTATTTGTAATATACTCCAAAGGAAAATTTGTAGCTCTTTTTTTTACTAATTTTTCTAACTCTTCTAGTTTTGTAAAACTATTATCATAGTTAAGATGTAACCAAATTACATTTTTTTCCAACAAATGCATTATTAATATCTCAACCTCTTTTGCTGGAATATGTGTAATATCTTTTAAATATATTGCGTATTTTTTTACGCACTCTTTTATTGTCATTTTTATTAACCTTTTAATCTAAAATATATAAAGCTAACTCATCTGCTAATAGAAAATTATTATTGTAAACCCTATTTTCAGATATACAAACTCTATTTATCTCTAATAAATCTTCTATTTTTCTAAGTTCACTATTTGTAAATATTTCTAAATCTACACCAAACTTACATCTAAAACCTAACAAAACCTTTTCGCTTTTTATATCTTCATTTGTTAATTTTTCAATATCAACTAATAAAGGATTTGCAATATAGTCCTCTATACTTTTTTGTGAATACTCTCTTTGTTTATCAATAAAAGCAACAGCTCCAGCACCAACTCCTAAATACTCATTGTGACTCCAGTATCCGTAGTTATGCTTTGATTCATATTTGCTCTCTTTTGCAAAATTTGCAATCTCATATTGATTAAATCCTATATTTTTTAGATATTCAAAAATCTCATAAGATAAATCTTCATCATCAATCTTTAAGCTTCTGCTTCTTTTTTGAAGCTCTTTTTCCTCTAAAAAGAATTTTGTATCTTTTTCAATTATCAAAGAGTATGCACTTATATGCTCAACTTCTAACTCTAAAATTGTATCAAAATCCTTTTTTAAACTTTCGAAACTATCATTTTGAACACCATAAATTATATCGCAATTAATACCATTAAAACCTATACATTTTGCATTTTGTATAGCTTTAATAGCATTATCTCTATTATGATTTCTTCCTAATGTTTTTAACTTTTTATCATCAAAACTTTGAACTCCAAAACTAATTCTATTTACACCTAAATCATACATTCCTTGAAGCCAATCTTGTGTTGCAGAGTTTGGATTAGCTTCACTTGTAATTTCACAACTATCTTCTATGTATGGTTTTAATAAATCAAAAATATCTTTAAATAAAGATGGTTTTATAGTTGATGGAGTTCCTCCACCAATAAAAACCGTTTTTAGTTTTCTATTTTTATCTCTTAAATGTCTGTTAATATTATTTTCAAGCTGAATTTTTAGAGCTTTCATATAGTTTTCTTTCAGATTTGACTTTGAAGTATATGAGTTAAATGCACAGTAAAAACATTTGCTATCACAAAAAGGTATATGTATATATAAAAGCAATTTTTAATCCTATATTCTATAAAATATCGCTCTTATTATAAGGAAAAATAGATTTATGGCTAATAAAAAAGAGAATGAAAAAGAGAAAAAAAATTTAAGACCAAATGTAGCAGCAATTATACTATCTTCTAAATATCCACAAAAGTGTGAAATTTTTATCGCTTCAAGAGTTGATATAAATAATGCTTGGCAATTTCCTCAAGGAGGAATTGACGAGGGTGAGAGTTCAAAAGATGCTCTGTTTCGTGAACTTGAAGAGGAGATTGGAACAAAAGAGGTTGAAATAATTGCTGAATATCCAGATTGGGTATCATATCTTTTTCCACCTGTAATAGCCCAAAAAATGTATCCTTTTGATGGGCAAAAGCAAAAATACTATTTGGTTAAATTAAAAAAAGGAGCTAAAATAGATATAAATACTCACACTCCTGAGTTTAGTGAGTATAAATTTGTATCTACAGAAGATATTTATAATCATATAACTTTTTTCAAAAGAACTGTATATAAACAGGTTTTGAAATATTTTAAGCAAGAGGGATATATTTAAATGAAGGATGAAAATAGATGTTAAAAGTTTTAAAATTTGGTGGTACAAGTGTTGGTACGCTTGAAAGAATTGCTAATGTTGCACAGATTATCAAAAAGATAAAAGATGAAGGTCATGATGTTATTGCAATTGTTTCAGCAATGAGTGGAGAGACAAATAAGCTAATAGAGTATGCTGAATACTATAGCAAAACTCCAGATTCAAGAGAGCTTGATATGCTTTTAAGTTCAGGTGAAAGAGTTACTTCAGCCCTACTTTCAATTGCATTAAATAGTATTGGATATAAAGCTATTTCAATGACAGGAAGAGAAGCTGGTATTATGACAACAGCAACTCACACAAAAGCAAAAATTGAAAAAATTGATACAACAAAGATGAAGCAAGCTTTAAAAGATGGAAATACAATCATAGTTGCTGGATTTCAAGGAGTTACACTTGATGGTTCAAGAGTAACAACACTTGGTCGAGGTGGAAGTGACTTATCTGCTGTTGCAATTGCAGGTGCTATTAATGCTGATGTTTGTGAGATTTATACAGATGTTGATGGTATTTATACAACAGATCCACGAATTGAACCAAAGGCTAAAAAATTAAAAAAAATATCTTATGATGAGATGCTAGAACTTGCAAGTTTAGGTGCAAAAGTATTACAAAATAGATCTGTTGAGATGGCAAAAAAGTTAAATGTAAATTTAGTATCAAGAAGTAGCTTCACTCCTGAAGTTGAAGGAACATTAATAACAAATGAAGAGGAAATTATGGAAAAACCAATAGTAAGCGGAATAGCTTTAGATAAAAATCAAGTTAGAGTTGGAATGTATGGTGTTGTTGACAAACCAGGTGTTGCTAGTGCAATTTTTACAGCTCTTGCAGATGCAAATATAAATGTTGATATGATAGTTCAAACAAGAGGTCTTGATGGAACAACAGATTTAGACTTTACAGTTCCAACAACAGATTTAGAACTTTGTAAAAAAGTTATGGAACAGTTTAAACCTCAAGCTAAAAATATTGATTATAATGAGGCTATTTGTAAAGTTTCAATAGTTGGAGTTGGTATGAAATCTCATACAGGAGTTGCTTCAAAAGCATTTACAGCTATGGCAAATGAAAATATAAATATTAGAATTATCTCTACAAGTGAGATTAAAATATCTATGATTATTGATGAAAAATATGCAGAACTTGCTGTTCGTGCACTTCATGATGCATATGAGCTGGATAAATAAAAGTGCAAGAGTTTTTAAACTGGACAGTTGATACAATAAGGCAAGATAAAATAATCTCGCCTTGGCTAGAGGAGAAAAAATTTGAATGGACTCCTTTGGTGTCAAAAAATATTATAAACGTACTGGATAAAAACTTCTCTGTATTAATTATCACAGATAGCGATAGAGAGTGGTTTTTAAACTACATTTTATCAAATATAAATCTAACAAAATATAATAGACCTTTTTTGCCATACTATGATTTTAGAGCATTTTTTAAAAATATAAATAGTATTCGTTCAGAAGAGGATATTTCAAACATAAAAGATATGTTAAAAATATCTTTTCCAAATGGCTACTGTTTTTGGTATATTGGCAAAAGTCAAGATCCAAGGGCAACTTTAGCAAAAGTTACAAAGAGTTCTTTTTTGTGGATATTTGATGAAGAGAGACAAGGTGCAATAAATCTAAAATCAAATGATGAGGAGCTTGATATAAAACTTCTTCAGATGTTTAGATTATATAATAAAACAATTAGTGCAGCACTTTTTGCACAAATAAATGTAGAGAATTAAATTTTGCATCCACTACAAAGATCATCTATTTTAGTTGTAAATAGTATAGATACATCTCTTGAGGAGATATTGGCTTTTTATCCAAGCCACTTTACAAGAGTTATAAAAAATAGTGAAAAAAATGAGTTTCAAATAGTTGATGCTCAAAATGCAATAAAAGAGGCATATATTGCTACAAATGAGACAAAATATATATTTTTATGTGGAGCAACATTTAGAAGTGAAGCTCAAAATGCTTTATTGAAAGTTTTAGAAGAACCACCTTTAAATATTGTTTTTATTATTCTTGTAGAATCAAAAAGTTCAATATTACCTACAATTCACTCAAGACTTTTATATAAAAATCTAAAACAATCTGTTTTGGAAGAGGATATAGATTTAGATTTAAAATATTTGGATTTAAAAACTCTTTATAATTTTGTTAAAGAGAATCAAAGAATTTCAAAAGATGAAGCTATAAAACTTGTTGGAAAGCTAGTATTGAAAATAAACAAAGATAAAATTAGTTTAAACGAAGATGAGCTAGAGAGTTTTTCAAAAGCAATAACTCTTTTAAATTTAAACTCAAGACCAGCTCCAATTCTAGCATATCTACTACTTACAATTTTAGAAAAAGAGAGACAATGAAAGCTTATAAACTATCCTTAGAAGATATAAATAATTTTTTAGAAAATCTACAATGTGATAGTGGTGGTATTAAGATTATGTCAAAAAAAGCTAAAGTGCACACACTATTTATAAAAAATTTACATGTTGGAGCTGCAAATATTTTAAAACAAGATGCCTTATCTATTGGTGCTGATTTAGCAGTTCCAAGAGGAGTTATAATTGCAAAAGAAAAATATGTTGATGCTCTTTTAATAGGAACTACAAAACATTTTGAAACACTTGCAAGAAAAGAGTTAGCACAACCTTTTGGATTGAAAGAGTTAGCAAAAGTTTTAAAAGATTTTGTAAAAGAGCAAAAATACTCTACAAAAATCATGGGTGTTTTAAATGCAAATGAAGACTCATTTTTTAAAAATAGTAGATTTGATAACTCTCAAGCATCTTTTAAAATTGAAAAAATGATTGAAGATGGTGCAAATATAATTGATATTGGGGCAGTTTCAAGCCGTCCTGGAAGTTTACCTGTAAGTTCTGACGAAGAGTTAAATAGAATCAAAGATATTGTTCAAACAATATATAAAAATAGATATTTTGAAAAAGTTGATTTCTCTATTGACTCTTATGAACCAAAAGTAATAGAGTATGTTTTAGATCATGGATTTAAAATAGTAAATGATATTACAGGTTTAGAAAATGATGAAGTTTGTAAACTTACTGCAAAATACAGTGCACAAGCAGTTATTATGCATATGCAAAATAATCAAACAAATATGCAAGAAGATCCTTTTTATGAAGATGTAATAGTTGAAATTGATGACTTTTTTAAACAAAGAGTTGAAAAAGCAAAAAGTTTTGGAGTTGAGGATATAGTTTTAGATGTTGGAATTGGTTTTGGAAAAACTTTAAAGCACAACCTACTTTTACTAAAAAATTTAGAACATTTTAAACATTTTGGATATGAACTTTTAATTGGAGCTAGTAGAAAATCTATGATAAATATGATAACTCCAACAGAAGTTTCAGACAGACTCCCAGGAACTTTATCAATTCATTTAGAATCTCTTAGAAATGGTGCATCTATTATTAGATGTCATGATGTTAAAGAGCATTTTCAAGCAATTAAAGTTTTTGAAGCAATACAGAATATTAATTAATTCTATATCGCTTCTAGTTTTTACTCTTTAATTATTGTAATTACCAACTCTCCAACCACAAATCCAAATTTTTTCATTTTTGAGTGATTAATAATTACACCATCATCTTGTAGATGCAACCAATCTTGCACACTTAAATCAATAGTTGAGCTTTTATATGGAGTTCTCATAACATAATCAATCATAACTGTATTTCCATTTGCAATCATAGAGCTTTCTCCTACTATATCATTAGCAGTTGCTATAAATTTTTTATTTTCAATTGGTTTTAGAGTCCAAACTCTTTTCATCTCTTCACCATCATCATAAACAAAAAACTCATCTAAAGTTCCAATACCATTTTTATCCCAAGAACCAATCATCTCTCCTTTGAAACTTCTAATAATCTTTCCGCTTCTATCTTTTACGATTCCATAAGCTCTTAATTTTCCATTAAAATACTCTTGAGGAATAAACTCTGGTTTTGTATTGTTAAAATCTTCTATTTTCATACTTGCACATCCTGTTAATAAAATTGTTGTTATAAAAACTAATAATAAATTTTTCATGCGATTAATCCTTTATTTAAATATATATTTTGATCTCTTGTAAAAACTAGTTGATGAAGATTTATATTTCTTGTTAAAAATCCAGCTTCACAATAGTTTAGATACATTTTCCACATTCTTATAAAATAGTCATCAAATCCTAGCTTTTTAACTTCATCTAAATTATTCTCAAAATTTTCATGCCAAATATTCAAAGTTTTAGCATAGTGTTCTGTAAACTCCTCAAGATGATTTAAATTAAGTCTTGTGTGCTTAGAAGTTGTCTCTAAAATTTTTAAGATACTTGGCAAATGTCCACCTGGGAAAATATACTTTTGTATAAAATCACTACCTTTTGAATAGGCTTTATATCTTTGATCTGGAATTGTAATTACTTGTAAAACCAAAACACCGCTTGGTTTTAATAGCTCTTGACACTTTTTAAAGAATATATGAAAATACTCCCTACCAACAGCTTCAAACATCTCAACAGCAATAATTGCATCAAACTCTCCTTTTAAATCTCTATAATCTTTTAATAAAATATCGATTTTATCTTCAATACCCTCTTTTTTAAATCTCTCTTTGCAAAGTTTTTTTTGCTCAACACTTAATGTTACAGTTGTAACATCACATTTTTTATCTTTTGCTAAATGAATAGCCATAGCTCCCCATCCAGAGCCAATCTCTAAAACTTTTGAACCATCTTTAATATTTAGTTTTGATGATAGTTTTTCAAGTTTGTTTTTTTGAGCATCATATAAATCTTGATCTTTATTTTCAAAAACTGCACTTGAATACATCATTGTTTTATCAAGCATAAGTTTGTAAAAATCGTTTGATAAATCATAGTGAGCAGAGATATTTTTTCTTGCATTTGTTTTTGAGTTTCGTCTTAAACTATGTTTAAATCTATTAAAAAATGGCATTAAGTTAATAAGCTTTCTTTTTTCATTTTCGCTTGTAATTCCAAGATATTTTGAATTTAAAAGTGCAAGTTCTATTAGTTTTGTAAGATTTGAAGTCTCAAAATCTCTATCTATGAAACTTTCAGCAAATCCAATATCTCCATAAAGAACTGTTTTTATAAAAAATCTATTACTATTTATCTCTAAAGTGATTTTATCTTCAAGTTTTTTTTCGCCATAAAGTTTTGTTGTTTTATCTTTAAAGACAACCTCTAATGTTCCTATTTTAATCTTGGAAAAGAAGTTATCTGCAAATTTATTCCACAATTTTTTCATATTTAATACCTTTTTATTTTGTCATTATCTCTTGGAGAGTAGATTTTTAAACCCTTTAAATAAAGCCTAAAAGCATGATAAAATGTTCTACTTACCACTAAAAAAGTGCTAAACATATATCTTATAAAAACTTTTAATATATTTTTAAAACTATAAGGCTTTGCTTTTGAGTTAAAAATTGCTGTTAATTTGTGTTGTTGATTTTCATATAAATCTATTTTTATAAATAGCTTTTGTTCATCATACTTTAGCTCAAACTCATAAACCCCTTCATACTTAAAAAATGGAGATACATACATATCTTTTTTTACAGCTCCAAAGTATGATTTTGCATTTTTTTCATCTTTTTCAAGCTTTATACAATAGACAACTCTTCCACCATTGTAATTATGAACTTCAGCTAAAATATGCCTTGGATTACTCTCTTCATCAAATAAAACCAACACACTAATTGGATTAAAAACAAAGTTTAAAACTCTTGGAAGTGTTAAAAATCTCATCTTTGAACTAGCTTTTAAATCAAATTTTTCTAAAAGCTCCTCTATGTTTTTTATAAAATCTCTACTTTTTCCAAAGTGATCAACACTTTTTAAACTCATTAAATTAAAACTATTTATAGAAAAAATCTTATTTTCTAAACTTTTTAAATCAAAAACATCAATATCAAGAAGGTAAAAATTATATTTAAACTCATGTTTTTTTGGAAGATATCTTTTATGATAAATTGTTCCTTCAAAAATATTATGATTTGATCTATTATTTAGCATTTAAAACTCACACATAAGTTTTGAAGCAACTTTTGTAGCACTTAAAAGTCCATCTTCATGAAATCCATATCTCCAGTAAGCACCAGCATAATAAGTATTATTAACTCCACAAATCTCATCTTTTCTATCTTGCATCAAAATTGCTTTTGAATCAAATTGAGGATGATCATATGATATGTTTTCAATAACATTTTTAATACTTTTTGTCTCATTTAAAGATACAAAATAATCTTTTTTTGTCTTTAAATTTTGTAAAGAGTTTATCCAATAAGTTAAAGTAACAGCTTTATTTTCTATATTTGAGCTTGTATAGTTCCATGCTGCATACATTTTTCTATTTGGATGTAAGATATTATTATCACTATGTAAAACAGCGCTATTTGCTTTATATTTAAAAGTACTTAAAATCTCAACTTCTTTAGGTGATGGATCTTCTAAAATCTCTAAAGCTTCAGGTGCATGCATAGCTAAAATAACTTTGTCATAAAAAGTTTTTCCACCATCTTTATGTATTAAATATACACCATTTTCAACTCTTTTTATCTTTATAACATCTGAGTTTAAAAATATCTTGCCAGATATTTTATCTTTTATTTTTTCAACATAATTTATACTTCCATTTGAAACAGTAAGCCATTGATGATGTGTAGTTACTCCCAAAAGTCCATGATTTTTAAAAAACTTTAAAAATGTTCTTGCTGGGAAGTTATTCATCTCACTGCTTGGTGTTGACCAAATAGCAGCCCCCATTGGAAGAAGATATCTATTTTTAAAAGCTTTTGAATAATTTTTTATATATTCACCTAAAGTCTTATCTAAATCTTTTGATTCAACCATTAAATCTCTGTTTGCTTTTTTATTAAAAGCTAAAATATCATTTATCATTTGATAGTGAGAAAAAGAGAATAGATTTCTTTTTTGAGCAAACATCCCTTTTAAAGATGAACCATTGTAGGCTATATTTTTATCTATATCCCAAAACGCAAAACTCATATCAGATTTCTCTATTTTTACATCAAGCTCTTTAAATAGCTTTGTCAAAAGAGGATAAGTTTCATAATTAAATACCAAAAACCCAGTATCAACTCCAAAAAATTTATCATCTTCTTGAACAAGAGTTGTTCTAGCGTGTCCACCTAATCTATTCTCTTTTTCATAAAGATCTACATCATATTTTTTACTTAAAATATAAGCACTTCCAAGTCCGCTTATTCCAGCTCCTAAAACAGCTATTTTCATCTATATCTTCCTTTTGGGTCAAGTTTTGTAAAAGTCAATTTTGAAATATCCATCTTATTTTCTAAATCTTTTAAGATATTATCTAGTTCATCTTTATTAATACTAGGAGCTCTACTCATAATCCAAAGATTTGAGTAATCACTATTTGCTACAACAGCTGTTTTATAATCATTTATATAATCAATCTTATATGAACTTCTAAAAATAAAAAAATATCTCATATAAAGTTGATTATCTTCTAGTTTTGCAAAACCGTTATACTCTATTAATTTTCCATTTAATTCATTTTCAAAACATCTATTAAAAACATTATAAGTTCCATCATCTTCTAGTACATACTCAACACTTGATGCAACACAAGATGTTTGAAATTTATTTTCAACTCTTGCTATTTCATACCAAAGACCTGAAAATTTAACTTTATCAATAGAATCTTTTGAAAATGAAAAAGATATAAACAAGAAAATGAATAATAAAATTTTCAATTAAACTCCTAATTTAAGTTTAGTAATTTATTATAAATTTCTATAGTTTTGTACACTCATTTTGTCATTTCATATCTATTTAAAAAAAATATTGCAAAAATTTTAAAAACTATTGGAAGAGTTGAGTATAAAAATATTATTGCAAAAATTGAATATTCGTTTATGTTTTGTTTGTCAAAACCTGTAAACTCTAAAGTTATAAATGATATTGCAAGAGCAAAAGCAAGAGATAGTTTTGTAATCATTGCCCAAAAACCAAATAAAACAGAAGTTAAATCCTCTTTTTGTTTTATAAAATTTGCAACATCTGCTTGAATTGAAGAAGGAATAGCCATATCAGCACCAAGACAAGCTCCTGTAAGCATACAAATTATAGAAAAAAAGAAAAAATCACCCTCATTTAAAAAAGAAACAAAAATAAATGCACCAATAGCAACACAAATAGATAAAATCCAAGTTGATTTTTTTGATATTCTTTTTGAAATTTTTATCCATATAGGAAAAGCAACAATTGCACTTAAAAAATATATTATTAAAAATAGTCCTGTATGCTCTTCTAAAATCAAAATATATTTAACAAAAAACAAAAAAAGAGTTGCTGGAAGTGCATTTGCTAAGCTATTAAATAAAAAAGCAAAAAATAGTGTTTTTTGATTTGGATAATTTTTAAATAGTGTTTTTAAAGATTTAAAAAAAGTGTTAAGAGCTATATTTTCACTTTTTATCTCTAAAGATTTAAGCTTTTTATAAAAGATTATTAAAGCTATTGGAAATATAATCAAAACAAATAGTAGTAAAAGCTCTAAACTCTTTTTTGAGTCACTTGAAACTAAAAATACATATGGAAGTAAAAGTGATAATAAAACACCAAAAATTATAAAAATCTCTCTTGAAAAAGCAAGTTTTGTATTATCAAACTCATTTTTGCCTAAAATGGCATTTAAACTTAAATATGGAATTAATACAAAACTATATGAAATATAAGTGATAATTGAGAAAATAAATAGATAAAAATAGCTATTTAAGATCGGTTTTATTAAAAAATATAAAGAGATAAGTAAAAAAATAGATGATATTAAAATAATTTTAAGTTTTGAACCGTAAATATCACAAAATCTTCCAATAAATGGGTCTGCTATCATATCTATTAATCTTGCAAACAATAAAATAACTCCAACAAATCCAATATTTAAACCTATGTGTTCAACATAAAAAGGAGGTAAATATATATACAAAGGAAATCCTAAAAAGGCAATAGGAACTCCTAAAATACCATAAAAAAATAGCGTACTATTTTTGATCATTTTAGAAATTTACTTGTGATTTTTAGACTGATTTTATATGGTAAAATTGATAAAAACTTTAAAAAGCTTGATAAAAATAGTGGAAATGTTATATCAAATCTATAAGATTTATTAAGCTCTTCAAATATCTTTTTAGCAGCAAAATCTGGCTGCATAAGTTGAGGCATTTTAAAATCATTTTTAGAAGTGAGTCTGCTTTTTACAAATCCATGATTTATAACTTGAAGATGGATATTTTTTCTTTTTAATTCAGGTTGAATTGATTGTGCAAGATTTAATAAAGCTGCTTTTGAAGCACTATAAGCTCCACCATAAGGCAATCCAAAATAACTAGCCAAACTACAATTTAAAACTATTTTTGAAGGATTTGATTGATTCTCAAGATGGCTAATTATTGGTTTTAAAACTCTAATTGCTCCAAGATAATTTGTATTTATCATAGATTCAAAATTTGTTATATCCCACTCTTCATAACTCATAGATTCATAAACAGCAGCATTATAAAAACAGATATCAAGCCCATTGAAATTATTAAAAGCTTCATGAGCAACCACTTTAGAAGTTTGTTCATCTAAAACATCTATATTTAAAAGCTTCAAATCTGTTTTGTATTCACTTTTTAAGTTCAAAAAATCTTTTGAATTTTCAATATCTCTTGAGCTTGCAACTACTTTAAAACCATTTTTTAAATATATTTTAACAAGCTCAAAACCAATTGCACCATTAGCACCAACAATCCAAACTTTTTGTTTCATAAAAACCCTTATAAATTTTGAGTAGTTTATTACAGAATAAAGTTTTTTTGTATTACTAATATGTTAATTGGTAAATATATTTAACTTTTATAGTAAATCTAAAATATCTTTTTCAATATCACTTGGTTTTGTACTAGGAGCATATCTTTTTACCACTTTACCATTTTTATCAACTAAAAATTTTGTAAAATTCCATTTTATAGCCTCTGTTCCTAAAACTCCTTTTGAACTCTCTTTTAAAAATTTATATAAAGGGTGAGCATTCTCTCCATTTACATCAATTTTACTAAACATTTCAAACTCTACACCATAAGTTAATGAGCAAAACTCTTTAATCTGCTCTTCTGTTCCTGGTTCTTGTGATAAAAACTGATTACAAGGAAAACCTAAAACTGATAATCCTCTATCAAAATATTTTTTATGTAACTCCTCTAAACCCTCATATTGGTTTGTAAAACCACATTTACTAGCAACATTTACAATTAACATTACTCTATTTTCATACTTTTTCATAGTAAAAACTTTACCATCTATATCTTTTACTTCAATATCATATATACTCATATTTTCATCTCCTAATAAAGTTGTTATAAACAAAAAAAGTCCCAAAATAAATCTCATATCTTAATCCAATAGCTCCACTTTTGTATGTTTTGGAGTTATTAGTTTAATATTATTTGTATCAAGATGAAAATCAAATAGCTCTTTTGCACTACAATCTATTAAAGTAGTTTTTTCAAATGTTTGCATATTTATAGTATCTCATGTAAAGTGTTTGCTTTTTTCATCCACTCTTCAAGCTCTTCATAATCTTCATTTTCAATCATTTTTTTAGCACAAGATAGTTGATTTTCAAAAGATTTTATAGATTCAAGAAGGTTTTGTCTATTTTGTTTAAATATATCCTTCCACATTATTGGACTTGATTTTGCAATTCTACTCATATCTTTAAATCCACCAGCTGCAAGAGCAATTATCTCTTTTGGATTTTGATGACTCATTACTGTATTTGCAAGAGAAAAAGAGATAATATGAGGTAGATGTGATATGTAACAAGCATTTATATCGTGTTCATGGCTATCCATAACCACAATTCTCATACCAATTTCTTGAAAAATCTTAAATGCTCTATTTACATGTTTATTTGCATTTGCCTCTAAATCACAAAAAACTACAGTTTTTCCTTCATATAGGTTATCAATTGCAGCTTTTGGTCCAGATTTTTCAGTTCCAGTCATTGGATGTGCTGCTATAAAATTCTCTCTTATTTGTGGTGGTATATTTTTTATAATATACTCTTTTGTTGAACCCATATCAATAATTGTTGTATCTTTTTTTATATCAATAAAGCTTGGAAACATAGATATAATTGCATCTACTGGAATTGATAAAATTATTACATCACAAATATCTTTTAAAGTATTTAAATCAACCAATTCATCAACAAGCCCTAGCTCTTCTATCTCTTTTCTGTTTTTTTGGCTATTTGTAAAACCATATACTTTTGATGCAATACCATATCTTTTTACAGCTTTTGCAAAAGATCCACCCATAAGTCCTAATCCAATAATTCCAATCTTCAAAATCTATATCCTTATATTTCTTTAAATAGAGCAAATTATACCCTACTTTAGATTTATGTAAACAATATTTGGATATATTATTGCTTTATTTTTTAAAGGATTTTTTTGAAAAGATATCTATTTTTATTTGGATTAAGTCTTGGGTTTATTGAAGCTGAAGTAGTAAAATCTATTGAGTATGAAGGTGTTAGCAGATTATCACAACAAAGTTTAAATGAAACAGTTGATATTAAAGCTGGTGATAAGCTTGACGAAAAAAAGTTAAATATTGCTTTAAAAAAACTTTTTAGTTTTGACTATTTTGATGATATTTATATAGAGGATAAAAATGGTGATATTAAATTTGTTTTCAAAGAGAAACCATCTATTGCTAAAGTTGATATAAAAGGTTATAAAACAAGAAGTGAAGAGAAAGATGCAATAATTAAATTAATTAAACTAAACAAAGGTTCTATGTATAGCGAAAAAAAGATAGACGAGGCAAAAAAAACACTTTTATCTATTCTTGAATCTGAAGGTTTTATAAACTCTGTTGTTGAAGTTGATATAGAGAAATTAAATGAAGAGTCACTAAGCATTATAATCAATGTAAATAAAGGTGATGAGATTATAATTAAAGATGCAAACTACTATGGTGCAAAACAACTAACTCAAGAGGAGTTTAACACTGTAACTGCAAATAAAGAGAAACAGTGGGCTTCTTGGTGGTTTGGAAGAAGTAGTGGTGAACTTAAAATTGATCAACTAAAGTATGACTCAAGAAGAATGAATGATTTATATTTTGAAAGAGGTTTTTTAGATGCAATAGTTCAAGAGCCATATATGAGTATAGATTTTGCATCAAATCAAGCAAATATGAACTTTTTTATAACTGAAGGTGAACCATACACTACAAGTGATATTAAAATATTTATAGACTCAACTATTGTTGATCCAGAAGATTTATATAAAAATTTAAGATTAAAAAAAGAGAAAATATTTAATATCGCTCAACTAAGAAGAGATCAAGAGTATATTAGAACCAAAGTTGCAGATAAGGGTTATGCTTATGCTGAAGTTTTATTTGATCTAAAAAAAGATGAAATTACTCATAGAGTTGATGTAATTTTTAATGTAATTCCAGGTAAAAAAGTTTATATAAATGATGTTAAAATTTCAGGAAACACAAGAACTCTTGATAGAGTTATTAGAAGAAATGTACTATTAGCACCTACTGAATTATATAGTTTAACAGATATAAATGACTCTAAAAATAGATTAAGAAGAACAGGCTTTTTTGAAGATGTAATTTTAGAAGAGAAAAGAGTTAGTGAAGATAAAATGGACTTAATTGTAAAAGTTGTAGAAGCACCAACTGGAAGCTTAATGCTTGGTGGTGGATATGGCTCTTATGATAAATTTATGATAAATGGTTCAATTAGTGATTCAAATATATTTGGAAGTGGATTAAGACTTGCTTTAAGTGCTGATTTATCAAGTAGATCTAGCGTTTATGATTTAAGTTTAAGTAATCCATCTATTAATGATAGTGACTACAATGGACAAATCTCTATCTATAGAAAAGATTATGAGATTAGAAAATCAAGATATGATGAAGATTTAAAATCAACTGGTTTATCTTTGGGTCTTGGTAAAGAGGTTGTTAGAAATACTTATGTTGGAGCTACTTATAGTTTAGATTTTATAAAAGAGAGCTATACAAATTATGATAGTAGCGTTCCAGAAGATAAAAGATTTCAAGATGCTGATTATATAAATAGTTCAATTACTCCTTATATAAACTTTGATAATACAAACGACTACTACTTTCCAACACAAGGATTTAGAGCCAATGCTTCTGTTGAGTATGCTGGAGTTGGTGGAGATTCAAAATATGTAAAACCAAGTACAATTATAAGATACTACTACTCTTTGGAAGATTTAACTGAACTTGATTGGGTAATAAGATTAAAAACTCAAGCTAGAGTTTTAATAGATAACGGTCAAATAAATCAAGGAGACTCTTTATATCTTGGAGGTCCTAGAACTTTAAGAGGATATAAATCTTATGCATTTCCTAAAAATGATGATGGATATAGACAAGATCCATATACAAAAATGTGGGCAAATAGTGCTGAAATTAGTTTTCCTTTAATAAAGAGTGCAAAGATGAGATGGGGAGCATTTTATGATTATGGAATGATTGGGAAAGATAGTTTTAGTGAAATAAAAAGAGCTGGAACTGGAATTTTACTTGAGTGGATCTCTCCTATGGGACCATTACAGTTAATATTCTCTAAACCACTTATGAAAGAAGAAGGTGATGATACATCATCTTTTGAATTCTCTTTTGGAGCGACTTTTTAATATGAAAATAGATTTTAGTAAAAGATTAACAAACCAAGAGGCACTTTATTTAATTAAAAATGCTCCTCTTTTAGAATTAGCAAAGCTAGCAAGTGCAAAAAAACTTGAACTTCATCCTGAAAAATTAACTACTTTTATAGTTGATAGAAATATAAATTATACAAATGTTTGCTGGGTTGATTGCAAATTTTGTGCATTTTATAGACACAAAAAAGATGATGATAGCTATGTTTTAAAATTTGATGAGATTGATAAAAAAATTGATGAACTATTAGAGATTGGTGGAACTCAAATACTATTTCAAGGTGGAGTTCATCCAAATTTAAAAATTGATTATTATGAAGATTTAGTTGAACATATTAGTAAAAAATATCCTCAAATTACAATTCATGGCTTTTCATCTATTGAGATTGATTTTATAGCAAGAGTTTCAAAAATATCAAAACTTGAGGTCTTAAAAAGACTTCAAGCAAAAGGCTTAAGCTCTGTTCCAGGAGCTGGAGCTGAGATTTTAAGCGATAGAGTAAGAGATATTATTGCACCTAAGAAACTTGATACTGCTGAATGGCTAAAAGTTCATGAAGATGCGCACTCTATTGGAATGAAAACAACTGCAACTATGATGTTTGGAACAGTTGAAACAGATGAAGAGATAGTTGAACATTTTGAACATATTAGAAAACTTCAAGATAAAACAGGTGGATTTAGAGCATTTATTATGTGGAGTTTTCAAGGAGAGAATACAAAACTACTAGAAGAGTATCCAGATATAAAACCTCAATCTCCAAATAGATACTTAAGACTTCTAGCAGTTGCTAGATTATATTTAGATAACTTTAAAAATCTTCAAAGCTCTTGGGTTACACAAGGCTCATATATTGGTCAAATGGCACTAAAGTTTGGTGCAAATGATTTAGGAAGCACTATGATGGAAGAGAATGTTGTAAAAGCAGCAGGTGCAGTTAATAGAATGAATCAAGATGAGATGATTAGACTAATCAAAGATATTAAAGAAATACCAGCAAAAAGAGACACGGCATACAATATTTTAGAGAGATTTTAGTACAATGCGAAAATTATTTTTAAGATTTTTTATAATATTTTTAATTTTTCAAGGAACATTAATGGCAGTGATAAAAAAAGATATAAATGTAAATGGAGTAATTATCCCTGTAATTTTTGAAGAGCAGAAATCTCTTCCTATTTTAAATCTACAACTAATTTTTAAAAATAGTGGTTTTTCAAAAGATAATTCAAATATTGGAGTTGCATCTTTATCTTCAAGAGTTTTAAACGAAGGAAGTATGGATTTAAAATCAACAAAATTTGCAGAAATATTAGATGAAAATGCAATTACTCTTCACAGCTCAATTGGATTTGAAACTTTAGTTTTAGAACTATCTAGTTTAAAAGAGAAAAACGATTTAGCAATAAACTTATTAAGTAAACTTTTAAAAGCTCCAAATTTAACAGCTGAAGCTTTAGAAAAAGTTAAAACTTTAGCTATTGGAAGTTTAAAAAGAAAAGAGAATGATTTTGATGATATGGCAAGTAAAGGCTTAAATGCCCTACTTTACAAAGGAACAGCACTTGCAAATCCAGCTAGTGGAACGCCTGAGTCAATCTCAAAAATAGATTTAAAAGATGTAGAGATTTTTTTAGAAAATAGCTTAACTTTAAATAACTTAACTATAGTTGCAGGTGGAGATATTAGCTTTGAAGAGTTAGAAAAAAAATTAACTCCTATATTAAAAGATTTAAAAGTTGGAAAAAAAGAGCCTAGCTTAAAAATTGATTTTGTTTCAAAAAATCAAAAAGAAGAGATTATAAAAGAGACAGAACAAGCTTATATCTACTTTGGTTCAAACTTTAATGCATCTTCTAAAGATGAAGATAACTATAAAGCAAAAGTAGCTTCATTTATATTGGGTGGAAGTGGTTTTGGAAGCAGACTCATGGAAGAGATAAGAGTAAAAAGAGGTTTAGCATATAGTGCTTACTCATCAATTTCAATAAATAGAGCGTATTCAAGCTTTAATGGTTATTTACAAACAAAAAACGAAAGCTCAAACGAAGCAGTTGAGATAGTTAAATCTTTGGTAAAAGATTTTGTAAAAAATGGTGTTACACAAGAGGAGTTGCAAGCTGCTAAAAACTTTTTAAGTGGAAGTGAACCTCTTAGAAGTGAAACTTTAGCTCAAAGATTAAATAGAGCATTTATGCTTGATTTTAGAGGTTTAAGTCTTGATTATCCAAAAATAGAGCTAGAGAAGATACAAAATCTAAAACTAGAGGATTTAAATAATTATATAAAATCTCATAGTGAATTAAATAATTTAACATTTTTTATTGTAAGGAAATAATTTTATGCTAAGATTTGCACCAAGCCCAACAGGAGATATGCATATAGGAAATTTGCGAGTTGCAATATTTAACTATATAGTATCAAAACAAAGAGATGAAGGTTTAATAATTAGAATTGAAGATACTGATAAAGAGAGAAATATTGAGGGAAAAGATAAAGAGATTTTAGAGATTCTAAATCTTTTTTCAATAGAGTATAAATCTGTTTTTTATCAAAGTGACAATCTAAAGTATCATCAAAAGATGGCCTTACAACTTATGACTCAAAAAAAAGCTTTTGCTTGTTTTTGTAGTGATGAGAAGCTTGAAGAGTTAAAAGAAGAGAGTATTAAAAAAGGTATTCCTTTTAGATATGATGGATTTTGTGAAAATTTAAGCGATGAGACTGTTTTAAATTTTAATGCACCTTTTACAGTAAGATTAAAAAAACCAGATCATAATATAAAATTTACTGACCTTTTAAAAGGTGATTTTGATTATGCACCATTTGATGTTGATAGTTTTATTATTTTAAGACAAGATAAAACTCCAACTTATAATTATGCTTGTAGTGTTGATGATATGTTAATGGATATAAGTATTGTAATAAGAGGAGAAGACCATGTTTCAAATACTCCAAAACAGATACACATAAGAGACTCTTTGGGATATACAAAAAAAATAGATTATGTACATTTGCCAATCATATTAAATGCAAGCACAGGCAAAAAAATGAGCAAAAGAGATGATGCAAGTAGTGTAAAGTGGCTAATTGAACAAGGTTTCCTACCAAGTGCTATTGCAAACTATCTTGTACTTATAGGAAATAAAACTCCAACAGAGATTTTTACTCTTGAAGAGGCTATTTCTTGGTTTAAAATAGAAAACATCTCAAAAAGTAGTGCTAAATTTGATATTGATAAACTAAGATTTATAAATAGAAAACATTTAGAGATGCTTGATGAGATGAGATTATCAAAAATTTTAGGATTTGCAGATAATGATATAGGAAAATTAGCAAAACTATATTTAGAAGAGACAAGTACAATAAAAGAGATAAAATCAAAACTTGACGATATTTTTAGTCATAAAACTTCACTAGAAGGTTTTGAAAGTGAGTGTCAAAAAATTAAAGATGCATTAAAAGATGCACCATATTTTGAGAATTATGATGATTTAAAAGATTATGTTGTTCAAAAAACAGAACTAAAGGGTAAAAATCTATTTAAACCATTAAGATATATCTTAACAGGTGTTGAAAATGGTCCAAATTTATCAGATATTTACCCATTTATTAAAAACTATTTAGGAGAGATTATAAAATGATAGATGCACTTATTGGCTCATTTTTAACTATATTTTTTACAATTATATTTTTATATAAGTGGATTGTAATTATTTCAGCACTTTTAACATGGGTTAGACCAGACCCTTATAATCCAATAGTTCAAATGCTTTATAGATTAACAGAACCTGTTTATGCAAAAATTAGACAATATATTCCAACAACTTTTGGGGGACTAGACTTAGCACCTTTAATTTTAATTTTTGCATTAATCTTTTTAGAGACTTTTTTACAAAAATTACTACTAGGTTGATATGTCTATAGTATTTAAAATATTTTTAGTTTTTGCTCTATTCTCATCTTTGTTTTCAGCCGATTTTATGGAAAAAGATTTCAAGGTAACACTTGAGTGGCTTGAAAATAAACCAAAATCAAATGAGAGAGATTTTTTTATAGTTCAATTTTTAAACTATGATACAACTACAAAAGAGGAAGCACAAAAAGCCTATGATTTAAGAAGAGGTTATAATGCCTCTTTAGAAAAATTATATAATCAAAAATTTGCACAAGAGCTAAATGAAGAGGAAAAATTTTGTAAAAATGCAGATTTTAAAACTTTAATAAAACAAGATAGCTCTTGCATACAGACAGCTTTAGATTCAGTAAACAAACTATTTAAATTATCAAAAAAAGAGTTACACTATTTAATTCCAAAAGTTAAAGATGAGAATTTAAAAGAAAATCTTCAAATATTGGCTTCAAAAAATATTTTTAAAGAGCTTTCGGTTAATAAACATAATAAATTTATAGAGTTTTTCTTTGCAACAAATGGTCAAGATAGACTTAAATATTTTAATAGAAAATTAACCAAAGAACTTTTAGAAAATATTGTTTTAGATAGAGATTTTGATAAATTTTTAAGAGTTGTAATTTTCAATAACGAATATAAAAATATCCAAAAATCACTTTATATTTTAAATCAAAACCAAAATCTTACAGCATATAACTCATTTTTACTTGGAATTAATGAGGTAAATCATAATAATAGTAAACTTGCAAACAATTTTTTTAAAATATCATATAAAAAATCATTTTTAAGAAGTCAAAAAGATAATGCCCTATTTTGGCTCTATTTAACAAGTGATGATAAAAATTATTTAGAAGAGTTGGCAAATAGTTATGATACAAATCTATACTCTTTGTATGCAAAAGAGATTTTAAATAAATATCCAACAAATATTATATATTCATTAGATACAAATAAAAATAGTTCTAGTTTTAATATTTATGATAGTTTTGCTTGGTTTGATATTAATAATGATGTAAGATCTGAGTTAAATGAAGAGAAACTTGCAAAATATTATGATATTTTAGATACAAAAGAGACAAAAACTCACCTTGCATATATTTTAGAAAGATATGATAACTTTAAAACTCAATATTTTTTAACTCCATATAGAGATATTATAAAAGAGCAAGGAATTTTTAAAGAGCTTTTAATTTATGCAATAGCAAGACAAGAGAGTCGTTTTATTCCATCTGCTATTTCAGTTGCTGGAGCTCAAGGAATTATGCAAATAATGCCATTTTTATCTGAAGATATTGCAAGAAGATTAAAAGAACCATACAATATTTACGAACAATTTATTCCAGAAAAAAATTTAAAATATGCTAGTTTTCATCTAGATAATTTAATAAAACAGTTTGACAGCAACCCTTTATTTGTGGCATATGCATATAATGGAGGAGCTGGATATACAAAAAATCAACTAAAAAAAGGTCTTTTTACAAAAACAAATAAGTATGAGCCATTTTTAAGTATGGAGATGATTTCATATCAAGAGACAAAAGAGTATGGAAAAAGAGTTTTAGCAAACTTTTATATATACAATAACTACTTAAATAGTGAAAATAAAATTTCACTATCAACTATTTTTCAAAATTTAAAACAGCCTCAGTAGTTTTTGGTTTTAAAACTAATTTTAGTTTTGAAACTTCCTCTTTGTTATTAAAAGAGATTAAAAAATATTGTCCCCAAGAGTTTTTTAACATAAACTCATCATATTTTTTACCATCCTTATCTAAAAGCTCAACACTTTTTGGAGTTTGTCCATTTAATAAAACTTCATAACCATTTTTTCTATAATCTTGCTCTTCAAGAGCTGTAAAATATGTATAAACCAAAAAAATATCTTCACTGTCATCTATCTTTTCATCAACTTTATTTAGATGAGTTGCCATAAATATAATTTCAACTTCATTTCTTAAAACAATATCAGATTTTTTTGTATTTTTAATTGCATTTATCTCATTTTCACTCTTGTCAAAAAACCTCAATGCACTATTTTTTTCACCACAAGCTACAAAAACAAATGGGATTATAAATATAAGTAGACTTTTTTTCATAATTTTTCCTATTTTTTAAAGCAAAGATTATACATTATAATCACTTTAAAATATATTTTTAACAATCATTTAGATAAAATTGCTTTCATGAATAAAAAAAGATTAGTAGTAGCATTTTCAGGTCCATCAAATAGTGGTAAAACAACAGCTATTGTTAAAGTTGCAAGTATTTTGCAGGATAGTAATTTTAAGGTGTGTATTATAAAACACGATCCAAAAGATAAAGCGATGTTTGATAGAGAGGGTAAAGACTCATTTAAATTCTCTCAAACAGGTGCAAATGTTGCAGTTGTTAGTCCAAATAAAACAACTATTTTTAAAAAAGAGAGTTCAACTATAGATGAACTAATAGATATTTTTGAAGATTTTGACTATCTTTTGGTTGAAGGTTTAAAAACTTTAGAACTTCCTAGAATCTCTGTTTTTAGAAATAGTCTTGATGAGAGTTATTTTAATGTTTCAAATGCAATTGCTATTGATGAAACTATAAATAAAAATAATATTCCAAAAAGTCTTGATATTTTAGATTTAAATAATCCAGAAGAGATAATAAACTGGATAGATAAAAATGCAAAAAGGGTTTAGATGCAAGAGATAATTAAAGCTATACAAGAGGCTTCTATAAAAATAAAATATTTAATAGAGACAGGAGATACAGGAAAATCTCAAAGCGAAAATAGTACAGGAGATGTTCAATTAAAACTTGATATTCAAAGTGATCAGATAATTGAAGAGATTTTCTCAAAAGTTCCAAATATTAAAGCAATTGTCAGTGAAGAGCAAGATGAGATTTTAAACTTAAATAAAGATGGAGAGTATCTAATAGCTTATGATCCACTTGATGGTTCATCATTGGTTGATGTAAATTTAAGTGTTGGTTCTATTTATGGTATTTATAAAAATGAGTTCAATGCAAAAAATATAGTTGCTTCTGTTTATGTAGTTTTTGGTCCAAGAGTTGAGATGGTTGTAACTACAAATGATGTTAAAATGTACAGACTTTTAAATGGTGAGTTTAAATTTATTCAAAATATTAAACTTAATGAAAAAGGAAAACTTAATGCTCCTGGTTCTACTCAAAACTGCTGGGCACCATTTCATAAACAGTTAATTGATGATATTTTTAATGATGGATATAGATTAAGATATAGTGGTGGTATGGTTCCTGATCTTCACCAAATTTTATTAAAAGGTGGAGGACTATTTTCATATCCAGGAACTAGTGATAAACCAAAAGGAAAATTAAGACAACTATTTGAAGTTTTCCCATTTGCTCTTGTGTATGAAAAAGCTGGAGGAGCTGCTGTTGATGGATATAAAAGAGTTTTAGAAATTGAAACTTCTCATATTCACGACACAACTCCTTGCTTTTTTGGTTCACAAAATGAGATAAAAAGAGTTTTAGAAGTTTATGGAAAAAATGTCTGAAGAAAAAGTATTGGATATTTGGGAACAAAGATTAGAGGATACGCTTCAAGAGCTTAACTCTTGTCAAAATAAAAATGGTTTAAACTCTTGCAAACCTTGTAATGAGTTTTTTGATTGTGAACTTAGAAAAAAGTATGTACTTGCTGTTTATGAGTCTATGAATAAAGGCTCAAGCGGTGGATTTGAATTTTAAAAGAAGGTAAAAAATGCAAAAAGAGTGTAAAAATGTTTATATTACAACTCCAATTTATTATGTAAATGATGTAGCCCATATAGGTCATGCATATACAACAATAATTGCTGATATGTTAGCTAGATATTCAAGATTAGTTGGTCATAACACATATTTACTAACAGGAACTGATGAGCATGGACAAAAGATTGCTCAAAGCGCAGAAGCTAGAGGAAAAACGGCAAAAGAGTATGCTGATGAAGTATCTGGAAAATTTAGAGCGCTTTGGGATGATTTTGACATATCTTATGATAAATTTATTAGAACAACAGATGAAGATCATAAAGCTGGTGTTCAACATGCATTTTTAAAGATGTATGAAAAAGGCGATATTTACAAAGATGAGTATGAAGGTTTTTATTGTGTACCTTGCGAAACTTTTCATACTGAATCAAACCTTGTAGATGAGCAGTTTTGTCCAGAGTGTGGAAGAGCTACAATAGTTGTAAAAGAGGAGAGTTACTTTTTTAAGTTATCTAAATATGAAGATAGACTTTTAAAATGGTATGAAGATAATCCTGATTGCATTTTACCAAGAGCAAAGAAAAATGAGATTGTAAACTTTGTAAAAAATGGTTTAAAAGATTTATCAATCTCTAGAACCTCTTTTGATTGGGGAGTTAAGCTACCAATTTCTATGAATGAACCAAAACATGTTATGTATGTTTGGCTTGATGCTTTATTAAACTACACAACAGCTTTAGGATATGGAACGACTGAAAAAAATATGAATTTTTGGCCTGCAAATATTCACTTAGTTGGAAAAGATATTTTAAGATTCCACGCTATTTATTGGCCAGCATTTTTAATGAGTTTAGAACTTCCTCTACCAAAACATATTGCAGCTCACGGTTGGTGGACTAGAGATGGTGAAAAAATGAGTAAATCAAAAGGAAATGTAGTAAATCCTAAAGAGGTAGCAGATGCTTATGGACTTGATGCATTTAGATATTTCCTTTTAAGAGAGGTTCCATTTGGTCAAGATGGAGATTTTTCACAAAAAGCATTAATTGATAGAATAAACTCTGATTTAGGAAATGATTTAGGAAATTTACTAAATAGAATTATAGGAATGAGTGGAAAATATTTTGATTTTAATGTTAGCTCAAAAGATGTTCTTAAATTTCATAAAAAAGAGATTGATGAGATAAATATTATTATAGATTCACTAGAACAATATATTTATAATATGCAAATAAATAGATATCTTGAAGAGATTTGGAAGATTTTAACTATTGGAAATAAAGCTATAAATGATTATGAACCATGGAATTTAATAAAAGATGGTAAAAATGATGAAGCTATGGCTTTAGTTGCATTAATATCAAATATCATGGCAAAAGCAGCTTTATTATTAGATTGTGTTATGCCTCATAAAATCAAAGATATAGCAACTTGTTTGGGTCTTGAAATATCAACATCAAACTTTAATAAACTAATTGTAAATAAAGAGCTTTTAGATGATATTAAAATTACAAAAATAGATGCCCTATTCCCAAGAATAGAGGATGTTAAATTGGCTCAACCAGATGTTTCAGATGTTACTGTTTTACAAAAAGATGAGAGTAAATATGAAGCAAAAGAGGAGTTAGAACCACTAAATTTAGATGGAATAAATCTAATAACAATTGATAAATTTTTTGAAACAACAATAAAAGTTGGAACAATAATTGAAGCGCAAGAGGTTCCAAAATCATCAAAACTTCTACAACTAAAAGTTGATTTAGGTGAAAATCGCCCTAGACAAGTTGTTGCTGGAATTAAAGAGTATTATAGTGTTCAAGAGTTAATAGGAACTCAAGCTTGTGTTGTTGCAAATTTAAAACCTGCAAAATTAATGGGACTTTTAAGTGAAGGTATGTTACTTGCAGCTAAAGATGAGAGTGGTTTAAGTCTTATAAGACCTGAAAAACCTAAAAAAATTGGAACAAAAATAAGCTAGTGAAAATCTCTTCAATAATAGATATAGTAAACGGTGAACTTTTAAATAAAGTTGCTATATCTTCTATTAATAGTATAAAAACAGATGCTTCAAAGGTAAAAACTGCTGATTTATTTATAGCAAAAGATTTTAACTCTATTGAAATTGCAATTGAAAATGGAGCTTATGCTATTATTTTTGAAGATGATTTTAAAGCTATTGATTCTGAAGTTGCATTTATAAAAGTAGATAGTTTAGAACTTGCTATTTTAAAAATATTTAGATTTAAACTTGCAAATAAAAAAGTTGATGCTTTTTTGTGCAATACAATTAGTTATGAACTTTTAAAATCACTATTTGGAAATATGTTTAATAAAAAAGTTTTTATACTTCCAAATAGTTTAGAAAAAATCTTTAAATTTATTGATATTATAGATGATGACAGCATTGTTATTTCAAAAAATGAAAGAGTATTAAACACTATTTTTAGCCAATTTAAGATATTTGAAAAAGATATTGATAAGTTATCTATAAAAAATTTAACTATTCATTCACTATTTGAACTAAGCTTCTCCTATAAAAGTAGATATTTTTCAAGAGTTAAAATTGCAGCTTTATATATAAAAAGCTTAATAAACTGTTTAGAATTTTTTAAAGATATTGATTTAGATTTATCAAAGCTTAGTAATTTTAAAAACTTAAAAGCTCTATTTTTAGATAAAAATCTAAAAGTAATTGAATTTGGAAAAAGTGATACTTTTTTAATTTCTCAAGATGATATATCTTTGGTTGAATATGAGATAAAGTTTATAAAAGAGTATTATAAATATGCAAAAACAATATATATTACTAATAAAAAATTAGATTTTTTAGATGAAAAAGATCAAATTATTATTAAATCAATAGATGAGCTAAAGAGTGTTTTAAATAAAAATATATTTAACTGTGCTTATATAGTTGGTTTTAAAAATAGTGATGTTCTTGATTATTTTTCAAAATCAAAAAACATACCATCTTTGTTTTAGTAAACTTTCCCAAAACTACTAATAACTTTTCCTAAGATTGTTATATCATTTTTATCTAAAATTTGAATTGGATAATCTTTATTATCTGAAATAATATCAAGCTTTCCATCAACTCTTTTTTGAACTCTTTTTACAAAAAGACCATAAGGAGTTGTAAAAGCATATATTCCATCTTTACTAATATCATTTTTTGTTTTATCTATAAAAATAATATTATTTGAGTTTAAAGTTGGCTCCATTGAGTCTCCAACTACATTTATAGCATCTATATTTTTAAGTTTATCCTCTCCACCTAAAATATCTAAAAAATATGTAGGAAGTTCTAAACTTTCAAATGAATCTTCATCATCATAAGCTCCTCCTCCAGCACTTACTCTAATACTTGGATAATATTTAACAAAATATTTATCAGTACTATCTATTAAAGAGTTTGGACTTTGATTATATAAAAGCCAATTAATTGAGATTTTTCTTTTTGCACAAAAATTCAAAATATTTGAATATGGAATTTTTCCTCTATTTTTCATAGTTGCAAAGTTCGCTTGAGTTAAATCTAAAGCTTCAGCTACCTCTTTATCGAAAATCTTTTTACCTTTGCTATCTTCTATAAGTATTGATTTTAATTTTAAAATTATATCTTCTATATTAAACATTTTATTCCTTTTTGAAATGATTTTGACATTATATTACAAAATGTTAGATTTATCAATACACTTTTTTTACAATTTTGTACTTTTGTAACTATATATAAAGCTTAATTTCTATATTATTTCGTTTTAATTTTAATTCATTGGGAGACAATATGCTAACCTTGATTGAAGGCTTTTTTATAATTATGGGGATAATTTCTACTTCTTTATTAATTATTGGATTTTTATTAAAAGCAAAAGGTGTAACTTTTGTTGAGTTTTTCCCAAAACCAAAAACTATTGCTCCTCAAAATATAGTTTACAACAATGTAATCTCACAAATTCCACAAAACTCTTATGGAATTGATTCAAAAAAAGTAGCTGCTATTGTAGCTGCAATAAAACATCACAATAATAAAGGTTAAAATTTAATGGCAAAAAAATACATAGATATTATGGATACAACTTTCAGAGATGGATTTCAATCTGTTTTTGGAGGAAGAGTTTTAATGAATGACTTCTTTCCAGCTGTTGAAGCTGCAAGAGATGCTGGAATAACTCACTTTGAATTTGGTGGAGGGGCTAGATTTCAATCTCTGTTTTTTTATCTAAATGAAAATGCATTTGAAATGATGGATAAATTTAGAGCTATTGTTGGTCCTGATGCAAACTTACAGACTCTAGCTCGAGGTATTAATACAGTTATGCTTGATACTGGAAGTAGAGAATTAATTGATCTTCACGCAAAACTATTTGCAAAACATGGAACAACAACTATTAGAAATTTTGATGCATTAAATGATGTTCAAAATCTTGAATATAGTGCTCAATGTATTAAAAATCATGGATTAAAACATGAAGCTGTTGTAACACTTATGGATTTGCCACCAAACTGCACAGGTGCTCATGATGTTCCTTTTTATGAAAAGACTCTAAGAAATATTTTAGATAGTGGATTACCATTTGACTCTATTTGTTTTAAAGATGCAAGTGGAACAAGTAGTCCAAATAAAATTTTTGAAACAATTAAGATGGCTAGAAAACTTTTAGGTGATTCTACTCATATTAGACTTCATACTCACGAAACAGCTGGAGTTTCAGTTGCTTGTTATCTTGCAGCACTTGAAGCTGGTGCTGATGGTATTGATTTAGCTGCATCGCCAGTAAGTGGAGGAACAAGCCAACCTGATATTCTTACAATGCTTCATGCAACTAAAGGTATGAACTATGATTTAGGTGGATTAGAAATTGATAAGATTCTAAAATATGAAGAAGTACTTGCAGATTGTTTAAAAGATTACTTCCTTCCACCTGAAGCTACTCAAGTTTCACCTCTTATACCATTCTCACCAATGCCAGGTGGTGCACTAACTGCAAACACTCAAATGATGAGAGACAATGGAACACTTGATAAATTCCCTGAAGTTATTAAAGCTATGCAAGAAGTAGTTGTAAAAGGTGGATTTGGTACAAGCGTAACTCCTGTATCTCAATTTTATTGGCAACAAGCATATGCAAATGTTATGTTTGGACCTTGGAAACAAATAGCTCCAGGTTATGGAAGAATGGTTTTAGGATATTTTGGTAAAACTCCAGTTCCTGCTGATAAAGAGATTATTAAATTAGCAAGTGAAAAACTAAAACTAGAACCAACAACACTAAATCCTTTGGATATTGCTGATGCTGATCCTAAAAAAAGAGTTAGTGTTTGGAAACAAAGATTAGAGATTGAAGGTATAGAAGCAACTGAAGAGAATATTTTTATTGCTGCTGCTTGTGATGAAAAGGGTATTACATATTTAAAAGGAGAAGCTCCTTTAAATGTTAGAAAAAATTCAACAAAAGATGAATCTAGTAAAAAAGGAGAAAAAATGTCAAATGGTAACTATACAGTTGTTGTAGATGGTCAAAGATTTAATGTATCTGTTTTTGATGGCAATGTTCAAAACATTCAAGTAGCTCAACCTGCTGTTCAACAACAAACTGTTCAAAAAACTGAAGTAGTGACTTCAAAACCTACTTATTCTGGAAATGAAGTTACAGCTCCTGTAAATGGAAATGTATGGAAAATTCTTGTAAAAGAGGGGGATGTAGTTCAAAAAAATCAACAAATAATGATTTTAGAGGCTATGAAAATGGAAATCGATGTCGTTGCAACTGCAAATGGAACTATTAGTAAAATCCTTACAGAACCATCAAAAGCGGTTGATGAAGGTCAAGTTTTAGCGGTTATAGCATAAAAGAAAGTTTTATCTTTTTTTGGATAAAATTTCTCATTAAAAATTAGAATAGGAATATAAGTTATGTCTAATATTAAAGACTCATTAGGTTTAGAAAACGTTGGTACTATATTTAGGAATTCAGATATTGATTTTTTAATTGATTTTGCGGTTAAAAATGAGGGTGCTAAAATATCTTCAACTGGTGCTTTGATGATTGATACTGGTATTTTTACTGGTAGAAGTCCAAAAGATAAATTCTTTGTTAATCAAGACCCATCAAATAAATATATAGCTTGGGGTGATATTAATAGAAAAGTTTCTAAAGATGTATATGAAGATTTATTAAAACTTTCAAAAAAACAACTTAGCAATAAAGATATTTTTATAACAGATGTTTACTGTGGTTCTTCACTAGATTCAAGAAGAGCTGTTAGATTTGTAACTGAAGTTGCTTGGCAAGCTCATTTTATTCAAAATATGTTTATTCTTCCAACACAAGAAGAGCTTGAAAACTTTAAACCTGATTTTACAATCTATAATGCATGTAAAACAGTAGATATGTCTTATGTAAGTCATGGTTTACACTCTGAAGTTTATGTTATATTTAATGTGGAAGAGAATCAAGCTATTATTGGTGGTACTTGGTACGCTGGTGAGATGAAAAAAGGTGTCTTCTCTATGATGAACTACTGGCTTCCATTAGAAGGAAAACTTCCAATGCACTGCTCTGCTAATATTGGAAAAGATGGTGATACAGCACTATTTTTTGGACTTAGTGGAACAGGAAAAACTACACTTTCAACAGATCCAAACAGAGCTTTAATTGGTGATGATGAGCATGGTTGGGATGATAAAGGTGTATTTAACTTTGAGGGTGGTTGTTACGCAAAAGTAATCAATCTTGATCCAGATAGTGAGCCTGAAATTTTTGGTGCTATTAAAAAGGGTGCTATTTTAGAAAATATTGTTGCGGATGAGAATGGAGTTGTAGATTACTCTGATAAATCAAAAACAGAAAATACTAGAGTCTCTTATCCAATTGAACATATTGAAAATCATGCTCCAACAATGAGAGGTGGTCATCCAAAAAATATCATATTCCTATGTGCTGATGCTTTTGGTGTTTTACCTCCAGTTGCAAAACTTGATAAACAACAAGCCATGTACTACTTTTTAAGTGGTTATACTGCAAAAGTTGCTGGAACTGAAAGAGGAATTACTGAGCCAATCGCAACATTCTCTTCATGTTTTGGAGAGGCTTTCTTACCTTTAAATCCTACAGTTTATGCTGAACTTTTAGGTAAAAAAATAGATGAGCATAATGTAAATGTATATTTAGTAAATACAGGTTGGACAGGTGGTCCTTATGGTGTTGGAAAAAGAATGAGTATAAAAAACACTAGAGCTTGTATTAATGCTATTTTAGATGGTTCTATAAATGATTCAGAGTTCCAAAATATGACTATATTTAATTTAAAAATTCCAAAAACTCTAAAAGGTGTAGATACTCATGTATTAACTCCTAGATATACATGGTCAGATCCACTTGAGTATGACAAAGCAAAAAGAAAATTAGCAGAGATGTATATAGAAAACTTTAAAAAGTATTTAACACTTGAAAGTGAATATGATTTTACAGCTGCTGGACCACAGTTATAATAAAAAATAAAGGGGTTTTTAAACCTCTTTATTGAAACATACAATAGAAGGTTTTTTATCCCTCTATTTGTATCTCTTCTAAAATCTCCAAACCAAAACCTTGAAGTCCTACAAAAGAGTGTTTTCCTCCACTTGTCATTAGCTTAATTTTTTTAATTTTTAAAGAGTTTAGTATTTGAGCCCCTATTCCATAGTTTTTTTCTAATTCTTGATTTTTATTTGAGTTATTTAAAAATATCAAAACTCCACCCTTTGCTTGTAAAAAGTTGATAGTTTTTAACATAGAGTTTAATTTATGGTCATTTAAAAATATTTTAATATCAGGTCTTATTGTATGAAATTTTACATGATTTACATCTTCTTCTTTTCCAAAAAGAATAACTGTATGAATATTTTCAAGATGGTCTTTAAACTCTTTTTTAATAGCTTCTTTACCAAAAAATTCGATATTTGAGCTAGAAACTTCACAAACTAAAGTTTCATTTGCAAGTCTATATTCAACTAAATCTGATATATATATCTGTTTTAAATTATGTTTAGCTGCAAAAATATCTAAATCATCTCTTCTAGCCATTGTTCCATCTTCTTTTAAAATTTCACAAATAACAGCTTCACCTTTTAATCCAGCTAACTTACATAAATCAACACTTCCTTCTGTATGACCTGTTCTAACTAATACTCCACCATCTTTTGCAATAAGTGGAAATATATGTCCTGGTCTTACAAGCTCTGTAGCTTTTGATATTGGATTTGCTAAAATTTTTATTGTATTGTCTCTTTCTATTGCACTAATTCCTGTTGCTGCATTTGCATCATCAACAGATACTGTAAATGCTGTCTCATAAGAAGATGTGTTTGATGTTACCATTGGATTTAGTTCAAGTCGTTTAGCTGTTTCAAAAGGAACACTAACACAAACTAAACCTTTGGCGTGAGTTACCATAAAGTTTACAAGTTCAGGCGTACTTAATGCTGCTGAATATACTAAATCTCCTTCATTTTCTCTATCTTCATCATCAAGCATAATTACCATATTGCCTTTTTTTATCTCTTCTATTGCTTCTTTTACTCTTGTTATTGCATCCATATTATTTTCTCTTCATTTAAATTTTTGCAAATTATATCAAAATAAGTAAAATCTAATATAAAAACTTGACACAACATCGATTTTTTGGTACAATTTCTGTTCTTCTTGGGGTATCGCCAAGCGGTAAGGCAACGGTTTTTGGTACCGTCATTCGAAGGTTCGAATCCTTCTACCCCATCCACTTTTAAATCGCGGAATAGAGCAGCTAGGTAGCTCGTCGGGCTCATAACCCGAAGGTCACAGGTTCAAATCCTGTTTCCGCAACCAACAAGCTTAAAATGGTAGTATATTTTCTTCTTCTTGAAGCTCTTTTAGCTCTTTAATAGAGTTTAATCCTGCATCTTCATAATTTCTTGAACTAGCACCCTTTAACTCAATAACATTTGTTTTAACTTCATGTTTACTAGCATCAAGCAGAGTTGCACTTAATATATTTTCAACTATATAAAATCCTTGTGGAGATTTTCTTGAAACTTCTGAGCTTAGATTTAACTCATAAAGCCCACCACTATTTAAAACTTTAAATCCTCTTTTTATAAGACTATCTTTAAATATGTTTTTATATTTTGAAGACTCAAAATCTGAACTTATATAGAAAGTTGTTCTATTTTTCAAGCTATTTACTTCATTTCTTAGAGAGTTTGTTTTTGAAATAAACTTACTATCATATCCTAATGAATCAAGTACTTGAGCTTTGTTTGAACTTGCATAAAACTTATCTAAAAGCTCTTGCTCTTTTAAATATAAATTTAAAGTATCATCAGACTGTTTTTTTACAAAATCAAGTTCACTATAGAGTGCTTCAATATCATTTTTTAGAGTTTGAATCAAATCATCTCTTTTTATACTTACTTGCACTAAATTCTTTCCACCATAATAAACACTATAATCAACCTTGTAATTTTTTAATCCAAGCTCTGCTGTTTGGCTATTTATTTCAGAAGTTGTAGTACTACTTGCGTATTCTCTAAAGTCTCTATATGATTTTTCTGATATTGTTGTATTTGATTTTACTGTAACTAAAAGTCTCGAAGAGAGATTTTCCAAAGCACTTTTTGTAGCTTCATTCAAATTTCTACCCTCTCCTACTCCATAAAGATATATCATACCATTTGGTGTAGGATTTAAATACCAATTTGGATATCCAGTAGCCTCTTGCTGAGGCTGTGGATTTGTTTTTGAACAAGAAACTAAAAATAGTGCAATTATTAAAAAAATAATTGACTTTTTCATCTATTTTTTCTTACCTTTTGTTTTTGAAGCTTGATTATTTAATCTATTTTGATCATTAATCGCTTCATTTATTCTAACTATTGCTTCATTTATAGTTTTATTTGGTTTTAGAGTTAATCTATCAGCTAAATTATAAAGTTGTTTTGCATTTTCTAATTCACCCTTAGCCTCTTTTATAACACCAAGATCATATGCTGCAACAAAACATTTATCATTTGTTGATGTTAATAAATCACTTAAAATCTCTTCAGCTCTATCAGTTCTACTATGTTTTAAATACTCTAAAGCAGCTTCAAGTTTAGCTGTTTGCTCTTTTGTATAACTAATTTCTGGACTATCTAAAACTACAACATAGAATTTATGAGTTGTTGGAGCAATATTTGGTAAAAACTCTTTTACTACTTCATCTGCCATTCTGTCATAAACAACATTTTTTTCAGGTCTTTTATCTTCAAGTAAACTAAGCCCTAAACTTACAATATCATTCTCTTGAGGACACTCTTTATAATCTTTTGATTTAATATAGTTATTTGAGTAGATTAAATCTCCTCTTTCAACATCAACCATAGATAAGTTTGCACCTAAAGAGTATTTGTATAGATTACAAGTAACATAGTAAGTTGTATAACCCATACATTTACCTTTGCTATCTGTATAAGAGCATCTAGTTCTTTGTTCTCTTACATAACTTTCATTTTCACCTGTATTTACTTTTCCGATAATAAGTGCTTGAGCACCTAAAAGTTCTCCAATTTTCACATTGTCTTTAGTGCTAGCAAGTCCAGAGTATTGAAATTTTTGCTCTTTTAAAATTGTATCAATAGCATTTCTATTTACAATAGTAAAAAAATGCTCATTGTTTACCATAGTGCTATTTAAAGCAGACTCTATTTTTCCACCTAAATGAACTGTATCTTTATTGAAATCCATAACAGCAATCTTCTTTTTAGATGCTGCTCTATCAAGTTTTGCTGGTTTTGTAGTCTCAATTAAAACTTTTTGGCTACATCCAGCAAATAAAAATGCAAAAGCAATTAATAATAGTAAGTTTCTCATATGTTTTTAAATTCCTTATCTTGAAACACTATCAAATGCTTTATTAATTTCATCGTCAATATTTGCTTTTGGAATAGCAATTAAAACATACAAATCTTTTGCAACTGTATCTTCCCAAGAACTAACTTGTGATGTACCTTTTAGTGTTAAACTTGAAATTTGTCTAATAGCTTGCTCTGAAACTCTATTTACAGTAACATTATCATCTATTTGTCTCTCACTTGCTTCTTCTTGAACTTGTGAAATTACATCAGATTTTAAATCATCAGCCATATTTGCTCTAGCTTTTGCTAATGCTTGCTTTCTTGTAAACTCTCTTCCAAGTTTTGACATAGGAGCAGAAGCACTCGCATATTTTTTATCACCTTTGCTTAAACTATCTAAGTTTCCACAAACCCATAGAGGTGCTTTTAAATTACTAACAATACACTCCTCAGGCGCTAAATTTGCCTCAGGGTCTTTTGAACCACATCCAACAAACAACAATGTAGCCGCAGCTACTGGTAAAATAATTTTCGTAAGTTTCATAACTTCTCCTAATAAAAATTTGACTTTGATTATCTTTGAAATTGACTTAAGATAATATTAAAAAAATTTATTTATTTATTTCACTTTTATTTTGGATAAAAATTAATCTACTTTTACACATATTTAATACTATATAGTATCTCTAAACTCTATTTTTAAGATATCTTTTTTGATTAAATCTCTATTTAAATCTCTATTTTGAGTTATATTTCCAAGATTTGATTTGGTTTGCAAGAAATTTTGTATATAATAAGCATTGTTATAACCTATACAAGAAATAGTTTCTATAATTTCGTTTATATCATTTTCATTTAAAAGATTAGTATTTACAGTAGTTCTTAGTTCAAAAGGAAAGTTTATATCTATTAGATACTTAATACTTTTTATAGTTTTTTCATAGCTATCTTTTTTTGTTACAAGTTTATATTTACTCTTGGGTGCTTTAAAATCTATTGATACAAAATCAATAAGATTTAAAGAGATTAGCTCTTTTAATCTCTTTGGATATGTTGCATTTGTATCTAATTTTATTTTAAATCCCATCTTTTTTATCTCTTTACAAAATGGCACTAAATCATACATCAAAGCCTCTCCACCTGATAGTACAACAGCACTTAAAAGCCCTATTCTTGAGCTTAAAAACTTTAAAATATCACCTGAAGAGTATTCTCCTTGTTTGCTCTTAACTATATTATCATTATAACAATAAGCACATCTTAGATTACAAGAGCTAAACCAGACTACACAAGATAGTTCATTTGTGTAATCTGTTGTAGTAAACTTTGTAAAGTCATAAACAATTTTTTGATTCAATAAATTTAACTCTTTGCTTGTGTTCACCTTTTTTTCCTATATTAAAACTTTCAACCGGTCTATGGTAACCCATAACTCTAGTATATACTATACACTTTGTTCTTTTTTCTATATTTTTTTCAAGCAATTTTGTTTTTTCCATCTTCTAGCTCCTTTTTTAAAATTTCATCATCACATTTTGGACAATACTCATATTCGCCATTTAAATATCCATGAATTGGACAAACTGAAAAAAGAGGCGTAATTGTAATATATGGCAATCTAAAGTTTGAAATTACATTTTTTACCATCTTTTTACAAGCTTCAATGCTTGATATCTTCTCTTTCATATAAAGATGTAAAACTGTTCCACCTGTATATTTACACTGTAAATCATCTTGTAAGCTCAAAGCCTCAAACGGATCATCTGTATAATCAACTGGAAGTTGTGAAGAGTTTGTATAGTAGATATTTTTTTCAAATCCAGCTTGAATAATATCTTTGTATCTTTTTTTATCCTCTTTTGCAAATCTATAAGTTGTACCTTCTGCTGGTGTTGCTTCAAGATTGTAAAGATTTTCACTCTCTTTTTGATATTGAACCATTTTATCTCTCATAAAATCTAATAACTCTAAAACAAAATCTATCCCTTTTTTTGTTGATAAATCAACACTCTTCTCAAAAAAATTTTGAAGCATCTCATTTATTCCATTTACTCCAATAGTTGAAAAGTGGTTGTTAAAGTGCTTTAAATATCTTTTTGTATATGGATATAAACCCCTATCATACATCTCTTGTACAAAAACCCTTTTCTTCTCTAAACTATCTTTTGATAAGTCCATCAACTCTTCAACTCTTTTATATAAACCTTTTTTATCATTTTTATACAAATATCCAAGTCTTGCCATATTTAAAGTAACAACTCCAATACTTCCAGTCATTTCGGCACTTCCAAAAAGTCCACCACCTCGTTTTAAAAGCTCTCTTAAATCAAGTTGAAGTCTGCAACACATACTTCTTACATGTCCTGGTTTATAAGCCTCTTCATTTGGTATTTTATTTCCAAATTTATCTTTTTTGTATTGGCTTCCTATAAAATTTTGAAAATAGCTACTTCCTATTTTTGCTGTATTTTCAAACAAAATATCTGTATTTTCTCCATCCCAGTCAAAATCTTCAGTGATATTTACAGTTGGAATTGGAAAAGTAAATGGCTGACCTGTTTTATCCCCTTGTGTCATAATCTCATAGTAAGCTCTGTTTATAATATTCATCTCTTTTTGAAAATGTTTATATGTAAGCTCTTCAAAAGTTGAAACTCCCCTATTTTTTGCCTCTTTTAAAAGCTCATCATCTTTTAAATCTTTAAATAGATGCTCTTGATTTCGTGTTGGTATTTGATCTTTTAAATCACTTGGAACCGTCCAATCAATAGTTATATTTGTAAAAGGACTTTGCCCCCATCGTGCTGGAACATTTAAGTTATAAATAAAGCTTCTTATTGCTTTTTTTATCTCTTTAAATTCAAGTTTATCTTTAAAAACATAAGGTGCTAAATATGTATCAAAAGAGCTAAAAGCTTGAGCTCCTGCCCACTCACTTTGAAGAATTCCTAAGAAATTTGCCATCTGCCCTAAAGCTTCTCTAAAATGATTTGGAGCCTTACTTTCAACTCTTCCTCGAACTTCATTAAATCCCTCATCAAGTAAAACTCTCAAACTCCATCCAGCACAATAAGCACTTAGACAATCTAAATCATGAATATGAATATCTGCATTTCTATGAGCATATCCTTGCTCTTTTGTATATATTTTATCAAGCCAATAGTTTGCTATTAATTTTCCAGCACTATTGTTTATAAGTCCAGCATGAGAATATCCTGTATTTGAATTTGCTTTTATTCTCCAATCTTCACCATTTATATACTCTTGTATTGTTTGAGTCGAGTTTACATAAGTTGTATCATCACTAAGTCCCAAAATCTGTTCTCTTTGGATTTTGTGAAGGTGTCTATAGAGCATAAAAGATTTCATAACATCAAAATAGTTTGATTTATAAAGCTCTTTTTCTATTAAATCTTGAATATCTTCAACAACTTTTATATTTTTTGATTCTATTTCAAATAAAACTGATAAAAATATTGATTTATCATAAGATATATTTACACTTTTAAAAGCTTTTTTAATAGCATCTTCAATTTTAAATGCTTCAAAATTAACTTTTTTACCATCCCTTTTTATAATATATTCTATCATTCAAACTCCTTTTAACCTTGAGAGTTTAGGGGAGTTTATCTTAAGTAGTAGTGAGATAAAAAGTCACAAAAGTGTCATTTTTTAAGTAGAGATAAAAAAAGCCCCTAGATAAAATCTAGAGGCTTTAAACTTTTATTTTAAGATAATATTATCTTGAAGTTAAAAGTGTAGTTAAGTGTTCAGATGTCACTTGGTGGAAGTTTAAGTATTTGTAAACTCCATCTTTGTTGCTTTCATTGATTTTTTTAGCAACGATATCTAAATACTCTTGAACAGATGGTAATCTTCCTAAAAGTGCAGCAACAGCAGCAACTTCAGCAGAACCTAAATAAACTTTAGAGTTTTTACCAAGTCTGTTATCAAAGTTTCTTGTAGATGTAGAGAATACTGTTGAACCTTCACTAACTTGTGCTTGGTTACCCATACATAGTGAACATCCAGGAATTTCTATTCTAGCACCTGCTGCTGCAAATGCTGCGTAGTATCCCTCTTCTGTTAATTGAGCTTCATCCATTTTTGTAGGAGGTGCAACCCATAGTTTTGCTTTAGCAACACCTTCACCTTTTAATACTTCTCCTAAAGCTCTAAATAATCCGATATTTGTCATACAAGAACCAACAAATACTTCATCAATATTTTTTGGTCTAGAGTCATCAGCTAAGATTTCTGATAATGTTGCAACATCATCTGGATCGTTTGGACAAGCTAAAATTGGCTCTTTAATATCATTTAAGTTAATATCAATTACAGCTGCATATTCAGCATCTGAATCTGGCTCTAATAGTTCTGGTTTTTTAATCCACTCTTTCATCTTATCAGCTCTTCTTTGAAGAGTTTTTGCATCTTCATAACCCTCTTCAATCATTTTTTCAATTAAAGCGATATTTGAAGATAGGTATTCAATAATTGGCTCTTTGTTTAATTGAACAGAACAAGCAGCAGCACTTCTTTCAGCTGATGCATCTGATAATTCAAACGCTTGTTCAACTTTTAACTCTGGTAAACCTTGAATTTCAATAATTTTTCCAGCAAAGATATTCTTTTTGTTTTTCTTAGGAACAGTTAACAATCCTTGTTTAATTGCATAGTATGGAATAGCATTTACTAAATCTCTTAGAGTAATTCCTGGTTGCATTTTTCCACTAAATTTAACTAAAACAGATTCTGGCATAGTTAAAGGCATCATACCTGTAACTGCTGCGAATGCAATAAGTCCTGAACCAGCTGGAAATGAGATACCAATTGGGAATCTTGTATGAGAATCTCCACCAGTACCTACAGTATCTGGTAAACATAATCTATTTAACCATGAGTGAATAACACCATCACCTGGCTTAAGTGTAACTCCACCTCTTGAGTTGATGAAATCTGGTAAAGTGTGTCTTAATTTAATATCAGCTGGTTTTGGATAAGCAGCTGTGTGACAGAATGATTGCATAACCATATCAGCACCAAAACTTAATGCTGCAAGTTCTTTAATCTCATCTCTTGTCATTGGTCCTGTTGTATCTTGGCTTCCTACAGTTGTAGCGATTGGCTCAACATACATACCTGGTTTAATACCTTCAACACCACAAGCTCTTCCAACCATTTTTTGTGCTTGAGTATAACCTTTTCCGTTGTTTGCAGGTTGCTCAGGAGCAATAAATGCAGTTGAAGCACCTAATTTTAAAGCTTCTCTAGCTTTTGCAGTTAATCCTTTTCCAATAATTAAAGGAATTCTTCCACCAGCTCTCATCTCATCTGTTAAAGTATTTGGGCTTAATTTAAATGTAGAAACAACTTTTCCATCTTTTAAAATTTCACCAGCGTATGGTTTTAATGTAATAACATCTCCAGTTTCAATACTATCAACATTTGCTTCAATTGGTAAACATCCTGAATCTTCTGCTGTGTTGAAGAAAATTGGAGCAATGATAGAACCAATTACAACTCCACCTGTTCTTTTATTTGGAACACCTGGAATATCTCTTCCCATATGCCATTGAACTGAGTTGATTCCTGATTTTCTTGAACTTCCTGTTCCAACAACATCTCCAACATAAGCTAATGGGTGACCTTTTGCTTTTAATTCAGCCATTTTTTCTAAAGGTTTTTCCATTCTTGATTGTAACATTGCAGTTGCGTGTAATGGAATATCTGCTCTTGTAAATGCAACAGTTGCAGGAGATAAATCATCTGTATTTGTTTCCCCTGGAATTTTATAAACTGTTAATGTAATCTCTTCTTCAAGTGCTGGTTTATTTGTAAACCACTCAGCATTTGCCCATGATTCAATAACTTCTTTAGCTTTTGCATTTCCAGCATCCATTAAAGATTTTACATCATTAAATGAGTTGTAAACAAGAATTGTATTTTTTAACTCTTTAGCAGCTGCATCTGCAACTTCTGCAACTTTTAGTGCTTCAACTAGAGGTGGTACATTGTATCCTCCCATCATTGTTCCTAAAATTTCAACAGCTTCAACTTTTGAAATTACAGAACATGCAACTTTACCTTGAACAACATCATTTAAAAAAGCAGCTTTAACATAAGCAGCATCATCAACACCTGGGTTGATTTTGTTTTTAAATAGATTTAATGCATATTCTGCATCTTCAACTTTATTTGCTTTTAAAAGCTCTACTAATTCAGCAGTTTGAGCAGCTGTAAGTGCAAGACCTGGTAATCCACCCTCTTTTGCTCTTTGTGCTTCGTGTGCTTTATACTCTTGTAATAAACTCATTTTTTCTCCTATTAGATTTTAGAATTTGTGGAAATTATATCACAAAGAGCTAAATAAGCTTGTACAATTTTTGTTTATAGTTGTACAAATTTTAATTTTGTAAATAAAAGTTACACTACAAAGCTATATCTAAGTTTAAAGGAGTTTTTAATTTAAATAATGTACAACTTTTGTACAATTTAGAAAAATATAGTTTTGTTTAAATCAACTTAAACAAAACTAAACTAATAGCCATAACAAACATTCCCAAAGAGATACCAACTATTGTAGTATGAGCGTTTCCATAAACTCTTGAAGCTGGTAAAAGCTCATCAAAAGAGATATAAACCATAATTCCAGCAACAATTCCAAAAACAATTGCCAAAGTAGCATCTCCCATAAAAGGAAGAATCAAGAAAAACCCAACAACAGCACCAAGAGGTTCAGCTAGTCCTGAAAGTGTTGCATACCAAAATGCTTTTTTCTTCTCTCCTGTTGCGTGATAGATTGGTAAAGATACTGCCATTCCTTCTGGAATATTGTGAATTGCTATTGCAAATGCGATTGTAATACCAACTGTTGGGTTTTCCAAAGCTGAAACAAATGTAGCAAAACCTTCTGGGAAGTTGTGAATTGCTATTGCAATTGCTGTGAAAATTCCTGTTCTTCTTAGTTTTGAATTTCTTATTAGTGAAGATTTTGTATCTGGTTTTAACTCTTGAAGCTGATTATCGCTTTTTGGTTCGTGTGGATTTAAATCCTCTGGAATTACTTTATCTATAAAGGCTGTTAAAATTATTCCTATAAAAAAGCAAATAATTGTTAAAAATTCTCCTGTAATAGGATTTTCATAAAGATTGGTAAAAGATTCTCTTGATTTAACTAAAATCTCCATAAAAGATACATAAATCATAACTCCAGCTGAAAATCCCATACCAATTGATAAAATAAAGTAGTTATCTTTTTTTGAGAAAAATGCCAAAATAGCACCAATAGATGTAGCAAATCCTGCTAGAAAAGTTAGCATTGCAGCAAAAAGAAAGGTTTCAAGTGAGATGTCTTGCATAAATTACCTATGATTTATTTTTTAAAATTTGGATTATATCATATTTGATTTTCACACTTCTAGCTTATGTAAAATATCATCTAAATTTAAAAAGTCTAAACTCATCTTTGAAAAGGCAAACCATTTTTTACCCAAATCTTTCAAACTTGCTCCCAAATGATAAATCTCTTTTTTATCAATAATCAAAAATCTATCGTGAGAGTTTTTAAAAGTTTTTAACGAGATATTTTCTTTTATTTTAGAATTAATTTTATTCATTTGAGATTTTAAAATATTTACATCATTTTCTAAAGATACAAATCTATCATTTGTAATTTTTTCACCATTTATAACATATCCATTTTGAATATAGTTTTTTAGTACCGATGTTGCCCATTGTCTGAATTTTGTAGCTTTTATTGAATTTATTCTATAACCTAAAGATAAAATCATATCAAGATTATAGTGTTCAATATTTCTAGTAACTTCTCTATTTCCTTCTTTTTGAACTGTCAAGTAATACTTGACAGTTGAAATTTTATCTAGCTCTTTTTCTTTATATATATTATTAATATGTAAACTAATATTTTGTTTTGTTCCACCAAAAACTTCAGCTATTTGCTTTTGTGTTAGCCAAATTGTTTCACTATCAACCGAAACTTTGAGTTCTAGTTCTCCATCATTGCAAACCACTAAATTTGATAAATCTTGCATTTTATTTCCCCTTGCTTGAAAGATTTTTTAAATCTTAGCAAAAGAGAGTAAAAAGAGAAAGAAATATTACAATTTGTAATTAAATATGTTTTGTACTTTATTTATTATCAATAATTTTAAAATTTACATCTTTTTCATAATATTTTGCATCTAAAAGATTTATTTTATAAATATCTTGATATCTATTTAATCTTTGTTTAATTGAATTTTTACTCTCATTTGGAAAAGAACCATTTTTAAACATTTTTATTAAATTATTCTTTGTTGGAATTTTGTAGCCATTTTTTAAGCAATGATTATTTAACCATTCTTCTTGAAATCCTACAAAACTTTCAAGTTTTTCATTTTTATAAAAATCATCTATTTCATTCCACCATAAAATTATTAATGCTGATACTCTTCTTCTAATATCATCTAAATATTCTTGAGAAGTTTCTATAATGCTATTTGTTAAATATTCTACAATTATCCAAGTATAAAATAATAAATAAGGTAATCTACTATATAAATATGCCCATTGGGTTTCAAATTCAGAATAACCTGAAAATATCATATTTATATTTAATGGCTCAGTAAAAATCTTTTCATGAGTTGTGAATAGATGCATTGCTTTATTACAAATTATATCAAAACTATCTTCACTTGATTTGTCGTATCTTAATTGTGCTATATATTCTGGACTTAATCCAAAATTAGAACCCATAATTTCAAATATTTTTTCTATTCTTTTTGCATGCCCCTCTTTTCCACCAGCTGAACTAAATTCAAGATGTTTTAAGTTTTTTTTATATTCTAACGATTCTAATTCAGAACTTTCTGCATTTTTCTTAAATTTATCTGAAAAATTTAACTCACTTAAAACAATATCTTCTAATAAATATAAACTTTCTTGCAAAGGTTTTCTAATAAGCATATATGAAATTGTTAATTTTCCTTTTCTTGATGTTTCAAGAGCTTCATAAAAACAATGTAACATATCAGATAATAAAGCTGGAAATACTATTGTTTTTAATACTTTTGCACTTTTATTTTTCTCTTTAGTATTAAGTATCCACTTACCAATATCTTCTGAGTTTTCTAAAAATTTCTTATATTCATCTTCATAAATATCTATGTTTATTGAAAACATATTTGTTTGTTTAGCAGTTTCAAATAAACTTGTCATAATATCGTGCAACAAAAAACTTAATTCATGTCCAAAATTAAATTTATTAGGTAAATTTGTTCTTTTTCTATTTTGTAAAGAACTAAACACTACACACCCTCAACAATTTTAATTTCATCAGGAGTTAAATCATAGAGTTTATAAACCATTTGGTCGATTTCTTTATCTGTAATATTGATTTGATTTTGGATTTCTAGGACTTCTTTTTTGTCATTTTCAAAAAGTCTTTGCCACTCATTTTTGAAATTTCTCTCTTCTAATTTATCGGCAAATTTTAGTTTTTTTGCTTTTGCATACTCTTTTACAAAATCATCAAAATCTAGCTCTTCAAATTTTTGTAGCTTTGTAGGAACTTTTTCAAGATTTAATTCATTTATAAAGTTTTGTTTTAGCTCTTGTAGTTTTTTATTTAATTCAAGCATTAAATCAGCTTTTTGGATAAAGGGTTCTTGTTGTTCTAAATTTTCTAGTTTTGGTAGAGGAAAAGGCTCAATATATTTAGTTTGATATGCGAAATAACCTCCTCTAAATTCTGTACTAGTATTTTTTATAAAAAACCACATTAAAGAAGAATTTAAAAGAGTTAAATAAAACTTATCATCCTCTTTTATTTCTTTTTTCTTTACCATACTATATTGTCCTGCATGACACATTCCAACATTATCATAAGTTAGATTTGAACCAAAACTTAATTCTTGAATAATTATTTTATGATAATGAAAGTAATTAATTCCTTGATTTCTACTAAATAAAAACCAATCTTTTGGATTATCAAATCTTCTTTTTTCTCTACCTCTTAAAAATTCCTCATTTGCTTTTAAATATTCATATCCTTTTGGATAGTTCTCTTTTATAAAATCTTCACTCATTGGTTTTGTTTTTCCATCTTCCAAAATATATGGGAAAATTACAGAATATCTATTTTTAAGATTTTTATATCTACTTATATCTTCACCTTTAAGCATTGGTTTTAACAAACCTTTTTCAACTTCTACAATTTTATCGAGTGCTTTTGAATAAAAACCTTTTTCGGTTGATAATAATAAAAAAACATCATCACTTCCTGTTTTTGCTCCTTGAAAAATCTTTGCAAAGACATCTTTAACTCTCAAAGGTTGAAGATTTATTTTTTCCAAAACTTTTGTAATATCATTTGAAGATAAGTTCCACTTATCACTATTTAGATTTTCATAACTTATAGAGTCATATTGAAAAGGATTAAATATATCATTTGGGCTTATTGATTTAAAATCTAGTTTTTTATTATTGTGAGATAGATTTATTATGCAAGTATAAGTAGAAGCATCTTCAAAAACCATTTCACTACCAAAGTGAAGTAAGCTTTCTACTGCTTTGTTTTCACTCAAAAATCCTCTTATACCACTTCCAAAATCAGATATTAGAAATTTATGAGGCAAAATATAACTAAGTTTTCCTTTTTGATTTAGCATCTTAAAACTCATTTCTAAAAATAGAGCATATAAATCATAATTTCCAGTTGCACTTACAAATTTTTCTTCATAAAGTTTTGCTTCATTTTCATAGTTACTTTTTAATCCTTGAACTCTTACATAAGGTGGATTTCCAATAACCACATCAAAACTATTTTCACTAAATGGCATCTCTAAAAGTGAGTTTGCACAAACTATCTTGTCTGCTAGTTTTGTAAGTGGTCTTCCTCTTTTTGCAGTTCGTAGCCACAAACTTAGTTTTGCAATCTCCACGGCATCTTCATTTATATCCACACCATAAAGATTGTGTTCAAGTATCTCTTCTTCTACCATATATGAAGCAAACAAATCTCCCATCAAAGCCAAATCATTTTGTAGATTTTTGTGTTCAGATATCAAGTATTCCAAAGCTTGATTTAGAAATGCTCCACTTCCACAAGCTGGGTCTAGGATTTTTAGATTTAGAAGCCAGTTTTTATACTCTTGCAGGTTCTCTTTTGTTTGTTGCTCTTGTTTTGTTAGTTTTTTTGGGTTAGATGGAGGTGTTATCTCAACAATTTTTAGATCTTCTCTTTTCTCACTACACATTTTGCCAAGAGTATTTTCTACAATATATCTTGTGATATATTCAGGAGTATAAAATACACCATCTTTTTTTCTTTTTGATTTTGTTTTATCAAAGTTTACATTATCTATATTTGCTTGAAGCTCTTCAAGGTCTGTAAGACTCTGCTCAAAAATATGTCCCAAAATATTTACAGATATTTCACTTGCAAAATCGTAGTTTGAAAGTATCTGTACATTTTCATCTAAAATATAATCATCTATAATCAAACTATCAAGAAGCTCATCAACAGCAAAAAGTCCTCCGTTGTATTGAGGAATTTGTAGTTTATCGTTTCCTTTGTTTATAGCTTCAAAGTAGAATTTATAAATATCATATAAAGAGTAGTTTGTAAACTTTTGATTTATAAACTCCTCTCTAATCTCTTTTATCATATTTGCACGAAGCAAATCTCTATCTTCTGCAAATAGTATAAAAATAATACGATCGCATAGTTTTTGAGTGAGTCTTAGAAGTGTTTGTTTATCAATAGTTGGATTATTTTTTACAATATTTTCAAAAAGAAGTGTTCTAAAGTTGGAGAAATCTTTATATAGTTTTTTAGATATATCTTGCTCAAAGCTGTTTGATTTCTCTTTTATTTTTAAAGCTGTTTCATCTTTGATATTTTCAAAAGACAAAAGCAAATGAAGCTTACAAAACTCATCATAAGATAGATTAAACAGAGAAAAACTCTCATAAGCTGTGCTTTTATCAAAATAAAATCTAAGCTCATCAAAGTTTGAAATAATCACATATTTGGCTTTTGTGTGTTGTGTTAAATACCAAAAAGCTTGTTGTTGTACACGGTCAAGATTTTTTGTTTTTGTATCTTTTAACTCAATTACGGCAATTATTTCACTATTTAAATAGATAACTCCATCTGCTTTTTTGCTATCTGTTTCGTTTTTCTTTTCTCTCTCAAGATTAAAAGAGCTTGGATTTGTAGTTTTTAGAGTGTATCCAAGACAAGATTCAAAAATATCTTTTAAAAATCCATCTTGATACTCTTCCTCTTTGAAATCTTTTATAGCCTCTACTTTTGATTTGTAGTTTTGAAAAGCTGCCCATCTAGCAGCTACCAACTTTTCATCTTGTTTAAAAGTTTTTAAAACACTATTTTGAAATATAGACAAAATCTCTCCCCTAGTTTGAATTTTTTAAGCTATATTTGTATAAACAGCCTGTACATCGTCATCATCTTCAAGTTTTTCTATAAGTTTACCTATATCTTCTTGTTGCTCTTCGCTAAACTCTTGAGGATTGTTTGGAATTCTTTTTAGCTCTGCTTTTATAAGAGGGATTTTTAGCTCTTCAAATTTATTGTTCATATTTCCAAAGTCTGTATAGTTTGCATAAGCAAGACACAATCCATCTTCCTCTTCAAGCTCTTCAAGACCTGCATCTATTAGCTCTAACTCCAACTCTTCAAGTTCCCAGTTAGCTGGTTTTGTAAACTCAAAAATAGCTTTTCTATCGAAGAAAAACTCTAAAGAACCAGTTGGAACAACTTGTCCACCCGTTTTATTAAAGTGCATTTTAATATTTGCTACTGTTCTTGTGTTGTTGTCTGTTGCAGTTTCAACAAAAACCAAAACTCCGTGAGGACCTTTTCCTTCAAAATTTACTTCAGAGAAGTTTGCTGAATCTTTTCCTGTTGCTCTTTTAATAGCTGCATCAATATTTGCTTTTGGCATATTTTCAGCTTTTGCATTTAAAATAGCAGTTCTTAAAGCTGAGTTCATTTCAGGGTCTGGAACTCCACTTTTTGCTGCAACCTCAATAGCACGTGCTAGTTTTGGAAATACTCTACTCATATTTCCCCATCTTTTCATCTTTGCTGCTTTTCTATATTCAAAGGCTCTACCCATAGATAACTCCATAAAAATTTATTTTTGGGCGACATTATATCAGGTTTGCACTAAAACTATAAAAAATGGTTTTAATATTAGTTTTGCTAAGATTTTGCCATGAAAAAAGTTATCATTTTATTTTTATTTGTTTCAAGTTTATTTGCACTTGAACTAAATACAAACAAAACTATAAACGCAAATACAATTTTGGTGAGTTTAGAGAAGAGCAATATAGAAAATCCAAAGCTTACTTTTCTAAATAAAAACTACGATTTTTTTGAAAACCCTTTCAAAAAAGATAGCTACTATATTTTACTTCCAATCTCTTATTATGAAAAACCAAAAAAAGAGCCAATTATTGTCTCATACTTTGAAAATGGAAAAAAAGTATTTAAAGGTAAAAATCTATATATAAACAAAGGTGATTACAAAACTGAAACCCTAAGTGTTAGCTCTAGTAAAGTTGAGTTATCGCAAGAAGATAAACAAAGAGTTAAAAAAGAGTTTGAAGAGGCAAAAGAGATTTACACAAAAAAACATCCAAATATTTTATGGAAAGATGATTTTATTTATCCTATTGATTCAAAAATCACAAGCGATTTTGGAAATGCAAGATTGTTTAACAACACTTTACGCTCTTATCACACAGGAACAGATTTTAGAGCACCTATAGGAACTCCTATAAAAGCATCTAATAGTGGAATTGTAAGAGTTGCAAAAGATAGATTCTATGGTGGAAAAAGTGTTGTAATAGATCACGGTCATGGAGTTTTTAGTGGATATTTTCATTTAGATGAGTTTAAAGTAAAGCTTGGAGATTTTGTAAAAAGAGGTGATATTATAGCTCTTAGTGGAAATACGGGGCGTTCTACTGGACCACATTTACACTTTATGTTTAAAATAGATGATGTGATTGTAAATCCTCTACAAGCAATTGATATTTTAAATAGTTTAAAAAATTAGTTAAAGTTTATTGATATCTATTTTAGATACAATTTAGCTTTATTTAAAAAAGGTTTATATTTGAAAAAAATTATCATTTTGATACTAATATCAGTTTTTAGCTTTGCTTCTGAGCCATCTTTTCATGATGAGTTTGAAGCTGAATTTAAAAAACCAAAAGAGGATTTTGATCCTTTAAGTGGATATAACAGAGCTATGACACACTTTAATGATGGTTTTTTTACCTATGTAGTAAAACCAACAGCAAAGGGTTATAAATATGTTGTTCCAGAGGTTGCAAGAACTGGAATTAGTAACTTTTTTACAAATCTTCTGTTTCCTGTGAGATTTGTAAATAATTTGTTTCAACTAAAATTTGAAAGAGCTGGAAAAGAGCTTGGAAGATTTTTAATAAATACTATTTGGGGTTTTGGTGGTTTTATGGATCAAGCAACACACACTTTAGGAATGGAAATATACAAAGAAGATTTTGGACAAACTTTGGGTTACTGGGGAGTTGGAGAAGGTTTTCATGTAGTATTACCATTTTTGGGACCATCAAATCTTAGAGATATGTTTGGTTTAGCTGGAGATTTATCACTTTCTCCTACAAGTCAGGTTGCACATAATACTATTCCATATAAAACATCTGATCAATTCAACTGGAAAGAGGATTTAACTTTAAATTCAATTATAATATTAAATGAATTTTCAAAAAATCCAGAATTTTATGACATGATAAAAAAAGATGCGATAGATTTATATCCATATTTAAAAAATGCCTATACACAAAAAAGAAATCAAGAGATTAAGGAGTAATTATGCTACTAAAAGCAAACTTTTTAAAGTTTTTGTTATTAATGATTTTATTTGTATCAAATTTAAAAGCAATACAAAAAGAGCAGATTGTAGATGTTATGACACAAAAAATAGATAGCGTAATATCTATTTTAAAAGATACAAATATAGACTTAGAGCAAAAAAAAGTTGATATTATAAATGTTGTAAATAATGTTTTTGACTTTGAATTAATGGCAAGAATATCTTTAGGAAAAGAGATTTGGGATAAATTATCAAATGAAGAACAAATTGAATTTGTAAAAACTTTTGAATACACTTTAAAAAGATCTTACACAAATAAACTTGAACTTTATACAAATCAAAAAGTAAAAATAATAGCTCTTGAGCCATATTTTAAAACAAGACTTCAACTAAAAACTGAGCTTATAGGATCTGATGGAAACTACACTATAAATTACAATTTTTATGAAAAAAATGGTGATTGGTTGATTTATGATATTGATTTGGTTGGAGTAAGTATCATTCAAACATATAGACAACAGTTTGCTGAACTATTCAAAGAGAAAGATTTCCCACAAATATTAGCAATGCTTAAAGAACAAAAATAAGACAAAATGTTTAAAAAACTCTACGATTTATTAATATTTAGATATCCATCTATTTTTTTGATAATAGCATCTTTATTTGTAGGGTTTTTATCATATCATGCAAAAGATATTCAAATAGATGCTAGTGCTGAAACTTTGCTTTTAGAAGATGATGAAGATTTAAGATTTTTTAGACAAAGTTATAAAAAATATGGTAGTTCAAACTTCTTGGTAGTAACATTAGCACCTAAAGAAAATCTACTAGATAATAGAACCTTAGAGCTTATAAAAAACATATCAAAAGATTTAGAAAAACAAGATAGTATAAAAAGTGTTGATTCTATTCTTACAGTTCCTCTTTTACAATCTCCAATTCGTCCAATATCTGATTTAGTTGCTGGAGTTGATAGCTTAAGCACAAAAGAGTTTGATAAAGAGCTTGTTAAAAATGAGTTTTTGAACTCTGAACTTTATAAAAATGCTCTTGTAAGTTCTGATTTTAAAACTACTGCCCTACTTTTAAATCTAAAAGATGATGAAAAATATCAAGAGTTTTTAAATAAAAAAGAGCAATTTTTAAAAATAAAAGAGACAAGAGCTTTAAATAGTGTTGAGTTAAAAGAGGAAGAGCTTTTAAATGAAGAGTTTAAAGCTTATAGAGAGTTTGTAAAAAATAAGAATAGTGAAGATATAGAAGAGATTAGACAAATACTTAAGAAGTATGAAAATGATGCAACTGTGTTTTTAGGTGGAGTAAATATGATAGCAAGTGATGCTATTGGCTTTATAAAAAGTGATTTACTAATCTATGGTTTAAGCTTAATTATCATCTTTATTTTTGTTTTATGGTACATATTTAGAAGTTTTAGATGGGTTTTTATAATTTTATTTATCTGTTTTATCTCTATATTAAGTACAGCTGGAATTTTAGGTCTTTTTTCTTGGGAAGTTACAGTTATATCATCAAACTTTGTAGCACTTCAACTAATTATTACAATGTCTTTGGTCGTTCATTTAGTTGAAAGATACAAGGAGTTGTACTTTAAATATAAAAATGCAAATCAATATAAACTTACAATAAATACAGTTTTATCAAAACTAATCCCATCTTTTTTTGCAATTATTACAACAGTTGTTGGATTTTCATCTTTGGTGTTATCAAATATTGAGCCAGTTATAAACTTGGGTCTTATGATGAGTGTTGGGATTTTGGTATCTTTGGTTTTAACATTTATATATTTTCCAATATTTGTGCTACTTATTGGAAAAAAAGAGGAAGTTTTAAAAGATAAAAAACTAATCTCTTTTATACCAAAACTTCCAAATATAGTTTTAAATCATGGTAAAAAGATAGTTTTTGTTGCATTTTTTACAATTTTATTCTCTTTTATTGGTTCTAGCAAAATATTTGTAGAGAATAGTTTTATAAACTATTTTAAAGAAAATAGTGAAATCTATAAAGGTATGAAGGTAATTGATGAGAATCTTGGTGGTACAACTCCACTTGATGTCATAATTAAATTTAAAAGTGAAGATTTAAACTCTAAAGTTGAAGATAGTTTTGATGATTTTGAAGCAGAGTTTGAATCTTCAAAAAATGATGCACAATATTGGTTTACTCAATCAAAAATGGAAACTATTACAAAAGTTCATGACTATTTAGAGTCAATTCCTGAAGTTGGAAAAGTTCAATCATTGGCAACACTTTTAAAAATTGGAAAACTTTTAAATAATAATCAAGATTTAGATGGAATAACTCTTGCTGTAATCTATAACCAACTTCCAGATGAGTACAAAAAACTTATTTTGAGTCCATTTGTAAATATTGAAGCTTCTGAAGCTAGAGTTACTATGAGAATAATTGACTCAAATCCTAATTTAAGAAGAGATGAGCTAATTAAAAAGATAAATAGTGATTTAGAAGAGATTATTACAAACAAAGAGACAACTTTTAGGCTTACAAATCTTATGGTTTTATATAATAATATGCTTCAATCTCTGTTTGAATCTCAAATAGCAACTGCTACTACATCTATTTTTATCTTGGCAATTATGTTTTTTATTCTATTTAGAAATATTAAAATGGTAGTTATAGCTTTAGGTACAAATATTATTCCTATATCTTTGGTTTTTGGAATTATGGGGTGGCTTGAGATTCCACTTGATATTATGACAATTACAATTGCAGCAATTGCTTTAGGAATTGCTGTTGATGATACTATTCATTTTATACATAGATTTGATTTTGAGTATAAAAAGAGCCATAAAGATTATAGCCTTGCAGTTGAAAAATCTTTAAATAGTGTTGGATATCCAATGTATCACACAACTATTATTGTTGTAATTGGATTTTCAATTTTTATGCTTTCAAATTTAGTTCCTACAATATATTTTGGAATTTTAACAGCTATTGTAATGATAACTGTTTTAGCTGCAAATTTAATCTTACTTCCAAGATTATTAATCTTATTAAAACCGTATAAAAAGGAGAAAAATATATGAATATAGCTATATATTGTGGTTCAGCATTTGGAAATAGCAAAATTTATGAAGAAAAAACCATACAACTGGCACAAAAACTTGCCAAAGAGAGTATAAATATTGTTTATGGTGGTTCAAAACAAGGGCTTATGGGAGTAATCTCAAATGAGTCTTTAAAATTAAACAACAAAGTAATAGGTGTAATTACTTATGATTTAGTTGGTAAAGAGTTAGAAAATACTTCTATTACTCAAATTTATAAAGTAGATAGTATGAAAGAGAGAAAAGCTAAAATGGAAGAGTTAAGCGATGCTTTTATTGCTCTTCCAGGTGGTTATGGAACATTTGAAGAGATTATTGATGTAATTGCATCTGCTCAAATTGGTTATCATAAAAAACCCTGTGCTTTTTTAAATGTAAATGGATATTATGATAAATTAATTGAGTTTTTCTACTCATGCTCAGAAAATGGATTTATGAATAGAAGATTTATAGATATGTTAATTGTAAGCGATGATATAGATTATATTATTGAAAAAATAAAAAATTATGAAGCTCCAAAAGCAAAATGGGAAAATTAGGATAAAAAAAGTCATATTTACTCTTGATTAATTATGTATTGACAAGGGGTTAATTAAATACTTTTATAATTCTTTTGTAAGTTAATTAATTTTAACTTTTTCTCCTCCTATAAAAAAATGTAAGGGAAGCTTTTATAAGCTTCCCTTTTTTATTATCTAATTTTTAAGGTTTTTAAATGAAAAAATATATTCTTTTTGATAATGATGGTGTTTTAGTAGAGACTGAAAAGTGGTATTTTGAAGCAAATAAGAAGGCTTTGAAGCTTTTGGGTTTAAATTTAGAGATGGAATTTTATCAAAATATTATGGTAAAAGGTGGAAGTGCTTTTGAACTAGCACTTTTACATAATATTGAACACAATATTATTGAAAAACATAGAAGCATAAGAGATAGTTTTTATCAAGAGTTTATAACGACAAAAGATATATCAATACAAAATGTAAAAGATACTTTAAAAGAGTTATCAAAAAGATATAAAATGGCAATTGTAACAACATCAAGAAGAGTTGATTTTGAGTTAATTCATAAAAATAGTGGAATTACAAATTTTATGGATTTTGTTCTTTGTGTTGAGGATTATAAAAGAGCAAAACCACATCCAGATCCATATTTAAAAGGTTTAGAGAAGTTTAATTCAAAAGATTTTGAAGCTATTGTTGTTGAGGATTCTCAAAGAGGATTGGAGAGTTCTAAAAGAGCAAATATTGATTGTATTGTTGTAAAAAATGAGTTTACACAAAAACAAGATTTTTCAAAGGCTGATTATTTTATAAATAACATTGAAGAGCTTAAAAAACTGTTATAGATTAAAACTATTATAATTTTAAATTATACTACTTTCATAAGATTTTAATATAATATTGCATACAATCTACAAAATTTTTTATGAAAGGATTTTTATATGACATTAAGAGAGAAATTTTCACCTACTTGCTTTTTGAGTGCTTTGGGTGCTGGAGGACTTAGTGTATCATTTTTTATGTACCTAATGTTTTTAGTTCCACATCCAACAACTCCAATGGCAACTTTTGAATATATTATGGAAGCTTTAGAAAAAGGTGATTCTATAAGCTTTATATCTTCATTTGCTCTTGTATTTATAATTGCATTTGCAATTCTTCACTTTAAACTTCTTTATTGGAATACAAAACAATATCTACTATATAAAAAAAGTGATGCTTACAAAGCTTTGATTAAATCAAATGGTCAAATTAGCATTATGGCACTGCCATTAACATATACAATGAGTATAAATGTTGGTTTTGTTTTAGGTGCTGTTTTTGTACCAAACTTATGGAGTTTTGTTGAGTATCTGTTTCCATTTGCACTTATTGGATTTGCTATTAATGGATATTTTGCTCTAAAAATATTTTTTGACTATTTTTCAAGATTGATTATTAATGGTGATTTTGATTTTACAAAAAATAATAACCTAACACAAATGATATCTATTTTTGCACTTGCAATGGTAGCAGTTGGTTTTGCAGCACCTGGTGCTATGAGTTCAAATATTGCTGTAAATGCAGTTGGAATATTTGGAGCAATACTTTTCTCTTCGCTTGCAATTATGTTGATATTTATAAAAATAATCTTAGGTTTTAAAAATATGTTTGAACATGGTGTTACAGTTGAAACAGCTCCATCTTTATGGATTATGATTCCAATCTTAACACTTCTTGGAATTACATTTATAAGATTAAATTTTGGACTTGAACACAATTTAAATGCAATAAGCGATAAATCATCACTATTTGTTTTAACTTCAACAATACTATCTTTACAAATAGTATTTGGGATTTTAGGTTTGGTTATTATGAAAAAGCTTGGATATTTTGAAAAGTTTATAAAATCAAATGAAAAATCTGCACTATCTTTTGCACTAATTTGTCCAGGTGTTGCATTTTTTGTATTTGGAATGTTTTTTATAAATTTAGGTCTTACTTACAATGACATTATTACAAAGTATTCGATTGTTTACTATTTACTTATGGTTCCATTTATATATGTTCAAATAAAAACTATAGTTCTATTTTTTAGACTATACAAAAAATTCTCATTTTAAAATAAAGGAAAAAATATGAAAAAAATTTTATTAAGTTTAAGTGCTTTATAGACTTTTAAATAAAGATTTTCAAAATTTAAGTTATTAAAAAATTTAAGCTATTGAGAGTTTAATTCTCAATAGCAATTTTTAGATATTTTTCAAGCTCTTCTTTTTTAACTTTTCCTACAAATTTATGTACAAACTTACCACTTTTTGAGAATAAAAACATCTCAGGAACTCTTCTTACATTTAAATTGTCTGCAAGTTTTTGATTATCACCTTCAACTGTAATTGGATAGTTAATTCCATGCTCTTTTATAAAAGCTTTTAGATTTTGTGAAGATATATCATCTTGAAACAAAACAGATACAATTTGCATATCATCTTTGTATCTATTTTGTATATCATGAAGATCTGGAAGTGACTCTATACAAGGTGGACACCAAGTTGCAAAGATATCAATAATAACAGCTTTTTTATCTTTAAATTGATCAAAATCAATTCCAACTTCTGTACTTGTAAAAGTTATAAGTTGTTCATCTGTTGAGATTAGTGTAAATGATTCTGGCTCAAATTTTGGAACCTCTTCATTTATTTTTGTTTTTGAAACAGCATTTGAGCTAATAGATGAACTACTATCACAAGCTACAAACAACAGTGAGAAAACAGCTAAAATAACAAATAATAATTTTTTCATTTATACTCCATTTTTGAAAACTCTTCTAATATAGTTTTAATTTCATGCTTTTCAAAAAATATATTTCTTGAAAGCTCATCATTTACCTTTTTTAAAAACTCTATTTTTTGACTAATTTGTAAATCTTTATCATCTTTATTCTCTTCTAAAATTTTTAAAAGAGAGATTTTATATCGATTTATAACATCTAATTTACTTTGTGTCTTTTTTATCACATTTTTATTTGTAAAATAGATAAAAAGTACAATCAAAATAATAGTTAAAATAGTTAATAACAAATAATCCATTATTTATATATCTCTTTTTCAACTAAATCAAAAAGAGCTTTTTGAGATAGTTCTTGAAGTTGCTTTCCATTTACAAAAATTGTTGGAGTTCCTCTTACACCTAAAGCATTTGCATCTTCTCTATCTTGTTTAATTATCTCATCAATTTTAGGATTTTTCATATCCTCTTTTAATTTTTCAATATCAAGATCAGAGATCTCTTTTAAAAATTGCCATAAAAGTTCAGGTTTATCAACACTTGCATAGTGAGATGCCCATAAAGAGTGTTTTTCAAACATCATATCAAGAACCTCTTCATATTTTCCTTGAACTCTAGCAGCCTCAAGTATTTGGATTGTAAATCTTGAGTTTTTATGATTATCTAAATATTTTACAACTATTTGAATATCACCATAATACTCTTTATACAATCTTTTAACCACAGTTGAATAAATAGCACAAGATTCACACTCTGGATCTAAAAACTCAACAACACTTATGTTTTTTGAGTTGTCTCCCATTTTATAAGAGTAATCTCTCACAAGTAACTCATTTATATTCTCAACAGCAATATTTTGTGTAGATTTTGAATCATTTTTATAAAAAAATGAAAAACCAACAAAAAAAGCTATTACAGCAACTAAAGTGCTTAAAACCAATTTTTTGTTTTGCATATATCTCTATCCTCTTAAAAAATTTTTAGAACTCTAACTTACAAAAGATAACAAACGATTAAGAAACTCTCTTTTTATAAGCTATTAAAGCTATAAAAATTGTTAAAAAAGCTATAAAAGATAGAGATGGAATTGTTATAAATCCAAACCAATTTAAATAATCAACACTGCAAGGAACACCTTGAACACAAGGAGATAGAGTCTCTGGAATTATCTTTAAAATTAACAAATTGTGATAAATAGATATTCCTAATCCAACAATAACCAATGGTAAGCTATATTTTAAAACACTCTTATCTGGATACAAAAGATTAGCTAAAAATATAAAAACAAGTGGATACATAAAAATTCTTTGATACCAACACAAACTACAAGGCACAAAATTCATAACTTCTGAGAAAAATAAGCTTCCTAATGTAGCTATCAATGAAGTTAAAAAAGCGATAAAAATATAGTTCAAATTTAATCCTTTAAAAAATTATTAAGATTTATTGTAACTAATTCTTGATAAAATCAGAGCTTTATTTTAAGGAGCTTTTTTGAGATACATTTTTTTTGCACTAAGTTTAACTGGACTATTCTTACTATTTTATTGGCTTACAAGTAGCAATTATATAAAACTAAACGACAACTCATTTGACAAAATACAATCTGTTTCATACTCCCCTTTTAAAGGTTTCAATAGAGAACTTCTTAGTGATGAGGATATAAAAAGAGATATTGATATTTTAAAAAATTACACATATAAGATTAGAACTTATGGAACTAAAGAGGCACAAAAAATTCTTGAAGCAATAGAAGGAACTAATCTAAAGATAGATTTAGGACTTTGGTTAGGAGAGAATAAAGAGGATAATAATATAGAGATTATAACTGCAAGTAATCTTTTAGAGAACTATTCAGATAAAATTGATTCTGTTATTGTTGGAAATGAGGTTTTATTAAGAAAAGAGTTGGAGCCTATTGAACTTTTTACTTATGTAAATTTAATAAAAGAGCTTACTTCAAAACCTGTTACTATTGCAGAGACTTGGGATATTTGGGAAAAAAACCCTGAACTTGCTTCAAATGTTGATTTTATTATGATTCATATTTTGCCATATTGGGAAAAAATTCCAATTAAAAAATATAATAGCTTTGTAGAGGAGAAATACTCTTTAATCAAAAAACTATTTCCAGATAAAAAAATAACTATTGGAGAGACTGGTTGGCCAAGCCTTGGTTACAACAACAATAGTGCAATTCCAAGTGTAAAAAATCAAGCAAGAGCTATTAGAGGATTTTTAAATTTAGCTAAAAAAAATGGATACACATATAATATAATTGAAGCATTTGACCAACCTTGGAAAGGTTATGATGAGGGAAATGTTGGTCAATATTGGGGATTATTTAATACAAACAGAGAAGCAAAATTTACTCTTTATGGAGATTTTGAAGCAAATAAATATTTTGATTACCAAATAGCTACTGCAATATTTTTAGGAATAATATTGAGTTTTTTAGGACTTAGAAATCAAAAAAGAAATTTAAGTCATATTTTTGCATATACAATAACATCTTTTGGTATGGCATTTGGTATTGTTTTGGCAATTTTTTATCCACTTTTAAACTATATGAATTTTGGAATGTGGGTTATGTGGGCAATGGGAAGTTTACTTATGATTCCTTTGGTAATTATTACTTTAGCAAAAGCAAATGAGCTTTTTAGAAGCTCTATTGGAGTTGCTCCAACTAGACTTATTCCTCTTGATTTAAAATCAAAAAATATACCACTTGTTTCAATTCATGTTCCAGCATACAAAGAGGAGCCTCATGTTTTAGCTGAAACTTTAGAGAGTTTATCAAAACTTACTTATCCAAATTTTGAGGTTTTGGTTATTATAAATAATACACCTGAAGAGTATTACAAAGAGCCAATAAAAGAGCTTTGTGAGAAACTTGGAGATAAGTTTAAGTATTTGGATATTACTTGTACAGGATTTAAAGCAGGAGCATTAAATAAAGCACTTGAATATACAGATAAAAATGCAGAAATCGTTGCTGTTATTGATGCTGATTACAAAGTAAAATCAAATTGGCTTATGGATTTAATCCCACTTTTTGATGATCCAAAAGTTGCAATTGTTCAAGCTCCTCAAGATCATAGAGATGGTAATGAATCTATTATAAAAGAGGCTATGAATGCAGAGTATGCAGGTTTCTTTGATATTGGAATGGTTGATAGAAATGAAGAGAATGCAATAGTTGTTCACGGAACAATGGTAATGGTAAGACTTAGTTCCATGATGGAAGTTGGTGGTTGGGGAACTGATACTATTGTTGAAGATAGTGAGTTAGGACTTAGACTTTTTGAAGCTGGTTATAGTGCTCACTATACAAATAGAAGATATGGATATGGTTTGCTTCCTGATAGTGTTGAAGCATTTAAAACTCAAAGGCATAGATGGGCTTATGGAGCAATTCAAATTCTTAAAAAACACTACAAAGAGTTTAAACCAAGCTCTAAAAAATTAACTCCTAATCAAAAAAATAAGTTTATAACTGGTTGGTTTTTTTGGTTAAGTGATGCATTGGGTCCTGTAATGGCTGTTATGAATATTATTTGGGTTCCAGTTATTATTTTTGTTGGTGTTACAATTCCTACAATTCCACTTACAATTCCAATTATTACAGCATTTTTGGTAAATGTTTTGCATACTTTTATTCTTTATAGATCAAAAGTAAAAGCAAGTTTTAAACAGATAGTTTTAAGCTCAATTGCATCTATGAGTTTACAGTTAATAATATTTAAAGCTGTCTTTGATGGATTCATAAAAGATGGTCTTCCTTTTAAAAGAACCCAAAAAGGTGGAAAAGCCAAAAAAGGCTCAAGTCCAATTAAATATGAGATGATTTTTGCAATTTTACTTTTAACTGCTTTTGTCTCTTTAATATACACAAACAAAAGTGGAATAATAGAGATTTATGTATTTGCAACTACTATTTTTATTCAAGCAATCCCTTATATTAGTGCAATTATTATGAGAATATTGGAGTTGTACTCTTTAAAAAATCAAAAAGTTTAAGAGCTTTTTAGCTCTTTTGCTCTTGTTTAGTTCTTGAATAGGTAATTGCATCTTCTACAAGTAACTTTCCAACCTCTTCGTGGATATGAACAAATTTTTTGATATTTAAATCTCTTAATAATCTTTTTTCATCCATAGACTCATAACTTATAATAATATTTGCTTCAGGATAAAATTTGAGTATCTCATCACAAATTAAAATCTTATTTTTTATATCAGTATTTGTTAAAACAATACTTGAACTTTTTTCAACTTTTAAAGCCTCTAAAATTGAAGATTTTTGCAAATCCCCAAGATATGCTCTATAACCCATTCTTAATGCAAATTGAATATGTCTAAAGTCATTTGAAACTATAATAAAAGGCACATCTTTTTCACTTAAATCTCTTGCAACAACTCTTCCTAAAATAGAGAATCCACAAACTATAATATGATTTTCTTCATCAACTTTAATATCATCAACTCTTAAATTTTTTGCAAACAGAGTTGATATTTGAGATATTTTATTTAGTAAAAATGGTGTTAATATTATTGAAATAATTGAAACCAACATTAAAAAACTAGCTGTATTTTCATCTATTATATTTTTGTTTGAAGCTAAAGTCAAAATAACAAAAGAGAACTCACCAATTTGACAAAGAGCAATAGCTGTTTTAATAGATGTATCTGCATCTGAGTTTCTTCTAATAATTAGATATACAACTAAAGCTTTTATAATCATAACTAAAAGAAAAATTCCTAAAACTATATGAATATTCTCTAAAAAATATACAATATCTATTTTTGTTCCAACAGCAAAGAAAAATGTTCCTAATAACAGATCTTTAAAATTTGATATATCTGATTCAACTTTTATATTAAATTTTGTATCAGCAATAATAACTCCAGCCAAAAAAGCTCCAAGTGAGTATGTAAAACCTAAATATTCTGCAAGTAAAGAAGCACCTACAACTATTGATAAAACTGCTCCTATAAATATCTCATCAATTCTACTATCTGATGCAAATTTTAAAAGCCAAGTTATAAGATGCTTTCCTACAAAAAACATTAAAACTGTTATTATAAGTGCAGATATTACAGTTTTTAAAAGAACCTCTTGAATAGACAAATTGTCATTTGTTAAAAATGATATTAAAAGTAATATTGGAATAACTGCTAAATCTTGAAAAATTAAAATAGCAGTTGATTTTTCTCCATAAGGTGTATAGATATCTTTTGAGGATTTTAAATATGGTAAAACAATTGCAGTTGAAGATAAAGAGAAAGCCAAAGATACAATTAAAGCTATCTCAATTGATAACTCAAAAATAAAATAAGCTATTATGTAAATTAATATAGTGCTTATTACAACTTGCAAAAATCCATTTATCAAAAGAATATCTTTCATTCTTTTAATTTTACTAAGACTCATCTCAAGACCTATTGTAAACATTAAAAATACAATTCCAAACTCACCAATAGTCTCTAAATTTTTAACATCAACTCCATTAAAATGGAAAGCATAGCCTATAATAACACCTGTTACAATATAACCAATAATATGAGAGATCCCAAATCTTTTAAAAATAATATTTAAAGTAGTTGCTATAAAAATAGTAAAGAAAAGGGTAATTAAAAAATGTTCCATAATGTCACTTAAATTTTTGAGATTTTATTTATTAAAAAATAGAAGATATTAATATCTTCTATTTTTATATAAGAAGTCTATTTTTGAACAAACTCTTTAATTCTATTTATTCCATCTTCTAAAGCTTTCATACTTGTAGCAAAAGATAATCTAGCATAACCTTCCATTCCAAATGCAAGTCCTGGAACCAAAGCCACACCTTTACTTTCAAGTAAATCAGAACAAAATTTCATAGAGTCATTTGAGAACTCTTTAATATTTATAAATAGATAAAAAGCGCCATCAGGATCATAACAAGATAGATTTTTTATACTATTAATAGCTTTAACTGCAAAATCTTTTCTCTTTTCAAACTCTACTCTCATCATCTCAATATCTTTGTCAGCTTCACCTAAAAGTGCAGGAATTGCTGCATATTGAGTAATTGAGTTTATATTTGAAGTAGCTTGTCCTTGAAGTTTTGTAATAGCTTTTGCAACTTTTACATCAGGAACAGCTAAATACCCAAATCTCCATCCAGTCATAGCAACTGATTTACTAAGTCCATTTACAGTTATAGTTCTATTATATAAATCTTCACTAACCTCTGCAGTTGCAGTGAATTTTTTACCTTTATAACTTAGCTTTTCATACATTTCATCAGAAATAACAATAATATCACTACCTTTTAAAACTTCTCCAAGAGCCAATAATTCATCTTTTGAGTAGATTGCTCCTGTTGGATTTGATGGAGAGTTTAGCATTAAAATTTTTGTTTTTTTAGTAATTGCTTTTTTTAATTGCTCTGGTGTAATTTTAAATTCAGTTGATTCATCTGTTTCGATAAATACAGGAACTCCACCACTATAAACAACAAGTTCTGGATAAGTAACCCAATATGGACTTGGAATTATAACTTCATCACCATCATCAATTAATGCTTGTGCTAAATTAAATAAAGAGTGTTTTGCACCATTACTTACAACGATTTTATCAATACTATAATCTAAATTATGATCTCTTTTTAGCTTAGAAGCAATAGCTTGTTTTAGCTCTTTTATTCCTTCAACTGCTGTATATTTCGTCTTACCATCATTGATAGCTTTAATTGCGGCATTTTTTACAATTGCTGGAGTATCAAAATCTGGTTCTCCTGCACTAAAACTTAATATATCTTTTCCTTGTGCTTTTAATTCATTTGCCAAAGCTGTAATTGCCAAAGTAACAGAAGGAGCTAACTTATCCATTCTACTTGCTATTTTCACGATAGTATCCTTAAAATTTATCTCATTATAGATATACTATAAATTTGCGAATATTATCAAAATTTACTTAAAGGCTCTCTTTGAATTTTAAAATAGAACTAAACAATTTATTAGTTGATGTAGAACTACAAAACAAAAAAAATATAAAACATTGCTATTTAAGAGTTTTAAGCAATAATTTAATTCAAATTAGAGCAAATAGATATTTTACAATTTTAGATGCAAAAGATTTAATATATAGAAAAAAAGATTGGCTAATTGAAAATATTCAAAAACAAAATAGTAAAAAATTAAAAGAAAATGAGTTTTTATATTTTGGAGAAAAAAAATTATTAAGTGATTTTCAAATAAAAGATTTAGATAAATTTTATAAAGAAGAGATTCAAAAAATTATTCCTTCTTTAGTTGAAAAGTATTCAAATTTAATGCAACTATATCCAACAAAAATATCATATAGAAAAAATAGAAGAACTTGGGGTTCTTGCAACTTTAAAAATGAATTAAATTTTAATATTTTATTGGCAAAGTACCCTATTTTTATAATTGAATATATTGTAATTCACGAATTAGCACATATTCAACACAAAAATCACTCAAAAGATTTCTACTTTTTAGTAGAGAAATTCTCTCCAAATTATAAAAAAATAGAGAAGTTTTTTAAGACTCTTTTATAATTGATCTTATCTCTTCAAATTTTTTATAAATATTTTCACTCTTTGCCCTATTTTCAAAGATTGCATAACTTTTTTCTTTATATTTTGGGCTATTTTGTTCAAAATTTTGCTCTTTTTTTTCAACTACATTTGATACAAAAAAAGAGAAATTTGTAATATTTTCAAAATTTACCATCTTTAAAAGAGCTTTTAAAGTTGCTTTATTGTGCTCAAATTCCACTTTGTAAAGTTGATGAGTTAGTACAAAATGCATAGTTTGATTCTTAACATATACAAATTTTATGCCACTTTTTAATTTTAAAGGTAGTATATTTACAAATCTTTTTATATCTAAAAAGGTATTTACTTTATTAAAGTTAGGATCAAGTGCAATATGACTAAGAATTTGATTAATATTTTTCATGGCTTAATTATAGCTAGTTTTTTATTTAGTTTAAGTGGTTGTGGCTATAAAGCAGACCCTAGATATTCAGCTCCTGCTGAAAAAACTCAAAACCAATGATTTATGATTATATAATTGTTGGTTCTGGAGTTGCTGGTTTAAATGCTGCTAGACTTTTACCAAAAGATAAAAAGGTCTTAATTCTTGCAAAAATGCTTCCTTGGAACTCAAATACATTTTGGGCACAAGGTGGAATTGCAGCAGCAAAAAACGAAGATGATGTAGAGCTTCATATAAAAGATACTTTAGAAGCTGGTGCTTTTTATAATAACTATGAGGCTGTAAAAACTCTAAGTGAAAACTCTTTATTAGTAATTGATGAACTTATTAAAAGTGGAATGCAGTTTGATAAAGATAAAGATGGAAATCTGTGTTATACAAAAGAGGCTGCTCATAGTACAAATAGAATTTTGCACTCAAATGGTGATGCAACAGGTAGAGAACTTCATCTTTTTTTATTAAAACATATCTCATCACAACTAATCTCTGAATCTACTGTTTGTGATATTTTGCTTCAAGATGGTGTTTGTTATGGAGTTTCATTTTTTACAAAAGATGGTGTTCAAAAAACAGTTTATGCTCACAATACAATTTTAGCAAGTGGCGGATTTGGTTCTATTTATAAATATCACACAAACTCAACTGCTGATAGTGGAGAGATACAAGGACTTGCTGTCTTAAAAAATCTTAAATTAAAAGATATGCAATTTACTCAATTTCATCCAACAGTTTTAAAAGGTACAACTTTTGCAAGAAAACCTTTATTATCTGAAGCTTTAAGAGGAGAAGGAGCATTTATAGTAGATGAGAACAATAGAAGATTTTTGTTTGATTATCACAAAGATGCAGAATTAGCTCCAAGAGATGTAGTTAGTAGATCTATTTATGATTATCATAAAAAAACGAAACAACAAATTTATTTAAGCTTTGAAAATTTTGAGAAAAAAGCATTTAAACAAAGATTTCCAAATATATATGCAAATTTAAAAGATTTGGGATATGAACTACCTTTTGAAAAAGTTCCAATTAGCCCAGCTTTTCACTACTCAATGGGTGGAATAGAGGTTGATTTAAATGCAAAAGTTTTAAACTGTAAAAATCTTTATGCAGTTGGAGAGGTATCTTGTTTTGGACTTCATGGAGCAAATAGATTAGCATCAAACTCTTTATTAGAAGGTTTAGTCTTCTCAAAAATTGCAGTTAAAACATCATTAAAAGATGATTTTAAAATAGATTTAAAAAATTACACACAAAAAGAGATTTTATACACAAAAACAAAACCAATTGATAAAAATATAAAAGACTCTTTAAGAAGAATAATGTGGGATAGTGCTGGAATTATTAGAGAGAAATCTGAGTTAAAAAAAGCTTTAGAAAAAGTTGATGAGTATTTAAAAGAGGATATTGGAAGAATGCTTCATCTTAGACTTCTTTGTGCCAAAGAGGTCTTAAGTCAAGCTTTAAATATGGAAAAATCATTAGGTGCTCATTTTATAAAAGAAGATTAAATAGAGTTTAGGTAAAATAATGGCTTTAAAAAAATAAAGTACAAAAAGAAAGGCTGAATATAGATGAAACATGTACCAATAGTAGTATTAGATTTTGGTAGCCAATACACACAAATTATTGCTAGAAAATTAAGAGAAAACGGAGTTTACTCTGAAATAGTTCCTTACAATGAGGCAATAGAAGATATTATGGCAAGAACGCCAAAAGGATTAATTCTTTCAGGAGGACCAGCTTCTGTATATGCAGCTGATGCTTATCATCCTGATTCAACAATATTTGATTTAGGACTTCCAATTTTAGGAATTTGCTACGGTATGCAACTTATCACTCAATATTTTGGTGGAAGTGTTGTAAGAGCAAATAGTCAAGAGTATGGAAAAGCAAAATTAGAATTAATTGGTGAAAATCCAATATTTACAGATACTCCAAATGAGCAAATTGTTTGGATGAGCCATGGAGATAAAGTTGAATCAATTCCAACTGGATTTGAAAAAATTGCAATTAGTGAAAACTCTCCATTTGCAGCAATTGCTGACACAAATAGAAATATTTATGCATTCCAATTCCATCCTGAAGTTTATCACTCAGAATGTGGTAGTAAACTACTTAAAAACTTTGCAAAATATATTTGTGGTTGTGAAAGCACTTGGAATATGGGAAGTTTTGCAAAAGAGCAAATTGCTAAAATAAAAGCTCAAGTTGGAAATAAAAAAGTTCTTTGTGCTGTAAGTGGTGGAGTTGATAGCTCTGTTGTGGCGACTCTTCTATTTGAAGCAATTGGAAATCAAGTAATTCCTGTATTTGTTGATAATGGACTTTTAAGAGCAAACGAAAGAGAACAAGTTGAAACTATATTTAAAGGTCGAGGTATTGATTTAATAACTGTTGATGCAAGTGAGCAATTTTTAACAAAACTTGCAGGTGTGACTGACCCTGAAACAAAAAGAAAAATTATTGGTGAAACATTTATTGAAGTATTTGATAAAGAGGCAAAAAAACACCAAGGCGTTGAATTCTTAGCTCAAGGAACTTTATATACAGATGTTATTGAATCTGTTTCAGTTAAAGGTCCTTCAAAAACTATAAAATCGCACCACAATGTTGGTGGACTTCCTGATTGGATGAAATTTGAACTTGTTGAGCCTTTAAGAGAAATCTTTAAAGATGAAGTAAGAGAGCTTGGACTTGAGCTTGGGCTTCCTAAAATGATGATAAATAGACACCCATTCCCTGGACCTGGACTTGCTATTAGAGTTATGGGAGATGTAAATAAACCTGACTTAGATTTATTAAGAAAGGCAGATGTTATCTTACTAGATGTTCTACACTCAACTGGATACTATGAAAAAACTTGGCAAGCATTTACAGTTTTATTAAATGTAAAATCTGTTGGTGTTATGGGTGATAATAGAACTTATGACAACACTGTTTGTGTAAGAATTGTTGATGCAACAGATGGTATGACTGCAACATTCTCTCATATTCCTCACGAAATTTTAGAGACAATTAGTAGAAGAATTATAAATGAAGTACATGGAATAAACAGAGTAGTTTATGATATTTCATCAAAACCTCCAGCAACTATCGAGTGGGAATAAAAATAGAGATGTATCTTTTTGCTTGATACTTCATCGTTTTAAAAAAATTAGCTTCGGTCGTTTACAAAAGTAAACTTCCTTGCTAATTTTTTAACTCTTTGTCTGAAACAAAAATCTAAATCTCTATTTGAAATGAAAATATAAATACACCTTTGCCAAACTTTGGTAAAATCTACATCAAACTTTATATAAATTAAACTATAATTAAAACTTTTATTTTCTAAAATGGAGAAACTTTAAATGGCTAATAATTGGAATATTCCTTTAAATCTAGAAAAAGAGATTAGAGAACGAGATAAAGTTTGTATTTATTGTGGTGTAAATTTTACTTCAGCCAAAATATCTAAAAAAACAGCTGCAAGCTGGGAACATATAATTAATGATGCAAAAATTATAACTAGAAAAAATATTGCTTTATGTTGTTGTAGTTGCAATGCCAGTAAAGAACAAAAACAACTTTCAATTTGGCTCCAATCCAAATATTGTAAAGAAAAAAATATTAATTTTGAAACTGTAGCTCAAGTTATAAAAAATGCTATCAAAAATGGAGAATAAAAATAAGTATTTTATTGCCTCTATATTTTTATGATTTAATCTATTTTACGACGAACAACTCACATGCGATATTCCAGCTATTCCAAAAAAATCTGAGGGTTTTTTAGTATAGTACTTCTCTTCTATCTCTTTTGTTTGCTCACTATATGGATTTGTCATTATCTCTTGTAGCTCTTTTATTGGTTTATAATTTCCTTTTTCTGCCTCTTTATATGCCCAAACAAGATGCCACTCTCTTAGAGTATATTTTGGATTTATTAGTTTCATTTGCTTTGATAATTTTTGTTTTGACTCTTCATCATTTACATTTATTTTTACTTTCCAGTTTTCAAACCAACTATTCCATCTTTGTTTTAAAATATCATTTTCTAAATTTACATAAAAGCTTTTTTCTATATTTGAAATATCATCTACAATATTTGATAACTCTCTAAAAAATATTGTGTAGTCAACTTTTGTATCTATCATAAGATTTATAAGCTCATCAAACAACTCATAATCAAACTTTTCTAAGCCCAATTTACTAGCCCACATATTTTGCATCTTCTCTTGCATAACATTTGCAAAACTATTCTCTATATTTTCAAGCTTTTCAAAAGCCTCTTTATTTGAACTAAGCAGTGGTTTTAAAGCACTACAAAATGATTTGAAGTTTTTTTGTGCAGCTCTTGGCTGATTAAAAAATGAAAAGTGCATTCCACCACCAGTCCAAGATTGATATTTTGGCTCAAACATCTCAATAAATCCAAATGGTCCATAATCAAGAGTAAAACCACCAGCTGCGCAGTTATCACTATTGAAATTTCCTTGACAGTACCCAACTTTGATCCAGTTTGCTACTAAAGAAGTAAGTCTATCTTGAAAACTTTGTGCTAGTAAAAGCACTTTTTCTTCCAGACTCAAATCTTCTTTAATTTCTTCACTATATTCTCTATCAATTAAGTGTAAAACAATCATCTCTAACTCTTTTAAAGCATCTTTATGTTCATTTTTTCTAGTTCGTCTTCCAAAAAGTTCTATTTGACCTACTCTTAAAAATGAAGATGCAACTCTAGTAGTAATCGCAACATCTTCTTCTATCATAACTTCAGGGTCTTTTGAGTAAGAATTCTCATTGAACCAAGGTCTAGTTACCTGCTCTTTTTTAGAAGTAAACAAAGTTAAAGACCTTGAAGTAGGAATTCCAAGTGAGTGCATATGCTCTTGAGCCAAAAACTCTCTAACACTTGATCTTAAAACTGCCCTTCCATCTGCACCTCTACAATATGGAGTTTTTCCACCACCTTTTAGTTGAAATTCCCATCTTTTACCATTTATCACAGCTTCCAAAACAGAGATTGCCCTACCATCTCCGTAGCCATTTCCAGTTTGAAAAGGGCATTGTGCATAATACTCAGTTCCATAAATAGATAAAGCATATCCAGTTGCCCAAGATTTTATATCATTTTTTCTTGAAACATTTGAGATATCTCCTGAAAATAGTTTTATAAACTCATCTTCTTTTAATAACTCTTCACTAAAACCCAACTCTTCAAAAAAGTTTTTACTATGAACTACATAAATTGGCTCTTTTATAGCTGTTGGTTCAACCTCTACATAGTGTCCACTAAAAACCTCTCTAGCAAATTTATTATCTTTGTTTAAATTTACCTCTGGATCAGGATTTAAATTGTTTACAAATGAGTAGTTTCTTAATTCTAAAAGTTCTTCAAACGATTCTATATATTTTTTAATTCTATTTTTCATTATTTTCATCCATATTATATTATTTTAAAAATTTATCATACAATAAAAAATATTATTTTAAAAATTTATTATTTCTTAAAATATAATTTTAATCCTTATCTAAATATGCTTTAGCTATTATACAAGCCATTTTTTATTAATTTTTAAACATAGGATAGATATGAAATCTCTTTTTCTAATTATATTTTTACTTACAAATATCTTTGCAGCCAATAAAGAGTTTACTCTATATAAAAAAGGCTCTTTAGATGAAAATGAAAATACTCTTTTAATAATTGGTGGAATACACGGAGATGAACCAGGTGGTTATTTTGCTCCAGCATTTTTAGAGCAACACTATAATATTACAAAAGGGAGTGTTTGGATTGCACCAAGTGTAAATATAGATAGTATGGTTGCAAATAGAAGAGGTGTTTACAATGATATGAATAGAAAATTTAGTACTATTTCAAAAAATGACCCTGATTATGTAAATGTAAATAAAATTAAAGAGCTAATTTTAAATCCAAAAGTTGATTTAATCTTAAATCTACACGATGGACATGGATTTTATAGACAAACTTATGAAAATGCTATATTTAATCCAAGAGCTTGGGGACAAGCAACAATAATTGACCAAAAAATGATTGACTCATTGGAAAAATTTGGAAATCTTGATGAGATAGCTACAACTGTAAGAGATAATTTAAATAGTGATATGCTTTTTAAAGATTACCACTATTTTGGTGTAAAAAATACTGAAACAAAGTATAAAGATGAGCAACAACAACTATCTTTAACTTTTTTTGCAGTTACAAACAATAAACCAGCTTTTGCAATTGAAACAAGCAAAAATATTACAGATTTAGCTCATAAAGTTATTTATCAACTAAAATCAATTGAAGAGTTTATGAAGATAATGAATATTGAGTTTACTAGAGACTTTGATTTAAATAATCTAAAAGAGGTAGAGAAACTTTTAAATGAGTTTAAAACAGTTACTATAAATGATAATATAAAACTAGATTTGAATAATATAAGATCTATTTTAAGATATGTTCCTCTAAATAAAGGTGAAAATATCTTTAATTTTGAACACCCAATTGGTGAAGCTAAATTTCAAAATGGTTCATATAGAATTTTTATTGGAAACAGACTTATAACTTCACTTGTTCCTCAATATTTTGAAATTGAGAAAAATATTCACGATATAAAATTTGAAGTAGATGGACAAATTATAGATACATCATTTGCAAATATTATTGAAGTAAAAAATAGCTTCAAAGTTCTAACTACACCGCTTAGAGTAAATGTTATTGGATTTAGTAAAGATGGTGTTGATAGTGAAGACAATATCACTTTAACAAAAAAAGATATGGTAAATAGCTTCTCAATTGATAGATCTTTAAATCAATATAGAGTTGAATTTTATAATAATGAGAAATTTGAAGGTATGATTGTAGTTAAATTTATAGATTAGATTAAGAGAAAATCTCTTAATCTTTTTTTGTTTTTGGCGTACACTTTTTACTAATCATACAAACAGGACAAATATCCATAAGTCCTACAATCAATGGAATAACTCCTAAATAAAACCAAACAATCCCTGTATAAATACCAATTGCAATTAAAACAAGTCCTAAAACTATTCTAAATGGTCTACAAAAAGCTCTTATTTTTTCAAAAATATTCATTTAAACTCCTTAAGTTTTTTGAAATTATATATAAGATAACTTAATTACAAATAAATAAGTTAAACTTATCTATTTATAATATTATTTATAGATTAAGCCAATTTTACTTAAAATGCAAAGAAACTATACAAAGAGATAATATGAAAGAAAAAATATATTTTATACCAGGTCTTATGACAGATATTAGACTTTGGAGCAAAGCATTACCACTTTTAAAAGATGATTTTGAAATTATTCATATACCTATTCCAAGTTCAACAGATTTTGATGAGATTGTTGATATTTTAAACAAAGAGTTTAAAGAAGATAAGATAAATATCTTAGGATTTTCACTAGGAGGATATATCGCATCATATTTTACTTGTAAATATCCACAAAGAGTTAAAAGATTATTTACAGTTGCAGCAACACCTGGAACTACATCTAAAGTTGAGCTTGAAAGAAGAGAAAAAAAGTTAGTAGATTTTGAAAATAGTAGTGAATTTGGCTTGGAGCTTGAAAAAGCAATAATGCTTTTAGAAGAGCAAAATCAAAGTGATTTATCTTTGGCTCAAACTATGGTTGATATGTTTAATGATTTAGGAAGAGATACTTTTTTAACTCAACTAAAAAGTACATTTAATAGAGTTGATCTATTTGATAAATTAAAAGATAAAACTATCCCTATGCACATGCTTTATAGCTCAAATGATAGACTTTTGGATTTGGAGGCTTTAGATAAACTACATAATCAAAAACATAATATTAAATTAATAAAAAGAGATGGAACTAGCCATAATATTCCTTTGGAGTTTCCAGAGCTTTTTGCTTCTAGTGTAAAAGAGTGGATAAAAGAGTAAGTTTATATCTGTTTTGTTAAACTACGAAAAATTTTTAAATGAAAGGAAAATATTATGAGATATGATGTAGTAATTATTGGAGCTGGAGCTGCTGGCTTTGCTTGTGCTTTGACTTTAGGAAGTGCAAATGATAAATTTGATTGGGCAAAAGATAAAAAATATCTAATTTTAGATGATAATAAAAGTGATTTAAATGTTGGAAAATATTTTAATGTTGCTGGAGTTGATAGTGGAATCAATGGTGTTGATTTACTTCTTAAAATGAAAAAACAGCTAGAGATATATAAAGATGTTGAACTAAAAGATGAAAAAGCTACTAAAATTGAGAATTTAGGCGAATATTTTAAAATAACAACACAAAACTCTACTTATGAAGCTTCAATTGTAGTATTAGCAACTGGTCTTCATAAATTTGATATAGAGTGTGAAGATGTAAATGTAAAAGATAACATATTTGTTCCAAAACCAAATAATATATATTTGGAAAATTCAAACAATTTAATCTCTAAAAATCTATATGTAGCTGGACTTGCAAGTGGTGTTCCTACAATGTTTTCATGTGCAAGTGGAGATGGAGCTAAAGTTGCTTGTGATATTTTTAAACTTTGGAGTGGAAAAATAGCAGTTGTTCACGATGTAAAGGCATAAATAAGAGATTTATCTCTTATTTAAATTTTATGAACGAAAAAATATCTTTAAAATATATTTTTAAACTACTTTTAAAAAATAAAAAAGCCCTACTTTGGGGACAATTTTTTACTATAATTGGAATTTTTATAAGTGTTCCAATTCCTTTATTGCTTCCTTTATTAGTTGATGAAGTTTTACTTGAAAAACCAAGTTTTTTTGTAAATAACATAGACTACTTTTTTGGAAGTGGGGATCCATTTTATTATATAGCAATTGTTACAGTTGTTGTAATATTATTAAGATTTTTACACTTTATATTTGGAGTAATAAATAGTAAAATTTTTACAAAAATATCAAAAACTGTTATATTTGATATAAGAGTAAAACTTCTAAATCATTTAAAAAAAGTTACAACAAATGAGTATGAAACAATTGGTAGTGGAAAGATTGCTGCAAATTTAATTACAGATGTAAATACTTTAGATAGTTTTATTGTAAATGTTGCAAGTAAACTAATTACTTCATCTTTAACTTTAATTGCAGTTGCTTTAATAATTATAAATATAGATTTAGTTTTAGGTTTAATGATTCTTTTTACACAACCAACTATTGCAATAATTTCTAGAAAAATTGCAAAAAAAACTGGAGAGTTAAAAAAAGAGGAAAACAAAGCCATAGAGTCTTTTCAAAGTAATATAAATGAGACTTTAGATCTATTTTCACAAATAAAAGCAAGTAATAAAGAGAATGATTTTTTTGAAGAGTCCATAAAAAAAGCAGATGATATAAAAATAACTTCAAATGAGTTTGGCTACAAAAGTGTTGCTTTTGAAAAACTATCTTACACAATATTTCTATTCGCATTTGAAATATTTAGAGCAACTGGACTTTTACTTGTAGCTTATAGTGATTTATCAATTGGTTTAATGTTTGCTATGTTTGGTTATATTTGGTTTATTATGTCTCCTGTTCAAGAGATTTTATCTATTCAATACTCACTTGCAAGTGCAAAAGCAGCAATAGGAAGAATAAATAGTGTTTTAGAGTTATCTTGTGAAAAAGATGGAGATATAAAATTAGATAGTAAAAATGGGGTTGATATCTCTTTAAAAAATCTATCTTTTTCATATAATAAAGATAAAAATAATCTATCAAACATAAGTTTTGATATAAAAGCTGGTGAAAAAATTGCAATTATTGGAGCAAGTGGTAGTGGTAAAACTACAATATCTCAATTAATTGCTGGATTTTATGAAAAAAGCTCAGGCGATATTTTATACAACAATATAAGTATTGATGATATAGATAAAAAGAGTTTAAGAAATAGCGTATTTTTGGTTCTTCAAATGCCAATATTATTTAATAACACTCTTAGATTTAATCTAACAATGGGTGAAGATATTGATGATAATAATATTTATAAAGCTTTAAAAATTGCTCAAATGGATGATGTTTTAAAAAATATGCCAAATGGTCTTGATACAATTGTTGGGAAAATGGGTGTTAGATTAAGTGGAGGTCAAAGACAAAGATTATCAATAGCTAGAATGATTTTAGCAAACCCAAGCGTTGTAATTTTTGATGAATCAACTTCAGCACTTGATGTTCAAACTGAGACAAATCTATTTAAAGAGTTAAAAGAGTTTTTAAAAGATAAGACAGTTATAACAATAGCTCATAGATTAAGTAGTGTTAAAAATGCCTCTAAAATATATGTTTTAAATGATGGAGAGCTTGTTCAAAGTGGAAGTGCTAGTAAGTTAGAGCAAGAAGATGGACACTATTTGGATTTTGTAAAAAATCAATTAATATAATAAAGTTTACTCTTTTTTAAAAAGCTAAACTTTATTATTATTTAACTATACTTTAAAATTCTTATATTAGGGCAAATTAATGAGAACAAGAAAAACTATACTCTTTTTCATACTATTTTTAATAGCTATTGAGACTATTTTCTACCTTTCAATAGAGCATTTTAATAAAGTTAAAATAGAAAAAATCAAAAACTCTCAAATTGAAAAATTAAGTAGTGAATTAAATATTATTTTAAATTTTAATCAAAAATTTGCAAATATGATTGTTGATGAAATTTTGTATCAAGAAAAAATAAAAAATCTATTAAAAAATTTAAATAGTGCTAATGAAACTGTTAAAAATAGAACTAGAAATGAACTTTTAAACAATCTTTACTCTACATACAATAGATTATTGCAACACGATTTTAGACAACTTCATTTTCATGATAAATATGGAAATAGTTTTTTAAGATTTCATTCACCACAAAATTATGGAGATAATCTTTTAGAGGTTAGAGCAACTGTAAAAAAAGCCAATGAGACAAAAAAACCACAATTTGGTTTTGAAGAGGGAAAGGTTCAAAATGGATTTAGAAATGTATTTCCAATTATAATTGATAATGAGTTTTATGGAACAGTTGAACTCTCTAGCTCATTTAGTGCTATGCATCACTTTTTACATAGAACTTATCCTTATGAGTATAAATTAATTATTTCAAAAGATTATGTAAACAAAAGAGCTTTTAAACAAATAGCTGAACACTACTATATTGGTTCATCTGTAAGCGACAAGTTTTATGAAGAGAAGATTAATGAGTGCGAAATTGAAGCTATTGATAAAAAAACAGTCTCTTTAATTGATGCAAAAATTAAAGAAAATTTCTCACAAAAACTTGATTCCTTTGAAGCTTTTGTAGAAGATTTTAAGATTAAAAATGAGTGGTATTTAGTAACTTTTTTACCTATATTTGATTTTGATCAAAGTATAAATACTTATGTATTATCTTACTCAAAAAATAGTATTATCAATGATACAAAACAAGAAGGTTTTTCTCTTTTTATAACTCTAAATTTAATACTATCTTTGCTTATCATTTTATATATTTTAAGAGTGAATTATATACAGAAGAATATTTTTATCAAAAAAGCATATACAGATACTCTTACAAAACTTTTTAATAGAAGTAAATTTAATGTTGATTTAGACAAGATAATAAAAGAGAAAAGATTTTGTGAATATAGCGTTATTATGTATGATATTGATTTCTTTAAAAAAGTAAATGATACTTATGGGCATGATATTGGAGATATAGTTTTACAAGAGTTTTCAGATGTTACAAAAAAAGCAATAAGAACTACAGATTTAGTATATAGATGGGGTGGTGAAGAGTTTATTGCAATAATAGAATCAAACTCTAAAGAGAATTTAATTCTTGTTGCTGAAAAAATGAGAGTTGCTGTTGAAAACTTCAATTTTACAAAAATAGGGAAACTTACAAGTAGTTTTGGAATTGCAATTCCAAAAAAAGATGATACAAAAGATAGTTTACTAAAAAGAGCAGATGATAACCTTTACAAAGCAAAGCAGACTGGTAGAAACAAAGTTGTAATTTAAATAAAGCTTTGAGAAGTTTCTACACAGTGCAATTTAATCATAATTAAATAAGTGGGATTTAATTTAATAGTTTCAATTAAAATTAAGATTATTAAATTATCATTAGTCTTTACAATCGAATTAAATAAGGAGAGAAAAATGAAAAAACTAATGTTTTTGTTGGTTTGTACTGCAACTTTATCTTTTGCAGCAAAATATGACCCAGTTAGAGCTGAAATGTTATCATTGTCATGTGTAAATTGTCATGGAAACAATGGTAAATCTGTTACTACAATTCCTAGTATTAGTGGAACTAAAGATTATCTTTATAAAACACTACTTAACTTTAAAAATGGTAAAAATGTAGATGGTACAACTTATATGATGCAGAAGCATACTAAAGGTTTTAGTAATGAAGAGCTTGAGCAACTTGCATACTATTTCTCACAAATTAAATAGGCAAAGGAGTTTAAAATGTTAAATAGAAGAGATTTCGGAAAAATACTTTTAGGTGCTACTGCACTATCTTTTGCTGCTTGTAATAGTTTAGTTAGTCCAGAGTTGGCAACTTTACCACAAGACAAACAAAGAGTTGTAATAGTTGGTGGTGGTTTTGGTGGAGCAGCTGCTGCTAAATACTTAAGAAGATTTGATAAAAATGTTGAGATTGTTTTAATAGAAGAGAACAAAGAGTATTATACTTGTCCATTTAGTAACGCAGTTATTGCTGGTATGGAGAAAATGGATTTCATTAAGCAAGATTTAAATGCACTAAAAAACAAACACAATGTAAAAGTAATCTACGCAAAAGTAAAAAAAGTTGATGGTGCAACAAATAGTGTAATTTTAGAAAATGGTGAATCTATTAGCTATACAAGAGCAATAGTAAGCCCTGGAATTGATTTTAAATTTGAAAAAGGTTATACAGAGGATAATCAAAAATATGCACCTCATGCTGTAAAAGCGGGAGAACAAACTGTTATATTACAAAAACAACTTGAAGAAATGAAAGATGGTGGAACTTTTGTAATGGTAGCACCTACAGACCCTTTTAGATGCCCTCCTGGACCATATGAAAGAGTTTCTTTAGTTGCATACTATTTAAAATACAATAAACCAAACTCTAAAATAGTAATTCTTGATCAAAAAGATAAATTCTCTAAACAAGGTCTATTTACTCAAGGTTGGAAAGAACTTTATGGAGATATGATTGAGTGGAAACCAGCTCAATTTGGTGGAAAAGTTGTAAGTGTTGATCCAAAGAAAAAACTAGTTGTTACTGATGATGGTGATGAGATTATTGCAGATGTTTTAAACTATATTCCAAATCAAAAAGCTAGTCAATTAGCATTTGATTCAGGATTAGTTCAAGGTGATTGGTGTCCTGTACATCCAAAAACATTTGAATCTAAACTTGTAAAAAATGTACATGTTATTGGAGATGCTTCAAATGCAGCACCAATGCCAAAATCAGCATTTAGTGCAAGTACACAAGGAAAAGTTGTAGCAATGCAAATTGCAAGAGTATTAGCTAATAAACCAGTTATAAATCCTCCAAAACTTGCAAATACTTGTTATAGTTTATTAAGTCCAAAATATGGTATTTCTATTGCAGCTGTTTATAATGCTCATGATGATCATATTGAGAGTGTTAATGGTGCTGGAGGAGTTAGTCCAGAAAGAGATCCAAATGGACACATTAGACCACTTGAAGCACAATATGCTTATGCTTGGTACAGAAGCCAAACTGACGACGTATTTAAATAATACTTCAAAGCTAGAAGTTTTAACTTCTAGCTTTTTTAATTAAAAGGTTTTAATAATTCAAAAAGCCATTTATTAGCATCTTCAACTGTTTCAAATCTTTTTGACTTTGCAACTTGATATTGACCTTCATAAAATCTAACTCTTATTCCATCTTCAACATGATCTATTTTCGTTCTAGTTATTTTAGATAGATTTAAAAGAACTCTTTCGTTTAATTGTACAAACATATTTGCTCCTAATTTTTTAAATAATCATAAGTTTACTATTTTATCTCTTACATCCAACAAACACTATCTAAATCAAAAAATACTTCTACTTTATCTCCTGGAAATAATATATCTTTTTGAATCTGATTTTTAGAGATTAAACAAGAAAAATTAATACCACAAATGGAGAACTCTATTTGTAGATTATCTTGATTTTCATCTTTTTGTATAGATGTTACTGTTGCTATCAATTTTTCTTTTTTATTATTTTCATCAAATTTAGATATTTTTATACTACTTTGATTGATTATTACAACTGAATCTCTTTTTTTACTCTTAGAGTTTGGAATTACTATTTTTTGACCATCAATAAAATTTTTAACCAAATCACCTTGTTCATTTTTACTCCATGGGGGAAATAGTAGATTTATATTTCCATGTTCAACTAAACTTCCTTGAAAAAGTGCTATCTTTTTATCACTTATATGTTTTAACCATGTATAATCGTGACTTGATATAAATATTGTAGTGTTATATTTTTGCTTTGCTAATAAAATAGCATCTTTGATTAATTGTGCTGAATTTGTATCAACTCCAACTGTTGGTTCATCTAGTATTAATACTTTTGGTTTTAAAATTAATCTTGAAGCCAAAGCAACTCTTTGAGCTTCACCACCTGAGAGTTGATTCCATTTTCTATTTGAAAAATTTTTATCAAGACCAACTAAAGAGAGAGCCTCTTCAACTTTACTTTTTAAATCTACACTCTCTCCTCTTATTTTTAAACCATAAGCAATATTTTCAAATACTGTTCGTTTTAATAAATATGGATTTTGAGGAAGCATAACAACACTTTTTTTAATATTTTCATCTATTATGATTTCACCATTTTGTGGTTTAGAAATAAAAGATAAAATAGAAAAAAGTGTAGATTTTCCACTACCATTTGGTCCAAAAAAACCAATAATTTTATTCTCTTCTAATATAAGATTATCAATACTTAAAACTCTTTTTTCATCAAAAAAATACTCAATATTTTTTAATTCATATAAAATACTCATTGAGTCCATCTCCTTTTTAGCATTGATAATGCTATATTAACCATAAGTGCAACTATAAAAAGTACTAAACCTAAAGCGATACCAGTTTCAAATTCTCCTTTTCCAGTTTCTAGTGAAATTGCAGTTGTAATTGTTCTTGTATGATATTTTATATTTCCACCAACCATCATAGAAATTCCAATTTCAGTGATAATTCTTCCATAAGCTGTCATTGCTGCTGTCATTAGACCAAATCTAGCTTCAACTAAAGTTGTTAATAAAATTTGATATGGTTTTGCACCCAAACCTTTTAAAGATAGATATAATCTTTTATCTGTTGATTCAACTTGAGCAGCTGTTAATGCAATAATTATAGGTAAACCTAAAAAAATCTGCCCTATAATTATTGCTTTTTGAGTAAATAGTAGATTATACTCTCCAAAAGCTCCTGCTTGTGATAGAGTTGTATATACAAGAAGTCCTATTACAACTGTAGGAAATGCCAAAAATGTATCTACAATAGTTTTTATTACCGTTTTTCCTTTAAATTGATAATAACCTAGTAAAAATCCCAAAGGAAGTCCTAGTATTAGACTAATTAATATTGACCAAGAAGAAACTGTAATAGTAACAATTATTGCAGAATATACACTATCATTTCCACTAATTAAAAGCTCAATAGCCTCTTTAAAACCATCTACTAATAAACTCATATTTACTTACTATTTCCTATTTGTATTATTTTGCATTTGGTATAAATAGTGGTTTATTTAAAAGTTTAAAATCTCCTATAAACTTTTGTGTATCAGCACTAACTAGCCAATCAGAGAATTTTTTTGCTAATTCATCTTGAACTTTTGGACATTTATCTTTATTTACAGGAATAACACTATATTGATTAAATAGTGAATTATCATTTTCAACAATAATTTTCATTGTATTTGAATCACCTTTTTGTGACTCATACTTAATCCAAGTTCCTCTATCTGTTAATGTATACCCTTCTTTTTCAGCAGCCATATTTAGTGTAATAATCATTCCTTGACCAGATTGAATATACCACTTATCTTTTTCAGGTGTTACATCACTAACATTTTTCCAAATCGCTAGCTCTTTTTGATGAGTTCCTGATTTATCACCTCTACTAATAAAGTTTGCTTGTTTCTCTTTAATTGTTTTAAATGCTTCTTGAGTAGTTTTTCCTTCAACTTTAGCTGGATCTTTTTTTGAACCAACAATAACAAAGTCATTATACATAACCTCTTTTCTATCTTTACCAAAACCAGCTTCTACAAACTTTTTCTCAGCTTCTGGAGCATGAACCAAAAGAACATCAACATCACAATTTTCACCCATTTTTAATGCTTTACCTGTTCCTGTTGATACCCATTTTAACTCTATTCCTGTATCTTGCTTAAATTTTGGGGCTAAACTATCCAATAATCCTGTATCTTCAGTACTTGTTGTTGTTGCCATCATTAAACTATTTGCAAATAATCCACTAGCTATTACTACGCTAAAACCTAAACCTGCTAACAATTTTTTCATATTTTTCTCCTAATTTTTAATTTAAAATATCTGTTCTCTCTTCAAAATAAATACCATTTAAATCAAGAATTTTTATCTCTTGAGTTGATTCTATATTTGAAGTAGAAGCATTTGTTACCAAAATTGAATTACTCTTATATAAAGCTGTAATCATTCCAGCACCATACTTATTCTCATCTGTAACATAAAAATTACCATTTTGAACTCTTCCTAAAACTAGATTTACCCTCCCTTTTTTTGTTTTAAAACTACTTTGGTTTATAGCTTTTATATAACCGTGATAAAAAGCATTTTCACCTTGAAGTTTTTTTAACATTGGAATTACAAATAGATTTATATTTACCATTGCTGTTAGTGGATTTCCAGGAAGACAAATTACCAAAGAAGAATCCATTTTCCCCATCATTATAGGACGACCTGGTTTTACATTTACACCATGAAAAGCTACTTCTAATCCATTTTTTAAAAAAGCTTCTGCCATAAAATCAGCATCTCCCATAGAGATACCTCCACTTGTAATAATTACATCATATTTTTTTAAACTATTTATGAAATTTATTGATTTTTCTAAATTATCTGGAATAACTCCACAATAAGTTGCATTAAAACCTTTTTCATTTAGTTGAGCAATAATTGCAAATGAGTTGCAGTTATATATCTCTTCATTTGAAGCTTTTTGCCATGGCTCTTTAAGTTCATTTCCAGTTGATAAAACAGCAATTGAAATTTGCTTATAAACTTCAACCATAACTACTCCTTGGCTTGCAAGTAAAGCAATATGTGAAGAGTTTATTTTTTCCCCTTTTTTAATTAAAATATCCCCTTTTTTTAACTCTTCAGCTTCTAATCTTAAGTTTGAACCTTTTTTAATATCAGCAGGTATAGTTACACTATCTTCTGTAACATCTAAACAGTTTTCAATAGCAATAATAGTATCAGCATCTTTTGGCACCTTCGCACCTGTCATTATTTTGTAACACTCATTTTTTTCAAGTAACTCATCACTACTTTTATCTTTATCACCAGCAAAAATAGCTCTTTTTATTTTTAAAGCTTGTCCTGCATCACTTGCTTTAAAAGCAAATCCATCCATAGCAGAGTTATCAAAAGCTGGAAGATTTTTTACACATAAAATATCTTCACTTATAACTCTATTTATAGCAAAATTTATAGAAATAAATTCACTACTTAAAGTAGTATTTGACAATTCAAAACTCTTGTTAATTGCTTCATTAAAATCTAAATAGTTTAATTTTTCAAACATTTTTATCCTTTATTTAATACTTTTATCTGTAAATATCTTTTTGAAATAAGATTAACAATTTTATCTATTTCACTAATTGAATAGCTTTTTTCAAAACTAAGTGTTATTGCATTTCTGCTAGTAAGTTCATCATAACCCATAGCTTGAATAACTCTTGAAGGTTTTGATAAACCTAAACTACACCCTTCTCCATTTGAAATTAAAATTTCATCTAAAGCTAAAGTTCGTATTAACTCTCTTGCTTTTATACCTTTAAGAGCAAAATGAAGTGTATATTCTAAGCTATTTTTATTGTCGATAAAATAATAAATATTATCTTTTAAACTATTTTCTAATTTTTCTTTAAAAATCTCTTTCATACTATTTTCAAATTTTTGATTTTTCAAAGATTGAAAAATATTATTTAATGAAATTCCATCTTTTTCAAAAATAGCTTGTTCTTCAAATAAATTTTGATTAAAAAGTATTATTGATTTTGTTGAAAAACCAGTTAGTTTATATGAATCAAAATATATAACATCACTATTTTTATCAAAAGAGGCACTTGCATTTGAGATGATTTTTGCATCTGTTAGTTTTTTTACATTTTCTAAACTATTTTTATAAAAAGTATCAACTGTATATGATGATAGAAATAAAAAATCTATTTTTTGATCTTTTAATTTATCTAAATTAACACTTCCATCTTTATTTAAATCTAAATATAAAATATCAAATCCAAGAGAGCAAAAAATTTCGCAAGCATCAATTAAACTTTGAGTTTCTCCAAGACTTACTGCAATTTTCCCTTGTTTATTTAATTGAAGTAATAGAGATAAAAAGCCACTCTTACAAAAAGAGAAGTAGTTTAAACTTTCAAATGCAAAATCTTTTTTTAAACTATTTTCTAAACTAATATAATCTTCATTATTTGATAAAATATTCAAAGATAAACCATCTTTAATATGCAAGTTTTGCATATTTTTATACTGCAAAAAGTTTAGTTTATACACTTTATTTATCCTTTATTTTTATTAAATCTTCACTTAAAAAAAGTTCATTAAATCTCTTTTTTGAGTACTCTTTTATATCTTTATCCAAAATCTCATAAAGTTCTATCAGCTCTTTTGCTTTAGTAGTTAGTTGAGATCCACTATCAACAGCTCTTCCTTTTTTTGTAACAACTAAACTATCTTCAATAAACTCTTCAAGGATTTTTATATGACTCCACGTTTTTTTATAGTTCATATTTAAATTTTTTGAAGCATCACTAATTGAACCTGTTTTTTCAATCTCTTTTAAAATCTCTGTTTTTCCACTTCCAAAAATAAGATTTTGCTTATTATCTTCAATCCAAATTTTAACTTTTATTTCCACTTTTAAGCCCTTTTTTTTCTCTAAAACATCCTAATTGGCAATAACTTACTTCAATATCAGAGTTTTTAACAGTTGATCCAACTATTTTTAAAGATGAGTTTTTTGCTTCTTGCCACAAATCTATACAAGGAATTCTTTGCTCTTTATAACTATTTTTTAATCTATTATAAATCTCTTCATCTTTAGCTAAGAAATCTAAAGAGCCAAATACTCCAAGCTCACAATCTGTTATTTTAATGCTTAAAGATTTTGTAATCGCACTCATATCTTTAGCTTCAACTTTGATTTTTTTAGCTACTTTAAATGCCTTTAAACAAGATAGTTTTTTATTCTCATCAAGATTTTCAAAAACTATTCTTTTTTGATTATCATTCAAATTAAAATCTAATTTATCATCAATACTAGACATCAATTCTTCCACTGTGAGTATAAAGATTCATCTTTTTACCTCTTGCAAATCCAATAAGTGTAAGACCGTGTTTATGTGCTGTTTGAACACCCAAATAAGTTGGTGCTGTTCTTGATACAACTATTGGGATTTTATGCATTACAGCTTTTGTAACCATCTCTGAACTTAATCTTCCACTTACAAACAAAATTGATTTTGTTGTATCAAGACCTTGCAGTTTACACTTTCCAATTGCTTTATCAATAGCGTTGTGCCTTCCAATATCCTCAGCTGTTACAGTTGTTCCATCAAGCAAATAAATCATAGCTTTATGAACACAACCTGTTAAGTTATAAAGTTCACTCTCTTGATAAAACTTTTTAACTTCAGTATAAATAGTTTCTGGTTTTATTTTAAAAGCAGTTTGATTAAATGGAATTTCTAAACTTCCTTCAATATTTCCAGTAACTCCTCCACCACAACCACTTACTAAAGTCTTCTCTTTATATAAATTTTGTAGTGAGTTTTCATCTATTTTTGCTTTTACATCTACTCTTAATCCATCAGCACTAACTGTAAGCTCTTCTATGTCAGCAATAGAAGAGATTACATTCTCACTCATTAAAAAACCAATTGCATGGGCATCTTGGTCTTTTGGGATTGTCATCATAGATATAGCTTTTTCTCCATTTAAATAAAGGTTTAGACGTGCTTCTTCAATTGTCACGTCTTCAACCATATTGGCTTCATTTTCTATAAGTTTGTCAATAATTACGGTTTTTAAATATTTGCTATTATCCATATTTTTCCTTAATATGCAAATTTTGCATATTTAAAATCTTTTTTTAAATAGAAAAAGCCCTAAAGCTTTTCCTATCTTTTTAATAAATCTTTATCCTCTTCTAATACATCTGGTCTTATTTGCTCTAAGTACTCAATTGGCAATTTCCCAGTTATCACACCTGGAATATAACCTTTTACTGAAACAAAGTATGAATATACTGTTTCAAATGTAAAGAAAGAAATAATTGCACTACCCATAAAATGGATAAATAGAATAAATCTTTTTATCTGTATTGTTTGTGCATTCGTTGCTGCATCTGGAAACATATACCATATTGTAAAACCACTTAATACAAGTAAAAAACCAAATGCAACATACATATAGTAGTTGATTCTATTCATATGTTCATATTTTCCTCTTAAAAAGAATTTATGCCATATTTTAGAACTAGGTCTTACAAAGTATTTATGATCTTTAAATGCAATAACTGTAACAATTAACCAAACTGGAATCCAAGCAACACCAACAACTTCATGTGTAGCTCTCATAAGTCTAGGAATATATCCTCCACCTGTCCAGTTTCCAAATGTTATTGAAAAACCAGTTATAAACAGATAAATCATAATTACAATATTTAATAAAAGAACAACTCTTTGAAAAAGTGAATAAACTTGAACTTTCTCATTCTCTCTTGTAATTTTAGCTTGTTTTCTACCTTTTGCAACAATAAACATTATTGTAAATAGACAAAATTCAACAAAGAAAACCCAAGGAAGAAGATGTTGTCTCTCTTCAAATGCTCTTATAACTTCAGGAGCAATTGCATCATATCTAGGTCCAAAAAGACCCACTTCCATCTGTTGATACTGTGTTAAACTATCAAAAGGTACAATTTGTCCAGTAAAATTTCCTTTTAACATCTGCATTAAAAATTGGTAAACATAGTTTATATCAGCAATTGTTGCTAACCAAAAGTACCAATATGTTAAAAGCATGAACAAAAAGCCTACTATTAAGTAAGCTTTATATTCACTTAGAAAACTTTTATTTTCCATAAGCTTTATCCCAACCAAATGGTGCTGATTGAGTTCCATGACCGAAAGATAAAACTCTTTCTCTATATATATTTGCTACAGATTCAGCATCTCCAACAAGTAGAGCTTTTGTTGAACACATAGCAGCACATACAGGAACTTTACCTTCAGCTATTCTATTTTGACCATATAGTTCTCTTTCATGTTCACTATTTGTCTCTTCAGGACCACCAGCACACATAGTACATTTATCCATAACACCTTTTGTACCAAAAGCTCCATTACTAGGAAATTGTGGTGCACCAAAAGGACAAGCATATAGACAGTATGAACAACCTATACATTTGTTTTTATCATGTAAAACTATACCATCTTCTCTGATGTAGAAACAATCAACTGGACAAACCTGCTCACAAGGAGCATCTGTACAATGCATACAAGCAACAGATAATGAAAACTCCATTCCTTGTTTACCTTCATTTACAGTAACAACTTTTCTTCTACTAATCTCAACTGGTAACTCATGTGCTGAGGCACAAGCAACTGAACAACCATCACAATGAATACATCTATTTTCATCACAATAGAACTTCATTCTTGCAAAATTTATCTTATTATTACTCATGTTACTTCTCCTAAGCTCTTTCTACTCTACATAAACCACCTTTTGTTTCAGGGATTTGTGTAACTATGTCATAACCGTAGTTAGTAACTGTATTTGCACTCTCACCTATTGCATAAGGTAGTGTTCCAGTTGGATATCTATGGCTTAAATCAACACCTTCCATAATTCCAGCAAAATGGAATGGTAGGAATACTCTATCAGGTGTAACAGAGTAAGAGTATTTTGCTTTAACTTTAATTTTAGTTCCATTTGGAGAGTGAATCCACATCATAGAACCATCTCTAATACCATGTCTTCCTGCTAAATCTGGATTAATATCACAGAACATTTCAGGTGTTAATTTAGCTAAATATTTACTAGCTCTATTTTCAACACCAGCACCATTTAGATTTACTAATCTTCCAGTTACAAGATTTGTTGGGAAATCTTTTGCCCAATCTTGTTTTGTCTGTTCACTAATATATCTAGTATCAACTCTCCAGTGATCTTTTTTATCTGCAAAACTTGGATAATCTTTAATTAAATCCGTTCTTGGAGTATGTAAAGGCTCTCTATGTTTTGGAATAGGATCAGCCCATTGCCAAACTTTTGCTCTTGCTTTTGCATTTCCATAAGGAGCAATTCCAGCTTCCATACATTTTTCAACTATCAAGTTAGATTTATCAACTTTCCAGTTTGCACCCATTTTAGCTTTTTCATCTTCAGTTAATTTAATTTTTAAAACTGTTTCGATGTTATCTTTTGTAATTTCAGGATACCCACCATCTTGAACACCACCAACTGGTGCTGAACCTTTAGGTGACAATAATGAAACTCCCTCATGCTCTAAACCAAAGTTTTGTCTAAATCCCATACCACCAAATTTAACTGGTTTTGTAATATCATAAAGATTTGGGCTTCCTGAGTGTTTTTCTGTCCAACAAGGCCATGGTAAACCATAGTATTCTCCAGCCATATCTCCATAACCAGCTAGTGAAATCTCATCAAACATATGCCAATTATCTGTATGTTTTTTAAGTCTTTCAGCTCTCCATCCAGTTAATCCAATAGTTTTAATAATTCTAGCTATCTCATTTGTTGCATCTTCTGGCCAAACAAAATCTTTACCTTTTTGCATTCCAGCCGTTAATTGCTCATAAAATCCTAATCTTTTTGCTAACTCAAACATGATTTCTTGATCAGGTTTTGATTCATACATAGGTTTTACAACCTCATATCTCCATTGACCACTTCTGTTTGTTGCAGTTACAGATCCTGCTGTTTCAAACTGAGTTGCTGCTGGTAAAATATAAACATCATTTTGTTTATCAGTAATAATTGCACCCTCATTTACAAATGGGTCACAAAATACTGCTAACTCTAACTTATCTAAAGCCTCTTTTACTTTTTTTGTTTGAGCAGTTGAAGTAATTCCATTACCCATTACAAAAAGTGCTTTTAGATTAGTTCCAGCATTATGAATAGCATCTTCACCTTCATTTCCAGCTAAAACACCAGCCCACCAACGTGCAAGTGTAAATCCATTTTTACCCATCCAAGAAGGATCTTTAAATCTTCCTTTAAGCCAATCAAAATCAACTCCCCAAGAAGAAGCAAAATATTTCCATGAACCTTCAGCTAAACCATAATATCCTGGAAGTGAATCTGATAAACAACCAAAGTCTGTTGCACCTTGAACATTATCATGTCCTCTTAAAATATTAGTTCCACCACCTGCAACTCCCATATTTCCAAGAGCCAATTGTAAAATTGGTGCCATTCTTGTATTTGAAGTTCCTATTGTATGTTGAGTTAATCCCATAGCCCATACCAAAGTTCCTGGTTTTGATGCTGCATAAAGTTTTGTAATTTGAACTATTAAATCAGCTTTAACTCCTGTTACATCAGCAACTCTTTCAATTGGCCAATTTTTAGCCTCTGCCATAATATCTTCCATACCATAAACTCTATCATTAATAAAGTTTTTGTCATGCCAACCATTTTCAAAAATGATATTTAACATTCCATACATAAATGGAATATCAGTACCTGGTCTAATTTGTGCATATAAATCTGCTTTTGCAGCAGTTTTAGTAAATCTTGGATCTACTACAATAATCTTTGCATTGTTTCTCTCTTTAGCTTTTAAAAAGTGTTGGAAACCAACTGGGTGATTAACCGCTGGATTTGCTCCAAAAATTATAATTGCTTTAGAGTTTTGAATATCTCCCAAAGAATTTGTCATAGCACCATAACCCCATGTATTTGCCACACCGGCAACTGTTGAGCTATGTCAAATTCTAGCTTGATGATCTATATTGTTTGTTCCAAACATAGCAGCAAATTTTCTATAGTAATATGCTTGCTCGTTATTAAATTTTGCTGATCCCAAAAACATTGCTGAATCAGGTCCATCTTTTTGTCTTAAATCTTCAAGTTTTGATGCAATATTATTTAAAGCGTCATCCCATGAAATTCTTTGCCATTGACCATTTTTCTTAACCATTGGATATTTTAATCTAACTTCAGATTTAACCATATCAATCATATCGGCACCTTTACAACAATGCCCTCCAAGTGATACAGGATGATCTTGTGCTACCTCTTGTCTTACCCACACACCATTTTGAACTTCTGCAATAACACCACAACCAACAGAACATGCTGTACAAATTGTTTTTACAATTTTTGAACCAGGAAAAGGATTTTTAATCTCTTCTTCTGTAGCTGCTCTAGTTGCTACTGTACTTGCAAAAGATGATGTAACTCCAAATGCTGTAGAAACTGCTGCCATTTTTAAAAACGACCGTCTTCCTACTTTTGCATTTAAAGCTTCATATGTATTTGCTGACATAAGCTTCTCCTACTAAATTTATTTTGCGTTTTTATAAAACTCTTCCCAAGCCATTGTTTTTCTGTATAGAATCTCTTTTTTATTAGATTTTCCAACAATAACACCATTGTTTGAATCATCTTGAACAGATGTTTCACCATTTCCAGCCAATACAACAGTTCCAGTTGTAGCAACTGCAGCAGCTGTGATAATTGCTGCTTTTTTTGCAAAAGCTCTTCTACTTTCTTGCACGACTGACCTCCTTATAGAAATTAAGCCCCTCTAAACTTAAGAGACTTTATAAAAAAAGTTAAACTTTCTTTATAAAATCCCTAAAAAGGAATACCTTTTTAGTTTTTAGGACCTAAAGCTTTTAATGCTCTATTTCTCTCTCTTCTTTCTCTTTCCTCTGGAGTAATATCTCCCCAGTTATCAGTTACTTGTTTTTTAGCTTTCTCTTTTTTAAGTGGTTTTGTAACCTCTAAATATAATCTTTCAAATTCAATAAATGAGTGTAAAATAACCATAAGTTCTTTATAGATATTTGCTTTTTTGTGCTCATAAATACTTTTTGCAAACTCATCTACAAAAGGATTTAAAATCTGTTCAAAAATACAGTGAACAGTATTTTCATACTGTTTTTCTCCAAGAGCAACTAAATTAGACAACTCAGACATTATTGAAAATATAAAGCCAACAGAATCTTCATATTCAAAATATCTCTTTTCATCACGTCTAAGCTTTGTTTTTGCAACAAATTGAATCATCTCTACTCTTTTTTTACCAGACTCAACACCCTCATCATAAAAAGATGCTGTTTGTCTAACTTTTTCATAAACAGGATTATGAAAAATATCATCATACTCTTGTATTAAAGACTGATTTGAATCCTTATCTAAAAGATTTAAAATATTTTTAATCGACTCTTCAGAGGCTTCATCCAAAGAGCTATCTTTTAAAAGATTTAAGAGTCTAAAAAGTTCAAAATAGTTTTTTATATCTGAACTTGGAACAAAAAAGTTTGCAAACAAGTTGTAGTATATCGCTCTAGCTTTATTTATAGATTGTATATCTTGCATTTTTTATCCTTATTTTCTATTATCAAAATAGCTTTGCATCATTATTTTTGGCTTACAATTAGCACAACAGTACAAACTTCTTACTTTTACAGGATCACTTGCAAAAATTGTTGCCATTTTAGAAGCAATTTTTTCTATTGCTTTTGTTGTTGCAAATTCAACTCCACACTCAACACATGCAAAAAGTTTATCTTGAGCTAAAACACTCTCTTTAAACCAAGTTGGTTTTAGTTCAATTATATCTTGTTTTATTGTCAAACAATTTGTTTCAGGGCAAGATACTTCACAATATCCACATGCTGTACAAATACTTGGATTTATTCTTAGGGTATTATCGCTAGCATCAGCAACTAAAGCTCCAACATTACAAGCACCTACACAAACTAGACATAAAGTACATGTATCTTGATTTACTTCAACTTTTGCATAATGAATATGTTCACCTGTTTCAACAACTCCTAAATCATCATTTCCAACAATTTTTTGAAGTCTATGAGAGAATACTTCTCTTTTTTTGAAGCCATCTTGATTAAAGTTAAAATAAGAGTTTTCCACAAAAGATACTTCTTTTAAAGCCAAAGCTAATTCATCTTCATTCATAGCAATTAAAACAGCATCTTTTTGGTATTTTTTTTGATAAATATCATTTAATATTCTAATAGCATCTTTTGTACCTTTTGATAAAAAATCACTATAAAAAATAACTTGAGAACCTGATATTTGAAGTAAAGTAAGCAAAGTTCCTTCATGTAAGAACTTTTCACCATCAATTTCAAATGGTAAAACATTCTCTTTAAGCTCTATATTTAAATTATTTAAAGACATTTTTGAAGGAATAATTAAAGGGTGTGTCTCTTTATAAAACTTTGATATTTCATAAAGTGACTCTTTATTTGTAGGAGTATAATCTAATGCTCCACTTGGACAAACACTAATACATCCACCACATCCATGACAATCAACTTGAGAGAAAGTTAGAGTTTTTGTTGTATCATCTTTTGTAATAGCAACAGTTGGGCAAACCTCTTCACACTTACTACAAATTACCTCTCTTCTTCCATCATATTGACAAATAGTTTTATCATAAGTTGTAAATTTTCTATATGAAAAAGAGTTTATATTATCTTTTAATATTTTAACTACTTCATTTATGCTACTTAAGTTTGGATCAAAAACTCCAATTCTCTCTTTTGGAGATGGTTTTGCATCAAACCAAACAATTTGAGAAACTCTTAAAGTTATATCTTTATGACTATCTTTTACTATTACTTCAAAATTTCCAATCTCTCCACTAATAGTTTTTAAAATTGTTTCATCTATTCTAAAAAGTTCAAAGTCATCTTTTGATAATTGAGATGTGAATAAATCATACTCTTCTTGTGTTTTTGTAATTAACAAAACCTCTTTTGAAACATCTACACTATGCGAAATATCCTGAGCAAAGTCAAATCTTGTAGCATTTATCTCATACAGTTTTGAAACATTTTGAATCTTTTTTGATAAGTTATCTTGTGAATTTTTTATATAAAAATCTATCTCAGAAGCAATAAATTCTGACTTTACATCTTTTGAGTTTGATATCAAAAAGCTTTTATCTTTAATATCATCTAAATTAGTAGTTACTTGGATTTTTTCACTTAAAGGGAAATCCAACCCGTTTTTATTGTAGTATATAAACTCTTGCATAACCTATGCCCTTAATTTTTAGTAAAAAATATTTTACCATATTCTATATATAAAGAAGTTAAATAAAACTTAATTTATAAAATATATAAAACATCTTATAACAAATAGACTGAGAGTTTTAAACACAAATAATGTAAACTTATGAATGGTTAAAAAAGTTTTATTTGTAATGCTTATTTTTATTTTAATATATACTCTTAATAGTGAAAAATCTTATAATCAAGAAAATATATTGATTGCATCTTCTATACCACAAAGTGGAGCTTTAAAAGATTGGGGAGAGTCAGTTTTTGAAACTACAAATAGTTATTTTAAATATGTAAATGATAATAAGTTAATAGAAAATAGAAAAATATTTTTTAAAGCTTTAGATGATAAATATGAACCAGATTTAAGTTACGAAAATATACACAAACTATCAAATGAGAATATTTTAGCTTTTTATGGAATAGTTGGAACGCCTACAAATAGTAGAGTAATCTCAATTATAAAAGAGAGTCAAATTCCATACTTTGCACCATTTTCAGGAGCAAGTTTTTTAAGAGATAGCGATTTTTCAAATATTGTAAACTTTAGAGCATCTTATAAACAAGAGATACAATCCTTAGTAGATTATGTTGTAGATAAAAAAGGATTAAATAAGATAGCAATTTTTTATCAAAATGATGAGTATGGAGAAGAGGGATATATATCAACTTTAGAGGTTTTAAAAAATAAAAATATCTCTTTTATATCAACAGGAACTTATAAAAGAAATACTCTATCTATAAATCATGCATTTAATGAGATAAAAAACTCTAAACCAGAAGTTGTAATAATGATTGGAGCTTCAAAAGCAAGCTCTTTATTTATTCAAAAAGCAAAAGATGAAAAGATATTTCAAGATACTATTTTTTGTAACATCTCATTTAGCGATGCAAACTCTATAGTAAAAGAGTTAGAAGCTTCAAATACTAATACAAAAAATCTAATTTTTTCTCAAATAGTTCCAAATTATGATGATAAATCTTTAAAAATTGTTCAAGAGTATCAAAATATAATGAATAATTATTCAAACAATTTAGAGTTTGGTTTTATATCTTTTGAGGCATTTTTAGCTTCAAAAATTTTGATTGATGCTATAGTTAAAAACATAGATAACTTAAGCAAAAAAAACTTTATTAATAGTTTAAAAAATCCATCAAAAGATATTTTACATGAGATAAAACTAGAGTTTAAAAATAGTCAACTTTTAAATAAAATCTATTTATATCAATACAAAAATGGTAAATTTCAAGAGATTATAAAATGAAAAAACTACTTAAATATTTTGATACATTAAAGTTTTCATATAAGGCAAACTTCTTAATTTTTATTATTGCTGGTGGTATGATTTCAATTATAGTTTTATCTCAAATCTCAATATTTATTTTAAAAGATGATTTTGACACTCTTTTTGATAAAAGAACAAAAAGCTTAATCAAACTTCAAACAATTAAAGATTCATATAAAATTAATATTCAAGACACACTTAATGAATTTGAAAAAAATAGTCTAAGCTATGAACAAACAATTGAGGTATTAAATATAGCTAAAGAGATTATTGAGAAAAATTGGAGTGAGTACAAATATAGATTAAATAAAGATTATAATAACTCAATATTATCAAAGATAAAAACCTATTTTATAAATTCAAATCACTATAAAAACCAATATATAAAAGAGCTAAATATTGAAAATATTGATAATAAAATGGTTGATATTTTTAGCTCAATTGAAAAATTAGATAAAAAAAATAGCAAAGAGTATTTTACAAATATAAATTTTAATATAGACTCAATTTTTGTATATCTAGGAAGTCTTGTAAACTATGATTTAAATCTTGCAATAAATGAAAAAAGAGATACTGATAATATTTTTAAATTGGTTACAATATTCTCTTTTATCTCTATCTTTTTTGTTGTATTTTTTACAATTATCTTATCTTTATTTATTACTTTTCACTTTAGAAAATTGTACTATTTGCAAGAGAAGATTGTTGAGAAAAAGACAAAAGAGCTAAAAGAGTTAAATAACAATTTAGAGCAAAAAATCAAACTAGAAGTTGCTAAAAATAGAAAAAAAGATATTATCATGTTTCAACAAGCAAGATTTGCAAGCTTAGGAGAGATGTTAAATAATATTGCTCACCAATGGAGACAACCTCTTGGCTCAATTACAATGATTATTCAAAGTTTTCAAACAAAAATGAGAGTAAACAAACTATCACCTGAGTTTGTTGAACAAAAAGTAAAAGACGCACTACTTTTAGCACAAAATATGTCAAATACTTTAGATGATTTTAAAAACTTTTTTAGCCCAAATAGATCAAAAAATAGCTTTTTTATAAAAGATTGTGTGGAACACTCAATTGAATTATCAAAATATTTTTTAAATAAAGAGAATATAAAAATAGATTTAATTGTAAAAAAAGATAAGAAAATTACAACTTTTTATAATGAACTTTCTCATATATTTTTAAATATAATATCAAACTCCAAAGATGCTTTAGTAAGCAGTGTTAATAAAAATGATAGAATCATAAAAATCATAGTAAATAGCAAAAAGAATTTTGTTTTTATCAATATTATTGATAATGGAGGTGGAGTTCCTGATGATATTTTGCCAAAAATATTTGAACCCTACTACACAACAAAATATAAAAGTGCTGGAACTGGAATTGGTCTTTATATGTCCAAACAGATTATTGAAAAACATTTAAACGGTGAAATATCTTGTAAAAATATAAAATTAGAAGTGAATAAAAAGGTATTCAAAGGAGCATCTTTTACAATCACAATACCAATATTTGAGGATAAAAATGAGTAAGAATTTAGAAATTTTAAAAGATTTCAATATTTTATATCTTGAAGATGATGAGAGTCTGTTAAAACATACAAAAGATGCTTTAGAGGATTTTGTAGCAAATATTTATGGTGTTAAAACAACTGTTGAAGCTATGAAAATTTTACTTGAAAAAAGAGTTGATGTAATTATTAGTGATATACAACTAGAAAATGAAAATGGTATTAATTTTTTAAAATATATTAAAAGTAAAAATATAAATATTCCTAGTATCTTAACAACAGCTCACACAGATACAAACTATTTAATAGAAGCCATTAAATTAAAAGTTGAAAACTATCTTATTAAACCAATAGATATAAATGAACTTTTGGATAGTTTAGTTGATGTTTTACTTCCAAAAATACAAGAAAAAGAGTTAAAGAAAAATGAAAATATTATCAAAACTATCGGAGCAATTACAGATAGTAAGCAAGTAGAGATTGTAAAATATATTTTCAATAATCTTGATGAAAAACAACAGTTTTATGCATCTTATAGTGAAATTATGGATAAATTTTCTATCTCTAAACCAACTTTAATTAAACTATTTAAAGATTTAGCAGACAAAAATATTTTAATAAAAATTGCTCACAAAACTTATCAATTTGATGAAAAGAGTTTAAATGATTGACAAAGTAAAAGCTTTTTATAAAATATTTGGTCCAGGTATCTTAATGGCAACTGCTGCTATTGGAGGTTCTCATTTAGTCTCTTCAACTCAAGCTGGAGCACTGTTTGGTTGGAGTTTAGCTATATTTATACTTTTAATAAATTTTTTTAAATATCCATTCTTTTTAGCAAATGTGCAATATACAATGGCAACAAAAAAGAGCTTAATTGAGGGATATGCCTCTTTAGGAAATGGTTGGTTGTGGCTTTTTACAGTTTTAGCTGTAATTGCTGCTGTTGTAAATACTGCTGCTGTTTCAATGTTTGCAGCAAGTTTGTTGGGATATTTTATTCCTATAAAACTAACTATTTCTCTTCTTAGTTTTATAATTATTTTTGCTTGTCTACTTATTTTAATTGCTGGGAAATATAATCTTTTAAATAATGTTGCAAAAATAATCATGATAACTCTTAGTATTGCAACTGTAGTTGCTGTTGTGATGGCTGTAACAAAAGATGTTGATTCAGCTTTAGCTGATGATTTTATATCTCCATCTGCTTGGACAATTGCTAGTTTAGGATTTATTGTTATTCTAACAGGTTGGATGCCAGCACCTATTGAAATATCAAGCATTAGTTCTATTTGGTTAAAAAATCAAATAAAACAGACAAATATAAACGCAAAAAATGCTTTGATTGATTTTAATGTAGGATTTATAGTAACTGCTATTTTAGCTCTATTTTTTCTAGCTTTAGGAGCTTTAGTTTTACATGGAAGTGCTTATGAGTTTAAAGATGGAATAGCATTTTCTCATCAACTAGTATCTATGTACACATCTGTAATTGGTGATTGGTCAAGACTTCTAATAGCTTTTATAGCATTTGCTTGTATGTTTGGAACTTCTATTACTGTTATTGATGGTTATGGAAGAGCTGTTGCAGAAGCTTTTTCATTAATTAGAAAAAATAGATCTGCATCAAATAGAAGCGTTGCTGTTTGGACAATTTTTATATCTATTATTGGATTTTTAATTATAATTTATTTTGCAAGCTCTATGAGAACTATGCTTGATTTTGCAATGATATTATCATTTACAACAACACCAATATTTGCATTTTTAAACTATAAACTTGTAAGAAGTACAAAACTTCCTAAAGAGCTTCAAAATGGGATGTTTTTAAATATTTTGTCTATTTGTGGATTAATATTTCTTTTTGGATTTTTAATTTTATTTATAGTTTATAGATGGTTTCCATTTTTAATTGGTTTGTAAAATTTATCTATTTTTTTAGTCTTCATTCGATTTTGTAGATATTTCTACACCTTCGTATGAAGTTGTTTTTATAGCTTTTAAAATATCTTTTACTTTTACTTTTTCATTATAAACAACTGTTACCTCTTTGGTATTAAGTCTAGCACTAACTTTTTGCACTCCATCAAGCTCTTTTATAGCTTGTTTAACAGCTGTTGTACAAAGTGGACAATGCATCCCTTCAACTTTAAAAACTGATATTTGTGAAGATATAGCAAAGCTAAAAAACATAAAAAATAGAACTAAAACTCTCATAATCTACTCCATAAAAAGTGGTAAAATCTCTGGATAAAAAAGCAATAACAAAATTAATACAAAAAATATTAAAACAAAAATATAAGTTTTAAATCTAACTTTTTTATCACAACTACATGATATTTTTTTATTAAAATTATAAATTGATATTAAAAAAAATATAATTGCTAAAATAGCAAGTGGAACTCTAGTATATTCTAAAGTAGTAAAATAGCTTAAAACTCCACTTGATACTCCAAAAAATATAAACAATAGTGCTGGAAGACAACAAAGCGTCGATAAAAGTGCAGTAAAAACTGCACCAATTATCGCTAAGCTATTTTGTTTCATAAAATCTCTTGAGATGTGTAGCTATATGCAAAAGTTTTTGGTTTATAGTAATCTTTTGCATCCTCTCCAACCTCAGCATAAGGATAACCCAACATATTTAAAGGATATTGAGTTGGTTTTGGATTTAATATAAAATCTCTAGCGCTATTAAATGCTACCCAATTCATCTCCCAAGAACCAAAGAAATAATCTTTTACCTCTTTTAGTTTTTTACTATCGTTTGGTAATTTTTCAGCCAATTTCACCTTTGTAACATCTGCTGGATCAGCTGGAACCCAACCAAGTCCATCTATATAAAACTCAGCTCTACAGTGTTGAGCTCCTGTAATATTTGCAAATCCTTTATCATCTGCTTTTCCACAAGCATTTGAAATTTTTGATTGCCCTACTCTAATTCCAAAAGTCTCACGTGCTGGAATTTTTGCATTTCTTAGTAAACATACAAATACAGAGCTTATATCTGTACATTTTCCACCATAAATTTTCTCTTCAATTGATTTTTGTGCATCACCAATTCCACAACCAACAACACTCTCATCTCTATACATAGTTGAAACTGTCCAGTCATAAATAGCTTGAGCTTTTTGAAGTGGTGTTTTAGAACCTTTTGTAATATCATTTACATATGCTGTTAAACCTTTTGTTACTGGGATATGTTTTGTACCTTCAAGATATACTTTTACATCTTTTGGATAATTAGTTTTTGATGTAGCTTTTTCAAAATTTGTTGTTCGCTCTTGCATAATAACTGAAAAATTTAAATCAAGCTCTGGTTTTATATCTTTATTATCCCATTTAGCATATAAAACATCTGTATCATAAGGATTTTTTACAATTTTAGCATCTGTATAATTTCCTTTATAATCAATATCTAATACCTCATGATAACTCTCATTTTTTGGAAGTGGTATCCAAACTTGAGTTATCTCATTACTTTTTTCAAACTCATATTTATTTGTTACACTAAATTTTCTAGGAGTTTTTGTAATACCAAATGGATTTGTCTGCTCTTTTGCGAAAACTAAATTTGGAGTTATAGCCATTGCACCTGAAACTAATGCTGTTGTTTTTAAAAATGTTCTTCTTTGCATAATATTTTCTTTGTAGTGTTTGTTCTATTAAGAGATAAAAGAGAGGTAAAAGCTCTTTTTATGTCCAACCATAACCTATGGTCTATGAACTAATTAGATTTTTATAATATTAAATTATTTATAAACTTACTCTTAAAAAGTAAAATATTTTTTACTATTGTTTAACTAAAAATTTAAAATTGCTTATGTATAATGTATAGTTTTTTAAAAAATTTGAAAGATATTATATGAATAATGAATACAAATTAACAAAATTTGTTCAAGCTGCTGGTTGTGCTGCGAAGATGGGTCCGGGGGATCTAAAACAAACTCTTTGTAATCTCAACAACAAAAATGAACAAGTTTTAGTAGGTTTTGATACAAGTGATGATGCTGGAGTTTTTCAAATTGATGAAAATCTAGCTTTGGTTCAAACTGTTGATTTTATAACTCCAGTTGTTGATGATCCATATGTTTATGGACAAATTGCTGCTGCAAATTCACTTAGTGACATTTTTGCTATGGGAGCTGAAGTTAAAACAGCTTTAAATATAGTTGGTTTTGACAAAACAAATATTGCAAAAGATGCTTTAGCTTTAATCTTAAAAGGTGGAAATGATAAGATTAAAGAGTGTGGTGGAGTTCTTTTAGGAGGTCATACTATTGAAACTCCTGAGATGTACTATGGACTAAGTGTTACAGGAGTTATAAATCCAAAAGAGATTATTAGAAACAATAGTGCAAAAGCTGGTGATGTAATAGTGCTTACAAAACCTCTTGGTATGGGAATTTTAACAACAGCTATAAAAAGAGATTTAATAGATTTAAATCTAACAAAACATTGTGCACAGATTATGGCTAGTTTAAACTATATTGCTTCAAAAATTATGAGAAAATATAAAGTAAGCTCTTGTACAGATATAACAGGATTTGGACTTTTAGGTCACGCTTTTGAGTGCATAAATGAGAATATCTCTTTTTGTATATCTTCAAATGAAGTTCCTTTTGTAAAAGAGGCTTATGATTTAGCAAAAAATGGTGTTCTTCCAGGTGGTTCAAAAAGAAACTTAAAGTTTATGGAAGATAAAGTTTTATATAAAGATGGCTTAGATGATACTATTAAAGCAATTCTTTGTGATGCTCAAACATCAGGTGGTCTTTTAATAGCAATAAATAAAGATGATGCAAAAGAGTTTGTAAAAGAGCTAGAAGATTTTAGTTTTGGATATGCAAAAATTATTGGAGAGGTTGTTTCTAGAGGAAAAAAAGAGATTATTATTAGTTAATAACTCTCTTTTTTTCTTAACTTTTCATAAAGTTTAGTAGCTTTAGATATCTCTTCTTCTGAAGCTTTTCTTCTACAAGAGAGATAACCTTTTAAACCATCGCAACTCTCAAAAGGGTAAACAGTTGCAAAAACCCAATAGTATCCACCATCTTTTCTTGCATTTTTTACATATCCAGTCCAAATTTCCCCTCTTTTAACCGTATCCCACAAATCTTTAAAAGCAGCCTTTGGCATATCTTTATGTCTTACTATACTATGTGGTTTTCCTAACATCTCTTCAAGAGTAAATCCAGCAACATCACAAAAATCTTTATTTGCAAATCTTATTACTCCTTTAGAGTCTGTTTCGCTTACTAAAAAAGCATTTTTATCCAATATTGTCTCTTTTGACATTTAAACCTCTTTTCTAAACTTTTTACTTTTTGCATCACTTAATAGCTTTTGAGCAAGTTTGGATACAGTTTTTGAAATAGAGCTTACTTGCTCAGATTCAATAGCATTTTGTTTTGTAACACTATCTAATAAAACTACAGCTTGATTTATCTGTTCAATTCCAAAAATCTGCTCTTTTGAAGCTTTTGAAACATCTTCGATAATATCTATAGTTTGACCTATATTGTTATTTAACTCTTCATAACCTTTTATCATATTTGAAGATATAAGCTTTCCATCATCTGCTTTAAGTGTTGCCTCTTCAACCAAAGTTTTTATTTTTTTAGCAGCTTCTGCACTTCTATTTGCTAAGTTTCTAACCTCTCCAGCAACAACTGCAAAACCTTTTCCAGCCTCTCCTGCTGTTGCAGATTCAACTGCTGCGTTTAAACTTAAAATATTTGTTTGAAATGCTATTTGATCAATTACAGTAATTGATTCATTTATAGCTCTTATTTTAGTATTTATATCATCCATAGAGTTAGCAGTTTTTTTTGCCAAATCTTCTCCAACAAAAACTGATTTTTTAACAATTTGTCCCAAATTTGCCATTTTTGTAGCATTTTTTGTATTTTCTCTAGTTATATTTGTAATCTGTTCTAATGCTCTTGTAGTTTGCTCTAATGAACTTGCTTGTTCACCTGTTTTTAATGCTAAATTATTCATTGAAGATGACATAAGCAAAGAGTTCTCTTCTAAAATCTCTCCATTTTCAAAATTGTTTCTTGCACTATTTTCTAAAGTTTTACCAAGTAAATTGATACTTTCCATCAATAATCGCATCTGATCTTTATATTTATCTATAGAGTCTATACTATCTGTGAAATCATTTTTTGTATAACTATCTACAACTTTTAAAATATTTGAAGTAGCTTCATCTATACTAGCTAACATATTATTAATAGTATTTTTTAATGTAAAAATAGTTGGATTAGAGCTACTTGCTTTTATTCTACAGTTATAAATTCCTTGTTCTACTTTATCTGCTGTTAATACAAGTTCACCTAAAACTCTCATATCATCTTTTACACTTTTATCAACTCTTTTTATCTCTTTATTCCATGATTGAAACATTAAATCTAACTTTTTATTTCCAGTTGATTCAATATAATCAAACTGATTTTTTTCGTGAGATATAAATTTAATAAATTGATTAAAATAGTTATTTATCGTCTCTAAATCTCTATTTGAAACTGCACTAAACATAAAACTCCTTTATGGATCTATATTTTGAAATCTTATTGCAATAAAGATTTGTTTAGTAGCCTTATAATGTTATTTGATATTTAATTTGATATTTGAAATGTAGAAGTTTGTAGTGTAAAATAAGGAAGAGTTTTTACTCCTCCTTTTTAATATATTTTTTGAATTATGAAAGTATCTCTTCTAAAGTTATATAATCTCCAACTCTTCCTGTCATTTGTTCAACATCAGTGTTTACTGGAAGTGTTTTTTTACCTGGTCTCCATCCTGCTGGACAAACTTCACCTGTTTTACTTGCATGTTGCCAAGCTCTAACTTGTCTTAAAAACTCATTTACATTTCTTCCAACGCTATCTGCTTGAACCTCTTGAGCTACACAAATACCATCTGGATTAAATAAAAATCTTCCTCTTAACGCAACTCCCTCTTCTTCTAAAAGTACACCAAAATCAGAAGCTACACTTTTTGTAGTATCAGCACCAATTGTAAGTTTTAATCCTTTTAAAATTGGTTCAGTTTCAACAAATCTTTTGTGTGAAAATTTTGTATCTGTTGAAATAGGTAAAATTTCAACTCCAAGCTCTTGAAACTCATCATATTTTGCATTCATTGCTGCAATCTCTGTTGGACAAACAAATGTAAAATCTGCTGGATAAAAACAAATTACTGTCCATTTTCCTTTATAATCTTCACTTGATACAGTTGTATAGTGTCCTGTTTTTGCATCATATGCACTCATTTTAAATTCTGGCATTTGTCTTAAAACCATTGTTGAACTCATTTTTTTCTCCTTAATTATTTCTGTTGTATTCTCATTAATAGTAACTTTTTTTTCTTTTCTAGCTTTTATAGATGTATCACACGCCATAAAATCTCCTTAAATTTTACAAAGGATAATTTTTTTCCTTTGATTGAAGAAATTATATATGAATGAAAATTAAATTATACTTAAAATATTAATAATTCTTATCAAGATTTCATAATTTTATATTATAATTGAATGATAATTGACATTTATATATTAAAAAGATTATAATCCAAAAAATTGAATAATTTAGGAGTTTTTTATGGCAAGTAAAATATACATAGGTTTTATAGTGGCATTTATTTTATTTTTAACTTATGGAGTTTTAAATCAAAAAAAAGATGATCCAAAAGCAAAAAGAGTTGCTTGTCAAAAGAGTGTTACAACATTTGAAAAAATTTATAAGAAAGATATTCAAAAAGCAAAAGAGCTATTAAAAAGTTCAAATTATATTATAAATTCATATATAGAGTATTCTCAAAATATGAAAAGTAATTTAAAAAATAGCTTCTCAAATAAAGATAGTGATAAGATTTTAGTGGATGTTTTAAAGAGTTTTGAAACAGAAGAGAAACAACAAAATGAGAAACTACTTATCTCTTATTATATTTACGAAAATGATAAAAAAGATGAAGGAAAAAAGAATAAAGATGCCTTTTTATATGCTGGGTATTTAGTTTTTGAGTTTAAATTAAAAGATGAGTTGCTTTATAAAATACAAATTGATTATATGAATATTGATACAAGTGATATAAAAAGTAGAATGAGTTGTGTTATTGAATCATTTTTGACTATTTAATAGACTATATTAACTTATTCCAATATATAAAAGATATATCATCAAAAATATAGTCCAAGCCAAAATTCCAATTACTGCTATCCCTTTTACTTTGTTCATTTTATCTTCCCTGTGATAATTTAAAGATGATTGTACTAAAAATTTCTTAAATATCTATTTTTTATTCTTGTAAGTAAAAGGGAAAAATAGTTTATGTGGTTTTTTACAAATCTCAATGATTAAGTTTTTAATAAAAGAGAAAAAGTTACCAAACTTGGTATCTCTTGACAATAAAGATACTTTTAATGCTAAAGTAAAACTTACAATTAAATTTACAAAACCTATTAGTAAAACACAAACTAGATAGTATATAAAAAGAGTTACAGATATATCAAAATGCATTGATGTATATCCTAAATATGCGCTTGAAAATGCAACATGCGAAATATCAAGTGGAAGATTTAATAAATATCCAATAAAAGGTGTTATTCCCAAAAGAATACCAAAAAAGAAGTTCCCTAATATTGAACCATAATGCTCATGTAAATATGTTGCAAATTTTTCTCTATACTTATCGCTTATTAGTTTTTTTAGTAAAGGTTGATGATAGTATCTATCTTTTAACTCCAATAAATCAGCTCTATTGTCAAAATAACCTGAGATTAATCCAGATAAAAAGAGCCATACTCCAGCAATTGCTGCATAAAATAGTGCTATGTTTGGTTCAAGATTTTTTAAATAGTATTTTATGTCCTCATCATCTAAGATTATATAACCATTTTTTATAGCTAAATAAGATATCAAAAATGCTACACTTATTGCTAATATTACATTTCCAGCAATTGCTGAAAATTGAGAACGACTAACTTGAAATATTAAATCAATAATCTTTTTTTGATTTGCCTTATTGTTTTCATCTTGCTCTATCTCTTGTGCTAGTTTTGATGCTGTCATAGCTGGTTGTTTTGTAGCAACAGTAAAACCTAAAATATGTATAAATACAAATCCTAAACCATAATTTAAACTACTTAAAAATGTTTGAGTTCCTATTAAAAATCCAGCTTGAGTGATATTGATTTTTATAAGCGCCATAATAGCTATTATAATTCCAGCTCCAGCTGCACTAAGAAACATTTTAAAATAAGCTTTTAAATCAGTTGCTATATAATGTTCACCATGTTCACTTGTATAGTTTGTAACACTTCTTGCTACAATTTTTATTCCCTGTTTATATAAATCTATTAATGAATTTTTTTTACTATTTTGTGCAACTGATTCTTTAAAAAAATTTACAAAAATTTCATTTGAATCTTTTGTATCAAAATATTTTATTAATTCTAAGATATATTCAACTCTTTTTATCATCTGAGTTAATCTTTCAAGTTGATATGTTAAATCTATTGAAATACCATTATGAAGAGATTTTCTTTTTAAAGCACTCACTTGCTCATAAGATTGTTGTATTAAAACATCCAACTCCTCTAATTTTGATTTTGTAATTTCAATATTTACAAAATCTGATTGAATATTTTCTATATATGATGCTATATTTCTTTGTAATGCTATAAAAGCTGAATCTTTATTTAATAATTTTTTATCAAGCCTAATAAAATTTGAATCAAACTCTTCAGCTGCTATCCAAATAGATAAAATTTCAAGTGCATCTAAAAGTTCATTAAAAAGATGATTTTTTGTTTTTGTTATATTTTTTGAGTTATTAAATAGAGCTTTAAAAAACTCTACCCATATACTATTTTCAATAGAGCAAACCCACTTAAAATCATCTTTTTTATTAAATATAGTTCCAAAAATATAGTTTAAATCACCTTTTTTTGGTGGATTTGGTAGAAATTTATTATAAAACCTCTCTCTTGCCTCATAAGAGAAGTAGTTGTTTGATAAAATCCCAAAATGAACAATATTTGTAGATATTTTTGATTCTATAAAAATTTGATTTATAGAGCTAGATATGTTTTGTGCCAACTCATCTTGTGAGTTAAAAAAATCAATAATCTTATTTATTGAATTTACACTCAAATCAATATTATCTTTACTTTTTGGTCTAATAAAAGCAATAATATATTTTAACTTGTCAATAATATCAATATCTTCACTACAAATACTCTCTAATAACTTTTTAAAATTTTCATCTATATTCAAACTAAACCTTAATATTTTTATCTAAAACATTATAATTTAAAGTTTATTAGCTTTGGCTATAAATGAGTTTATATAATTTATTAAGTAAAATACGAAATTATAAAAAAAGGAAATAAGTGATTAATATAAAATTAGAGTTAAAAAATGTTGTTGAGCAAACAATGATTCCAGAATCTAAAGCTTTTTTAGATGAGTTAAATGAGCTAATATCAAGCAATAATGCTTGCAATGATGATATTGAAGCAAAAAAAGATATGGAGTCATTTTTACAAGAGTTGAATACTATTTTAAATGCTATTGAAAAAGATGAAATTACAGATGAACAAGCAGCTGATATTTATGAAAAAATCATTATTATGCTACAAGAGCATGAAGATGAGGAGTAAATACTTTTTATAAAGATTAATTTTATGATTTTTTATACTATATTAGACTTTATGGCGAGAGAGTAGAGGAATCGAACCTCTCACGGCGTTTACACAAAAACCGTCAATCAGGGTTGAAGCCTGTGGTGCTCACCAGATACACAAACTCTCCATAAGATTAAAATAGTATAATAATACTCTTTAAAATAGTATAAAAGGTCTATAATGTTACTAAAATCCATTCCAAAGGTTGATAAGTTTATCACAAACAAAGCTTTTGAAGGATTATCAAAAACTTTAATAACAAAAATCACAAAAGAAGTTTTAGAAAATCTGAGAGTTGAAATATTAAATAAAAAGATAGATAGTTTTGATGAACAAACTCTTATTTCAAATGTTTTAAGAAAGTACGAAAATCTTACACAATCTTCACTAAAACCAGTTATAAACGCAACTGGAATTATTGTACATACAAACTTAGGAAGAAGTTTGCTTGATGAGAGCCTATTTAAAAATGCAATAACAATAGCAACATCTTATAACAATCTTGAATATAGTTTAGAAGAGGGGAAAAGAGGAGAGAGATACGAACATATAACAAAATCTCTACAAGCACTCACTTCTTGTGAAGATGCTTTGGTTGTAAACAACAATGCAAGTGCTGTTTTTCTAATCCTTAACACATTTTGCAAAAATAAAGAGGCAGTTCTTAGCCGTGGAGAGCTTGTTGAAATTGGTGGAAGTTTTAGAGTTCCTGAAGTTATGACTCAAAGTGGAGCTATATTAAAAGAGATTGGAACGACAAATAAGACTCACCTAAGAGATTATGAAAATGCCATAAATGAAAATACAGCTATGCTTATGAAAGTTCATAAATCAAACTATAGTATTGAAGGGTTTTTTAGTGAAGTTAGCTTTGAAGATATATCAAAACTAGCACAAAAAAATGGCTTAATAGACTATTTTGATATGGGAAGTGGACATATTTTTGATTTACCTTTTAATTTAAGCAAAGATGAGCCTTCTATTCTTGAACTTATGAAATCAAATCCAAGTTTGCTTAGCTTCTCAGGAGATAAACTTTTAGGTAGTGTTCAAGCTGGAATTATAGTTGGGAAAAAAGAGTTAATAGCAAAATTGAAAAAAAATCAACTCTTAAGAATGCTAAGAGTTGATAAAATTACTTTGGCACTTTTAGAAGAGAGTTTAAATATCTATTTAAAAAATGAGTTAGATAAAATTCCAACTTTAAAAATGCTAAATACAAAGCTTGAAGTTTTAGAACAAAGAGCAAATATTTTAAAAAATAGTATAGATAACTTTATAAAATGTGAAGTAATCAAAAGCTCTACAATGGTTGGTGGTGGAACAACTCCAAATAAAAAAATCCCTACTATTGCTTTAAGCCTTGAGTATAAAAACCTAAAAGCAAATGAGATAGAAAAAATTTTAAGAAAAAATCTAATCATAAGTAGAATTGAAAATGACAAAGTACTACTTGATTTTAGAACAATATTAGAAAAAGATATAGCTAAAATTGAAGAGATACTAAAAAAAGAGTTTAAAAATGTCTAATATTATAATAGGAACGGCTGGTCATATTGACCATGGAAAAACTGCACTAATTCGTGCTTTAAATGGTTTTGAAGGTGATAGCACAAACGAAGAGAAACAAAGAGGAATAACAATAGATTTAAGCTTCTCAAATCTAAATAGAGCTGAGAGAAATATTGCATTTATTGATGTTCCAGGTCATGAAAAACTTATAAAAAATATGATTGCTGGAGCTTTTGGATTTGATTATGTAATGCTTGTTGTAAGTTCCAAAGAGGGACTTATGCCACAAACTATTGAGCATATTGAGATTTTATCACTTTTGGGAATAAAAAATCTTATTTTAGTAATTACAAAAAAAGATTTAGTAGATGAAAAAACATTAAAAGAGCAAGAAGATAAAATTGTAGAGTTTTTAAATGAGTTTGAATTTAATATCAAATTTATAAAAGCTGTATCTATTTATGATGAAAAATCTATTGAAGATTTAAAAAACACTCTATTTACAATATCAAATAGCACAAAAAATGAAGAGAACTTTTTTAGATTTTATGTTGATAGAGTTTTTAGTGTAAAAGGTAGTGGAACAGTTGTAACAGGAACTGTTTTAGGTAAAAAAATTGAGCTTGAAGAGAAGGTATTTATTCCTCATTTGCAAAAAGAGACAAAAATAAAAAATATTCAAGTACATAATCAAAACGCAATAGAAGCAAATATCTCTTCTAGAGCTGCACTAAATCTATCTTCAGTTGATATAAACTCACTTCAAAGAGGAGATATTATTACAAAAAAGGGGTTTTTAAGAGGTTTTGATACTATTGATATCTCTTTTAAGTGTTTAAAAAACAAAAAACTAAACCATAATCAAACATATACTTTGTTTATTGGAGCTAAAAAAATAGATGTAAAAGTTCTACTTTTTGACTCTTTAACATCACTTGAAGATGGTTTTGCAACACTAAAAATGGATGAAAAGATATTTACTGTTTTTGGAGAAAAAGTTATTTTAAGAAGTGCAAATGATACTATTTGTGGTGGGGTTATTTTAAATCCAATATATGACCCAATGAATAAAAATCAAAAAAGAGATCTTTTGAAAAATCTTTATAAAAGAGATTTTAAAAATGCTTTTAAAATACTTTTAGAAGCTCATAAAAGAGGTTTAGGAGTAGTATCTTCAACTCAAAGATTTGCTCTAAGCCATGATGAGTCTTTAGAGTTTGCAAACTCTTTAGAAGATGTTTTTGTAGATAAAAAAGAGTTAGTTATCTATCCAATTAAAACAAAAGATGAGATAGTTGAATTTATAAAAAATATCTATATAAAAAACTCTTATGCCCTACTTTCAAGCTCATCAATAAATTTAAGAGTTCCTTGGGCTAGTATTGAGTTTATAAATAGTGCTTTAGATGATTTGGTACAAAATGGCTTTTTAGTAAAAGAGGGACAACTTTATAAAAACGCAAATATAAAAGAGGATATTACAAAAGAGCTTGAAAATATATTTTTAGAACGATTAAAAAGTGAAGATATAACTCCAACAGCACCTTATAATATCTATGATGATTTAGATATTGATAGAAAACTTGGAGATGATATTTTAAAATCACTTACAGCAAAAAAAGATGTAATAAGGCTTCAACACAATCTTTTTATTCATAGCCAAAGTTTAAATAAGATTATAAAATCTATGAGAGAGATTATAAAAGAGGATGGTTTTATAGAGATTTTTAACTTTAAACAGAGATTTGATTTAAGTAGAAAATATCTTGTTTGTTATTTGGACTATTTAGATAATTTTAGTGATATCAAAAAAGTTGAAAATAGAAGAGTTTTTGCATAGGTATAAAATAAACTATTAACAATATTACTATATAATGTAAGCTTTAAATTTTAAAGGTAGATTATGAGTGATACAATAAAAATATTTAATGCAAAAGAGAATAATTTAAAAAATATAAACCTAGAGATACCAAAAAATAAGCTAATAGTATTTACAGGATTAAGTGGAAGTGGAAAATCAACTTTAGCTTTTGATACACTTTATGCTGAAGGTCAAAGAAGATATATAGAGTCTTTATCTTCTTATGCTAGACAATTTTTAGATAGAGTTGGAAAACCTGATGTTGAAAGAATTGAGGGTTTAACTCCAGCAATTGCAATAGATCAAAAAACTACTTCAAAAAACCCAAGATCTACTGTTGGTACTATCACAGAGGTTTATGATTATCTTAGACTTTTATATGCAAGAGTTGGAACACAACACTGTCATTTATGTGGAAAACCAATATCTCAAATGAGTGCAAGTGATATTATAGAACAAGTTCTATCTTTGCCAAATGATGCCAAGCTCATAATATTAGCACCTTTAATAAATAGAAAAAAAGGAAGCTTTGCAGATCTGTTTGAATCTCTTAGAACAAAAGGTTATGTAAGAGCAATGGTTGATGGTGTTATGGTTAGACTTGATGAAGATATTGAGTTAGAAAAAACAAAAATGCACACAATCAAAGTTGTAATAGATAGAGTTACAGCAAACCTTGAAAACAAAGAGAGAATCGCACAAGATGTTGAAAAAGGTCTAAAAGAGAGTTTTGGAGAGCTTGAAATTGAGATTATGAATCACGAAGAGTTAGGAGTTGAAAAAAGTATTCACTACTCTGAACATATGGCATGTTTTGATTGTAAAATCTCTTTTGAAGCGCTTGAGCCTTTAAGTTTCTCTTTTAACTCTCCAAAAGGGGCTTGTAGCTCTTGTGATGGTTTGGGAATAAGATATGCACTTGATATGAAAAAGATTATTGATGAGGATTTGGCAATTGAAGATGGGGCTATTAAAATAATCTATGGATTTAACAAAGGCTTCTATTTTAAAATGCTTATTGCTTATTGTGAGAGTCAAAATATAGATACAAAAAAACCTTTCTCATTGCTTGATGAACATCATAAAAAAGCAATTTTACACGGAACTGTAGATGAGTTTGAGTTTTTTTGGAAAAGACACAAACTAAAAAGAAAGTGGGATGGAATTGTAAAATTAGCCTACGATATGATAAAAGATGAAAAAGAGATCTCTGAGTATATGACAGAGAAAAAATGTGACTCTTGTGGTGGAAACAGATTAAAACCATCTAGTCAAGCTGTTTATGTGGCTAAAAAAAGAATACCAGATATTTTAAATGTTCCTATTGAAGAGGCTCATAATTTTTTCAAAGATGATAAAAATTTCAAATATTTTAGTGAGCAACAAAAGATGATTGCAGCTCCAATTTTAAAAGAGATAAAAGAGAGAATATTTTTCTTACATGATGTTGGTCTTGGATATATAACTTTAGGAAGAGATGCAAGAACAATTAGTGGTGGAGAGGCTCAAAGAATTAGAATTGCTTCACAAATTGGAAGTGGTTTAACAGGAGTTATGTATGTACTTGATGAGCCATCTATTGGACTTCATGAAAGAGATACAAGCAAACTTATAAAAACTCTAAGAGCTTTACAAGAAAAAGGAAATACTGTAATTGTTGTTGAGCATGATAAAGAGACAATTATGGCTAGTGATTTTATTGTTGATATTGGTCCAAATGCTGGAAAATTTGGTGGAGAGGTTGTATTTGCTGGAACACTAAAAGAGCTTTTAAAAGCAAAAACTCAAACAGCTCTTTATTTAAACAATAAAAAAAGAGTGGAATATCCACACAATCGACCTCAAGAAGAGTTTATAGAAATTAAAAATGTAAATATAAACAATATAAAAAATCTAAATGTAAAAATTCCACTTAGAAATCTAGTAAGTATTACAGGAGTAAGTGGAAGTGGTAAATCTTCACTTATTCTTCAAACTCTACTTCCAGTTGCACAAGAGCTTTTAAATCGTGCTAGAAAGGTTAAAAAAGTAGATGGTGTAGAAATAGATGGTTTAGAAAAACTTGATAAAGTAATCTATCTTGACCAAAGCCCAATAGGAAGAACTCCAAGATCTAATCCAGCAACATATACAGGACTTATGGATGATGTAAGAGACCTATTTTCTAAAACAAAAGAGTCAATGCTAAGAGGTTATAAAATAGGAAGATTCTCTTTTAATGTAAAAGGAGGAAGATGTGAGAAGTGTCAAGGAGAGGGTGAAATCAAAATCGAAATGCACTTCTTGCCAGATATTATGGTTAAATGTGACACTTGTCATGGTAAAAAATACAATGCCCAAACTTTAGAGATTTTGTATAGAGGAAAAAATATATCTGATGTTTTAAATATGAGTGTTGATGAAGCTTTAGAGTTTTTTGCAAAAGTGCCAAAGTTATATGCAAAACTAAAAACTCTAAGCGATGTTGGACTTGGATATATAACTTTGGGACAAAATGCAATTACACTTTCAGGTGGAGAGGCTCAAAGAATAAAACTAAGCAAAGAGCTAAGCAAAAAAGATACTGGAAATACTTTATATATTTTAGATGAACCTACAACTGGACTTCACTTTGCAGATGTTGATAGACTTACAAGTGTGCTTCACCATCTAGTAGAGCTTGGAAACTCTGTGCTTGTGATAGAGCATAATCTTGATGTTATTAAAAACTCTGATTTTATTATTGATATTGGTCCTGAAGGTGGAGATAAGGGTGGAAAAATTGTAGATATGGGAACAGTTGAACAAATTGCTAACAATCACGAAAAAAGCGGTTCTTATACTGGATACTATTTGCATAAAGAGTTACAACAAAAGTAGTTATAACTCACCTTTAACTTTTATTATTTATATGTAAAGATTCTGTAATTTTTACTCATAGATTTATATCTATGGGTAATTTTTATATCTTTTTACTCATAGATTAACAAATATGAGTAATTTTTGATTAATGTTACTTACATAGCTTTTATTAATAAATTAAATAATTCAATATTTATAAAAATTTACTATTTTTATTTGATAAAGCTTTATTTGCTGATATTGCTTTTTTTAAAACTTTTGGGGTTTCGATTTCTTTGTTTAAAGGTAGTTTATGTAATTGCTTACTTATTATGTCAATTATCTTTTCATTTGATTTGAAATATTTCATCACAAATTTGATTTATTATATCTGCATTATGATTAAGTAAATTTTTTGCGTTTATAGCTTGATTTTTACACTCATTATTTTTTGCATCTAATGTAATATCTTTTTCATTGATTTTTTTTGCTTCTTCTAAAATAAATATTTTAGTATTAATATTTTTTTGCTCTTCTTGATTTTTCCCCTGAATATTTGAAGTAGCTTGATTAATGAAATTATCAATTTTATTACTAATTTCAATATTGTTGTTAGTGATTTGATTCTTAGAATTATCAATATTGTAAATTATATTTCCATGATTCTCTTGAATAATTGGGCTTTGATTATTATTATTTACGCTTATATTATTAGATGCTGAACTTGTTGGCATAAAATATAATACTAAACCAACTATAGATGCAACAGAACCTATCGCTCCTATTTTTTCAAACATTGTTAATTCTCCCCATTTATTTTTAAGTTTTGTAAACTTTGAATCATTCATCAAATTATCCTTATCAAATATCTTTTTATAATAACTATTAGAATAGTTTCTATCTTTATTTTTATTATTATATGCTAATTGCAAATGATATTTAGAAATATCACCGAGCCTAGTATTGATACTTTTAGATAATTTTTCTAAAACTTCAATATGAGAACTTGTTGCACTTAAATAATTAAATATAGAATTAATATATTCATTCATAGCACTATAGATATTTGGTGAATATACTCCAGTTGGTCTTTCATATTCATAAAAAAACTCATAGTAATCACTTACAATAATAAAAATATATTTATCTTCTAAATCTTCATTTTTTACACTATTTTTTAAAGCCAAAATCAAATCTTTAAAAAGTTTGATTTTAGATTGATTTATATTTGGTTTATCATATTTATTTTTATCATAGTTATCTTTTACTTTAATGCCAAGCTTATTTTTTATATTCGCATATAATTTTTTTAGTTTACAAAATTTTATATATGTTGGTTCTTTTTGATACTCTATAAAATATTTATCTAAAGTTTTTTCAAAATCAATTTTAAATAAATATTCTAAATATAAAAATGCTCTATCTTTATCAATAATTCTAAGCTCATCAATAAAATCATAACATTGGTAATCTAATGAAATGATTTTTAATATTTGTTCTACTTTATGCTTTTCTTTAATAGATTTTAAAATATTTTTATCTAAATCTAAAAAATAGTCAATTATATTTAATAAGCTATTTTTATCAAACTTATCAATTTTTTGAATTATTTCAATAAACTGATACAAATTAACTAAATCTGTATTTTCATTCTGGGTAAATGATAACCTAATCAATTCATGTAAAGATTCAATAAAATAATCAAAATATTCTCTAGCCAATATAACAAAGTATTCTTCTTCTATTTTGTGAAATCTAAAAGTATGAAAAAATATTTTTTCAAAATCTTCTTTAGAATGTACCAAATTAGAAACTTCATTACTATCAATATTTTGAAATAGATAAATATATAATGCTGTTGGAAATACACTATAACTATTAGAAGTTATTCTTTTTCTTATTTCTTTGTATGTTTCATCTTTGATAAAATCATCTTTGATAAAATTAAGCAATTTGGCATGTTCTTCATCTGTTAATAATTCATGTAGTTTATTTTGATTTTTTTCATTATAAATTTTTTCACAACTAAAAACATTATAAAAATCTTGTTTTGTAGCTAATGATTTTAAACTTTCTTCACATATTTTTTTATTTTCTGCTTCGCTTTGAATTCTTTGTTGATATTCTTCATTCTCTAAAAGTTTTTTCTGTAATTTTTCTGCATTTATTTTTCGTTGTTCTTCCCAATATTTGTTAGATGATATAATATAGGTTTCAAATATATTATTCTGCATTAGATATTTATCTATATCTTCATTAAATTTCAATCTTTCATAATGTTTAACATAATTTTCAATCGGATATTTTAAAACTGCTTTTTTTATATCTTCAAGTGAAATTTTTAGGAATTTCAATAAACCATCTAAATAACAAAATATTTTTATCTCTGATGAAAAATAAACTTCCCAAAAATTATCTGCAATTCGTTGGAAATCTAAAGACATTTCATCAAATTCATGATTATACATATTGCAAAAATTTGTAATTAAAAATTCAAAAACTCTTTTAATAGAATCTTTAGAATTATTATGAATTAAGACTGCATAAATACACCAACAATAAATATCATAATTTTCTTCCTCTTGTTTTGATTGTATGTAATCAAGCCATTTTAAAGTATCTATAGATTTTAAATATGGAACAATATATTCTAATTGTCTAGCAGGTATGGAATCTAATAACTCCAACAGTTTATCAAATTCAAATCCTGTATCTACTAAATGAGCTTTTTTATCACTTCCATATCTATTTATGTATTTAATACCATATAGTGATTCAAAAAGTAATGTTTGAAAATCTTTTAAATAAATTATATCAGTGTTAGAATTAATTAGCTTTTTATCTTGTAAAAAGGAATAAAGTCTTTTGTTAAACTTAAACTCATCTATGAAGTTATCTTGAATTAATTCTATAAGATTTTTATTACCTAGATTATCATTAGAATAATTTTCAAGATATGTAAATATCAAATCTTCCATCTCTTTTGAATAATTATATTCTAGCAGTGCAATCAAATAGGCAAATACTAACTTATTAACATCTGATGGCTTTATAGTTTTTTGTATTAAAGTTGATAGTTTTAATTTATCAAATTTTACTAAAGTAGTACCTTCAAAATCACTCCATCTACCCCAAGCCATAGATTTCTCATTTTTAAGTTTAAATAACATTGAAATTAAAAGTTTTTCTTGTTGTTTTTCATTTAAGAGAGGATGTCTTTTAAAAATAAATGGGTCAAACTGTACAAAATCATCAAATAAATCACTATTTAGATTTGTTAAATAAATAATAACTTCTTCAAACTCTTCATAAAATCTTAATTCATGTGAAAAAAGTTCTTTTATAGTTTTTATATCGAGTTCTTTCTCATTGATAAAATAAGCCATTAAAAATTCTTTTATGGTAGTATGAGAAAAATCAAATTCATTACCATTTTTTTTAAATAATGCTGTACTTAAAACAAGATTTAATTCATCGAAACTAATACTCTTATTATCAATTTTGTACAATTCATCTACAAGTATGCTAAGATTATCTAGCAAAATAGTGGCTTTTCTATTTAAAATCATGTAAGTAGCTAAAGAAGAAGATATATTTATATCTTTTGCTAAGTCCTTACTCAAAATATCCTCTCTATCTTTACCTTTTATAGAAAGTTGTTTTTTAATAATATCCTTATAAATATCAATATAAGTTATTATTTTGCTTTTATATTCATTATAATTCTTAATAATAGACTGAACAATAAGAATATTTTTCAATAAAGAATCTAAAAAATTGTCTAATATATACTTCCAAAATTCATCTTGATTAATTTTATTTTGCTTTAAAAGTTCATTAATATCATCTTTTTCTAAATCTAAAATTTGATAAATAATAAATTCTTTATCTAACTTTTTCAATTCGTTATTAAAATATTCTTTCCATTCAAATTGCCTACATGTAATTACAAATTTTATTTCTGGATTAATTTTTTGACATTTTTGAATATAACTAGTCAGTTTGTTTTGTAATTCTTTAGAATTTATATTTTTTACTCTCAAAGCTTCATCTATAGAATCAAGTAAAATATACTTTTTATTTTGTACTAACTCTAAATTACTCTCTGTTTCAATGTTTACAAGTTCTACAAAATGAACATCGTCACTATTTTCTTTTTCAAATTGCTTTAATTGTTTAGTTTTTCCAGAAGCTGGTTCACCGAGTATTACAGATATATTATTTACTAATATATTTTCAAATTCAACAGTTTGTTTTTCTTGAATATTTTGAGTTTCAAATTTTCTTTTTATAAAATATTGTTTTTCTTCAAATTGAGATTGTTCTAGTTTTGGATCTATTAAATTTGCACGAGTATCAGATTCACTATAAGCCATATTTTCCCTATGTTTAAAAAATGCTAGATTATATCTAATAATAAGTTAAATCATTTTTGCTAGATTGAAACTATTTTTTAGTTTCAATCTTCGATTAAATGCTCATATCTTTTATCTGTAAGTAATTTCATAAATGCAACCAAAGCATCTACTTTTCTATCATTTTGAGCTATTGCTCTAAGCTCTGTAATAGAGATATTATCAGGATGCTCTGGTTCATCCCAAGGAAGATTTGTCTCAGGGTTTATAATATTTTTTTTATTGTTGTATTTATCATAAAATAAAACTACCGTTCTTAAATCTTTAAATACACCATTGTGCATATATGGAGCTGTCACGGCCACATTTCTTAGAGTTGGAGTCTTATATTTTCCAATTTGATTTTTATCTTTTACATTTGGATTTGCTAAAAGTCCTAAATCTTTCTCTTTAACACCATTTTTGGCTCTTAACTCTTTGTTTTTGGGAACTCCAATATTATGAAACTCATAGTTTGAAAAAGTCTCGCCCTCTTTTCCTTCGCCTTTTAAAATATGACAAGTTGCACAAGAGTTATTTTGATTTGAAAAAAATATTGACATTCCCAAATCTTCTAAAGCACTTAGTTCATACTCTCCTCTTAAATATCTATCATATTTTGAATCAAAAGGAGAGAACTCATCTGTTCTTTCAAAAGATGCAATTGCTTCACTCATAGCTTCATAGGCTTTTTTATCATCTTTAAAAATATCTTTACCAAATAGATTTTCAAAACTATTTACATAAAAACTATTCTCTTTTAATCTATCAACCACCTCTTTTTCATCTCTCATTCCCATCTCTATTGGATTTAAAGGCGGACCTCCTGCTTGCTCTTCTAAAGTAGAAGCTCTTCCATCCCAAAACTGTCCACCTACATAAAATCCTTTTTTATCATTAAAGTGAAACTTTGGTGAAAATTTTGCATAAGATGCTGTTGGTGCTTGTCTATCTCCAAGTGATTTTAAATCATCTCCTAGTGATGCCATTTTTGAAACACCATTATCTCTACTATCTATAAAACCAGCTTCTGGATTGTGACATGTTGCACAACTTTGAGTTCTGTTTTTTGATAAATTAACATCAAAAAACAGAGCTCTTCCTAAATCCTCTTTTGTAATATCATTTGCTAATAGATTTACTAGTAGAAATGTTGTTACTAAAACTAATTTTTTCATAAAATTTTCCCTTTTTAATTAAATTTATAAATGGTCTAAAATATAGATTTTTTATAGAATTATAATCTTGCATCTGATTTTTTCTAAGTCCAAATTTTAAAACTTTTACATCTTTTGAGAGTTTTAATGTACCAAAAACTCTATCCCAAATTGCAATATATCCTCCATAATTTTTATTAAAATTTTTTCTATCATGATGAATTTGATGCTGTTTTGGAGATAAAAACCACTTTTCAATAAATGAAAAATATGCAAAAGGTACATGAGAGTGTCTTAGGTTTGAACCAAAAATTGAAGTTATAAATACCAAAATATTAACTCCTAAAACCATATAAATATTTATCTTTGCACCAAAAAAATATATAAAAATACCAGTAACAAATCCAACACTAAATGCATATCTTAAAGCAAATAAAAAGTTTTCAACTGGATGAACTCTATAAAATGTTATTGGAGTTAAAACTTTTGCACTATGATGAACCTTGTGAAACTCCCATAAAAATGGAATTGTATGCAAAAATCTATGTAACCAATATCTTGTAAAATCACTAAAAACAAATATTGCTATTGTATAAAGAACTGTTATTTGAGTAAAAGATAAATTTATAGATTCAAAAAATCCAAAATTTTCATATAAAAATTTATTTGTAAACAAAGCAACACTCTTTGCACTTAAAACCAAAGGAATAATTAAAACTATATTTACAATATTTGCTAAAAAAAAGTATATATAATCAAGCTTTGCACTAGGATGCAACCAAAGCTTACTTGAAAGAATAGCTTTTGAACTCTTTTTTGTAATATAAAAATATAATATTGCCAAAATAAAAGAGCTTATTATATATAACCAATATACTCTTTTACTTGGATTTGCAAAGAAATCAAAAGCTAAATACTCCAAAATCAATCCCCATCGGCATCTAAAATTTCAGGTTTAAGACCAAGTTTCTCAATAATTGTTACATAGTATAAATCATGAATCTTTGATACAGTTTCAAAAAGATAAGAAGCATTTGTAAAATCATCTTTTGGAAGGAAGTTTAACTCATCAAGTGCAATTTTTATACTATTTGAAACCTCATTTAACTCTTTTTGGTTTCCACTATTTTTTGCATATGTGTATAAATTTTTAAAATCTTTACTATTTACAATATCACTTTGAGCCTCAAGTATTGATTTAATAGCTTCAAAAGAGTTTTGAGTCAAAAAGTATTCAGCTCTTTCATTTTTTATATCACCCTTAAATTTAGCAGATAATCCAGCAGGATTTCCAACTCTCCACTCTTTTAGCCTATATGAAGTTGCAACTAAAACATTTACAAGTATAGCAATCTCCTCTTTCTCTTTAAACTTTGGATTTTTTAAATAGTTTGTATAAACCCCTTTTATATCTTGTAAATTTGTGATTATTGAGTTTAAAATCTCTTTTATAATCTCTTTTGATCTATCATCTAAACTCTCTTGAGCTATTACAAACTCTAAGGCATTGATTGTTTTAAATGAGTTTTTAAATAGTGTTGTTTTAACATCATTTGTTCCATTTACAACTCTTCTCATTTGAGAGTTTAAATCCTCTTTTAGATTATTAAAAACATCAATAAATCTTGGTGTATCGATATAATCATAATTTATCTCACCAGCTAAATATAAAGCCTCAACTCTTTTCCAATCTTTTAAAAAGATTTTAAAATTCTCTTGTGTGATATTTTGTTGTAATTTTTTAGCACTACTTATCGCATTTTGTGTATCTTTTAACAATACATTTTTTATAACACTTTGAAAAACTGTCTCATTTGCAAACAAATTTGCAAGAAAAAATATCATAATAAAAAATATTTTTTTCAAACTATAACTCCTCTATAAATTTAATTAATTTTTGCCTATTCTCTTTTGAAAGATTCATATAAGCCTCTTTACTTCTTTTTGCCTCTCCACCATGCCACAAAATTGCCTCTTGAACACTTCTAGCTCTTCCATCATGCAAAAAATTTGGATTTTTATTTATTAGTTTGTTTATAGCTATTCCCCAAAGAGGTGCAGTTCTCCACTCACTCTTTTCTGCCATAAACTCAACTCTTCCATCAGCTAAATCTTCTCCCATATCGTGAAGTAAAAAATCTGAAAATGGTCTTACTTCAAAACCTAATTTTGTATTAAAACTACTTATATGACACTTTGAACACTCAAGTCGTTCAAATATTTTATATCCTTCTTTATATTTTTGACTATTTTTATTTGCACTATAACTTTTTAAACTTTTAATATAAAAAGTAACTGCATCAAGCCTATCATTTGGTAAATCAATAGCATCTTTAGCTTTTGGTGCATTTAAGCACTCTTTTTGGAAGTCTGTACATTTTTCATATGGAATTAATGTTGTTGTAACTCCAATATCATTTGAAAAAGCATTTGCAACTTGCTCTTTTAGTTTTGAAACGCTAGCCTTATGAGTATATCTTCCAAGCTCATATTGTTTTGAAATTGGTGAATAAACAAAATTTGCTTTTCCACTTATTCCATCACTATTCTTATCATCTATATCTTGATTTTTTAGAATCTCTTCATCTGGTATTAAATCAATTAATCCCATGCCATTCAAAGATTGTGCAACTCTATATGAAACTACACTATCTTTATGAAGCTCTCCATAATTTAAATTTTTCAAACTATATTTTGGTCTTCTTAAATTTACAATCTCACCATCAGATAATTTTATATCAAAGTATTCAAAATCAACTTCTATATTTCCTTCAAAAGGAACATTAAAAACTCCATTGATTGCTAATTGTTCACCATAAGTTGGCTCTTGAATAAATCCTTTTTTCTTTAAAATAGAAGCATATTTAGAATCATTTGAATCTATTGATAATCTAGCAATTAACCCTCTTGAAGCAAAACCATTACTATTTAAAATTTCAGATCTTCCATTTTTTGGATGACACGAGATGCAACTATTTGCATTAAATAGTGGTCCTAATCCATCTCTTGCTGTTGTAGCACTTGGAGCTTCAACCCAAGGAATTGTAAAAAAACTCCTTCCAAGCATAAATATATCTTGCTCTTCATTAGTTAAACCATCAATTTGCTTTTGAAATATCTTACTACTCTTACTATTTGATATATAATTTTTAGATATATCAAATGAAAAAAGCTCTGTACAAATTGATATTGTAAGAGCTTTTAAAAGTAAGATTTTTTTTAAGCTTTTCAATTTAGATTTTTGTCTCTTCTGGATCAGTTACATCATCTGTTGAAAGATTAATACTGTTTGCTCTTGCAACAGTTATCATCTCATCACCTAGTTTTCTTAACTCATTTTTTAAAGATACTAAAACTCTTGACATCTTATGATCAGGTCTTATTTGATAATCAAAGTGAGCTTCAGTTTTTGCAACTTTATCAACTTGCTCAATTTTTGCTTCAATACTCTTCATAAGCTTTAATATTCTATCTTTATCCTCTTTTTCTAAAGCATCAAATAAAGACTCTCCATATTTTTTACCATTGTATGTTGAAGTTAAAATATTTTTAAAACCTTCATAATTTTTTACTAAATCTCTATGTGTATTATCAGAAAAACAAGAGTGCTCATCCTCTTCACTTGGAGTTAAAACAGCAACTGCTAATCTCTCATTTGCAAGTTCTGATTTTATAAATACTCCCATACCAGAAATAATCTGTTTTAAAGACTCACTCTTGTCTAAGTTTTTATCACTATTTTTAAGTTTTCCTAAAAACGCAGCTCTATAAAGCCCAGAATCACCTTTTATATCTCTATTCCAAGCACTTTTAACAACTTCTAAATCCTCAACTAACTTTTGAGTTACAGCTTTTAGATATTGTAATCTTCTATCTTTATGCTTATCAGTTGTAAAATCACTTAAAGGTCTTTGTCCAGCTTTCATTGCACCTTTTGTTATATTATCCTCTAAGAAATTATTATAATCTTGATCTTGCCCCCAAAGTAAAAACTCAATTGCATGATAACCAGTTGAAACATTTGCCTCTCCACCATTCTCATTTAACTCAGTTAAAGCTTCAACTGTAATTTTTGTAACATCAACTTCACTTGAATCTTCACCACCTGGATTAAATTTTCCAATAGTATCAATAATATTTCCAGATGTTCTATTTCCATCTGCATCAATTGTATAATCTATCATATTCTCATCAAGTGGCCAAGCGTTGATTTGTCCCTCTAAAGCACCATAAGTATCTGCAATCCATCCATCTTCAGCATCAATTGGACCATTTGATAACCTAAAAATCTCAGTGCTTCCATAAGATTCTCTTGATTGCAACCACGCTTTTTTTGCATTATCTAAATTTTTTTGTGTAGGTTTTGCAACAAATTTATCTATTGCATCTTGTAAAAGTTTTGCATCATTTAAAGCTTGTGTATAATTGTCTAAAGCTATATTTGCATATGCTTCTAAAATTGAAACTTGTTTTGTAATTTCTGATTTAGTTGTATCTTTAGCCAAAGAAGAAGCGTTTGCTCCTAAAGCTAAAGAAGCAGCTAATGATAAAGAAAAAAGAACTCTCTTTGTATATTTCATGATAATAATCCTCATTTTGTTTTGTGTATTTAAACAAAAAAAAGCTTTATCATTTCTTAAAATGATAATAATTTTCATATTTTTTAAAAGAGTGATTTTATTGTATTTTTTAACTCTTTTGAATTTTCAATTCCATTTTTATTTAAAAGTTCTTCTATTTTTCTCTCTATTTTATCACTCTCTTTACTTTTTTTGATACTTTCAATTAAAAGATTTTTTATATCTATTTTTATACTTGGATTATTTATATCATCTTCCAAAAATATTACAAATTTATTACCATTTAGATTAATATCAAATTTTGAATCTATCCTTTTATTTTTAAAATCTAAAATAGAACTCTTTGACTCTATTATACTTTTTGAGCTTTTTAAATAGATATTACTAATTACTTTATCAATTAATATTTCACCCTTTACAGTTCCTATTTCATAAAGCTCTTTCGTAATATCAATATTTGCAAATTTTTCAATATTTTTTGAGAAATTATTTTTTACTAAATGTCCATTATTTAAATTTGAAGCAAAATTTCCATTTCCACTTAAAATATTATATTTTAAATCTAAATTTATATTTGAATCAAAAAACTCATTTTGATTTAACATATATAAAAGTTTTTTACTATTTGCATTTTCTAAATTTATTGATACATCATTATTTATTAAATTTAATTTTAAAATACCATCTAAAATTTTAGAATCTCCATCTACTTTTAAATCTTTTAAATCTTTATATATATTGCCATTTAAAGATATATTTTTACCTCTTAAAGGTATAACTGTAAAATCTTTAAGTTTTGATAAGTCTGAAATTAAAATATTATAATCACTCTTTAAAATAGACTCTTTTATATTAAAATTTAAGTTTTTAATATTTATCTTAGCAAGGTTTGATAAAAGATCAATAGTGCTGTTTAGTTCATCTTTTAAAAGATTGCTTTGGCTATTTAAAGTATATAAAACATCTTGCTTTAGAGAAGTTTTAAACTCTTTTTCAATAATATCATTATTTAATTTTCCATTTTTTATATCTACTTTAATAACTCCATCAAAAAAATCACTACTATTTGATTTTAGTTCAGAAGTTACATTTAATATACCAGTTGTGTATATTGGCTGATTAACAATAGCCAACAACTCATCAATTTTTGCATTTTTTGTATCAATATATATATCATTTATTTTAAAATTCTTTAAAACAACTTCATAATTTGTATCACTTTTAGCAACATTTGAAATACCTTTTATAGTTGTAGTATCATTTTTATGAGCAATATTTCCAACTATTTTTAAATCACCTTTTAGTTTCATTTTTGCTAAATCATTAAATATTGATAAATCTTCTATATCTATAAAATATTCTGCCATCAACTCTTTATTAAAAATAGAGTACATAGCATTTAATTCTATTTTAGAGTGATCATTTAATGTAGCTTTTAAAACTAATAAATCATAATCTATAACAAGATTATCTATTTTTAAAGTAAAATCTTTTTGCTTTTTATTAAAGCTTTTTTCAATGTAATTTGCAACAAGATAATTACCACTTTTTGTAAAAAGTATAATGTACAAAGTTGATGTTATAAATAGAACAATTATAAGTAGTGTAATTATAAACTTTTTCATATATCTCCCCATTAAAAATAAAAAAATATTTTATCCAATTTATCTTATATTTAGATTTATTTTTGTAAAATAGCAACCGTCAAAGTGATAAGTAGGGATACGCAAGCCGAACAGACTTTGAGATATTTAATTTTTTAAGGATATAGAATGAAAAAAATCGTTCTTTTAATGCTAGCATTCGCTGGTATGGCATTCGCTGCTGATGCATCTGTTGCAAATGAAACACTAAAAGCATACTCTGTAGTTGCTGCTGGTATTGGTTTAGGTTTAGCTGCTCTTGGTGGAGCTGTTGGTATGGGTAATACTGCTGCTGCTACAATTGCTGGAACTGCTAGAAACCCAGGTTTAGGTGGAAAATTAATGACAACTATGTTTATTGCTTTAGCTATGATTGAAGCTCAAGTAATTTACGCACTTGTTATTGCTATGATTGCATTATATGCAAACCCATTCCTATAAGAAGCAATTTTAGAGTTTTTATAAAACTTAAAAAGGTTCGAAGAGTTTTCTCTTCGAACCTTTTTTTTATGCCTAAAATAAATAGGAAATTTAATTTTTGATGTAGATATTTATAATGATAAAATTTGTAAAGGTGTTTTTAAATGTCAAGATTTAAAAACATTTAATAAAGAGAATTTAAATGAAGAGTATGAAAATAGTTTTTTAAAAAAATTACTAGATGAGAATAAAAGAATAAGCTACTTTAAAGATGATAAGAATCAAATAACAACAAGAGTAATAAGAGATTAAATAGAATAATGAATAAATACATAAATTAATAAAAAATCAATAAAGATACACAAATAGCAGACATAAAAAAAGCCTTCACCTAAACACTTGAGATAAGTGAATAGATAAAGGCTTGAATAAATACTCAAGAGCTGGCAGCGACCTACGTTTCCACCGGGGGACCCAGCAGTATTATCGGCGATGAAGTGCTTGACTACCAGGTTCGGAATGGGGACTGGGTATTTCCACTTCTCTTTAGCCACCAACAAGTTGAGTGAAAAAAGTAAATAATAAATACTCTTTGCACTCAACTCAATTAGAGTTAAGAAAAAATAATGCTAAAGTCTTGGCTCTTAAAAAAATTTGCATTTTTTCAAGTAAACGCCTTTTTTTCTTTCTAAAAAAATAAACACAATTGTCTATTAAACATAAAAAGATATGCTTAATAAGATAGTAAACCAAAGAAAATTGTTAAAAATAAGCCAAACGTTCTATTAGTACTGGTCAGCTAAAGGGCTTACACCCATTACACATCCAGCCTATCAACCAGCTAGTCTTGCTGGGAACTTCAGGGAAAGTTCATCTTAGAGTTGGCTTCGAGCTTAGATGCTTTCAGCTCTTATCACATCCCAACGTGGCTACCCAACGATGCTCTTGGCAGAACAATTGGTACACCAGTGGTTGGTTCATCCCGGTCCTCTCGTACTAGGGACAAATCTCTTCAACTTTCCTACGCCCACGGAAGATAGGGACCGAACTGTCTCACGACGTTCTGAACCCAGCTCGCGTACCGCTTTAAATGGCGAACAGCCATACCCTTGGGACCGACTACAGCCCCAGGATGCGATGAGCCGACATCGAGGTGCCAAACCTCCCCGTCGATGTGAGCTCTTGGGGGAGATCAGCCTGTTATCCCCGGCGTACCTTTTATCCTTTGAGCGATGGCCCTTCCACGCAGAACCACCGGATCACTATGACCGACTTTCGTCTCTGTTCGACTTGTAGGTCTCACAGTCAAGCTAGTTTATGCCATTATACTCAACAAGCGATTTCCATCCGCTTTGAACTAACCTTTGTAAGCCTCCGTTACTATTTAGGAGGCGACCGCCCCAGTCAAACTACCCACCAGACATTGTCCTGAATGAGGATAACTCATCGCAGTTAGTAACTCAAATATTCAAGGGTGGTATCTCAAGGATGGCTCCGACTCTACTTGCGTCTAGTCATCATAGCCTCCCACCTATCCTGCACATGAATATCCAAGCTACAGTGTCAAGCTGTAGTAAAGGTGCACGGGGTCTTTCCGTCTTTCCGCGGGTAGGAGGAATTTTCACCTCCACTACAATTTCACTGGATCCCTCTTTGAGACAGCTCCCATCTCGTTACGCCATTCATGCAGGTCAGTATTTAACTGACAAGGAATTTCGCTACCTTAGGACCGTTATAGTTACGGCCGCCGTTTACTCGGGCTTCGATCAAATGCTTCGCTTGCGCTGACATCATCAATTAACCTTCGAGCACCGGGCAGGCGTCACACCTTATACATCCACTTACGTGTTAGCAAAGTGCTGTGTTTTTGGTAAACAGTCGGGAGGGACTCTTTGTTGCAACCTCTTTAGCTTTTTGAAGCAAGTTCATATACCAAAGTAGGCACACCTTATACCGAAGATACGGTGCTATTTTGCAGAGTTCCTTAAAGAGGGTTCTTCCACGCGCCTTAGAATACTCATCCCACCCACCTGTGTCGGTTTACGGTACGGGCAACATATAATAAACTTAGTGGCTTTTCTTGGCACGACAGTATCATCGATTCTCCATCTCCTCCGAAGAGTGTCAAGAGCCTGTAAGATCTCGGTCTAGTGTTAAGCGGATTTGCCTACTTAACAACCTACATCCTTCGAGCCACACTTCCATCCGTGACCTCGATTAACTCTATGCGTCCCCACATCGCGCTTATATGTTGGTATTGGAATATTAACCAATTTGCCATCGTCTACACTTTTCAGTCTCGACTTAGGACCCGACTAACCCTACGATGACGAGCATCGCGTAGGAAACCTTGGGTTTTCGGCGTTAAGGATTCTCACCTTAATTATCGCTACTCATGCCTGCATGCTCACTTCTATCCGCTCCAGCACTCCTTACCGGTATACCTTCAACGCTGAATAGAACGCTCTCCTACCACTCAATTAAAAATTGAATCTAAAGCTTCGGTGTACATCTTAGCCCCGTTATATTTTCCGCGCAGAATCACTAGACCAGTGAGCTGTTACGCTTTCTTTAAAGGATGGCTGCTTCTAAGCCAACCTCCTGGTTGTCACAGTAACTCCACATCGTTTTCCACTTAGATGTAACTTAGGGACCTTAGCTGTTAGTCTGGGTTGTTCCCCTCTCGACGACGGATTTTATCACCCACCGCCTGACTCCTGTGATTCCACATATAGTATTCATAGTTTGATAGGGTTTGGTACCGCGGTAAGCAGCCCTAGCCCATTCAGTGCTCTACCCCTATATGCTACAACACAAGGCTATACCTAAATATATTTCGGAGAGAACCAGCTATCACGAAGTTTGATTGGCCTTTCACCCCTATCCACAAGTCATCCCAAGACTTTTCAACGTCAGCGGGTTCGGTCCTCCACTGGCTCTTACACCAGCTTCAACCTGCTCATGGATAGATCACTTCGTTTCGGGTCTGCAGCATCTGACTATTTCGCCCTATTAAGACTCGCTTTCGCTACGGCTTCGCACTTGGCTTAACCTTGCCAGACACCACAACTCGCAGGCTCATTATGCAAAAGGCAGTCCATCACCCTGATAAATCATAGGGCTCTGAATGATTGTAAGCTAATGGTTTCAGGTTCTATTTCACTCTGCTCGCTGCAGTTCTTTTCACCTTTCCCTCACGGTACTTGTTCACTATCGATCTGTAAGTAGTATTTAGGATTGGAGGGTGGTCCCCCCAGCTTCAGTCAAAATATCACGTGTTCCGACCTACTCAGGATACCATTAAAGTTATTGATGATTTTAATTACAGGAGTATCACCTTCTATGCTTTAGCTTTCCAACTAATTCATCTATCATCTTTAATCTTATATTATGGTCCTACAACCCCCAATGCAAGCATTGGGTTTGTCCTAATCCCAGTTCGCTCGCCGCTACTATGGGAATCTCATTTGATTTCTCTTCCTCTGGCTACTGAGATGTTTCACTTCACCAGGTTCGCTCCCCGCAGGGTAACATATATCTCTATATGCTGGGTTGCCCCATTCGGAAATCCTCGGATCAAAGCTCTTTGGCAGCTCCCCGAGGCTTATCGCAGCCTAATACGTCCTTCTTCGCCTCTTACAGTCAAGGCATCCACCATTAGCCCTTAATAGCTTATAATCGGAACCTAAAAAAATCTTACGATTTTATTTAGGGTCCTCTTTTCTTGCCTAAAAGTTTTAGTTTAACTAGAACTTTTAAATTTGATAATATTCTTTGGCTACTATCTTATTAAACATATATACAAGTACATACTATAATAAGTTAGTTGTGTTATCTATAGTTTTATAATTATCTTTTCAAATAATTATCTTTTTTAGATATGAAATTTTTTTATTTAAAATTAAACATTACTATTTAATTTTACGAAAAAATTTTAAAGACTTTAACATTATATTTTTAAATATCATTTAGTAACTTCTTTTACAAAGCTCTAATATAAATCTTATAATCTCTTATAAAACTTATATTAAAACTTAAGTATGGTGGAGAATAGCGGGATCGAACCGCTGACCTCCTGCGTGCAAAGCAGGCGCTCTCCCAGCTGAGCTAATTCCCCAAACCAACAATCTTTAAAGATTATTTAATGGTGGGCCTATCAGGACTTGAACCTGAGACCTCACGATTATCAGTCGAGCGCTCTAGCCAGCTGAGCTATAGGCCCATTCACCTATACTTTTCGGTTAAATAATCTTTATAAACCAAATATGAGTTGTTAAAAAATATTGTTTTTCTTTATTTATATATTAAGAACCAAATCTTAATAATATTTCTTTGAAAGGAGGTGATCCAACCGCAGGTTCTCCTACGGTTACCTTGTTACGACTTCACCCCAGTCGCCAAATCCACTGTGGAAGGTAGCTACTTTAGCATCCCCGCTTCGAATGAGTTCGACTCCCATGGTGTGACGGGCGGTGAGTACAAGACCCGGGAACGTATTCACCGTAGCATAGCTGATCTACGATTACTAGCGATTCCAACTTCATGTAGTCGAGTTGCAGACTACAATCCGAACTGGGAGATATTTTATAAGATTTGCTCCACGTCACCGTATTGCCGCTCTTTGTATATCCCATTGTAGCACGTGTGTAGCCCTGGACGTAAGGGCCATGATGACTTGACGTCGTCCTCACCTTCCTCCTACTTGCGTAGGCAGTCTGTTTAGAGTTCTCAGCCGAACTGTTAGCAACTAAACACGAGGGTTGCGCTCGTTGCGGGACTTAACCCAACATCTCACGACACGAGCTGACGACAGCCGTGCAGCACCTGTATATAAGTTTCTGCAAGCAGACACCAATCTATCTCTAGAAAGTTCTTACTATGTCAAGTCCAGGTAAGGTTCTTCGTGTATCGTCGAATTAAACCACATGCTCCACCGCTTGTGCGGGTCCCCGTCTATTCCTTTGAGTTTTAATCTTGCGACCGTACTCCCCAGGCGGTACACTTAATGTGTTAACTGCATTACTGCAAGATCTAGTCTCACAACAACTAGTGTACATCGTTTAGGGCGTGGACTACCAGGGTATCTAATCCTGTTTGCTCCCCACGCTTTCGCATCTCAGCGTCAATTGTGTTCCAGTAAATCGCCTTCGCAATCGGTATTCCTTCTGATCTCTACGGATTTTACCCCTACACCAGAAATTCCATCTACCTCTCCCACATTCTAGATCAACAGTTTTCAAAGCAGTTCTATAGTTAAGCTATAGGATTTCACTTCAAACTTATTAATCCGCCTACATGCTCTTTACGCCCAGTGATTCCGAGTAACGCTTGCACCCCCCGTATTACCGCGGCTGCTGGCACGGAGTTAGCCGGTGCTTATTCATATAATACCGTCATTATCTTCTTATATAAAAGGAGTTTACGCACCGAAATGTGTCATCCTCCACGCGGCGTTGCTGCATCAGACTTTCGTCCATTGTGCAATATTCCCCACTGCTGCCTCCCGTAGGAGTCTGGACCGTGTCTCAGTTCCAGTGTGACTGATCATCCTCTCAAACCAGTTATGTGTCATAGTCTTGGTAAGCCATTACCCCACCAACTAACTGATACAATACAGGCTAATCTCTTACCAATAAATCTTTCCCTTTTAAACTTTTGTTTAAAAGGAGTATAAGGTATTAGCAAACGTTTCCATTTGTTATCCCTTAGTAAGAGGCATATTACCTATACATTACTCACCCGTGCGCCACTTAGCTGACAACTATAGCAAGCTATAGCCCGTTCTCGTTCGACTTGCATGTGTTAAGCACGCCGCCAGCGTTCACTCTGAGCCAGGATCAAACTCTCCATAATTTTTTTTATATCTATTTTCATAAATATATATTTGTTATAGTTTATTTGAATCTGACTTTTTTGTTTTTAATTACTTAATTACAAAATTATCACTCAAGTTATAGACAAGTTATAATTTTACTTATACTTGTTTCTTCATAATATTTTTTTAACATTTCTCATATTCAGTTTATAAAGATTACATCTTCTTAAACCGTCTAATCATAATTTTAAAGATCTTAATTTTAAACCGTACTGGTCAAATTGGACGGGAATTATAATAGGAAAATCTTACTTTGTCAAGAGGTTTGCGCTTAACTTTGGCTTAAATTTTGGAAATTGTGTAAAATCACCAAAATCTACTATTTTTCAACTATGTTTGTTAATTTTAATTAATGCTATTTTTGATACAATCTTAACTTTATATAAATTAATAATGGGGAGCCGTATATACATAATGAGTAAGTCTATATTTAGAGAGTATGATATTAGAGGAATATTTGAAAAAGAGTTAAATGAAGATATTGTAAAAAAAATTGGATTTTATTTAGCAAAAGCTTTAATAAAAAGAGTTCCAACTGCAGTTTATATTGCTGTTGGTTATGATGCAAGACTTCACTCACCAATTTTAAAAAATTGGCTAAGCTCAGGTATTAATAAAGCTGGATTAAAAGTTTTAGATATGGGATTAGTTCCAACTCCTGCAAACTACTTTGCTAATTTTAATAAAATTGATGGGTATAGTTGTGATGGATCTATTATGATTACGGGTTCACATAATCCTCCTGAATACAATGGTTTTAAAATTACTTTAAATAAAGAGCCATTTTTTGGTGATGATATTTATGCTTTAGGAGAAGATATTTTAAAAGATAAGTCAATTATTCCTAATAATGAAGTTACTATTAAAATAGATTGTAAAAATAGATATATTGATTATATAGTAAATCACTTCTCTCATTTGAAACTTAATAATAAAAAGTTTGTTTTTGATTGTGGAAATGGTGTTGCTGGTGTTGTATTAAGAGAGATTTTAGATAGATTAAATATCAAGTATAAAATCTTATTTGAAGAACCCGATGGAAATTTTCCAAATCATCATCCAGATCCAAGTGATGAGCACACACTTGAAGATATTAAAAAAGAGCTAGAAACTGGTAAATTTAATTTTGGATTTGCTTATGATGGAGATGCAGATAGAATTGCTCTATTATCATCTAAATATAACTTTAAAGGAGATATATTAGCAATATTTTTCTCTAAACATATTAATAATCCAACGGTTATTGGTGAAGTAAAATGTTCACAAGTTATGTATGATACTATCAACTCTTATGGTAAAGCTATTATGTATAAAACAGGTCACTCAAACCTAAAAGTTAAAATAAAAGAGACAAATGCATCTTTTGCGGCTGAAGTATCAGGGCATCTATTCTTCAATGATAGATATTTTGGATACGATGATGCAATTTATGCAACTTTTAGAGCTTTAGAGTTGATAGATGCTGGTTTTGATTTTGATTTAGAGTTTGAAGCATTACCAAAAGTTTACTCAACTCCTGAAGTAAATATAACGGTAACTGAAGATACAAAGTTTAAAATCATTGAAGATTTAAAAAAAGCTTTACAAAATCCACCTTCAGATTTTCCAAAAATAAAAGATATTATAACTGTTGATGGTGTAAGAGTTATTTTTGAAAAAGGTTGGGGATTAGTTAGAGCTAGTAACACAACTCCAAAATTAGTAACAAGATTTGAAGCCAATATAAAAGAGAATGCAAAAGTATATGAAGATGCATTAATAAAACTATTTAATCAAATAAAAGGAAACTAAATATGAACACTAATAATAATCCAATAAAAAAATGTCTATTCCCAGCAGCTGGTTATGGTACAAGATTTTTACCAGCAACTAAAGCAACGCCAAAAGAGATGTTACCAATTTTAACTAAACCATTAATTCAATATGGAGTTGAAGAGGCACTTGCAGCTGGAATTGAGAATATGGCAATAGTTACAGGCCGTGGGAAAAGAGCTATTGAAGATCACTTTGATATTTCATATGAACTTGAGCATCAAATAAAAGGAACTAGCAAAGAGCACTATTTAACAGAGATTAGAGATGTAATTACAAAATGTACTTTTTCTTACACAAGACAAATAGAGATGAAGGGATTAGGTCATGCTATTTTATCTGGTGAGAACCTAATTGGAAATCAACCTTTTGCTGTTTTATTAGCTGATGACTTATGTGATTCATCAGACAATGGAGTATTATCACAAATGGTTGAACTATATAAAAAATATACATGCTCAATTGTTGCAATTGAAGAGATTCCAAAAGAGGATACAAATAAATATGGAGTAATTGCTGGAAATGAGATAGAATCTGGAATTTTTATGGTTAAAGATATGGTTGAAAAGCCTGAACCTGAAGTTGCACCTTCAAATTTAGCAATAATAGGAAGATATATTCTAACTCCAGATATTTTCGATATCATAAAAGAGACAAAACCAGGTAAAGGTGGAGAGATTCAAATTACTGATGCACTTTTAACTCAAGCTAAAAAAGGGATGGTTTTAGCATATAAATTTAAAGGTCAAAGATTTGATTGTGGAAGTATTGATGGATTTGTAAAAGCTACAAACTATTTTTATGATAAATCTAATAAAGAAGATAAAAAGAGTAAAAAAGATGAAAAATAGCCTCTATTATCCAAAAGTTTCACTAAGCGATGAAGATATCTTTGCAGAGATAAAAAAAGAGAGAGAGACAATTGGTTACTACTCTTTACCTTATACAGATACTTCAAGTTTAAAATCAAGACTAAATAATCTTAACTTTAAACAAAAAAATATTGCAATAATTGGAATTGGTGGAAGTACATTAGGAACATATGCAATATATAACTTCTTAAAATATAATAAACAAAAAAACCAAACTTTAAAAAAAGATATCTATTTTTTTGAAAGTACTGATCCTGTTAATCTTAATGGAACTATTTGTGAATTTGATTTAAATGATACACTTTTTATTGTTATCTCAAAATCTGGAACTACAATTGAAACAGTATCAATTTTTAAATATTTAAGTTCACTTGTTAAAATGGATAAATCAAATCTATTAGTAATTACTGAAAATGATAGCAAGTTAAATAGTTTTGCACAACACAACAGTCTTGAAACTTTTGAAATTCCAAAAAATGTTGGTGGAAGATTCTCTGTTTTATCAAATGTTGGTTTAGTGCCTTTATATTTAGCTGGTTTTGATATTGATGAGATTTTAAATGGAGCAAAAAAAATATCTACATCTTTTTTTGAACAAAATGAACTTTATAATCACCTAATAAAAAAAGCAAGAACATATTATGAGTATAAAGATGTATATAATATAAATGCAGTTTTTTCATACTCGCAACTTCTTGAAGGTTTTAATAAGTGGTATATTCAACTTTGGGGAGAGAGCCTTGGAAAAATTGATGCAAACAATACAAATCAAGGATTAACACCAATTGGTCTTTTAGGACCTGTTGATCAACACTCATTTTTACAGCTTATTGTTGAGGGAAAAAGAGATAAAACTGTAACATTTATCAAAATAAAAGATTTTAAAGATGATACAAAAATTTCTCCTACAAATTTAAAAGCTCTTGAAGAGTTAGATTATATAAATAATATTGATTTTAAAGAGCTAATAAATCTTCAAGCTGATGCAACAATTGCTTCTGTTAAAGAGTATCAAAAAGATATTCCTATTGATTTAATTGAGATTGAAGAGATAAGTGAGTTTGAAATAGGAAAACTACTATTTTACTATGAACTTTTAACTTCACTTGTAGGAAAATTTTTAAGAATAGATACTTATGACCAACCAGGAGTTGAAGGTGGTAAGATTATTTTAAAAGAGATGTTAAAAAGTAAAAAATAGATGGAACAGATATTTTCAAGTTTAATACCAATATTCTCTTTAATAGTAATTGGTTACCTATTTAAAAAGATAAGTTTTCCATCAAATGAGTTTTGGCCAATGGCTGATAAATTAACATATTATGTTTTGATGCCAGCTCTTTTGATAATTACCCTATCAAAAGCAAAACTTGATTCAAATGATATAAATCTTATTTTTGTATCTATTCTTGCAATATTTTTAACAATGATTTTATTAATGATATTTAATAAAATAAATCCTACTCAAAATAGCTCTTTTACATCAATTGTTCAAGGTGGAATTAGATTTAATACATATGTTTTTTTAGCTTTAAGTGCCTCTATTTTTGGTGATAGTGGATTAGCTATGGCTGCTGTTATTATAACTTTTGCTATTCCTATTTTAAATATATTTTGTATAACTATTTTTGCTTTATATTCACAAAATAGTAAAATTAATTTTTTATATCTTTTAAACTCTATTTTAAGAAATCCATTAATTATAGCTTGTCTTATGGGTTCTTTGATAAATTTTTCAAATATAAATATACCAATAAGTATAGAAAAATTACTTCAAATTTTAAGCAATGCTGCACTTCCATTGGGACTATTATCAATTGGTTATACTCTAGTTTTAAAAGAGATAAAAAGTTCAAAAAAAGATTTAACTATTAGTACAATTGCTAAATTTTTGATTCTTCCTATAACTATATATTTATTTGCAAAACTTTTTGAACTTGATAATAGTATGATCTCTATTTTAGTTCTTTTTGCAATTATGCCAACAGCTCCAAGCTCTTTTATTCTTACTAGGCAATTAAATGGAAATTTGCCTTTAATGACCTCAATAATAACTGTACAAACACTACTATCTGTTCTGTTTTTAGCTATTTTTGTAAACTATTTTATATATTTTTAATCTCATAATAGTATCCAACTCCTTGAATATTTTTTAGAAAATCAGATGGGAGTTTTTTTCGTAAATTTTTTATAAAAAGTCTCATTGCATTTTGTGACATAATAGAGTCTTCATCACAAATATTATCATGTAACTCTTCATAACTAATTACCCTATTTTGAGATAACAAAAACTTTAAAAAATTTGACTCTTTTTTTGTTAGTATAAACTCTTCATTCTCATTTGAAATTGTTGATTTACTACTATTAAAAATCCAATTTTTATTTAAATAGTATAAACTCTCATTTTTATAAGAGTTTAAAAATAGCTCTAAAGCCTCTTCTAGTTTATCTATTGTAATTGGTTTTACAATATATTTTACTAAAAATAGCTCAGTTGCCTTTAATAAGTAGTTAATATTTGTGTATGCAGATGTTATTATAACTCTCGTTTTTGTATCATTTTCTCTAATTTTTTTTATAAAATCTATTCCTGTTTCACTCTGCATTCTAATATCTGTAATTATTAAATCTGGTTTTTTTTCAAGATATATCTCATAAGCATCTTTTGTATTATCTGAAGTAAAAACTTCTTTAAAATAGTGTTTTAATATCTCTTTAATATTGTTTTGAATACCTAAATCATCTTCAACATACAAAACATTATACGAGCTTAGTCTATTTAAATTGCTATTCATATTTTCAAAATCCATATTAGTAAAGATATGCTATTATAACAAAGCATTCATAAATGAGGAACTTTTTTGAACAATAATATTGAGAAAAATCTATTAAAAACAATAATTTTAAGTTTTATTGCAACAATTTCGGCTTTGGTTTTTGCTATTTCAGCATTTTATGTAAAAAATACTCAAGATAATTTTGAACTTGATATGCAAAAATATGTAAATGTTTATTATAACGATGTTAAAGATATTTTAAAAAATAAAATTAATATAGTTATTGATATTTTAGAACACAATGAAAAAGTATTAAATTTAAGTAAAGATGAGCTTAAAAAATTTAATGCAAATTTTTTAAATAACATAACTTTTGAAAAAAATAAAAGTAACTATATATTTGTTTATGAAGTTGTTAATTTTGATGGTGGTGATGATTTTGCAATAATGCTTGTAAATCCAAATAGACCAGATTTAGCAGGAAATTTAATATCTACAAATGAAATCGATACACATGGTAAAAAGTTTCGTGAGGAGTTTTTAGAGAATATAAAAAAATATGGAGAATCATTTACAAAGTATTCATATAAAAAACCAGATTCAAATGAGGCACAATATAAACTCTCTTACTTTAAATATTATGAGAAATTAAACTGGATAATTGCTGTTGGAGTATATATTGATGATATTGAAAAAGAGCTAGTAAAACAGAGAAATGAGTTAGAAAATAAGATAGAAAAACAGATATTTCAAAATGTTTTACTATTTATTATGTTTCTTATGATTGCAATTTTATTTTCAATAACAATTTCAAATAAGATTTATAATATTTTAAAAATATATAAAGAAAAAGTTATTGAAAATGAAAAAGAGTTAAAACTTCTAAACAAATCTCTTGAAGAGATGATGTCAAATATAGCTCATCAATGGAGGCAACCTCTTTCAGAACTATCTTCAATTTTAATGCTTATAAAATTAAAATATGACAAAAATAGTTTAGATAAAGAGACTATGCAAAAAAAATCAAAAGAAGCAAATATGGTTTTAGAGTATATGTCTAATACAATTGATGATTTTAGAGGCTTTTTTTCAACAACAAAAGAAAAAGAGGAGTTTTTTCTAAATGAGTTGTTAAACAATGTAATATCAATTAATTCAAATGTTTTAAAAATGAATAATATAGATATAAAAATAGATATTAATAAAAATATTAAATTAAATAGTTTTTTAAATGAGTATCAACAGGTAATTTTAAATATATTAAAAAATTCAAAAGACGCATTAATAGAGAGAGATATAAAAAATCCTACTATAAAAATAGAAGCTTTTGAAGATGAAAAAAGTGTTACTTTAACTATTGAAGATAATGGTGGAGGTATTAATATTGAACCTCTAAATAAAATATTTGAAGCATACTTTTCTACAAAAAATCAAAACAAAGGAACTGGAATTGGTCTTTATATGTCTAAAATGATTGTAGAGAAGAGTTTAAAAGGTGAAATAAGAGTGGAAAATATATATAAAGGTGCAAGATTTTATATAACTATTGCTAAAAATATTTAAAAAGTAAGAGTAAAAACTCTTACTTTAAAATATTTTAATATCCATACATTAAGTTTGGAAGCCAAAGAGATATTGCTGGAATATATGTTATTAACATTAATCCAAAAAGTAAAACTAAAGTCATAGGTAAAGAAGCTTTAATAACTTGTCCCATACTAAGTCCAGTAATTCCACTTGCAACAAATAGGTTTAATCCAACAGGAGGAGTTAGCATTCCTATTTCCATATTTACAACCATAATAACTCCAAGATGAATTGGATCAACTCCAAGAGCAATACCAATTGGAAGTAAAAGTGGAACTGTAATCATAACAACAGAACTAGGCTCCATAAATTGTCCCATTATTAAAAGTAAAATATTTACAATTAATAAGAACATTAAAGGAGTAACATTTGCTTCTAAAATCCATTGAGTAATTTGTTGTGGAATTTGCTCATCAGTTAAGAAGTGTGCAAAAATCATAGCATTTGCAATAATAAAGAAAATCATTGCTGTTGTTTGTGCTGAATCTAATAAAATTTTATATAGATCTTTAATTTTTAAATCTTTATATATAAAATAAGATACAAAAAATGCATACATAACACTAACAGCACCAGCTTCAGTAGGAGTAAATATTCCTCCATAAATTCCACCAATTACAACTACAATAATTAAAAGTGCCCAGAATGCATCTTTAAAAGCAATTAATTGCTCTTTAAAACTTGCCATTTTACCAGATTTAAATCCACTTCTTCTCGCTAGAATATATGTTGCTAGCATCATCATCCCACCAATCATAAGACCAGGAATAACTCCAGCCATAAACAGTTTTCCAATTGACTCATCAGCACTAACACCGTAAACAATAAATACAACTGAAGGTGGAATTAAAATTCCTAATGTTCCAGAAGTTGTAATAGTACCAATTGCAAATTGCTCATTATAACCAGCTTGTTTAATAGCTCCATACATAACAGAACCAATAGCAGCAACTGTTGCTGGAGAGCTTCCACTAATAGCAGCAAAAATAACAGATGCCAAAATAGCAGCAATTGGAAGTCCTCCTGGAAGATGTCCAACTAAACTTTTAGCAAAATCAATAATTCTTCTAGCAGCACTTCCTCTTGCAAGTAGTGAACCAGCTAAAATAAACATAGGAATTGCCATAAGAGTATATTTATTTAATCCATCAAATACTTTTGATGTAATTCCCATTAAATCCATATCTGTAAAGAAGAAAGTAGATGCTAATGTACTAGCTCCTAATGCAACAGCAACAGGAACTCCAACTAACATTAAACCAAATAGTAAAATAAAAAGAGTTGCTATAACCATTATTTCTTTTCTCCTTTAATCTCTTCTAAAATAGCTTCATGTTCACTAAATAGTTTAATCTTATTTGCATCTGTTCTAAATAACTCAACCAATTTCTCAGCAACTCTATAAGCAGCAAGAATAAAAGCTATTGGAAGAACTAAATGTGGAATCCACATTGGAATATTTAAATCAACACTCATTTCACCAAAATCCATAAGCATTAATACTAATTCATATCCAAAATAAGATAATAAACCTAAATATAAAATTGATAAAATATTTGCAAATATTAAAAATGCTTTCATAAGCATTGCAGGCATTCTCTCAATCAAAAGAGTTATAGAGATATGTGCTCCGTGCTTAAATCCATAAGCTGCTCCAAAAAGAGCAGACCAAATAAATAGATAGTTTGTAAGCTCACCTGCCCAAGGAAGGCTCATATCAAAGGCGTATCTAAGTACTACATTAATAAAAGCCACAATCACACCTAATAGCAGTCCGTAGACTGCCATAGTTTGATTTATTGTGCCTACAACTACATCAATAACATCAAAGAATTTTTTCATATAAAAATCTACCTACTTTGTTTCTATAGTTTGTTTGATTAGATCTTCCCCAATCACTTTATAAAATTGTGGATATACAGTTGACATAACTCTTCTCCAGTTAGCAACTTGCTCATCATTTAACTCATAAATTTCAAGTCTTCCAGAATCTTTAGCATATTTTCTTAATGCATCAATAATTTTTGCATCTTCTATAGCTGTCTCTCTTCTTTCTAACTCAGTTGCTTCTTTCATAGCAGTTTTTACATGCTCTTGTAAATCTTTTGGTAATTTATTAAAGAATTGTTGATTCATAACAACTAAATATCCTAAATAACCGTGACTACTTAAAGTTACACTTGATTGAACTTCATGGAATTTTTTTGTATATAGGTTTGATAGTGGATTTTCTGTTGCATCAACAACACCTTGTTGAAGTGCTGAATAAACCTCAGAGAATGGTAAAATTTGTGGATTTCCACCAACTGCTTTAAATTGTGCTTCTAAAACTTTTGAACTTTGAATTCTAAATTTTAAACCTTTTGCATCTTCTGGATTAACAATTGGTTGTTTGCTACTTGAGAAGTGTTTAAATCCAGCATCCCAGTAATCAAATGCAAGCATCTGTTTTTTTGCATCAATAAATGATTTTAACTTAGCACCAACTTCTCCATCCATAACTGCATAAAGGTGTGCTTTATCCCTAAAAATAAATGGTAAATCAAATAGTTGCATTTGTGGTGCAATACTTGTAAACTTTGAAAGACTTGGCATAATTACTTGAACATTATTCATAACTAATGCTTTCATCTCTTCACCATCACCATAAAGTTGAGAGTTAGGGAAAACTTGAACGTCAATTCTTCCATTTGTTAACTCTTCAATTCTTTTTTCTAAATAGTCAGATGCTATACCTTTTGGTGTACTTGAACTAACAACGTGACTAATTTTCATAACATACTCTGCAGCCATTGCAGATGTCGCTAATAATGAAGCAGTAACTACTCCTAAAATAGCTCTTTTCATGAGTTTCTCCTTAAAATTTGTTTTTAGGAAAAGATTATAACAGAAAATTATGTAGCTATTATGTAAAAAAGTCACATTTAAAAGAAACTATTAAAAATTATTAAAATTAGCTTAAACCAAGATTAATAAAAAAAATTAACTCTTTAAATTAACCTAATCTTGATTACTTTTCACTCTCTTTATTTAAAAAAAGTAAAGATTTATATATATTAAAAGTTCCATATAAAATAAATAGATAAGCCAAAAGCTCTGTACCCTCTTCTATCATTGATTTTACCATATACATATAATTATCAATCATTACCATTTTCCAAAAACTACCCATTCCAAATAGTCTTGAAAATACTAATAAAAATGCTATTGAAAAGATTATAAGTTTCATTTCTGGCATTTTAAAATAGATTGCTAGTTGTTTAAAACCTTTTTTAAAATCAAAAGCAAAATAGATTATTGCAATAAATGTAACTGTAAGTGCAACTGGAAACCAAAATCCATGATAAATAGTATCAAGTAAAGCATCATTTTCTCTTATAAAAAGTACTAGAAAGAATGAAGCTATTAAAACTGAAGCTCTTCTTAAATTGGCTATTTTTTTTGCTATATAAAAAAATATACCATAAGTTAAAGCTAGAACAAACATAAGAAAAAGTTATATAAATACAAAAATAATTAATTTTATTGCTAAAATAGTCAAAAGTGTCTTTAAGACTATTGTAAATCTTTTTCCATCAATTTTATCTCTAAGTTTTGTTCCAACATAACTTCCAAGTATAGCCCCTATAATCATAGAGACAATAATAGTTATATAATCAAAAAATACAAATCCAAAATATGCAAAAACAACAATTTTTAAAAAATGAGTAATACTCATTAAAAGTGCACCAGTTGCTACAACTTTATCTTTTTCTTTGAAATCTTTTAGTAAAAGTGTCATTGTAAGAGGTCCTGTTGCTCCAACTACCATAGAGAGTCCTGTTTGAAAAAAACCTGCAATATAGTAATTTTCATACTTTTTAATCTTTTCATTAAATTTTTGACTCCAAAGTGAAAGTAAAATATAAATTCCAATAAAAAGTGGCACATAATCAAGACTAATAATGCTTAATATACCAGCAAAAAGAGCTATTCCTAAAATTGAACCAATTAAAAATTTTGGAACAACACTAAACTCTATATCTTTATATCCAAAATAAGCACGGCTTAAATTACTTGAAACTTGAGTAAGACCATGAACAGGAATAAGTGCATTTATAGGCAAAAAAGATGGCAAAATTGCTATTAACATCATTCCTCCACCAATTCCTACAATTGCAGCAACAACAGATGTAAAAAAAGTAACAAATCCTAAAAATATCTCTATCATATTTATCCTATTTAAAAAATAGTGTAAATTAGCAAATAATGCCTTTATTATTGAAATCTAGTTATAATTTTTTCTTCAAAAAAAGGATTTTTATATGAAAAGATTACTAATAGTTACTACAATATTTGCAAATTTCTTATTTGCAAATTATGATTATAGAGGTAAAAATAGTGGAAAAATAGATATGCACGGTGGTAAAGGTGAAAATCTTATAAATGAACAAAATAGTCTTCAAAACAAAGATTTAAATAAAATAGGAATTATAAAACCAAAGCTACCAAATGCGCCACAAAAATTGATAAATGAAGATAAAAAAGAGAAAAAGGATGGACTTAAATAGTGAAAAAAAGATATAAATTTATTTCATGGAATGTAAATGGGGTAAGAGCTGTTGATAAAAAAGAGGCTCTAAAATGGGTTGATGAGCATGATATTCATATTCTTGGACTTCAAGAGACAAAATCAATGAAAAATCAAATTCCAAAAACAATATTTAATAAAGAGTTTAAATTTTTAACAGCTAGTGAATCTGCAATTAAAGGAAGAAGTGGAACTGCCCTATTTTCAGATATTGATATATCTTTTGAGTGTAATTGTCCAACAGTAGATGTTTTAAATGAAGGAAGAATAAATGAGGTTCACTTTAAACTAAAAGATAAAGATATAGCTTTTTTTAATGTATATTTTCCAAATGGACAAAGCTCTCAAGAGAGACTTGATTATAAAATGGAGTTTTATGATAGATTTTTAACTCATTGTGAAAATTTAAAAAAAGATGGGAAATCAATAATTGTTTGTGGTGATGTAAACACAGCACATACTGAAATTGATATTGCAAGACCAAAAGCAAACGAAAATACAAGTGGTTTTTTAAAGATGGAGAGAGATTGGATTAGTAAATTTTTAAAGCATGGTTATTTAGATACTTTTAGATTAGTAAATGGTGATTTAAAAGATAAATACTCTTGGTGGAGTTATAGAGCAAATGCTAGAGAGAATAATGTTGGATGGAGAATTGACTACTTTTATGTAAGTTCTGATTTAAAAGATTTTGTAAAAGATGCCTATATTTTAGATAATATTTTTGGAAGTGATCACTGTCCTATTGGGCTTGAAATAGAGTTTTAAAGATAGAAGTTAAACTTTTTGTATCTAAATTTTAAAAAAATTGTATAAATATTTTCAATTATTTAAAAAATATCAAATATTTTAGATACAATAAAATTTAATTTTAACACGGAGAGTATAAATGAACAAAACAGAATTTATTGATGCAGTTGCAGCAAAAGCTGGATTATCTAAAAAAGATTCAAAAAGTGCAGTTGATGCAGTTTTAGAGACTATTACTGAAGCTTTAGTAAAAAAAGATTCAGTTGCATTTGTTGGATTTGGAACATTCTCAACAGCTGCAAGAGCTGCTAGAGTTGCAAAAGTTCCAGGAACAGATAAAACTGTAAATGTACCTGCAACAACTGTTGCTAAATTTAAAGTTGGAAAAGCTTTAAAAGAAGCTGTTGCAAAATAATTTTATCTATTTATAAAAGAAAAGGGGTCATCAAATGATGACCCCTTTTTTTATGCTTTTAATCTTGTCTTGGATCCATTTGTGCAACAACAGGACCTGAAGTAACAGGGAAGTTTACAAAAACACTCATATCATCATCAGCAACTCTTTTTCTAGATAAAGAGTATAATCCTAAAAAAAATCCAATTGTTAGATATATAAAAAATATAGCTTCATAGTTTAAAAATGTAAATATAATACCTAAAATAATTGGAGCTATAAAACTTCCAGCACCATAAGCAAAAAGTAAAGCTCGACTAATCTCAACCATATCTTTATTTTCATCTAAAACATCATTTGCTCTTGCAAGACTAAGTGGATAAATAGCAAATATAGTCACTCCTAAAAGTAGCGCCAAAATATAGTAGTAACTATTTAATTCAGGAACTATTATAAAAAGAAGAGAGACAAAAGCTGTAAAAAATCCACAAAAAGCAATCAACTTTCTTCTTCCATATTTATCTGATAATTTTCCAATAGGCCACTGAGAAACTAATCCACCAATCAAAGTTAAAGACATAAATATTGATAAAATAGTTGTTGAATCAAATTTATGCAGTATAGTCAAAGGTAGCATTGTAAAAAAACTTCCAACAAAAAATCCACCTATAAAACTTCCTGTAAGTGCCAAAGGAACTATAGAGTATAGTTTTGGAAAACTATACTGTTCAAAAGGTTTTAAAATTGGCTCTTTTATCTTCGTCATAGCAATAGTAATTAAAGAAAAAAGTACCAACACAGAACCAACTGTAAATACAAAAAATTCAGAATCTTTTGGAATAGTTAAAAATAGTTGCCCTAAAGCAGTTGAAAGATAAAAAATTATTGTATAAATAGCCAAAATCTGACCTCTTTGAGAGTTTGAACTCTTTTCATTTAACCAACTTTCAACAATTATTAAAAGAGCATAAAATGAGAAACCAGAAATAAGCCTTAGAAATCCCCAAAAAAATTCATTTAAATATACAGAGTGAAGTAAAAAAGCAATTACCATTAAAGCAGCAAAAGATGCAAAACTTCTAATATGTCCAATAGTTGATATTATTTTTTGGCTAAAAATTGATGATGCGATTGCTCCTAAAAAAAATGCTGAATTTATTAAACCTATTGAAAAACTAGATGCTCCAGCTTGTTTTAAATAAACACCTATATAAGTTATCATAATTCCATAACCTATTGCTAAAAATGTGATACTTAAAAAAAGTGATGATATTGGCAAGATATAAGTTTTTAAGTTTTTCATATAAATCCTTCATTTTTATTTGTTTGTTCTTGAATCATTTAATAACTCATCATGTTCACTCATATCCCAAGGTAAAGTTCCAGGTGATGTGTGAACAAATCTTAAGTATTTTTCAAATTGAGTTATTATGTCATTTATTATTGTATTCTCATCATAACCATATAAATCATAGTATAAACCACCTCTTTTTAGAAAAACCTCTGCATTGTAATAATATTTTTGTTTTTTTTGATCTATATTTTGTTCTACAAAATCAGGAAGCTCATACTCTCTTAATCTAACCTCATATGTAAACTTAATATCATCATTTTTAAATATCACAATGATAGCTCTTATATACTCCTCATCATATTCAATTTTACAATTCCAATCTTTGTTTTCAAGCTCTTTTTCAACTTTTTTCATACTTTTATAAACATCATTTTTTATAAAATCAACAACTAAATCTTTTGTTGGAAAATTTATGAGTGTATTTAGTTTTTCTCTCCAATTGCTTTGTTTCTCATCTGAATACATACTTAAACTTATGCTATGATTTAAACTTGCTACTCTGTGACTCTCTATTACCAAAGCTCTCCAAACTCCAATAGCTGCTATTAACATAATAATTGCAAAAGGCAAAGCACTTGTAATTGATGCAGTTTGTAAAGCACCCAATCCCCCAGCTAAAAGTAGAACAGATGCTATAACTCCTTGAATTACAACCCAAAAAACTCTTTGCCAAATTGGAGTATATGTTGCCCCTCCAGATGCAAGTGAATCAACAACTAAAGATCCTGAATCAGCTGAAGTTACAAAAAAAGTGATGATTAAAATTACAGTTATAAAAGATACTATTTGAGTAAATGGTAATCTTTCATAAAGTTTAAAAAGTGCTATTGCTTTATCAGTTTGAACCTCTTTTATAAGCTCTTCATATCCTTGAACCATAACCATATGTAAAGCTGTATCTCCAAATACACTAAACCATAAAAATGTAAACAAAGTTGGAACTAACATAACTCCAACTACAAACTGTCTAATAGTTCTACCACGACTAATTTTGGCAATAAACAATCCAACAAATGGAGCCCAAGCAATTGTCCAACCAAAGATAAATAAAGTCCAATTACCCATCCAATCACTTGAAGTATAAGCTTGAAGACTAAAAGTTCTCTCCACAATATTACTTAAATAACTTCCAGTATTTTCTAAAAAAGTCTCAAGAATAAATATTGTAGGACCTGCAATAAATACAAATGTCATTAAAACTACAGCAATAAAAATATTTATTATTGATAATCTTTTAATCCCTTTATCCATTCCAGCAACTACAGAGATTAATGCAATTGATGTAATAAGTGCAATAATAGTGATTTGAACAGAAATACTAACATCTATTGAGGGCCATAAATAGTTAATCCCAGCATTTATTTGCGCAACTGAAAGACCCAATGTTGTTGCAATTCCAAAAACTGTTCCTAAAATTGCAAAAGTATCAACAATATGCCCAGGTGCTCCATAGATTTTATCACCTATTAAAGGATAAAGAGTAGATCTCATAGATAAAGGTAAACCGTGTCTAAAAGCAAAATATGCTAAAGCCAAACCTGTAAGTCCATATATTCCCCAAATATGAAAACCCCAGTGAAAATAAGATATTTGCATAGCTTGTTTTGCTGCATCAACTGTTAAAGCCGCACCTTGAGGTGGTGTTGAGTAGTGAAGAATTGGTTCAGCAACACCAAAAAAAAGTAAAGCTATTCCATAACCAGCAGAAAAAAGCATAGCAAACCAAGAGCTAAAACTATATTCAGGCTCTGAATGATCTGGTCCTAATTTAATTTTACCCCAAGGAGATATAGCAACTCCAACAACAAAGATTAAAAATAGTGTAACACAAAGCATATAAAACCAACCAAAATCTTCTGTAATATATGCTAATACATCTGCAAAAATATCTCCTGCTAATTTTGGATTACTAATTGTTCCTATAACCATAAGTGATATTACAATAACTGCTGGAATAAAAACAGGAATTAGTATAGTTGAATTTGATTTTTTGAGCTTTTCAAATGACATATTAAAATCCTTTTCTTTTTAATATAGTCAAAAGTAGCTTAAATAAAAAAAATGTTTATTAGATTTTAAATAATTTAAATGGTGCGGATGGCGAGATTTGAACTCGCACACACGTAATGCACTACCACCTCAAGGTAGCGTGTCTACCGTTCCACCACATCCGCATAGAAAAAACAGACCGAAATTATATCTATTTTTTCTTAAGCTTATCTATATTCGTTTTTATACTCTACATAATGTTTTGCATGGTCAATTAAACCTTGAACTTCTTCATCGCTTAACTCTCTTACAACTTTTGCAGGACTTCCCATAATTAAGCTTTTTGGTGGGAAAACCTTGCCATATGTTACCAAAGAATTTGCTCCTACGATACTTCCTTCACCAATTACTGCATTATCTAAAATTGTAGCACTCATTCCTATTAGACAGTTGTTTTCAATAGTACATCCATGAAGCATAACTTTATGACCAACAGTTACATTATCACCAATAATTGTTTTTGTATTTGTATCTGTATGAATACAAGATAGATCTTGAATATTTGTATTTTTACCAATTCTAACCTCATTTACATCAGACCTAATAACACAACCAAACCAAACAGAACTATCTTCTGCTATTTCTATATTTCCAATTAAATCTGCACTTGGTGCAATCCAAGCAGTTGGATGAATATTTGGGTAAAACTCTTTAAATTTTAATATCATAAGTATAAATCTCCTTTAAATAATAAGGCAAGATTTTAGTATAAAAAAGTAGCAATGAAGTTGCAAATTAGAAGTTTTGAAGAAGCTAAGGATGTTTTCCTTAACTTCTACTATTTATTTTTGTTTTTTACCTGCAATTACAAGTCTTAAAGCATTTAATCTAATAAATCCTTCTGCATCTTTTTGATTATAAACTTCATCTTTTTCAAATGTTGAGTATGCATCATCATATAAAGATTTACTTGACTCTCTACCAACAACCATAACATTACCTTTGTAAAGTTTAAGTCTTACTTTTCCTTCTACATTCTTCTGAGTTGCATCAATTGCAGCTTGAAGCATCTCTCGCTCAGGTGAGAACCAATATCCTTGATAGATTAGTTTTGCATATCTTGGCATTAACTCATCTTTTAAGTGAGTAGCTTCTCTATCCAAAGTTAAAGATTCAATAGCTCTATGAGCTTTTAACATAATAGTTCCACCTGGAGTCTCATAACAACCACGAGCTTTCATACCAACATATCTATTTTCAACAATATCAACTCTTCCAATACCGTGCTTATTTCCAAGTTTATTTAAAGCTTCAAGTAAAGAAGCAGGAGTTAATTTCTCACCATTTAGTGCAATTGGGTCTCCATTTTTATACTCAATTTCAATATACTCTGGCTTATCTGGAGCTTTTTCAGGAGATGTTGTCCATAACCACATAGACTCTTCAGGCTCAGCAGCTGGGTTCTCTAAATGAAGCCCTTCATAAGATATATGTAAAAGGTTTGCATCCATTGAGTATGGGCTTATTTTTGGGTTTCCATTTTCATCAACATGTTTTTGAGAAATTTCAATTCCATGTTTTTTTGCATATTCAAGTAAAGATTCTCTTGAATTTAACTCCCACTCTCTCCAAGGAGCAATTACTTTTAAATCTGGATTTAAAGCTAATGCTCCAAGTTCAAATCTAACTTGGTCATTTCCTTTTCCAGTTGCTCCGTGACTTACAGCTTGTGCACCTTTTTCATTTGCAATTTCAACAAGTTTTTTTGCAATCAGTGGTCTTGCTATTGAAGTTCCTAAAAGATACTCACCTTCGTAAATAGCATTTGCTCTAAACATAGGGAAAACATAATCTTTAACAAACTCCTCTTTTAAATCTAAAATATAAACATTTTCAGGTTTAATTCCACAAGCAATTGCTTTTTTTCTTGCAGGTTCTACCTCTTCACCTTGTCCTAAATCAGCTGTAAAAGTAATAACTTCAGCACTATACTCCTCTTGAAGCCACTTTAAAATAATAGAAGTATCTAAGCCTCCACTATATGCAAGTACAACTTTTTTTATATCTTTTTTACTCATTATTTTTCCTAGTTTTGGTAATTTATAGGCGGGATAATACCAAAATTTTACTATAAAACCATTTAAGCACTTTTAATTTTTATTTCAATATAATCAAACTTATGAGAATAGATAAATTTTTAAACAGTGTAAATATCACAAAAAGAAGAGCAATAGCAGAAGATATGCTAGAACATAAAGTTGTATTTTTAAATGGAAATGCCGTTAAAAAAGCAAAAGAGGTAAAGGTTGGAGATATTATAGAGATAAAATATCTTGAAAATAGTGAAAAATTTAAAATTCTTCAAATTCCAACAACAAAATCAACGCCAAAATCAAAAATAGATGAATATGTACAAAGGATAATTTAAATATGTTTTTAGAGACAAAAGCAAAGTTTGATGATATTTTTGAAAATAGATTATCACCAGATGATATAAGAGAGTATTTTTTAGCACTATATGAAAGAGGTGAAACAGCTTCAGAGTTTGCTGGAGCTGCAAGTTCTATGAGAGATCATATGATTGCTCTTCCTATTAGTGAAGAGTTAAAGAACAAAGCAATTGATATTGTAGGAACTGGTGGAGATAAAAGTTATAGTTTTAATATTTCAAGTACAGTCTCTATTTTACTAGCAAGCGTTGGATCATTTGTAGCAAAACATGGAAATAGAAGTGTTACAAGCAAAAGTGGAAGTGCTGATATGCTTGAAGCTTTGGGAATAAATTTAAATCTAAGTCTTGAAGATACATCAAAAATGCTTGAAGATACTGGTTTTGGATTTATGTTTGCAGCAAATCATCATCCAGCTATGAAATATATTACTCCTGTTAGAAAAACTATTGACCATAGAACTATTATGAATATAATTGGACCACTTTGTAGCCCTGCTATGGTTAAAAAACAGGTAATTGGTGTATTTCATAAAGATTTTATAAATAAAATTGCAACAGCTTTAGATATGCTAGATTGCAACAAAGCAATTGTTTTATCAAGTGAAGATGGAATGGATGAGATATCAATCTCAAGTGTTACTTATGCAACACTACTTGATAATGGAAAACTTACAGATTTTATTATAAATCCAGAAGATTATGGATTAAAAATTGCATCTAAAGATGATATAGTTGGAGCTGGTCCAAAAGAGAATGCTCAAATTACAAGAGATATTTTAAGCGGAAAAACAACTGGAGCAAAACTTGATATTGTTCTATTAAATGCAGCTGCTGCATTAGTAGTTGATGAAAAAGCAAGAGATATAAAAGAGGGAATAGAAATAGCAAGAGAGGCTATAAAAAGTCAAAAAGCATATAAAAAATTAGAAGAGATTGTAAACTATTCAAAAAGGCTTAGTTTAAAATGAAAAAAGAGTTTTTAACATCTTTAGAGAATATATCATTAGTTGTTAATGAGCTTAAAAAAAGAGTTCAAAATAGAGATTGTATTGTTTTATTAAAAGGTGATTTAGCAAGTGGAAAAACTACTTTAGTGCAAGAGTATGTAAAATCTATTGGATTAAAAGATCTTGTAAACTCTCCTACATTTTCAATTCAAGTTCAATATGGTGAAAATATTTTTCACTATGATTTATATAATAAGAGTTTAGAGGATTTTATAGCTTTAGGTATGCTTGAAGAGTTTGAAAAGAGTGGAATACATTTTGTTGAGTGGGGAAATAGTGCTTTAGAAAATATTCTAAGCGATTATGGGTTTGATTTTTTAATAATAAATATAGATAAAAAAGATGATAAAAGGTTGTACATTATAAATGAGTAAGTTAAAAATAGTTGATATCAAAAAAAATATTAAAAAAACACAAATATTGCATGGTATTAGCCTTGAAGTTAATACAGGCGAAATTGTAGGACTTTTAGGACCAAATGGTGCTGGAAAAACTACAACATTTTATACAGTTTGTGGACTTGTAAAACCAAGTAGCGGGAGTGTATATTTTGACGCTGAAGATATTACAGCTCTTCCTCTTCACAAACGCGCATTAAGAGGAATTGGATATTTGCCTCAAGAGTCATCTATTTTTAAAGATTTAAGTGTTGAAGACAATCTACTTTTAGCAGCTGAAATTGCATTTAAAGATAAAGAGATTCAACAACAAAGAGTTGAAGAGCTTTTGCAACTTTTAAATATTGAACCAATAAGACAAAGAAAAGGTGTATCTTTATCAGGAGGAGAGAGAAGAAGAACAGAGATTGCAAGAGCACTTGTTTCAAATCCAAAATTCTTACTTCTTGATGAACCTTTTGCAGGAGTTGATCCAATTGCTGTTAAGGATATTCAAAATTTAGTTAAAGATTTAACAAAGTTAAATATTGGTGTTTTAATAACAGACCATAATGTAAGAGAGACTTTGGAAATTTGTGATAGAGCTTATGTTATGAAAGCTGGAGCACTATTAGCAAGTGGAACTGCAAATGAGATAAAAAATGACCAAAGAGTAAAAGAGCACTATTTAGGTGAGGATTTTAAATTTAGTTAAACTTACACAAAGGAGTTTTTATGGGATATTTTCTAGGTACTATTGTTGCAGTTAGTGTTGCAATCATCATATTTTTTTCTAGATATGAGGCAGATGATAGCTCTTTTTTAAGCTCTTTAAATAGTGCTGAGAAGAGTTTTTTGGTTTTAAATGAGAACTATATAAATTTATATAGTGACTTAAGCACAATTAATTTTGCGAAAATCTATTCAAGCGATATATTTCCATCTTATATTAGTGCTGTTAGTGGAGAAAATTTAAAATATAAAGATAATAGCTCTTTGGGAAGTGTTGAAAATACAATAAAAAATGAGATAAATCTTGCTTTTGAAAATGAAGTAGAGGCTGATATTAAAAAGTATTCAACAACAAAACTAATATTTCCAAATAGCAAGATTGAGTATATTTTAGTTCCAATAGTTACAAGCGATAATCCAACACAAGATAGTGGAAGTACAATAGATTTAAGCAAAGATGCTGGAAATGGTTATAAGCTATTTGTTGATTTTAGTAATGAAACAGCTTTAATAAACAAACCTGCATTTACAGAGAATAGATACAAAGATTTATGTCAAAAAGAGTTATTTGGAATATTCTTTACAAAAGCTAACAATATTAATGAAAATTTAAACTTAACTACAAGCGGAGATAAAAATGATGGAAAATTTGCTTGTATAATTTTTAAATAATATTTTTTTAATACTTATTTAATAATAGTTAAGCTAAAATTTTTTCCTAATAGTTTTTTAACTATAAAATTTAAATTTAAGGGGTACAAATGCCACAGTTGATAGCGATGATTATCATTGTAGTTGGGGCTATGATTTATATGTTCCAAACTTTTGGGGGAACTGGTGATAAAATAACTGGTGTAGCACAAAAAACAAGTGTTATTACAGAGATTAATAATATTAAAAGTGGTCTAAAATTTGCTGCTAGAGATGGAAAGATTGCAAATGATTACAGTACAGCAAATCCAGTTGAATATTATAACACTTTAGTTGGTCTAGCAAGAGATGGTTATTTTGCAGAGCAAATAAATGAACAAATTGCACGAGATAAAGATGGAAATGCAAGAACTGGTAATACGTTTAATCAATACTCAGCTATATCTTTTGGTGGAAATGCTACTAACAATACAGATGGTTCAGGTTCTATGTTAATATCTTTGATAGCAAATACTCCTGGTACAATACCTGGAATTTTTGTTGACTTAAGTAGAGGTACTTTAGAAGATAATGCAGGTTTCCTAGAATCTCAAATAGAAACAGATTTAAAAGGTATCGCATATGTAGATAGAAAAGCTAGTGTTGCTACAGCTGGTGCTACATTTGAAGCTGGAGCAAAAAGAACAACGGGTACTGCTGCAGAACAAAGATTACCAATAGAAGCGACAACAGGAACAAATGATGATGGTATGTTTGCAATCTACTTTTATGACTTTGGTCCAAGCGAATTAGTTCTATCTAAATAAATATTTAAAGGGGTTTTCCCTTTAAATATAAGATAAATTAGAGTTTTAAGTTTAAAATTCTAGTTTGTTTTAACAAAAATTTAGGGGGAGTTTTGGTATCAAATATCTTCATAAAATCTGCCTTTGTAGTTGTATCTATTTTTGTTATTGCAGGAGCTATTCACTCACTAAATACCAAAAGAGAGATTAGACATATTCAAGAAAACTATGAAATCATTAGTAAACTTAAAGAGGATTATGCAAAAAAGTATAATATTAAAGATACAAGCACAATCACAAGAGATGATTTAATTGCATCTTTACCAAATGGAAGTTGGGAAAAGGCATTTTTATTAGATAGAGATAATTCAAGTAATCTTTCAAATAAAAACTTTATAGATGAGAATGCAAATATAAAGATAGATCAAAGTGAAAGATTAAAAATAATGGCTTTAAGAGCAAAAATAAGTAAAGAGCAGTTTATTTTAGAAAATGGAGAATATAAGATACAAATAGCTCCTCACTCAAAAAATTTCTATAATGAACAAAAAGAGTGGAAAGATAGTGTAAATAGTGCTACAAACTATCTTTTTGCAATTTTACTACCAAATATTTTAGATACTAACAAAAAAATTGATGACGTTTCAAATATTAATATAATTAAAGATTTTAAAGAATCAAAAGTTGAAAGTTTTATTCCAGATTATAACAATGTAATCGAAGATGAGAAAAAAGATTTGAAAGATAGATTTCTCTACTCTATAAAAGAGAGTTTAAATAGCTCTACAATTGGATATGAAGCAAGAGTTCATCAAGTTTTAAAGGATAACTTATGAAAAAACTTATTTTATTACTTGTTCTATTTTTATCTATAAATGCAAACTCTAATTTTGATAATACTCAAAATATAGCAAAAAAAGTAAAAGAGATTATAGAGATGGAAGAGAGATTTATAAACTCTTTTGAGAACCATATAATTCAAGATTTCAGATTTGTAACACCTTCTTATATAGCAGATAATGAGCTAATAATTAATAATAGTATAAAAAATTTTGATAAAAATCAAAATATATTAAGTTTTAGTTCAAATTTACCTGAAGAGCTACAAAATGATAGTTTTGCAAAAAATTTATATGAGAGTTCTACATATAGAGATAGAAGTTATTTTATAGAGAATAAAATATATTTTAATCTACAAAATCCTTTGGCTAAACTTCTTGCTACTATTATGTTGTATAAAAATATAAATAGCATTGATTTATGTCCAGAAAAATATACAAGCAAGATAGAACTTTGTCATCTTGAAGATAGTATTTATGTAGATGTAGAAAAGTATGATTATGTTTTTGAAGATTCATCATACAAAGAAAAACCTAGCAAATTTTTATTAGCTTTTTCTTTAAACTCATTTAAAAATGGTCCTATAATCATTGAAAAAATTGACGAAGATGAACCAATATTTAATATTTTTTCAAATGGAACTATATTTTATGATAGAGATGGAATAAAATATTTAAAAATTGGTGATGAGAATGCAAAAGATAAAAAATTTGCAAATTTAAGTGTAGAGGAGTAGTAGATTGAAAAAATATATTTTTACAATATTTTTATTGTGTTTAAACCTTTTTGCACTTGATAATAGAACTGTTTTAGCTCTTTCAAATGTTATTGAAAGAGAAGAGCAAATAGCATATAATTTTGAGAAATATATTTTAAATGAGTTTAAAATTCCCACAATGAACGATTTACTAAAAGATAATCAAAATCCAGAAGATAGCTACTATTTGGGCTCAAATTTCTCTTTAAAAAATATGTTTGGTAAAGATTTGGCATTTTTTAGTGGTTCAAATGATAAATTAGCAATAGCTATTGATAGCAAAAAATACTCTGATGAGTTTATAAAGCTATATTACAAAAGAGATCTGTATAGAGATAGAACATCTGTTTATGAAAAAGATGAAAAACTTCAATATGTAAAAATAGTTTTAAAATCAAAAGAGGCACAAAATCTATTTAAAATTTTAAATAATGGAGATACTATTTTAAAAGTAGATGACTATAGTAAATGTGAGGCAAATAAATATTGCATAAATCCAAAAGATAATCAAAAAACAATTAGAAAATATACACTAAATGATTCACATATTATATACAATATAAAAGATATGGAAAAAGGCGCTATTTTTATAAGTAAAAGAATAAATAATCCACCACTAAAAGAAGACGACCCAATTTACATAGAGATGGGGTTTGAAGATTTAAATATAGGAACTATTATCTACTCAGATGGTAAAAAATATATAAAAATCATTGCTAGTGAAGATGGAAAACCTAGAATTTATGGAGTTGAGTAATGTTTAAATATTTTGTAATAATATCTTTACTTTTAAGTAATTTACTAGCCTCTACTACAAGTGAATCTAAAATAAATAATGTAAAGATATTAATTGCAAAAGAGGAGTATTTGGCTCTTGCAATAAATAGATATATTCTTGAAGAGTTAAAACTTCCAGTAAAAGATGGTGAATTTGATATTGAAGATGAGAAACTTATATATCTACTTGGAGATAAATTTAAAGATTTCAAAAATCCATTTAATGATAGAAATCTTCAAATTGAGATTTTACCAAATCAAAGAGTTGTTGTAAAATCTATGGTTCTAGATGATGTTCCATATAAACAAAGTGAAAATTTTGTATACAACTTTTATATTGATCAAAATTTCAGAATAAATACTCAAGCCCCAATTAGCAATAAAAAAGAGGATTTACAAAAGGGTACTTTTATAAAATATCACTCTTTACAAAAAAAGATATTAGAAAAAATAGCAAAAGGTGAGAGAGTTCAAAAAGTATCTTCAAAATGTGGTTCAACTGGAAACTTTTGGCAAATAGAAAAAAATGATTTAGTCTACAAATATTGTGATTCAAATCAAAATACAATTAATGTTTACTCTAGCTATCCAAAATATATTGAAGATAATAAGCAAAGAGATTTTATAAAAGGTGAAATTGGAGATAAAATTTATACTAAAGATAATTATATGGGAGAGTTTTTATTTGGTATAGATGGAGATGGTTGGAGTATTGTAAATAGAAGAAATGATAGAAAAAATAGTGATTTGTGCTTAGAAGAGAGAATTTTAAACTATATTCCACAAGCAAAAGATTTAGTTATTAGATCAAATGGTGGATGTATGCTTGCAAATGGAGATATATTTTGTTGGGGAGACAATAGCTTTAAGAAAGCAGGAATTGAAAACTATGGACAACTTGATAAAAATATATCAGCTGATTTTATAAATACTCCTGTGATGCTAAAATCAGACTTAGAAAATGAAGCCAATTTAGATATTGTTAGTAAAAGATGGTTTAATTCACCATTTAGAGTAAAATTTGAAAAAATGGCAATGAATAGTAAAATGGTTTGTGGAATATCTCCTATTTTTGAATCAAAAGCAACACAAAAAGATGATGGCAGCTTGGAAGAAGATAGTTGTGAAAATATTCAAAATAGTTCAAATCAAAATAGTGATGATAAAATTATTTTAAATCATGCTGGAAATTTATATTGCAATGGAGATTTACCAATTGGTGAATATAAAATTACTAGCGAAAATGGTGCAAAATCAATTCTTAGACAAAATATTGAGTTTGCAAAATATAAAAATGATAATTCACAAAATAATAATGCAATATTTTTAAAAGATATTGCTATGGTTGAAGATGCTATTTTAGTTTTAAGTGATGATGGAAAATTATATACTATTGGAAAAAATACAAATGGTATTTTAGGTGTTGCAAGTGATGATTTTAATCTCTATTCAAACAAATCTCAAATTATGCCTGATAAATTTTTTGTAAGTATATCTGCGACTAGAGATAGAAGAGTTTTCACTGCTTTAGATGATAATGACAACTTATATATTTGGGGAGAGACTCTAAAAGAGATTTTAAAAAAGCCAACTTTAGTTTCAAGCTCTATAAGATTTTCTGAAGATTATATCCTACCACAAGCAGATACTTTTGTACTAAGAGATAATAGAGGAAGATTTTATTATTTAAATGAAAATAACAACATAAATGAAATATCTCTAAATTCAGGTGATGAGAGAATGACATCTGCAACAGCATATTTAAATAAAAATGGCTCTTGGCAAATTGCTTATATCAATCAAAATGGTGAATTAAAAACTAAAGATGCAAACTCATTTGCAACAAATTGTAAAAATACAGATGGAACATCTTGTACAGGTGATGATAAAACTATTTTTGATGATGCCTTAGATACTTTAAACAAACCATCTATTGATGTTGGAAGTAAAAAATATGCTTGGTTTAAAAATATAAGTTATTTTAAACCAAATATTTTTTCAAGTCAAAAAGAGAATTTTCAAAATAGTGTTTTAAATGGATGGAGTGGCGCTTTTCATGATGGAAAAATAAGAGTCCAAGATGGTCTCTTTTGGTGGAATACAAGAAAAGATTATGTTGTTGAACCATTTCTTGGAGTTTTTGGAAAGAATCACTCTACTAATAATTTAAGAATAAATACAAATGGTTCACAAGCGATATCAAAAGAGTACTTAATAAATGATGCAAAAGATAAAGAGATTACAATTTTAATAAAAATATATGAACTTGGTTCTTGGGATAATGAAAAATTTAGAATATTTATAAATAATAATATTGCCCAAGAAGCGACTTTTAATAACCATTCAAATAGTGGTAAATTTATTACTGTTGAAGAAAAAAGCAATGTTAATAATGATATAAAAATGAGATTAAAAGAGCATGTTTTTAAAATAAATTCAAAAACAGATTCAAATGGAAGAATTAAAATAGGATTTGGTGCTATTGTAGATGAAAATTGGGATAACGAAGGATTTGGAATTGCTGATATTCAAATTATATATGATAAAGAGCCATCAAATCCATTTATATGTACAATTACAGGTGCTAGAGGATTAGATCAAATGTATTGTTGGGGAGATGTTGCAAGATCTTTACCTATTATTAACACAGGAGCTTTTGATATAGATAAAATTCCAAGTGTTAATAAACTCTTTATAAATCCTAGAGAAAACTTATATGATCAAATGTCCTTTGAGAAATTTGATAACTCTGGGAATTTATTTTTGAAATACCCAACATATATAAATAGTTTTGACTATTCATTTAAATTTAAATAAGGAAAGAGATGAAAAAAATATTACTATCTTCTGGTTTATCAGTTTTGTTACTTGTTACTGTGGGGTGTACTCCTAAAAGTTTTCATAATGAAATGCTTGAAAAACAAAAAGAGGCACTAAATAAGGATGATTTAAATAACTTAAGAAGTTCTTACTCTGAAAGTTTGATTGAGAATAATGAGGTAAAACAAAAATATATCTCCATTTTAGAAGATAAAACTTTAAGTGAAGTACTAAATGAACTTGAAAACATGGAAAATAAAATATATTTTCTAAAATCAAATGATATTTTAATTCCTAGAAGTAGAATAAAAATTCATACTGTTCAAGAGCTAAGTAACTATTTAAATGCTGTTATTGATAAATCTATTGTTGTAGAAAAGAATGGTAATTTGAATTTAGTTACTTTATTAAACACAAGTGAGAGAAAAAAACTATCAATAAATAGTAAAAGATTTATTTTAAATGGTCAATTAAGTGTTGAAGAGCTTTTAAAACTTATTACAAATGAGAGTGGTTATAATATAAACCTTGCTAATACTATTGAAAATAGAAATGATTTCCAAAATAGTATAATTAATTTAAACTCAAAAACTTTAGGAGAGGCTTTAAACTCTTTAGCTAGTTCAAAAGATGTTTATGTAGATATTGATTATGAGAAAGAGAGCATTAATATTTCAAGATATAAAGATATTGTAATTGAGCTAAATATACCACTTTTAGATATGAGTTCATCATCTCAAACATCAAATCAAGAGAGCAGTAGTGGAAGTAAAATTGAAAATAAATCTTCTATAGTTTTATATGAAGAGTTAGACAAAATGATAAAAAGTATAATTTCAAATGATAGATTATCAACTTATCACATAGATAAAGCTAGTGGTCTAATATTTTTAAAATCTACAAAAAATATAGAAAATGCTGTAAGAACTTTGGCAAAGGCTTATGAATCATCTTTTTCTAAAGAGGCAATAGTTGAGTTTGAAAGAGTTGAGCTAATTTTAAATAAAGATAGAACATTTGGTATTTTAGGAGCTAATATTATAAATAGTAGTGGTTCTAGCTTAAATATTGGAGAGATAGAACCAGCATCTTCATCTTCAATTGTTTTTGATCAAAATACAGTATCTAGAAACCTAAAACTTTTGGCTCAATCTGAAAATAATATTGGAAGAATATTGAATTATAGTAGAAATATGTTAGTTCTTAAAAACAATATTCCAACGGTTCAAGCAATTACAGAAAACACTGATTATATAGAAAAAATTGAGACAACAAGAAATAGTGATACAAATGAGATAGACTCTGATGTTACAGTTAATACTTTAAAAGAAGGTACTAGCATAACAGCATCTGCAAAAATATCAAGAGATAAAATATTTTTAAATCTAACTCCAAGTATTAAAAAACTTATATCTTGGAATAATACAACACTAGCTGGCGGAAATATGGTTAGTCTTCCAAAATACAATGATCAAGAGTACAATATATCAAGAGAGGTAAAACTAGGTGAAACTTCAATAGTTGGTTCAATTATTGTTCATGATGATGCAAAAGAGTATGATGGAATTATTCCAATTGATGGATTTGCAGTTGGTGGTAAAGATTCTAAATCTTATGTACGAAGAGAGATTGTCTATGTGATAACACTAAGAGAAATTAAAGGATTTTAAAAATGTCACTATTTAAAGATCCATATGAGATGTTTTTATTAGATTATCTAGTAACAAAGCTTGAAACTGGTTCAAATACAAGAAGAGCTTTAGTTTTATATAGTGATCAAATTACAAAAAAAACTGCATTTAAAAAGAGACTTTTAGGTGCGATAAGAGAGCTTGAAACTGGTAAACAAAAGTTAGAAGAGGTTTTGTATAAATATAAGTTTTTAAATACTTTTCAATATAGTATTGTATCAAATAGTACAAGTACAGTTGAGGGTTTGAAGCTTGTTTTATCATTTACAAAAGGAAATCCAAACTTAATAGCGAAAATGCTTGGACCTATTTTCCTACCCTTATCAATTATAATAGGCTCATTTTATAGTCTTATTTTATATCTTGGATTTTTAAAAGCTGATGTTGAATATTTAACAAAATTAAATCCAGATGTTGAGCAGTTTTTAGGAATTCCAAAATATTTCACATATACATTTGCATATTGGGGATTAGCAATCTCTATTTTAATAACTCTTTTTATATTTTTTTATTATATGTACACAGAAAAATATAGACCTGCTTGGCTTTATAAAATATTTAAGACTCAAGCATATAGTGATGGAAGATACCTATTTAGAATTCTAAATGGTATGTTAAGTGCAGGAATATCTTTTCATAAGACATCTGCTATTTTGGCAAATGAGTATTTCAAACCAGGTCTTAGACCATTTTTTAAAGATTTAGCAATAATGATTGAAAAAAATAAAAAACTATTTATGGCATTTGATAAATATAATTTTCCAACACTTCTAACAGCTGAAATAAGATTAGCAGAACTTAGTAAATCAAACTACTCAGAACTTGCTAAAACTTTGTATAAAACATGTGATACTATGTATGAAAAAAATATAAACTACCTAGTTTTACAATGGAAATTTTTCTTTTGGCTAGTAGCTATGCTTGTGACTGTTGTAATTGGTTCTGATATTATTAACTTAGTTATTGCTACATTTACTTTTAAAACACTGTATCAATAAGAAAGAAGGTAAAGATGTTTAAAAAATTTTTAGTAGGAACACGAAAAATAAAAAAGCCAAATATTGATTTTAGATTTTTTGAAAAGATAAAAACATTTAATCTTCAAGATTTTATTGAAATAAATAGACAAAAATTTGAAGATTTAGTTAAAAAAGATGATAGTAATGAAACAAATCTTCAAACTATAATTGAAGATATGATTAAAGATAAGTATAACCTAAAAGGTGGTTTTTCTGATTTAATTGTAAATGAGAAAAAATATGAACAATTTGTAAAAAGTATGGGATATGAATATTTTGATAGCTACAAAGAACTTCAAAAATATTATGTAGATACTACTTCATTTTTAGATGATAAAAAACAAGAGCTTTGTTCATCTATGTATATGATTACTCTTGAAGATATAAAGAATAAAAATAAAGTATTAGGAATTAGAGATGTTGTAAATCTTGATTTTGATATCTTAAGTAAATTCTACTTTACAAAAATTATAGTTCTTGGAGAGGGTGTTTTATCTACAATATTTGGAGAAGATAGAGAGATTATATTCCATCAAACTTCTGATACAGAAAGCGATGAAGAGATTGATAAATATTTTGAAAAACTAATGGGTCAAGCAGTTTTACTTGGAGCTAGTGATATACATATTCAAAAAACTTCAAGAAATGCTTTTTTGTGGTTTAGAATAGATGGTATAAAAGTTGATATGGGTTCAATGCCAATTCCAATTGCAAAAACCTTAAAAAGAAGACTTGTAACTATGGCTGATCAAGAAGATTCAGATTTTGAGTCAATTAATGGAATTATTAGTTATGAATATGCAAAAAAACCAATTAAATTTAGACTTGGTTTAATAAACTCAAAACAAAACTTCTCACTAGTTATGAGGATGATTGGTGGTAAAGGAGTTGTTTCTCATGATTTAGGTGGATTAAATTATCCTAGTGAGACAATTGAAATTTTAAATAACCTAACAAAATATGCAAATGGTATGATATTAATAACTGGTCAAGTTGGAAGTGGTAAAACTCACCTTATGTATGCCCTACTTCAAAAACTTGCAAGACAACAACAATATGTTATTACAATTGAAGATCCTGTTGAATATGTTGATGAATCTTTCTTCCAAATTGATTTATCTGAATTTGCAAGTGCAAGTGAGGAGTTTAAATATGGATATCCTGAAGCTGTTGTTGATATTTTAAGACAAGATTCAAATATTATACTTATTGGAGAGACAAGAGAGCCACAAACTGCATTTCAACTCGTAAATGCATCTAACTTAGGACAGTTAGTATTTTCTACAATGCATACAAACTCAGCTCCAGCAACTGTTTCAAGGATGACTAGCTCTTTGGGAATTAATGAGGGAGATGTTATTGATAACTTAAGAGGAATAGTATCTCAAAGACTGGTGCGAAAACTATGTACAAGTTGTTGTGAACCTGATGGAAAAGGTGGAAATAAAAAAGTTGGTTGTGAACATTGTGGAAATACAGGTTTTAAAGGCCGAGTTCCTATTGCAGAAGTTGTTAGATTTAAAATTGGAGCAGGTGGTGATTTTGAAAATCCTGCTGAGTATATGACTGTTGAAAAAGCAACTTTAGCACAATATGATGCTGGTTTTATAACTTATGAGGATGCTCAAGCAATTATAAGGGGAGAAGAAGTATGGTACGATTAGCAATAACTGATTTTAACTCACAAGAAGAGAGTGAACATTTTTATTTAAATGATAGATTTGAATTATCAAAAAGATTATTTACTTATAATAAATTTAAAAAAAGAGAAGTTTATGTACCTAAAAATAGTATTTATGAATATTATTCATTAAATCTTCTATCTAAAAAATATTTGGCAAATAATGAGTTTTTAATCTATATTGCAGATGAAGAGTATGTACTTTTATTTAATCATAAAACAATATATAGTGCAAAAATAAATCCTAGTTTTATAACTGATGATATGATTAAATCAATACTTATGACAAAGCACATTACAATGTTAAGTAGTGGTGGAGAGATAAAAAAAATAAATTATATAGTTGAATCAAAATTTAGGGCAGGAATAGAAGTTCTTTTACAAGAAAATATAAAAAATGATAAAAAAGAGGTTGTATGCTTTAAGTTAGGAGAAGTAGCCGAACTTTGTGAAAATTTAAATGAGTTAGATAGTTCAAAGACATTTTACACAAAACTATCCATTTTAGTATTTTTATTTTTTATTATATTCTATGGTCTATTTTTTGGACTTATTGACTTAAAAAAAGATTATTTAACGCATCCTACTTTAGACCCTTTAAAACAAGAGTTAAGGTTTGAAAATGATTTCATAAAAAGACAAGATAAAGCTTTTAGCACTGCACAAAAAGAGTATGATAATTTAATATCTTGTATAACTTATAAAGAAGAGTTAAAATGATTAGTTTAAGTAAAAAACGGATTATAAAAATATCAAAGTTATCTATTATTTTGTTTTTAGTATATATACTATTTTTCTTTTTAATTTCAGGATTTGAGTACTATAAAATGTACAATGAAAAAGTATCTTTAACAAAAGAGCTTGATGAAAAAAGAGAAGTTACAAATAGAATAAAAGATAATATACAAAATATTAAAGATAAAACAAATCTAGTAAAATCTAGCTATGCATCTAAAGAAGAGATTGATAATAAATTAAAATCAATATTCAATAACTTCTCTTTGGTTGATTATAATTTATCTCTTATAGATACAAAACAGATGTGTATAGATAGGTATATATTAATAGTAGATTTAGAATCAACTACAGAACTTGGTAAAATAGCTGGTAAAAAAATACTAGAGTATTTAGGAGAAGTTAAACAAAGAGATGAATTTGAAAATATTTACTTTGTTGACTATATACAAAAACCAAGGGAAAATAGATGAAAAAGATATCTTTTATAATCTTATTTGTATGTATAAACTTATTTGCTTCATCTGAATTTGATATTTTGAATAAAAAGAAGATAGATAAGTTAATACAAAAAGAGGAGCAAATAGCAGTTGCTTATAAAAAATATTTAATAGTAGAAGCAAAGAAACCAGAAAAAATAGAAGATTTGTCACCTTATTTGGTTGATGGTTTTGATTTTATAAACCCTTTTGGAATTAAAATGAGTATAGAAGATGGTGAGATAAAACCTTTTATACCAAAAAATGAGACTCTGTTAAATGATATGATTTTATATTATTATACAAATTCGAATAGAGTTTATACATTGGCTCCATTAAACAAAAATAGTAATACAAAAATAAATTTATCTATTATAGAAAAATTTATTCAAAATAATCAGGATAAAGTTTTAAAACCAAATCAAACACCTACAGCAGGTAGATTTATAATAAAATCTACAATTGATGCAAATGATAATTTGAGCAACAACGATAATATTTTAAATAATGTATCACTTGATTATTATGGAAATGATGGAAAATACAAATACTCTTATAGTACAAACATAGGTATGACATTTGCAGCTGGAATTCAATTTCAAGATGAAAATTTAAAAGTAACTAAAGATGTAAAAGATTTAAAAATACCAAGTGAGTTTATAACTCTTGGACTATCTGTATTTGATTGTATCTATGGAGGTGTTAATCAAACAGAGTGTAGAACAATAAAAGAGTCAATTGCAATTGGTCCAAATAATTTTATAAGAGTAAATCCTGATTCCATATCTGTAGGAGAGACTGTAATATATTTTTATAGACGAGCTGGAGGAATGATTGTAAATGGTGATATCTATGCTTGGGGAAATAATGGTAAAGCAATAACAGGAATAAAAGGAAGTAAATATTTTACAGGTAACACAAATTCAAATTCAGAAGTTGTAGTAAATATAGCTATGCCTTTAAGAGCAAAACTTTATAATAATGTTCAAAATACATACAACAAAGATAAAACAAATGTTTATAATGATAAATATTATGAGCAAAACTACTTTAACTCTCCAAATAGACCAAAATTTATTGATTTTTTTATATCAGTTTATCATGGTGCTTGTGGGATTTCTACAAATAAAGAGGTATATTGTGGAGGTACAACTGGTGGAAATAGTAGCTCTTGGTATGATGATTTAGACGGAACTAATAGAAAGGGTGAACTTTTGTATAGAAGTAAACACTTTGATGGTTCAACAAATTCAAAAAGAGTAAATAGACTCTTTGCAAACAATCAAATATGGCACTTTTTAGGTGAAGATGGAAATGTTTATATTTGGGGTGATCCCTCTAGTGGTTTTGCTGGAAATGGGAGTGTTTCATCAAAATTTACAAATTATAGTTCTATTAATGGATTATCAAATATAGAAGATATTACATATATTACAACCATAGGATTTAGAAGAATTGGTGCAATAGATAAAATTGGGGGAGTTTATATTTGGGGAGTTGAGGGAGTTAGTGGTAGTAAAGCTTGTGAAAGAAAATTTGGAAGTAAAACATATAATTTTTGCTCTCCAGTTAAAATAGAGCCAAATAACTCAAATTTGTCTATTATTCCAAACTTTGTATCTTTAAAAGGTGGAATTGATGGTTTTGTAGCACAAGATGAAAATGGTGATTTTTATAAAATTTCTCAATCAAATGATACTAAAGATAAGATTCAAATAGAGTCTATAAAAGAGAAGATAAAAACATATAATAGTTCAAATGGTAATGGACTTTTAAAATATGATGCAACAAAAGATGCTAAGATAATCTCTGCTGATATATCTAAAACAATAAATGATTTAAATAATCCATCAAATTTTAGTAGTGGAGTTGTTTGGGTAAATGAGTACAATGAACTCAAAGGCGATATGTTTTTTAGCTCATCTCATAGTGATGATAAATATTTTACAGATGCTATTAAAAAAATAAAATGGATACAGGTTAAAGTTATTCAAGAAGAGAATGGTATTTGTGGAATTGATATAAATAATCAAATGTATTGTTGGGGTATGCAATCTTATTATAGAAATGCATCAGGAAGCACAAGCTGGGGTAATACTTTTATGATTCCAGTTTTTAATACAAACTTATATGATTTAGATAAAGATTTCTTAATGGTTGAGGGTGCAAGTGATTATTTAACAAATATCTCATCAGGAGAATGGACAGGAGAGGTTTATGGTGCAGATGGTGGAAAATTGCACAAAGATGCATTTTTTATAAAATATCCAACATATATTGGTGGATTTAACTATGAATATAAATTTAAATAAGAGAGGGAAAATTATGAATTTAAAGGTAGCAACATTAATTTTGTTTTTGAGTTTTAGTTTGATAAATGCTGAAAACACAAAAGAGACAGAAAATAGTACAAACCAAGAGGAGAAATTAAATAAGCTTGATATGATGGATAAACAATCACAAGATTTTTATATGGCAGTTACAGGCTTAGAAAAAGAGTATCTTGATGAACAGATAAAAAGAACAAAAGAGCAAAGAGAGCGTGAAATGCTAACTAAACAAAAAGCTACTAATGCTCAAGGTGGTGTTATTACTGAAGAGCAAAGAGAGAAAGATGTATTTAATCATCAAAATGAGTTAGCAAGAATTGCTTCTGATTTTACAAGAACAAAAAGATTAAAAGATTTGAAAATTAAAAGTATGTATAGATTTAATGGGATAAATTATGTGATTTTACTTCTTGATGATGAAACAGCTAATAGATCAAAACAGACTACAGAAATTAGTGGAAATATTGAAGGACGATATATGTTAGGGGATACTGTTTTTGGTCATAAAATTGTTGATATTAATACTAGAACAAAAAGTATAGAACTATTTAAAGATTTAGATAAAATTTCAGGATATACAATATATCTTAGCAACTATGGAATAAACTTAAGTAATCTTCAAACAATTGATAGAAATCATCCAAGATATGAACAAATAACTGGAAATATAGACAAACCAATCTCTACAAAAAATTCTATTAAAAATATAGTTCAAGAATCAAATTTAAATATAAGTTCTAAGAATAAGGAATAAACTTTGGAAAATCTAAATATTAAAAATAGTGTAAATATAAAAGTAGAAGAGATTTTAGAGCCATTAATTGAACTAAAAAAAGATTATATTTTTCTTTTTAATATTGACAATATTTTTTCAAATGAAACTGGTGGTAAAACTAGATTAAATAGAGATTTATTTAATCTAACACATAAAAAAATTGAGAAAAATATATTGATAATAAAAAATATCTTAAATCAATCTATTAATATATGTTTTGATGAATTTAAAGAAATTTTAGAAAAGCTAGAACTTTTTGATAGTTTAAACTTAAAAACATTTTTTATAGATGATAAAATATTATTAAATGATTTAACTTCACACTTAGTAAATAATGGAGTGAAACAAAAAGAGATTGAAAATATTATAAACTCTTTACAAAATAGTATAGATTTAAAAAATAGATTAAATAATTTTCTTTTTTATATAACGCTCTTTGATACTTCAAATTTTAATAAACATATAGATAAATATTCATCAGAAGAGCTTATAAACAGCTCTTTAATCTTTGATACAATAAATTCTTATGCACTACTTTATGAACAGCTTATTAGATTTGAAACTGCTATTATAAACTTTTTGGAAAATACATTTAATAACAACAAAAACTTAAAACATATTGAAAATCTTTTTGAAACACTAAGTAAAAGAGCTGATTTTTACTACTATATGGATAATAGATATAAGATATCTTTAGATTATGATTTAAAAATAGATTATAAAAAAGAGATAAATATTCCTATATCTTGGATAGAAAATCTAATATTTAACCTTATAGAACAATCTATTTTAGATACTATTAAAAAAGATATTAAAAAAGGTAAAACTCAAAAACAAATTAGTGCGACAGTAGTATTAAAAAAAGATACTCTAAATATATTAGTATCAAATAATGGTTTTGAGATTGGACATATTGATGATGCATTTACTCTAAATAGTGAGAATGTATTAATTATAGAATCAAATAATATTTTAAATCAATTTAAGAATGAACTTAAAATTGAATCAATAGAGTCTGAAGGGATGAGATATAGCTTTAGTTTGCCTATAAACTAAAGCTTTATCTTTTAGCTAAGTTCTGCCATTTTTTCGTCAAACTCTCTGTTTATATTCTCAATTTTTTGCATAATTTCTAAAATACTATTTTCAACTTTTATTTTATCTGCACCAAATAGTGTTGAGACTTTAGATTCTAGCTCTTCAAGCTCTGCTTTTAGAGGTTTTAAATCTTGACTCTTTTTAGCAACCAATTGTGCTCTTAACTGTTTACTCTCTTTTTTATTTAGCTTTGGCTTATCTTTTTTTTCCTCTTTTTTGTTTGATTTCTTATCATCAATATCATCACCCCAACCAATTTTCTCTAAAAACTCATCATAAGTTCCATTAAAATAATCTGCACCATCATTTGTAAAAACTATTAATCTATCGCAAACAGCTCTTAGTAGCTCTTCACTGTGAGTTACTATAATACTTGAACCCTCGAACTCTTTTATAGCAGTTGTAAGTGCTTCAATTGATTCAATATCAAGGTGGTTTGTAGGCTCATCTAGAAAAAGTAGATTTACATCTTGTGCAATAATTTTTCCAAGCATTACCCTACTTTTCTCTCCTCCAGATAATAAAGAGATTTTTTTCTTTGCATTATCTCCACTAAACATCATAATTCCACAAATATTTCTAATAACAGGTTCTGGAATTTTGTTATTTACACTTTGTATCTCTTCTAAAATTGTATTATTTAGATTTAGATGATTTATATTTGTCTGTCCAAAATGCCCAAAAACTGTACTTGGATGAAAATCTACACTCCCACTAAGAGCTTTTAGTTCACCTGCTAAAACATTTAAAAGTGTAGATTTTCCTTTTCCATTTTTACCTATAATTCCCAAAGTCTCGCCTTTGCTTAATGCAAAAGTTATATCTTTGAAAAGAATATTATTTTTATCATATCCAAAGCTTACATCTTTTACTTCAAGTAAAAATTTAGCACTTGTATCTTTATAGTTAAAATCAAATTTTAGATCTTTTGCATACTCTAAATCTTCCATAACTTCCATTTTCTCTAAAATTTTTACCTTTGATTGAGCTAGTGTTGCTGTTGCTGCCCTTGCTTTATTTTTAGCAATAAACTCTTCAAGATCTTTAATCTTTTTCTCTTGAGCAATTTTTTGTTTCTCATAATGCTCTTCATTACTAGCAAGTTGTTCAAAAAACTTTTGAGTACTTCCAGGAATTATAAAGGCATTTTTTCGCACAATTCCCATAGTATGTGTACAAACACTATTCATAAAATCTCTATCGTGAGTTATAAGTATAAGCTCTCCATCAAAAGATTTTAAAAACTCTCTTAACCAACGAATAGATAAAATATCCAAATAGTTTGTAGGCTCATCTAGAAGTAGCATATTTGGCTCTGTTAAAAGAAGTTTTGCTAGATTTATTCTTATTTGGTAACCACCTGAAAAACTCTTTGGCTCTTTTTGTAAATCCTCTTCACTAAATCCTAAACCAAATAAAATTTTTTCAGCCTTATAGATATTATACTTATCATCTTCACCCAAAGCCAAAGCTGTTTCATCTATTAAAGTTTTTTCAGTAAAATCAAAATATTGTTTCAAAGCACCAATTTTATAGTTCTTTGGAGTTGCAATCTCTCCACTATCTGGTTGCTCTTCTTTCAGTATAAGTTTAAAAAGCGTTGATTTTCCAGTTCCATTTCGTCCAACAAGACCTACCTTATCACCTTTATTTAATCTTAAATTTAAATCTTGATATAAATCTTGAGTTGGATATGATTTTTTTATATTTATTAGCTCTATCATTATTTAAAAAGTACACCTTTACACGAAGTTTCATTCTCATTTGGAATTATATGGTTTAAGTATCTTGAAAATTTTCCAACATAATCAACTTTTGGATATTTATCTGCTATTTTTAAAGTTATCTCATTTTGTCTTAACCAATCTAACTCTATTGGTTTTCCATCTATCCAAGCACAGTTTGTAAGCAAATCTTCAACACCATCAAGATTTACATCTTCAACTTTTTTGCTATGTTTTGCATATAGTTTTAAATAAACACTCTCAACACTTTGTGGTTTTTTATCTTCAAAAATAAATACAACTCTAAAATCATCTGCACCTAGTCCACTATTTATTGGTAAACTTGCTAGTGTTGAGATTACTTGAAGATTTTTATGTCTCTCTTTCTCTTCATAAAATGGTTTATAAGCCTCTATACAATAACCTAAAAAACCATCACTAATAGAGTAAACACCCTCACTTTTAAAACAATCTACATCTTGACCACTTTGTTTTAATGCTGCTAAGAAAATTGCTGCACTCTTTTCATTTTCATTCCAATTAAAAACTGGAAAAACTGCTTCTAAAACTCTATTTGGATTTAAAGTTCCATAATTAACTCTTGCAATTCCAAATGCTAGTGGTTTTTTGTACCAACTCTCTTTAGCAATAGTTTCAAACAGTGCATTAAAATCATCTTTTGAATTTATCATATCTTTGGCTCCTTTTTAAATTTTTTCAGATTTTACTAAAAGTTTAATAAATAGTGTCCATATCAATAGTTGCATTAGCACTATTTATTGAATGCAAAGCATTTAAAAGTGCTTTTGTATTTTGTGATCTTAAAACTATCTCAAATCTATATTTGTTTGCAATTTTAAATATAGCACACTCTCCAAATCCAACTATTTCAATATCTTTTATATTTTGAAGCTCATTTACTGTTTTTTTAAGCTCCTCTTTTACTTTTAAACCATTCGTTGAGCTTAAAATAACACGAGATAGTTTTACAAATGGAGGGTATAAATCTTTTCTAAACTCCAACTCACTTTGCAAAAACTCTTTATAGTTTGATTCAAGCAAATAGTGCTTAAAAAAATCCTCATTTTTACTCTCAATAATAACTTCACCAAAACCATTTCTGCCACTTCTTCCAGATATTTGAAAAAGAAGACTTAAAGCATTTTCTCTAGCTTTATATGAACTCATATTAAGTAAACTATCCATTCCTAAAACAACTGCTAATTTAACATTGTGATAATCATGCCCTTTAGAAAGCATTTGAGTTCCAACCAAAATATCAATTCTGTTTTGATTAAACTCTTCAAGAATATTTTTCAACTCTTTTTCTGTTTTTACACTATCTTTATCAAATCTTTTTATAACGCTATTTGGAAACTCCTCTTTTAAAATCTCCTCAATTTGTGCAGTTCCTACTCTATGATTTCTTACAATTCCAGTTTTACAAGATGGACAAACATCTGGAATTTTTGAAGTATATCCACAATAGTGGCACTTCAAAGCTCTATCATTTTTATGCAAACTCATAGAGACACTACAAAATGGACACTCAACACTTTTGCCACAATCAAAACAGATTTGGTGTTTGTAGTTTGCCCTTGTTGGTAAAAAAACAATTGTTTGATGCGAGTTGTTTAGATTCTCTTTTATTTTTTCTAAACTTTTTTGGGAAATATTTAAGCTACTAGATTCAAAAATATAACTCTTTTTTGTCTCATAAAATGTTTTGTTTAATTCAAAATATGGGATTTTGTAAAAACTGTTTATTGATGGTGTTGCACTTCCTAAAATAAGTCTTAGATCAAACTTTTTAGATATATATATTGCTAAATCTTTTGCATTGTATCTTGGTGTTTGATCGCTTTTATATGAGTCATCATGCTCTTCATCCACAACAATTAAACCCAAATCTCTAAAAGGCAAAAATAGTGCTGATCTTGCACCCGCTATTAGTTTTATTTCAGAAGTTTGAAGTTTCTCTAAAATCTCTGCTCTTTTTTTAGAGCTAACTTTTGAGTGCCAAATTGCTACACTATCTCCAAAAACCTCTTCAAGTCTCTTTTGCATTTGAGGTGTTAAAGAGATTTCAGGCATCAATAAAACAGCTTGTTTTCCACTTTGTAAAACCTCTTTTATTGTTTTTATATATATTTCAGTTTTTCCAGCACCTGTAGATGCAAAGAGCAAAGCTTGTTTTTTAATATCTAAAAACTCTTTTGCCTCTTTTTGAAAAGATGAAAGGTGTATATCTTTTTTAAACTCTATTTTTATCTCTTTTTCTTCTATATTTTTGTTAAATAATTGAAAAATAGATAAACTATGTCCTAGTGAACATACATAATATTTACTAATAAAATCAGCAATTTCAAGCATAAATTTACTATAAAAAAACTCTGTAACTTTTAAAATATTGCTACATTTAAACTCTGGTTTTTCAACTTTTTTTATAATAACTGCTAAATATGGTTTTTTTCTATTTGCTAAAATTACTTCAACTACAAAGCCAATTTCTATTGACTCTTCACTTTGATATGTAAGATTTTGTAAAGGTGATTTTAAAATTGCTACTTCATAATAGTTCATTCTAGCTCTTTGCAGATCTCTTCAGGGCTTATACATTCAAAACTACTATTTTTTAAAGAGAATTTAACAATTGAATTTTTTGTAAAAAAGATATAATCACTACTTGCCATTTTTGCCCATTTTCCAACTTCTTTATCTTTTGTTGTAGTTGATTTAAAAGGATTTTCTAAAATATATTTAAAAAGCTCTTCATCTTTTGTATCTATTTTTGCACTATCTAATTTTGTTAAATGAAAACTATTTTGTAGCAAGTTAGCTTGAAACTCTTGATTCTTAATTGCAGAGTTTATAAGAGCATACTCTACTTTTAGTTGATTTTTTACTCCAAAATCAAAAAAAGTTGATACTTTTGGAGTAAAAATTGCAAATATAATTGATAATATTAAAACAACTAAAATTGTTTCAAGAAGAGAAAAGGCTTTGATTTTAAAATCCTACAAGCTTATTTGAGATATTTGTAATCTCTTTTTCAAACTTTGATTTAAGCTCTCTTTTCTCTTTTAAAGTTGTTAAATATGCTTTTAAAAGGGTAAATGTTTCATTATTTTTATTTAAATCAAAATGTCTTGTAATCTCTTTTTGCATATCATCATCTAAAACTAATTCATATGCCATATTATTTATATGAAGAGTTATTTTCTTATTTTCCATCTAATTTAGCCTTTTTTAAAAGGGTGTCAATTTTTAAAATCATATCTTGATTGTATCTTTCTAATTTATCATTCTCATTTGTAAGTTCAGAGATTTTAGCCTCTAAGGCTTTTTTCTCCAACAAAACTTGAGTATATTTTTGAATTAAATTATCAACTCTTTTATTTAAAATCTCAATCTCTTGCATTTAATCTATCCATTAAGAAATCATCGCTTCATCGTAGCTATCATCCATATAAACTTTTGCAACTTCATATAACTTTGCTACACTTTTTCCCCATGCAGAAAAATTCTCTATATCTTTTTGTGAAATATCAAAATATTTTGATATTTTCTCTATTACAATCTGTTCATTTATATTAAATACTGTATCAATATGAACTAAAATCATAAGCTCCATTAATACAATTTTTCTACTTCTTTGACTCTTAAAGTTTCTTAGAATCTCTTCTAAATCAAATTTTGAATTATCGAATGAATCAATATTATCAATCCCCATCTCATCGCAATAATCTAAAATTATATCCTCTTCCTCTTTTCCAAAATTATTATCAACTCTTGCTAAATAGTGAGCAAGTTGTAAAAAAGCAAATTTCTCTCTTGATTGAAGTTTCATCAATAGCATTTTTTATCCTAAGTTTTTATATATTAAAGTATATATTATAGTATATTTTTTTTAATTTCTAGTAAACTATTAATTTGCTATCAAGCTTAATTAAAAATATTTTGAATATTGATTTTTATTTTGTATAATCCGCTTTATGAAAACTTTTATATTTAATAATTTTGGCAAAATATCTATTTTGATCTTATCTATTTTTATTATTTTTGCTTCAAGTAGTGTTGTTGTAAATGAGAGTGCAAAAGATGTTATAGACAAATCTTTTAATCAAGCTTTAATTGTATTTGGAAGTGCAAAAGCACTAAATGCAGTTATATCTTTGGCTCAAGGAACAGAGATTAATCTTCCATTTGTAGTTGTTGCTGTTGGAGAGGTACTTGATCCTATAAATGATTTAGTAGAGCAATTTTCACTTATAATGTTAGCTAGTTTAGTATCTCTTGGAATTCAAAAAATATTATTAAATTTTGTATCAAATGATTTTTTCAATCTTACTTTTATAATATCCATTTTAGTTTTTAATATATTTCTATTTTTAAAATTTAAAAACATAGAAAGTATTAAAAATATGGCTCTTAAATTAACACTTATTTTACTATTTTTAAGATTTTCAATTCCATTTGTTGCATACTTAAATGAGTATAGTTATGACTACTTTATAAAACCTCAATACAATATTGAACAGCTAAATGAGACCATTTTAAATACAAAAGATGAGATAAGTAAAATAAATCTTGAATCAGTAGAAGAGAAAGAGAGTGGTTTTTTTGAAAAGTTTAGACAAAAATTTGATATGACTTTTTATGAAAAAAAGGTAGATGAGTATAAAGATGCTGTTGATAGTTCAAGCGATAATATAGTTGATTTGATTATTGTATTTATATTTCAAACTATACTTTTGCCTCTTTTTTATCTATTTGTTTTTTATATTTTATTAAAAAAGCTTTTTAATTTTCCAGCCAAATAACCACTTGAAAAAGCCCATTGAAGATTGTATCCACCACAAGGTCCATCAATATCTACAAGCTCTCCACAAAAATATAGACCTTGTATAATTTTACTCTCTAAAGTTTTTGAATCAATCTCTTTTATGCTAACTCCACCTCTTGTAATCATGGCTTGTCTAAATCCATCGTGACCAATAACTGTAAAAGGTGTCCAAGCTAGAGTTTTTATTAGTTTTTCTCTTTTAAACCCTTCTATTTGTTTAAATCTTAAATCTCTTTTTATATCGCAAATATTTAAAATCTCATTTGCAACACTTTTGGCAACTAAAGTCTCTAAGTTTTGTAAAATATTATCTTGAGGATTTTTTGATATCTCATCTTTTAGATGTTTATAAATCTCCTCTTCATTTTTTCCTTTTAGAAAATTTATAAGCAAAGGAACTTCATTGTAAGTGGCTAAAATAGGTGTTATCTCTCTTGCAAAATCTAAAATAACTGGACCTCTAAGCCCCTCTTTTGTAAAAATTAAATCTCCACTTATTTTTAGGTTTTTATACTTTTTTATATCTACTTTTAAAATAGCTTTTGCGATTGTATCAGCCTTGCAAGAGCCAAAGTTTTTCTCTTTTGTAAATAGTGGCATCATAGCTGGAGAGGTTTGTGTAATTTTGTGTCCAAAAGATGAAGCAAAGCTATATCCATCTCCAGTTGCTCCTAAAGTTGGATAACCTAAACCTCCAGTTGCTAAAACTAAATTTCTAGCTTTGTAGATACTATCTTTGCTTTTTAGTTCAAAAATATCATCTAATTTTTCTATTTTTTCAATATTTATTGATGTTTTAAACTCTACACTTAATCTTTGAAGCTCTTTTTGTAAAGCTTCTAAAATAAGTGTTGAGCTGTGATTTATAGGAAAAATTCTAAATCCATCTTTAGCAATTGTTTCTACTCCAATTGAAGCAAAAAAAGAGAGCAAATCATCTCTTGAAAACTCATCAAGAGCATCTTTTATAAATCTGCCATTTTTTCCAAATTTTTCAATAAACTCCAAAGGTGATAAAGTATTTGTAAGATTACATTTGCCACCACCTGTTGCTTTTAGTTTTAGTGCAATTTGTGGCATCTTTTCTAGCAACAACACTTTTTTGCCCTCTTTTGCTGCACTAATAGTTGCAAATATTCCAGCTGGACCTGCTCCTAAAACTATTAAATCGTATATCATTTTAATCTCTTTATATCCTCTTCAAGCTCTTTTAAACTTTGGATTTTTTCTATTTTCTTTTGTTCATCTTTAAACTTTTTATACTCTAATCCACTTTTTGCAATTGCCATTTCATGGCTTATTTTTCCTGCATGAGTTAGTAACTCTCTACCATTTAAAGATATAACAGCATCTAATCTTGCAATCCAATCTTTCATATACATAGGTGTTCTTTGGATTGCCATAGTCTCTGCAAATGCTAAATATTGCTCAACAAGTAATCCCAAAATTGTTTTTTCATCTTTTGGGTCATAATCAATACTTGTCATATAGATGTCTTTGATTTTTTGATAAAAAAACTTTTCAGATATTCTAATATCTCTAAGTCTTTTTTGAAGTTCATCAAAATAGCCCATAGAGTTGCCATTTTTAAATCGCTCATCATTTAGTACAAAACCTTTTGTGATGTACTCTTTTAGTTTATCATTTGCCCAAATTCTAAATTTGGTACCTGTACTTGAACGAACTCTAAAACCAATGGCAATTATCATATCAAGATTATAATATTCTATATCTCTTTCTACTTCTCTATTTCCCTCTTTTTGAACTGTTCGGTAATTCCGAACAGTTGAAATTGGATTTAATTCCTCTTCTTCAAAAATAGCTTTTATATGTTCACTTATTGTTGATTTTGCTTTACCAAAGAGTTCACAAATTTGAGCTTGAGATAGCCATATTGAGCCATCTTCAAACATCACATCTACTTTGATGTTTCCATTTTCATTTTGGTAGATTAATATTTCACTCATTTGTAAACCTTTTTTTTCCCATTTTATCATTTTATAATTTGGAAACAAACTATTGAAATTATTTTATAAAATATGTATGAAAAATATCTGCTAAGATATATAACACTAAAAGTGAAAGAATAATAACTCTATAGTTCATTTAAACTCTTAAAAATCATATATCAAAGATGTTAAAAACTTTTTATCAGTTTTCTCTTTTTGTGTTTGATTTATATAATCAACTTTATAACTAACTCCTAAAGATAAGTTTCCAACCATCTTTACATTTACACTACTCTCACTTGTCACAAAGTATTTTTCACTATCCTCCATAGATACAAGATAGTTTACCATCTGTTTAAATTCAATATCCTCTTTTATTTTATATTTATAATTTAACTCAGATTTTGAAGCAGCATACTCATTTTTTTTGCCATTTTCATACTTATCCAAAGAGTAATCAACTCCAGATTTTATATCCAAAAGATGGTCATCTGTATTTATAAACTTATAACCAAGTCCAGGTCCAATATTTAATCTTGAATCATAATCAGAAAACTCATCTTTTACATAATTTACACCCAAATATGTATAAAAATTATCTGTAAACATATAACTAGATTGTAGCTCTAACTCATACTTATTTGCCGACTCTTCATTGTTGTCTTTACTTTTTATTATTGAACCTTTGAATTTAAGCTCTATATCATCAATCTTTGATTTTACTTCAGCATCAGCTGCTAGTGTAGTTGTTTGTGTATTTCCACTTGTATTTACATAAGACAACTCAACTTTTCCTTCATTTTCTACAGCAGTTGCAAAGTTTAATAAAATTGGTAAAATTAGTAGTTTTTTATGGTTTTTAATCATTGTTTTCTATCCTTAAAATCTGTCTCTTATTTGCCCTGCTTTGTTCAATTTGAATAAAATCCTTCTCATATTTTTTATACTTTTTCAAAAATGGTGGTATTTTTCTACCCTCTATCATCATCACATCATCCAAAATTGTTTTTACCAAAATCTCCTCTTCCCAATCACGGCTTAAATACTCAAACAAATACTCAGCAACCCTATCAAGAGAGATTTTAAAAGTACTTTCACTTCTTTTATACAACCATTTACTAAAATCAAAAAAGTTTTTAAACACTTTACCATCTTTGAAAAGTAGTTTTGAAGTCTTTACAAAATTTCCACTATTGTAAACAATATCCCAAAACCTAGCAAATCTTTTCATGTCCTGCATGAGAGTAAAACTTACCAAATTGTTTTTTAAAATATCATAAGGTGGGTTTGGATTATATACCATACCATGTAGTTCATCGTGCCTATTTAAGGTAGTCCCAGATAGTTTTTTTAAAATTCCAATTTGAATTTCACCACTACTTAAAGTATATAGTAAATCAAGATTTGCCTCAAAACTCTCTATAGTCTCTGTTGGTAAACCTACAATTAAATCTATATGCATATGAGCTTTTGTCTCAGAACTCAAAAATGCTAGATTCTCTTTGATTTTATCAATTTTTAGGTTTCTATTTATATTTTTTGCAACATCTAAATTTAGAGTTTGAATACCAACTTCAAGTTGTAAACTTCCTGCTTTGAACTTTTTTAATCTCTGCCTTAACTCAAGTGGAAAATTATCAGGAATTACCTCAAAGTGTAAAAAATAGTCCTCATCTTTTTCTAAAAAATAGTCCAAAATAGCTTTTGCATAAGATATTTTTAGATTAAAAGTTCTATCTATAAACTTGTAGTTTCGTGCCCCCCTATTCCAAAGTTTATCAATCTCATTTAAAAAAACATCAATAGGCAAATATCTCATACTACTATCAATACTAGATAGACAAAATTCACAAGTAAAAGGGCAACCACGACTGCTTTCTATATAAATATGTCTATTTTTTATATCAAAATCTGTGTAATAATCATATGGTAGAGCGATTTTATCAAACTCAACTGGCTTTGCATGAATTATCTTATCTTTTGGTCTAATTCCACCTAAGATATTTTTACATAAGTTATAAACACTTATCTCACCCTCTCCAAACATAAAATAATCTGCCATTTCAAAATCTACTCTATGAGGAAGATGACTAATCTCAGGACCTCCAAGAGCTACTATTGTATTTGGGCTTATTAGTTTTATATATTTTACAATTTCGGCTACATCTTGAGCATTCCAAATATATGTTGAGATTAATACAATTTTTGGTTTGTACTCTAAAATCTCTTCAACTATTGTTTGAGTTTGGCTATTTATCACAAACTCTAAAATCTTTGCTTCATCTTTTAACTCTTTTAGATTTGCAAACAAGTATCTTAAAGATAGACTTGAGTGCGAAAATCTTGAGTTTAGTGTTGTTAATATTATCTCTTTTTGTCTATTCAATTTCTATTCTTTTTCTTATTTTATCTCTTATCTAGTTTTTCAATATATATTAAATTGTTCTCAATTTTTAAAACTTTTACTTTTTCATTTTCACTTAAATTTTTTATATCAAAACTTGGTTCAATTTGCCAAAAAGTTCCTTTATAAAATATTTGCCCTAGCTTAAACTCTCCAATACCTTTCTCATTGAAAAAGTTATCACTTATATCTTTTTCACTTTTTGAAAATCTTTTTAATGCTTTTTTTCTAAAAAGAATTAATAAAAACATTGATAAAACAGATATTAAAATAAGTTGCCAAAGGATATTTTCAAAACCATAAAAAAGTGATATAAAACCAACTAAAATAAATCCTAAAGCAAACCAAACAATCACAAAAGATGTTACAAATACTTCAAAAGCCAAAAGTAAAATTCCTAAAGCTATTAGAGTATAAAATTCCATTGCACTAGGCATTGTTTGCCTTTGTGTTTGATGCACCTTTGAAAAAAGCATCTCCTAAAACTGATGTACTTCCAATCATCTGTGTTACTTCATAAGGAAGTATCATTTTATCAGTACTAGAGCTTTCTGCTAAGGCTTTAAAAGCAGCAACTCTATCTTTTGCAAGTAAAAACTCAGCTGCTTTTTCATTTTGATTCATTGCTTCGTTTATTAAATTCATAGCCTCTTTTTGACCAGCTGCAACTTTTTCTTGCTCATATTTTTTTGCATCTGCCATTCTCTCTATTGCTTCAGCTTTTAAAATTTCACTTTGTTTAAAAGCTTCTGCTTCTCTAATTTGTGCCTCTTTTTGAGCCTCTGCTCTTGTTTGAATAGCTCTTTTTTCTCTCTCAGCTTCCATTTGCATATTCATAGCTTTTTCTATTGATGCAGGAACAGAGATATCTGCTATTTCAACTCTTGTTACTTTAATTCCCCAGTTTGCAGCGGCACTTCCTAGCTCTGTTTGAAGTTTTGCATTCAAAGTCTCTCTATTTGATAAAGTATCATCTAAAACCATAGCTCCAATTTCAGCTCTTAAAGTTGTCATTGCTAAGTTTGCAATTGCATCTTTGAAATTCATAACATTGTATGTTGCCATAGTAGCATCATCGACTTTACAAAAAACAATACCATCTATTGAGATATTTACATTATCTTTTGTAATAACAGCTTGTCTATTTATATCAACCAACTGCTCTCTTGATGTTAAAATTGATCTTACATTGTCTATAATTGGAATAATTATATGAAATCCACCATGTAAAACTTTGTGAAATTTACCTAATCTTTCAACCACATATAAATCTGATTGAGATACTATTTTTACACCTCTTGTTATTATTACGATTGCAAAAAATATTATTGCAATTGCAAATGTTATTGTTGCTTCCATTTTGTCTCCTATTTTTTTAGTTTAATATTGTATCTTCTTATAACAAAATATTATTTCAAATACTCTCTTAACTCTTCTTCAAACTGCTCTTTTATCTCTTTTGGAGAGACTATTTTTATATTTGGTAACCACTTTTTAACCAAAGGTAAAATCTCCATACTATTTGTAACTTTGAAACTTACTATTAAATCATCTTTGTTTTCTAAAATTGTTTGTGAAGATAGAAACTTCTTATTTATAAAAAATCTTTTTACACTCTCATCTATTTTTAAAACTACTTCAAATGGCTCTTTTTTGTAGTTTGAAAAAAGAGTTTGAAATTTTTTTAAAAAATCCTCTGCTTCATACTCTTTTTTAAAAGTAGTTGCATACAAATCTATCTTATCTACAAAACTCAATCTTAAAAACTTGAAACCACTATTTATCTCATCAGGTGTTAAAGCTGCGATATAAAAATTTCCTTCAGCAAATACTATTTTTAAAATCTTTGCTTGATCAAAAATATATTTTTTGTCACTTGTATACTCTATTTTTGCATATCTTCTATTTTTGATTGCATCTTTTATTTGAAACAATAACTCTTTTTTTTGTAAAAAATTTTCAAATGGGTTTTGTTTTATTAAATATGTAGAAGAGTACTTTTTTTCCATTTTTTGAAGTATTGTTCTGTTTTTATCATCTAGTTTTGTTGAAAAATCAAAATCGAGCAAAGAGTACAAATCTACAAAGTTTTCTAGCTCTTTTTTATTGAAATTCAAAATATTTTTATCCAAAATAGAGTGTGAAACAAAACTATAAAGCTCACTATCTTTTAGTATATTATCACCAAAAACTTCTATTAAATCTTGCATATATCTTTGAGCACTTCTAAGACTTATATCAAATTTTGATGAGAAAGTTTTTAAACAAACTTTTTTTCCTTCTAATAGCTCTTTTAGTAGTTGTAGTTGGAGTATTGATTTTTTTGTTTGCAAGTTTTTACCTCTTTTTTAAAAGTTTTTATTATACCTATTTGAGGCTAAATTATGTAAATAACCATTTAAAAAGTAGTTCAAGAAGTAGTGTAATCACAAAAGAGAAATGAGCTTCAAAACTCTCTGATCTAAATGAAGAGATAAGAAATGCAAGAGGAATTGTCTGAATATAGACAATTTTTACATAGTGTTTTCTTACAAAATTGTTAAAAAAGATAGATAAAAGCTTCATCTCTAAACGAATTACTACATAAATATAAAACCAAATAAAAAAAGCATAAGCTGCAATTTTAACTATCAAAGGAAAATCTTTTAGCTCTGTTTTTACAAAAAAAGTAGGTATATCCAAAATAGGTAAGATTGGGAATGCCATAATTAGTAGTGTTCCTAAAAATATAAGTCCCACTTCACTGCTATTTACTGCCCAAACTGGTTCGAAGTTTCTATTCATTTTGTCTCCTTTTTGTTTTTATTATTTTATACAAAAAGTTTGACAGAAATTGTCGTTTTTTATTTTTATTTTAGCAACTAACTAGATATGAAATAGATAGTTAGTTGCCAATGAGAGATTTGATTATTTATCAATACCTTCTCTTTTATTTATAAATCTACAAATTACACCTGAATTGTTCATTATAATTTGATGATTCGTGTCACAATATGTAGCTATTGCGATTAATGGCAATCTTTCACTTCCCCAAGAGTTTGGTGCAAAAAATGAAAGCTCTCCAGCTTTGCACTTACTTGCTTCCTCTTCATTTGCATAGATACAAATTTTTGATTGATTTGTATCTTCATTGCATCCTGTAAAAGCCAAAATAGTAAACAATAAACCTAAGCTTAGAAATAATTTTTTTTTCATATTTTTTCCTTGTTTAAATAGTTTTAAAATAGATACTTAACTGTAACCCCAACTCTGTTTAAATCATAATCAACTAAACCCTCAAAATCCATATCATATTTTTTGTAATCAGCTGCTACTGCCCAGTGTTGTGCAAAGTTGTATTGAACTCCAGCACCATATCCAAAACCTATTGAATCTGACTCACCATTGTCAAATCCTTGTCCAGCAAAACCTATAGTTGCATACAAATCAACTTTTCTATCAAAAAATGAGTAACCAGCTTTTACATCACCTGCTACACCTGTCATCAAAATAGATTCTGTTTGACCGTTTGAAGAGAAATCCATATTACCAAAAGTAATTGAAGCATCAACTCCAAGTAAAATATTTGAATCAAAATATTTTGTAAGACCAAAATTTACCCCATACTCTGTAAATTTATCTGCATTTTCAAGCTTTACATCTGAGTTTATTGCTGTAACTCCAAAATGTTTTACTACATCTGCATTTAATGCACTCGTTAGAATTGTTGCTGCTAAAGCAATTTTTGTGATTTTTTTCATATTTTTTCCTTTTTGTTTAATTTAGAAAGGAATTATATTTTATTGTTTTGACAAAGATTGTCGTTTTTTATTTTTTATATTTAAACTCGAATACAAGCTCTTGAATATTTTAATCATCATCACTACTAAAAAAACTATTATCATTATCTAAATAATCAAAAAACGAAGATGTATCTTTGTTTTTCTCTTCTTCTCTATCAAGAGCATCATAAAATAAAACTCTTTCATAGTCGTTTTCTTGACTACCAACATCTATTGGCTCATCATTTCTTGTATAGACTTTAAATAAAGCGAAAATCACAAAACCTACTCCAAGAATAAATAGCATTCCCATATATACTCCTTTATAGTTTATTATAATATTTTAGTATCTTTTTTTGACACAATTTGTCGTTTTAGATTATTAATACTTTATACTTTTTAAAATTGTAAATCAAAATCCCCTTTTTCTGAGTCCTAAAAATAGAAATGAGCCTTGGCGATTTCGTAATTTTTAGTGATGACTGAATTTGCCAAAGGCAAAAATAATCGGGTCAATGTTGTAATTAAAAGAAATGATTAAAGTTATGCAACACTATGTTTCAATCCCCTCTTCTGAATCCTAAAAATAGAAATGAGCCTTGGCGATTTCGTGATTTTTAGTGATGACTGAATTTGCCAAAGGCAAAAATAATCGGGTCAATGTTGTAATTACTCTTACGCATGGTGGAAATTATACGACTTTTTGTTTCAATCCCCTCTTCTGAATCCTAAAAATAGAAATGAGCCTTGACGATTTCGTAATTTTTAGTGATGACTGAATTTGCCAAAGGCAAAAATAATCGGGTCAATGTTGTAATATAGAATAGAAAAAACCAAAAAAAAGGATACAAGAGTTTCAATCCCCTTATAATCGGGTCAATGTTGTAATCCTAGACTTTCAAAGAGCTTTAGAGACTGGTTCAGATGTTTCAATCCCCTTATAATCGGGTCAATGTTGTAATCTTATAATAACAAACAAAGACATCTTTGAAAAGATGGTTTCAATCCCCTTATAATCGGGTCAATGTTGTAATAACACTTTTAATATCACTATATTTGCCGATGTTCAGTTTCAATCCCCTTATAATCGGGTCAATGTTGTAATTTAAGGAAATCAACACGATAGAATTTTTCCATCTTGTTTCAATCCCCTAATAATCGGGTCAATGTTGTAATCTATGATAAAGATGATTGTGATGAAGAAGAGTTATTGTTTCAATCCCCTAATAATCGGGTCAATGTTGTAATAAATGAAAAATTATTTCATTCTGATACTTCTTTTACGTTTCAATCCCCTAATAATCGGGTCAATGTTGTAATTTAGATATGACAGTTCCTAGAGCTTGGGTTGTAGTTTCAATCCCCTCTTCTGAGTCCTAAAAATAGAATAAGCTTTAGCTTTTCGTAATTTTTAGTGATGACTGAATTTGCCAAAGGCAAAAATAATCGGGTCAATGTTGTAATATACTGGGCAAGGAAATGCTTTAGCACAATTTGGTTTCAATCCCCTCTTCTGAATCCTAAAAATAGAAATGAGCCTTGGCGATTTCGTGATTTTTAGTGATGACTGAATTTGCCAAAGGCAAAAATAATCGGGTCAATGTTGTAATTTAGAAAAACAAAATATGGATACGCAACTTTAGTTTCAATCCCCTCTTCTGAATCCTAAAAATAGAAATGAGCCTTGGCGATTTCGTAATTTTTAGTGATGACTGAATTTGCCAAAGGCAAAAATAATCGGGTCAATGTTGTAATAAAGTTCTTATCAGTAGAGCCTTTAAAGAATATTGTTTCAATCCCCTAATAATCGGGTCAATGTTGTAATGTGAAAGCCCTGTAGGTGGAGTAGCAGATACTAGTTTCAATCCCCTAATAATCGGGTCAATGTTGTAATAGGCTAACCATACCCAAAAGGGGTTTAGGACAAGTTGTTTCAATCCCCTAATAATCGGGTCAATGTTGTAATTGATTTAGCTAGAAGAAGTGGTCAAGTTGTGAAGTTTCAATCCCCTATAAATCGGGTCAATGTTGTAATTTAAAAATGTGCCCTATTCAAAAAGGGAGGAAAGTTTCAATCCCCTATAAATCGGGTCAATGTTGTAATTATAATCAAGGAGGATTCCAATGTCGAGAATACGTTTCAATCCCCTATAAATCGGGTCAATGTTGTAATTTAAATGATAGTAATAAATAACGAAAAAGCTATGTTTCAATCCCCTATAAATCGGGTCAATGTTGTAATCTTCTACATACCATAAAATCACTACTTCTATATCTTATATTTTGCTTAAATATAAAAAAGATAGTAGTTTTAAAAAACTCTAGCCCAAAAATAGCTAGATAGAAGTTTTTTGTTACTCTTAAAAAAATCTTATATAAAGTTAACAATAGATTTTTAAATAACAAAACAAAACAGTAGCTTAAAAGCATTTAAAATCCCTTTAAATTCTTATCAAATCACAAATGGATTTTGCAAATCTATTCCACTTTTTAGATGGATACTATTTTTAATATCAATTTTATAAATTCTTATATCATCCTCTTCTTGATTTATTAGTTTATTCAATTTTTCTACTAAATCATCTATACACTCTTTTGCTACTTTTGGATAAAAGTATATAGAGTATTGTATTCTAGCTGCTGTTTTTTCAAGTAGTTTTGATATTTTTACCAATCTTTTTTTATCTGAAATATCATAACAAATAATATAATCATGCAACTTCATCTAAAATATCCTTTGAGATTTTTGCTCTTATGTTTGCTACTTCTTTATCTAGCTTTGATTTTAATCTTGCTTCTAGCTCTAAAAATCTTTTCCAAATCTTACTTCTAGCTTCATATTTTAAATAGACTCCACCTTTTTTTGTAAAATCATCTAAGCTTAGAAGATTTTCTTTAAATATTTGTATAACTTCTTCATTTATATCTGCTCTAAAAAGCTCCATTAAATCAGATGCCAAAGCATTGTGTTCACGAAATGGCGTATGCAAGTATCCAATAGATGGTTCAAAACCATGAGTTAAAAGTTTTATTGAAATTATATTGTAGTAGAGTGTATAAAATAGTGACAAAACTGCATTTGCTGGGTCTTGTGGTGGATTTTTACTTCTTTTGTTTTTGTGCATATTTTTTGGCAAAAGTGAGAAAAACTCTTTGAAATATGTTTTAGCAAATGAGCCTTCTATTCCCATGAGTTCATCTATATTTTGTGCTTTTTCTATTTTTTTTAGAATTAATTTTATATTTAAATCTATTTCATACTTTTCTAAATGCAATTTGTGTAGTTTTACTTTGTCAAGTAAAATATCTTTTGCTATCAAGGTATTGCTATTTTCATACTATTACTCCATTTGAAATTATGTTTAGTTGTGAAGCTTTTCCAAGTAGAATTGGGTTTTTGTAAATCTTTACAATATTTATTTTGTCTATATCTTTTGTGTAGCTATTTAATTTAAATATTAGCTTATCTGATAGTTTTTCATCTAGTGGAATTTCTAGGGCTGATTTTTGCCCACCTGTTGTGTGTTTGTAAAGATATTTTCTTATTTTATATGCTCTTTTTGTATTAAAAATGTCATAAAGAACTAGATAATTTTTCATATTTTCCCCTTTATTGTTTAAAACTTGCTATGTTTAGTAAATAATATCTTTTTTTCTACTATAAATTTTTTTGCTAGGTTTTACTCTTGTTGTGGGTTTGAAGTTCCAAACTACTCTTTGTTTTATCTTGTCTGTTTTTATTGTTATTTTTGTTTTCATATATATTTCCTTGTTTGATTTTGTGAAATTATATATGAAAACTTTGACAGATATTGTCGTTTTTGATTTAAAAAAATATTTATTTTGTTTTTAATAAACTTTCCAAAATATTTATATAGTTTGATAAATTTTCAACACTATTTGTAGGGGTAGATTTTGATCTTTTTGAATTTCCTGAAAGTTTATGGGCAATATTATTTCTAATATTATTTATTTTTGAATATGTTTCTCCTATTTTTTGGAGTTCCTTTGGGTAGTCATTACTCCATTTACTATATTCAAATAATATATTTTGTGCTTTTTTTCTATCTTCCATAGATGCTACATCCAAATTATTTGCTTCACAAACAGCAGTAACAGAAGCTTCTGCAAGTGTAATATATGCCATAGCATGATTGTTGTTTTGGCTATACCATTTTGTTAATTCAAACTGAAATTTGGCTAGCTCATCTTTTTTGATTTTTCCAAATCTATTTATAAATTCTAAAAGATCTTTTGATATTAATCTTACAATAGGATTATTGCTTAATACAAATTTATCTATTTTTCCTTTTAAAATTTCAATACTATTTTGTAGCTCTCCCATATCTGATATACTTAAAGAGTATGCAAAACTTTTAAAGCTATTTACTATCTCCTTGCTTTGATTACTAGATTCTAAAAGTTTTAATAGCTCACTTGCATTTCCGTAATCTTTTAAAGATTTTATAGCTCTAGTCCAAGCTAAAAATTCAAAATATAAAGATAAATCAACTACAACTGAAGGTTTGCCTTTTTTTAATAAACCATAAAACATACCTGATATTTTTATATCTCTTGTAATTTGTGCAAATTCTGCAATTATCATCGAAAAAACTGAAACTGACCTAAAAAGATGTGTAATATCAAAATATAACTCATCTTTATCATCTACATCATCTAAAATATGTAACATTTTTTCAAACATTTGCCAAATTTCTTCACTACTTTCACTATTTTCTATAATAAAACATTTTGAGCCACTGTTTTGTAGTTTCTTATCAATTGCACTTGATAAGCCTTCTAATTTATCTTCATCTAAAAGTTCTTTTTCTTTTAAATTCAATACTTCAAAATGATATTCTTCATTTGTATTATAAAATTCGCACAAATTATCCCACATAGATTGTTTTGTACCTATTGTAAATATTTTATCAACCTCATAATGCTCTGCTATTGCACTAGATATAAATGCTCTTTTTTCGTAAATTTTATCATCAATTATATAATCTGCTAATTCATAATTGTTATTTGTGTTATCGCCTTTTGCTTTACTCCCAGTTCCAAGAAGAGTTATTAAAATTTTTGCCATTTTTAACCTTTTATTTTTTATTTACTTTGCTAACAATTCTTATACCGTTCATTTTGTTATCACCTCTATTTGGTTCTTGTTTTGCTTTATTAGCATTATTTGGTATTATTCCTGAATATGGAAGCAAATAATCTTTATCTTTTTTTGCACCTGTAAAATCATTTTTATCTTTATATTTTGGTTTTGGATTTTCAAGTAACTGATAAACTAAGTTTTTATTCTTATCTATATTTATATCTCTGTTTGCCATAGCAAAAAGCTCTTTTAGTTGTTCAGAATTTCTCCAATTTGGTATATGTTTTGATATTTCATTTTCAAACTCTTTTAAATACTCATTTTGTGTATATTTTAGATTTCTTGGCTCTAATTTTATATCTATTTTCCCATATCCTAAAGATTTTGCCATCCCAATATTGTGCATATATTTATCACTTTGTCCATGAAATGTAATAGCACTCAGTAGTGCTCCTATCTCTATTTTTTTTAGATTATGAAATCTAAGCTTACCTTTAAATACAGTATCTTTACTTAGTGGTTTAAAATGTGTTGTAATATCATGATTTATACTACCATCTTTCTTTTTTATTAACGGTGGATTTTTAATACTACTATGTAGTGGGTATCTTTTCCAACCTGAAATTTGTGCATTACTATCCATAAGAGTAATATATTTATTTACTTTATCTCTATTTGTATTTGTTTGTCTAATATAGTTTGGATAGTAAGTAGGATTTGGGGTTCCTAAAACTTGTTCAACTTCTTTTTCATATCTTTGTATTGTACTTTTAAAATGACTAAATTGAACTCTTCCTTTTAAGGCTTTTTCTTTAGATACATATCCAAAAATAGTTTGAGCTAAATCTAGTTTATTTTCTTTTATATTTTGTTTTGAAGCTTCAAAAATAGATTTGTTATAAGCTATTTTGAATAATTGAGTAAGTCCTATATGTTTTATCTTATTGCTATCTTTATCTTTGATATAAAATACTGGTATTTTTAAGGTTTTAGGAAAATTTTGTTTCCAAAACTGTCCATCTACTGAATTTTCATCTTTGAAATATACATTTGAAAAGTTGTTAAATACTTTTTTATCTAATTCTAAAATCTTACCATTTGTTTTAAAGATAAATTCATGCTTTTTATTTCCTATATTTCCAGTAAAAACTAATTTACCAAATAATGAAGAATTATTATCAAATTTAGCCATATTTTTTGGAATTTTTCTTCCTCTTATATCCATAATTTTTTTATATGTGCTAAACTTCAACTCTTTTAAAAGTCCAAATTTATTGTATTTCTCTTTTGCACTCTCTAGTTTTTTTAAATTTTTAAATTTTTCTTCTAGATTTGTATGAGAAATAGTTAAAATTTGTCCACAGTCTTCAATATAAAATTCATCATCTTTTTTTATTAAAAAACCACAACCATTTGCACCACCAACTAACTCTTTTTGATTTGACATATCTCTTACACCAAAAATATCTTTATAGTTTTCATTTATTGTAATTTTTGAAAAACTTAATATCTCCAAAACATTTCTTACCATTCCTTTTATACTTGAAGATGGTATATAGAACTCTTTTGCACCATTTTGGTTTATATGATGACAAAATTCATCTGTTGGTTTTTCTTTATCTTTACTATGATTTCGTATAAATATAGGACTTTTTGCTGTGATAGTTATATCTATCTCTCCACTCTCACCATCTTTAAAAGGCACATCATGACTTACATCATCAGCCCAAGATGGATAAAAAATTTCTTTATTTAGTGGTACAAAGTTATATGGTGCTGTAATCATTTTGTTTCTCCTTTTTTAAATCCTGAAAAAAGCTGAATAGTTGGTTTTAAAACCTTTATGTTTAGACAATTTTCATCCTCTTTTTCTTCCCAAATTTGGCTTATAATTACTTCTTTATAGCCATTTGTGATAAAGCTTTGTTTTGTGATATTTTCTTCTTTAAAATCACTTATATTTTTATCTATTAAAACAAAAGAGTTTCCAATATTTCTTATAGTTATGCTTCTGTTTCCATCAAATAAACAAGCTTCAAGAATAAAATTTTTATCTTCGTGTAAATCTTCCCAAGATGGTAAAGTTTGTTTTTCTTGATAAACTTTGTTTAGTTTTTCATCTGACATTTGAAAATATCCCTCAAATTTACCTTCTAAATTTATATAGAAGTTTTTTATCTCTTCATAAGTTTTCATAATTTTTCTCCATCTTTAAAACAATTCCACCAAAAACTCCATGCCCCTTTGTAGTGGCTCCACCTAAGCTTAACATTCCAGTTGTGATATCTTTTAGAGCATTTTCAAATGCTTCTATAGCTACCTCATCTTTTATTTTTTCTTTATTTAAAAGTATCTCTAAAATAAAGCTCTCACAACTAGCTACTGTTTTTTCTTGAAATAAAGCACCCTCAATAGCTCCACCTGTAAATCTATCTATACTTACATGGTCAAATATTTTTGTATCATTTTTTTCTAAATACAAATCAGAGATTAAGATATTTCCTTTAAAACCATCTATTTTTTTATCTTTTTTTGCACCAAAAATATCTTCAACAATTTGAGCTTTCACACCATTTTCTATAAAGTTTCCTTTCTTAAGATTGTAGTGATAAGTAGTTCTATGTGATATTGCACCTTTTACACTACTAGCTGGAATAACTATTTTTTCTTCACTCAAAGTTTTATTTTCATAATCAATAACTTTTTCAACAACAGGAGTCATATCTACTTGTTCATCTCCATATCCACTTCCAAACATAAAAAAGTCATCTGGAGTTAGTTTTAACTCATATTTTATATATTTATCATCTATGATAGATTTATTTTCATATTTTTCTTTTAGAGTTTTATTTAAAGAGCTTGAAAACTCAATATACTCTTTACTTGTAATATCAAAAGTATCGTAAGTTATTTCCAAAACTTCTATTTGTCCATAACCTTTTGAACTTCCTGCACCAACTCTAAAGCTATTTTTATATAATTCATCTAAAATAGATTTAAACTCTTCTTTGTCATCTTTATTTGAGATTAATTCTATACTAAATTTAAACCTTGTTCCTTTGTATATAATCTCTTCATCAAATTTTCCGTGTTTATTTGTAACACCTTTATCATTCATAGAGTTGTGATCTCTTATTGGTAGAATTTCAAAATTTTTAAGGAAATCACTTTTTTCTAAAAGTAGAGTTTCTGTCACTTTTTTATCTTCATTTAATAGTAGTGCATTTGAAAAAATCACTCTTGAACCTTTTGACTCTTTTTTCTTTGAATCTTCATCTCCAAAAACATCATTTACTTTTGTTTTATCAAACTCTTTTCGTAAAACTCCAGCCAAAGAGGTACCTAAAATCATAGGTAATCCATTCCAATCTTTTTGAATTGGGCTATCTTGAAGTGCATCAATACTATTTGAACCAATTTTTAAAGCTGTTCTTGCTTCTATAATTATATGTGCTATATGTCTATATTTTTCCATTTTATTTCTCCAAATCTTTTTTTGGCATCGTCATAGAAAAAAGTTTGATAAACTCTAAACTCTTTTCATCTAAAAGTTTTTCTAATTTTTCTTTTGCATCTTTCCACTGTTTTTCTGAAATACCATGAGAGATAAAATCTTTTATTTTTTCTCTATAAGATTCTTTATGAAACTGAGTATATGCTCTTATTTGTCCCCATTGTGATTTTGAAACACCTTTGAAGCTATTTTTATTTTCTTCAATATATTTCTCTACTTCTTCTACTAAAGTCAAAGTCTTTTTTGAAATTTCACTTTTATTATTCAAGAATGCCACTAAGTCATCATCTATTTTTGAAGTTTCATTTTCGATTTTTTCATAAACTATATCTTTTTTATTTAGACAAAACTTATCCTCTTTTAGTAGGAAACTAGGATTTATCAAAACTTCTCCATATCCTTCATTTAAATATGCTCCTATGCCTTTTTTTAGTGTTTCTATATCTTTTGGACTTATATTTTTAAGAGCAATTACACTTCCTCTTTGAATAATATTTCTTGAAAAATCAAAACACTCTCTTATTGAGTTGTAAGGAGTAAAAGTTTTTGTTTTTATTTGTGTTTCTTCCCATACTATTTTGGCATTTTCAAGAGCTAAACTCTCTTTTGTAGGAATAAAGGTACTCATACCATTTTCATCAAATAGAGCCAAAGAAGATTTTACATATATGTAGTTTACACCAGTTGTAATTGGATTTTCAATATTTTCTAGCTTGTAATCTTTTAGCTCTTCTATTTTTACTTTTCCATAAGATGAAGATTTTGATTTTCCCAAATATCTTACTCCTACTAAAGAGTCTTCTAAGAGTTTTTTATCATTTTGATTAATAGTATCATCAATTTTTAAAGAAAAAATCCAAGAAGTACCTTTTTGTATAGAGTTGTATCCATACATTTTCCCATCTTCTGATTTTCTATTTTTTTTATCATAAGCTGCTTTTTGAGTATAAGTAAAATCCAGATTTAAATAATCTAAATTTGAGTTTATATAACCTGTTCTTATCTGTTTGTACTGTTTATCTAACTCTTCTTGATTTTTATAATCTATAAAGTGATTGTTTTTTACCTCTTGTTTATCAAAATCTTCTTTAGGAGCAAAAAAACAAAGTGGAGCTTTGTAGCACTCTTTATTTTCACTCAAAAGTGTAGCTTCCCCAAATCTTACTTTTTTGCTATGAAAAATATCTATTGGGTTTTCAAATTTATCATAATTTTTGGCAACAATTCCTAAAATTGAGCTTCCTGTAATATAATCCAATGTTTCAACTTTGCCTAGAGTATTTGAAGAACCTTGAAGCACAATATCACTTAGAAATGTTAATTTATAATATATTTTCTTCATTTTTATTCTCCTACAATCTCTATTTTACATCTTCCTAAACCTCTGTTTCTGTTTAGTCCAGCTCTTTTTATACTTTTTAATGCATTAATCATACTTGTTTGATATTCTTTTGGGATATTCTCTATTGTTCCATAAAGTGTAATAGGAATTACAACCTCTATCTCTCTTAAGCTTCCTGTTTTTGCAATACCATTTTCATCTATTTTTGTAGAAGCAAGTTCAGTATATAAATTTGATTGTAAAGATTTATCTACAATAATCTTTCTTGTGCTATCGTCAAGAATTACATCACTAAAATAACAAGCTCCAGCACTATTTCCTTCATTTCCAAAACAGATATTTATAAACTTCTCGTCCATAGTTAATTCAGCCATCTCTCTTGTTAAACCTTTGATTGTCTTACCACTAAAATATGGTAAACCATCTTTATCTTTTAAAACTGTTGAGTCAGCTTTTGCACCAGAACTAAGCCCACTACTTAAGTGCCAATAATCTAAAAAAGTGATTTTATATCTCATTTTATATCTCCTTCTTTTTCATCTGTTACAGATAGTATTTGTAGTACATCATAAACTGGAGTTTTATCTAAACCATCTTTTTTTACTATTAGATTTTTTAGTGAAGTACCTTCATATAAATTTTTACTATCCCATTTATCTTTACTTATTTGATTGATTCTTTCTAGTTGAAGCTTTGCTAAATTTTTATCATGACTTAGTGTTGTAAGCCAATCTCTTAGCTTAGCTATTGGTGAGTTCTCTTTTTTGAAATCATCTACTAAAGCTTGAAATTTTTTTATAGAGATTTTGTTTTCTATCTCTTTTAAGTAGTATGGTCCAAAATCACATCTAATACCGTTTATTGTAAGTTCATCTTCTATAAACTTTGAAAAACTCTCTACATTTGAACTTTGAATATTGTGAAACATAAGTGAAGATGGTGCAAGATTTAATTTTTTTTCTTTCGCATATTTTTTAGAATCTTTTTTGGTAAAAGAGCATAAATCTTCTGCTAGTTTAACCGCATAGTGAAATGGATATTTTTCATTACAAAATACAACTCCAGCACAAGCTGTTAAATCATAACTTATATTTTTCTCTTTATTTGTATATATATTTTTTGTTTTCTCTTCAAAAAGCTCTAAAAAATATTTTGTGAAATCCAAAGCTTGATTTGCATCACAAATCAAAGTTACATCATCTCCACCTAGAATTACATCTCTTTTTTTAAGCTTACTATCTTCACTTTTAAAAACTTTTTCTACACACTCTTTAAAAGCTTCATTTGTAGCATCATCAAGTTTTTTTGAAAACATTTTAATATCTGCTTCTGTTAAATCTTTTACAATATTTCCCAAACCATTTCCATCTATATGAATAATTGCTATTTTATTTTTTTTATTTGATAAATAAGATATATCAAAAATACTATCTTTGTCATCTTTTTTTATCTCTTTTGCAAATTTTTTGAACTCTACTATTTTTTGAGCTGTTGCTTTATCATTTTCACTATCTATCAAAGGTAGAGCTGTTCGTGGATTTTGTTGTATTATATTAAAGTGAGTATCTAAAGATATATTACTTTTATTTCTTTGAATCTTTAAAAGCTTTTCTAGTTCTTGTGAAGAATCTTTATAGTTTTTATACTCTACAACAGCTTGTGAAATTGTAACTCCATAAGCTTTTAGCATCATATATTGTGGAAGTTTTAGCACAACTTTTTCTAAATCTTCTTTATTTTTAAATATTACTCTTAAATTTCCAGCTGCTTGAAGAATTATAGTTGCATCCTCTTTTAAATCAAACTCTTTTTTTAATTCTAATTTATCAAAATTTTTTATTATTTCACTAGCACCAATTATCTCTTTTAGTTTATTTGTTTTAAATATAAACTCTTGAAGACCTTGTAAACTTGCCCCATACAAATATTCACTCATCTATTTCACTCCTTTTATAGTTATTTTTCCAAGCCCAAAAACTGTCTGTTTTCCAACTCCAATTAGCTCTCCAAGCTTCAAAAGTTGATAACTTTTTTCATCTAAATTACTTATCCAAAATTCTCCCATAAGACCTCCTAAATTCATACTACTATTTTGTAAATTACTAAATCTTTTTAAATCATTAAAATATATATCCTTTGATTTAATTTTATATCTTGGTTTAAATGGTATTTTCTCAAATTCACTATTTTTTATAGCTAAACTTCTTCGATATATTGATTTTAAAATTGACTCAAACTCCAAATTATCATCTATTACAAATTTTCCATCTTTTTTTATACGAAGTGGAGTTACTAAAGTTAGAATTATCTCATCTTTATACTTTTTAGCTTGATTAAAAGTTTTTATATAGTCTGTAATCTCTTTTAAATTTCCATTTTGATAAATAATATTATCATTTAAATATATCTCAAAATCTTTATAGATTTTATTCTCTTTTCCCAAACCAATATTTGTAAGCATCTCATAAAAAGCACTTATTACTATAAAAATTTCATCACAAGAGTCATCAAAAAGATAGAATGAAAATTCATAAAATTGTAAACCCAATCTTATATCAAATCTATATTGATGTATCTCATTTTTCTTTTCAAAAAATTTACTGTACAAAGAGTTTTCAACATTTTTTTCTATATTTTTCAAAGCATAACCAAAAGCTCCACGAAGCTGAGAGCCCATAAAGTATGGTGGTTTGTCAGTGCTGTTTATCTTAATTGTTAGTTTTGTATAGTTCATCTTTAAACTGCTCCAACTCTTTTTCGCTTATGTTTATTACCAATTTATTTGATTTATTATTTTGAACATCTGTAAGTCTATTTAAATACTCTATAGTTCCCATAAATTCAATATTATATCTTTGCATATCTTTTGTAAAAACTCCCAAAACACCTTGAATTTCACCTCTTGTACACTCTTTTCTTAATATTGGAATTGGTAGTTTTATATCATTAAAATAGATATCTATTTTATTCATTCTTTTTATTAATCTATATGTATTAAAAATCATTAATAACATAGTAAAAAAAGTAAACCAAACTGTAGCATCTGTAATTAGTTTAAATATATAATCAAACATCACTATCCTTTTTTTCAAAAATTTTATTTCTCTTGCAAATATAAAAATATATAGAAACTCCAAAAATAAACAAAGCTACACTAAAATAAACAATATTTATATGCACAAAACCTGTTGATGCTGATATTACAAAAAGTCCAAGTCCAAGATAGATAAATAAACCAACAAAAATGTTTATATAAATAGGAGTTTTATACAAGCACTTTGCTAATTTTGGAGTTTTTAATCTACTTGTAGTAATAGTCAAAAAGATATTAACTACAAATAAAGATATAACAAAATATAAATTTCCTATAGACTCTATATTTAATAAAAAATATATAGCAAGTACTATTGTTGTAATAGTTAAAAATTTAAAAACTATATACACAAAATACTCCTTATTTAAAAGCTCTTTTATACAATTTTTATTCATAATCTCTAAACCTTTCATGCTCAAATATTGATTTTTTTATAATCTTTCCATCTTCTTCAAACTCTTGTGTAACTCTTTTTGTAGTTGAATATACTGCTTTTAGTTTCAAACTTTTTGCAAAATTTACTAAAATATAAGTTGCACCAAAATCTCCTTGAATCAAAACAAAATCTCCTTCTTTTGAGTACTGTTTTAAAAAAAGTTTTATTGGAGTTAAATATTCACTCAACTTTTTTAAATCATTAGGTACATTACTAAAAAGCTCTTGTAACTCTTTTGGAAGATATATAAACTCTTCTATGCCAAAACTTTTCATGGCATCATCCTTTTGATTTTTTGTTAAAGTATGAGAAAATAGCAAAAACATTTTATTCATAAATAATCCTTAATAAATTTAATTAATTCTATACTGATTTTTTGACAGAAATTGTCGTTTTTTATTATTTAAAAAATAATTTTCAAATACAAATTTGATTTTTCATAATCATAATCTTCTTTATTAGAAACCATATCATACTTTTTATACTCAAAATTTAATGCAAAATTCTTTGCTATTTTATACTCAGCTCCACCACCATATCCAAAACCAGCACCATCAATATTTCCAATACTTTGGAAAGCAGCAGCTCCTAGAGCATAAATAGAGAAATCTCTATTTAAAAAAGCATAACCTAGTTTTAAATCTGTAGAAAATGTTGATACCTCTTTACTTTTATTTTCAACTCTTATATTTCCATAGTTCAAATTATAATATAAACCAAAAATAATTGAATCAAAATATCCACTTGTACCAAAACCAAGCCCTAGTTCTGTATAAGTTTCATTAAAGATTTTAGCATTTGAAGTTCCAATATAAAAAGAGTTTACTTTGTCAGCTTTTAAAAAAGTAGTTAAAAAGATTGTAATAAGTGATAGTTTAAAAAATAGTTTCATTTTTTCCCTAAGATTTTTTAGTTTGATGTACTATATTTAAAAATAACTAAAAAATCTCTAAGTTCTTATATAGTTTAGTTTTATATAATAAGCCTCAAATTTTTTTTAAGGGTTAAAATGTTTAGAACAAAACTTGCTCAATTTAGAGCTATATCAATAATCGAAGGGATTTCATATCTTATTTTAGTCTTTTTTGCAATGCCTTTAAAATATTTTTTTGCAGAACCTATGGCTGTAAAAGTGTTTGGAATGCTACATGGAATATTTTTTATTCTTTTTTGTTTGGCTTTATATAGAGTTATGATTGAAAAAAGATGGAAGCTATTTTTTAGTATAAAACTTTTTATATATTCACTAATTCCATTTTTATTTATTTTGATAGAAAAAGATATAAAAAACTTAAAAAAGAATTGAGTTTAAACTCAATTCTTTATTCTATTTTGTGATTAAATCATAAATATAAATATCAGCAATTTTTATATAGTAGTTTTGTTGATCTTTTGTAAAACTCTCTGTTTTTGTTGGTACCAACTCACTTTTTAAATCTTTTGAGTTTGAATAAGCTCTTAAATTTATCTCTAAAGTACTGAAAGTTAAACCACTAATATCAAAATCCACACTAAACTCTTTCTCTTCATCTATATTGCTCCATTTATCATCAAAAGCATCTATTTGAAGATATTGTGCTTTTATATCTTTTGTATTTAAAGTAGTTCCTAAAATATCATCACCAGCTTGATATGTTTTTATATCTTTAAATGTTTTTGAGTTAATCGCTTTTACTCTTGAGCTATCTAAAATTTGTGGAAATGATACAGTTATTCCACCATTTTTTAAATCATTTTTTAAAGATGTTTTATATTTGAAATTTACTCTTAACAAATTAGGAGAGATAAGTTCATAAGTGTGATAAAGTTTTGAACTTGTATTATATAAATAGTCCTGATGACCTAAACTATTATATTGATTATTTGAGTTATAGCTATTTTTTACTATTAACTTATCTGCTTTAATTACTAAATTACCATTTATATAAAGTCCATCCTCTTTCAACTCAATAGCCAATTTCTTGATATTATCTTGATTTGTATCTTCAAAAACTATATCTTCTTGTATAAAATCTTTAAAAATAGCTTGAGAAAATTTTTGTGCAGATTTACTATCAATTTCTAAATCAACTTTAAATATAGAGAAAATATCATTTAAAGTTGAAAAATTTGTAAAATTTGTTGGCTTTATTTTCGCATCAAATTTTAATGTTTCATAATATTTATCATTCATAAATGATAAATCATTTGAATTTCCCTCTAAACTTATCATAAAATCAGATTGAGAAAGAAGATCAAAAAACTCATCTTGTTTCTCTAAAGCTTTATTATAATCAATTGTTAAAGTTGAAGCTGAAAAATCAAGATACTCTTTATATGGTAAATTTTCAAATTTTACAACAAAAGATGAATCTTTTAACTCAAAATAGTTGTTTAAAACTTTTGTAAAATCAAAGTTATATCTCTTTTTACTTAAAGTATCAAAAGATAAATCAGATTTTATTTGTAAATCATCATTGAGATATTTTGAATAAGAGTCAAGTTTTAAATTTTTAAACTCTAAAATAGTTTCATATCTTTTGTGAGTAAAATTTTCTATAAATATTTTAGAGTCTATTTTACTACTTTTTTTATTTTCAAAATATGAGAAATTCATATTTTCAATAATTAATCTCTCATCAATATATCCACCATAATATGCTTTTTCAACTTTAAATAGAGGTATATTTAGAGTTTTTTTATCTCCATTTACACCTCTAATATTTAAAAGACCACTATTTTTTAGTGTAAGCGTCAAATCATCAAGTTTGAAATTTCCATCTTGGTCTATATTTATTCTAATCTCTTTATTATTTAGCATCTGCATCATATTTGTTGGAAGAGCATTTACTAATCCAAAATAGTTTTGATGTTGCATATATCTAATTGGAAGTTTAGTTAGATATAGATTTAAATCATATTTTGTACCAAAACCGTTTGAAACAATATCATAATCAAAAGTTAAACCCTCAACAAAAACATCAATCTCATCTTTTGGCAATAGCTCTAAATAGTCTTGAAACTGCTTCTTAAGTTCTCCATCACTCATTTGATTTATAGTATAAACCATAGCTTTATATGGATAAGCTATCTCAATTTTTCCTTTTGCTTCAAAACTTAAAAAACCAATATTTTTGTTTATATTTACAAAAAAACCATTTTGATTCAACTCTTTTACTTTTGCATCTACTCTATTTTCAATAGAGTTTCTAACTATAAAAAATAGTAAAACAACAGCTAAAAAAATCAAAGCAACATAAATTGATAATTTTTTCATATATATCTCCTTTTATCTATAATTTTTTTATCTTATTTTAAAACTATCATTAACAAAAATACCATCCTCTTTTAACTCAATTTTAAATAGATTATATTTTTTATCCTCTGTTTCTATAATAACTATTTCATTTCGTCTATTAACTCTTCCATCAATAATAGCTTCTTTAACAGACTCTTTATCAACTTTGATTTCAAAATATAGTTTTTCAAAAATATCATTTGCATTTGAAAAATTCATATTATTTAAATTTTCACTAACAATAATATCTCCATCTATTTTTAACTCTTTAAATATAGGTAAATTTTGAAAGATAAAATCTTTTGAATCTGCCTTTAGTTTAATATTACTTTTTGAATCAGATATAGCTTCTAAAAGTATTTGAGCTTTTTCAAAAAATCTTTGCATATCAATATTCATTGTTGCATAGGCATTTAAAAAATCTTTATACTCTTGAAAAGGGAAATTTTGTAAATCAAAATTTAAATCTATATTGTTAAGCTCTGTTTTTAACTCATCTTCGTAATAGTCTATTTTATTTAAATAAAATTTATCAAATGAGATATTAGTTTTATTATTTAATAAGTTTTGCAAAACTTTTGAAAAAGAAGAGATTTTTAATTTATCTATTTTAAAATCAAATTTATCTGCAAAAAAATTGATTTTTTCTATACTAAAATCAGATATCATCTCATCTTTACTACTCTCTTTATAGTTGCTTTCAATATTTTCTAATCTTATATTCACACCAGCTTTTGTTGTTGTCAATTCAAATAAATCAATATTCATATCACTTTTTGAGCCATTTACACCTTTTAGAATAAATTCAAAATCTTCATTTGAAAGATTTATATCTTTAAGTTTATAGTTTAAATCCTCATCAAGATTGATATGAATATCTCTATTTTTTAACATATCTATAAATAGTTGAACTTTCTGCTTTTGTCTTGATTTATCTAACTCTTGCATTAATATAGTTGATAATTTTGTTAAATATATATTTAAATCAAGATCTGAAGTCAATAAATAAAAGTTTAAATCATACTCATAAACCATACCTTCAAAAATCTGTGACATTAAATATTCATCAAATGATTCAAAAACTCTTTGTAAATTCTCTCGTTGCTCTTCATACTCTTGTAATAAAACAATATAATTTAAAGCCTCTTTTGGATTAGTAATCTTTACTTCTCCATCTGCTTTTATACTAAAAATAGAGAATCTCTCATTATAACTTACATCAAAACCACTAGCTCTTATCTCTTCTACTTTAGATTTAATCTCACTATTTACACTACTTTTAACTATAAAAGAGAAAGTAGCCAAAACAGCCAAAACAACAATCAATATTAACACTATTTTTTTCATTAATCTTATACCTTTTTTTAATTTAATTTGGTCGATATACTTTTATATTTGTATATCCTGCTTCATCTTTTAAATATTGTCCATGAAGTTGACTTAAAACACCTTTATCACAATATAAAAGATAGTTTCTGTTTTTATCCAAATTTTTAAACTCATTTTTCAATCTATAAAATGGTATTTTTAAAACTTCACAATCAAGTTTTATACTATTATCATCTTGTCTTATATCTATTACAATATCATTTTTTTCAACACTATTTACAACTTCTAAAGTACCAATATCACAAACATCATCTAAAACTTCAAATATTCTTTTAACTTTTGCATTTTTAATAGCTTCATCTAAAACAGTATAATCAAAATTTTGTGACTCTTTTTTAACTCTTTCAAAACTTCCAGATGTTACAGGGTGTTTTGATATTACACCACAATACTCAGGCATAGCTTCAGCAAACTTTTTTGTACCAATTTTTGTTGCAAGTTCTATAATATCAGGCTTTGACATAAATGCAAGTGGTCTTAAAATCAAAATATCACTAACATCATCAATTAAACTTAGATTTCTTAAAGTTTGACTAGATACTTGAGCAACACTCTCTCCTGTTAATAAAGCATCTATTTTTAAACTTTTTGCAACTTCTTGTGCAGCTTGAACCATAAGCCTTTTTAACATAACTCCCATATATGAAGGGCTTATATCTTTAAAAATTTGTCCAACAACATCTTCAAATGGTATTGTAATAAAATTTACACTATGAGAACTTGCATAATTATTCCATAAATACCAAGCAACTTGTTTAACTCCAATTTCATGAGCAACTCCACCAAGATTAAAAAATATATAGTGAGTTTTTACTCCTCTTTTTATTGATAAATATGAAGCAACTGTTGAATCAAATCCTCCTGACATTAAACTCAAAATTTCACCTTGAGTTCCTATTGGAAAACCACCCATTCCTTCATACTTTTTAGTAATTATATGAAGTTTATTATGCTCTAACTCAAGCTTTATTGTAACATCAGCATCTTTTAGCTTAACACCTTTTGTTTGATTGTTTGCCAACATATATCCACCAACTGTCTGCTCTATATGCATAGATTTAAAATTTTGTTGACCAACTCTTTTTGCTCTTACAACAAAAGTTTTATCTGTAATTGTATTTGCCATATGCTTGTTTACTTCAACTTTTATATCATCTAAACTATTCATATTTTCAATAGTAATTGCTTCTAAAACTTGCTGTATTCCAGATGTATTTAAAAGTTTTTGTTTTAACTCTTCACTAAACTCAATTGGTGTCTCTAGCTCTATTTTGTCAAAAAATTTTTTAATTTTTATATCTTTACTAATATGACTTGAAATACTTTGTAAATTTACATAAAGTTGTTGAATCATATGCCTTTTTGCAGTATCGCCTTTTATCATAATTTCTGTAAAATATTTGATAATAAATTTTTGTGTTTTTATATTTTGTTCTTCCATAATCTCTACCCATAAATTTTTAAGGTTTAATTATACCATTTTTTGAGATAATACAGGTTTCACATTAGAATAAGGTAAAGAATATGAAGATAGAAGATATTGATAATCTTGCAGATTTAGCCAAAGAGCTTAAGAATGATAGGAATAAAAATGTTTATAAAATCTTTGACGATTATGCACTAAAATTCAATCTTGATGCGGAAGAACTTGAGCAAGTTTTAGCAAAAGAGTATGACTGTTTTAAGTGTGATAGTTGTGAGAGATTTTATACTTATGATGAATACTCTTTTTTTGATGAAGAGTGTATTTACTGCTTTGATAGTCAAGCTGATGATGAAGATGAGTTTTAATCACAAAACTCAGCTTCTAACTCATCTTGAATAATCAGTGAATCAATTGCTCTTGATTTTACATTTAAAGGTTTTGCCTCTCCAAAACATTTAACAATAACTTTACCGTCACTAATCTCAAATAAGATCTCTCCAGCACCTTGAATAATAAAATCTCTAAAAATTCTATTAGCAACTCTTTTAAATCCAAACTTTTTAGGAAATATTATAAACTTTGTTGAAGTTACAATATATCTTGAATCGGTTTTAAATATCTCAAGAAGTTTTTGCTTAATAGCCTCATCTATTTTTCCATTTATTAAATCACACTTTAAATCTTCATGTAAAAGACAGATTTTATCTTCATTTATTTTCAAATAACCAAACTCATTTGGCTTTACTCTAACATTATAAAATTTTTTAAAAACTTCAACATGATCAAAAGAGTTTGAAAAAACTATCAAACTCTTATTAGTTCTTGCAAATTTCGAGAAATCTGAAATCATATAAACATTTCCTTATAAAATAATAAAACAAATACTAGCAACAATAGTAGGGAAAATTGCTCCTAAGAATAGATATCTAGGATCAACAGCACCATCTTCAAAATGGTTTTTTAATATTGCAACACCAGCTGGATTTGGTGCATTTGCAATAACTGTTAAACCACCACCTGTAACAGCTCCTGCAACTAAATAGTATTTAAACTCATCACTTAAACCATCAATTAATGAACCTAAATATGTAATTGCTGCATTATCAGTAAATGCTCCAAGACCAATAGCTCCAAAAAATGCTTGAGCATTTGTTAAGCTTTGAATTATATCTTTTAGCCACCAAGCTTGTTGACCGCCTAAAATCACAAGTCCACCTAGGAAAAATGCAACCAATAATCCCTCTCTTAGCATCAATCTATCTTGATATTGTTGATAGGCATAAGTTACACCTAAAAATAGTAAAAATAGACTCATAAAAAATGGTGGATAATGCCCAAAATAAACCACTAAAGCCAAAAATAAAAAGTGAATTAAAACTATAACAAATGGTATTTTTTCTCTATCACTAACTGTTGTTCGTATATTTATAGCAGATAACTCTTTAAAGAAAAATAGCATAATAATACTAGTATTTAAAAATATTGCAATAGCAGCTTTCCAACCAAAAGTTATAAGCATAAAATAGCTACTCCAATCCCAAGTTTGAGCAACCATCAATATTGGTGGTGCAGCAAAGTTTGTTAATGTTCCACCAATTGAAACATTTACAAATAAAGCTCCCAAAGTCATATATTTTAGTTTATTTGAAATACCTTGAGAAAATAGTTTATCACTTAAAATTAAAGCTGCAAGGGTCATAGCAGCAGGTTCTGTGATAAATGAACCAAACAAAGGAACAATACACATAACTACAAAGTAAAATCCTGTTGCACCTTTTCTTGGCAAAATATTCGACAATCTCTTAACAACTGCTATTACAGTGTGTAATATTGGTCTTGTTGCTGCAATAACCATAATCACAAAAACGAACATTGGTTCAACAAAGTTTCTATTATTTACATAATCCATAGTTTCTGCTTTTCCAAGAAAAACAAACATAAAAATTACTAAAATCATAGCCCAAATTCCAAAAACAACCTCTATTTCACCCAAAAGGTGGAAAAGTCCAGAGTGTTTTTCGCTTCTATTTGCTAAATTTTCAAAATATTTAACTGAGAATATATGAATAATTGCAATTGCAAATATAACTGCAGCAATTATCTGCAAGGTAGTAGGTGGCATATTTCTTTCCTAAAATATAAATTTGACCGATTTTATTTAAAATTTATTAATAGTTTTTAAACGAAATTAAAAAATCAAAATATTTTAACATCTCTTGATAGTTTTTTTTCTAAAATTTCAAAATCTTTTTCTGAAATATCTATATTTACTTTAACCTCTTTTTCAAACTCTTTTGAAGATATCTCTATATTTTGCTCTTTTAAAATATACTCAAGTTGTGATAAATATGAGTATTCACACTCCAAAGTAAAACTTTTTGTTTTTTTATACTCAAAAAACTCTGCAATTTTTATAACTTCATTTAAAGAGCCACCATAAGCTCGAACTAATCCACCAGTTCCCAGTTTTATTCCGCCAAAATATCGAACTATTATTGCTGCGCTATTTATAATACCAGCACCACTTAAAACAGCCAAAGTTGGCTTTCCGCTTGTTCCTCGTGGTTCTCCATCATCACTACTATTTTCAACAATTTGTTCAAACTCATTTAAATATCTATAAGCATATACAAAATGAACAGCCTTTGGATGCTCACTTCTTAATCTTTGCATTATTTTATCAAAATCTTTATATGGAACTAAAAAAGCTAAAAATTTTGATTTTTTCTCTTCTAGTGTTGCTGTAAACTCTTTTTGTACAAATTTCATTTAGTTCTTTTTTAATAACTCTTCTATAATATTTTTTAACTCTGGTAAGTTGTGTCTAATCACATCCTCAATTATATTATCATCTGTACTATCGTAATCGTGTGCTATATAGTTTCTTACAGCACTAATTCCTTTTAAATCTTTACTTGAAAAACAGTCTAAAATTTTAAACTCATTTTCATCTTTTAATTTTGAAAACTGTTCAGCTATTCTTACAAGGTTCATTCTTATTGCTGGTTTTAAAACTCTATCTTCTACTGCTTGAGTAATTTTTAGACTACTATTATCCATAATAAACTCTATATCACAAATTATCTCTAAGACTTTTTGTAATCTAAACTTTACTTTAGACATAGATTATTCCTTGTAAAATTTTTTTATTTTTATCTGGAACAAAATCTATATTTTTTCTAAATATCTTTTTAAGTTCATCTTTCATCTCTTCTATTCTTAAAAGTTTTGAAAAACCATCAACATATTTTTGTGAAAATTTATTATAATCAAGTCTATATGCAATATCTATATCACTAAACTCATTTTGAGTATCTTTTGCATAACTTCCAAAAAGTCCTAAAATCTCTAAACCCTCTTTCTCATAAAGTGGTTTTATCTCTTTTAATTTATGTAAAATCTCTTCTTTTTTCATACTAAACTCTTTTTGTAAAAATTTTATTTGTAGATTTTATAATATTTGGTATAAATTTTGACTTTTTAGAGTTTATTTACTTTAAGGTAATATTGTTATAATTTTTCAAAATTTTATATTAAATGTTTAGATTAAAAGGTCTTTTTATGGAAATTTCAAATAATACAAATTCAATTTTAAATTCAAATCCAAATACAAAAAGTTCAGTAAGTGAAGAACAAAAAGATAGATTTGATATTTTTTTAGAAAATCAAGAGAAAGATAAAGCTGAAAAAAAAGAGAGAAGTGAACTTTTAGGTGACTTAGAGTTTGTTTCTAAAACTGGATTTACAAAAGAAGAGTTAGAGAGAATTAAAGAGATTTTAGAAGAGTTACAAAAACAAAGAGCCGAATCAGGACAAGCACCTCTTAGCCCTGAAGAGTATATTCAAGCTTTAAAACAAGATTTACAAACTGCTATTTATGAAGTTACAGGTAAAAAAGTAGATTTAGATAATGAAACTATTCAAAATATAATGAATTTACAAAAAAGTGGTGGTAATGAAACTTTTGTAAAACCTACAACAGACGAAGAGCTAAGACTTGTAGATGAATTTAAAAAAGCATCTAAATAAGATATTTAGATATATATGAGATTAGATTTATACTTAAGCAAACACTTTGATATTCAAAGTAGAAATAAAGCACTTGAACTAATTCTTTCAAATAAAGTAAAAATTGATGGCAAAATTGTATCAAAAGCCTCATTTTTAGTTGATGAAAAGATGAAAATAGAGCTTCTTGAAGAGGATTTTTATGTAAGTAGAGCTGCTTATAAACTAAAATATTTTTTAGATGAGCTAAAAAATAAAAGTAAGATTAACTTAAAAGATAAAATAGCTCTTGATATTGGAAGTAGCACAGGTGGTTTTACACAAATTTTACTAGAATTTGATATTCAAAAAGTAGTTTGTGTAGATGTTGGAACTAATCAACTTCATGAAAAGATTAAAAAAGATAAAAAAATAGAGTTTTTTGAAAACTGCGATATTAGAGATTTTAAAAGTGATATTAGCTTTGATATTGTAACTTGTGATGTATCTTTTATCTCTATTTTAAAGATTATTGAATCAATAAACTCTTTAGATTTTAAAAATATAATTATACTTTTTAAACCACAATTTGAAGTAGGAACTGGTGTCAAAAGAGATAAAAAAGGTGTAGTAAAAGATAAAAATGCGATTTTAAAAGCTAAAGAAAACTTCTTAAGCAAAGCATTTTCTTTGAATTGGAAATTAAATTATAACAGCATTAGTAAGCTTGTAGGAAAAGATGGAAATGAAGAAGAGTTCTTCTATTTTAGTAAATAGTAATATAGACAAAAACAGTATAGATTCAATTGCAATTGGTGGATTTGATGGTATGCATATTGCTCATCAAGAGTTATTTAAAAACTTAAATCCCAATGGTGCTATTATTAGCATAGAAACAGGATATGCAAATTTAACACCCAAAAAAAATAGACAAGAGTACACAAAGTATCCTATTTTTTATTATGATTTAGAAGATATAAAAGCACTTGATGGGGTTGAATTTATAAAAATGCTTCAAAATGATTTTAAAAACTTAAAAAAAATTGTTGTTGGTTTTGATTTTGGTTTTGGTAAAAATAGAGCTTACAAAGCAGATGATTTAAATAGTTTATTTGATGGAGAAGTTGTTGTAGTACCTGAGATAAAGCTAAATAACTCTTCTGTTCACTCAAGAGTCATAAGAGAGTTTATAAAAGAGGCAAAAATAAAAGAGGCAAATGATTTTTTAGGAAAAGAGTATAAAATTTGTGGAACTGTTATAAAAGGTCAAGGATTAGGAAAAGATGAGTTTGTTCCAACAATTAATATAGAAGTAAATGATTTTTTGCTTCCTAAAAGTGGTGTTTATGTTACAAAAACTATAGTTGATAAAATTGAATATAACTCTATTACTTTTTTAGGGCATAGAGTTACAACTGATAATAGTTTTGCCGTTGAAACTCATATTTTAGATAAAAATATAGATGTAAAAAATGAGAATATTGAAATAAAGTTTATTGATTTTATAAGAGATAATCAAAAATTCAATAGTTTTTTGGATTTAAAAAATGCTATATTAAATGATATTTTAATTGCAAGAAATTATTTTATTAATATTTAGGTAAAATGTCCAAATGATTGATAAAGTATTTAATAAAACAATTTCAAAACAGTTTGAGTTTGATGAAGAGGTAGCAAGTGTATTTGATGATATGCTTGATAGATCAGTTCCATTTTATAAGCAGATGCAAAAACTATCTATAACTTTTGCAAACAATTTTTTAAAAGATGATTCAAATGTTTATGATTTGGGCTGTTCAACAGCATCAACTTTGATTGAATTAAAAAAAAGTAGTAAATATAGGATTAATTTAATAGGAATAGATAACTCAACTGCAATGCTAGAACATGCAAGTAAAAAAGCAAAAGCTTTTGGAGTTGATATAAAACTTATAAATGATGATATTTTTAATGTAGAATTAAAAGATGCAAGAGTTGTTTTTTCAAACTACACTTTACAATTTATAAGACCAATAAATAGAGAAAAACTTGTAAAAAAGATTTATGATAGTTTAGAAGATGGTGGAGTTTTTATTTTCAGTGAAAAATTAGTATCATCAAATAGCTTTTTAAATAAACAGCTAATTGATGAGTATTATAGTTTCAAAAAAAATCAAGGATATAGTGAATTTGAGATAGCTCAAAAAAGAGAGGCTTTGGAAAATGTGCTTATTCCTTATACTGAAGATGAGAATAAGAAGATGATAAAAGATGCTGGATTTAAAGATTGTGAAACACTTTTTAGATGGTTAAATTTTGCAACTTTTATAGCAATTAAATAGTAAGGCTTTATTCTTAAAGCCCTTTAGAGTTTGCTTCTTTTAAAAGAAGTTAAATAATAACGGTTCCCTTTCAAATTAGGGAACCAATTTGAAAGGAGAATATATGTTAAAAGTAGGCAACAAAGCACCAGCTTTTTGTGCTTTTAATCAAGATGATACAGAGATTTGTCTAAGAGATATTGTTGGAAATTGGATAGTTTTATACTTTTATCCAAAAGATATGACACCTGGATGCACAACACAAGCTTGTGATTTTACTGCAAACTTATATAAATTTGACAATCTAAAAGCAACAGTTATTGGTGTAAGCCCAGATGATAGTGCAAAACATAGAAAATTTATAGAAAAGTATGATTTAGCAATTACTTTATTAGCTGATGAAGATAAAAAAATGGCTCAAGACTATGGTGTTTGGCAACTAAAGAAATTTATGGGAAAAGAGTTTATGGGAGTTGTAAGAACTACATTTATAATTAATCCAAAAGGAGAAATTGCAGCTATTTGGGATAAAGTAAGTGTAAGAGCCAAAAAAAGCATTAAAGGTGAAAAAATAGAGATTTTACATGTGCATGAGGTAGAGAAAAAATTAGAAGAGTTACAAAATGAGTTTAAATAATTTTTTAAAAAAATATTTTCTATTTGCTTTTTTAATTATCTCTTTTCAAAGCTCATTTGCAAATGAGTTTGAAGAAAAAAGTACAACTTTAAAAGATATTTTTAACAAAAAAAATTCAACTATTGCAATTGGAAATTTAAAATTAGGTCAAACTGGAGTTGTAGTTCACAAATATAGTGATGATTTGCAAATTATTGTATCTAATGCAAAAGTTGTGATTTCTGATGAAAATTTTAGTGTAATTGAATTTTTTAAATTTGAAGATTTAAAACAAGATGCAATAGCTACAACAAAAAAAGAGCCTCAAGTAGGCGATGAGTTTATTTTAAACTTTATGTACAAAAACTCTCTTTTGATTGCTCCAAATTTTGAGAGTTTTAATCAAATTACAAAAGATTTTTCAAGTCATAGATTTATACACCCTGATATTTTTGCTGCAAAATTAAAGTATGAAAACTCTTTATATCCAACAAAAAAAGAGATTCAAGATTTTGCAATTGAACAAAATTTGGGAACTATTTTTTTCTTAGTTGAAAATAGTTTATATATAGTTGATAGTAAAACATTTTCAATTTTAAAAAAAATAAATTTTGAAACAAATAAAGAGTTAGAGAAAAAACTTCCATTTTTTACAAGAGTTGAAGATATAAGAGAATCTCTTATAAACTTCAATATAAAAAATTGGTTTAAAGAAAAAGAGAGTTATGATTCACACTATAAAAAGATTTTAGGATTATAAGATGATAGATAAAAAACATTTAGATTTTATTGCTTCTATTGTAGGAGATGAGAATATCAAAACTGATAAAGCTCATCTAATAGCTTTTTGCTACGATGCTACAAGAAGCCGTTTTGAGCCAGATGCTGTTGTTTTTCCACGACATGAACAAGATGTAAGTGATATTTTAAAATATTGTAATGAACACAAAATTGTAATTGTACCAAGAGGTGCTGGAAGTGGATTTACAGGTGGTGCATTACCTTCAAATGGAGGAATTATTCTATCACTTGAAAGACATATGAATAAGATACTTGAAATTGATATGCAAAATATGGTTGGAGTTGTTCAACCAGGAGTTATAAATATGCAGTTTCAAAAAACAGTTGAAGAGGTAGGACTTTTTTATCCACCAGATCCAGCAAGTGAGGAGTACTCAACTCTTGGTGGAAATGTAAGTGAAAATGCAGGTGGAATGAGAGCTGCTAAATATGGTATTACAAAAGATTATGTGATGGCTTTAAGAGCAGTTCTTCCAAATGGTGATATTATCGTAGCTGGTAAAAAAACTATTAAAGATGTTGCTGGTTATAATGTTGCTGGTATTTTAATAGCTAGCGAAGGAACTTTGGCGGTTATTACTGAAATTACTTTAAAACTTATCCCAAAACCAAAATTCAAAAAAACTTACATGGGAGTTTTTCCAAGTGTAAATAGTGCTATGACAGCTGTATTTAAATCACTTGCAAGTGGTGCAAATCCTGTTGCAATGGAGTTTTTAGACTCACTTGTAATAAAAGCACTAAAGCAAAAGTTTCCTCAAATTTCATTGCCAGAAAATGCTGGTGGAATTTTAATTGGAGATGTAGATGCTTCTAGTGAAGCTGAAATAGAAGATCAGCTAAATATTTTAAAAGAGTCATTTAAAGAGAATGGCTCAATTGATTTTATAGTTGCTCAAAATGAAGAAGAGAGCAAAAAACTATGGTTTGCAAGACGAAATGCAAGTCCAGCAACTATGGTTTATGGAACAAAAAAATTAAATGAAGATATAAGCGTTCCAAGAAGTAAGCTTCCAGAGGCTTTAGATGAGATTTATAAAATTGGTGAAAAATATGGTTTCCAAGTTCCTTGTTTTGGACATGCTGGAGATGGAAATATTCACGTAAATGTTATGGTAAAAGATAAAACAAATGAAAAAGAGATGGCTGATGGTCACAAAGCTATTGAAGAGATTTTCCAACTAGTTGTAGATATGGGTGGAACTTTAAGTGGTGAACACGGTATTGGATTATCAAAAGCACCATTTATGGATATTGCATTTAGTGAAGCTGAGATGAATCTATTTAGAAATATCAAAAAAGCTTTTGATCCAAACAATATTTTAAATCCATTTAAAATGGGACTATAGTTTGAAAAAAAGTAAAAAACCTATTCTAAAACAGATTATTGATGGTATTGATTCATTTTTCAATGACGATACCACTTATTTTGCTGCTAGTCTTAGTTTTTTTACCATATTTTCAATACTTCCAATAATTGCTCTTGCAATTGCAATAATTTCAAAATTTCCAGAGTTTCATGCTTATTTAGATATTTTTACAAATTTTTTACTCAATTTTTTAAATCCAACGCACTCTAGTGAAATTATTACCACTTTAAAAAACTATATATCAAACTCTGACAAGCTAGGACTTTTGGGAATATTTTATATGCTTTTTGTATATATTATGTTTTTCAAAGATTATGACTATATTGTAAATAAAATTCATAAAACAAAAAGAAGAGCTATATATAAATCATTTTTTATATACACAATATTTTTCTTAGTTTTTCCAACTATTTTTGTAGCTTTAAATATTTTATTAACTTTTTATGACAATAGTTTCTTAAAACAGATTCAACTATTTTTGTTTACTTGGTTTATATTTTTTGCTCTATTTAAAGTAAGTGTAAATAAAAAAGTATCTATTAAAGCTGCTTTTATATCATCATTTGTAACTTTAGCAACTTTAAGTATTACAAAAAATCTATTTGTATATTATGTAATTTATAATAAAACTTACACAACTATTTATGGTTCACTTGCTACTTTATTATTTACATTTTTTTGGATATATATCTCTTGGATTATATACTTATATGGTGTTAAAATGTGTCATAGATTAAATACTTTTATGAAATAAATTCATATAGTTTATCTCTAAATATCAACTCCATCTCATTGTAATTATCTTTAAAATTGTTTACAACTTGATTGCAACTGCTACAAAGTAAAATTATATTTTCAATATTATAACCACCACCATCTTCTATCTCTTTTACAAAGCAAAAAGATGCTTGACTTAATCTTTCCATAACAGTTCCACAACGATTGCAAGTTGATTTATCTCTATAAAAAACCAACTCTTTTCTTCTTATAAAATCATTTGGAACTTTTTTATTAGGTGTTGAGTTTAAACCATACCCTTCCCAAGTAAGTTCTCTTTTTACACTATTTTGTGTTATTTTTTTGTAATCAAACTCAATAAACTGTTTGATTAAAGATTCAATCAAAAAGCTCTTTTGAAGATCTAAATTAAACTCTTTTTTTAATCTATTTTTATTTGAGAAATCAAATAGTATTTTTGGATAGTAATTTTCTAAATAGTTTTTTAAAAGATTTACAAAAATCTCATATTTTTCTAAATCATCACTTTTAGAAAATAGAGATTTTATTTTTTTTATCATTTTGGCTCTTTAAGCCTTTTTATATCTGCACCTATATCTCTTAGCTTTCCTTCAAGATTTTCATAACCTCTATCAAGATGATAAATTCTATGAATATTTGTCTCTCCTTGAGCAACAAGTGCTGCTAGAACTAAGGCTGAAGATGCTCTTAAATCTGTTGCCATAACATCTGTTCCACTTAAAGAATCTTTTTTTCCATTAATAGTTGCTATATTTCCATTTAACTGAATATCTGCACCCATTCTAAGTAGTTCACTAACATGCATAAATCTATTTTCAAAAAGTCTCTCATCTATTGTGCTAGTCCCTTCAGCTTGAGTTGCTAGTGCCATAAACTGAGCTTGCATATCTGTTGGAAATCCTGGATACTCTGTTGTTATAATATTTACTGGTTTTATCTTTGATGTTGGAAATATTGTAAGTTCGTTCTCTTTTATCTCTATTTCAAAATTCATCTCTTCAAGCTTTGAAATAACAGCTTCAAGATGAGCTGGAAAAATATTTTTAATTGTTAGTTTCTGATTTGTAATAGCAGCAACACACATATAAGTTCCAGCTTCTATTCTATCAGGAATTACGCTAAATGGTTTTATATCAAGAAGTTTTCCGCCTGTTCCTTCTATTGTAATTTTAGAAGTTCCAATTCCATCTATTTTTACTCCAGCACTTGCTATTACTTCACATAATTGAACAATCTCTGGCTCTTTTGCTGCGTTTATTATAGTTGTAACTCCAGAAGCTAAAGCAGCTGCCATAACTGTATTTTCAGTTCCACCAACTGTAACTTTATCAAAAACTATTTTTGCACCTTTTAATCCATTTGGTGCAGTTGCTTTTATATATCCTTGAAGTATTTCAATTTTTGCTCCCATAGCTTCCATAGCTTTTAAGTGTAAATCAACGGGTCTTTGACCTATTGCACAACCACCTGGAAGTGAAACTTCACAATGCCCAAATCTAGCCAATAGTGGACCTAAAACCAAAATAGAAGCTCTCATAGTTTTTACAATATCATAAGTTGCAGTTGTATTTGTAATAGTGCTTGTATCTATAACTGCCCTATTTTTATCTTGAGTAAAACTTCCACCTAGCATTTTTATTAACTTCAAAAAAGTATTTATATCAGCTACATTTGGAAGATTGTCTATGATAGTTTCATTTTTTGCCAAAATTGTAGCTGCTATTAGAGGAAGAGCAGCATTTTTTGCTCCTGAAATAGAGATATCTCCACTTAATTTTTTGTTTCCAACAATTTTTAAATAATCCATAAATTTCCTAAATAATGTTTAAAATGGCAAAGATTTTATCTAAATCTTGCTTTAACCCAAATTTTGTAATACTTCGCCTTTAAAAGGATATTAGTTTGGAAGAAAATGTAAATAAAGCTATAAAATATATGATTTTGGCCTCTTTTTTATTTGCACTTATGGGAATTATGGCAAAAGAGCTAAGCGATAATCTATCTACAATACAGATTGTATTTTTTAGAAATGTTTTTGGAGTTTTTATAATACTTTATTCAATTTATAAATCTCCACTAAAACAGATTGGTGGAAAGTTTTGGTTACTTATTTTTAGAGGAGTTGCTGGGTTTTTGGCACTACTATTTTTCTTTTATAATATTGCAAATATACCTTTGGGTGAAGCTATGACTTTTTCTAAAACTTCTACAATATTTACAGCACTTTTGGCATATTTTTTCCTAAAAGAGCAGATTGGACTTAAAGGTTGGATTGGTGTATTTATTGGATTTATTGGGATTTTATTTATTGCCGAGTTTGATGGAAGTAGCTTAGAAAAAACAGATTATTTAGGAATTTTATCAGGTGTTGGAGCAGCACTTGCATATACTTCAATACGAGAACTTAGAAGATTTTATGATGGAAGAGCCATAGTTCTATCTTTTATGGCAGTTGGTACAATTTTACCTTTGATTTTTATGATAATAAGTGAATTTTATACAAACTCAAAATTGGATTTTATGCTTGGAACTTTTGTAATGCCACAATCAAAAGATTGGATTTTTATATTTTTTCTTGCTATTTTTTCAACTTATGCACAAATATATATGACAAAATCATACTCTCTTGCTAAAGCTGGAATTGTAAGCACGGTTTCTTATAGTAATATAGCCTTCTCAATCGTTTTGGGGCTTTTTGTAGGAGATGCTTTTCCATCTTTTATAGTATTTTTAGGTATAATATTAATCGTTCTTAGTGGATTTTTAGTAAGTAAAAAATAATAAATAAGATTTAATTAAAAGGAAAATAAAATAGATGTTAACAGTTATGACAGGACCTTGTGTTTTAGAAGATATGGATACAGTTTTAAAAATAGCAGAAAAATTAAGACCTCTAAGTCTTGATAAAAGAGTTGATTTTTATTTTAAAGCTAGTTTTGACAAAGCAAACAGAACAAGCCTAAGCTCATTTAGAGGTCCAGGACTTGATGAGGGTTTAAAAATATTTGAAAAAATCAAAAAAGAGTTTGGATATAAAGTGGTTACTGATATTCACGAATCATATCAAGCAGCTCCTGCTGGAGAGGTTATGGATATACTTCAAATACCTGCTTTTTTGTGTCGTCAAACAGATTTGCTTGTAGCTGCTGCTAAAACAAAAGCAAAAATAAATATAAAAAAAGGTCAGTTTTTGGCAGCAGATGCTATGAAACACCCTGTAGAAAAAGTATTAAATACAAGAGGAGTAAGTGAAGTAAGTTATGAAAGTAGCAAAGAAGCTGGTGTTTGGCTTTGTGAGAGAGGAAACACTTTTGGATATGGTGCTTTGGTTGTAGATATGAGAAATCTGCTACTTTTAAGACAATATGCTCCTGTGATTTTCGATGCAACTCATAGTGTACAAATTCCAAGCACTGGAGGTACAACTGGTGGAAATAGCTCATTTGTACCATATATGGCAAGAGCGGCTGCTAGTGTTGGAGTTGATGGATTTTTCTTTGAAACACATATTGACCCAAAAACAGCAAAAAGTGATGGACCAAATATGCTTCATATTGATCAACTTTATAAAACTATGGATGAGATTTTTGCTATTAAAGAGGCTTTAGGAAACTAAAGCCTCTTTACAAATAAGCTTATATTTTAATTATTTTGATAGAATATTTTCTAAAAATTTTAGGGGATTTTCTATGAATACAACTTCAATAATTAGCCTTGATTTAGGAGGGAAAAACACTGGTTTTTTCTCTTGTACTACAAACGATTTTAACAATTTAAAAAATTTTCAATCTGGAACTATTATTTATGATGAAAGCTTTATTTTATCTCAAGTAAATAGAAGAGGAAAAAGACATACAAAAAGAAATAATCTTAGAAGAAAATTAGCAAAAAGACTTTTTTTGCTAATTTTAAAAGAGCATTATAAATTAAAAATTGATTATCTACCAGATGAAATTTTAGCTCTATTTAATAAAAGAGGTTATACCTATGCTAGTTTTGAACTCTCAGATGAAGAGCAAGAAAGTTTATCTTCTAACATATTAAGCGACACTTTACAACAATATCGCTTAGCTAATGAAACCTACCTAATTCACAGAAATAGTATCTAAGTAAAACTTGATAACACTATACGATATAATTTTACTTCAGATTAGTTTTCAATACCTAATTACCTACAACTATTTCTCAAACTATAAAAACATCTCTATTTATCACTTTATATAAGAATTAAATTCATAATTAGTAAAACAAATATAATAATCTTTTTTATAGCTCTATTCTTATATTTCATTAACACACAATATTATCATTTTGATATTTAAATAGAACCAAAAAAAGATTTTAAGTACTATTTAGATAAAATTTACCCTATTTAAATAAGATTTGGAGAACAATATGAGAATAATAGAGGGAGCTTTAAGGCTAAGAGGAAACGAAAAAGTTGCTATTATAAATGGAAGATTTAATCACATAATCACAGACAGATTAGTTGAAGGTGCAAAAGATTCATTCGTAAGACACGGTGGAATTGCTTCAAACTTGGATTTAATCTTAGTTCCAGGTGCATTTGAGATTCCTTTTGCTCTTGAAAAAGCACTTGCAAGTGGAAAATACGATGCAGTTTGTTGTGTTGGAGCAGTAATTCGTGGTGCAACTCCTCACTTTGATTATATAAGTGCAGAAGCTACAAAAGGTATTGCAACAGTTGCTTTAAAATATGGAAAACCTGTATCAAATGGTGTTTTAACAACAGATACAATTGAGCAAGCAATTGAACGAGCTGGTTCAAAAGTTGGAAACAAAGGTGCTGAAGCTATGGTTACAATAATAGAGATGCTAGATTTATATAGCGAAATGGAAAAATAATTTGGCAACAAGAACACAAGCAAGAGAGTCAGTAATTGGTCTTTTATATGCCTATGATTTAGGAAACGAAGAGATTTCAAAATTTGTTGATGATATTTTAGAAGAAAAAAAGATACGAAATAACCAAAAAGAGTTTGCTTTAAATCTTTTTAATGGAACAGTTAAAAATATAGAAAAAATAGATGAAGAGATTATCAAATATCTTACTCAAGGAACTATTCAAGATGTTGGAAGTGTAGAAAAATCTATTTTAAGATTAGCAATTTTTGAAATACTTTTTGAAAATCTATCAAAAGCAATAGTTATAAATGAAGCAATAGAGCTTAGCAAAAAATTAGCAAGTGATGGAGCACCAAAGTTTATAAATGCAATTTTAGACCAAATAAAAAAGGCTTAAAATGAGTAAAGATATGAAACTTTGCTTATCTTTGGATTTAGAGAGCAAAGAGGAGAATTTAGCCTTAGTAGAAAAGCTAAAAAATTTTGATATGTGGTTAAAAGTTGGTTTTAGAACATATTTAAGAGATGGAAAAAAGTTTTTAGAAGATTTAAAAGCTATAAATCCTGATTTTAAAATATTTTTAGATTTAAAGCTTTATGATATTCCAAATACTATGGCAGATGCTGCTTTTGATATCTCAAAATTTGGTTTAGTAGATATGTTTAATGTTCATGCAAGTGCTGGAATAGAAGCTATGAAAACAGTTATGAATAGAATCAAAGATATTCCAAATCGACCTTTGGTTTTAGCTGTTACAGCTTTAACTTCATTTGATAATGAATCTTTTAAAAAAATATATGGTGAAGATATAGACAAAAAAGCAAGAGAGTTTGCAAAAAATACATTTGAAGCTGGACTTGATGGTGTTGTTTGCTCTGCTTTTGAAAGCCTTGATATTAAAAATAACACTTCAAAAGATTTCATAACTCTTTGTCCTGGAATTCGTCCTTTTGGAGAAGATAGTGGTGACCAAAAAAGAGTTGCCGATATAAAATTCTCAAAAGATAATTTAGTAGATTTTATAGTTGTAGGAAGACCTATATATAAAAGTGAAAATCCAGAATTGGTAGTTAAAAAGATATTAGAAAATATATAATATTTTTAGAAAGAGCTATAAAAAAGGCATTTTTAAGCCTTTTTTAAGTGATTAAAAACTATAATTCCCGTCCAATTTAACCAGTTGGTAACAAAAAACGGACAGTTGGGTGAGTGGCTGAAACCACCTCCCTGCTAAGGAGACGTACTGGCAACGGTACCGAGGGTTCAAATCCCTCACTGTCCGCCATTTGTGGGTCGTTAGCTCAGCTGGTTAGAGCACTCGGCTCATAACCGAGTGGTCGAAGGTTCGAGTCCTTCACGACCCACCACGATTTTATCGAGCTTCTAGCTTGATTTAAGCTTTCATTTTTTTATATCTTTATACCCTGTTTCTACCCATATAATATTTTATGTTTACAATATATTTATTAGCTCTTGTGTATTATCTTATTTTACATAATAGTATTTACTTATTTAGCAGGGCAAAAAGTGCCATTTTATGGTAGCTACAGAGTTCTATCGGCTACTTTTTTATGAGCTACGGCTACTTTTTTATGAACTTTATCGAGCTATCGGCTACTTTTTTATGAGCTACGGCTACTTTTTTATGAACTTTATCGAGCTATCGGCTACTTTTTTATGAGCTACGGCTACTTTTTTATGAGCTAAATTGAGTCAAATATTTCTTTATCTAATCTCTCATTTATCTCTTGCAAATCTTTGTCAAATTTCAAAGTACCCTTCAGAAATTTTTGATAAAGTTTTTGTTCATATTTCAGAGGATCCTTTATCTCTTTAGCTCTAGCTAGTATCCTTTTTATCTGCTCTTGAGCTATTTGTTTATGCCTGGTAGAACTTTGAAGATTTTTTTTCTTTTTTTCTTTGAATTCCTTTAAACTTCTTTCTTCATTCTTAATTATAGTGATTACTAAGCTTTCAACAGCTCTATTTACTTTAATCTCTTGATATTCAAAATAGATATCAGATTTAGTACTTAATTCATTTTTTGCAACTTCTAAAACTTTTCGTTTGAAATTTTTGTAATGATTATAACTTGATATAATTTCAAATTTTTTCTTTTTGTAGTTATAACTACTTGTAAACTTTACTAATAACTCATCTAAAGTTATTTCAATAGTTTTAAATTTTGAGTTTTTATAAGTATCATAAAGGCTAAAATTGTACTCTAACCACTCATAGAACCTTAGAGTATAAACACTCTCAAATTTGTTATATTGCTCGAGCTTTAGCTTTGTAAAATTGTTTTTAAGTTTTAAAAAATGTGGTTTCAAAGAGCTATGAAAACTAAACTCTAAAATATCATTTGCTTTATCAAGTTTAAAATGACTTAAAAAAGTCGTGTACTCTTCTACTTTTTCTCTATTTTGCAAACAAATCATTGTTGTAAGAAGTTGTTTTAAACTCTCACTCAACCAATTTAAATTTTTTCTATCTATGTCTAAAAATTTTAAAATAGTTTGAACTCTTATACTATAAGTAAAAAAGTCATCATCATAAGCATTTATAAGACTACTTACAAAGCCTAAATATCTAGCTTGAATTAAAGTAATATTATATTTACTATTTATTAGATTGTTTGATTTGTATATCAAATCTTTACTATCTTTTTCTCTTATATGCACTATCTCCATTTTTAAATCTCATATCACTACATAGTTTTTACTTGATTTGAAACTATAAAATCAACAACAGCAATTTTTGTATATAAAATTCTTCTTTTTCCAAGTCTTAAATATGATGGTCCAAAACCCTCTCTTCTCCAGCTCTCTAGTTGGTTGATAGAAACTTTTAAATATTTTGATAACTCCTTCGTATTTAACCAGTTTTTATTTTCTGACTTCATATCATTAAGCTCTTCTAAAATACTATTTTTTATATCTTCGATATTCATTTTTATTTTCTCCTTTTTAATTTTTAACCAAATATTGGCTAACATTTTCTCTTAAGAATTATGTAAATTCTTTCATAGTTCTAATCCAGTTCGTAAACGCCAATTTTTGAATGGATTGGAACTCTTCTAAACTTTCAAAAAAATACTTTCCAAACTTCATACTTATCACCTCCTTTTTTATTAATTTATGTAAGTTTATGTAACATTTGATATACTAATCATTGTTTATTTTGTTTTAACAGTAAAAATTAAAAGAACAAAAAACTAAACAAATGTTTAATAATGTTTAGTTATGTGTAATATTGACAAGTATTAACTTAAATAAAGATTAAATTAGTTGGTTATAATGGAAAATGTAGAAAATATACTTGATAAATTGTATTCCTTTTATAAAGTAGGTAGTGCATCAGAACTTTCTGAAAAAATACATACAACACAACAAACTATTTCAAATTGGAAGATTAGAAATTCAATTTCAGCAGTAAAGAAAAAGTGCCGTGAACTTGGTATTTATAATGAAATATTTGGAGATAGTTCTGTTTCTTTTACTCAAACTGGAGCAAATTCAACTCAAATTAAAACTCAAAATAATGAAAAAGATGTATTTAATAGTAGTTCTATAAATAAAAATATAAATATTGATGATGAGTTCTTACCTTTATTTCAAGCTTTATCAAGTGTAGCAGATGTATTAAATAAAAAAGAGCAGCTAAAAGTAGAACTTAAAAAATTAATATCAAAGTTACCTATTTTATGAATCAAGAAACATACACTCAAACTGCACCCAATTCGACTCAGATTAGAACTCAAAACAATAATTATTACAGCTATAATACTTTTAATAAGTCTTTAAAAAACTTTAAAGAACAAATACCTGTAATAAAAATATATTTTATAAATAAAGAAAATTTAATAAATCATACTGCCTTATTGATTTCATTTTTATTATTAATAGCTTATTTTTATACTTTTTTAGGATCTATACTAACTATTTTTATTACAATTATTTCATCTTTTATATATTATCTTTTATATAAAAAAGCAAAAAATAATAATTCAGGATATTTAGAAATCAAAGATAAATCAATAATAGTTAATTTTGATAAAAAATGTGAAAATATTGAACTAAAATTTACAGAAATTAGATCTTTTTTACTAGAAAAAACTATGTATGGTTATCAATTTTTCATATATTTAGAAGATGCTATAAAACCTAAAACTCAATTTAAAACTACTGATATTCATACTGCTTTAGCGATAGAAGAATTATTAAAGTATAAAATTATGGAAAGTATTGAAAAATAATAAAAACTTAAATATTTTCTCTATTCAAACTATAAATAAGAGTATTTAAATTTTAATTTAGATATCATTTTAGACACTATATAAGGGAAATGCATCATATGAAAAAAGAATTTACACAAAAAGTAGTATATATTTTAACTGAGTCATTTTTACCAGTTATATTTTGGTTTGGCTTATTTGGTATATTTATAATATCAATAGATGAGTCTACTATGAATGGTATAAGAGATTTTCAAATTCCTAAGTATATAGATACTTTATTAAAAAATAACATTCTAGAGTTTGTTGCTGTTATTTATATTTTGTATGTTGTAAAAGACTTCAAAGACTCAAAAAATAACGTTTAAATTTTATAATTTTAATGTAAAATATAAATAAAAAAGCTTCTGTAAGTTTTGTATTATCATCACACAATTTTAATAAATCATTATTATCGAAGACATTTAGGTCATTTTTGAGTTCATTGAATTTATTAATAGTTCTATTTGCTAAATCATTTTTCTCTTTACCTTCATGAATAAATGGTTTTAAAGCAATATAAGTTGCTGCAATATCTTTCTCTTTTAAAATATCTACTATTTGTAGCAAAGCTTTAGAACATGATCCTCCAAGTTCTGTAATAATAAAGTTATTATTATCTTTTCTAACTGTACTAAAAGTTAATAAAAATTATTTCATTAATTTGCGATAGTTTATATCTCAGAACTTTAGAGCTGATCTGTCAACACTTTATAGAACACAAAATATTTAACGGTCTCTAGTTTTTTTATCTTTTTTTCTTAGTTTAATATCATAAAACTACACCTATTAGCATTGCAAAACTCTAAGTACATATTCAATCATTTTTTAATTGTTTTAACTTTAAATGTAGAAAACTACACCTCAAAAAAGTACAAATATAAAATTTTGAACGGTCAAATTTTTTATGCTTGAAATAATTAAAATACCACTCAACTATTAATTTTTATGAGTTTATAATTTCATTTAATTTATTCCAAACACTTTAAGCATTACATATTTTGAAACGCTTAGAGATGATTGTTTTGCTTTTTTAGTAATTTCATCTTTTTGTTCTTTAGTAAGGTAAATTACTATTTGTTCTTGTTTTAATTCGTCAGCTTCAAGTTTTGGTCTACCTTTTGGGTTTAAAACTTTTTTAGTCTGCCCTCTTCCAGAGTTTATAAATTCATCTAATTCATTTACACTATTTTGAGTAACTTGATCTTCAACAAATGCAAATGATTTTTTTTCATTTTTCTTAAATATTGATTCTTTCATTTTATAACCTTTATTTTAATTATATTCTATAATTATATTAATATTAATTTATTATTAAATAAATACCAATTAACTATTTACATATTCAACTAGTTCATCAAAGAAGTTATTAAAGTCATGATAAGCTTTAGACTTTTCATCAAGGAATTCAAGTATTCCTAAACCATTTGAAAAAGAGTTTTTATATGCTTCTCTCTCATATATTACACTTTCACAAAGTTTTATATCTTCAAGATTCTTATCTTTTATATATTGTTTTAAATCTTCTATCTTTTTAGTTAAGAAAGGATTTGGACTAGCTTTTGAAATAGTAATAAGTGCTTTAACATTTGGATTAAAAGCTTTAGCTTGATTAAACAAATTTATCATTTTATTTAAAACAGCAATATCTAAATCACTTGGAAGTGTTGGAATAATTACTAAATCACTAATTGCTAAAGCTTGTCTCATTTCTTCACTATCTCTTCCGCCTGTATCAATTACAATAGAAGAGTATTTATTTTGTAAACTTTTAACTTCTTTACCAAGGCTTGTACCAAATTTAGAAACAGTATTAAAAATAAGATCAATATTTTCATTAGCTCTAATGTTTGTAAATACTTCAATACTTCTTTGAGGATCTGCATCAATTAGCAAAGTATCCTCTTTTAAAAGTCCAAGTTTTACTGCAATGTTTAAAGCAATTGTAGTTTTTCCACTACCACCTTTTTCATTACAAACTGAAATTATCATTTTAATTCCTTAATATTTTAATATTAAATTATAATTAAAATGATATTAATTTACTATTAGATTAATATTAATATACAAATAATTTATTGATATAAAACTTTATTTTTGAAGAAAATTAGTTATATTCTCTGATATCTTTTTCATTTTCTCATTAAAATTTTTATCAAATGTACCATCATCTATATAAAATGGTTTTACATAACCTATTTTTTTAAACTCATCTAAACTATATAAAAACTCAAAATATTTATCTAAAACTTCTATTTTAGTAGTTGTTCTAGTTATCTCTTTTTTAAATTTTTCATAGTATTGTTCAATCTCTTCATCTGTAAAATTAAAATTATCAATACAATACTGTTCAATAAAGTGTTTTTGAGTCATTCCAATTTTTGTAATCCACTCTTTTAAATCTTTTTGTTTTTCTTTTATATTATTACTCATTTTGTCCCTTGTTGTCCTCTACTGCTATTTTATAATTTCATTATCCTAATTTTAGGAAATATATTTAAAGGAGCCTATTATGGCAAAACAAACTCCAATGACAAAAGCTGCATCACAAAGAATCCAGTCTGCAACGGCTAGACAAAATGGAGGTCAAACTCCAAAAGGTACTTTTAGTTCAAAAACTCAAAGTATAGTTGATTCAAAATCTTCAAAAGGAAATAAATAAAATGGATACATCAAATATGACTCAAGAGGAATTAGATCTTTGGTCTGATATTAATAATCCAAATAATGACGCTGATATGGATGACTGGGCAGATGCTCATAATCCTAACAACGACGATTATCTTGACTAATTAACAAACTATGAGATTTATCTCATAGTTAAATACACTCTTTTGCTTTTAATTCAAATATCTCTAAAAAAGTATTATAATCTTTTTGATATGAAGAATAAGAGTAGTCTAACTCTGTTTTTCCTAATGCACAAGTACAAATTTCTTTTTTATATAAATAATTTTTTCTTGCTAATGGTTTTTCATAATTTGATATACAGTTGTTAATAATTTCATATTCAATTTTTATTGGATATCTATTTACTTGTAAATCATATTTCTCAACAATATCATCAATATGATGTCCAGCAACTCCACCTAAAGTTAATGCCATTATTAATGATGTAATTTTTTGTTTATTTGTCATTTTCACTCCATAAATCTTTCATTTTAAAGGCATATTGATATAAAGCATAAAAGTATAGAAATATTGCTATTAAAATTAATAATTCAAAAATTATAGTCAAAAAATCTATCTCTTGTGTTGAAGTTTCAATAGGAGGTACGATATAAGTACCTATGAAGTCAACTAATACTATAAAAAATATGTAAATCCAAAACTCTTGATAAAAAACTCTTTTCTGATATACAAATCCCCATACTCCAAAGAATGAGATAAAAATTATTAAATAAATTAATCCTATATAAATATTACTAAAAATATTATTCTCTAAAAATATATAGTCTTCAGAAAACAACCATACATTTAACGAGCTTAAGAATATAATCCCTATCCAAAAAACTACTTTCCACCAAATACTACGCTGTTCCATAAATTTAATTCCTTTATATTAATGTTATTAAATAATCTTTCAATCTTTTACTTTCTTGACTTGCAGTTGTTGAAAATCTCATGATTGGAATATTATATTTTTTCAAAATTCCATCTTTTAATTGATCTCTCTTTAATTGAATTGGATTTTTTTCATGATACTTATAACCATCAACTTCAATTGCCAAAACAATCTGTTTATTAATTTTGCTATATACTAAAAAATCTATATGAGTATTTTCATTATTTACAAATTTAGTTTCTTCTTCATTTAGTAAACTAAAATCTTTAATTATCACTCGTAATTGTCTATGTAATACCACATCTAAATGAAGGAAGTTATCCTCTTTCAGTACTTCATCTATTATAAGGCTCATCAAATTTTCAGATTTATGTTCTGATACATTTTTATATTTTTGTTGATACTTATTTAGATGAGAAGAATAACTTTTATAAAGTAAATCAAATATTGAGTAAATTTTACTTTCTACAATATCACAATTATAATACTTGACATATCCTACTAAATCTTTCATGTTTTGATTCTTTTCTCTATCTGAAACTACTACATAAAGTTTATCAACAGCTCTTGAAACAGCAACATTTAACAAATTCATATCATCAGCAAAATCATCTTCATCAGTCACTACTGTACTTAAAATTATTATATTTTTTTCACGACCTTGATATTTATGTACAGTATCAACTTCTATTTCTTTATTATTTTTATACTCTTCATTTATTTTATTTACTTGTTTTCTAAATGGAGATATTATTCCTATACTACTATTATTTAAATTTGGTAATATCTCATTAGTAATTACATCAATTTGACGTTGATTGTATTTTCCTCTTGCATGATTTCCCTCTGCCGTATTAAATAAAACTAAAGGTGATTCATTTTCATTTTTAACTTTTGTTAAAACAATTAGCTCATCATTATAAAATTTCTTATTACAAAAACCTATGATTTTTGGATTACATCTATAATGTTCTTTTAACAGTGTTTTTGGAACATCCTTAAAAATTTTACTAATTGATAGTAACAAGTTATTATCATAATGATAGGCTTCATCAACTTTGTATTGATTGTAAACAATTTGAATTAAATCTTTTGTTTCATTTGTAATTACATGAGGTAGTTGTTTTAGGTCACCAACAATAACTACATTTTTTGCACAAGATAAAGCTAAAGATCCTGAAAGTACATCAACTTGTGAAGATTCATCTATTATCAAATAATCATATAAATAGCTATTTCCTGTAGAGTTTCTTAATGAATGTGTTGTACTTAAGACAATAGGATATTCTTCAATAAAACTTCTAAAGTCTCTCCACAAAACATCACTATTAAAAATTGTTCTTTTAGTAGCAAATTTATACTTATTTGAAATAAATCTTTTTAATAAGAACATTGACTTTTGAGTATATAACTTCATTTTATTTTCAAAATCAAAATTTGATAACTTATTTTCAAGTGTATTTATTTGTTTAGTTATTTCAATCTCTTTATTCTCGTAAAATAAACTTTGAAGATATTCAATTATAGAGTTTATTGGATATTTGTAAATTGAAAAAGAAAAGAGCCTATATTTTATAAGATTCTTTATTTTAAACAAAAGCGTTATTTTTTTATTTAAAAGTTGAATACTTTCAAACTCTGCCCATAAAGAGAGTAAAGAATCAATATCATACTTTTTAAAACTTTTAAAATGTTCCATATTTTTATCTTTTTTTTCATAATAGTCTAAAAAATGTTTTTTTTCTACTTTAAATTCTTCATATAGTTGCTTTTGTAATGCTAATTCATTCTGAGTAGATAACATCTCTTTAAGAGATTTAATATCTTGACTTACCTCTTGATATAGTTTTTTAAAATCAACCTCAGTTTTTTCACTTACAAAGTTAGGATAACTGCTATCTTGATGATTAAAAAACTCTTCTTGATTATCTTTATTACCCAAAAAAGCTGATATAAAAGACAAATCGTAACTACTTAATTTATCATATACATTTTTTGTTGCTGCATTATTATTTGAAACAATAGCAACTGTTTTTCCTTGCATTATAATATTTGATAAAATATTTAATATAGTTTGTGTTTTACCAGTACCTGGAGGTCCTTCTATAATACTTATTTGATTTGTTAGTGCATTTTTTACAGCTTTTTCTTGGCTTAAATTAAAACCAAAAGGAAAGATAATTGTAGGTCTATTTACAAAAGTATCAATAATACCAGAACTTAAATATTTAGATAAAACACTATCTTCACTTATGAAAGTCATTTTTTTATATTGTTTATCTAAAAATCCAACTTCTTCTTTATCATCAGTATTGTTTAATCTTTCTGCTAAACTTTTTAAATACTCTAATACACTATTTATCCTATTATTGTTTAAAGAGTTTTTTTCTATTTTAATATGCTTTTTATCATATAATCTACAACTACCATCTTCAAAAAAAATTCTCAAATGACTTTTAAAATCAAGAATTTTACTTATCTTAAATAATTGTTTACCATTTGAAAAAATAATACAACTATTTAAGTTTATCTCTATGGGATTTTCAATTATCTTAACTTTATCTAAACTATATGAATATTTAGTATCATTACTTTTAAAAACAATATCAACTTTATTTTTATTAACATCAAAATTTTCAATCTCTTCTGTTTTATCAACATCATTTATTAGAATTAAATACTTATTTATATCCATATAACTTTACTTTATCTTTTTTAATTTCTCTAAAATTTTCACCATAGCCAAAGTATCAAGTTTACAATACTCTAAAAGTGAATTTCTAAGTTTTTGTTTTTCTTTTTCATCAAGTGAACTAAGTCTTGCGAAAGCATTCATAGCTTGGCTTCCATTTTGAACACCATCTAGTTCTTTGTATGCTTTTTCAAACTCTGGAACAAGTGCTGGTAAAACATACTTGATAGAATAACTTCCATTCATAGATGGAGTTACATACCATTTCTTTTGAAAAGGAACCATCAAATCTTGCATATTATCATTTATTGATAATAGATGTTCACTCAACTCTTCAAATAGTGTTGAAAGTCTTTTTATTACACCTTTTTCAAAACTCATGTTATAAGCTAATACCGTTACATCTTTTGGGATATCTTCACAAAGTCTAAAAGCAAGTTCATATCTACTATCAACACTATCTTCTGCTAAATACTCTTTATGTTCTAATGTGCCATCTTCATACTCAATATGAAGTGAATATTGAAATGGTATTTGTTCGTAAGCTTTTAAACCTTTATATAAAGGAATTGCTTGTTGATATGTTTCAAAATCTAAGTGATATATTGGATAAGTTAGATTTTGTAAAAATGATTTGATATTTTCTATATCTATATATATAATTTTTGATTTATAGTTTTCAACTGCTTGTGCTTGAATAGAAGTCATATCAAAGTCATGTGGAACATCATCTATATTTATAATACCTTGACTATAAAGTTCTATTTGTTTTTTACTTCCAAGATTAAAAATATTAAATATAGAATAATCAGGTATTTGTCTTTGAACTTTCCAACAATACTCTTTAGCATCACATTCATAAGGATTATTACAATGCTTACCTATATCTACATTTGGTTCATTTTCTTTATCTTCTAAATATGTTTCAAACTCTTTTAAAATATTTGGAATATTTGATTGTAATGATATAACTTCATTTGTAACATCAACTATTTTAAAAAGTTGATTTATATCTAATTCATCATCTCTAATATATTCATTATTTATATGAACTACATTTGCACTTTTTATTTTAAAACCTAAGTTTTTAAGTACATAATATTGAATAGATACATCATGTAAATATATATCTTTTACTTCTGTTGAACTTTTAACTTCATAAATAGATACTTCATTATTAGAAATAGTTAAAATATCTACCATAATTAAAATACCTGAAAAATTAAAAGTAGCTTCATAAATATTTTCTACTTTCTCATCAAGCCACTGTTTTGTCGTAGATATCATCTCATCATAGTTTTTTGAATATGGGACTTCTTTTCCATTTAGAAAAAGTTGACAAGCAAAATCTCCTACTATATTTCCAGTATCAAATACTGCAAGGGCAGACTCATCAGGTGGTGTTAATACACTTGGCTTATATTTTCTAAGCCACAGTGCTTTGGGGCATTGGATGCCTTTTGTATAGAGGGATTTTGATAGGGTCATTATAAATTATTATCTAACATATTTATATTTAACATTTAGATTAATAAAACTATTTAAACCATCACCACTTTGAGCAAGTTTTTTCATATGTTCAATATTTTCTTTTCCTGCACTTGCATATGAATATACATAAATTTTTGCAGTATTCCTAAATTTAACATTTATTTTATCTGAGCCTATTTCATAAGCTTCAATACCTGAATCACCATTTATATCTTTATATTTTATCATTTTTTATCCTTCAATTTGATGTTTGTTTTATAATTTCAATGTCTTTATCACATTCTTTAATTATATAATTGGGTACAGTTTGATACACACAAGGATTTAGCTGATATATATAATCATTTTCTATATGAAAAGTTTCATTAATAAATTTTCTTATAGTACGATTATTATGATTATTATTGTTTAAAACTCTATATATTTGTAGCTTTTCATAATTATTTGTAGTTTTCTCATATAGTCTAATTAATTCATTATTGTCATTAATATTTTGAAAACATACACTATATACAAAAGGTTCATTTATACTATTTTTAATCTCTTCAGATGCATCATTAATTTCAGTTTCTGTCATATCCCTATCTTCAGTAGAAGATTGATACTTTGGTACTTCTCGCTTATGGAATATATTTGATAATAACTGATATACTAATCCCTTGTTATTTGTAACTTCATTTAATCTTCGTAAATAAATTAATTTATTTATCTGTTCATCTAAACTTAATATATTTTCTTGGGCAATTTCTAAAAAAGTTTTAATATCATTTTTTGAAATTGATTTTTCAGATAAAATGCCATCAATATTTTCTAAAAAGTAAGCATTTGGTTTAACAACATTAAATATATCAGAATGATGTAAGATAATGTCAACTATTGGTTCAAAATCATGAGTCAACATCAATACAGTTTTATTCTTAAAACTATTATCACCCCTAAATAACTTTTCAATTATTGCAAACTTTTTGTTTTTATCGAATGATGAAATTGGGTCATCAAGTATTATCAATTGTTGATTATTTTTTAAAACATCATACATAAATAATATAAGTGCAAAAGCATTTTTTTCACCATAACTTAAATGATTTCTTGCATTATCAATATTACTATCAATAAAATCATTATGTTTAAGCTTCATTGAATATGTTTGTTTTGAAACATCTTCTTCTATATTTACAGAATAATTATATCCTGCATATTTAAGAAAATCATTTATTTCATCTTTATAGGTTTTAATAGTTTCTTCTATTCTTATTTTCTGAAGTCTCACTTTCCCTTGTAATTGTCCTGATTTCTGCAAAATTGACTCTAATGAATCATTTATCTTGTTTATTTTTTGAGATGTAGTTTCAGTATTTAAATGATTAATATACTCTATGTTAATTTTTAAATCTTTAATAATAGTATCAACTTTATCAAAATCTTTTAAGGATTGAAACCCTAGCCTTTTTATATTTATAAGTTTATCTATTAAAGTATTTACTTGTTCCTTTATTTCAAGAAGAAAATTTTCTTCCTCTTTTTTCAATCCATCAACATTTTTTGATATTGAAATTATATTATCATATGTATCTTGAGTAAAATATGCTTTTAATTTTGATACAGTTTGAATCACTTTATTTAAATGTTCAATTAATTTTGAATCATACTTTTTTTCTACAGTTAAAATAGTTTCTTTTTTCTCTTCTATATCAGATGATGTACAAAAGGGACAACATGATGAAATATCTAAATAATCTTTCCCTGACATTTGCCATTTAAGCCAAGTGATATTTTTCTCATTTTGTATGAAATCTTTATATACAACAAGTTCTTCAGGAATATTTTCAACCAAATTCCCCTTTCCAACTCCTTTAAAAAAAATACTTGATTTAGATAATCCTTTTGCATTCCCAAAACTTTGTAAGAGTTCATTTAAGTCATTAAGCATTATTTCTATGCCTTGATTTTCATCAAAGGTTTTAGATATTTCTATTATCAACTCATTTATTTCACTCATACCATTTTTATAATCATCATTGTTAATAAAAATATCAAAACTATTTTTTAGAACATCATTGGATTGTAAAACAATTTGATTTACATAATCCTCATTAAATACAGCTATACTGCTAATTGTTTCAATTCCTATTACTTTAGGATTATTAGTATCAGACTCATTTCTATATTTAAAAGGCTTTAATTTAAGTAAATCTGAAGTAGCATTATTCTTATCATTAACTGCATATTCTATAGCTTTTGAACTTGTAGATTTTCCAGTTCCATTTATTGCATATTTAATATTCAAAGAATTTTCAATAATTTTAATACTACCATTTTCTATACTATTACAATTTTTCAGTTGAATATTAAATTCACTCATGAAAAAATTCCCCAATCTCTTTCTACAATCCAATTAGGAGTCCAACTTATATAGTCTTTAGGTTCAAATGACTCATCCAATATTTCAACTTTTTTAACTTGTTCGGGTAAAATTGAAAGATTATGTTTTCCATCTGGACTATTTAAATCTAAGAAATGAAATCTATCTTTGCCATCTTTATATCTTCTACTTTCTCCATAATCAAATGGTACACACTTTCTATTTCTTAATAAATTATCTTCTTTTGCAATAAAATCTACAGATAAGTATCTTTTCTCATGAATTGCTTGTAAAAACTTCTCTAACATTCTATACTCCTTCTAATTTAAATTTAAACCACTCGTTCCATCACCCTTAGGCATAACCCTAATCTGCAATGGAATTCGCTCTTTTAATGCTTCCACATGGGAAATCACACCTACCATCTTTCCTGAACTTTGAAGTTGATTTAGCGCATTTAGTGCCAACTCTAAACTATCACTGTCAAGTGTTCCAAATCCTTCATCCAAGAAAAGTGAGTCTATACTTATCTTTTGACTTGCAAGTGCTGAAAGTCCAAGTGCTAATGAAAGACTTACTATGAAGCTTTCACCACCTGAAAGTGTACTTACAGGTCTTACTACATCCCCTTGAAAACCATCTATTATTTCTATTTCTAGTAGCTTACTTGAATCACTACTTCTTTGAAGTTCATATCTTGGACTTAAGATCTGTAAATGTTTATTTGCTAGATAGATTAGTTGGTCTAAAGTGATACCTTGAGCAAATTTCGCAAATTTATCACCACTTGCTGAACCTATCATTTCATTTAGTTTTATCCATACTTTAAAGGCTTCTTTTTTCTTTTCTAACTCTTTAATTTTATCTTCATGTTTTTTCATATTTGAAGCATTGATTTCAAGCTCTTTTTCTAAACTACCTATTGATTTTTGGAGTTCATCAATAGAAGTTTGCAACTCTTTTAATTCATCATTTAAAGTTTGAAGTTCTTTATCTGTTAGATTTAACTCTTTTTGTTCAGATAGTTTTTTTGCTGTATCTATTTTTAGAGTTTGAATTTGAGTATATTTTTCTTCTAGAGCTTTACACTTCATAGATAACTCTTCTCTTAACTCTTTTGATAAAAGTGCTTTCTCAAACTCTTCTTTTGAACTAAAACTGTTTTCGAGTAAGGCATTATTGAAATTTTGTGTTATCTCTTCTAGTTTTGTATTATCATTAATTTGTTTTTGATTTAACTCTATTATTTGAGTATTTAGTGATTCATTTTTTGAATTTAGATTTACTAACTCTTTTGATAAAGAGGTATATTTTTCGTTAATAGTGTTAAATTTATTTGTTATCTCTTTTTCAAAGATATTTAAATCAGATACATCTAAAATAGCTTTACTTTGAATCTGTAACTCTTTCGTTTCAGTAGAAATTTTAGAAAGTTGTTCAGCGTCTATTTTTAAACTTGACTCTATTGATCTGATTTTTGTATCAAGCTCTTTTAGTTGTATTGTTAAGCCTTGAAGTTTAGTATCAAGCTCTTTTTTTGATGTTTCATTATTTATAAAACTATCTTTTTTTGCTACTATTGTTCTAAAGTTTTCTTCAAACTTTTCATCAAATATTAGTTCATATTTACTATATACTTTTGAAAGTTCCTCATCTAAACTTTGTTTTTTAGACATGTTTTGAATTTGTTCATTTTGTAATTGATCTATTAAACTTTTTAATTTATAAAGTTCTTGTTCATTTTGAGAAACTAAAGTTTGTTTAGTATTTAACTCTTTTTGAAGATTATCCCTTTGAGCTAAAACTTTATCTTTCTCATCTCTTATTTTTATTATATTTTTTAACTCTTCTTCTAAAAGTTGCTTTTCTTCTTCTAAATTTGTTTTTGAATCATCTGTTAAAATAAAATTCAATGAACTAAATACTTGTTCTATATCTTCTTTATTTTTTAATAATTTATTTAGTTCTAAAGTAGAACTCTCTATTTTAGTTTCTAGTTTTGATAAATTTAATTCAATAGTTCGTAAAGCTTTATTTTCATCATCAAATATCTGCTTTTTTTGAGCAATTATTGAAGTTGTTTCATCTGCACTTACACTTTTTTTATGATTTACAAATGGATGTTCTTTTGAACCACATAAGAAACACTCTTCACCTTCTTTTAGATTTACTCTATCACGCTCATATTTTGCTATTAAAAGTTCTGCTTCTCTTTTGTCATTTAAAGTTTGTATATGTGTTTGAATTTCATTTATTAGTTTTGTTTTTTCTTCTAGATTTGTTTTTATAGTTTTTGATTCATCTTTTGAAGAAGAGATGATATTTTCTTCTTTTAATATAGATTCCAACAATCTTTTATATTCATCTACAGAAGTAATTAGTTTCTCAATACTCTTTAATCTATCTCTATTATTTACTTCTTTTTGATTAAAACTTGAAGTTTGAATTTCTAAGTTTTTGTACTCCTTATCTTTTACATCAAACAGTACTTTTATCTCATCAAACTCTTTTTTTGCTTTTGTAAAACTATCTTGTAAAGTCTTTTCATTTAAATTATTATTTTGAAGTTTTTCTTCTATTTGATTTAAAAGTTTTAGTACATCTTTATAATCATTTACATTTTTTGAGATTAAAGATATCTCTTCTTTTAATGATTCATCATTTTTATTTTTAATTAGATAATCATTTATAGTTTTTAACTCATTATCAATTTTTTCTTGATTTGTTTTTAAGAGTTTTAAATCTTCATCTAGGTTTATTTTTTGTTCATTTTGAGAGCTTATTTTATTTTCTATCTCTTTGATATTTTGATATTTTGATTCTATTTTAGTTTGTAGTGTTCTTACTTCTTGAAGTTTTTTAGAGTTTGAATCAAATGAAATTTTCTCTTTATCTAATTCATCCTTTGTTTTTAATGATTCATTTGTTTTTGATTGTAAGAGTTGTTTTAAATCTTCTAACTCTTTTTGAAGTTTTTCTAGTTTTTCTTTATCTTGATTTATTATTTGAGTTAAAGAGTTTTTTTCTTGATATATTGGCTGAACATTTAAAGCTTTATTTGCTAAGTCTAGTCTCATAAAGTCTTCTTTTTTGTTCTCTTTTTCAAGACTGATTTGCTCAAACTCTTGAATATACTTAGTATTATCAGCTTCTAATTTTTGTAAATTTTCAAGCCAATTAATTACCTTTTTTAGTTCATTTCCTTTAGTATCAAGTTCAAGTTTTTGAGCTTTTGAATTATTTAAGATTAAAGTCTTTTCAGTAACAACTTCATTTGATAAAAGTTCAATATTTCCTAATAAATTTTCATCTAATTTAATCTCATCATTTTTTCTAGTATAAGTTTGATATATCTCTTGTGATATTTGTTTATAGATTTGTGTTCCAGTAATCTTTTCAAGTAGACTTGAACGCTCATTTTCCTTTGCTTTTAAAAAAGCATCAAAGCTTCCTTGAGCCAACATCATAGATTGAATGAATCTATCAAAATCAAGCCCACTTAAATCTTCTATATATTTTGGAACTTTAGAAAGATATGATTCTAAAACTTTTCCTGTTTCAACTTCACTAATTTCCATCTTAGCACTTTGAAAAGCTCCATCAGAACTTTTCCTAGCTCTTTTTTGACTCCAAGAACTTCTATAAACTTTTCCTTTTACTTCAAATTCAACTTCACATAAACATTCCCCTGTATGTCTACTCATTAGCTCATTTGGGTTTGTAAGTCTTGCAGTTCTTCCATATAAAGCACAAGTAATGACATCTAAAATAGTACTTTTTCCAGCACCTGTTGGTCCAGTAATAGCAAATAAAGATTCATCTTTCAAAAACTTTTCAAAGTCTACTTCAAACTCACCTTTTAGTGAGTTAATATTTAGTAATTTTATTTTTAATATTTTCATAGGCTTTGCACCTTAGAAACTACTTCTTTAAAGTTTAAAAGTAGTTCTTTTTCAAGCTCTTTATCTTCTAAATCTTCAAGTTCTAATCTTTTTTCAAATACCTGTTCAACTGATAGTTCATCTAAACTTATAACTTTTAATTCATTGGCTTTTAATTGCTTTTCACTTTTATCTATTTTTACAGCAAGAAGTGTTAGTTCAAGTTTTGAAGCAAGTTGTCTGATTTCATTATTTGCATACATTGCATTATCATCTTTTATATGAACTTCTATCCAAGAGTTTTTATCTTCTATTTTAGTAAGTTCATTTTTTATAATTTCAAAATTTCCTTTGATAACAATTAGTTTTCTAAAAAGTGGAATTTCTAACTCTTCTATATTTATATTATTTTGAGTAAAAGATACAAGATTTACTTTTTTAATATTTTTTGATTCTGAAAAACTAAGTGGTATTGGAGAACCTGAATATCTAACATGTTCATTTTTTCCAACTATTTGATTTATATGAAGATGCCCTAAAGCAACATAATCAAACATAGAAGCTAAATAATCTCCGCCAATATCAATAGTTCCACCAATATAAATATCTCTTTCACTTTGAGAACTTCTACTTCCAACAGTTGTTAAGTGTCCCATTGCAATTATTGGGATATTTTTATCTTTTTTACTTTTTTCTTGTTTTAATTCAAGTGCTTTTTTGTAGCAATTTTCATAATAAGCTTTAATACCACTATTTGCTAATTTTTCTTTTTCACTTATTGTTATTCCACTTAAAGATTCTCTAATAACACTATCTCTTAAAAATGGAACAGCACAAACAATAGATATTAAATCATCATTTTTATTTATAGGAATAATTACATTTTCATCTTCATCACCAGTTGTAATAACATGAACATTTAAAACTTCTAAAAGTTGCTTTGGTGCTTTTAATGTTGATACTGAATCATGATTTCCAGCAGTTATAATAGTAGTAATAAGTGTTTTAATATTTGATAGTTCTTTTAAAAAATTATAATAAAGCTCTAAAGCATAATTTGGAGGTGTTCCAGTATCAAAAATATCTCCTGATATAACTAAAACTTCAACATGTTTTTCTTTTATAATTTTTAAAAGCCAAAAAAGAAAAGCTTCATGCTCATCTACCCTACTTTTTCCCATAAAATTTTGACCAAGATGCCAATCTGATGTGTGTAAAATCTTCATTTATGTTTCCTGATGTGTATTAGGTTTATTATAGTTAAAACAATATAAATTGTTAGTTATTTGTTTCTTCTTTTCTATATTATTGTACGATAATGCAAAAACAAATTTTAGGAGAAAATATGAACATAGACAAGTTATTACAAGATTTTTTATTTCATTGTAAATTTGAAAAGAATCTAAACCAAAAAACTATTGTAGCTTATACAATAGATATAGAGCAATTCAAAAAATTTAAGAATTTAAAATATATGAGTATTAATGATATTAACAAAGACATACTAAAGGAGTATATTGAATATTTATATAACTTAGAATTAAAACCAAAGTCAATTAAACGAAAATTAGCAACATTAAAAGCTTTTTTTTCTCATCTTGAGTTTGAAGAAATTATTACAATAAGTCCATTTAGAAAGATAAGAGTTTCAATAAAAGAACAGAAATTACTACCAAAAACAATTGAAATTCAAAATATTAGAAAACTTTTTAAATATATTTATAAAATAAAATCCAATTCTAATGAAATAGAAAAATATTCATATAAAGCACTTATTAGAGATATTGCTATTTTAGAATTATTATTTGCAACAGGGCTTAGAGTATCAGAGATTAGTAATATTAAACATCATGATTTTAATTTAAGTACTGGAAATATAAAAGTTTTAGGCAAAGGTGGGAAAGAAAGAACTATCCAAATATGTGAGCAGGAAGTAAAAACAGCTTTAAAAGAGTATTTGTCTCTATTCAAAGATGAAATACTTAAAAAAGAGTGGTTTTTTATTAATCGATTAGGTAATAAATTTACAGAATATTCTATTGCAAATATGATTAAAAAATATCAAATAAAAGCAAATATACAACAACATTTAACTCCACATATGTTTCGTCATAGTTTTGCAACTATGCTTCTTGAAGAAGGAGTTGATATTAGATATATACAAGGAATGCTAGGACATGCATCTATTTCAACAACTCAAATTTATACTCAAATAAATATGAAACAACAAAGAAAAATTTTATCAACAAAACATCCAAGAAGAAACTTTCAGTTCCAATCTTAATATAGCTTATCCTATTAAAATGAATACATAATAATAGGATATTATATGTCATCTATTGATTACAATGAAATTCAAAAAAATTATAATAATATTGATGAAATCTGGACAGAAGAAGATTCTTGGCATTTTTATACTTTTATAAAAATTAAAAAATTTATAAAAAATGAAATCAAGAAACTTAATTTAGGGAGTAATTTTACATTGTTAAATGCTGGCTCTGCTGGTAATGATTATGAAATTAACTGTGAAAAACATATTCATGTAGATTTAATAGAAAAAAATATAATTGATAAACCACATTATATAATCGGGTCAATAGAAAAACTTCCTTTAAAAAACAATGAATTGGATTTTATTTTATGTGTAGGTAGTGTAATAAATTATACTGATGCATTATGTACAATTCAAGAGTTTAGCAGAATTTTGAATACTGGAGGATATTTAATCTTAGAATTTGAAAATAGTTATAGTTTTGAATATTTTTTAACCGATAATTTTAAAAAGAAAGCTAATATTGTAAATACATTCTATAAAAATAAAGAAGAAAAAATTTGGATTTATTCACATAAATTTATTAAAGAACTATTAGAATTAAATAATTTTAAAATTATAAAATCAAAAAAATTTCATATATTATCTCCACTAATTTATAGATTCTATAAAAATGAAAAAGTTGCCAGTAAATTTTCTATATTTGATAGTTTTTTATCACATATTCCTTTTCTAAAAAACTATTCATCAAATATTATTTTACTTTGCCAAAAAGTTTAAGTATTAATTTAAATTGTTCAATACCCTTTTTTGAAACAAGAGAATAAACTAAAAAAAACATTGATGTATTAATTATAACAAAGCTTATTGTTTGCAATAAAGACATATCAAATGCTTTTCCTAATAGTAAAGTTATTAATGCAAAGATAAAAATAATCCCCAAAATTGTAGTTGTATTTTTTATTTCCTTGCCAACATTAAATTCACTATAATTATTCATTGGCTTAATTCCACCATTTATATTAATTTCACTATGCAAACTATCAAATATTTTAACTTTTAATTGTTCTATAATAATCATATAAGATTTTAAATCTTTTTCTGATAGAAATTCTTTGTACCACCTTACATAATGATTATTATAAATAGTTTCCACAATCATTTTATAAGTTTCTTTTTTTATTACTCTATCCTCATATGCAGGAAAATATAATATTTTTGCTTCAATTAAACTATCATGATTATTAATACCTAAAGAAGGTTGAAAATATTTAGATTGAATTTCTCCAAAGCCATTCATCTTCAAGAGTTGTAATAGTGATTTATTTTTTGATTCTACCTCAGTAACAATAAAATTATATTCAAATTTATATTCTTTAAGAAATTCTTTTAAAAGGGCAATTATCATTTGAAAAGAATGATTTCCTCTATGACTAGATGCAATTACGAAATAGTCAATTGTAATAAAAGACTCTTTTTTAAAATATAAACATTGTGAAAAACCTATGATTTTGTCATTCTCATAAAATCCAAAAATTAAAATTTTATCCTCAAATAGGTTATTATAATTATCAATCCAATAAATTATTTCATTGGATGAAGTCCTTAATTCTGATGGCATTTCATTTATATAAATATCTAGAGCCTGTATAAAGTCTTCTGATTTGCTATCTTCAAATAATCTTATAATATAACTTGGTGATGAAATTGTTTTCAATATAATATCCTATTATTTTATATTCAGTTATTATGCCAAAAATTAGTTTTAGTTATGATTACTGTAAATACAACTATCTATTATTTATAAATTCTTTCTATTATTACTCTTTGATCTTTCTCTACTCTTTTATTCTCATTATTTAATACTTCTGTATTTAAATTATTTCAAGTTTTAGTTCTCTAAAAACTCTAAAACTCTTTTTGGTATTTTTTCTTCTTTATTATCTTGTTTCATTAGATTAATATATTTTTTATAATTCTCTTTTGCTTTTTCTTTATTATTTATTCCAATATAAGCATCTGCAATATTTAAATATGCAACTATTCTATTTGGGTACTTTTCTATAATCTTTTCTAATAAAAATATTGCTTCTTCATTCCCATCTACTTCTTGTAGATAATAAGCTATATCGTTATATATTTGAACTGTTTTATTTGTCAATGGATATTTTACAAAAGAGTTTACTAAATAGTAAGTATCGATTTTTATATCTTTATCTTTAATTTTATTCATTAATTCTTCCAAAGATACTACTTTTACTTCTTCTAAAACTACAATTTTTCCTTCAACAATTTCATCTTTTTTACAAAAACCTGTTTCTACTAATCTATTGATTATTTTCTCTTTATTATAATATGGGTATCTATACTTAGCTTTATAAGATAAGTTTAAACTTATTGAATTATTTGAGTAATTTAATATTTTTTTATTATTCTCACTTACATCTATTAAATTATACTCATTATTTAATTTTTTTATAATTTTAAAAATATATGGGGTAAACACCATTTCTTTAAATCTAATTTCAGAGTCTAATTCTATTTGTACAAAAATTAAATTTATATAATCCTTTTTATCACAAACTATCTGTTCAAATGCTTGATACTCTGCATAGCTATAATTATCATTAAAAAAATGTTTTTTTGTCCCATTAAAATGTAAATAACCTTTTAATTGATTATTTTCTGGAATTCTATATGGAAGAATTTCTGCATTTTCATCTTGCCACAAAGGAACATAGTTATATTTTATAATTTCCGTTGTAATATCAAAATTCTTAGTTTTAAAATTTAAAGATTTTATTTGTTCTTTAGGATTTTCTGTATGCCAATATTCTTCCATATATTCAACTTCTTCATCTGTTACAACTGCATTTAAACTTATGCTAAAAAGTATTATTATAAATATTATTAATTTCTTCATTTTATTAATCCTAAATATTTTGCTATTTTTTCAAACTTATTCCATCTATCTTCTAATCCATTTGCTTCTTCACTATATTCTGGCATAAATGGTTTCTTTTGCTTTTGTCTAGCATTAACACACCAACTAACATTATAAACATCTATTTTAGTTGCTCCTTTATCTGCATATTTATTCACACTTCCACCTCTTGCAGATAAGTTATTCCACCAATAACAAGCTGAAGCTACTGAATAATCTATATTCGTAGAAACTAAATCAGGATTGTCCATAAAGTTTTGTTTATCATTTTGGTTTTTCTTATTATATTCATCTGTAAATCCTTGATAGTTTGTCCTTCCCGTTATTTGAATTAATCCTCTTCCTCTATATTTATGACCATCTTCTGGACTATTTCCTAAATCTTCTTTATAGTATTTACAATTAAAATATTCTGGTTGTTTACATTTAAAATCAACTTGTTTCCCATCTTTTATCATTGGTTCTAAAACTATATCTTTACCTTCAGGACTTTCCCTATATTTCTTATAACAACTATTTTGTATAGCTATACTTTCACGATATGTATCATCTTCTTCAAATTTTTTAAATCCACCACTCTCATGTGCAGTTTGACTTAAAAAATGTGCAATCCTTATTGGAGTATTTATCTCATACTGTTTACAATATTTATTTAATGCTTCAAGAAGTTCTTCTTCTTTTTCTATATTTGTACACCCCATAGCAACTAGCATATCTTTTGTGATTAATTCTATCTCTAAAAACACTTCTAAATCATACTCTATATCATATTCACCTTCTCCATCAACATCAATCCAACCCTTTACATATGCTATATCTTCTTGTTTTATATTATTATCATCTATTATTTTTTTTATTACAAATTTATATTCTGCTATATCATCTTTTACTTCTACTGTAAACTCTTTTTTAAATAAAATATACTCTTTTTTATTCTTATCTTCTGGAAGTTTTATATCATATTCTTTTGTTACAAATGCTATACTTCCCTTTAGCGGTTGACCATCATCAAACATAGCAGTTACATCCAATGTTACACATTCATATATATTTTTCTTTATCATTATTTAAACCCCATATTTCTAAGAGAATTTTTCTCTATTATTTCCTTTGCTTTCACTCCACCATTAGAACTATTACTCTCATATTTACTTGTCTTAAACTCTATTCCACTTTGGTTTATTATCAAAGCATTACTTCCGCATCTTAATACTACTTCTTCATATCCTTCTAAGTTTATCTCATTTGATTCTTGTTTACTCTCATTTGATTTTAAATGATAGTTTTTTATATTTATTCCAAAGCTTTTACTTACTTCTTTATACAAGTTTTGTAAAAACTTCTCTTTCTTATCTTGTTCTACATATCTATGTACATATCCTTGTATTGTTTTTACTACATTATTCTGTACATTATAGTTTATATTCTCATTTACTACTATATTCTTTGTTTTATTTACATTAAGATCAATATTCTCTGAAATATTTATTACTCTTTTATTCTTTATTTTCTAAATATTTAATATTCCAACTTTCCTCTTGTGGTACCCATTTACCATCTGCTAAAAATACTTCAATATTCGCTTCTTTAGTATATTCTCTATCACAGTGATCATTTTCATAAAGTTTATTTAAAATTTTCTCTTCATTAAAATATGGAAAATCTCTATTCTCTTCATATGATTTATCTATTCTTAAAGACAAATTGTCTTTTACAAGCTCCAAATCAAAAAAATTTGGTACATATCCGTAAAGTTCATAATATTTAGCCTTTATTAAATCTAATTCTCTAAAAAGAATATTTTTGTCTTTACTTGAAGACCTTATAATAGATGATATAACTATCTCTTTATTTTTAGAAAGACAAGCAACAGCATATAGTCTTTGATCATAAATATCTATATTAAAAGGTTCATCACTGATTAAAGAATAACCTATTGGAAAACCAATGTTTGTTAAAATAACATCTCTGTCAATAGCAGGAGATATTCCTAACCTTGTAATCTCTCCATTTATTTTAAAAATCTTTATAAACATTCCAGAAAATCTATCAAATACACTACTATTAGGCTTTAATAAATTATTGTATTGTTCATATGTTATTATATTGTTTGAATTTAAAGTTGTATATTTACTAATAATATTACTATCTATAAGTTTATATGAACTAACTATCTCTTGATACTCCTCTTCTGTCATTGCTAATACATTTGAAGTATAAAATAATCCTAAAGCAATTACTATTTTTAATATCTTTTTTTTCATTTTCTATATTCCTGTAATTTCATATATTCTTTTAATTTAATTTTTATTTCAGTCACTATTATTTATATTCAAACTGTTTTTTTGTGGAAGCCATTTATCATTTATAAGAACTTCAATATTTGCTTTTTCAGTTAATTCTTTATCACAAGTATTTGTTTTATAAAGTTTTGCTAAAATCTTTTCTTCATTAAAGTAAAAAAATGTTTCATCTATTTCTAAAGTATTCTTTTCTTCTACAAGATTGAAATTAAAAGAATTTTCTACATATCTATTTTCTCTAAAATAATTAAAAATCATTAAAGGTAACTCTTTAGAAATATTTTGCTTATCTTTAGTTAAGGATTCTAAAATTGAAGATACTATTAGCTCTTTATTTTTAGAAAAACAAATTACAGTATATAACTTTTGATCATTAATAATTGAATCAAAAAGGTTATCACTGCTTAAAGAATTAGCCTTTGGATAACCAATACCTATTATAATTATATTTCTATTAATAGAAGGATTTATTCCTAACTTCATATTTTCTTCATTTATTTTAAAAATTTTTCTAAACCTAGCAAAAAACATACTATCTTCAAAATTATTAAACTTTAATAGATTTTTATACTCATTATATGTTGTTATATGAGTTGAGTCTAAAATCTTATAATTATCAATATTTTCACTATCTACAAGTTTATAAGAATTAATTATTTCTTGATACTTTTCTTGTGTCATTGCTAATATATTTGAAGCATAAAACAATCCTAAAACAAATAATATTTTTAATATCTTATTTTTCATTTTTTCTTCTTATAATCTCATATATTTTTTGAGCTTATGAAATAATTGTAATCTACTTAATGGTTTATTTATATCATTGTAACCATTTGGTATTTCTTGTGCATAACCGTTTATTTCTCTACTTATACTTAATACAACACTATCATCTGAACCATTATCAGCTAAAACATTTATATCTCTTTGTACAATACCATTATTTCTCCAATAGTCACAAGCTGAAGCAACAGCATATTTTTCTTCTTTTATTAAGTTAGGATTTGATTCAAAGTCTTGTTTATCATCTGGATATTTAGAATTATATCTTTGAGTAAAGTTTTTATAAGCACTTCGCCTAGTTATTTGAATTAATCCTCTTCCTCGATATTTATATCCATCTTCTATTTGATAGTAATATTGTTTATTTGAATCGTTTGGATTTATTTTAGTATTTTCTTGTTTTCCACCATATTTACAATTAAAATATTCTGGTTGTTTACATTTAAAATCAACTTGTTTTCCACCTTTTATCATTGGTTCTAAAACTATATCTTTTCCTTCAGGACTTTCTCTATATTTCTTATAACAATTATTTTGTATAGCTATACTTTCACGATAGGTATCATCTTCTTCAAATTCTTTAAATCCACCACTTTCATGTGCAGTTTGACTTAAAAAATGTGCAATCCTTATTGGGGTATTTATCTCATACTGCTTACAATATTTATTTAATGCTTTAATTAAATCTTCTCTTTCACTTGCTTCTTCACACCCCATAGCAACTAACATATCTTTTGTAATCAACTCTTTACAAACCTCTAAAAATACTTCTAAATCATACTCTCTATCATACTCACCCTCTCCATCAACATCTATCCATCCCTTTACATATGCTATATCTTCTTGTCTTATATTATTATCATCTATTATATCTTTTATTACAAATTTATATTCTGCTCTATCATCTTTTACTTCTACTGTAAACTCTTCTTTATATAAAATATACTCTTCTTTATTCTTATCTTCTGGAAGTTTTATATCATATTCTTTTGTTACTAATGCTATACTTCCTTTTAACATTTTACCATCATCAAACATAGCATCTACATCTAATATTACATTTTCATATATACTTTTCTTTAACATTATTTAAACCTCATATTTCTAAGAGAATTTTTCTCTACTATTTCCTTTGTCTTAACTCCACCATTAGAACTATTACTCTCATATTTACTTGTCTTAAACTCTATTCCATTTTGGTTTATTATCAAGGCATTACTTCCGCATCTTAATACTACTTCTTCATATCCTTCTAAGTTTATCTCATTTGATTCTTGTTTACTCTCATTTGATTTTAAATGATAGTTTTTTATATTTATTCCAAAGCTTTTACTTACTTCTTCATACAAGTTTTGTAAAAACCTCTCTTTCTTATCTTGTTCTACATATCTATGTACATATCCTTGTATTGTTCTTACTAAATTATTTTGTACATGATAGTTTATATTTTCATTTATTACTATATTTTCTGTTTTATTTACATTAATATCAAGATTCTCTAAAACATTTATATGTTTATTATTTATTACATTCTCTATTAAATCTTTTTGTACATTTATCTCATAATTATCTTTTACATTTAGTTTTGAGTTCTTATTTATACTCTCTTCTTTATCTCCTCTTATTATTACTCTTTGATCTTTATCTACTCTTTTATTCTCATTATTCAATACTTCTGTATTTAAATCTCTTTGAGCTCTTATATTTATCTCTTCTCTTCCTTGGTAATCTTCAAACATTAGTTCATTATAACCTATACTATCACTATATTGTGGTGTTGTATATGTCCTTATATAGCTCTTTGTTTTATTATTTGGCAAGGAATATGCTAGTTTATTCTCTCCATTATGCAAAGTCCCTATTATTATTGGGCAATCTGGATCCCCATTTACAAAGCTTACTATTACTTCACTATTTACTCTTGGTATAAACATTGTCCCATAGTTATCTCCACTTGACATATTTGACACTCTTAAGTAGCATGATGCTATTTTATTTCTTTCAAAGAAAAAAAGTACTCTTACTCTCCCTTCTTCATCTACATCTATACTATTTGCTTTCTCTTTTAAGCTTTCATTATTTATATCTTGGCTTGTTACTATTGCTGTTTGTATTCCATATATCTTTGGCTTTTTTATTGTTCTTTGGGGTCTATATATTATATCTTTTGGAATTGCTTTTAGTTCTACGCTATATTGCATCTCAAATTTCTGTGTACTTGATTCTATATCTACATATTCATCTAATGCATTTGGAAAATATGCTTTAGATCTTACTTCTAGTACTATTATCTCTTGGCTTTTATTTACTTTATCATCATATAAGTTTATTAATTTACTATCATCTATTATTAAATCATTTGAAAAAGCTTCTATTGTATTTGACAATGAATACTCTATCTCTGAATCTAGTTTACTATATCTATTTAAGTCTTCATAGTAACTCTCATTTAATAAATTCAGTTTATCTCTTAATTTCTCTTTTACTATTCCATCTCTTAGTTGTTTACTACTTGTATTCTCTTTAGGATTTACTACTTCTCCACTTCTTATTTTAAACTCTAAGTTTGGATTATTTTTATCATAGTAATCTTCTATAAAGTGTGTCGCTTTAAACTCTATTTTATTATTATATGTACCTACAACTCTATTAGATATACTCATTCTATTTGAGTACTCATTTAAATCACAAATAACTACTTTAAAGTTTGGCTCTTGTGAATCTATTACTAGGCTATATCCCTCTTCTTCACAAAGCATTTTAATAAATTCTAAATCACTTTGATTATATTGAGTTGTATACTCTTTTATTCCATTATCTTGACTATATTCACTCTTATCTATATTATTTACACAAGATAAGCTTAGCAATGAAGAGTATCTTGATATGATACTTTGTATAATATCTACTGAACTTAGATTATGAAATATCTCATAACTATTTGTTAATCCCAAATAGTATAGTGGATGTACTACTTTTACTTTATATAGACTCTTCTTTGATACTATACTCTCTTCTTTTATACTAAATACTTTCCCATAAATAGTCTTATTTGTCCTATTTGTTATATCTTCAAGTATTATCTTTATATCTGTATCTACTATAGCTGTTATATCTAACTTATCTTCACTTATAAATATTACTTCATATTCATAAATCTTATTAACTCCACTAAGCCCTTCTAGTCTATATATTGAATATCCATTATTTAATAATATATTACTTCTATAATTTACTAGCTCTACTCTACCTCTTAGCTCCTGTACCCGCTTATTCCTATTTCCTATAGCTTTCCCAGCTTTTATAACTTCCCCTATACTCATCTTATCCCCTTGTACAATATCTATTTAATTCTTTTATTACTAACTTTAAAGAATATTTATCACAATCAAAAGTTGGTTCTTTACCAGATAATATATTTTCTGATGAATATTTATTGTTTATATAATAATTAGCTTTATAATCCAACTTTAGAGTATCTTTTTTATCTAAAGACACTCCAAAATCAAATATCTTTATGTTATTTTTTAATACCATAATATTACTTGTAGATATATCAGCATGAACTATCTTTTTTTTATGTATATATTTTAAAGTTTTTTTAAGATTTTCTGATATTTTTTTGATATCTTTTTTAGTTAAATTATTTTTATTAATATCTTTAAGAAGTGTTCCATATAAGTACTCTAGTACTATATATGGAACATTTAAATTTGTATCTATACCAAAATCAAAAACTTTTATAATATTATCATGTGAGAGTTGCCTGAGTATTTTGTATTCCATAAATAAAAATTCATTTATATCTTCTTTATTTAATAACTTATCATTTGGTATTTTCAAAACAACTTCTCTTTTAGTTTGAAAATACTCTTCATAAATATCACTTGCCTTATAAATATCACAAAAACCTCCACTAGAGATTTTTTCTTTTATAAAATATCTTTTATTTATTAGAGTATTTAACATTATTCTATAAACCTGATGGTAAACTAAATTTAAGTCCATTACTTCTTAAATATAAAGGAACTATTGAACCATCTATTATATATGAACTTTCATATCCATACTTACTATAATTAATATCTAATGTAAGATTTTCCCCTTTAGATAAATGATTTTTATCCAAAAACTTAAATATAGCCCATTCATCATTACCAATATACTCTTCTATAACAATTTTATTTGAAAGATCAAACAATTTGAATTTTAAATTAGAAATATTTTTTATATTTGGCCAAGATATTCTTTTTGATATTATAGGTCCGTGTTCATATAAAAGTATATTAGAGTCATAAGAAAATTCAGAAGTTGCTAAATTTGTAGATAGAAAACTAGGCTTTATATTTATAGAAAAACCTAATGTACCATCATTTTTAAATATTGATTTTCTTATCTCTTCAGCATGTACTAAACTTTCAATAAATTCTTGTGAAAAACTAAGTCTATTACCATCAATATTTCTTGACTCTACAACAGAGTTCTTATAATTTATTTCTATAAAATTAGAAATATATTTTTTATAAAAATTATCAAAAATACCATCTTTTCTAAAGAATTCATTAAAATCATCTAAATCTACATTTATATTACTACTATTATTAATAGGATATTTATCTCTTAATCTATCATTATAAAAAGATATTACATCTCTATTATATTGATTTAAAATATAGTTTTTAGCATTTTTTACTATAAAATCTAAGTTAGCTTGAATGATTGTCCCATACCATTTCTTAATTTGTATTGGCATTAAATTTAATTCAACTAGCATAGGAGATATCTTACCTTGAACTCTATTTGAGATAATATCAAAAGAGTCTTTTTCTAAATTTATAGAACTATTCATATTATTCATAATCTCATAAATTTTAGTAAATTCACTAAATAAAGAGTTCAGAGGTCCTTTTCTTTTATAATCATCATCTAAAAGTTCATTGTAGTTTTTATAGTATTCTCTTAAAGATTTAACACTTTGTGGATCTATTGCAGCATCTTCTACTAAATTAAATGTAGATTCATCAGTTGTCTTATTATCTTCAGAAATACTATTTTGTAATATTTCTATTTTAGAAAATAAATTTGTATTTATTTTCAAATTTTTTAATATTGTTATTATAGGAGAATCTGGAGATAAAAATATTGCTAATTGATTGTTTAATTCAAACAAATCTGTAAATGTAACAACAGTCAAACTTGATAATGCTTCATCCCAATATCTTTTATAATCAGCAAAATAATACCTAATTATTTTATCATAGTAATCTTTTCGCTCTTTTTTTGTAAGATTAATTTTATTACCAATTATCCAATTATTATCTAAAATATCATCAAGAACTTTTGCTCCATCTATTAAAACTATATCGTATCCAGCTTTTGTATATAATCCTGGAATTTTATATTTTGTTCCTCTAAACAAATAAGTATTTTCACCTAAAATCTCAGAAAAAGAGAAGCTTTTTTTATCTAAATATTTAAACTTATTTTTCCACTCTTCATAAATAAGTTGTTCTGTGCTTACTTTAATTAAGTTTGCTCTAGATTTATCTACTAAATGCTGTTTAATATTATATTTAAAATCTAATTCCAATAAATTTGCCCAATCTATAGCTAAATTTTTTTGAACTTCTTCACTATTAATTATCTTTTTCCAATTTGATTCCATATAATTCTGTAAAAATTTATTTTCTCTTTTTTCTTCTATACTAAGCATCAAATATGCCTTTGTATTATCCCATGTTTTAGAGAAATCATTTAAATCTTTTCTTAAATTATTCTCTATTTGGTTTACACTTTTATTTAATAATAGTGATAAAAGATCTTTATTATAAACATCTTTAATATAATTTGATTTATCATCAAATTTAAAAAATATTTTATTAAACAAATTATTAGTTCTTAAATCTTCTTCAAGATTATTTACTATTCTAAATTGTTTTAAAACTTTTGAAAGTTCTTCTAAATTACTTTTAGTATCTATTTTATTTTGTAAATCAACAAGTTTAATTATCTCTTCTTTATATTCTGATAATTTATCATTTAAATTCACAAAGCTATTTATCATAAAAAAACTACATAATAATATAATTAATACCGATGCTGTATAAGTTATAACTTGTGTCTTTTTTACTAATTTTTGATATTTTTTGTCAATAATTCCTATATCAGCTTCTTCAAATATCAAATCTTTGAGTAATTTTTTCATAAAAAGTGCTTTAGGCTTTTCACTTAAAGAATAATTTCTTTCTATAGATGTAAAATATATTCCTCTTAACATTAGTGGTTTTCTATATCTTGTTTTAGAAAAACAAATATCAGTAAAGTATATAATCTTTGAAGCCAACTGAGATAACTTTTCTGTAAATAAAAATATTTTTTCTCTATTTTCTTCTATCCATTCTGTATGTATTTTATCAATAATAGAACTATTTAATCTTTGTATTAATTCTATAAATTCATTTGAAATATTATTATTTTCTAAATCTTTATTTTTGAAAGTAATACCAAAAATCTCGCTCTTTTCTTCTTTACTTAATGTATTAAAATATTCATTAAACCCATCTATCTTATCACTTTTAGTAATTACTAAATATATAGGTATACTAGATTTAAAAATTTGAGACAATTCATCAAATCTATCTCTTAATTGTTTTGCAAAGTTTTCTAAATCTTTATTACTTCTATTTAAAAAAGTATCTATGCTTATAGTTAATATAATACCATTAATAGGTCTTCTCCATCTCTTTTTAGAAAATAGCTTTAGAAAATATTTCCATAATATTGGGTCTTCTGGATTTTTAGTCTGCTGAATATAATGTCCTGGTAAATCAATAAATATAGATTTTTCAGAAAAATACCACTTAAATCCTTCATTATCATCAATATTTTTATCTTCATAATTAATAGGAAAATTAAGCCCAGAATATTTTACTAATGAACTTTTACCTTCTCCCTCTTCTCCCAAAACAAGATACCAAGGTAACTCATATCTAGATTTGATTTTGTAAACTGATGCTCTTTTAACTATTTTTAAAGCATCATTAAATTTTTGCTTAAGCAATTTAACTTTTTGTTTAATTTCATTTTTATATAAATTCTCTAATGTTTTAGCTTCTATAAATTCCTTTGTCTCTTTCTTACCATATAATTTTATTAATAAAATTGTAGTCAAAGTACCAAAAAATATAAGAAATGCTATTAACAATCTAAAATAAATAGCTTTAAAACTATCAAAAATAAGAGGAAATATGAAAACCACTATTAAAGATAATATCAATGAACTTATAATTAATATAATAGAAAACTTATTTTTTAACTTAATCATGATATATGTTCCTTACTAATATTTTCTATTTTATGTATACTTAAATTTATTAATTCTTTTGATACCTCATCACTCTTTTCAGAAAGTTTAAAAGATAAGAAAAGATATATCAAAATTAATAATATAGATACCAATGAAATAACAAGAGAATATGAAACTTTACTAAAAAGTTCAAATCTCTGTTTTGATGGCTCAACTTTTTTATAAAAAGTTAAAGGTTCTCTTCTTTGAATTATTTTTATTTGTCTATAAAGACTATCTCTTATGCTATTTATTTCCATCACACCTTTGTTAATCACTCTATATCTTCCTAAAAAACCCAAAGATAAACAAATATACATTAACTCTAGAATATTTATATATTTAGCAGGAGTTTTAAGAAATTTTTCCAATAAATGAAAAAAATTTTCACCACCATAAGTTTCATTATGAAAAATACTCAATAAACTTTTATTAAACCAATCGTCTGTTTCAGATAATTTTTCATTTAGTTTTTCATCAATAAAAGTACATAATATATATCTAGAAACTAAAATTTCCATATTTTCTATTCTATTATTTATACATTTATCATTAAAAATATTTATTCTTGATATAAATTCACTTCTAATTTTATCGACATCTACACCTTCAGCATCATCTCCTATTTCTGATAAAGCTTCAAATAATGGAATTGATGCAGAGATAAATGGATTTACATTAGAGTTATATATTTCATCATAATCTATTTTTGAAATAGTTTGATTATAAAAATCTTCAAAACTTTCATTTTTACTTTTTGGAAAGTTTGTAATATTACTTTTATTTATATCCCTTGTGATAATTTTTGTTTTTTCCATAATCTCCCCTTAATTATTTTTAATTGCCCAAAGAGTAAACTCTATATTAGGAATTTCTGTTGAAAGATGAAAGGCAAATCCTGATGAACGTTTCAACTCTTCTATATTTTCTTCATTTAATTCTAATTTAAAATACAAATGATTTACTTTATAAGGAATCTCTTTTGGAGCATTAGATAATGGTTTTAACTGATACCCAACTAAATGATAATTTACTAAATTTCTAATAGTTTCAACTGTACCAAATTTTAAACTAACTTCTAAAATTTCTCTAACTTTATTAGAACTAATATCAGAAGATACACTAAATACAAATGTTGAATTATCAATCATATCTTTACTATTAATTGAAGCAACATATATTCCATATTTAGCTTTATTTATAGGAAGAACTATACTATTTTGCTCTAAAACTACAACCAACATTGATTTGAGCTCTTGTAATAAATTTTTAAAACTTTCATGCTGTTTCTGATGATTATAATTAATTTGGCTAAGCAATCGTTTTTCTTTTTTCATAAATACAGCAAGTTCACTTGTAAAACTAACTAAAATAAAAAATATTCTCTCTGGATGTACTTTATCTTGAGTTAATAGAAAATTTAATTCACTTTCTACTTTATTCAACAGTTGTAACAAAAGATAATCTCCTATTTCAGTTGTTTTCATAACTGTATTTGTAATCTTTTCTGACAGTTTCTCTGCTCTAAATGTAATAGAACTTAATAATTCTTTCATTTGAGATAATAATAAATTTGAAAAATTAAAATATAAAAATATTGGTGAAAACTCTTTATCTAAAGAAATTGTACCACTAATAGAAATATCTGATACTTTGCAGACTGGTAAACTAACATAAGAATCTAATTCTTCTTCAAAAGATAGTTTATAATTATAATCTGCTACTAATAGTTCACAATTACTACTTTCACCTGTATTAATATTTGGTACATTTGATAAAGTTCTAGATTTAAATCTAGTTTGAATATTTTTATGTTCATCGAAATGTATTTCATCACTTTGCGGTATATATATTGGTAAAGATAAATATAATATTTTATTGACATCTTTTGATGTTATATCTACAAGCAAAGTATTATTTTGAGAATTCACTTCAAAAAGTGTTCCATCTTGAAATATGCCAGATGCATGTTTTATAAGTATTTTTCCACTATTTAGAAGATGTTCATCTATTTCTAATTTAAAAAAACCCCAGTTATTGGATATTAAACTCTTTGTTCTATTCATAATTTCTAAATCAAAATGCCTATCATTTTGCTGAAAGTGTTGTGGTCTAATAAATAAACCTTCTCTCCAAATAACTCTACAATTTTCCATTATTTTTCTTCTCTTTCTATATTAAAATTTCTAATTTCTAATTTTTCATAATTATATGAATCTTTTTTAAGTTCGATTATGTTTTTCCAGTTATAGTCATTATCTATTTTCTTGAAATTACCTATGATCCCTAAATATTTTGTTCTTTCTCCAAAATATATTTTATATGTTTGCTTTTGATTTGTTAAAATAATATGCTTTGATTGTGATACCAAATCATCTTTTAAACTATCATTAGATTTTTCAACAAGTGTCCAATAATCAAATTTTGAAAATTTACCAGCTTCTTCTAATTCATAAAATGTAAGCATTAACGGTGAAGATTTTCCATAATCATCTTTATTCAAATCTTTACTTGTATATATTTCAAGTTCTAAATGTGTTGGTTTTTTTGCACATGAAGAAGCAAATAATAAAATAGATATAAGTAATATAATTTTTAATATATTTTGCATTTTCTCTCCTATAATGATATTTTTTTTAAATTTTCTGTTTGTCTTTTATACTCTTTAGATAAACTATCTAATAAAAAAGAAGATATATTCTCAATATTTTTATTATAATTTGCAATATAAGCATCCCAGAATTGAATTCTTTTTGGGATTAATAATTTAAATTTATAATTTTTATAAAATGTATCTTCTAATTTCTTTGAATTAAATTCATCTATTAATGTTGGAATTAATTCAGCATATGATTTTGACATAGCAATATTATGATTATCTATTTCAATAAATGACTTTTCTATATATTTAGATAAAGGAATAATACTATCCATTGGATTTATCAAAGTCTTTAAAGATTCATTTATTCCTTGTTTTATTGGATTTAACTCTTTATCAGAAGGACTTGTTACTCTAAATGTTGAATCACTTATTATTTCATCTTTCATATCAAGAGATGATTTTAAAAACTTTAAAGACGAAAGAACAATGTTTGCTATTTCATTTATAATTCTTTCTTGTTCCTGCTTATTTAATAAACTTATATCAATACCCAACCTATTTTCTAAAATTTCTATAGCTTCACTATTTTGTGCTATATCAACAATCTCTGTTTCTATAGTACCTTCAATATTATTGTTATAAAAATCTAAATTTATGATTTTTTCTTCAATATGTTCATTTAATTTATTTGCTGTTTCTTCTAAATCATTATCTTCTTTATTTTCTATAGAATTTGTATTACTTAATATATTTAATATACTATTTTCTTCTTTATTATAATCATCTAGTATGTTATTGTTAAGGCTTTCAAAACTTTCTTCTTGTAAAAAACTATTTTTCATAATACTACTATTTTCAAATAAAAAATCATCATCAGGAATTAATAGTTTTGATGAATTAACTTTTAAATCATTATATTGATTTATATCTATATCATTATCATCAATTAATATTGCTTTTAATTCATAATCTCCTATAATAAATATATCTAGATTATTTATTTTTATAGGTATATCTTTTGGAATCTTTTTATATGGATTCTTTATATAGGTACCATTTGTACTAATATCTGTTATATAATAGAAGTCATTTTTATATTCGATTAACGCGTGTTTTGAAGATATATATAAGCTTTCGTCTTCCAATATGAAATCTGATTTTTTAGATCTTCCAATATATCCATTATTTTTATCAAAATTGTATGAATTAATATACAAATTTTTTCCACTAATTATTTCTAAACTCAAATACATAATTTATTTTTCCTCTATATTTTCAATTTCTGGTTGAGTTAAATATAGTGGTTTGTAATCTTTACTTAGTTTAAAACAACCATTAAAAATAAAAGTTATTAGTATAATAAATAATAATTTTTTCATTCTGTCCCCTTTAAATTAATATATATTTCTTTATTCTCATCAATAGATACTTGAATTTCTATAATTTTACTTTTATTCATTACAGAATCTAAATATACTTTTGATAATTTTGGTAAAATATTTAGATTTATAATTAAATCAATATTTCTAGCTCCTGTATCTATACTATTAGAAAGAGTAACTATATAATCAAATAGACTATCTTCTAAAGTTAATAAAATATCTTTCTTCTCAAATTGTTTAACAATATAATCTAATTTTATTTTAGTAATTAATTTTAGAGCCTCATCCTCTAAATTCAAATAAGGAACAACATTCATTCTTCCTAGTAATGCTGGTTTTAAATATTTAGATAGCACAGGTACAATCTCTTTTGTAATCTCATCAAAACTTATATTTTTATTGTTAAGATATAAATCAGTTATTAGATCTGTTGCAAGATTTGAAGTCATTAAAATAGTTGTATTTCTAAAATCAATTATTCTTCCTTCTGAATCATTAATTTCCCCTCTATCAAAAATTTGATAAAAAATATTTAGAATATCTGGATGAGCTTTTTCAATTTCATCAAAAAGAACAACACTATATGGTCTTACTCTAACTGCATCAGTTAATTGTCCACCTTCACCATATCCAACATATCCAGGTGGAGAACCAATTAACCTTGATACAGTATGTTTCTCTTGAAACTCAGTCATATTAATAACTGTTAAAAACTTTTCTCCTCCATACATTAAATCTGCAATAGCTCTTGCTGTTTCTGTTTTACCTACTCCACTAGGTCCAACTAATAGGAAAACTCCTGAAGGAGAATTCTCTTTTTTTAATCCTGATACAAAAATTTGTAAAAATTTACTTAAATACTCTATTGCTTTATTTTGTCCAATAACTCTTTTTTGTAAATTATTCTCTAATTCCATAACATTTTTTATTTGTTCACTAACCATATTACCTAGGGGAACACCTGTCCAAGAAGATATAACTTTTGCTATTTCATCTTTTGAAACTCTTTCTTGAATAAATTTATTTATAGAATAATTTTCATTTAACTTATTTTGAATCTCTTCTATTGATTCTTTATTTGTTTCTATTTTTAATTTTAATAATAATTCTTTCTCTTTCTCAAAACAACTATATTGATATTCTAAAGTATTTCTTAATTCAGATATATCATCTTCTAAAACTTTAATATTATTACTATAATCCTTTATAGATTTTCCACTATCTCTTTGTAAAGAGTCTAATTCTCTCTCTTTTTCTTTTATTTTTATATTCAACTTTTGTAACTCAAAAGGAATATTAGTTTTACTAATTTTAACATTTGCACAAGCTGTATCTAAAACATCTATTGCTTTATCTGGTAACTGTCTTCCATTAATATACCTTGCCGAAAGAATAGCTGTATTAACTAAAGCTTCATCTTCGATATAAACATTGTGAGCTTCTTCATATTTTTTAGATATTCCTCTTAGTATAGTAATAGTATCTTGTATTGAAGGTTCAAATATATCAATCTTCTGAAATCTTCTTGATAAAGCTGGGTCTTTTTCAAAATATTTCCTATACTCTAACCAAGTTGTTGCTGCTATTGTTTTAAGTCCACCTCTAGCTAAAATAGGTTTAAGTAAATTTGCTGCATCAGAAGTACCTTCACTTCCACCTGCACCAAATAAAGTGTGTGCTTCATCTACAAATAATATAATCTTTTTAGCACTTGATTGTATCTCTTTTATTATAGATTGAAATCTTCTTTCAAATTCACCTTTAACACTAGCTCCTGCTTGTAAAGCTCCTATATCAAGCATTAAAATCTCACTATCATATAGTTCTATTGGAACATCTTTATTTATAATCTTTATTGCCAAGCCTTCAACAACAGCACTTTTACCAACTCCTGCTTCCCCAACCAAGATTGGATTATTTTTTCTTCTTCTCAATAAGATATCAATTACTTGTTTAATCTCATCTTCTCGACATAAAACCATATCTAGCTCATTATTTCTTGCTAATTTTGTCAAGTTTATTGTATATTTTTCTAATTCTGTTTCTTTATTATATATAATTTCTTTTTTAGTATCTTCTAGCTTTAAACCTTTTATTAAATCTTTAGCTTCATTTTTATTAATACTTTCAAAAAATCTAAAGTATTTAGTATTTGAATATTTAAATATATTTTCTAAAAAAGACAAAATCATACTCTCTTCTGTAATAGTATTTGAAGAGAATTCTACAATAGTTAAATAATATGATTCTTCTAACCAAGTTACTAGTAACACTGAAAAAATAGGATTTTTGCTTTCTGTTGCAATAATTGAACTATTTTCAAGAATGTTTAACAAATTATTAACATCTATTTTATATTGTAAAATTAGTTTATTTATTAAGCTATTTTTATTTTTTAGCATAACATATAAAATATCTTCAATTATTATTTCATTTCCACCCCTAGATATACATCTAATAGCACCTTCTTCCAAATAAGTTTTACTTATAAGGTCTAAACTATTTATCAAATCTTTTAATTCTATTTTCAATTCACTCCCCCTATTTTTCTAATTGAAACTACTTCTTCGTCTCTCATTTTTTCACCAATCCAGCAATTAACTCCTAAATGAAAATCACTATCTTTTTGTAAAATAAAATCTTTTTGTTCTTCTTTTTTTACATGTATAATTAACTCATAACTAAGAGGTTCTTGAATAACAAAAGCTATTAATTCTTCAAATTCATAAATCTTCTCACTTAAAAAGCTATATTTTTTTAAATCTTCAAACTTTGAATTTCTTAATACAATGTGAAATTTATTATTTCTTCCAATAACAGAATCTCCTATTAATATATTTTTACCTAAATATGAATTTTCAAATCCTAAATTAGTTTTCTGCCAATAAGGAATATTATATTTCTCAGGTATAAATTCAATAATTTCTAAATCTTCATGTGATAAATAATGTCTTAATATAGATTTGATATTATTTGCTGATTGAAATCTCATATTTAACAATCCCGTATAACAAAGAAGTCTTGTAATATTTATCTTAGACTCTTTATCTACAAAATTCATTCTTAAACCTAAAAAAGACATTATATATCTTGAAAATGTATCATTTAAATCTTTTTTAAACTGTACATAATACCTATGTTTTTCCCAAATAGGATAAACAAATCTTTGTAAATGATGATTAAATAAATTTAGAAAGTCATATAATATTTTGTCAGATTCTACACTTTTTAAAACCAACTCACTATAATGAGTAGGCATAGGAGATTGGCTTCCAAATATTGATAAAAAGTTAAGAGTAATTTCAACAAATATTTTTTCTTCTTTTTCTATAAAAACTAATGATGAAACATCTGATTTTTGAAAAGATAAACTAGGATTTGCTTTAAATATAATATTATCATAAAGAGCTTTCTCACTTTTTTCAGGATAATAAAGCTTTAGAGTTACTATAACTATCCTTATTACTTGTGACAATTTAATATTTTTTATTTTTTTATTTAAATCACTATTTATCTTTTCTATTGTCATTTTATATTACCATTTTACTACCAATTTTAATTGGCCATTCAAAAGTATCTTCATTTAATACTTCAACACTTAATCTATGAAAAGAATTTAAACTTCCATAGAGTGAAAAAAATTCATTTATAACAGTACAAAAAAGATATGCTTCACCTAATGTAGAAAACTTACTTTTATCTAATTTTATTTTGATATGATGTCCTTTAATAGGAAATCCCTCATCTATATATTCACACTTTGAATAATCTATTGAAACTAATCCTTCTAAATTTCTTGCATTAATTTCTCTTTGTTTTAAATCATATGCTCCATAGAAATCATATACTGCTAAAACTCTTCGTAAAGTATTTATATCAGCCAAAGATAAATAATTCAAAGACATATTAGAAATTATTTTCCATAAAAAATCTTTTGCAATTGGTGGTGGATAACTAATTGTAGGTACTGTAATATTTTTAAATGGAGTATTTACACTATTAACACCAATTTTAGGTATGCATATATCACCTATTCTAAGATTTGTTGGTATATTTCTATTTGTACAAAGTAATTTTAACGATACTGTTGTACTAATATTTGAAAAAACATTCTCTCTTGATACATTAGAAAATCTAATATAGCTATTAGTTCTATCTCCCTGATTAGAAGTTTTTGTTTTAATTGAATAAAACTCTCTACCTTCTGCTGAATGTTCAAATTCTTCAAATGGTAACATATCCTGATAAGATGATGTTTTATCAGACCAAGCTCTTACATTTTCTACACTAAAAACTTCACCTTGTTCTTTTGTTAATTCAATAGGTTCTATTAGGTATTCATCATTACTAAAATCTTTTTTAATAGGAACTGCATCTGTATTAAAAATATTTATTATAGGTGTCGCATTTAAAATAAAATTATCTTTTGTTGGTATTTCTTGATTAGTAAATGTTTTCGAAAAGCCAATCTTTATAGTAAAACTCTTACTTTTATCTAAAATATCTTCTTCTACCATTTTCATTTTTGATAAATTTAATAAATCTATAAATAAAAACTTATCTCTAAAACAAAAATATTCTTGCAATAATATATATCCTGAGAATAAGCTTTCAGAATAAGGTAACATATAGTCTTTATCATCTAAACCAACTGCTTTTATTGAACTTTTATCTATTATAATATTCTTTAATATTTCACCATTTATATCTTTTAACATTATAGATATATTTTCTACATATTTTAAAAGATATAAATATAAATCATAAACTACATATTTAGATCCATTTAGGAATAATCTTAACTTCTCAATTTTTATATTTAAAAGAGTAGTTGCTCCTGTAGCTTTAAAATCTAGTTCTATAGAACTTTTTTTATTATTTGAAAAATATTCAACACTTTGTAAATCAATAGGTAAAATTTCAGTATCATACACTGTTCTAAAGTTACATTGCTTAACATTTGGTTTTACTTTACTCATTACTTCACTATTTTTAGGAATAAAAATAGTTTCATTTGATTCTTTATTTATCGCATATTGAATAATACTATACGATGGAATTACTCTATTATAATCTGGCCATAAGATTTGAACCAATGTATGTGCAACTTCAGGAAGTTCTTGGTCAAGTAACTGATTTAAACTCCCACTTAAAAAAGCAAAACCTTCTAATAGTCTTTCAACATCTGGATCTTGTCCTTCTTTTGATAAATATGATGATAATCCTGGATTATTTTTTGAAAACTCCAATCCCTTAGTTCTCAAAGAGATTAACTCTTTTTTATAATAGTCATTAAATATCATTTACATCTCTTTATGCATTGTAGTTATTCCACTACCCAATAAATTAGCTTTAAAAATAATATTTTCAACATTTTGTCCAGATTTTTTTAAAACACCTTCGATTATAATTTCCATTTTATTTGCTTGTAATGATTCAATATTAACACGAACCCTTGCTCTTAAAAGCCTAGGTTCATATTTATTAATACAAATTTCACACTCTTGTTCAAGTTTTTCTATAGAATCATTCATACTTAGATTTATATTATTTAAATCAGGTTTTCCATAATCTTTTAAAATTTGTGCACTACCAGCATTTGTTGAAAAAATCTTTGATAAATTATTTGCTATTGATTTATAAATAGCATCTTGTCCTTTTATATTTTCATATTCATTAGGAGATAATCTTTCAAATAAACTTCCTCTATACATTTTTATTCTTTATCAAGCTTTCCAATTAAAGATAATTCAAAACTAGCTCCCATATATTTAAAATGTGGTCTTAAAGCAATTTTAACTTTATACCATCCTGGATCACTTTCAACATCACTTACTTCTATACTCATATTTTTAAAAGGTCTTTTACTTCTAATCTCAGCACTAGGATTTTCTTGATTTGCTACATATTGTCTTGCCCATTTATTTAATTCTAATTCTAAATCAGCTCTTTCTCTCCAAGCACCTATATATTCTCTTTGTAAAACTTTTATATAGTGAGACATTCTTGTAATTGAGAATAAATATGGTAACTGTGTACCTAATTTATAATTTAATTGTGCAGCATTTCCTTCTGGAGTATCTGGGTAAACTTTTGGAAGTTGAGTTGAACTTGCCGCAAAGAATGCTGCTGAGTTTGCTCCTTTTCTCATAATCAATGGTATAAAACCTTGTTCTGAAAGTTCATACTCTCTTCTATCTGAAATTAGAACTTCTGTTGGAATTTTCATTTCAATATCTCCCATACTTTCAAAAGTATGTACTGGTAAATCTCTCATTTCTCCACCAGATTTTGGTCCAATTATATTTGTACACCATCTATAGTTTGCAAAACTCTCAGTTAATTTACTTGCAAATGCATATACAGTACTTCCCCAAAGATAATTTTCATGACTTGCACTAACATCTTCTTTGTAAGTAAATTTTGAAATTGGATTATCTTCTGGATGATATGGTGGTCTAAGTAAAAATCTTGGAAGAGTTAATCCCACATATCTAGAATCTTCATTTTGTCTAAATCCTCTCCAAGCTGCAAATTGTGGTGAGCTTAATACATCTTCTAAATCTTTTAAATTTGGTAAACCTTCAAAACTATCTAAACCAAAAAACTTTGGTCCAGCAGCAGAAATAACAGGTGCATGTGCCATAGCAGCTATTGAAGCTACTTTATTTAAAAATTTCATATCAAAATTTGAAGGAGAAAGTTCATAATCAGCAATCATTGCCCCAACAGGTTGTCCACCAAATTGTCCATATCCACTTGTATATATATGTTTATACAATCCTGTTTGAGTAATATCTAAACTATTTTCAAAATCTTCCATCAAATCTTCTTTTGAAACATTTAATATTTCCATATTTATATTTTGTCTAAAATCAGTTCTTTCTACAAGTAAATATAATCCTCTCCATTTTGACTCTGCTGATTGGAAAGTTTTATGATGAATAATCTCATCCATTTGAGCAGAAATTTTTTCATCTATTCTTGCAATTAATCCATCTACTAAAGTTTTATTTACTTTTTCTTCTTTATTATCTATTTTAATAAGTTCTTGAATTAAAGCTTCTACACCAGATTTTACTATATTATAACCATCATCATTTTGCGAAATTTTTGTTTGTGAAACTATATTATCAAGTAAACTTGATCCTTCATAGTTGGCATTTTGATTAGATAATTGTTCTTGCATATTTACTCCCTTATTTGCTTTCTGTAACTAAATTTAATTCATTTAGTAATTTTTTTCTTTGTTCTTCATCTGCTACTGCATCTTCTATTGCTTTTCTAAATGCAGGTACATTTCCTAATGGTCCTTTTAATGAAACTAAAGCTTGTCTTAATTCCATAAGTTTTTTTAATTCTGGTACATTATCAACTATCTTTTCTGGAGAAAAATCAGCAATATGTCCTACATTTAATTTAACATCTAAACTATCACCCTCTTCTTCACTTATTTTATTTGCTACATCAAATTCTAATTTAATATTCTGTGCTTTTAAAACTTCATTAAAATTATTTTTATCAATTTTAATAGCTTTTTTATCTTCAATTAAACTTTTTTCTTCATTAGGATTAAAATCTCCTAAAACAACAAGTTTAAAAGGTATTTCAACATCTTCTGACACATCCCCTGTAGCAGGTTTATAGGTAACATTTATTCTCTCTTTTGGTGATTCTGACTGTTTCATTTTTTTATTCCTTTATTTTAAATTTATTTTATAAGCCTGATGTATATCAACTATACACAGCTTTTTATAGACTTCTTCTATCTTATCTTTATGGTATTCTGAACTTCTAAAATTAGTTAATATAAAACTATAAATTCTAGAAACTAATTTTGGATTCCAACTATCAAGATTAAAATATTTAATTTCATCTAATATGTGTTCTAAATAAATATTTGCTATATCTCTTCTTGAAATTGAGACAACAAACTTTAAAAACTCTACTTTAGTATTAAATTTCTCTTCCATACTTTTTGATAAAGAGATCTTTTCTTCAAAAAAACTAATTGATTCTTCTTCATTATTGTTTGAAATAAAATTATGAATTTCATCAACTATATTTTTCTCTTCATTTACTTCTTTAAATTCTTCTTTATCCCTATTTTTATTCTCCTTATCTATCCAAGTTTTTGTTTTTAATGATGCAAATGGAGTACCATCTGCAAATGTTAAATTTAGAATTCCTTTTTTTAGTTCAATAAAATTTAAAAGCTCTAATTTAACTTCATTCGCTTGTTTAATATAATTAGTTTTTTCTAGTATTTGATATGTATAAAAATGACCATCTAACCAAAAAGGACAATCTTCCAGTATTTTTTCTGATAAATTTAAGGCTTCATCGTATTTATTTTGCTTAAAAAGTTTTTCTACAGATTGTAGATCTTCTATTAATGGTGCTTGTATTTGAGTTTTATTTTCTTGTGATGTAGGTATATCTTCTATATCAATCAAAGATATAAATCTAGTTATTCTAATAGATTTGAAGTTTGAATAATCTTTTTGTCTATAATAATCAGATAAAGAAGAAGCACTCTTTTTTATACTTCTTAAAACTTTATTAGCATCAAAATCATTTGTGATAGTATCATCTATTTTTAATTCAAATTTATTTTCATTTATTTGCTTTTCATCTGCTACTTTTATAGTTTCGACAACTTCTATTTTTTCTTTATTAATTTTAGGAGTAAGTTCCTGTTTTTTTATTAGCTTTAAAATAGTTTTAAAATAATCTCTATTTGTTTCACTAACTTTTTTTAAAGCAAGTGATAAATCTAAAATCTTACACTCTAATTCAGAATCTTTTAAAGAGTTTTGCAAATTTAAATTATTTTCTATCTCTTTTGTAAGAGTAGTTTCTAACCATTCTATAATATTTGTTTTTGAGATTTTTGATTTTGGGTAGAATGAAGTATAAAACTTATTAATAAATTCTATAAAACAATCTATAGAATATTTAAGCCCTTCTATTTGATTAATTTTAAAATTTGTATAAAACCACCAAGTGGCAATTTTAAAATCTTTTGTATCTTTAGATAATAAAGTTTCACACTCTGAAAGTACAGTTCTAAAGTCACAAGTATCTTGAGTTACACTTGAAATCTTATCTATTTCAATTTCAATATTTAAGTAACTATCTTCATACTTACAATCTTTTCCAACTACATCATTTATTTCTTGCAAAATAGATTTTCTTATCATTTCCCCTACCTAATTTTGAAAAACTGTAACCATTCTAATCTATTAAAACTTTATTTTAATCATTTTGTATAAAATACTATTATTTTAATAGTTATTCTGTTACCATACTTCCCTATATATTATTTATTTGTGTAATTGGGGAAACATGGGGAATATTTATCAAGTAGTAGAAAAGGGAATAATTAAATGTATGTGTGGTGGGATGGTTGAGTTAAAATCATCTGTTCCAAATCAAATGATAGGAGATTCAAAACCACTTTATTGGAAAGATTTATTAGATGCTCCTATTAAAGGTTGTCCTAGTTTAGTTCCTTGTACAAAAGTTGTATCTATAACTGATATTGGAACAGAAGAAAATGTTGCAGATAGTAACAGTAGTTTTCTTTTAAGAACAGATGGTTTCAAATCTGATCAAGGTAAAGGTATTCTTTTAGAAGATCCTGGACAATCTTCTACTTCTACTCTTCCTAAACCAAGTGCTGAAAAAGTATTTGTAGAACTTGAAGAGTTAAAAGAAAAAGAAGAAGAGCTAAAAGAAGATAAAAAAGAAAATATCTCTACTTATAAAATAAAACTATTAAGAAAATCAAATGATATTTATAAACCTTTAAGACCAATAAGAGATTTAAAACTTTTTGAAGAGCTATCAATAACAGATAAAAAAGATACATATTTATTAGAAAATATATATAGTTTTTATCTCTCTTATTTATATATATATGATGAAGTTTCGTATAAAGAAGTTAAAATTTCATCTCAAAGTACTTTATATCATGAGAAAATAGATGAAGTATTTTTTATATATGATGGAGAAAAATTAAACTATATTCCACTAGAAGAAGATAAAAAGATAACTATATATTATAGTAATATAAAACTAGATTCTCCAAAAGAAGAGGATTTAAAAGATTTACATAATATTACTATTGACACAACAAATTTAGATGAAAAATCTAGCTTTTTTGTAGTAGAAAACCATGGTTTAAATAAAAGTATTATTTCAGAAGATGATTTAAAATTTATTAAGAAGAAAGAGAAGGATGAAGAGTCTAAAGAGCATTATATAGTTGGAATATTTGATGATATTTTAGGTGAAATTGAAGATTTATATAATAACTATCATGACTCTTTTAAAAAAGCATATAGAAACAACTACGATAATATAAACCAAATAAAAGAGATAAACTCATATCCATTTACAATATCAAGTATGATAGATAAGTTTTATGTAGATGAAGATACAAATAAAGCTTTTAAAGAGTTAAATGAATATTTTAAAGATATTGTAGATATTTTTTTATCAGATGAGAAGTATTTAAATACTTTCTTTTTAAAAAACAAAGGAGATATATCTTGGATATTTGATAGGGATAAACACAATATTGGTTTATCTTATTTGAATATGATTAAAAATAGATATTATCCATTTTTTGAAGAGTTTTCTTATAGTACTGCTTTAAAAAAAGATGTATTTAAAAGAAATTCAAATAAAGATAATTTCAACATTTTTTTTGAAGGTAAAGGATTTAAATATATAGAAAAAATCCAATTTAAAGTTAATAATTTTAATTTTAAAAATAGTATATATTTTACTCCAAAAAGCAAAGATTATGAAGCTATTTTAAAAAATGCAAATGAGTTTTTAGCAACTATTATATTCTCTATTATTTTTTCATCAGATGAAGAGTTTGAAGCTATTATAAAATCTAGTAACTCTGCTTCAAAGCTTGAAGCAAATAGAGTTGAGTTTGATAAGATTTTAAAAAATATAAGACCAATAACTTTTATAAATACTAAAAAAGATGAAGAGTTAAAAAAATTTATAGAAAAAGATACTATTTATTCTCAAATATTAAATAGAGATTCAAAAAACTCTTCTGATAGCTATTTAAATGATTATGAAAATCTTGATTTACTAAATACAAAACAATCATTTATTCAAGATGGAAAAACATTTGATAGCTTTATAAAATCAAAATATCTATATTTTAAAAATAGTAGTTTTTATAAAAATATTAGTAAAGATGAAGATACTCCAGAAGAGATTATAAAAGTAATTCATAATAAATTAAAAAGTGAAGAGTTAAAGAATATTTTAGAAGCTTATAAAAATATAAAAAATACTAATCTACAAGAGTATATTCTTTTTTCAAAAAACACTCTTTATATGCTTTGTGCTCCTAGATTAAATATAGATGAAGAGTCTATATTTAACAATATTTTTCATAAAGATTTATCTAATATTTTTAAGTTTTATACTTCTATGAGAGTAAAAATGAAAGGAATTGATGAAAATAAAAAAGAAGATAGTAATAAAGAACTTAAGAAAGAGGAAAAAGGCAAAGGACTTGCAGATGATGCTATTGCCGATTTAATAGTTCAATATAGAATATCAGCACTATTTTTTAATATGATTTCAAAATCTTATACATTTGCAATACTTCAACCTAAAGAATCAGATTTTCATAAAAATGCAATGACTTTTATACCTTATGAAGAAAAGACAGAAGAAGAGAAAAAAGATTTTAAACTTAGATTTCATTTTATAAATGAACCTAAGTTTACTAAACAGATATTAGAAAAAGTAAAAGAAGTTGAACTTATTTCTAAAGCTGTTGAAGATATTTTGGATGAGATTATTAAAAATGAAGATAATTTGAAATATAAAGATAGTGTTGATAAATATTTAAAATCTTTAAGAACTTTCTCATCTACTATTGCTTTTTTAAGAATTATTGATTTTACTTTGATGGATGATAAAAGTTTCAAAGATTTTTCACAATTTGCAAATGATGTTTTATCTTTAACTATATATGTAACAAACTTCTTAAAACAAAAAAATATATTAAACAAGAATACTCTAGCTATCTTTACAAAAGAACTTCAAAAAGATAGAAAAATGTTATTTACAAATCTAAGTACTACAAATAGATTTAATATTATATTTATTATTATCAACTCTATAATTGATAGTAAAAAACTTTATGAAAATGATGATTATGATGCTTTAGTTACACATAATCTTCTTTCGATTCTAGTAATTACTACTATGATTTTTCCTGCTTCTACTCCAATTAAAATTTTATATATTTTTTTAGAAATTGTTATTTCATCAGTTGTTAATCATCTTATAGAAAGTGATTTAGTAGTATTTTTAAAAAGAACCATTTTAGCTAAAAACATATCTACTTCTAATGTTTTATTTAATGATAATAAAGTTTATACTGCTCACTTCTTGGCAAACTCTTTTAAAAACAACAAAGATGTAGATGTAGGTTTTAAATCTGATAAAGCTTTAATTAATTTTATTGGAGAAAACTATTTCTCTTATAAAGATAATTTTGAATTAGCTTTTAAAAATGAATTGCAGTTCTTATATACTAATCTGATTGGATTGAAGTTAGAAAAAATTAAGTATATATCTGAAAAATCTAAGAATGAATTTATTATTGATAGTAGAAAAGTTTATTTAGATATTAAAGAAGCTATCTTAATTCCAAATACTTTAATAGAAGATGAAAAGTTTGTATTAACTTTTGATGGAACTAATTATTCAAAAGATGATTTAACAAATAATAATATATTTAATCCATTTAAAGATGATACTATCATATCTAGCTTTGTTTTTAGAAATATATTTAAATATTCATCAAATTTATCAATTATCACATCTTCTGTAGAGCTAAATTATTCTATTACTTACAATATAAAAAAAGATGCAGATTTTTCTTCTACAAAAATTTATATTGATATAAATAAAATAGAACAAATAGAATTTGATAAATAAAAAGGAAATAAAATGAATAATAAAATAAAACAAATATTTGCAATATTATTACTTCTATCTTTAGTAGCTTTTATAATAATGGCTTTCTTACCAGAAGAAAAAAAAGTTGAAGAGATTGTGAAGAAAGAACCATCTATAAAACCTTTATATTGGAATGGAGAAGAAATATATTCTTTTGGTTATGAAAATAGTTTAGAAACAACAGCAAAAAGAGCTTTTAAAGAAGCTATGGATTTATTTTATAAAGATAATTATGAAGAAGCAATGATAAGAATAGAATATTCAAACTATATTATGCCTTTAGCAGAGAATTCAGATTTAGCTTGTCAAATATTAGATGATTTAAATAAATTTGAAGAAGCTATTCCTTGGTGTACACAAGCTTATGAATTAGGAAATGATAAAAGCTTAATTGGTATTGCTTTAGCTTATAGAGGAGTTAAAAATTATGAAGAAGCTCTTAAATGGTTTCATTTGGCAAATGAAAAACAAATTCCTAATTCTGCAAATGGTTTAGGTTTAGTTTATTCAGCTATGAAAGATTATGTAAATGCTGAAAAGTGGTATTTACAAGCTATGAAAGAGGACCCAAAAAATACAAATGCTCTAAATAATTTAATCTATTTTTATATAGTTCATGTAAATGATAAAATAAGAGGTGCTGCTTATGCTATTGCTTCTGTTAATAATGTCTTTCCAGCAAATACTATTGCAAAATTCTTAGTTGTAACTCATAAAATACCTTTAGAAGATTTACAAAAAGCTTATGAGTTTCAATTAAATAACCCTATTTTACCTTATCGTTATGAAGAGAAAGGAAGAAGAATCGGATTTTTAAATGAGAAAGACTATAAAGAAGCATTTGAAAGATATAAAAATAGATAATAATTTAGAAGTAATAAAATGTCATATTTTTTTATAAACCAAATAAAAGAGATAAATGCCTATCCCTTTACAATATCAAGTATGATAGATAAGTTTTATGTAGATGAAGATACAAATAAAGCTTTTAAAGAGTTAAATGAATATTTTAAAGATATTATAGATATTTTTTCATCAGATGAAGAGTTTGAAGCTATTATAAAATCTAGTAACTCTGCTTCAAAGCTTGAAGCAAATAGAGTTGAGTTTGATAAGATTTTAAAAAATATAAGACCAATAACTTTTATAAATACTAAAAAAGATGAAGAGTTAAAAAAATTTATAGAAAAAGATACTATTTATTCTCAAATATTAAATAGAGATTCAAAAAACTCTTCTGATAGCTATTTAAATGATTATGAAAATCTTGATTTACTAAATACAAAACAATCATTTATTCAAGATGGAAAAACATTTGATAGCTTTATAAAATCAAAATATCTATATTTTAAAAATAGTAGTTTTTATAAAAATATTAGTAAAGATGAAGATACTCCAGAAGAGATTATAAAAGTAATTCATAATAAATTAAAAAGTGAAGAGTTAAAGAATATTTTAGAAGCTTATAAAAATATAAAAAATACAAATCTGCAAGAGTATATTGTTTTTTCAAAAAATACTCTTTATATGCTTTGTGCTCCTAGATTAAATATAGATGAAGAGTCTATATTTAACAATATCTTTCATAAAGATTTATCTAATATTTTTGATTTTTATACTTCTATGAGAAAAAAAATGGGAAGTCTAGAAAATGATGCTAAAGCCGATTTAATAGTACAATATAGAATATCAGCACTATTTTTTAATATGATTTCAAAATCTTATACATTTGCGATACTTCAGCCTAAAGAATCAGAATTTCATACAAATGCAAAAGCTTTTATACCTTATGATGAAAAGACAGAAGAAGAGAAAAAGAGTTATGAAAATAGATTTCATTTTATAAATGAACCTAAGTTTACTAAACAGATATTAGAAAAAGTAAAAGAAGTTGAACTTATCTCAAAAGCTGTTGAGGATATTTTAGATGAGATTATTAAAGAAGGTAAAAACAGAGATTTACAAAATAGTGTTGATAAATATTTAAAATCTTTAAGAACTTTCTCATCTACTATTGCTTTTTTAAGAATTATTGATTTTACTTTAATGGATAATAAAAATTTCAAAGATTTTTCACAATTTGCAAATGATGTTTTATCTTTAACTATTTTTAAAAAACAACTTCAAAAAATAAAAAATGTTATTTATAAATCTAAACATGATTAATTTCATATATAAATTATTAAAATTTTAGAATGATTTGGTAACTTTTAGTAACTAAAATAAGTAATTATAAAATTAAATAATAAAAATTAGATTTACATATCTTTTTTTTAAAAAAATATAGTAACATTAAATTCTAATTTAAATATTACAACAAGGAGCAAGGATGAATAATCCAATATTTATTTCAATAGAAGGAAGTACTCAAGGTCTAATAACTGAAAGTGCTTTTACAGCTGAATCAGTAGGTAATTTATATCAAAGAGGTCATGAAAATGAAGCTTTAGTAAAGTCTTTTACTCACAATGTAAAAGTACCTAGAGATATACAATCAGGACAACCTTCTGGTCAAAGAGTACATGAACCATTTACTATCACTAAACTTATAGATAAATCTTCACCTCTTTTATATAATGCTTTAACAAAAAGTGAGACTTTACCAAAAGTTGAATTAAAATGGTATAGAACGAATTATGAGGGAAAACCAGAACACTACTTTACCACTACTTTAGAAGATGCTGTTATTGTCAATATTAATACTTCTATGGATATGGGAATTGACACAGACAAAGCTGTAATTTCTCCTTTAGAAGAAATTTCTTTCTCTTATAGAAAGATTTCTTGGAGACATGAAGTAGCAAGTACTTCGGGAGAAGATGATTGGAGAATTGGTGTAGGTTTAAATGCTTAACTAATTTATTAATTCAAAGATGAAATGTCATCTTTGAATTGATTATAAAGTATATATATTTTTTATATTTTATAATCAGTTCTTTAATCGTGGGGGATAAGATGAGTATAGGGGAAGTTATAAAAGCTGGGAAAGCTATAGGAAATAGGAATAAGCGGGTACAGGAGCTAAGAGGTAGAGTAGAGCTAGTAAATTATAGAAGTAATATATTATTAAATAATGGATATTCAATATATAGACTAGAAGGGCTTAGTGGAGTTAATAAGATTTATGAATATGAAGTAATATTTATAAGTGAAGATAAGTTAGATATAACAGCTATAGTAGATACAGATATAAAGATAATACTTGAAGATATAACAAATAGGACAAATAAGACTATTTATGGGAAAGTATTTAGTATAAAAGAAGAGAGTATAGTATCAAAGAAGAGTCTATATAAAGTAAAAGTAGTACATCCACTATACTATTTGGGATTAACAAATAGTTATGAGATATTTCATAATCTAAGTTCAGTAGATATTATACAAAGTATCATATCAAGATACTCTTCATTGCTAAGCTTATCTTGTGTAAATAATATAGATAAGAGTGAATATAGTCAAGATAATGGAATAAAAGAGTATACAACTCAATATAATCAAAGTGATTTAGAATTTATTAAAATGCTTTGTGAAGAAGAGGGATATAGCCTAGTAATAGATTCACAAGAGCCAAACTTTAAAGTAGTTATTTGTGATTTAAATGAGTACTCAAATAGAATGAGTATATCTAATAGAGTTGTAGGTACATATAATAATAAAATAGAGTTTAAAGCGACACACTTTATAGAAGATTACTATGATAAAAATAATCCAAACTTAGAGTTTAAAATAAGAAGTGGAGAAGTAGTAAATCCTAAAGAGAATACAAGTAGTAAACAACTAAGAGATGGAATAGTAAAAGAGAAATTAAGAGATAAACTGAATTTATTAAATGAGAGTTACTATGAAGACTTAAATAGATATAGTAAACTAGATTCAGAGATAGAGTATTCATTGTCAAATACAATAGAAGCTTTTTCAAATGATTTAATAATAGATGATAGTAAATTAATAAACTTATATGATGATAAAGTAAATAAAAGCCAAGAGATAATAGTACTAGAAGTAAGATCTAAAGCATATTTTCCAAATGCATTAGATGAATATGTAGATATAGAATCAAGTACACAGAAATTTGAGATGCAATATAGCGTAGAACTAAAAGCAATTCCAAAAGATATAATATATAGACCCCAAAGAACAATAAAAAAGCCAAAGATATATGGAATACAAACAGCAATAGTAACAAGCCAAGATATAAATAATGAAAGCTTAAAAGAGAAAGCAAATAGTATAGATGTAGATGAAGAAGGGAGAGTAAGAGTACTTTTTTTCTTTGAAAGAAATAAAATAGCATCATGCTACTTAAGAGTGTCAAATATGTCAAGTGGAGATAACTATGGGACAATGTTTATACCAAGAGTAAATAGTGAAGTAATAGTAAGCTTTGTAAATGGAGATCCAGATTGCCCAATAATAATAGGGACTTTGCATAATGGAGAGAATAAACTAGCATATTCCTTGCCAAATAATAAAACAAAGAGCTATATAAGGACATATACAACACCACAATATAGTGATAGTATAGGTTATAATGAACTAATGTTTGAAGATTACCAAGGAAGAGAAGAGATAAATATAAGAGCTCAAAGAGATTTAAATACAGAAGTATTGAATAATGAGAATAAAAGAGTAGATAAAGATCAAAGAGTAATAATAAGAGGAGATAAAGAAGAGAGTATAAATAAGAACTCAAAACTAAATGTAAAAGATAATTATGAGATAAATGTACAAAAAGATTTAATAGAGAATGTAATAAATAATAAACATATAAATGTTTTAGAGAATCTTGATATTAATGTAAATAAAAATATAAATGTGAATATAGTAGAAAATTTAAAGTATATAATAGAAAAGGATTTTATAGAGAGTATAAAAGGAAGTAAAATAGAGTATGTAGAAAAAGATGTGAAGCTAAGATATCTAAATAATCTATTTACACAAGTTGATAAAGATTTTAGACTAGATGTAAAAGGCTCTTACCATATAAAATCAAGTTCAATAAAACAAGAGGCGAATATAATAGAACTAATAGCGAATAATGGAATCACAATAAGAAGTGGAGCAAATAGTATAACAGTAGATGGAAGTGGTATTCATTTAAACTCTGCAAGTATAAATACTCAATCTTCTTTAGAGGGTGTAAATGCAATTGATGTTGAGATGCCTATTATTGATAAACCAAAATATGAGAAGCTAAGAGTAAAAGAATTAGAATCAAATATATTAAAACAAAACAGTATAGAAGAGCAATTAATTTTTAAAGCAAGTGTAGAGAAATATAAAGATGAAAACTGGGAAGCAACAAATAGTTTATCTGAGTTTGAATTAAATCAAATAAGATGGGTAGTTGTAACAAACAATGATAAAGAAGATAAAGATATTGTACAAGATGAGATAAGTGACAATGTTATAGCTATAAATGAATTTGAACTAAAACTTGATATCTCAAAATCAAATAGATGTAAATATGCTCATATATTTTGTTATGTAGATGATTATTTATTAGAAGGATATAGTTTAGTAGAATTAAAAAGAGATATAAAAGTAGATGATATAAAACTAAACTATATTTCAAATGAAGAAGTAGAACTTGAAGCTATTTTAAATGTAGATGAAGCTACACAAGAAGAGTTAGAACAAATTGTATGGAATATAAACTCTAAAGATATATTAGCTTATAATGGAAAAACTAAAATACAACATAATATAAAAGATGAGAAAGTATATAAAACAATGTTTAATGCATATATAAAAGATAATCAATCTATTGAATCTAGTGCTAATACTTCTGCTGTGTTTGATGAAGAGAAGATGAGAATTAGTGAAATAGGATTTGAAAATGCAAAAGTTTAATCTGGATGATATTGTTGATTTTTATATAAAAACAATAAATGTTCCAGAAAATACAACGGTAAATATTGGACTAACTCCTTTAGATATAAATAAAAATAGTTTTGATAATAAAATGGTAAATGATACAACAACAGTTAAAAAATATAAAAATGAAAACTTTGCTAAATATCCATTTATTCCAAGAGATATAATAAAAGAACTAAAGATTAATGAAAAAAATGTTTTTTATATAAAAGGTTGGATAGATGCAAATAATGATAAAAAAATATGTATAGATAAAGAAGAAGTTATACTTGAAATTGTAAAAGATGTTTTCATAGGACTTATGCATAATCCAAGTAATAATAAAGTTCATCTATTAACAAAAAAAGATATTGAAAAATATAAACTTAATAATATAAATCCAGTAACACAAGCATTGGAAGGAAAACATCCAATTTTAGCAGGTTCAGGCTCTATATATGCAGGATTATATGGCTTTGGAGATTGGGCAAGTAGACTTTCAGGTTTTAGAGATTGGCAATTAGACAATGAAAACAATGAAGAAAAAAACAAAGCTTCATTAGAAACAAAATATATATTAAAACTTATAAAGTATATTATTTCAGATGAAAATGGGTCAAGAAAGATTTTTTTTAATTCTGTAGAAAAGTATATAAAAGAAAATCCAACATATGTAACTAGTAGATTATTGACTGGTATTGGAATGGGTATTATAGTACAACCTAAAAATAATAAAGTTCCAGTTGGGCTCATAAGTATTTCATCTCCTGCAATCTTAGGAGATATAACTTTTACTGCAAAAGAAATAGATGATTTTGCAAAAGGTATAGTTCTTGGGAACTAATATTAAAAACTCAATTAAAAATTTACTTAAAATAATGCCTTGCTTATATTCAAGTAATAAAGTATTAATTCTAAATGGTATTTCATATAGAGTTAAACTCTTTTATGTAATCTTATTTTGGACTATTCAAGGATTGTTTGGATTTACACTTTATCCTATTTTTGGGTTATTTATGTTTGGTATTATTTTAGAAAATTCAAATAATTCAATTTTATTATCAACTACTATAACTCTTGTGTCTTTATATATTTTAGTATATGTGATACTTTTTATTTTTTCATATTTTGCACCATTAAAAAAAGAGATATAAGGAAAACAATTGAAAATATTTACATTTTTTACACTATTATTACTATTCATAAATAGTTTTATTTCATATTCTTTATCAGGTTCTTTTATGTATATGTTAGGAAATGTTTATGCTATACCTTTATTACTTATGGGACTTTTTTATATTTTTAAAGACTCTAGAAATAAAAAAAGTATGCTAAAAGTTCTTTTCTTCTCATCTATTATAATTTTCATAAGCCTAATTGGTAATATTCTTACTATTATTCAGAATATTCAAATTAAATAATTATTGTAAATAATAAAATTTATATAGAGATGCCTATTATTGATAAACCAAAATATGAGAAGCTAAGAGTAAAAGAATTAGAATCAAATATATTAAAACAAAACAGTATAGAAGAGCAATTAATTTTTAAAGCAAGTGTAGAGAAATATAAAGATGAAAACTGGGAAGCAACAAATAGTTTATCTGAGTTTGAATTAAATCAAATAAGATGGGTAGTTGTAACAAACAATGATAAAGAAGATAAAGATATTGTACAAGATGAGATAAGTGACAATGTTATAGCTATAAATGAATTTGAACTAAAACTTGATATCTCAAAATCAAATAGATGTAAATATGCTCATATATTTTGTTATGTAGATGATTATTTATTAGAAGGATATAGTTTAGTAGAATTAAAAAGAGATATAAAAGTAGATGATATAAAACTAAACTATATTTCAAATGAAGAAGTAGAACTTGAAGCTATTTTAAATGTAGATGAAGCTACACAAGAAGAGTTAGAACAAATTGTATGGAATATAAACTCTAAAGATATATTAGCTTATAATGGAAAAACTAAAATACAACATAATATAAAAGATGAGAAAGTATATAAAACAATGTTTAATGCATATATAAAAGATAATCAATCTATTGAATCTAGTGCTAATACTTCTGCTGTGTTTGATGAAGAGAAGATGAGAATTAGTGAAATAGGATTTGAAAATGCAAAAGTTTAATCTGGATGATATTGTTGATTTTTATATAAAAACAATAAATGTTCCAGAAAATACAACGGTAAATATTGGACTAACTCCTTTAGATATAAATAAAAATAGTTTTGATAATAAAATGGTAAATGATACAACAACAGTTAAAAAATATAAAAATGAAAACTTTGCTAAATATCCATTTATTCCAAGAGATATAATAAAAGAACTAAAGATTAATGAAAAAAATGTTTTTTATATAAAAGGTTGGATAGATGCAAATAATGATAAAAAAATATGTATAGATAAAGAAGAAGTTATACTTGAAATTGTAAAAGATGTTTTCATAGGACTTATGCATAATCCAAGTAATAATAAAGTTCATCTATTAACAAAAAAAGATATTGAAAAATATAAACTTAATAATATAAATCCAGTAACACAAGCATTGGAAGGAAAACATCCAATTTTAGCAGGTTCAGGCTCTATATATGCAGGATTATATGGCTTTGGAGATTGGGCAAGTAGACTTTCAGGTTTTAGAGATTGGCAATTAGACAATGAAAACAATGAAGAAAAAAACAAAGCTTCATTAGAAACAAAATATATATTAAAACTTATAAAGTATATTATTTCAGATGAAAATGGGTCAAGAAAGATTTTTTTTAATTCTGTAGAAAAGTATATAAAAGAAAATCCAACATATGTAATTAGTAGATTTCTAACAGGAATAGGATTAAGTGCTTTTGTTCAACCAAAAATCAAGGTTCCAGTTGGTTTTGCAGGTATAACATTTCCTGCATTATGGGGAGACCTTACCTTTTCAACCAAAGAAATAGATGATTTCGCAAGAGCTATTATAATAGGACAATAAAATGATAAAAAAAACATTTAAAAATCACTTTGATTTAATTTTTCAAAATTATACTATTATTGATAATAAAGAGTATAGATTACCTTATTATATATATATTCCTAAAACTATTTTGAACTTTATATATTTATTTGGAGGATTTATAATTTTAGCTGCATTAATTGGAGAATTATTTGAAATTTTTAATATTAAACTATCTTTTAGTGCAATTATTTTTTTAACAATACTTATTCCAATACTTTTAAACTATTTAATTGTATATTTTTCTCCTTTAGTTAAAGTAGAAACTATAGAAGAAAAACAAAACAAATCATTTTGGAAAAAATATAAAGAGTATAAAGATAAATATAAGAAAAACAATTGAAAATATTTACATTTTTACACTATTATTACTATTCATAAATAGTTTTATTTCATATTCTTTGAGACCATTTAAAATTCCGTGTCTAGTAAAATTCTGATAGGAGAAATCCACCCAAACTTAGATTTTAAGCTCCGTGTCCAATCTGCCCTCGAAAAATATTGCCAATTGTGAAAGGGTTAAATTCCAATTCCACATTGGCATATTCCATTTTTTAGTAGCATTTTGAATACCCATATAAAGCAATTTTAAAAGTGAATTTTCATTAGAGAAAGCTCCTTTGGTTTTAGTAAGTTTCCTAAATTGTCTATGAACTGATTCAATAATATTTGTAGTATAAATCACTTTTCTTATCTCTGGAGGATATTTAAAATACACCGATAGGTTTTCCCATTTATTTTGCCAAGATTGTAAAACTATAGGATAAAGTTTCCCCCATTTATCTTCAAGCTTTAACAGTTCATCTTCAGCTAATTCTTTTGTACTTGCTTCATAAACTAATCTTAGATCTTTCATAAACTCTTTTTGGTCTTTAGAAGCTACATATCTTAAAGAGTTTCTAATTTGGTGAATAATACAAAGTTGTACTTCACTTTTAGGAAATATTGCTTTTATAGCTTCTGGAAATCCTTTTAAACCATCAACGCAAGCAATAAGTATATCTTTTACACCTCTATTATTTAAATCAGTTAAAACACTCAACCAAAAATTTGCACCTTCTGATTCTGAAAGGTAAAGTCCAAGTATATCTTTTTTACCTTCCATATTGACACCTAAAACAGTATAAACTGCTTTACTCACATATTTCCCACCATCTTTGATTTTATAATGTATGGCATCCAGCCATACAAAGGGATACATACTATCAAGTGGTCTACTTTGCCACTGTTTTACTTTGTCAATGATTTTATCTGTTATTGCACTGATGGTTGCTGTTGAAATGGATACTTGATATATCTCTTCAATATGTTTGGATATATCCGTATAACTCATACCCAAACCATACATTGAAAGTATCTTCTCTTCTATTTCATCCGATAAGGTGGTTTGATGTTTCTTTACTATTTGAGGTTCAAAGGTTCCATTTCTATCTCTTGGAGTTTCAAGTTCAAAACTTCCATCTGAAGTTCCTTTGATGGTTTTTCTATTGACACCATTTCTTCTATTACGAGTACCATTTAAAACATCTTGAGCAATATGTGATTCTACTTCTGCTTCAAGTGCTGCTTGAGTAAGCTGTTTTATAAGTGGAGCTAAAAGTCCATCTTTACCTGTTAATCTTTTTCCATTTTTAAATTCATTTAAGACTTCATTAAAGTCAAACTCAAATTGTTCTTCCATTGTCAATCCTTGATATTCATATTTTATCAGATTGACACGGAATTTCTAACAGTCACTAAAAAGACTTACTAATCTCATTATATAAATATATAGCTCTTTGTGAACTATCTGTAACAACCAAAAGAAAATCAATAATTGCTGATTGTAAACTTGTTAAGTCTCCAGTTAACATTGCTTTTTGTGCATTATTTAAATTTTCTATTTTTGTATTTATATTTTTTAAAATATTTTTCAACTCTATTAATTGTTTTATAGTATCTTTATTTGGAATTTCTTGATAAAAATTAATTGAGTTAATAAAATCAAGACTTAAATATTTAGGATTGTAACTAAGTTTTTGTAAATCATTACCAGAACCAGTATTCATTTCAGCAAAAAAAATCAATAATGGTAAATTTAATTCTTTTTCAATTAAAAAAGGTTTTATAAATTCAGATTTTTGATTTGTATTAACAATAATTGTATTATTATTTCCTGTTTGTAATATACTATTATTAGAATTTTGTATTGTATTATTTGGGGTTTCTGATTTTTTATACTCAGGTTCTTTTGCAGGATTAAAAAAATATAGTATAAAGAATACTGCAAAACCACCAGTTGCAGTAATCACAACTCCTGGAATATTGATTTTTGCTTGTATAGATTTTTTAAAAATCCCCGTAATTAACAATGCAACTCCTAAACTTGTAAAAATCCTAATTAACCAATACTGCATACCAGTATTTATAGAATCTAAAAAAATTATAATAGCTGATATAATTAAAAATATAATGCCAATTATTAATGAAGTCCACTCAATTTTTGTACTATTCAATTTATATTTCTCCTTTGATTCAAAACCTTCAATTGGTATATTATTTTTTACAAATTCATTTTTAATACTTAGTGCTTTATTTTTATTATATGTTCTTAGGATAGATTGAGCAGTTTTTAAAAAGTTTTTTTGAGGTTTAATTTTATTTCCCAATACTTTTTCAGAAAGCCTTCCTATTGTATCCCAATATTTTATTGAAGCTTCTAATATATTTTCTATACTTGTTAAAACATCATTAATTTGAGTTTTAGATAAATCTTGATGTTCAGATGAAATATTGGTTAAAAATGCTTCAAATTTTGTATAAAAACTTGAAGCACTAGAAACTACTTCATTAATAGTAGTTGATAAAAAAGTTGGTTGTTCAGATAAAAGTTTTTCTAAATTATCATCAAAAACTTTTTTCGCATTTAAATAATCATCTTGAATTGAATCAAATCTTTCATTATTCATTATTTACCATCTAATACTTTTTTTATTTGGTCTAAAATATTTATTGTATCGCTCATATCTGCTGATTCATTACAATAACATGTAGTATCAGAGATAATATCAGAAACAATTTGATCAAACTCTTCTTCACTAGTTGAGTTATTTATTTTAGAAAGTATTTTTTTAACTTCACTTTCTGTTGGTTTATTCAAGAATTCATATTTTTTTTGTATTAATTCTGCTATTTTACTATTTTTCACTTATTTTCTCCTCTTTGATATAATCTATTATTTTACAAAAGTTATTCAAAATATAACATAATAAATACTTAATTACATACAACATTTCTTATACTTCTTACCACTTCCACAAGGACAAGAATCATTTCTACCTACTTTTTTAACAATTGTTGCAGTCTGTAGTAAGCGTCTTTCTCTTAATTCACAAACTTCTTTTTCTAAAAGCTCATCATATTCATTATCAAAATAAAAATATTTAAAATCTAATTTTAAATTATCAAGTGTAAGCCTATCAACAAAAATTAAAAACCAATTATTAATTTTATGCTCATATGACATTACTTTACAATAAAATTCCATATCTTTTTTGTTTTCATAACTATCATGTATAAAAGTAAAACCCTTATTCTCACTATTTAAAGACATTGAAAAGTTTTTTCTTTTTTTATTTAAAATATTAGTAATCTGTTTTTCAATTTCTAATTGATGTTGTTCATCGTAGCTCATTAAAAGTTTTGCCAAAATAGAAGAGTTTTCTTTATTAGTAGTTTCAATTTTTTCTATTATCTTTTTTGTTTTACATTTATTCAAAAAGCTTGGCTTTTGTATCTCTTTATATAATCTTCCATCCATTGATAAATAATACTCATCAATAGGTTGACTAAAACCATCAGTAACCATCATATAGTGTTGCTCTGGAAAATCAATATCATCATAATACATACCATTATGTAAAAAATGTCCAAAAATATCGATTTCTTCCAGTGTTCTAATTTGTGGATAATCATTAAACTTAATTCTTCTTTCTAAATATAACAAAAACTCTGCTGGAGAATCTATTATTTCAGATATGATTCGCAAATCATTAATATATACAGACCAAATCCAATCTTTTCCTTGCACAAAACCAAATCTTTTTAATGAGTTTAAATTTGCTGTAATATGCATTAATGGTTCTAATGTTGTATTAATCATATAAATATTATTTATTTTTGATTTATCTATTGTAAGTATTACTTTTTTATTTTTATCTCTAAAATTAGAAAAATCATTTGATTCAATATAACTTTTTGCTCTTATAGCTTGTTGATATGCCTTTTCAACAATATCTTTTGTATTTCTTTTTATTTTATCAGTATTCCCTTTTTTAGCCCCAATAGTAAGGTTATTACTTTTTGCTTCTATAATAAATATATTATTATCGTAAGTAATTATTCCATCAACTTCATCATCAATATTATATTTTAAACCTTTGTATGCTTGAGCATTTGGTAAAATAGATTGAAATAGTTCTAAAGATATATCTTCTAAATAGTCTCCTTTTTTACTATAATATTGTTTACTTTGTTTATTTTGAGGTATCAAATCTAAAATAAGATTCTCAATTATCAAGTCAAGATTATAATTCATTGTAGGAGAATTAAAACAAAAAAAATCTTCATCAATTTTCACTAAAGGCTTTTTATAAATTAATGATTCATTCATTGGGAAATATTCAATTTTCCCATTTTGAAAGATATCATTACTTCCAAGAGTAAGACTTAATTGTTCTAATATTTCATTTGAAAGTAGTGTTTCATGTATTTTGAAAATAGAATCATGTATAGAGATTTTTGTATCTTCTTCAATTTGCTTTAGATTTTCATGAATTTGTTTGAGTTCTGCTGATTTTTTATAATCATCAAAAAATTCCTTTAATTTCCCTTCTTTTTTAGCTAGTTCACTTTTTTTAACAAACTCTTCATGTGCTCTTTTCATTTCTAACATATATTTTTTTTGAATCTCCATATTTGATAATGGAGTATTAGCAATTTGTACTAGTTCATCAATCAGCTGTTTTGAATTAATCTTATAATTATTCATTAATAATTCATCATATTTTGAAAAAAGTTCTCTGCACAATTGAATTTTATGTTTTGGGTATGAGTCACCTTTGATAGTTAAATAACCTAAAGCTTGTAAAAATTTCATATCATCAGGTGTTTTGTCTCTATCCATAGAAGTAATCATAAAATAGTAAATTAACTGCTGATGAAGTTCCTCTATATTAGATTGTATTTTTGATAAAACCTCTTCAGTTGATACATTACCTAAATTGTAGTTTTGTATATCTACTGATGTCATAATACTTAATAAATAGTCTAGATAACTATTATTTAATTTACCAGCATTTTCAATCACTTTATCAGAAGTAGTGATACTATAAATAAGAGAAAAATAATCTAATGTTTGTTGTGGATTACAACTTAAAAGGTCTTGTTTAATATTCTCTATTAGTTTTACAATATCACTTTCTAATTTTGGTAAATGTTCTTGTTCAAGTTTTTTAAATCTTTCTTGTTGTTCTTCAATATTTTCTGTTGGTAAATTTTGTTTCTTAATTTCTTTTTTTACTTTTTCAATTTGTTCTTTAAAAGGATCTTTTAGCTTTGGCATTTTATAAATCATAACGACTTCCTTTAGTTAAATTTTAATGTATTGTAAATATTACTTGATAAGCACTTGTTTCAAAACTTTGATGGCTAACTACAAACTTTTTATTATAATATTCTTTGGTTAAATCATTATCCCCAATAAGTGAATTTAATACATCTTTTGGTAGCTCATTTTTAAGTGATTTAATTGTTAAATCATTACACATATTTACAAATAAGTTATATGATTTTTCAATTTTAAGTTTATCTTTCTTATAAAAGAATAATTGTAGTTCCAGTTTATTTACATATTCTACTTTTCCTTCTATTCTATAAAAAATATGGCTAAATTCTTCTGATATTCTTAGATAGTTAGATGTACCACTCCACGTATCAGAATATGATCTGCGATAATCTTTAATTTCTACATTACTATCTATTAAAAATGAATTTGCTATAAAAGGATGCCAACCTTTTTTTATATCAACTTCATAAATATTTTTTTTCAACTGATTTAGTTTTTTTATATCTTGAATAGATTTTTTTATTGAATCTTTACTAATATCATATGAAAATAAATTATGAGACCATTTTTGAAAACTTTTACTATCAAAATTAAAAGCAAATATTCCTTTTAGCTTAGCATATCGTAATAAATTTTTATCTTTTACAGCATAATTTAAAGATACAAAACTACTTTCATATGTAACAATCGTAAAAAATAAGTAAAAATATGGAATAGCCATTATAGATAAAAAAGTTGGTACAAAAAAATCATAAAGTGTTTTTGAATTTGCAAACTCATTAAAATTATTCAAATACTCTTTAGCTGTAAGAAAAATTAATATAAAACCAAATATAGAAAGTAAAATATCAATAAAAGAATTTAATGCTTTTGTATCTTCTTTATCAATAACAACTTTCGCCATTGATAGGAAAGAAACAATTGATATAAATATTAATTCAAAAAATAAGTTAAATGTGTAAAAAGTAAGTATAAATTGGAAAATTACAATTAAGGATAAAGTATCTTTTAACACTGACTTTATACTAAAAGAATTTTGTTTAAAATGAGTAATAACACCAACCCCTATTAACCAATAAATATAGTTTTTTATTTGATGATTTTCCCATAATCCTACAATATTTAAAATATATATTAATATAAGAGAATAAAAAAACATTATTAAAATTGGCGTAATAATCTTTTTGCTAAAAAAAATTTCTAATACACTTTTAAATGAATCAATAATATCTTTACTACTTTTATATAAAGCAAAAATTATAAGAGAAAAGAAAAGTATAGCAATTACAATTTCCCTCGTATTAAAAATATCTGTTATCGTAGAAACCGAGACCATTTAAAATTCCGTGTCAAGTAAAATTCTGATAGGAGAAATCCTATCACACCCAAACTTAGATTTTAAGCTCCTTGTTCAATCTGCCCTCGAAAAATATTGCCAATTGTGAAAGGGTTAAATTCCAATTCCACATTGGCATATTCCATTTTTTAGTAGCATTTTGAATACCCATATAAAGCAATTTTAAAAGTGAATTTTCATTAGAGAAAGCTCCTTTGGTTTTAGTAAGTTTCCTAAATTGTCTATGAACTGATTCAATAATATTTGTAGTATAAATCACTTTTCTTATCTCTGGAGGATATTTAAAATACACCGATAGGTTTTCCCATTTATTTTGCCAAGATTGTAAAACTATTGGATACTTTTTACCCCATTTATCTTCAAGCTTTAACAGTTCATCTTCAGCTAATTCTTTGGATACGGCTTGATAGACAGGCTTTAAATCAGACATAAACTCTTTATGGTTCTTTGAAGCCACATAGCGTATTGAGTTTCTAATTGTCAAGTGCAGTCGAAAAATGTACCACTTTGTAACACCTATTTGTTAGAAATATCTAACAAGCCAGCTTCTCTTTTTTGTTTTAATCTATAGCTTTCACCAGTTACATTTATTATATGTGAATAGTGAATGAGTCTATCTAGAATTGCAGCTGTTAATGCTTCATCATTATTTAATACCTCCTTCCATTTTGTAAAAGATAAATTTGAAGTAATAATTATTGAACCAAGTTCATATTTTTTATTTACTATTTGAGGTTCAAATGTTCCATTTCTATCTCTTGGTGTATCAAGTTCAAAGCTACTATCTGAAGTACCTTTAATAGTTTTACTATTGAAGCCATTTCTTCTATTTGCTCTACCATTTAAAACATCATTAGCAATATGAGATTCTACTTCTGCTTCTAAAGCAGCTTCTGTTAGTTGTTTAACAAGTGGAGCTAAAAGTCCATACCTGTTAATCTTTTTCCGCTTCTAAATTGATTTAATATTTCATTCTTGTGCTTGCACTCTCTTCGAGAAAATCAAAATCTATTTGTTTTTCTTCTTGCATTGTCAACCCTTAAAATTTGTATTTTATCAGATTGACACGGAATTTCTAACAGTCCCATTTTATTGTTTTTTATATATTTACTTATTATAAATAGCTTTATAAACCTTGCCAAAATCAAATATCACTTGTATAATTCTTTAAAACTTACACAAGGATATAAAAATGAAAATTGGATATTTAACTATTATGATTTTTACAAATCTTTTAGCTGTTGGTATATTTCATGCTGATTATGAAAATGCTCAAACTGATGTACTAATTATTCTTTTTACTGGAATGGCATCTATATTTGTTATTTGGAAACAAGATCATCCAATTATTAAAAAAATAGTTGATGATTTCTTTTAAATAATTAAAATATTTAAACTTCTATTTTATACAACAATCATTTATATCATCTTCAAAATCTATCCAAGATTTTAGTTCTTCATCTTTTTCATAAATCTCATCCAATAAAACTTTATGAATAAATTTTTCAATTTCATTTCTATACCAATCATACGGTTTTGGATTTTTAACTAAAGTATTTATTCCCTCATCATTATCTTTTTCATAAAATAGATCTTTTGATTGTATATTTCTATAAAGATGCTCTGTATTTGATGTTATATGGTTTTTTAAATAATCATTTACAAATTTTTTAGGAGTAATAAGTGCTTTTTCTAAAACATAATAAATATCAAATAAATCTCTATACTTTTTTCTATTCCAAAAAGCCATTGTTTTCATATAGACAAGAGTTTCAAGAGAAGAAACTTTTAAGTCACTATTTTCATAATATGTAAATTTGTCATTTTTCCAAATTTCTTCTTCAAATAGATTAAATGGTGGTGTAAAAAATTCAACTTTTACACCATTTAACAAAAATTTCATATAGCTATAATTTATATCTGCACCATCATTTGAAACATAATCTTCCATTGTTTTATCATGATCTATTATTTTTCCACCATATTTAAAAATCATATTACTAATCTCTTTTGGAGATAAATTTAAAGTTGCAAAATCTAAATCCTCAGATAATCTATGATTTATTCTATAACTTAATGCTGTTCCACCAACAAATCTAATATCAAAGTTTTTAAATAAATCATCATTACAAATAATCTCTAAAACTTCTTTTGTTTTTTCTAGCATCTATATTTTCCTTATATATTTTAAATGGGTATTAAATGATTTTAAGAGTTTGATATCTTTTTGTTTAATAATATAAGGCTTTAATCTATCTTCTCCAAAATATTTAATAAGAAGCATTAATCTCTTATCATTCCATGATGATAAAACAATATTTATAAAATTTGGTATGTCGTAAATGTGACCATTTTCTACACTATAAAACAACTCTTCTCCAAAAATCTTTTTATCTAAAACAATCTGTTTTTGAGATACTTCAATAATTGGTTTTATTAAATCATTTTGTAAATATTTTTCATCTGTTTTTTTACTTGTTCTTTGTTTTTGCTCATCAAATTCAAAACTATTTAAAAACTTTAGAAATTGATCATCTTTATTTAGTTTAATTAATATTTTCAGATAATTTTCAAAAGATATTTTTCCACTTTGCTCAAAAGTTTTATAAGTTGCATATTTTATATCAACAAAATCAGCAAACTCTTCTTGAGTTAAGTCTAAAGCAATTCTTTCTGCTCTTATTTTTACTTTTGATAAAGCAATCAATTTATCTAAATTTTTATTTAGCATCTGCATACCTTAAGTATTTATTTTAATTGATACTATTATATCAATTGATATATAAAAATGCAAATATATTATACTAATTGATATTATTATATCATTTGTACTTAATAGATATATTTTTTTAAATAAACTTAATTGAAGAAGAGTTTTTACACTCTTTTTGGTGTTTAGCATAAATAGTAAAAAGAGCAACAGTAGACAATAAAGAATCCTACAGAATCAACTGGAAACTAATTTAAATAGCGATAGGTAAGAATTTGATACACAACTCATGAGAGCTACTATCTCCAACTTTTCCCCCGCTTCACACCGTGCGTGCGACTTTCACCGCACACGGCGTTCCATCAAAGTTTATTCAACTTTATACTTAAATACTTAAATCAATTAAATCTTTATAGACAAATTTCAAGATTACCAGCTTTAGTTCTAAATTTATTTAGTTTTTCAAGGATAATCTTATTAGTAGGTACATATTTCAGATATTTGTTAATTGTTTCCGTTTGTGTTGAATGGATAAGCTTATGAACTTCTTTAGTAATTAGTACCAAATTGTTATAATTATCTAATCCACCTTGACTTCTTGGTTGAATGTGATGACATTCCATATTTCCAATTTCTAATTCTTCTTTAGTTATAGCACATTTACCTAATTGACCAATATATAAAGATATACGATTATCGTTATATTCTATTGATTGTCCTTGAATAGGATTTTCAATTAGATATTTGATAGTCTTGTAATCCGTAACTTTTTGAGTATTGTGGATTTTGTCTCTATCTATTGGATTGTAGATATTTGTTTGACTAAAGTTCATTAGTTTTGAGTGTTGGATATGGGGAAGTGGCAATAAAGGTTTATTGCCCAACATTCTTAACATTTGACTTTTACCGTATACTTTTTTAATGTAGTCTGGTAATTTATCTGATTTATTTACTCTTCTACTTTTAAGTCTAACAAAGATTTTAATTCTTGTTTGATGTGAGAGTTTTGACATATCAATATTACAGTTAGTGGCACAATTGTAATAATTATGAACACCTATGACAAAGGAGTTGTATAAATCTATTGCTAGGTTTAAATTTACCTTTGGTTTTTGTATATGTTTGATATGTTTTCTAACACTTTCTTTTATTTTACTCAAAGCTTTTTCTTGAATATGTGATTTTATTGTCCATTTAGTATCTTTATTACCCTTTTTGCCTTTTCTATGTACTTTTAATTTTATACCTAGAAAATAAGAGTAATTTTTTCGTAAGTTTACTATTTTTGATTTTTCTTTGCTTACTTCAAGATGTAGTCTATTTTTTAGCCACTGTTTGGAAGCTTCAAATAGTTTTACTGCGTCTTGATGGTTTCTGCAAAAGAGTTTGAAATCATCTGCATATCTTACTATATATACTTCTTTTAGTTTTGTTGTTTTTTTAAGAGAGGCACATTTGTTATTATTTTGTGTGTAGTTATATTGTGTTGGTATTTTTTCCCACTGGGAGACAATCCACCAATCAAATTCACTCAGAACAACATTCGCTAAAAGTGGGGATAATATTCCACCTTGAGGAGTTCCTTTATCAGGTATTCCTATATTCTCGATTTGGGCTTTGAGCATTTTTGAAATTACTGCGATTAGAGATTTATCTCTTATTCCCAATGTCCATAGTTGTTTAAGAAGTTTTCCGTGATTTATATTATCAAAGAACCCTTTTATATCAACATCTACAACATAGTGTAGATTATTTTGTTGGGCAAGAAAGTATGCTCTACTAATTGCGTGTTTTGTACTTCTTAAAGGGCGAAATCCATAACTATGTTTGTAAAATTTTGCTTCACAAATAGGTTCTAACACTTGCAATATGCATTGTTGTATTAGTCTATCCATAATGGTTGGTATTCCTAATGGACGCAATTTGCCATCAGGTTTTGGTATTTCTACTCTTCGCACCTTATTAGGGAAGTAATTTTTCATTTTGTTTTGAACTAATTTTATAAGTGTTTCTGGTTCAAGATTAGCCAAATGACTAATATTTTTACCATCTACACCTTTTGTGTGGCTACCGCTGTTTTTCTTGATGTTTCTATATGCTAGTAAGATATTCTTCTCACTTGTAATGATTTCCATCAAATGAGTGAACTTTGTATCTTTTGAACTTTGCATATATAATTTATCTTGAATATCTTGCATTTGGTAGTATTCATTGTTTCTTAGTTTTTGTCTTTTGAGATTCATTTGATTTTTCAAAATCGAACTCCTTATAGGAAATTCTCTCTTAATCTTACTCGAACTTTTGATTTGTATTTAGTTTTATTCGTTTAATAACATTTGACTAAAGCCTTTTCCTAATAAATCCATTACAGATTTCATTCAATATTATATTGTCAGTATAATATAACGGTAATGGCTTCGCTTTCACTAGAGTTAAAAGATTTTAATATCTTGCGAATTTATATATCTTAATATTTCATAGACCACTAAGTCTCCATATCTCTAGTTTACCTTGTTCCAATTCTTCTATCTTTACATATATCCTTAGATGTTTCCTTTGAGCCTGTATATTGGATAGTGCCTGTAACACTATATGGAATTTCATATATTGCATTCTTACTTTACCATACATACCCTACATTTGTAGTATATACATTTCTGCATATTTAATTTCTAGACCCGTACATTCGGAAATTTGTCAGTGCTTATGCACATTCTCATCATAGATATTTTATAGACACCCGACCTATCACTACTCGACCACCTCTGGTTCGCATTGCCTCATCAAGATACATCTTATGTTAGGGTAGCTCTTAGCCGACTTCAACGGGCTTATAACATTTTATATTTAGCGATACAAAATGCTATCCGTAGTATCAGTGTAAGCGTTTCAGGGCGTTACTCCATCATTCCACTTATCGAAAAATTAGTTTGCCAATATATTTAATGACCTATTGGCAGAATAGCTTTTCACTATTCAACAAGTCGCACACAATAAATTATTGTGATTCTTCTATTTAAAAGAGAAAAAATCAAACACAACAATCTATCTTCCAAAAGTTAGTATTACTTTTCCAGATAGAAGTAAATTTGATACATATGGCACATTTTTAACAAAAGGAATGAATATTATTGAAAGAATAAAACCTATTAAAATTTTAATAGAATAAAAATTATAAATATTTTTGAGCGATTTTTCTTATAAAATTGAAAATTGTATAATGTTGTTTGTTGGTTTTTTACTAAAAAATAGCAAATTAATTCTGACTACTTTATAAAATCTATTCAATGAAAAATTAAACTGCTAAGATTTTATTCTGAAGTCTTTCAATGTCTGCTAGTGTAGTTTTATGAACACTTCTATCTCTATTCTTTAGAGATATTTTTGCAGCTAGATATTTATCAGATGCAGTATAAGTTTTAATAGCTTGATAATTTGAAGAATTCTTAAATTCAGATACTTTTTTTAATATATCTGGTTTAATATTTTGTTTTAAATAATCTTCTAAACTCATAAAATTTCTCCTGCCAATAAAATATAAAATTGTTTTTCATCTACATCTTCGTGAATTATATCATTTTCTCTATCAAAAATATTTAAAATGATAGCATCTTGAAAAATAGATTTAATAAGTAATGTTGTATCGAATGAATTTTTAAAGCTACTTTTGACAACATCTAAAGGAACTTTCCTTTTTGTAATTGATTCTCTTTGTTTAGCAAATTCAAAACTTTTTTGAATATCTCTAAAAATATAGTTTATTTCAACTACATAACCTTTGTCTAAAAGTCTTTGAATATTACTTTGAGCAATAGTAGCTTCAGCAAAATTTGAATCTAATATAAAAGAATACCCTTTTTTAGTTGCTCTATCAAATAACCAATTTACACCTTTTGAAGCTGGTTTTTGATAATCACTTGAATTTGTGCCATTATATCCAATAGGTGAGAAGAACTCTCTAATATAATCAATATCCATGTGTAATAAAAAAGGTTCTTTCTCTTTTCTACTTATTGCATATTCTGTTTTACCTGCTCCGCTTGCACCTGCTGTAAAAATTGCAGTTTTTATATCGTGAACTTCATAACCACATAAATATTTTTCTAAAAAATCTTTTTTGTTTTCTTTTAAATATTTTAAAGCCTGCTCTTCTGTTTTATTCATAATTTAAATCTTTACCTTTTATTGATTGATTTAATTATAATGTTTTATTATAAAATTTAAAATTATAGATTCTAGTAAGGTTGGCAAGATAATAAATAGTCTATATTTTTAGACTTTATATGATAATAGTTTTTAAAACTATCAAGTTCGTAACTAGTTGCTTCTGTTTGAATAGTATCAACAGCATATTTTTCTAGTTCTGTAAATTTATTACACTCTTTATTAAATAGGTCTAAAAGTTTATCAACTGTAAAATGTGAGTTTTTATCGCCAATAGAGTTATTAACAGTAGATAACAGCATTGGTGCATATTCATTAATACTCATATTAGACTCCTTCACATTTGTAATATTCAATATTACATTATAATATAAAATTGTTAATACTGCAATATATCAATTTTTACTTAATGGCTTTGTAAGGGAAAAAACAAAACCCTACTTTTTCTACTTCAATATTATTACTTGCAGGATTTGTTTCAACACTTTTTGTATGGGGAAAAGATAAATTTAGATTTTTAATAGTTAGGTTTTTTAATTATTATTGAAATTGACATAATTTATAATATTTGTTAAAATTTTGATGATTTTTAGTCTTATTGATTAAGTTAGTAGAAGCTGCTACTTCTACTAACTAAGTCTTTATCTTAATATACTTTCGTAAATACTAAGTATAGCAACAGCAAATCAATAAGACTTGACCTATCATCGCACCATCATCCTTTCTAGCTTTTTCAAGCAAAAGATTTAGCATATCCTCTTAGTCAAATAGAAAATAGATAGTGCTTTAACTTTAACAATATTAATTTTTCAAATTATTTTAATCCAAGAAGAGCCTTTTAACTCTTGTCAGTATTTAGCATAAATTTCAAGCTATTCAATTTTTAATAGATTTTGAATCTCCTTGATTAAAGAGGTAGAATTATCACTGGAATGACCCAAGTTATTAGTCACTTTTTTATTCAGCTAACACCTTGGTTCGCATTGCCTCATCAAGACAACTCTTATGTTAGGGTAGTTATTAGCCGACTTCAACGGTCTTATAACAGTTTATATTTACGATATAAAAAATGCTATCCGTAGTATCAGTGTAAGCGTTTCAGTGCATTACTCCGTCATTCCACTTATCGAAAAATTAGTTTGCCAATATATTTAATGACCTATTGGCAGAATAGCTTTTCACTATTAAACAAGTCGCACACAATAAATTATTGTGATTAGTTTGCTAGATTTAGCAAGATTTTTTATTTTCTTTTATTTTCTTTCATTGTTAGGTAAATGATACCTACTAAGGCTAACACAACTGGTAAAAATAATCCAATAGCAGAGCTTATCATTTTTTCTCCTTTTTCTTTGGAGCTTTCATAAAGATATTCATTAATATTGGAATTAAAGCTACAATTGTAGTAAATGTTCCTAATGCTATTAGTCCTTGAGTTTCATTAATCATTTTTATCCTTTAAATCTTTTTCATATGAATATTTACCGATAAGCAATAATATATCTATTAATACAATAACTGTCATTAAAATTGAACCTGGATTTATTAAGTTTTGTTGCATATTAATCCTTTTTACTATTTTCATTTTTATCTTTTAAATCTTTTTCATATGAATATTTTCCATAAGCAAGAAATATTGCAAATGTTAAAATTATCATCATAATTATTGATCCTGGATTAATTGGAAATTCCATTTTATCTTCCTTTATATGATCTTATTCTTTTTAATTTTAGATATTGTTTATATCTTTTAAACTCTCGTTTAAATTTATCATTTATGTCTATTGCTAGAAGTATTAACATAATCAACCACAATACAAAAGCTATAGCTATTTGTCCATCATTTACTCCAAAATATATACTTATTGCAATATAGATAGCTAAAATATAAATATGTAATTTACCTATATTTGCAAAGTTATATAAACAAATAAATAAAAATTTATCTAAACTATTTATTGGTAACATTTTTAATCCTTTATTTCACATTTTGTAACTGGAATATTAGTTGAACCTTTAAAAAAACTATTTTTATCTACACTCCAGTTATCAGCTTTTGAAACATCAATTTTTAAAGAACCTATATTACAAATAAGCTCTTTATTGTTATTAAAGTCATCTATTAAATTAGCTCTTTCATTTAGATGAAAATATAAAACTATAAATGGTAATGAAAATAGAACTAATATTATAAAAAATTGTGTTCTTATTTTACTTGATAGATATTCATATTTTTTTAATCTCTTTTCATTCATGGTTATTCTTCTTTCTTAGTTATATCATCTTTACTATCTGATTTTAAAAAGCTATTAGGACTTCTATCAACAATTTTTACTCCAATAGCTAATAATACAATCCAAAAAACAATATATAAAAGTCCATTATTAAAATCAAAATATTCATATTCATTATTAAAGAAAAGTGCATAAACCATAACAAATAAAAGTGAACCTAATAAAACTAAAATAGATATTACAAAAAGAAATTCTCCAAGTCTACAAATCATTTTATTACCTATTTTATAAAAATTATACATGCTATCTCTCCTTTATTTAATATCACAATTATAGATTGTAAATATATTTACACCATTAGTTATTTGATAAGTTCTTTTTTTATCAAATTCATAACCTAGTTCTTTTGAAACAATATTGTTCTTGCATATTAATTCTTGATTATTTTTAAATGCATCTTCAATCTTTTTTTTATCAGATTTATTATCATAGTATAACCACCATATAAATAGTAGGAATATTGCACCAACAGCAAAAATCCACATATATGAGAAAAACAGTTCTTTCTCTTTTTTACAATCAATTTCTGTTTCCATTTTGTCTCCTTGTATTATCTAAAATAGATATTATTTTATATATTATATTCTATTAAGGATAATATGTCAAGAAATATAACCTATAATAGATAAATTTATGATACAATTAAAACTATATTAGATAATAAATAGGATAATTTATGACAAAAGAAGATTTTTGTAAAAGATTAAAGGATATTAATCTTACACAAAAAGAGTTTTCAGAGATAACACATGTACCCTACTCTACACTAAACAATTGGGGATTTCATGATATTCAAGTTCCAAAATGGGTAGGACCATTTATAGAGCATTATGAAAAAGCAAAGAAGTATGATGCAATTAAGAAGATGATATTAGATTCAAAGGAAGTTTTATAAGATTAAGTAAATTTATATTACTTACCTTTAAAGAACTCACAAATATCAATATTTAATATTTTTGCAATTTTATGTAGTTGAGCTATATTAAACTTTCTTTTATTAGCATATAGTTCAGCAGCAGACACTAAACTAGAAGATTTATTGCCCATCTCTAAAGATAATTCTAATTGGCTCATATTAGCTTTAGTTCTATACTTAGCAACATTTTTACCAATTAATCTATAAAGTTCATCAGTACTTAATTTATTTATATCTTTACTCATTTACCTACACTACATTTGAAGTGTTTAAGTATAGTTGTGTAATAATTCTTTATCAAGCTACAAATGTAGTGTAAACACAAGTTAATTTATAAGGAGGACTATTATGGGAACTATTTTGACTAGCTTGATGTTGGGCGGCATTATTTGGGTTGTCATGTGGATTTTTTATAGTGCCATCAACATTGTTAGAAGAATCTTTAAGTAAAGCTTTATCTTTAGAATTACCAAACATTTTATTATAAGCTAAGTACCATTAGCATAATAATAATTATTCATTAGATAATTTGACAAATGTGTACAGGTGAATAGTTTTGTCAAATATTAAAAATATTCTGAAAGATTTAAAACTATTATTTCTAATTGATTAGATATATTTCTTACAATTTTTCTATTTCAAATATTTTATTTTTTATATCTTCATAACTTTTTGCTTTTATATAGTTTTCTAACCATGATTTTACCCAAATTGGTACTTTATTTGATTTACTCCAGTTTGTAATACTTGTATAATTCATATCTACAATAGTTGAGAATTCTTTTTTTGATAAACCAGATAGTTCAAGTAAATGTTCAAACTCTTTATAAATCATTTTTACCTTTTTCACATTAAATATTTATTATTTTAACTAAAATGAAATAATAAATGTATTTTAATTTGACTAAATACACTATTTATGTTAAGATTTAATTAATATAAAATTATTTATGTTATTTGAGAAAAAAGGTAAAACTATGTTAGACGAATCTATAATTAAAATAAATACTATATGTAAAGAATTAAAAGATGCGAAAAAAGAACTTGAAAATATAGTAGAAAATATAAATGATATTTCAAAAAAAATAGAAAAAATAGAAATAGATCCATCAGAGTATTATTAAAAATAACGAAAATATTAATGAGGTTTGACATATATATTTTTGGCTATATCAAGTAAACATGGTATAAAATGTTTGATCTGTCAACAGAATATAGGACACAAAATTTTGAACAGTCTCTCCCTGAATCTCTTACTTCTGGTACAGTTTTTACTGATGAAAAGCTTTTCCCCAAAAGAGTTGAATTCTTGAACATATGAAGTAGTCAAATTGACTACTTCTTCTTAGCTACATCTTTAATTGCTCTATAGATTGTATTACGAGCTACATGAAAAAACTTAGATAACCATTCAACAGACTTTCCTTTTTCATGCTGCTTGTATATAACAATTTTCTCTTTAGTATCCAGAATAGCTTTTCTGCCAAACTGAACACCTTTTTTCTTTGCAGCTTCAATCCCTTCTCTCACACGTTCATTTATTAAATCACGTTCAAACTCTGCAATAGCACCTAACATTGTGAATAATAGTCTACCTGCTGGAGATGTTGTATCAATGTTTTGATGTAATACTTTAAGATTTACATCTTTATTTTGTAAAAACTTTGCAGTATTATGAAGGTCTATTACGGACCTTGCTAATCTATCTAGTTTTGTAATATAAAGTACATCACCTTCTCTTACGAAACCCATCATAATTTTAAACTGTTCACGATTTGCTTCATTCTTTCCTGATCTTTTTTCTGAAAATATCTTTTCACAGCCTGCACTCTTGAGTTGATCAATTTGATTCTCAAGATTTTGGCTTGAAGTTGAAACTCTTGCATAACCTACATTCATAATAAATCCTTTGTATTGAACTTACTATTTATCTCATATATTGGAAGGAATGTAAAGTAATATCTATTTTCCTAAATGAACAGGTTGTTGAACTTGTTTTAATAATTCATCTTTTCGTGTCCTATTTTTTGTTGACAGATCATCCTAAATATAGAAAACAGTTTATCTGGAATGTCCCCTATAAACTAGACAATTATTAATCAAGCAACAACCTCTCACTTTTGGAACAGTTTTTAGTAAAAAATAGCCTGTCCCAAAAAGACTTGAATTGTGGAACATACTCCAAAAGGTACAGGTTGTTGAACTTGTTATTTTAAACTAGATACTTTTAAATTCTAAGTGTGAATTCATGTTAATACTAAGCTTTTTTATTTTTAGTAAATTGAAATTAAAAAATAATGTAATCAATCTATATTTTAAAAAATTTCTCATTTTCTGATAATTCAAGAATAATATTACCATATAAGATTTTCAAGGAAAAAAATTACAATTTACAATATAATTAATCTCTATGTGAGATTTAAGTATAATAATACAAATTAATAGGAGATTGTAGAATATATATGACGAAAGTACCTCAATTACCTTTTTTAGAACAAATACAAGAGCAATCTATTTCATATAATGAACTAAAAGGTAATGAACACAAAAAGAACCTTGGCCAATTTTTTACAGATATTAATATCGCTAAGTTTATGGCTTCTTTAGCAAATGTCAATATAAAGCAACACGAAATAAATATATTAGATTGTGGTTCTGGGAACGGTATTTTAGCTATCTCCTTATTACAAAGATTAGACACTTTAAACCTTTCATTAAATGTAAAATTACATTTATACGAGATAGACCAAGACATCATATATAGTTTAAAAAGCAATATAGAGATGCTCCAAAGCCATTTAAAGAATGTAGATCTATCTTTCACAATATACCAAGAAAACTTTATACTCAAAGATATTAATCAAAAGTTTGACTTTATAATATCCAATCCGCCATATTTCAAATTAAATAAAGCCTCTAACGAAGCGGTAAAGATGAATTATGTTGTACATGGACAGCCTAATATTTATATGCTTTTTATGGCCAAAAGTATTGAACTATTAAAAGATACAGGAGAGATGATATTTATTACTCCAAGAAGCTTTACATCTGGAAGCTATTTTAAAGCTTTTCGATGTTTCTTTTTGAATAATGCACATTTTGAACAAATCCATATTTTCAATACAAGAACAAAACACTTTAAAAGTGAGTCTATATTACAAGAAACGATAATTACAAAAATTGTAAAAAAACAAATAGATAAAGTAATAATTTCATCATCTGAGGACTCAAGTTTCAGTGACTACAATGAAATGAAAGTTGAAAATGAGCTAATCGTTGATGCACACGAACCAGAATGTGTTATTAAACTACCTCTTAATCAGTACGATGTTGATATTTTAAAAACATTCCATCGTTCAACTCAAACTTTACAGTCTCTTGGTTATGTTGTTTCAACTGGGAAAGTGGTAACTTTTAGATCTAAAGAATTGATTACTAATGAGCACACCAAAAACACTGTACCATTAATTTGGATGAATAACTTTAAAAATAAACAATTAGTGCATCCTTTAGACTTTGGTAAAGAGCAGTATATTAGCACAGATAATCCAAGTCTCTTAATAGATAAATCAAACTATATTATTATTAAAAGATTTAGTTCTAAAGAGCAAAAAAAGAGAATAAATATAGGTTACATATTTAAAGATAAAATTGAATATACCCAAATTGGATTAGAAAATCATTTAAACTATCTTTATAGAAAAGATGATGAAATGAGTAAAAAAGAGCTAATGATACTTGGAGATTTTTTAGACTCAGAACTAACAGACAAATATTTTAGAATCTCAAATGGTAATACTCAAGTTAATGCAACGGAGCTAATGAACTTACCGATACCAGATGACATATATAAGGAGCTAATAAGTGCAAGAAAACACAAAACAGAGAATACAAGATACGAAAGAACTACTGAGAAAATTCAATATACCAGAGCTTTATCTAACTGATTTAATGGCTTTAAGCTTTCTCTCTCTTTTAACACTCGATAGTGATAAAAAGTATAGTGCTGCAAGTAGTAGAATGATGAGAATACATGATATTTTGAAAAATATCAGTGATGTATTTGATATTAACTATGCAGAAAATAGCAGAGAAACAGTTAGAAAAAGAGTAATAAGAGTGCTAGAACAATCAGCATTAATTGAAAGAAATCCTGATGATCTAACAAGACCTACCAATAGTGGAAAAACTGTTTATCAAGTGGCTGATGAAGCTTTAGATATTGTAAAAAAATATCAAACTAAACAATTTGATAAAAAAGTTGAACAGTTTTTTAAAACACATACTTCGTTAAAAGAACAATATGCGAAAAAGAGAGACCTACATAGAATACCTTTAGTTATCGATGGAGAAGAGTTTACTTTATCCTCTGGAACACATAATGAGTTACAAGTAAGTATAATTGAGGATTTTGCTTCAAGGTTTGCTCACGGATCTAAATTACTCTATGTTGGAGATACTGAAAATAAATATATCTATGTAAATAAAGAAAAGTTAGAAGAGCTTGGTATTCCAATATCTGAAAATGATAAGCTGCAGCTACCAGATGTAGTTTTATATGATGAAACTAAAAATTGGTTATATCTTATTGAAGCAGTTACAACTCACGGCCCGATAGATCAAAAGAGAATTATTGACCTAGAAAAAATGTTTGAGAACTGTTCATCTGGCAATGTATATGTAACAGCATTTCCAGATAGACCAACTTTTAGAAAATATATTGCAGAAATTGCTTGGGAGACGGAAGTTTGGATCTCAAGTGAACCAGACCATATGATCCACTTTAATGGTGATAGATTTATGGGACCACATTAAAAATATAAAAATATAAAAATATAATATTTTCAATTCATTTTGAGAGGAATAAATACACTATGAAAGAGGAAGTTAAAAGATTAGCACCAACATATGATACATTGAGACAACTCTATACCCTTTCAGGTAACCAATGTGCATTTCCTAATTGTTTCAATATGATGTTTGATATGAATGGAAATTTTGTAGGACAAGTATGTCACATTGAAGCAGCATCAGAAGGTGGAGAGAGATTTAATCCTCATATGACAAATGAGCAAAGAAGGCATTACGATAATCTACTTCTTTTATGTTATTCTTGTCATATTGAAACTAACAATGTTCATAAATATCCAGTAAATGTTATGAAAAAAATAAAACAAGATCACGAACAATTATCTTGGAAATGGATGGATAGTGCTATAAAAAATATGTATAATTCTTTTGAAGATGTTACGAAAACTACAATTTCTAAAGATGTAACTTCTTTATCAAATCTTTATACTACTATTGATGGTCAAGATTACAGAAACAATAATGAAATATTAGTTGATGTAACAATTTTTAATAGAGAAATAAAAAAATTTATAAAAATGTCTCCTGATGCAGTCAATCTTTTTAAAATAGCTTTTGAGAGAGCTTCTACAGATAAAAGTAAATTAGAATGGGGACATGGTGATATGCTAATTTATTTCTGCTATGAAGAGTTATTTAGAACCATAAGAATAGAGCAAAATGACTATAATTCTATACTTGATGAACTTATACGGAATTATTTTATAACTTACGATGATGATGAAAAAATGTTTTTTATAATTTTCCCTAATTCAGAGTCTAATTTTTGGTTTTATATGAAAGAATATAGTTTTAAAAAGCCTGTAAACTTTGATTATGTATTTAGTAATTTCGATTTTACTTGCTTTGATTAAAAAAGTTATATCATAAATTTAATTAGGACTATGATATTAAAATGGTAAATGATTATCAAATATAAACATATGGCTCTTAGGGTGTATAAAAAATTGTATATAGATATTTTTCGCACTCTAAAAGTACCATTTTAAAGGGCTTTTTTACAAAAGGGAACAAAGTGATATCCTGTGCACCACTTAGTACCCTTGAATGAAATAAAAAAAGAATATTCTGAACCCTAATCACAGATCTTATTCCAGTGTGTCTTAACTGTCATGCAATGATTCACAGGGGACGAAAAACTATTTCAATTGAAAAAGTAAAGAGATATATTAAAGATGCAAGAGAAAACACATAACAAATTAGAGGAGCCAATCAAAAAACTTATGCTGGTTACTGATTATTCATTTTAAACGTTCCACAACCTCTTACTTCTTAAGCAGTTTTTACTAATGGTAAGCTTCTTCCAAAAAGAGTTAAAATTTGAAACATACTCCAAAAAGAACAGGTTGTTGAACTTGTTTTATAACTCATCTTTGTAGCAATTTTCTGTTTCTACTCCTCATAATATATTTAACATTTTGCAGTTTTATTACGATATCACCTTAAGATATATACATTATGTACTATTATCATCTAAATATCTACAATAATCATACATAAAAAGCATATCATAAACTTAAAATTTATTTAAGAAGTATCTCAGTTTCCAATGTTTTTTATAGTAATATTTAGAAAAATACTTTATTTATGTTGTTTGTAGGCATTTTGATATACAACACTTTTATGTATGTTATTTGTTCATTTTTAGGGTATTTTATATATAATGTATATTTAATAAATAGTTATGTATAAAAGGAGAATAAATGGCAGATTGGGTATTTAACCGCAATGGACAATCAACATTAATTCATGACAATGATTGTTTTAGAAATCGTAATGGTCAAGTAATAGCTTGGATATATAACGACAATATGTATTCACTTCAAGGACGACATATCGGTTGGTTTGAAGATGGAGTTCTCTATGATAATCAAAACAAAGCTTTGGGCTTTTTGCGAAACTCAACAGGGTATTTACCGAGTCGTCCTGGAATGAGTGGTACTCCAGGTATGCCAGGGTTTTCTGGTCGTCCAGGGAGACCTGGTTTGTCGGGTACACCTGGAAAGCCAGGAAGAAGTGGTTGGTCATCAAATGATTTGGCTAATTATTTCAATACTTAACAAAACATTGAAGAGACATAAATGCCATTAGAAACTAAAACTATAGATGAAGTCTTAAACTATTGTAAAAGAGATTTGCCACAAGAACATGATTGGTATATTCATGAGTTTGACTTTATTAAAGATCAAGCTTTACAAGAATCTCTTGCAAGAGAATTTTATACAGCCAGATACATTTATAAATTAATGGAAGCATTATTTTTAGAAGACTTTGAACTACATGCACATTTGAAGTTTCAAATTATTCAATATGCTTCAATCTATGAAGCTGTAATCAACTATTTACTATTAAATAATTTTAAAGAAGATGAGAATGTAAAGAAAATATCAACACATATAAGTCTTAGAGAAATTGCAGCTCTTTCAGGATTAACTAAGATTACATATGAAGGTAACAAAATCTTTACATGTCTAAAAAAAGAAACAAAAACTCCTTGGACTTCAATCCCTTTCCATGATAAAGTTGATGCTTCTGTAGATATAGGCTTTGTTAATGAAATTTATGCAGATGAAATAAAAAGTTTTTACACACTAAGAAATAGTATACATATTGAAGCTGCAGCCAAAAAAAACATTGAGTATGAAATTGAACAATCAAAACTTGCATACAGAAGATTGCGTCCATTTATTGATAATATAAAAGCGTTTCTCAATGCTGAAAATACATAACAAAACAGTGGAGCCAATAAATTACCCTACGGGCAATTCATCGGCTCATTTTAAACGTTAGATATATAGGAACTGAAATTGAAAACACAAATAAATATATTGAGACTAATAGCTCCTCCAATAACAAATTATGATGCTGAAAGACTCAAAGATGACAAATCTTGGAAAGAAGCATTAAGTAGTAGTAATCTTTATATGATTGTACAATGCTATGAAAGTTTTTTTATTTACAATGAAGATGAATTATTTGATAGTATCTCTAAATCATTTACTTTAAAATTAAAAATTGTAGTTGACAACATTGAAAGTAGTTTCGAAATAAATTTACGTGAGTTTGCAAATTTATATGATGTCAATCTTGAAAAAAGTAAAATATCTTTTGCTTTCAATAAGTCCACAATCATCTTTTCGGAACTTGAAATAGAGACGAATGAGGAAATTAGAATTATTGAGACAATGACACCAAAAATGGTTTTAGCATTGAAATCTTATGGATTTGATAGTTTATTTGTGAACTTTACAAATTTTATAAAATTAAATAGATATTATCTTCACTATATAGGAATTTCCAAATCACAGGATAGCTTTTCAAGACTGGTCGTAAAACCACATGATAAAAGACTTAGAATATTATCTAACGAAAATACTTTTGATAAAAATACTAGATTAACAGACGAGATAATGTTATTATTTTTTAAAATAGAACCTTTTAGAATACAAATAGTTAATAATACTATTGATAATAGTTTAAATTATACTAGACTAATATCAGATGCAGAAAAAGCATTTATTTCAATATTAAATAGTGATTATAACAAAATAAAATATAAAGACTACCCTAAAACAAATGATGGATTATATAATGATAATTTCACTGGCTATAGTTATAAGCTTGGTAATCTGTTAACATTAGTTACAAGTGATACAACAATTACAGGAGATATGTTCTCTGAATATAATCTTATGTGTGAGAATGCTGATACAATAATGATTCAAGGTGATAGTGTTGAACTAATATCTAACAACAGTGGAGAGAAATAAATACACTAAGGATTAATATAAATGGGAAGGGATGTAACTTTATACCCCAAAAAAGCTACAAGAGATGAACTTAAAAAATATCTTGAAGATTTAGGTTTTGAAAAGTGTGGACACTTTTGGGATTGGCCCAAAGGAACCATTAATTATTCATGGTTTGACTATGAAGATTTTAAATCTATAGATGGTGTTTCTGCAGATATATTTCCTGTGTCAGATGATGAATTGAGTATCACCGGTAATGAGTGGGCTCTTCACGTTCGTAATCTTTACAGTGCAAGTTGGCACGATGTTAAGATGTTTAATAATGTCCTAAGAGGAGCAAGAAAGCTTTTCGGTGGTACGTTGCAAGGTGATTATGGAGCTAATCGATATGCTCAGTTATGGGATGATAAAAGCACACCAATAAGTAGAGGAATTACAGCAATATATAGCCATGTAAGGCAAGAAATTTCGGCTGTCAAATTTGCATTACCTGAACCATCCATACAACAACTAAAGCCTGCAGATGGGAAAATTGATGACTTTATAGAATATACCCAAACTCTTGATCCTAGTAGAGTTATCTACAATGGGCTTGTACCTTTTGCTGTTTCAATGTTTGAGTTTTTTTTCTCACAAGCATTTCAGGTGCTAATAAAATATGATCCAGTAGCACTTAAAAAACGTGGAGAACATAGGCAAAAACTAGACTTTGAAACATTATTAGAAGTAGAGAAAAAAGATGCAACTATTGAAAATATTATTGCTCGAAATTATACATTTCAAAATCTTAATCAGCTAAACAAGGCCTATAAAGAGTGGCTAGGTATCGATGTTAGAAACATCCTCTACAAAAAGAAAAAAATAGGAAGATCTGTAACTTTTTTGGAAAATCGTATTTCTGAAATCATTGAATATAGACATGGCATCATTCACCATTTTGCTATTGATCGTTCTTTAACAAAAGAAGGGTACGTTCATATGTTAGAAACAATTGAAAAAGGAATAGAGGAATTTATTTTATTTGTAGAAAAGAAATACAACTTTAAAATGGATGAGCATGCCTAACCCATATAACAAATCAGAGGAGCCAATAAATTACCCTGCGGGCAATTCATCGGCTCATTTTAAACGTTAATTTACTAAACCTCTTATTTTTGGAACAGTTTTTATGAAGGGAAAGCTTGTCCCAAAAAGAGCTGAATTTTTGAACATACTCCAAAAGGTACAGTTTAAGATATAACTTAATATTACTTCTGAAAGTCATACATTTCACCATTTTTTATAAGCTTCTTTGTATGAAAATATTTATTAGTCTAAATCCATAACTAATGGATAAAGAGACATCAAACTACCTATCGCTTGCTGTAACTCATCACTCCAAATTTGTAGTTCCTTCATATTTAATTCATCTTTATCTTCGAATATAGAATCAGGATAGAGGTGAGTCCAAAAATTACTTAATTCAGAAACTACATCAAGATAAATATCATTCTCATTTTCTGATTTTTCTTTAATATATTCTTGTAAAACAGTTAATTTCTCGATTACAACGTTAATCGAATCATTAATAACTATATTGATATTTTTTACATAACTAGTTAACACTTTTTTCCCATAGTTTAAATTATCTGGAAGATTCTTTAAGTCTTTGATATGAGAAACATATCTAAATAATTTTGAAGTCAAATCAAAAATTTCATTTATCATGGTTGCTGTAGATGAAGAGAACTGAGATAGTTTCAATAACTCACATTCACTTTTAGATAGTTTTTTTGGTATATGTTGAAGAGGATTAATTTCTTCTTCATTACTAGATAGCAAGAAGTGATTTGTTGGCATTGGAATGATAAAATTATTAACAGTATAAGTATTTGCAATTGGTATAAATAAAATTCTTTTCCAGTACCATTCCAAAACAGTTTTGGCAAATGGAGTTAAATTATGTATATATTTACTAGTCTTCATTATAGATTCAAAACAAATGTACCAAGCTTGTAAAGCAGAATCATTTTCAACTTTAATATATAGGATATGGTTGTTTTGTTTATCAGGATCTTTTTCTAAAAAAGAAAATTTTGTTCTTGTCTCATTTGTATTTAACAATAGAAGTACTTCATTTAATAAGTTCTTTTTTCGGTCTTCAAATCGTTTTGTTAACTCTTTTTGAGCTCTCTTTGTTTTGATGTTAGGGTTGTGAGCAAAAAAATACCATAATTGTCCGAGTCGTTCAATTGTTAACTTCTCTTGATTCTTTAAATCTTTATTGAGTTTATATTCAGTTAGTTCAGAAAAAATGTTATCGAATTCTTTTTGTAAAACTGGAATATTGTTAATACTTTCTAGTAAGTTAATCCATGATAGATGTAAATGATTAACTGGAAAATTTTGCATTTCAAATTTTTGAATTAAATTATTACGTTCTTCTGATGATAGTTTTCCCGTGAAAGCATTAATATCAAATACTGAAGCAGCTTGTAAAAAGAAATTTCCTAAATTTGTTTTATAGTCTCTAAGTACTTTTTGAATTGAAGCATATCTTTTGATTGAAAGATTAATATTATTGATTTCAATAGATCCTTTGATGAAGATTGAATCTTCATCAAAAAATCCCCATTTATCCACTGCTGTGATTGGTAAAAGTATTTGCTGTTTTAAAGTAGAATCTAATTCGTTCCATTTCTCTATGGCTCCTGATTTACGTAGTGGATCGATTGCTTGTTTATTATGAAAATATTGTTCTAGTAGACTTATGGTTATTTTTAAATATTCTAAAATTTTCTGACGTAACATCATTACATCTTCAACGTAATCATTCCAAGTTTCTGGTCTAAAAAAATTATTAGTTATTCTGCGAAACATTGCATTTACTTCTACAAATTCTTTAGTATGAAGATTTTCAACAGGAATACTTTTTACACTTTCATCATGATTAATCATTTCAGAAAGTAGATGTCCATATCCTTGAGATGATATAACTTTTTTTTCTGGAAATAATTTATGTAAGATGTCAATAACTGCCATTGTTTTAGCATGAACAATATTTTCTTCATCATCAGAATGTTTATTGTCTTGGTCTATGGTTAAATCAAAAGTTAAAAAATGAGCTTTAATATTTTCTTCCGTCTCTTCAATACCAATTACATTCTCTTTTTTACATAAACGTTCTAAAATTATTTTTCTATTTAAACTTTGCCATTTTAAAAATGATTTTGGATATGCAAGATATAAGGATGTAGCAAAATGACTAGCTATTTTTATAGATTTTATTTCTGCTTGTTCAAGTGTATTTTTGTCTATAAAAGATACATCATTTATAATACTACATTTACAAAGCCATAACATCGTTTTAGATAGAGCATACCATTCTTCATCTTTTTTTGGTGTAAAAAGTTCTTGTGGAAGGTCTTGCAAATATTGTGTTAAATAGTTAAGTTTGAAATTAGCTATTTCAAGATGATTGCGTATTTCAATCCATTTTAAGCGTCTTTCTTCTGGTATTGGTAAACTAATTAAATCCTTCCATGAATCATTGATAACATTGGCTATATCAGCTCCTAAAGTAAGAATAAAATGTCCTTCTGCTGTATTAAAAATTTCTTTAATATAGTCTAAATGTTCTTCAACGAATTCTTTGACTGAAAGCCAAATTAAAGCCTGAATAATTTTTTCAATGGAAATCCAATTATTTGGATTAGATAATAAAACAGTAGAAAAAATTTCTTCTCTTTTGTCAAAATGATTTATAAATGCATGAAGCAAAATTATGCCAACATCTTCATCATGTATCAACGGCCATATTATTTGAAACTGCTCTATCCAAGGGGCATATCCTTCATCAATTAATATCTCTTCTAATATTACTGAACGTAGAGGATGATAAGCTTCTATCCATTGTTTTGAATCATCAATTCTAAGAAAATATTCAGATTCAAGTCTTTTAAATAGTATTTCTGGAACAATTTGAAAGTGCTGAATTGTCTTTTTCACATTTATTCTAGCACCAGATGCAGTGGCAACTGCTATGCATCGCAATATAGAGATTATATGATTATTATTTTCATCTATTAATCTATCAATTTGAGATTGTAAACGCTCTTTAAGTCTTCCACCTTGAGTAATAAGATAAACAAATTCAAGTAGAGAACCTTTGCTTCCAAATGCATTCCATGCATCTGTAAAATTAAGATAATGCTTTATTGATTGTTTATGAAATAAAATTTTGAAAATTTCTGTAGCTTCTTCTTCATCAAATTTTAAGTCAATATCATTAAATGAAAAGTCTACCCCAGTTATATAAGATTTTTTCCAGTCTTCTTCTCTAATTGTAATTAAAACTTTAATATTTGAATAGTTTGACAAAGATTGTACAAGCTCTTCCCAACCACTATCGTGTGGAGAAACATCCATATATACAAGAATTGAAGTATCTAAAGCATTTGCATGTTCTGAAATAGCTAAAGCACTCTCAAGTGCATCAGTTCTATTCTCTGTTAATTTTATTTCAAAACACCATGATTCAGGATAAAACTCATGTATATATCTGTAGGCTAATGTACTTTTTCCCTGTCCTGAAGCACCATGAATAAAAAGTATATTTTGTTCAGAATGTAGCTTTTGCATCCAAGTGAGTTTACTTAAACGTTTGACATCAAGATTTAAATGGATATGTGATATTTTTGCTGATTCACCTTGATAATATGAGATGGCTAGTGACTCTTTTTGTTTTTCATTAATTTCTAAAAATTCTATAGGTTGTATTACTGAAAACCATTTTTTGTGATAAGACTCTCTTCCTTTTAAAAACTTACTAATATTTATGATTTTATCTTTCAATATACTTTGGTTTATCATCCCTTGTTCTTCAGAGAAGTCATATATCCATTTAGTTAGTAAGTCAAATGCATGGTCTTTATTTATTCCGAGTAATGAGTCCTTTAAAACATCATCTATATTTTGATATATCTCTTTTTCTATTACTACCATCGTTTTCATTGAATTAAAAAGATTTTCTAGTTGATTTTTATTACATTTGAAATTCTCTTTACTCAATAGCTTATTAATGACATTTTGTCGTTCGACCCCATCTTTATTACAAGCATTTTTTAGTTCTATTCCAATAGGTCCAAATTTAACAATATAAATACAGATATCTGGGTTAGTTGATTGAAGGTGAACAAGTCGTTCAAAGAAAGAGTTTTTAAAATCACTTAATGAAAGAGAGTTATTACCACTTTTTACTTGTATGGCTTCAATAAGTTTTTTATTATTATCAAATATAGCAAGATCTTCAGCTCCTTCAGGCTGGAAAGTATATGAATGAGAAGATGTAAATATTTTATATAAAGCATATAAAGCCTGTAGCCTAAATCCTCTATATGTATATGTAGCATTATCTGTAGAAATCATAAATCTCCTTATCTACGAAAGTATAGTATACATCTATTTAAAACCTGTGTTTATTAACAAAAAAAATGTTCTAATTGAAATGTTCACTATAGATTTGATGAACTTTATATTGGAATGTCCCCCCTATAAAGTAGACAGTTTTATTTATTCAAAAAACTCTTATATTTGAAACACGACTTTAAGTTTTGGTTAAAAGTTCCAAAACTACTTACTTTTGGAGTAGTTTTTACGAATGGAAAACTTGTTCTAAAAAGAGTTGAATTTTTGAACATACTCAAAAAGGTACAATTAATTGATTTGAATAAAAATGACATTCACTGGTATATTTTAATCAAGATAAATATAGGATCTTAGTTAAGTGAAGATAAATATTGTACTATTCAAAAAATCTTTGATTTTTATTTAAAAGAAGACAGTAGATACAAATACTAAGAGTTAAAGAGATATCTCATATAGAGTATCTCTTAAGTATGTCTATAAACTCTTATATTTGCCCATGGTGCAATCTATTTACAATAAGTATATCTTCGTATTGTTTACTTTTTTTAAGTATGTCTATTACCTCATAAAACTTATGAGCAATATTTTTATCTATGCAAATAGATAGAGCTTTGCTGTAAAAGCACATACTCCCATTATTTGCTATTTTAATAGAAGAACCCGTTGATGAGTTAAATATATTTCCAAAACTATTCTGGTTTGAGGTGATTATTGACTGAAGTTTATCTAATATTTCAAAATCTATATCAAAATCTATATCAGTGTTATCCTTTTTGTAAGAAATCGAGCATTGAAGTCGTGCCCTATTTTGTTCTGTAATTTTAATTACAAAAGGGTTATCTTTCTCTTCAATATAGCAACCGGTAAAGAAGTCGTACTCACTAATGAAATTCTTATTTCCTCCATATTCAATAATTGAATTTGGATTTAAAAGCAAGGGGAGTTTATCCTTTTCAATAATATATTTTAGGGCGGGCCAAAAGATATTAAGAAAATCTGAGTTGACAACCTGGCGTATATTGGAGAATTCAAGAAAATTACAATTATTGGCTAATGTTTGATAGCAAAGTTGCTTAGGAACTCTTAGTGAAAACTCTGCAAGTGTATGATTGCTAACTACATCTTTATCAAACATCTCTATATCTTCTTGAATGGCATCGAGTAAGTTACTGTTTTTTGACTCTAGTTTACTTTTAAAATATCCAGTATATGATTCTTTAAACTTTTCAAGCTTTGCTACTTCTTTTGCAATTTTTAGTGCAGAGACGACAGACTTTGAGTAGACCTCTTTTTTACTATTCCCAACTTGAATATGTAGTATATCAAGAAGATCGCATATAAAAGACTCTGTAATTGAGTTGGAAATTAAAAAGCTATTTGGATTTTGATAATAATCCATAAGTACCACTTTTATTCTATCTTTTACTCCAAAGTGGTCTGTAAAGGATGCATATGGACAACTGCCTTGTCTTGGAAAATCATCAGACATATTTTTTAAACATTCGTAGAGTGATTGTTCTCTGTTTATAATAAACTCATCCATGAAAAGTATTTGTAGTTTTTGATTAGTTGCACATATCATGTAAATATGGTCATCTAAATTTTTACCATAAATATCGTTTTTGTATGCAGCTTTTGCACTTTTAATCAGTTCCTCACCTATAGTGCTAAACTCTTCATATTTTTCACCCGTTAAAAAACGTATAGTCTCTTTACTGCTTACAACCCTTGGACCACCATCATAATCGTCATCTATTTCCATATGGGTTTCAACATATTGAGTAACAATAAATATTTTGCTCAATGTTGCTGAAAAATAGTAGTAATCTTTTAGATTTGAATTTTTATTAATAGCGTACTTGTATAGATTATAAAGTGTTTCATAAGTAAAACGCTTCTCTTCTTGGTCTTCTTTAATAAAATGGTCATAGATAAATCCGTCCATACGTGTATTAGCTGGTGCCAAGTGTTTGTATGTTTCAACAATAATACTAATTTGTTGAGAGTCACTGATATTGTTCTGTTTTGAAAATCCCTTAACAATATCTAGGCATGACTTAAAAATACGTGTTGTAGAAGTAGTTTCTTTTTCGCTCATAGTGGTCCTTTGTTATTCATGTTACGTTAGATGTAACAGTTACGCTTTGAAAAGTATATCAAAAATAACAAAGCTTTTCAAGAGCAAGAGTAACGCCTAAAAAAGAAGGCTAGTATCATTTTCCAATATATCAAAGAGTGAGTATATAACTAATATTAGGTGCTTTAGTTCCCTCTTTTTGAACAAAGTAACTCTTTTAAATCTCTTGAGGCAGTGGCAGAAGAAGTTTTTGTGATAGCTGATAGGGATACAGTAATGAGAACACAAAACTATAGACCATCTCTTCCCTTAACCTCTTATATTTGAAACACGACTTTAAGTTTTGGTTAAAAGTTCCAAAACTACAGTATATTGCATTATTAAAATATTATAAAAATGATAATAATATTACAAATTTTAATTCTGAATATTTTTCATATAAATGGATACAAATATTAAATTTATTTGCTATAGATTTAGCAAACAGATATGAATCAATTGAAGTTATTAAAACTTCAAAAAAAGCCAAAGAAAGAATTAGACATGATATTTATGATATGGAATATCTTCTCTTTGCTTTAGCGGAGGGAAACTTTGCAACAAAAGAGGATAAATTAATTAGATGGTTTAAACTTTTATCAAAAGACGGTACTTGTATTACAAATAAGATATGATAACAAAACACAGGAAGAAGAACAAGTTATAAGTGCGAAAATATCGAGCTTTTAAATCTCGTATAAATAAAATTTAAAGACCAAACTATCAAGTCGTTTCACCACTTGTCCTTCAGTTTGGTCGTTCCTCAACCTCTTACTTTTGGAGCAAAATTAGAAAATCTAACTTATTAGCCTAATAGCCTTTTTAAGAGATGTAATTTGTTCCAAAAAGTGTTCAAGAAGTAGAATTTATTGATTCTCTCAAACCCTTAAGACTTTTTGAACAACAAAAATCACTTTTAAGTCATAAGTTTAAAGATGCATTTTTCAATCATTTAGAATTACAAATTCTATCAGACTGGAATGACCCCAAGATGGTAGACACTTTTTTATTCAGTTAACACCTTGGGTTGAGTAACACTATCATTGTATCTTTTCTCAAATTCATTTGGACTTATAAAATCTAAAAAACTATGTCTTTTTTTTGAGTTATAAAACATTTCTATATATTCAAATATTTTATCTTTTTAGGAATTAATTAATCTAATATATTGTCTTAATATTTAGTGGCATTATAGAATATAGTATAGAGAATATTAATAATTTAACTATTGAAAATAATGCAAAAGAGGTTGAATAATGTCATTAAATGAAGAGCTAAGATACAAATATGCTTTAGATATAACTAGAGCTTTTAGTAGCGAAGAACACATAAAAAAGTTTCTTAATTTTTTTATGGATGAAGCTACATTATTTGCTAATGAAATCGATAAGGATGGTAATCAAATTCCATATCCAATTATATATAGTGACAAGGGTTTTGTGTATCAAACTGATTACAACTTCTTAGTACATTGTATTGCTAAATATTTTGCTTCTTCTAATGTTAAATTTGATATTTATTTAAGCATTTTAAACATATTTGGTATTAGAGTTGGCAAGAATGATAACAATGTTTTTAAGCAAAGAAGAAGAGCATATTTAATCTTTTTGTTGGAGTATGTTACTGGATTATTTAGTTGCAACAATCAGAATAATAAGACTACTACTATTCAAAATTCTACTGCTATTTTGTATGAATTTAAAGGTAATTATTTTCAATATAAAGCAGTTTCTATGCAAGGTACATTTAACATTACTAGTAATTTATTTGGTATTCCTTTGTATGTTGGACAAGAAAAATGGGTTGCTTTTAGAGAAAGATTTAAGCAGAATTTTGATGAAAATAATATGAAACAAGTAGCTTTTTTACATAGAAACATTGATGCTTTTTTGAAAGAAAATGATGTTAAAAAGTTCAACTATTTTATAATTAATACTGTAAAAATTAAAGAATCTGGTAGGTATATTAAGTACGATGAAATTTCAAGAATTAATTATCTTGAAGACTTAAATCGTATTAATATTCCAAAAATAGCAACTCAAGAGGATAGTGTAAGTGATGAAGATTAATTTGCCTATATATATATTTAATAATATATATAACAAAATAAGGCTTTTTTACCCTTTTCACATGAACAAGGAGTATCTATTTTCGCCTATATATATATTTAATATATAAATAGTCTTTTTTCATCTGACTGAAGATTTTTACTATATATATATTTAATACTGTTAGTAGTAGAAAATTTGATTTTTAAATGTATAAATATTATGAGTAATTTTGAATATTTGTTGTATTTAATATTGCTATCAATTACAATTGTTTTTTTATTAATTGTTTATTTTTATAACAAGCGACATGCAAAACCAAAACATATCAGAAAAGAAAAAGAACATCTTTTTTTAAAAGAAAACAAAGAAGTTATTTATAAACGAAATGAAATGTTTGATTGGGATGTTTACAAAGATGAAGTAAATCTCAATGAGTTAAAATTTTTAGGGATAAACATTTGGGAAGATCAAGCAAGAGCAATTAAAAGAATAAAAGAATTAAAAAAAGAGTTTGAAGAAAATAAATATATTCATTTAAATGTTATAGAGATGTTTTTTTTATTAGAAGATTCATCTGAGCAAATTTCAATAAGCGAGAATGGAAATTATTATGTTCACTCTTTTGGAATTAAAACTTTGTTAGAAAAAGTTTACGATGTTCAAACTAAGCAAAAAGTTGAGCAAATAAAATCTAATTTAATTAATTTAAATAAAGAGATTGAGATAGATGCAAAGAGATTATTTTTTATTATGAAAAATGCAAAAAACTTTGGACTAGATAGAATTTCAGATAACTCAATTTTCTTTCAATTCTTAACAAGGAAAAATGAAAAGATTGTTATTGATTTAGAAGCCGAAGAGAATATGATTAAAGATAATAAAATTAAAGTTACTCTTGAAGAATTTAAAGAAGAAGATGAATTAGAATCTAAGAGAGCTTTGGGAATAAGTAGCTCAGAAGAAAGAGATTTAACAAATACTTTTAGAGAAATGACAGAAGAATTTAAAAGAGAAAATAAAGTAACTAGTCTTGAAGATGGTGTGACTGAAATAATTTATTCAAATGGACTTCAATTAAAAAAGAAAGGCCCTTGGGAAATTATTGATGTGAAAACAATAGAAGATAGACAGAAGATAGAACTAGAAAAGGAACAACAAAAAAATAAAGAAAAAAATAAACTTGCTAAGGGAGTAATTGAAGAAGATGTTAAATTAACTAGTGAAGATAAAAAAGAAGCTTTAGTTAAAAGTGAAGTTAAAGAGAACGAGAAACCAAAAGTTAATTTAGAAGAAAAAGATTACTTGATTGTGCCAAATAAAAATAACTATCTATTTTCAAAAAATGGAGAGCTTGTTTCATTTTACAGATTTTTTAAAAATGCAAATGATTTAGAATCTTTAAAAATTGAAATAAACCAATTATCTAAAGAGAATCTATTAAAAATAATTGAAATTTTAATTTCAAATAATTTAATTAAAGTTTTGGTTGGTAATGCCGAGATACCAATGTTTGTTAAATCAAATAACTTGTATTACTTAAACTATGAGTTAATGATTTATTTCTTTATTACAATGGTAAATGAGCAAAATAAGCTCATAAAAGCTTTAAAAGGTACAAATAGTACTTTGGTATTAGATTATCCTGTTTCGTTCGTTTTAGAGTATTTAAATGCGTTTAAAACACTATTTAATATTAATATTTTTATAGATTAATAATGTAAGCATTCAAAATTTGATTTTTTGAGAGTTTTAAAAAGTAAGAGTATTTGAATAACAAACAACAAACCCCATACGGAAATGTTATTCATACTCCCCTATTAAGGTGTTGTTTTACTTTGTAGTTTTTTTATTTTGTAGTTTTTCTGCTCGTTTTTTCCCAGCAACTAAAGTTATACCAAAAAGAGCAATTAAGCCTAATATAATATTTGCTTCCATCATTTCTCCTTTTTATCTAAATAGATTCCAACATATGTGAAAATTATAGCTATTAGAAATCTGATTGTCAAATCAAATGTAAAGCCTTCATCAACAAGTCTATCTATTATAACAGCATAAGTTCCTATTGCTATTCCTTCAAACATTCTACTTGTAACATATAAATTAGCTTTTTCTTTATATTTATAAAAAATAAAAAGTGCTAGATTTAAAAAATAGTCTATTAAAAAATTCATTCTTTCTCCAACTATAAAGCCAAAAGGCTAGATTAGCCAAGAGTGTAATCACTATTATCCTAAGAGGATAAAATCTACCCTCTTAGGCAACAGTTTTATATATAGTTTCTCCATTGCTAAATCTAGCAAATTCTTCTAATGGTGTTGAATACATTTCAAAAACACTTTCAACTTCATCTATCATTTCTGATAAAAGAGCTTCAAGTCTTCTTTGAAGATTTCCCAGATTCATTCTAAGAGCTTTATTCTCTTCAAATAAAAACTCTTTTAATTTCCAACAAGTTCATGATCTAAAGCTTCTGATGGTAGTTTCTTATTTTCCAATAATAAACTAACAAACTTTATATATTTTTCATAGTGTTTATCAGACAGCTTTGTTTTACCATAATCTTTTATAAACTGTTTTGTTCTAAATAGTTTATACATATTTTATAAATCTTTTAAAGTGATTTCTTCACCCTTAAACTCTTTAGCTTCTTGCATAGCTTTTAGAGTATCTTTATTTGGAATTTTTACCTCAAATGGAATACCATTATTAAGTTTTACCATATTTAAAAATATCACTATTGCTTGAGATGTACTAAGTCCTAATTTTTTAAAAATAGCTTCAGCTTCTTGTTTTCAATCACTATCAACTCTAGCTCTAACTGTTGAATCCATCATTTTTAAATCCTTTTTGTTTATTGTAGCCTATGTGCTACAAAGTCAATATATAATAAATTTTTTTATTATAATCCTAAATTAATAACTGCTTCTCTTCCACTATCAGGAGCTAGTTTTGCATATCTCATAGTCATTTTTATATCTTTATGGTTCATTAGTTTTTGAATAGTAAATATTGGTGTTCCATTAATAGCTAAGTGACTTGCGAATGTGTGTCTTAATGTATGGATTACAACTTTGTTTTTTCTATCACTATTATCAATGCCTTCATTAAAAAGTTCATCTAAAATTGCTCTTAATCTCTTTTCTGGATTAGTTGTAAAGATTTTATCATTTAAAGATAAATTTGCTGTTCTAAGCTCTAGCAAATGCTTTAAATCATCTGTTAAAAATGACTTATAGGTTGAATTGTTTTTAAAATCCTTTAAAGTAATAAGATTATGAGCAAAATCTATATCTTTTTTATGTATATTCAAAATAGTTGCAAGTCTAGCTCCAGTATTTAAAGCCAATTTAAAAAATAAATAAATGATATTATCTTCTTTTGTTTCATTATATAAAATTTGTATCTCATCTTTTGTTAAAAATCTCTCTCTTGCATTATCTATATTACAAGTAGTAATATATTTTGTGAAATCATTTTTCAGTAAATCATTTTTCAAAGAGTATTTACCAATTGTTTTTAAAATATTTAATATGTTATTGATTGTTTTAGGTGCTAAAGGCTTTTTAGTATTAATAGTTATTTTTTGGTTTAAAAAATGTTTATATTTTTCAATATCTTTTTTATCTAATAAATCTATATCATAGTTTTTGAAATAAGGCAAAACATGGACTTTATAGTGATTTAAAGTTGAACCAGATATATTTTTCTCTTTGAAATAACTTTCTGCTAAATATTCTATTGATAAAATTTGTTTCTTTTTTCTAGCTGCTATTACGGGTGCCTCTTCTCCATTTCTTTGTTTTGTTAAAATCTCATTTCTTTTTTGATTACAATATGTTTCCCTAATACCTTCACTATATTTACCAATCTTTATCCATATCTTTTTATTATTTTCATCTTTGTATGTGATATAATAAACTTTATCAGTTTTATCATTAGTAATAATTTCCCTAAAATATATTCCAGTTAATCTTGTTTTTGTCATTCTTTTTTCTACCCTATTTATACCCTTGTAATATTTTTAACAGTTTATAGCAATGTCTATTAATGTTTATTAAAATTTATGAATTATTTAAAAATGCTTATTTTAAGGCTTTTCAAGGCTTATTTATGTTTAAATTGTTTATTAAAGGTTTACTATGAAATATATTGAAATCGGCTCATAACCGAGTGGTCGAAGGTTCGAGTCCTTCACGACCCACCACTTTATAAAACTTTCAACACACTTCAAAATTACTTTTAAAACTTAAAACAAAGAAAATAGATGAACAAAACCATAAGATTATTTACAGATTCAAGTGTAAATCCACAGAGTAAAATAGGCTTTGCATCTTATTTGAAAATAGAAGATTTAAATATAGATTTAAAAATTTTAAAAAATAGAGTAAAAACAAAAAAATTTGAAAATAGTAGTTCTACAAAACTAGAGCTTCAAACTCTACTTTGGGCACTTGATGAGATTTTTTATGAAAACAAAGAGATAGATTTTTCTATTGAAGTTTATACAGATTGTCAAAATATTATATCTTTAAGCAATAGAGAAGATAGATTAAAAACAAACAACTACTATTCACTAAATGGTAAACTTATAAAAAACCATGATTTATATAAAGAGTTTTTTGATAAAAAAGAGAGATTAAATTTAACTTTTATAAAAGTAAAAGGGCATAAGAAAAAATCTCTTAAAGATGAGATTGATGATATATTTAATCTTGTTGATAAAGCTTCAAGAAACGCTTTAAGAGAGTATTTAAACACTCACTCTTAAAATGGTTTTGAATCTGTTGTAAAGTCCAAATCAAACTGCTTTCTAAACTTTGGATTTTGTAAAATACTATTTATAGATATAAAATCTCTTCCAAAAAAATCATAACTATAACTATATATATCTTCCCCAAAAAGCTCTTTATAAACACTATTTACAAACTTACTATTATAAAAGCCTGTTGTATTTAAATTAAAACTATAATCAAAAGATATTTTACTATTTTTTATAGTTTCTAAATAATCAAAAAGTTTTGAACTATCAATATCCTTTTCATATCTTAAAACTGCTAATCTATTTGCAAAATATACATAAGATTTAAAAGGCTCTATTTGTAAAAACTCACTATTTTCAATATCAAAATCATAGTGTGCTACATAAAATTTATTATCTATTTTTAAAACAACTCCAATATCACTAAATTTTGAATTATCTACAATTGAGAAGAAATCACTAAAAAGATTATCCTCTTTTTTTAAAATAATATCTCCAGTTTTTACAATAATTTGCTCCTTTATCTTTTCAGGAACTAAATCATCTTGACTCTTTTCTATAAATTTTTTTGATTCATAAGAGGCAAAAAGAAGTAAAAAAATTATTGCAAATAGTCTAATTTTCATTGTTTCTCAAAATATTTCCATCTTCAGAAATTAGTATTGCCAAGCTTTTAGTGCTTTCAAATTGTGATAAAATTATAAGTAAAATCATCATCAAAGGAACTGCCAAAAACATACCAATTGTTCCCCACATAGCACCCCAAATAACCAATGATAATATAACAACAAATTGTGACATATTTAAACTATTTCCCATTAGTTTTGGATATATTACATTTCCAATTACAAATTGAACTACACATAAAGCTGCAAATATTGAGATGATAGAGCTTAAATCTGTAAACTGAATAAGAGCAAAAACAGTTGGAATTAAAACTGCAATTATTGATCCAATTGTAGGAATAAAATTTAAAATAAAAGCAATAAATCCCCACAAAACTGCTGCTTGTAAACCAAAATAGTGACAAATCAAAAATGTTAAAAATCCTGTTGCAAAGCTTACAAGAGTTGTAATTAAAATATATGTTCTAATTCCACTTGAAATAGATGTTAAAACTTTTTTTGCTTTTTGTCTGTTCTCATCTTTTTTAAAAAGTGCATTTAATTTTGAATTAAAAAATCTTTGGTCTATTAATAAAAAAAGTACATATAAAAAAATCTGCATTGTATTGCTCAAAATTGAACTAAATGCCATAAATATCTTATTTATAACACTTGAAATATTAAACTCTTTAAAAAACTTTTGTAAAGGCTCTTTTAAATCCATTGAAAGCAAAGAGGATATTTTATCTATTACAATATTTATTTTTGAATCCAACTGAGATACAACAGAACCCAACTCTAACATACTTGAAGTTATAAATGTACCTATGTTTATCATTAGATAAATTATTATGACCAAGGATAAAGGAGTAGCTGTATAGTTTAAAACTTTTTTATTTATATATGGTATTTTTTTAATCTCATTTGCTAAACCATTAATTAAAAACCATATAAAAAATGCAATTGCAATTGGTGTTAAAATATTGCTTAAGCTATTAAAAGAGTAAAAAATCAGAAATGTAAAGGCTAAAAAATAGAATGCTCTTGCAAAATTTATCTCTTTGTTTAAGCTATCCATATCTACCCTTTTTTTATAGTTTATACTCTTTGTAATCTCTTACTCTCATCTTTTGCAAACTCTTGCATATCTGTAACTTGATCCATCTCATCTACAATCTCAATTCCAAGCATTGTCTCTAAAGCATCTTCAAGTGTTACAACTCCACTTGTTTGCCCATACTCATCTTGAACAATAAAAAGATGCATTTTCATTCTAATAAACATATCAAACAAAATAGATACAGATAGATTTTCTGGAACCTTATGAACAGGAACCATAATATCTTTTAAAAGAGTCTTTTTCTTCTTTTTAACTCTTTTTTCTAAAATAGTTTGTTTAAAAACAACTCCTACTATATCATCTATTGATTCATTATATACAGGTATTCTTGAATAAACATATAGATTATCATTTAAAAGTGCCTCTTTTACGCTTGTTTTAGAATCCAAAGCAAAAACAACAGTTCTTGGTGTCATAATATCTTTTGCTTTAATATTTTTTAGTTTGAATAAATTTTTTATTAAAACACTCTCTTTTGCCTGTAAAACACCCTCTTTCTCACTCATATCTACTATTGTAATAATCTCATCTTTTGAGAAGTTTGCCTCATTTTTTCTACCTTTTTGTAAAGCATTTGTTATAAAAGTAGCAAGAAAAATAAAAGGGTAAGTAATTTTAACCATAAATGATATTATATAAACAGCTGGAACTATAAACTTTCTCCAATAAATAGCACCAAGAGTTTTTGGAAATATCTCAGATATAAAAAGCACCATCAAAGTTAAAGTAAAAGCAATCACAGCTTGCCAATTTGAACCAAAAATAATAGCAGCTTGCGCACCAACACCAGCTGCTCCCATAGTATTTGCAAAAGTATTTAATGTAAGAATTGAAGATATTGATTTATCAATATTTTGTTTTACATCCTTTGCTAAATCAACAGTTTTTGAGCTATAACCTTTTTTATCTAAACTCTCAATATATGAAGATGTTGAAGATAAAAGTGTAGCTTCCAGTAGTGAACACATAAATGATAAAATAAGTGTTAAAAGTAAATATGTAATAAGTAGTGTCATTTTTTAAACTCGATTATTGAGATGTTTTTTAGAATATGTTTTATATCTTTAGAATGTAAAATATGTTTATCATTTAAAACTTTCATAAAAAATCTAACTTCTGCATTTGTAAAACCATCTGGCTCCTTCTCTTTGATTGAAACATCACTATTTTCTAATTTTATTCTATACAATTTTTTATTTGTCAGTTTTGCATAATATACAATATCAAGATCTTTTTGTGTAATTTTTTCTATTGTAACAATAACTTTATCAAAAACTACATTCATATTAAAATCTGGATACAAATTTTTAAACTCTTCACTTGAGATATATCCAATATACAATTTAGTATAAATATCAAAATATAGACTCATTTTATAACTTGAAAAAAAGCTTAAATCAACACTAAATTTTGGGTTAGATCTTGCACTATTTAAAATCCACTCTAAAGTTGGAAAATATGCAAATCTTTTGTATTTCAAGCTGTATGCCTCTACAAACTTGCTATTTTCTGGGGCTTTTAGAGTTTGTAAATCATTTTTTACTTTTTTAGCAAAAATTATTTTTTCTATTAACTCTTTATCCTCTAAATCATTTGTTATCCAAATAGTTGCATAAGGTGGAAAATTTTTAAGTCCTGTTGAACCTTTTGTTAAAACTATTAAAGATTTAATCTCTAAATGTGGAAAAATCATCTTCAAAAGTGCATATTTTTTTGCTAATCTTTTATTTAAACTTGCAGTTTTCTTTGATGTACTCATCTCTACAAAATATAAACAACCATCTGTAAAAAACATTGCATCAAACTCACTTATATCCTTGTAAGCTGATTTAAAAACAATTTGTGAAGTTCTATCTATTAGAAGTCCACTTTTTATAAATTTATTCTCCATATCTTGATATGGACCTTTTAATACAAAACTTTTTATATCTTCACTATTTAAAGCATAATTTAACAATAACTCATAAATAATATTTTCATAAATCTCACCTTTAAAACTACTATAAGCTGTAATATAAGATAAGTCATCTTTTGAAATTTCATTTTTTATAAGTGATTTTAAGTTTTTGCTATCGTATGAGTAGTGAAAGAGATTTTTTTCTATCTCTTTGGTCTCTAAATTTCTTATATATTCTGGTATTTTTATGTTCAATATTTTCTCTTTAATTAAAAAATAGATTAGATTATATCAAATTTATCTTATAAACTAAGAATTTCTTATTAATACGGTAAAACTAAGAAATCTATTTTTTTAATTTTAAATAAATTCTTATATTACCTTGTTTCATTTGTTTTTTGGTCCCTTATTTTGTCCCTTTTAATATATATTACACTCTATATATTCTGAATATTTTTTATCTTGACAATATCCTCTTACTTTTCTATCCACCTGGTATATATTATGATTTAATTGTATATGTATATAACCATGATTTTTATCTTTGATTGTGTATTGATAGTAATCTCTATAATCTCTTATATTAATAATTACTCCATCAATTTTTATTGAATTTTTCTTTTTTATATTATTGTTTTGCATTTGATAATTTTTAACAGGTTCTGCAGCTCTTTTTATATTCATATTTACATTGTTTGCAAATAATATATTTAAACTCATTAAACTCAAAATTAATCTTTTTTTCATTTTATCCCCTTTTTAGTATTCTATTATGTGATATTGTAATGTTTTACTCTCTTTTAAAAACATTTCAGCAGATTTATCTAAAATATAATTTGATGTAACAAATTTAAGTTTTATATTTTTATCAAAAAGTCTATTTTGATTTATATATTCTGTACAACTACCAACAAATGCTTTTAATTTTTCGTGATTTATTTTATACTTGGTATCAGCTCTCCAGTTTTTACATTGAATTAAAATAAGTTCATTATCTTTTTTACAAATAATATCTATTCCCTTATCTTTAACACCATTTTTAATTCCATGTAGTTCAATTTCATATCCATCTATTTTAAAATAACCAGCTACAAACTCTTCATATTCTTTCCCTTTTTCTCTTAACTCCTTCATTCTTTTTCCATAAGATTTTTTTTCTTCATCTGTGTATTGTTTATATCTTGTTTTTTGGTTTTTATTTATCTCAACAATATCTTTTTCTAATCCCTGATTTATATTATGTTTTCTATTATTGAAGTAGCTGCTATTATATTTTTTATTACTAAAATGATTTTTGTCATTTTTTCTATTAAAAACAAATTCATAATCACTATTTTTATAACTTCTTTTTCTTTCATTTTTAACAGATGCTTTTAAAACTATTGCAATTATAAAAACTATAACAAATAAAATTTCCATTTCATTAATTCCCCCGTTTAATTAATTTTTATTTTTTCTGCTTCCATAAGATAATAAAATATTTAATCTGTTTTCCATAAAATATATAATCTAGTGAAATATTATCATTTTGTGAAATTTATATTATATTTTCATATGGAGTAGTTCCTCTTTTTCTTCAATAACTAACTGTATTTGGCTTAAAATTAAAATTTTCTATTATATCTAAAAAAGTTAAAAATAAAAATTCTCATATTTTTAACTCTATTTAGAAATATGTTTTGTTGAATATAGAAAAATTTGTTAAATGTGCTTGGGGTATTATAAAAAAATAAAGTGTACAAATAAATAGTAATGATAGAATTAAACAAATTTCAAATATTGTCCCTGATTTTGTCCCTATTTTAAACTAAAAGTTTATTAACTAGCTTTGTATCATTATTTTTTTATATTTTATTTTGTTTATCTTGTAAACTTGATATAATCTCTTTTTTAAAAAGGATTTAGATGAAAAAAATATTTAATATAAATGTTGAAAACAAAACAAGAGATAGACAAGTTGACTCTATAAAAAATGAAGTTAGAAAATATATAAAAAGAGAGAAGAGTAAAAAACTACCAGAAGGCTTTAACTCTTGGTTTTTTGATTGTAAATTTGGAGAATCACAAGATAGTGCAAAAGAGATAAATTTTGCTGATGTTATAAAATCAATTGATTTTGCACAAAAAGAGAATTATGATAGTTTTTATCTTGAAATTGTTGCAAAAGCAGTTTTTAAAGAGAAAAAATCATCAAACGATGATCAACTTTTAGAGGATTAATTTATAGCAATTTTTGGATTGTTTATAAAATACAATTTTGTTAGAATTTTAAAAAATTTCATAAAGGAAAAATATGAACTACATAACAAACGATAATTTAGAAGTAGCAGATATTGAAGTATTTGAAATAGTTGAAGCAGAACTAAAAAGACAAACAAATCATCTTGAGATGATTGCAAGTGAGAACTTTACATCTCCAGCAGTTATGCAAGCAATGGGAAGTGTATTTACAAATAAATATGCTGAAGGTTATCCATATAAAAGATATTATGGTGGATGTGAACAAGCTGATAAAGTAGAACAACTAGCTATTGATAGAGCTTGTAAAATCTTTGGATGTAAATATGCAAATGTTCAACCTCATAGTGGAAGCCAAGCAAATGGTGCAGTTTATGCAGCACTACTTAAAGCTGGTGATAAAATCTTAGGTATGGATCTATCTCATGGTGGACATTTAACTCATGGAAGTAAACCAAGCTTCTCAGGGCAAAACTACTCTGCATTTTACTATGGTGTTGAACTTGATGGAAGAATAAATTATGATAAAGTAGAAGAGATTGCAAAAATTGTTCAACCAAAAATCATTGTTTGTGGTGCAAGTGCATATGCTAGAGAGATTGACTTTAAAAGATTTAAAGAGATAGCAGACTCTGTTGGTGCTATATTATTTGCTGATATTGCTCATATTGCAGGACTTGTTGCTGCTGGTGAACATATGAGTCCATTTCCTTATGCTGATGTTGTAACAACAACTACTCATAAGACTTTAAGAGGTCCAAGAGGTGGTATGATTATGACAAATGATGAAGAGATTGCTAAAAAAATAAATAGTGCAATTTTCCCAGGACTTCAAGGAGGACCTTTAGTTCATGTAATTGCTGCTAAAGCTGTTGCATTTAAAGAGATACTTGATCCTAAATGGAAAGATTACGCAAAACAGGTAAAAGCTAATGCAAAAGTATTAGGTAAAGTTCTAGTAAGTAGAGGTTATGATATTGTAAGTGGTGGAACAGATAATCATCTAGTATTAGTATCTTTCTTAAATAAACCATTCTCAGGAAAAGATGCAGATGCAGCACTTGGAGATGCAGGAATTACTGTAAATAAAAACACAGTTCCTGGAGAGACAAGAAGCCCATTTGTAACTTCAGGTATTAGAATAGGAAGCCCTGCACTAACAGCAAGAGGAATGAAAGAGAAAGAGTTTGAATTTATTGCAAATAAAATTTGTGATGTATTAGATAATATTGAAGATAAAGAGTTACATAAAAAAATAAACAAAGAGCTTGAAGAGTTAGCTAGTAAATTTGTGATTTACAGTAGTTCGACGTATTAATAAAGAGAAAAAAGTGGAAATAGAAAAAAATAGTTCTACTTATAATCAAATAGAAAAAGCCATCAAATACATAGATGAGAACTTCAAATCTCATCCAAGTGTTGATGAGATTGCAAAAAATGTTGGAATGAGTAAGTACCATTTTATAAGAGTTTTTAAAGATTATGTTGGTCTTACTCCTCAACAGTTTTTGCACAGTGTTACTTTAAACTATGCAAAAGAGCATATAAAAGAGTCCAAATCTATTCTTGATAGTAGTTTAGATATTGGACTATCAAGTTCTAGCCGTCTTCACGAACTTTTTGTAAACTTAATTGGAGTTACTCCAAAAGAGTGGAAAGAAAAAGGTAAAGATGTAGAGATAACTTATGGCTTTGGGCAAACTCCTTTTGGTGAAGCTTTAATAGGATTTACATCTAAAGGGATATGCTATTTAGGTTTTTGTGATAACAATAAAAAAGATATTTTTCAAAGATTTAATGAACTTTGGGAAAATGCAAACTTAGTTTTTAATGAAAAATTAGCAAATGAGTATTTGGAAAATATCTTTATAAAAAATAAAAAGTATCCTCTTTTTGTAAAAGGAACAAACCTACAAATAAATGTTTGGAAAGCATTAATAAATATTCCAAATGGAGAAATTGCAACTTATAGCGATATTGCAAATATTGTAGATAAACCAAAATCAATAAGAGCAGTTGCAAGTGCTATTGGAAAAAATCATATTGGATATCTAATTCCTTGCCACAGAGTAATAGCAAAAAGTGGTGCGATGAGTGGATATAGATGGGGAATTGAGAGAAAGAAAAATCTACTAGATTTTGAAACAAATAAAGATGAATAACAATTTTTACAATAATACTATCTCAGCTTTTAAAAGCAATTCATATATTTGCTATTTTGTCAATAAATGTCTTTTTTTTTGATGTCGCATTCCTATCTCTTTTTTTAGTAAAAATCACTTTAAGTATAAAAGAAAATAGTATATTCCACAATCCAAAAATTGCTAATTTTAGGGATTATTAGCAAAATTAAATATTAGCAATAAACAGATTGTAAAACCTGTTTAATACACTTATACTTCCTTAACATTTTTTATAATTAAGGAGTATAAAATGAACAGTAAAATATCGGCAATTCCTCCAATAATAGCTGGATTAATCTCAGTTATTGTTAATTACGGTGGAACTTTTATTTTAATATTTCAAGCAGCACAAATGGCAGGTCTTAGCCCTGAACAAACTGCTTCTTGGGTTTGGTCTATTTCTATTGGTGTTGGAATTACTGGAATAATGTTAAGTTGGTACACAAAAGAACCAATAATAACTGCTTGGAGTACTCCAGCAGCTGCATTTTTAGTAACTGCTATTGCAACTGTTTCTTATTCTGAAGCTATAGCAGCATATATATTATCTGCTTTTGCTTTTTTTATTTTAGGTTTGTCTGGATATTTTGGAAAATTAATTCGTCTCATTCCATCTGGAATTGCATCTGGTTTATTAGCTGGAATATTACTACAATTTGGAATTTCTGCTTTTACAAATATGACAATTAGCCCTGTTTTAGCAATTTCACTATTTTTTATTTATCTTATTACAAAAAGATTTTCTGCTAGATATGCTATTGTTACTGCGTTAATATTTGGATTTATAATATTAACTATACAATCCCAAATTAACTTTTCTAATCTTGAATTAAAACTAGCATATCCTATCTTTACAGAACCTACCTTTTCACTCAATTCAACACTAAGTATTGCTTTACCACTATTTTTAATAACATTAACTGGACAATATATGCCTGGACTTTTAATACTTAAAAATGATGGTTTCAAAACAGAAGCAAAACCTATTTTAGCAGTTACTGGATTTGGTTCTATTTTAATGGCTCCTTTTGGTTCTCATGCTTTTTGTTTATCTTCAATAACCTCTGCAATTTGTACAGGAAAAGAGTCTCATGAAAATCCTAAAAAAAGATACATAGCTGGTATTGCAGCAGGAATATTTTATATCTTAGTTGGTATTTTTGGAGTTACTCTTGCAAGTTTATTTGCTGCTTTTCCAGCAACATTTATTAGCTCTTTAGCTGGACTTGCTCTATTAAGTACAATAGCAACAAGTCTTACAAATGCAATGAGTGATTTAAATAGTAGAGAAGCCGCAGTTATAACATTTTTAGCAACAGCAGCAAATATAAATTTATTTGGAATTGGCGGTGCGTTTTGGGGATTAGTTTTAGGTCTAATTTCATACTTTGTATTAAATTGGAAATTATCAAATAAGTAGAAGATATAAAAATATCCAAAAATATAAATATTTATATTTTGGATATTTACATAAACTATTTTTTATAAATTTCCATTACTTTTATAGTCTCATTATCTATTTGTGAATTTCTATTTTTTAATTTCTCTAAAAATTTATTTTTTCTCTCTTCATTTAAGTTTTGCCCTACTTTTATTTTACAACTTTGAGTTTCAATTTTTAATTCAATAATTGCTGTTTTATCAAGCATTTTTGTGTACATCCCTTTATTATAAGCAATTTCTTCAAAACTATCTTCGTTTTGAAACTTCTTCATCAAAGCATTTAAAATATCAGCTTTTTTATCTTTATCTTCTATAAAACTCAATTTTCCTTCAAGCAATACAGAAGCAAAAAATTGAGTTGTAGGACAAGCTGCCATTGTATCACTAAAATATGAAGGTATAAATGAGTATGGTTTTACTACTAAAAAAGCTGCATTTGGATTTGATTTTATGGCTTCAATCTTTTTTCCTTCTTTTGCTCCATGAAAATATATTGCGTTTTTATATTGTACAAAATTCAAAGCTACGACATAAGGTTTTCCCTCACTTATAAGACTTAAAGTTCCATATTCACAAGCTTGTAGTATTTCATCTATACTATTTTTATCATTTATATTAAATTCATCTCTTCTCATTTTTTACCTTATTTTTTATGATAGTTTATAAGAACTTCTTCAAATCTTTTAAAACCTTCTTTTATCTCTTTTTTTGAAATAACTATTGGTGGTAAAAATCTGATGATATTTTTTCCTGATTTTAAAACTAAAACACCATTTTTAAGTGCAAAATTTACTATATTACTTAAATCATTTTCATTTTTTAAAACAAGACCTTGCATAAATCCCCAACCATTTTTTTGCAAAAATATATCTGGATATTTATCTGTAAAATATTGTAAACAACTATTAAAATATTTTATATTTTCACCAAGTTTTCCACTATTTGAATATTTCTCTAAAATCTTTAGAACAGCCTTACAAACTGTTGTTGAAAGATGATTTCCACCAAAAGTTGAACCATGATCACCAAAAGTAAAAATATCTTTTAAGCTCGTCATCATAACACCTATTGGAATACCACTTGCCAAACCTTTTGCTAAAGTTACAATATCAGGTTTTATTCCAAAATATTGAGAAATCAGAAAATTCCCACTTCTATAAACTCCTGTTTGAACTTCATCTATTATCAAAAGTAACTTCTTCTCTTTTAAAATTTTTTCAAGTCTTTGCACTTGAAAAATATCTTGTATAAAAATACCACCCTCACCTTGAATCAACTCTAACATAACACCAACTGTTGTATCATCAATCATATTAATAGCTTCATTTATATCATTTGCATAAACAAATCCATCAGGATATGGAGCAAAATATTTATGTTTATCTTCTTGTGCTGTTGCTTTTAAAGTTGCTATTGTTCTTCCATGAAAAGAGTTTTTAATAGTAATAATCTTATATTTAGGTGTTTTAAATTTCACATTTCCATATTTTCTAGCAAGTTTTATAGCAGTTTCATTTGCTTCTGCTCCACTATTACAAAAAAAACATTGCATATCATAAGTACTTAATTCTACTATTTTTTTAGCACACTCTTCTTGCGGTTTTATTCGATATATATTTGAACTGTGTAAAATTTTTTTTGCTTGTTTTTCTATTGTTTTTACTACTTTCTTATTTGCATAACCTAAACTATTTACTCCAACTCCTGAAGCAAAATCTATATAATCTTTTTTATTTTCATCAAATAATAGAGATTTTTTACCTTTTATAAATGCAATATCTAATCGATTATATAAAGGTAATATATATTTATTCATAATTTTCCTTTTTTATGTATGATAAAAGCTAAATTGATTATCTTCATCTCCTAGCTCATATCTTTTTGTTAAAGAGTTTTTAAATTGATGCCCCAAATCTTTACAAGCCAGTGCTTCTTTTGTGAGATTTATATCAATTTTTGGCTCAACAATAATTTGATTTAATTTTTCAATAGTTAAGTTAGGGTTTGTCCTTTGCTCTAAAACAACATCATCATTTTGTGAAATTTGTCCCTCTTTTAAAACTTTTGCGTAAAATCCAGTCAAACCTGTTTCAAAAATAAATTTCGTCATATTGTCTTTTAAACTATTTGCACTAAGTTTCCAACAAGGTTGCCTTGGTTGTGTTATTTGTACTTTTGCTTGACCAATTTTTAAGATATCTCCAACACAAATATCTTTTTCACAAATCTTATCAAGTATTAAGTTTTCTCCAAAAAATGCCATATTTGTCATATCAAAACTATTATCAAAATAAGAGTTTATTTTTTCATAAGTTATACTTGAAAATAAAAATAAAGCTTTATTAACTCCACCATGATGGACTAAATCTGCTTGAAAATCATCAGCAAATCCAGTTTTTGTTAAATAAGCTTTTGAAACTGGATATTTTTTGATACCTGAAATCAACTCTTGCCTCTTTTGATTTTCAAGTTTTGTTACAGTTACATTTCCAACTTTTACATATAATACATTTGATATTTTTTTAAACATTTAAAACCCTTGAATTATTTGGTAAAAAGTATAGAAAAATATAGTTCTAATTACAATCCAATAATTGCTAAGTTAAATCAAAAAATAAAATACAAGCTCTTTTAGCTATACTTCCTAAATTTTTTAGAAAGAAAAAGAAAACAAATATATGAACTTTATATCAAAAGATGCTCCACTAGAAGTTAGCTTAACAAAAATGAAAAAAATCATAGATGATTTTGGATACAAAATCAAACTATCAAAAGAGAAAAATCCTGTAAAAAATAGCTTTTCAATAAATTTAAGTTTTGAAGGTGCTAATAATTTTATTTTTTCAAATGGTAAAGGAAGCCTTTTAAACTCTTGTTTAGCAAGTGCTTATGGAGAGTTTATAGAAAGACTTCAAACAAATCTATATTTTAATGATTTCTATTTAGAAGATAGAAAATTCTTTTTAGATCAAAAAGAGTTTAATAAAAATGAAGATTTTTTAGATGATGAGATTAAAAAATATTACACTATGGAAGGGCTTGAAGAAGATGATTTTTTGGATTTCAACTCAAACAATTTTGATAAAATTGTATCTCTTCCATTTATAAATCAAACAACACAAAAAAAAGTATATTTTCCTACAAGTATATTATCAAATCTATATGCAAGTAATGGTTTATCTACAGGAAACACACAAAATGAGGCAAAAGTTCAAGCTCTTTGTGAGATTTTTGAAAGATATGTAAAATTAAAAGTTATAGCTGAAGGATTAGCTCTTCCAGAGTTTCCAAAAGAGCTTATAAAAACTTTTACTAAAATTAGTCAAGATATAGAATCTTTAGAAAAGCATGGATTTATTTTAAAAGTTTATGATGCATCTTTAAATGGAAAATATCCAGTTACAGCAATTGCATTTATAAATCCAAAAAACAATACACTTTTTTTATCTTTTGGAAGCCATAGCATTTTAGAAGTTTCAATAGAAAGAACACTTACAGAGCTTTTACAAGGAAGAGATATAGATGAACTTGATAGTTTTGAAAAACCAAGTTTTGATTTAGAAGATATATCTTCAAACTCAAATTTGGAGTCTCACTTTGTTGATTCAAATGCAAAAGTAGCTATTCAATTTTTAAATAAAAATAAATCATTTAATTATACACCTTGGAAATTTGAAGAAAAAGATAGTTCTAAACAATTTGAGCTATTAAAAAATATTTTAGATAAAGAGAATAAAACTATATATTTAAGAGAGTATGACTACTTGGGGTTTTATTCATGTCAAATGATAGTTCCAAATTTTTCAGAGATTTATCCACTTGAAGACCTCATCTATAACAACAAAAATCAAGGAAAACTAATAAGAGATTTTATTTTAAATAAAGAGAGTTACGATTTAGATGAGCTTCTTGATGAATTAAGTGGCTTTGATGATTCTGTAAATATGGGAGCTTTTATTGGAGTTATTTTTAAAGAGGATTTCTCTTTAGGTGAATTCAAAGCTGATATTTTAATAAAACAAAAAGAGTATGAAGAGGCTATTTTTTATTTAGAACAATCAAACAAAGATTTTAACTACACACTTGCACAAGTTTTAAGAGTTTATCAAGAGAATCAAAACTTTGATGATTTTAAAGATGCATTTGTTGATATATTTACAAAAGATAGTATTAAAAAATCTTTAAATATTATAGATGGTAAAGAGTCACTGATTAGTTTAGAGTTTGCCGATGCTTATAAAAACATCTTAAAACTCTTTGATTCAAAAATTAATAGAAGATAAATTTACTCTAAAGAAGAGTACATCTGCTCTTCGCTTAGAGTTTTAACTCCAAGCTCAATTGCCTTATCATACTTACTTCCAGCATCGTCACCAAAAATTACAAAATCTGTCTTTTTTGATACACTAGAACTTACCTTTGCTCCAAGATTTTCTAAAAAGTTTTTTATCTCATCTCTACTTTTACTCATAGTTCCAGTAACAACAACAGTTTTGTTTTTGAAGATATTTTCTCTTGCTTCCTCTTTTATTGTTACTTTTGGATTTAATATATCAAATAACTTTAAAACAAAATCACGATTTACTCTAAAAAACTCTAAAAATGAGTTTGCCATTTGCTCCCCTATTCCATCAATAGAGATTAAATCATCATAAGTAACATCAACTAAAGCTAAACCAAATTTAGAGCAAATTGCTTTTGATGCAACCTCTCCAATATGCTCAATTCCCAAAGCTGTAAGTACTCTATATAGCTCACTATTTTTTGAGTTCTCTATTGCATTTAGAAGATTGTTTATTTTTTTCTCTTTGAACCCTTCAAGATTTTGTAAATCCTCATATCTCAAAGAGTATAAATCTAAAATATCATATATCTTTTTCTCATTTACTAAAAGTTCAACTATTTTTTCACCCAAACCATCAATATTTAAGCAATTTTTACTTGCAAAATAGATTATTGAGTTTACAACTCTTGATGGACAATCCAGATTTTGACACTTAATCATAATATCTTCTATTAAAAGTTCACTTTTACAATCTGGACACTCTTTTGGTTTTAAAATATCTATTTGAGTTCCATCTCTTCTATCTTTTAAAACCTTTGTAATTTTTGGTATTACATCTCCACTTCTAATAATTATTATCTCATCATTTATTTTTAAATCAAGTCTTTGTATCTCATCAAAGTTATGCAGTGTTGCTCTTTCAACCACTGCACCTTCAATCTCAACTGGATTTACAATAGCAACTGGAGTTACAACACCAGTTCTTCCAACTTGTAATATAATATCTTTTAATTTTGTAGTTTTCTCTATTGCTGGAAACTTATATGCACACGACCATCTTGGAAATTTTTGTGTATAGCCCAAACTATTTTGAGTATCTATGTTATTTATTTTTATAACCATACCATCAAGAAGCATAGAAAAACTATCTCTTTTTTCTATCATATTTTTATATATCTCTTCTATTTCAACTGCATCTTTACAAATAGTTTGCATAGGTGCTTCATCAAATCCCAAAGAGAATATATAGTCCATCAAATCACTTATTTTTGAAAAGTTTAAAGAGTTTTGCCCTACTCCCCAAGGAGTAAAATATAGTTTTCTCTTTGCAGTTATACTAGAATCAAGCTGTCTTAAACTTCCAGCAGCTGCATTTCTTGGATTTGCAAATGGGGCTTCACTGTTTTTTAATCTCTCTTCATTTATTTTTAAAAAATCATCTTTTTTTATTACAACTTCACCTCTAATCTCTATTAGAGATTTCTCTTCTATTTTTAGTGGAATTGAATGAATTGTTAAAACATTATGAGTTACATCTTCACCAACGCTTCCATCTCCTCTTGTAATTGCTTGTTTTAAAACACCATCTTCATATATTAAATTTAAACTAGCTCCATCAAACTTTGGCTGAATAAAAAACTCCAACTCATCACCAGCTTTTGAAGCTCTTTTTATCCAATCTTTAAGCTCTTTTGTATCAAAAATATCCTCTTGACTCCACATACGACTAAGATGAGTAGCTTTTGAAAAACTATCTAATATATACCCACCAACTCTTTTATTTGGTGAATTTGGATTACTTAAAAGTGGATTATTTTGTTCAAAATCCAAACACTCTCTTGCAAGTAAATCATACTCTTCATCGCTAGCAAGTGGTTCATCAAAAACATAATAAGCTTTTGCCCAAGTTATTAATTTCTCTATTTTTTTATCATACTCTTCTTTTGTCATATTCTAAACTCATTCTTTAATTTTTGAGTAGTATTGTATCATTTTTTAATATAGGAAGCTCTAAATTAAATATTTTCTAATACTTAGATTATTTTATTATGTTATATTAATCTTCTATTAATTTATTCAAGGAGAGAGTTATGCAAGGATTTAATTTTACTATTGCAAAAAAGATGATTTTATTTGCAATTGTAATTTTTGTTACTATATTTATTACAGGATTATTTAAATTTAATAATCTAATAGATGCAGAAAAAAGTTTTGATACTTTTAAAGATAAAGCGATTGCTGCTAAGTTTTATGTTTTGGAAGTAGAAAAAGAGCTTAATTTTGTTGCTAGAAATACAAGAGATATTATGCTAGGAAATGCATATGAGAGAAATATCAAAAATCTTGAAAATAGTAAAGCAAAAATTATTGATTTGTTTGAAAAAATAGTAAATATCACAGAGACAAAAGAGGAAAAAGAGAAAGTTTTACTTGTAAAACAAACTGTTATTGATTTTGTTGAAGATGGTTATCAAAAAATGAAATCTATGGAAAATATTGAAAGAACTCCTGAAGTTAGAGCAAATATGTATATCGCATATAGAAAAGATGCAACACCTTTGGCAAATAAAAGTAGAGAAAACTTTTCCAAACTTATAAAAGAGATAGAAGATGATTACAATCTTCAAACTCAACTCTATCATACTCAAATGAATGATTTGAAAAATATAATAATTATTGAATCTTTACTTATTATTACAATAGTTATTTTATCTTTAATGCTTCTATCAAGAGATATTTTACTATCTTTAAATAGATTTAAATCTGGTCTTATCTCATTTTTTGATTTTTTAAATAAAAATAGTTCAAAAATAGAGTATATAGATATAAAAAATAGTGATGAGTTTGGATTAATGGCTAAACTTATAAATTCAAATATAGAAAAAATCGAAAATTCAACTTTAGAAGATAAGAAACTTTTAGATGATGTGTTCAATGTAGTAAATAGAGTAAAACAAGGATACTATAGCCAGTTAATAAAAGAGAACTCAACAAATGATACTTTATCTACATTAAAAAATAGTATAAATGATATGATAAGTGCTACAAAACAGAACTTTATTAGTGTAAATAATATTTTAGAAGAGTATGTAAAATATAACTATACAAAAGAGTTAAAACTAGACAATATTGAAAAAGGTGGAGCTTTTGAAACTTTAATAAAAAACATAAATGAACTAAGAAATGCAATCAATGATATGCTTATAAAAGATAAAGAGAATGGAATTACTCTTGATAACTCTTCTAGCGAGTTATTAAAAAATGTTGATAAACTAAATCAAAGTTCAAATGAAGCAGCTGCATCTTTAGAAGAGACAGCAGCAGCTCTTGAAGAGGTAACTTCAAGTATTTCAAACTCAAATAATAAAATAGCTCAGATGTCACAAATAGCTTCAAATGTTACAAATTCAGCATCTCTTGGTGAAAAGCTTGCAAATCAAACAACAACTGCAATGGATGAGATAAATACACAAGTAAATTTAGTAAATGAAGCTATTGGGGTTATAGATAATATTGCATTTCAAACAAATATTCTTTCATTAAATGCTGCTGTTGAAGCAGCAACTGCTGGAGAGGCTGGAAAAGGTTTTGCAGTTGTAGCTCAAGAGGTGCGAAATCTAGCAACTAGAAGTGCAGAAGCTGCAAAAGAGATAAAAGAGATAGTAGAAAGAGCAACTGTAAAAGCAAATGAAGGTAAAAGTATTGCTACAAATATGATTGAAGGGTATAAAGGATTAAATGAGTCTATAAATCAGACAACTTCTTTAATTCAAGATATAGCAAGTTCATCAAAAGAGCAACAAAATGCAGTTATTCAAATAAATGATGCAATAAGTTTGCTTGATAAAAAGACTCAAGAGAATGCTCAAATTGCTGGAGACACTAATAGTATTGCAGAAAAAGCATCTTTAATGGCAAAGAAAATATTAGAAAATGTTAATGAAAAAGAGTTTTTAGAAAAAAATGTTTCAGAAGAGTCTAAAAAGAGTTCTAGTAAAGAAGATGATGAGATAAATGAGGAGATTGATAAAAATAAACTAGAAAATTAATTTTATTAATTTATCTTTTTATTATCTTTTGCTAAGATAATTGACTAAAATTTTGAAGGAATAATATGTTGGAAAAAAAGGGAACTATCCTTTCAGTTAGAGAAGATTTAAAAGTTTTTGATTGCACTATTAGAGATGGTGGACTTGTAAATAATTTTTACTTTAGTGATGAATTTGTAAAAGCTCACTATGAGATGTGTGTAAAAGCTGGTGTTGATTATATGGAGATTGGTAAAAATGTATCTCCAACTTTAATGAGTGAAAAAGAGTATGGAGCTTGGAATTTCTGTAAAGAAGAAGATATTAGAAGAGTTGTTGGGGAGAACAAAACGAATCTAAAAATTGCTGTAATGAGTGATATTGGAAGAAGTTTAAAAGAAGAGCTTAGACCAAAAAATGAGAGTGTTGTTGATATGATTAGAATTGCAACATATATTCACCAAATTCCAGCAGCAATTGAATTAATAGAAGATGCTCACGCAAAAGGATATGAAACAACTGTAAATATTATGGCTATTTCAAAAGTATCAGAAAAAGAGCTAGACGAAGTTTTAGAAGCTTTAAGTAAAACAAATGTTGATGTAATTTATATAGCTGATAGTTTTGGATCATTTTATCCAGAACAAATAAGAGATTTAACAGAAAAATATCTAAGTTTTGCAGAAAAATCAGGTAAAAAAGTTGGAATTCATGCACATAACAATCTTCAGCTTGCATATGCAAATACTTTAGAAGCTATGATTTATGGAGCAAGTTTTCTTGATGTTACAGTTTCAGGTCTAGGACGTGGTGCTGGAAACTGTCCACTTGAACTTCTATTAGGATTTTTGAAAAATCCAAAATATAAACAGATGCCTGTTTTAGAGTTTATTGAAAACTATATAGTTGATTTAGAGAAAAAACTTGACTGGGGATATAGTATTCCTTATATGATAACTGGTCAGCTAAATGAACACCCAAGAGCAGCTATGAAAGCTAGAGATGAAGGCGATACAAAATATAGAGAGTTTTTCAAAAATATATCTTTTATGGAGTAATTTACTCCATAAATAGAGTTTAAATTTTAACTACTCTTGTAGATATTGGTGAGCCATATATGAACTTCTTGCGTATGGACTTGCTTTTACAAACTCAAATCCCAAATCATAGGCTAGTTGTTCATATCGTTTAAACTGTTCAGGTTTAACATACTCTATAACTTTTTCAAAATCTCCACTAGGTGCTAAATATTGACCAATACTTAAAAACTTACAACCAACACTCAACAAATCTTTAAATACAGCAATCATCTCATCTTCTGTTTCACCAAGTCCAACCATTAAAGCACTTTTTGTTTTAATTTTATCTCCACCAAGCTCTTTTAACTTTCTTAAAACCTCTAAACTTCTCTCATAAGTTCCATTTCTTCTAATTCTATAAAGGCTAGGAACAGTTTCTACATTGTGTCCAATAATTGTAGCTCCTGAATCTATTACTCTTTTTAAGCTCTCTTCATTTGCTTTAAAATCAGGAATTAAAATCTCAACTTTTGTTTGAGGAGATTTTTCTAAAATATCTTTAGTTACTCTATAAAATTGCTCTGCTCCACCATCAGCTAAATCATCTCTTGCTGGACTTGTAATAACTACAAATTTAAGTCCTAGTCTTAATACTGAAGTTGTAACTTTTTGAATTTCGCTTAGATCAACACCATGAGGTTTTCCAGTTGTTACATTACAATATGTACATCTTCTTGTACAAATATTTCCCAAAATTAAAAATGTAGCATTTTTATTTGCAAAACATTCACTAATATTTGGACATTTTGCCTCTTGACAAATTGTATGAAGTCCACCTACATCTTTAAGTAAATTCTCCATCTCAATTTGTGCATGAGGAGTTAGTTTTTTTCTTAACCACTCAGGTTTTTTAAAATTTGCTCTCTCTTTAAAATCTATTTGTTGTGTCATTTTTAATTATCCTTATTTAAACTATCTAAAATTTCTAACTCTTCTTTATTTAACTTATCTTCAAAAAACTCTACATTAAATGTAGTTTTAAATGCTTTTATTAATCTATCTTTTGCCTCTTCAAAACTCAAACTTATACCAAAATCCTCTAATGAATTCCCAAAAAGCTCATCTTTTTGTTTTGTATAAAGAGGAATAGAACCGTGCTGAAGTATGCAGTTTTTAGCTCTTTTTTGAGCATTTCCACCAATTTTTCTATTGTTTATTATAATATCATAAGCTTCAAATCCAACTTGACAAAAAGGACTTTTACTTAAAACTATATCTTTATTATCTTTTGCAAAATCTGCTTTTAAACCCAAATCTTCATAAAACTTTAATAAAAATTGACATATTAAGAAGTATGTCTCTTTTACATCTTTATTCTCTATCATATTTGGATTTACTAATATTGTATATGAAATATCATGACCATGAAATAAAACTCCACCACCTGTTAATCTTTTAGAAATATTATTTTTGTAGCTATTTTGTAACTTTTCGTAATCATCTAATTTTTGTCCAGCTCCTAAAGTAACACAATCTTCCCAAGTATAGAGCCTTAATACTGGTATTGAATCATTTTTAAATGATTTAAATAGTGCTTTATCAATATTTGAATTGCTGTTTGAATTAAGATTTTGTGTTATAATCAATCTAAATTTGTTGTTAAATTTCATTCGTTTTTATCCTAAATAAATATGATATAAGTGAATTATAATTTAATTTATATTAAAATTCAAAATTAATTTAAAAAATTAAGATAACTTTTATAAAAGGGGTTTCATGCCAAAGTTAAATTTAGAAGATATTAATCCATTAGAGACACAAGAATGGATGGAGGCTTTAGAGGCAATAATAGAAGAAGAAGGAGTTGAGAGAGCTCATTTTTTACTTGAGAAGTTAATTGATAAATCAAGAAGAAGTGGTGCGCATCTTCCATATAGTGCTACAACTGCGTATATAAATACTATTGGTACAGATGAAGAGCCAAAAATGCCAGCAGATATGGATATTGAGAGAAAAATAAGATCTATTATTAGATGGAATGCTCAAATTATGGTTCAAAGAGCTTCTAAAAAAGGTTTAGAACTTGGTGGTCACATTGCATCATTTCAATCTTCTGCAACTATTTATGATGTTGCTTTTAATCACTTTTTTAAAGCACCAAATGATAAAGATGGTGGAGATTTAATATTTTTCCAAGGTCACATAAGTCCTGGTATTTATGCTAGAAGTTTTGTTGAAGGAAGAATTAGTGAAGAGCAAATGGATAACTTTAGACAAGAGGCTTTTGCTGATGGATTATCATCTTATCCACACCCAAAATTAATGCCTTCTTATTGGCAATTTCCAACAGTTTCTATGGGACTTGGACCTTTACAAGCTATTTATCAAGCAAGATTTTTAAAATATCTTACAAATAGAGGAATAAAAGATTGTAGTGGACAAAAAGTTTACTGCTTTTTAGGTGATGGGGAAACTGATGAGCCTGAATCATTGGGAGCTATTGGACTTGCTGGAAGAGAAGGATTAGATAATTTAATATTTGTAATTAACTGTAACTTACAAAGACTAGATGGTCCAGTTAGAGGAAATGGAAAAATCATTCAAGAACTTGAAGGACAATTTAGAGGTGCTGGATGGGAAGTTCTTAAAGTTATTTGGGGAGGATTATGGGACTCTTTATTAGAAAAAGATAAATCTGGAAAGCTTCTTGAACTAATGGAAAAAACAGTTGATGGAGAGTATCAAAACTTTAAACAAAAAGGTGGAGCATACACAAGAGAAAACTTCTTTAACAAATATCCAGAGACTGCAAAATTAGTTGAAAATATGAGTGATTATGATATTTGGAAACTAAATCGTGGTGGACATGACCCTGTAAAAGTTTATGCAGCATTTAAAAGAGCAACTGAAACTGTTGGAAGACCAACTGTAATTTTAGCAAAAACTGTAAAAGGTTATGGAATGGGAGCTGCTGCTGAGGGTATGAATATTGCTCACCAAGTTAAAAAAGTAGATACTGCGAACTTAATTCAATTTAGAGATAGATTTAATTTACCTCTTACAGATGAGCAAGTTGAATCATTTTCATACTACAGACCTGAACCTGATTCTGCTGAGTTTAAATATTTACAAGAAAGAAGAGCTGCTCTTGGTGGATATGTTCCTCAAAGAAGAGAGAAATTCTCAAATAAACTTGAACTTCCAGCTCTAAATGCATTTGATGCAATGCTTGAAGGTACTGCAGATAGAGAAATATCTACAACAATGGCATTTGTAAGAGTTTTAAATGTTTTATTAAAAGATAAAAATATTGGAAAAAATATTGTTCCAATAGTTCCAGATGAAGCTAGAACTTTTGGAATGGAAGGTATGTTTAGACAAGTTGGGATTTACTCAAGTGTTGGTCAAAAATATATTCCACAAGATAAAGATCAAGTTGCATTTTACAAAGAGGATATTAAAGGTCAAGTTCTACAAGAGGGGATTAATGAACTTGGAGCTATGAGTTCATGGATAGCAGCTGCAACATCATATTCAGTTAATGATTGTCCAATGATTCCATTTTATATCTTCTACTCAATGTTTGGATTTCAGCGAACTGGAGATTTATGTTACGCTGCTGGAGATCAAAAAGCAAGAGGATTCTTAGTTGGAGGAACAAGTGGAAGAACTACACTAAATGGAGAGGGACTACAACACGAAGATGGACACTCTCATATTTTAGCAAATACTGTTCCAAATTGTATAACTTATGATCCAACTTATGCGTATGAAGTTGCTGTTATTGTTCATAATGGAATGCAAAGAATGTATGGAGAGAAACAAGAGGATGTCTTCTACTATATAACAACTTTAAATGAAAACTATACACAACCTGCAATGCCAAAAGGTGTTGAAGAGGGAATTATAAAAGGAATTTATAAAGTTAAAACTTTTGAAGCTAAAAATAACTATAAAGTTAAACTTTTAGGTTCTGGTTCAATATTCCAAGAGGTTCTAAAAGCAGCAGAAATTTTAGAAAAAGAGTATGGAATTTCAAGTGAACTATTCTCTGTAACTTCTTACAACGAATTAGCAAGAGAAGCACAAGATGTTGAGAGAGAAAATCTTTTAAATATTGAAAAAGAGCCAAAATCATCTTATGCAAACACTGTTTTAGGTGATGATGAGGATAATATTATTATCTCTGCAACAGATTATGTAAAAACTTATTCAGAGCAAATAGCTCCTTTTGTAAAAGGAAGCTTTAAAGCTCTAGGAACAGATGGATTTGGTAGAAGTGATAGTAGAGCAAATTTAAGAAAATTCTTTGAAGTTGATACTAATTTTATTGTTTATACAACACTTGCACAACTTGCAAGAAATGGAAAAATTGATAAAAAAGTTGCTCTTGAAGCTAAAAACAGATATGAGATTGATGCAAATAAAATCAATCCACTAAAAGCTTAAGGAGTAAAAAATGGCAAAAATTTATGATATTTTTATTCCTGATTTAGGTGCTGATAAAGATGTTGATTTAATTGATATCATGGTTAAAGTTGGAGATAAAGTTGAAGTTGAAGATGGACTTATAACTTTAGAGACAGAAAAAGCTTCTATGGATGTACCTACAACTCATGCTGGAATTATCAAAGAGATTTTAGTAAAAGTTGGAGATAAAGCTAATAGTGGAGATTTAATTGCTAGAGTTGAAGCTTTAGAAGAGAACTCTAATGAAGAAGTTAAATCTGAAGCAAATATTTCTAAAAAAGAGGAGATTAAAGAGGAAGTTGTAACTCAAACTCCAACACAATTTGTAAAAGAGCAATCTATTCAATCTGTTGTTGAAGAGGTTAGAGTTCCTGATTTAGGTGCTGATAAAGATGTTGATTTAATTGATATCATGGTAAAAGTTGGAGATATAGTTGAAGCTGATCATGGTTTAATAACACTTGAAACAGAAAAAGCTTCTATGGATGTTCCAGCACCATTTGGTGGTGAGATTATTGAACTATTTGTTGAAGTTGGACAAAAAATAAATAGTGGTGATTTAATCGCAAAAATAATAAAAACTGTTGTTGTAGAAAACAAAGTTCCAACTCCAGCATTTCAAGCACCAACTACTCCTACAAAAATAGAAAAAGTTACACCTACTACTCCAACGCTGCAAGAAGTAGCTGCAAGAAGTGCAGATATTGAAGAAGAGAGTAAAGTATTATCTAAAAAAGCTACAAAGGTATATGCAAGTCCAAGTGTTAGAAAAATTGCAAGAGAGTTTGGAGTTGATTTAGGTTTTGTAAAAGGGAGTGCTGCAAAAGGAAGAATTGTAGTTGAAGATATTAAAGCTTATGTAAAAGAGCAATTAAATAAACCAGCAAGTACAACAGGTGTTGGATTTGGATTTAACCTTCCTGAATCAAAAGAGATTGATTTTTCACAATTTGGAAAAGTACAAAGAGTTGAGCTTAGTCGTGTTCAAAAAGTATCAGGTCCATTTTTACACAAAAACTATCTTTCAGCTCCTCATGTTACACAATTTGATGAAGCTGATATTACAGAACTTGAAGAGTTTAGAAAAGAGCAAAATGAGAAAGCAAAAGATTTCAAACTTTCACCTCTTGTATTTATAATAAAAGCAGTTGAAAAAGCTCTAAAACTTCATCCAAAATTTAACTCAAGCTTAAGTAGTGATGGACAAGAGCTAATTATGAAAGAGTATTATAATATTGGAGTTGCTGTTGATACACCAAATGGACTTTTAGTTCCTGTTATTAAAGATGTAGATAAAAAAGGTTTCAAAGAGATTGCAATTGAGTTAGCACAACTATCTCAAAAAGCAAGAGAAGGAAAACTAACTTCAAATGATATGAGTGGTGGATGCTTTACAATTTCAAGTCTTGGTGGAATTGGTGGAACATACTTTACACCAATTATCAACTCTCCAGAAGTTGCAATTTTAGGTGTATCAAAATCTTCTATAAAACCAATTTTTAATGGTAAAAAATTTAAACCTAGACTTATGCTTCCATTAAGTCTATCTTATGATCATAAAGTAATAGATGGTGCTGATGGTGCTAGATTTACAACAACTTTAAGTCAAATCCTAAGTGATTTAAGACTTTTAAGTCTATAAGGAGCTAAAATGACTGAAGTTAAAACTCAAGTTTTAGTAATAGGAGCAGGACCTGGTGGTTATTCTGCTGCTTTTAGATGTGCGGATTTAGGATTTGAAACAACTATAGTTGAGAGATACTCAACTTTAGGTGGAGTTTGTTTAAATGTAGGTTGTATTCCTTCTAAAGCTTTACTTCATGTTGCAAAGGTTATTGAAGAGGCAAAACATATAAAAAATGCTGGAATATTTTATGAAGAGCCAAAAATTGATATAAAAAAAGTTGCAGAGTATAAAAGTGGTGTTGTAAAAAAACTAACTGGTGGTTTAGATGCAATGGCTAAAATGAGAAAAGTAAACCATATTCAAGGTTATGCAACATTTTTAGATGAACATAGTGTTGAAGTTGCTCTTACAAACAGTGATGAAAAAACAAAAGTAAGTTTTGATTACTGTATTATTGCAGCTGGAAGTCAAAGCTCTAAAATGTCATTTATTCCTCATGAAGACCCTAGAATTTGGGATTCAACAGATGCTTTAGAGGTAAAAGAAGTACCTAAAAAACTTCTAATTCTTGGTGGTGGAATTATCGGTCTTGAGATGGGTACAGTTTATTCAACTTTGGGAAGTCAAGTTGATGTTGCAATTCGAGGAGAGCAACTTATGACTGGAACTGATGCTGATTTAATAAAACTTTATACAAAAGCAAACAAAGATAGATTTAATATCATGAGTAAAACTCAAACTCAAAGTATTATTCCAAAACAAGATGGAATTTATGTAGAGTTTAAAGGTGAAAATGCACCTAAAGAGGGTATTTTATATGATGCAGTTTTAGTTGCTCTTGGAAGAAGTGCAAATGGAAATAAACTTGGTCTTGAAAATACTTCTATAGAGGTAAATGAGCAAGGATTAATCAAAGTTGATAGTCAACTGCGAACAAAAGTGCCACATATATTTGCTATTGGAGATATTATAGGTCAACCTATGCTTGCACACAAAGCTGTACATGAAGGGCATGTAGCTGCTGAAGTTATTGCTGGTCATAAAGTATATTTTGAACCAAAACAGATACCTTCTATTGCTTATACTTTCCCAGAAATTGCATGGGCTGGTATGACTGAAATTGAGGCTAAAAAAGCTGGTATTAACTATGAAGTTAGCTCATTTCCTTGGAGTGCAAGTGGAAGAGCACTAGCAAGTGATGTTTCAAATACTGGGCTTACAAAACTAATTTTTAATAAAGATACAAACCAGCTTATTGGTGGAGCGATTGTTGGAGAGAATGCTGGAGAGCTTTTGGGTGAAATCTCTCTTGCTCTTGAGATGGATTGTGACGCAGAGGATATTGCACTTACAATTCATGCTCACCCAACACTACATGAATCTATTGGTATGGTTGCTGAGATTTATGAAGGAACTATCACAGATTTACCAAACGCAAAAGCTATAAAGAGAAAATAATTTCTCTTTATGGTTTAGTTTTATAATATTTTAAACTTATTAATTTTTTAAATAATCCCTTTTAACTTTAAAATCTCCAAAGTCATAGCTTTTCTTTTTGGCAAATCAGATTTTGATTTTGTATCAATATTCATAGCAAAAAACCAAACATCATCTTTGGTCTGTACATAACCAATATACCAACCATATTCACCTTGCCAACCAGTTTTAGCTCTTAATATGTAGCTTTCATTCTTATCTTCTATCATAATATTTTTTATAAAATCTATATCATTTTGATTAAAAGATAACTCATTTAAATGTAATTTTTTTAAAAATTTAATTTGCCCAAAAGTAGTTATTTTTAAAGTACCATCAAGCCAAAAAATAGAGTTGTTTTTTATATTTTTATCTCCATAATCCATTTTTTTCAAATACTCTTTATATCTTTTAGTATCTATATTTGAAGCAAATTTTTCATAAACCCAAAGACACGAGTTTCTAAAAGCAGATTTTATAGTTTGATTTTTATTACAAGATTTATATTTTGTAACTTTTTTATTCCAAATAATTTTTGAATCTTTTTTTACAATACCTTCATTTAAAGCTATCAAACTATGTGGTATTTTAAAAGTTGAAGCTGAAGAAAAGAGTTCACTAGCTCTTTTATCATTATAGATATTTATCTTTTTTTTATTTAAAGATTCTATTACAATAGTTCCTTCAACTTTATATTTTTTGAAAACCTCTTCAACTTCCTTATCCCAAGCAAATAGATTTATAGAAAGTAGTATTAGAAAAAATATTTTAAATTTAAACTTCACATTTCACCTTTATTTTTTAATCTCTTTTAAAATTCTCATAGAGTTAAATATAGCTATTAAAGCTACTCCAACATCTGCAAAAATTGCTTCTTGCATTCCTATAACTGCCCCTGCTCCTAAAAATAAAAAGCCAATTTTTACAGCCATTATGAAAATGATATTTTGATATACAATAACTTTTGTTTTTTTAGCTATTTTTATTGCATCGCTTATTGAATTTAAATTATCATTTAAAACTATAACATCAGCAGATTTTATAGCCAAATCACTTCCAATCCCACCCATAGCAAAACCAATATCAGCATTTGCTAAAGTTGGTGCATCGTTTATTCCATCTCCTACAAATGCAGTTGTTTGGTTTGTATCTTTTTTTATATTTTCATAAATTTTTAGTTTATCTTGTGGTAGTAGCTCATATCTTACCTCATCAATTCCTATATTTTTTGCAACTTCTAAGGCTTGCTCTTTTTTATCTCCTGTTAGCATATAAGTTTTTAATATATTTAGTTTTTTTAACTCTTTTAAAAACTCTTTTGCTTCACTTTTTATAACATCACTTACAACAATATATCCAACAAATTTTGAGTTTATTGATACATAAACAATATTTAAACTCTCATTTAGATTTTGTGAAATTTTTATATCAAATTTTTCAAGAAGTTTTCTGTTTCCTACTAAAATCTCTTTTTCATTTACAATAGCTTTTATACCCAAACCACTAAACTCTTCGCTAAAACTAAGCTCTTTTAGGTTTAACTCCTCTTTGCACTCTTTTACAACTGCTTTTGCTATTGGATGAGTTGAAAAGCTCTCAACTGTCGCAACAACTCTTAGAAGCTCATCTTTACTCATATCAAAAGCTTCTACTTTTGTAACTTCAAAAACCCCTTTTGTCAAAGTTCCCGTTTTATCAAAAACAAAATTTTTGATTTCAGTTAGTTTTTCTATATAGTTTGCACCCTTTACTAGTACACCTTTTTTTGAAACAGCTCCAATAGCACTAAAATATGATAGAGGAACAGATATAACCAAAGCACAAGGACAAGAGATTACTAAAAATACCAAGGCTCTCTCAATCCAATCAGAATATAAAGCATCTTGTATAAAAAGTGGTGGTAAAAATGCTAAAAAAAGAGCCAAAACAACAACTATTGGAGTATAAACAGAAGCAAATTTTGTAATAAATTTTTCAGCATTTGCTTTTTTTAAACTTGCATTTTCAATTAGCTCAATTACCTTTGCGATTGTTGAGTCTTTGTAAAGTGATTTTACTTTTAGATAAACAGCATTTGAAACATTTATATATCCACTTAAAACCTCTTCATTTTGTTTTAAAGTTTTTGGTTTAAACTCACCCGTTATTGCACTTGTATCAAAAGAGCAAGAGTTTTCAAGCAAAATAGCATCAACTGGAACTTTTTCTCCAACTTTTACTAAAATAACATCATCTAGCTTTAACTCTTGAGGAGTTTTTTGAACTATAGTTTCACCCTCTTTTACAAATGCAAATTCTGGTTTTATATCTATAAGTGCATTTATACTATCTCTTGAATTATTTACAGCAACTCTTTGAAACATCTCACCAACTTGATAAAAAACCATAACAGCAATAGCTTCAATAAAATCCAAAAGAGCAATTGCTCCAATTGTTGCAATTGACATTAAAAAATACTCATCAAAAACTTTTCCAACAATAATATTTTTAAATGCCTTATATAAAACATCCCAAGCAACAATTATATATGCTATTAAAAAAACTGTTATTTGGATTTGTCTATTTTCTATATAGTTATATGAGATATAAGTTAAAAAGAGTGATAAAAAAGTAATAAACAAAAGCTTTTTGTCTAAATTTTGCCAAAATCTTTTTTGATTTTTACTCTCTTCTTTTACAATGATTACCTCTTTTTCTATCTTTTGAATCTCTTTTTCTATTAAATCACTTAAATCTTTGTCTATATTTTGCTCAAATGTTAAAGTTGAAGTAGAGAAATTAAGCCTTACATTTGATAACTCTGGCATATTATTTAAAGTTTTCTCTATTTTCAATGCACAGTTTGCGCAATCAAGATTTTGTAGTTTTAGTTTTTTCATCTATAAATTCTTTCTATTTTTACTATATTTTTAAAAAAAAAGTATATCTATATGGCTATGAATTGAATATTAATTTTGTTAAAAGAGCAAGATATTTTGCAATATCTTGCTTAAAATTTGAGTCTATTTACTTTTTAAACTAGAGCTTACTCTTCTACTTCTACCAAAAGTTCTTTTTGAACTAGAAGTTTTATCTTCTGTTTTAGAAGCTCTACTTTGTGTTGCTCTATTTGCACCACTTTTTGCTCTATTTCTACCATTTGAAATAGGTTCTGCTTTTATATTTGGATTTACTTTAAATCCTTCTATTGCTATTTTATTTATCTTTTGTTTAATTAATTTCTCAATTGCTAACAAATAATCATGCTCATCAATACAAACTAAAGATATAGCATCTCCACTATTTCCAGCCCTTCCTGTTCTTCCAATTCTATGAACATAATCTTCAGGAACATTTGGTAACTCAAAATTTATTACATGAGGAAGTTGGTCTATATCAATTCCCCTTGCAGCAATATCAGTTGCAACTAAAACTCTTACAGTTCCAGCTTTAAAATCATCCAAAGCTTTTGTTCTTGCACCTTGAGATTTATTTCCATGAATTGCGGCTGAAGTTATTTTATCTTTTATTAAAGCTTCACTTAGTTTATTTGCACCATGTTTTGTTCTTGTAAAAACTAAAACTTGTTTCCAGCTATTTTTATTTAAAAGATGAATTAAAAGCTCTTTTTTTCTCTCTTTATCAACATGATGAACAGTTTGTTCAACTTTGTGTGAAGTGCTGTTTGCTTTTGAAACCTCTATTAAAACAGGAGTTTTTAGCAAACTATCTGCTAATTTTTTAATCTCTGGTGAAAAAGTAGCTGAAAAAAGTAGATTTTGTCTATGTTTTGGCAAAATTGATAATATCTTTTTAATATCATGAATAAACCCCATATCAAGCATTCTATCAGCTTCATCTAAAACCAAAAACTCTACTTTTGATAAATCTAAACAGTCTTGAAAAACCAAATCAAGTAATCTTCCAGGAGTTGCTGTTACAATATCAACACCCATTTTTAAGATTGCTTTTTGAGGATTTATTCCAACTCCTCCAAAAATAACAGCTGATTTAAATGGAAGATATTTTCCATAAACTTCAACACTTTGAGCTACTTGTGTTGCTAACTCTCTTGTTGGAGTTAAAATAAGTGCTTTTACAGAACTTTTTCTATCTTTTGAATAGTTTTTATTTAATAATTCCAAAAGTGGAAGTGTAAAACCAGCTGTTTTTCCAGTTCCTGTTTGAGCAGCTGCTAAAACATCTTTTTTTGACAATATAACTGGAATAGCCTTTGCTTGAATAGGAGTTGCTATTGTATAGCCCTCTTCTTCTACTGCACGAAGAATTTGTGGACATAATCCTAAATTTAAAAATGACATAATTACCTTTGTTTTATGAACCTACAAAAGTGATTAGCTTAAGTTACGATCTAGGTTGAATAATTTGAATTTAAATGAGTTGTAGAAAATCTACATAAACGAAGTCAGGCATAGACCGAAGTATGCCGAAATTGTGAGATTATATCACAATTTCTTCAATAAATCATCAATTTTTTTATTTGACTCAATAATATTTTCTAATTTTATATTTTTATTTAAAACTTCACCATAAGTTGTATCTACAATCTCTTTTAAACTTATTGGTTTTGCTAATTGATTTGCAAAAAGAAGCAGATTTACTCCACTATTAATAGCTAGTGTTAAAGTCTGTTTTAAATCATAATGTTTACTAATAGCACTCATTTGTAAATCATCAGTTATTAAAACCCCTTGATAATTTAGCTTATCTCTTAAAAGTTTTGTGTTTATATTATGTGAAAGTGTTGCTGGATAGTTTTTATCTAAATTTTCATTATAAACATGAGCTGTCATTATTAAATCAACCTTGTTGTTTTCTATAAAATATTTATAAGGTTCTAGCTCAACTTCACTCCAAGTATTTGATATATCAACAAATCCTAAATGCGAATCAGCCAAAGATGAACCATGCCCTGGAAAATGTTTTAAAGTTGCAAGAACACCCTCTTTTTTTAACTCATCAACAAAAATAGATGCATATTTTGTAACTTCATTTGCATCTTTTGAGTAACTTCTTCCAAGTTTATATATAACACTATTGTTTTTATTTATAGCCAAATCAACAACAGGCGCAAAGTTTAAATTAATACCAACATCACTTAAACCTTTTGCCATAGCTTTATAACTATCTTTTGCGAAACTTTCACCTTTTTTTGAAATTTCACTTGCATTTAAAGTTTCAATAAATCCAATATCAGCTTTTAATCTTTGAACTCTTCCACCCTCTTGATCAATTGAGATAAGTAATTTTCTATCACTAATTTTTTGCAAAGTCTGATTTAAAACTCTTAACTGCTCTAAATTTTCTATATTTTTTGCTTTTGTCTTATCGTTTGGATCTTTATCAAACAATATAACTCCACCCAAACCAAACTCTACATCTTTATAAATTTGACTATTTTTAGTTATTTTTGTATCTGTAAATCCAAGAATAACCATTTTTGCAATCATCTGTTTTATTTGCATTTCACTATATTTATCTTGTGCAAAACTTGAAATTACAAGTGCTAAAACCAATAATATTTTTTTCATAAAATCTCCTACTTAACCCAGTTTTTATAGTTTGTAAACGATGGAAACTGCCTTTTAAAATCATCAATTTCAAAAGAGTAACTATAGTTTTCCATATACTCTTGCAAAGTATCATAAGCTTTTTTTAGCTCCATAAACTTCTCATTGCTTCCACCCTCAACATCTGGATGATATTTTTTTGAAAGCTTTAAATATCTTTTTTTTATATCTTTTTTACTCATTGTTGAGATTATTCCAAATATCTCAACTGCTTTTATAAAATCTTCATAACTCATAAAAATCCTTTAAAAGTCTATATTGTACACAAATATTATGATTAATCTACTTATTGTATAATGTCAAAATTTTTTAAAAAAGGTAATATTTTATATGAATTTTTTAGCAACACTAATTAAATATGCAATAATTTTTGGGATTTTATATCTTATTTTCACAAATTTTGGAGTATTTTTAGCAGTTATTGGTGGAATTGTTCTATCTTTTGTTTTAATCATCTATTTTTTAAAAAGAGAGCTTAGAAAAAGAGCACAGCAATTTGAGTTTAAATTTGAGAGTTTTACAAATAAAGATTATGAAAATTTTGACTTTAGAAACTTTAAAAACTTCAACAATCAAAATTTTCAAGGAAACTTTTATACTCAAAGTTCAAAATTACAAGAGGCAAAAGAGTTTTTTGGTTTTTCATCTACTCCTTCTAAAGAGGATATAAAAAAAAGATACAAAGAGTTAGCAAAAATTTATCACCCTGATTTAAATGGGCAAGATGATGAGAAGATGAAAAAGTTAAATGAGTATAGAGATATTTTAATGCAAAACTATGGGAACTAAGGATTAATATGGTAGATATGACAAAAGTGGCAAATATAATTTTATATATGTTACATAAGCAAGTAAAAGGTTTAAACAACAAAAAAGTAGAGTTGATGCTATTTTTTATGGAAAAAAATCATCTTGATTTTTTTAATCAAAAAATTGTAAATGAAGAGTTTATAAAAGATAAAAGGGGTGTTAAAGCAAAAAATCTTAGTGAGATTTTTGAGTTAATTATAGATGAAGTTGATCTTGATGAAGATGATGAAAGAGTCTATTTTATTCAAGAACTTTTAGATTTTTTAGAGATTGATATTGTTGAAAAAAATGGTTACAAAGAGCTTAACTTCTCAAAATTTGAAGAGGATTTCAGTGAAGAGTTATTTTCAAAAGATGAGTTTAAAACTATTCATAAAGTTGTAAGCTTATATAAAGATACAACTGTAAGAAATCTTGCAAATGAATCTTTTTCTATTGATAAAGTAAGAAGTGTGGAACTTGGAGATTTAATTTTATGATAGAAAACATTGATATTTTGGCAATACTATTTTTTTCTCTTTTTTTAATATCTCTTATATTTTTATTTACTCTAAAATCAAAAATATCTCAAAAAGATATAGAACTTGCAAAACTGAGCCAAAACCTTGAGTTTTTATCAAAAAAAGTTGATGATTTTTTAAAAAATGAGCAAGAGTTATTAAAAAATATTGCAAATTTAGAAGAGCAAAATATTAAGCTTAAAATTGAAAACTCATCTTTAAATGCAAATATAGATTTTCAAAAAGAGAATAATCAAAAATTAAAAGATGATTTAGAAGAGCAAGGCAAAAAATTAGAGCTTAAACTAAATGAGATTATGCAAAATAATTTGGATAATAAGCTAAAAAAATTTGATGAAACTTCACTAAAAGGTCTTGATAATATTTTAAAACCATTTAAAGAGAATATTGACTCTTTTCAAAAAAGAGTTGAAGAGTCTCAAGAAAATAGTACAAAGAAATTTGCCGAGCTATCAAAAGAGATTGAGATGCTTACAAAAGCTGGACTTAATATTTCTCAAGAGGCAGAAAACTTAACAAAAGCATTAAAGGGTAAAAAACAGACTCAAGGAAGCTGGGGTGAGATGATTTTAGAGAGTGTTTTAGAGTATTCAGGACTTTTAAAAAATATTCACTATTTTACTCAACAAAGTTATAAAGATGAGCATGGTGATACAAAAAGACCTGATGTTATTATAAAACTTCCACAAAATAGATCTATGATAATTGACTCAAAAGTTTCATTAAATGATTATGAAGAGTATATAAGAGCACAAAGTGATGAGCAAAGAGCAATTAGCTTAAATAATATTGTAAGCTCTTTTAAAAACCATATAGATAATCTTGATTCAAAAGATTATGCACACTACAAAATTGGAACGCTTCAATATGTATTTATGTTTGTACCAATAGAAGGTGCATTTTCACTTGCTGTTCAAAAAGATCCAACTTTGTATGAATATGCTTTAAAAAAACATATAGCAATAGTAAATCCATCTACTTTAACAGTATCTTTACGAACTATATATTTATATTGGCAAAGCGAACAATCTTCAACTTTGGCTAGTAAACTATTTGATGAGGCTGGAAAGTTATATGATAAAATGGTTAATTATACAGATAGCTTCAACAAAATAGGAAACCAAATAAAAGCTTTAAATAATAGTTACGAAACTGCTTCAAAACAGTTAAGTGAAGGTAGTGGTAATATTTTAACTAGAGTTGAAAACTTAAAAAAACTTGGTGCAAAAACTACAAAAACTTTAAAAGATTCAAAAATAGAGTTTGAGGATTTTGATGAAAATAGGATTGAAGTTTTGATGCTTGAAGAGTAAATGTAATAGATTTCTCTATTACATTTAAAAATTATACATGATAGTTTGGTGCTTCATTTGTAATTGTTACATCATGAACATGAGACTCTTTTAATCCAGCACTTGTAATCTCTACAAATTCGGCTGTTTGTTGGAAAATAGATATATCTTTTGAACCTAAATATCCCATTGAACTTCTAAGTCCACCAACCATTTGGTGAATAATATCAGCAATACTTCCTCTATATGCAACTTTTCCTTCAATTCCTTCAGGCACAAGTTTATCAGCAGCAGTTCCCTCTTGGAAATATCTATCTGTACTTCCTTTTGTCATAGCTCCTATGCTTCCCATACCTCTATAAGATTTAAACTTTCTTCCTTGGTATAAAATAACTTCACCTGGACACTCATCAGTTCCAGCTAAAGCACTTCCCATCATAACACAACTAGCACCTACTGCTAAAGCTTTTGCAACATCTCCTGAATATCTAATTCCACCATCTGCAATAATTGGAGTTCCTGATTTTTTAGCTTCAATTGCACACTCATCAATAGCACTCATTTGAGGAACACCAACTCCTGCAACAATTCTAGTTGTACAAATACTTCCAGGTCCAATTCCAACTTTAACACCATCAGCACCAGCTGCAATTAAATCTCTTGTAGCTTCAGCTGTTGCTACATTTCCAGCAATTAACTCAACATCAAGTTCTGCTTTAATAGCTTTAACTGTATCTAAAATACCTTTTGAGTGACCGTGTGCTGAGTCTAAAACTAAAACATCAACTCCAACAGCAACTAAAGCTCTAGCACGATCAAGTTGATTAACACCAATAGCAGCACCAACTCTAAGTCTTCCAAACTCATCTTTACAAGCATTTGGATACTCAATTTTTTTATTAATATCTTTAATTGTAATAAGACCAATTAATTTATTATCTTTATTTACAATTGGAAGTTTCTCTATTTTATTTTGATGCATAACTTCAGCAGCTTGCTCAAGTGTTGTTCCTTCTACTGCTGTAACTAATGGCATTTTTGTCATTTTTTCATAAACTTTAAATCTATAATCTTTTGTAAATCTCATATCTCTGTTTGTTAAAATTCCAACTAAAATACCATTATCATCAACAACAGGAACTCCAGAGATTTTATAGTTTGCCATAATATCTTCAGCATCTTGCAGAGTTTGCTCTGGTTTTATTGTGATTGGATCAATTATCATTCCTGATTCTGATTTTTTAACCTTTTGACACTGTAAAACTTGTGACTCAATATCCATATTTTTATGAATAATTCCAATTCCACCAAGTCTTGCCATTGCAATAGCTGCTTGATACTCTGTAACTGTATCCATAGCTGCACTTACAAATGGAATATTCAACTCTATATTTCTTGTAAGTTTAGTTTTGATACAAACCTCTTTTGGTAATACTTCAGATTTAGCAGGTACTAACAACACATCTTCAAACGTTAAAGCTCTTTTTCTTATTTTCATCTTTAAATCCTATTCAATTATTTTTTAAAATTTACAGCTTTTTCCATAGATAAAGCACCATCAAACAAAGTTTGTTCTTGAAAACTATTTGCAATTAGTTGAAGTCCAATTGGTAAATTTTCACTATCTTTTCCTACAGGTAAACTAATAGCTGGAAGTCCTGCTAAATTCACACTAATAGTATATAAATCTGCTAAATACATATCTAAAGCTCTTTTATATGAACCAAATTTTGGAGCAGTTGTTGGAGCAACTGGACTTAATATTAAATCAGCACTTGCAAAAATATTATCAAACTCTTTTTTAATAACACTTCTAACTTTTTGTGCTTTTGTATAATATGCATCATAATATCCAGAGCTTAAAACAAAAGATCCAACCATAACTCTTTTTTTAACCTCATATCCAAAACCTTCAGTTTTTGTATTAACATACATATCTTTTAAGCTTGAACTATTTGCTCTAAATCCATATCTAACACCATCAAATCTTGCTAGGTTTGCACTAGCTTCTGCAGCAGAGATAATATAGTAAGTTGAAATTATTTTATCTGAGTCAAGCATATTTGTATGAACTATTTTATGACCTTGCTCTTCTAAAAGTTTTACAGTTTTATTAAATGCTTCTTTAATCTCACTACTAGCACTTTCAATATAGTTATCAATAACAGCAATTGTAAATTTTTTGTTTGAATTTAAATTTGGAGTAATTTTTTCATATTCAATATTCGCACTCGTAGAGTCTTTTTCATCATATCCAGCTATTGCATCATATAATATTGCAGCATCTTCAACATTTTGAGTGATAACTCCACATTGATCAAGCGAAGATGAGTATGCAGCTATTCCATATCTACTTACTCTTCCATAAGTTGGTTTCATTCCAACAACACCACAATAAGCAGCTGGTTGTCTAATACTTCCACCTGTATCAGTTCCAAGTGCTGCAATAGCACTTCCATCAGCAACAGCAGCAGCACTTCCTCCACTACTTCCACCTGGAATTCTACTATTATCTATTGGATTTAATGTTTTACCATGACAAGAAGATTCAGTTGAACTTCCCATAGCAAACTCATCCATATTTGTTAAACCAAATGGACTAAATCCTGCTTTTTCTAAATTTTCTATTACTGTTGCATTAAAAGGAGCTATATAATTTTTTAAAATTTTGCTAGAACAAGTTAATTCCCAATTTTTAACATTTATATTATTTTTAATTGCAATTGGAACTCCACAACCACTCTCGTTTAGTTCAATATTCTCTAATTGCTCAATATAAGCACCAATTTTGCTATTTTTTATCTTATGTTTTAAATCATCTTTAAGTTTTTTAATCTCTTCACTATTTAAACTTAGTGCTTCTTTTAGAGTCATATATCAATTCTCCTAATATTTGTAGGTTCTTTTATAAAAGGCTGATTATATCAAAAAAAAGTTTAAAAAAAGTGTAGGTAGGTTTTGTAGTAATTTTTGAGAAATAAAAAGAGAAAAATCTCTTTTTATTTAAAATTTAGATGAAAGAGATAAATGCCATTGGTGTAGCATCACCTTTTCTAATTCTTGTTTTAACAATAGATGTATATCCACCGTTTCTTCCCTCATATTTAGGAGCTATCTCATTAATTAATTTCTTAGTAGCTTCTTTGCTTTGTAATGCAGCAAATACAGTTCTATGTGTATTTAAATCAGCATTTCTTGCAGTTGTTACTAATTTCTCAATATATCTTTTTAGCTCTTTTGCTTTTGGAACAGTTGTTTCGATTTTTTCTCTCTCAATAATAGCAATTGCTAAATTTTTTAGCAATGCTTTTCTATGAGCAGAAGTTCTATTTAACTTTCTATATCCGTGCTTATGTCTCATATTAAACCTTTATTATGCTTTTAATTGCTCTAATTTTCTTCTTAAAGAAGAAGCAATATTTTCTGGAAGTGTATTTTCAACTGGATAACCTAAAGATTCAAGCTTCATAGCTATCTCTTCATAAGATTTTGTTCCAAGATTTTTTATACTTTTTACTTCCACTTCACTCATAAGAACTAACTCACCTAAGTATTTAATTCCTGATCTATCAAGAGAGTTAAAACTTCTTGCACTTAAATTTAAGTCTTCAATTTTAACTACTAAATCTTTAATTTCTGAGCTATCTTCAGATGTTTCAGCAATAGAAACTTCAGATAAATCAAAAACTTTATTAAATACTGACATTTGTGAGTACATAACGCTAACTGCTTCTTTAAATGCATTTACAGGACTAATTTGTCCATTTGTAATTACATTAAATACTGCTTTTTCAAAGTTAGGATTATCTTCAACTAACATTTTTTCAATATTATAAACTACTTTTTTTACTGGTGTAAAAAATGCATCAATTGGTATAAAATCTGGTCCAACGATATCTCTGATATCTTCAGATGGCATATATCCAATACCTTTTTGAATAATAACTGTAAAGTTTAAGTTACAATCACTATTTATAGTCGCTAAATGCTCGTTGTTTGATACTACATCAATTTCAGAATTGATTAAATCTTCACCTTTAATATCTCTTGGTCCACTAAAAGAGTATTCAACAGTTACTTGATCTTTATCGCTATTTATCTTAAATCTAATGTTTTTTAAATTTATAACAAACATAGCAACATCTTCAAGCATTCCTCTTAATGAGTCAAACTCATGAGTAACACCCTCAATTTTAACAGCAATTGGTGCATAACCAACAGATGAACTTAAAAGTAATCTTCTTAACGGATGAGCTAAAGTAATAGCAAATCCATCTTCAAATGGATATGCTGTTATCTTTGCTTCATTTGCACTAATAGCCTCAATCTCAACTTCAGTTGGTAAAAACGGAGTTTCTGCAAACTTTTTCATTGGCTACCTTTTTATTTTTTATTTAGAATATAACTCTACTATTAATCTCTCTTCAACAGGAATAACTACTTCTTCTCTCTCAGGTATTCTTGTGAAAATTCCAAAAACTTTATCTTTATCTACATTTACCCAATCAACCATTCCTGTTTGATTTGTAAGCTCGATAGCTCTTTGTACTTGTGGATTATTTTTAGTTTTCTCTTTAATCTCAATTTTTTGTCCAGGTTTTACTAAATATGATGGAATATCAACTTTTTTACCATCAACTAAAACATGTCCATGAGTTGTAATTTGTCTAGCAAATGCTCTAGTTGTAGCAAATCCCATTCTATAAACAACATTATCTAATCTTTGTTCAATTAGAGTAATTAAAATTGTTCCTGTATTTCCTTCTCTTCTAACTGCTTCTTTGAAGTAGTTGCTGAATTGTTTTTCAGAAATACCATAAATAAATTTAACTTTTTGTTTTTCTCTTAATTGTAATCCATACTCAGAAATTTTAGATCTTCTTTGTCCATGTTGTCCTGGAGCAAATGGTCTTTTTTCTAAAGCACTTTTACCTGAAAGTCTTCTCTCACCTTTAAGTCCAAGATCCGCTTCAAGTCTTCTTTCGATTTTTTCTACTGGTCCTCTATATCTTGCCATTATTTACTCCTTACACTCTTCTTCTTTTAGGAGGTCTACAACCATTGTGTGGTAATGGTGTAACATCTTTAAACCAAACAACTTTGATTCCATTCATTGAACCAACTGATTTAACAGCTGTATCTCTTCCTGAACCAGGTCCTTGAATTTTTATTCCTACATTTTTAATTCCATGTTCCATAGCTTTTGTTAAAGCATCCTCAACTGCAGCCTGAGCAGCAAATGGAGTTGATTTTTTAGAACCTTTAAACCCTAGATTTCCAGCACTTGACCATGCAATAGCGTTTCCAGCTTTGTCTGTAACTGTAACCATAGTGTTGTTAAAACTTGCAGCAATATGTATGATACCGTCAGCAATATTTTTTCTTACAACTTTTTTTCTAGTAACTTTTCTTTTTGCCATCATCTATCCTTATTTACTTGCCGCACTAATAGTTTTCTTTTTACCTTTTCTTGTTCTAGCATTAGTTTTAGTCTTTTGCCCTCTACAAGGTAAACCTTTTCTATGTCTTAATCCTCTGTATGAACCTAAATCCATTAAAGCTTTAATATCCATTGCAACTTTTTTTCTTAAATCCCCTTCTACCATGTAGTTTTCTTGGATCTCTTTTCTAATTAAAGCTGCTTCATCTTCTGTTAATTCATGAGCTCTTTTATTGTAGTCAATTCCAGTTGCATCTAAAATTAATCTTGAATTATGTAATCCAATTCCAAAGATGTATGTTAAAGCATACTCCATTCTTTTTTTGTTTGGTAAATCAACACCCGCGATTCTTGCCATGTGTCTTATCCTTGTCTTTGTTTATGTTTTTTGTTTTCGCAGATTACTCTTACGATACCATCTCTTTTGATAACTTTACATTTATCACACATTTTTTTTACTGAAGCTCTTACTTTCATAAGTCTTATCCTTCTTTAATTTGTGTTTTCTATTTTTCCAACAGGAGTGCTGCTAAAAGAAGCATCTCCAACTCTCTATAAAACAGCTATGTTTTAACAAATTTTATAAAAACTTCTTTTATGGTTGAAAAAACGAAATTGCATTTTATTTAAATCTTACTTAAAATTTGTTGAATATGATATACTTCGCTTCAATTATATAAAAAGGTTAATAATGGAAATTTTTAAAAATAGTCTAATTAATATTCAAATAGAAAAAAGCGAAATACCTTGGCTTAAAATATTTACAAATGATAATATAAAAGAGTTTTCACAATGTAGTATTGAAACAAAACAGGAGATTTGGAAATACTTAGATATTATTGAAAAAGCTATGATAAATTATTACAAACCTGATAAGATAAATATAGCCTCATTTGGAAACTATGTTCCGCATGTTCACTTTCATATCATGGCACGATTTAAAGATGATAGCTTTTTCCCCGAGCCTATGTGGGGAGTTAAACAAAGAGAGGCAAAACTACTTCTCCCCTCTTTTGAGAACTTTATAGATGAGCTAAAAAAGAGTTTTTAGCCATCTTGATTAATTTTTTCTATTAACTCTTTTAAAACTTGTTCAGACTCTTCAACTGGTATTTGACAAGCACCAGCATTTGCGTGTCCACCACCACCATATTTAAGCATTAGCTCACCTATATTTGTTTTTGAAGTTCTATTTGTGATAGATTTTCCTGTACTATAAACTAATTTTGATCTATCTTTTGCATAGAATGAGTGAATTGATATATTTTGTTCAGGAAATAGTGTATATATCATAAATCTATTTCCTGGATATATAATCTCTTCATCTTTTAAGTGAATAACAACTAAATTGCCATGTACAGTTGAACATCTTTTTAACTGCTCTTTAAACTGCTCTTCATATTTAAAGTATATATCAACTCTCTCTTTTACATCAGGTAACTCTAATATTTGGTCAATATTGTGTCTTGAACAGTAATCAATTAAATCCATCATTAACTGATAGTTTGAAATTCTAAAGTTTCTAAATCTTCCAAGTCCAGTTCTTGAATCCATTAAAAAGCTTAATAGTGTCCAAGCTCTTGGTCTTACAATATCTTCATACATAAAATCAGCACTATCAGCTTTATTTGCACCCATCATCATTCCTGTAAAATATCCAGGGAAAACATTATCTCCATCATAATAGTCATAAACAACTTGTGCAGCACTTGGTGCATCTGGATCTATTATATGGTTAGCTCTTTTTTCATTTCTTAAAGTTTCAGAGTAGTGGTGATCAAAAGCTAAATGTACTCCTTCAACATATGGTAGGTTTGTAGTAATATCTCTATTTGTAATTTTTATTAAACCATCTTGCATATCTTTTGGATGAACAAATGTAATCTCATCTATAATATCAAGATATTTTAAAAGTGTTCCACAAACAAGACCATCCATATCACTTCGTGTTACAAGTCTATACTTTTTTTCACTCATTAATAACCTTTATTTATTGATATACTCAACTATTTTATTACCCATAGCAACACAATTTAAAACCTCTTTTGCATCAAAAGAGGCTAAATCTTTTGTTCTATATCCATCTTTTAAAGCATCTTTAATTGCTTTTTCTATCATATCACTAGCTTTTTGCTCATTTAATGTATATTTTAACATCATAGCAGCACTTAATATTGTAGCTATTGGATTTGCAATTCCAAGACCTGCAATATCTGGAGCTGATCCATGAATTGGTTCATAAATAGCTGTTTTATCTCCAGTTGAAGCTGATGGTAAAAGTCCAATAGAACCAACTACCATAGAAGCTGTATCGCTTAAGATATCTCCAAAAATATTTCCAGTAACAATAACATCAAACTGTTTTGGATTTCGTACTAACTGCATTGCTGCATTATCAACATACATATGAGTTAATTCAACCTCTGGATACTCTTTACTTAATTCATTCATAGTATCTCTCCAAAGTTGAGAAACCTCTAAAACATTTGCTTTATCAACAGAACAAACTCTCTTATCTCTTTTCATCGCAAGTTCAAAAGCAGTTTTTCCAATTCTAATTATCTCTGGTTTTGTATATACCATTGTATTAAATGCTTTAAAACCATCATTAGCTCTTGGTTTTCCAAAATAGATACCACCAATAAGCTCTCGTACTACCATAATGTCACAACCTTTTATAACATCTGCTTTTAGTGTAGAAGCGTTTACAAGCTCATCATAAACAATAGCTGGTCTTAAATTTGCATAAACACCCATTTTTTCTCTAAAGTTTAAAAGTCCAGTTTCTGGTCTTAGCTCTCTTGGTAAAGTATCCCATTTCTCTCCACCAATTGCACCAAACAAACATGCATCAGAGTTTAATACACCTTGAACTGTCTCTTCTGGAAGAGGAACACCTGTTGTATCAATTGCAATTCCACCCATTAAATACTCTTTATATGAAAGTGTAAAATCACATTTTTTTGCAACAGCATTTAAAACTTTTATAGCCTCATCAACTATTTCAGGACCTATTCCATCACCTTTTATTATTGAAATATTGTAATTTTTCATTATTTAGCCTTCATTTCATCTATTGCATAATTAATTAATCCACCACTTGCAATTAACTCTTGCATAAATGGAGGGATTGGTATAAATTTATAAGTTTTTTTAGTTGTATTATTTGTAATCTCTCCATTATCTAAATCAATACTAATCTCTTCACCCTCTTTTATCTCTAAAGATTCTGGAAGTTCAAATATTGGTAATCCCATATTAAAAGCATTTCTATAAAAAATTCTAGCAAAAGAAGGAGCTACAACAGCAGCTACACCAGCTGCTTTTAGAGCAATTGGTGCATGCTCTCTACTTGAACCACAGCCAAAATTTTCACCAGCAACTATAATATCACCTTTTTTTAGTTTCTTTGGAAAATCAGGATCTGCATCCTCCATAACATATTTTGCTAAATGCTCAGGATCTGAACTATTTAAATATCGTGCTGCAATAATAACATCTGTATCAATGTTTGCACCAAAATTCCATACTTTACCTGTGATTTTACTCATTATTTATCCTTAAATATTAAACACTAATTTTAGTTAAACGGTTATTTTATCTAAGAAAATAAAAATATCTGTTTAAATAAAACCCTATTTAACCAAAAGCTCAAAAAGTTTGGGTATAATACAAATTCTATTTAAAAAGAAGGATTTCCCAAAAAATGAGCGTAAAAGACATAAACAAAGCTATTGAGCAGTTAATTAAAGAGTATAAAGACTCTACATTAACTTATGAAAAGTTAATAAAAATCTTTCCTAAAACACCAAATGCAGCCACAATTAAAAAAATTCTGGCACTACTTCAACTATATAATGTAAAAGTTTTAAGTTCTCAAGAACAAGCAAAACTTTTAAATGATGAAGAGGCAAAAAAAAGAAGAGAGCAAAGAGAAAAACTAATCGAAGCAGAAGATGATGAGTTTGACTTATTAAAAAACAAAGATTTACTTGAGTGGTCAAGATCAGATTCACCTGTAAGAATGTACTTGCGAGAGATGGGACAAATTCCACTTTTAACAAAAGATGAAGAGGTTGAAATATCTAAAAAAATTGAGATGGGAGAGGATATTATCCTTGATGCTATTTGTTATGTTCCATACTTAATAGATTTTATTTTAGAGTACAAAGAGCCTTTAGTAAATAGAGAGAGAAAAGTAAAAGAGCTATTTAAAAACTTCGACGATGATAATGAAGAAGAGGAAGAAGAGATTGAAGAGATCGAGGATGAAGAGTTTGAAGATGAAGAGTTTGAAGATGATGAAAAGAGACTCTCAGGTGCAAAACAGAAAAAACTTGATAAAAGAGCTCAAACAATTATAGAGGCTTTTAAAAATCTTGAAAAACAGAAAAAAGAGTGGTTGAAATTTCAAGCAAAAGAGACAGCAAAATCTGATGATGAAGTTGATATGATGACTTTTAATCTAAATGTTGCATTTAGAAAAAAATTGCTAAAAGAGGCTTTGCTTGATTTAGGACCAACTTCAAAATTAATTACTGAAATAGTAAAAGCTATGGAGACAACTCTAAAAAGTGAAGATGGTTTTGAAAATGAGTTAAAAAGATTGGAGTATAAACTTCCACTATTTAACGAAAATTTACAAAAAAATCACCAAAAGATTCTAGAAAATATTGTAAATTTATCAAAAGCACAAATAACTGCAATGGTTCCTGAAGCTACTATGGTTTCTACTTATATGGAGATTAAAAAACTTTTCCAAACAGTTGAAGCTAGTAAAGATGGATTTGATTTATCTCCTGAAGAGTTAAAAGCAGTTTTAGAGCAGATAAAAAGAGGTAAACAAATAACAGATACTTCAAAAGATAGAATGGCAAAATCCAATTTAAGACTTGTTGTTTCAATTGCAAAAAGATATACAAATAGAGGTTTGGCTTTCTTGGATTTAATTCAAGAAGGAAATATTGGTCTTATGAAAGCTGTTGATAAGTTTGAGTATAAAAAAGGTTATAAATTCTCTACTTATGCAACATGGTGGATTAGACAAGCAATCTCTAGAGCAATTGCAGATCAAGCAAGAACTATTAGAATTCCTATTCATATGATTGAAACTATAAATAGAATTAATAAAATTATAAGAAAAGCTATTCAAGAAAATGGTAAAGAGCCAGATGTTGAAGAGATTGCAAAAGAGGTTGGATTACCTGTTGATAAAGTAAAACAGGTAATTAAAATTACAAAAGAGCCAGTTTCACTTGAAGCTCCTATTGGAAGTGATGATGATGGTAAATTTGGAGATTTTGTGCCAGATGAAAAAGCTCCAACTCCAATTGATAATATCATGAAAGAGGATTTACAAGGGCAAATTGATCAAATACTTGGTCAATTAAACGAAAGAGAACAGGCAGTTATTAGAATGAGATTTGGTTTAATGGATGATGCTAGTGATAGAACTCTTGAAGAGATTGGAAAAGAGTTAAATGTAACTAGAGAGAGAGTTAGACAAATTGAATCAAGTGCTATTAAAAAACTAAAACACCCAAAAGTTGGTAAAAATCTTAAAAATTATGTAGAGAGTTAATCTCTACATAATTTTATCTACAAAAACAATTCAAAAATTGGTGAATTGCATTTACCATGCGAAACACAACTAATAGTACAAAAAGCTCCCTTCTATCCTTTTCTTTTTGAAATTCTATAATTAACTTTATTAAATGAATATGAAATCGATTTAACTGTAATTTTTCATTTCTCCCTTATTAAAGGCTCTATTGCTTTTATTATATCATCAGCAACTTTTGCTTTAATATAATTTTCTAGCCAACTTTCTACCCAATCAGGAACATTTTTTGAGCCATTCCAATTAGTTACACTTGTATAATTCATTTTAACTAAAATAGAAAACTCTTTTTTTGTTAAATTGGCTTTTTTTAATAATTGTTCAAATATATCTACTTCCAAATATTTATCCTTTGTATTGAATTTTATGAATTATAACATAAACAACTTAAAAATGTATTATATGTATATATTATAAATATATAATGTGTATTTGGTTTGACAATTATATAATATTATGATACAATAAACATTATTTTACAAAAAGGAAATATTATGCAAGGAATCATTAAAAGCTACTCTCAATCAAGTAAAGAAGGCAAAATTTTAGCAGATAGTGGAACTACTTATTATTTTAATGATACTTGCTTATTAAATAAGAATGAAGTTAATTTAATAAAAGAAAACACTACCGTATCTTTTGAATTAGAAAATATTAGCAATAATTATAGTCAGGTTAAAAATATTCAATTTAAACAAAGTAAGCAAACTGGAAATGTTAAATTCTACAATAAAGACAAGGGATATGGTTTTATTTTTACAAATGAACATACGAAAGATATATATTTCTTTATAAGTGACTGGAAAGACTCTAGTATGCCTTATAATCAGAATGTAGAATTTGATATATATGTTAATAAAAATGAACAAGTGAGTGCTAAAAATATTACAGTAATTAACAATTCAAATAGAAAAAAAGATAATTATCATAAAGATAATAGAATTGAGTGTATTTGTGGCAAATTTATTGTTCCAAGAATTATTGTATTAAATGGTGCACCTTCTCACTCTATTTGCCCTTTTTGTTGAAGCATAGTAAAAGAGTTTAGAAGTAGTGGTTGTTTCATTGCAACAGCAATTTATAACAACAATTATGAACACCCAAAAGTTAAAATATTAAGAGAGTTTAGAGATAAACACTTATTAACTAACAAAATAGGTACTAGCTTTGTTAAATATTATTATAGATATTCGCCAAGAGTAGCAGAGTATTTAAAAATGAGTCCAAAAATATCTTACCCTATAAAAAAGATACTTGATGTGATAGTGTATTTATTAAAATGATTAAATCTATATTAAGAAGAAAATAAGAAATTATCTATCTTCCTATATAGTATTGTAAACCATTTGGATCATTTGCTATATCATTACTAAACCATTCCTCAAAATCTTCTTCTTTTGTAGTATTTTTCTTCATTAAATTATTCCAATACTCTAAATCATCTTCTTTTTTTTGTATAATTTCTTTTTTTAGTTCTAAATTGCTTATTTGAAAATAATTTGAGCCAATTTCGTTTAAGTCAAATTGTACTTCAACACCTTCTTTTATAACTGATACATCTGTATCTTTTGTTAAATATTTTTCATCGAAATAGTGAGATTTTCCATTTTCATCAATTATAAAACCATTTTTATCTTTTTTATTGAAAGCAATAATTTTTCCAAACATTTTATCTCCTATTTTTTATTTATTATATCATAAATAGTGTCTAATATCAAGTAATAACACACTATTTATGTATATGTTTTATTTTTTAGGTATTTCTATTTGATTTTGCTGATTATTGCTTGTTTTTTGAGTTGGTATATCCCAAGCTTTTATCTTTGTAAATAAAACTCCAATTGGAACAATTCCTAATCCTATAATAAACGCCAAAGGAATAAACAAATTATTATTATTTAAAGCAAAAAATCCAAATATTAAAAATACATATCCCAAAACTCTATAAATAGATACAAAACCACCTGCACTAAAAACTGTATTTTTTATACTATTTTGTTTTACTTTTCTCTTCTCTTCTTCAATTATCTCTTTTATTTTATCAGATGTAAGTTCAGATTCAGGAAGCTCTTCATATTCACTATATAAATCATAAGGGTCATCAATCTCATCAATTTTATCTCTATCATCTGCTGAAAATCTATTTGTATCATCAATATTTGATAATCTATTTTTTATATTTTTTCTATAAGACAAAAATGAAGCAATCGTTACAAAAAGTGAAGAGAAAAATGCAACTTGAAGATTTAAAAGCCAAATTGTGTTTTGAAATAAAATTGCATAAACACTTAAACAAAGGTTTAAAAAAATAAAAACCTTTGCAAAGTTTAAGATATTACTATTTATCTTCATCATCAGGTGAGTTGTCACCATGTTTTGCTCTATGAGCATATCTAGGATCGTTTTCCATACCCTCATAAACTTTTTGAGCTCTTTTATACGCTTTGTATATATTTAATCCAGCTGCCGCAACTCCCCAAAAAACTCCAAGCCATAAAGTCCAAGTATAACCTGTAAGATGTTTTAATCCAATACCTATAAGAACTCCAAAAACAATAGCAACAACCATAGATATTCCTAAAGATAGATTATCTAAAGCCTCTATTTTATCTCTATGTTTTGGTTTCTCTTCTATATTATTATCTTTCATAAAACTCCTAATTTATATATGAACAACAGTAATCTGTTATTTTTTTTACTTTTATCTCAAAGCTTGAGTTTGCAACAACATCAAAAGAGCTACCAGATTTATATGTTTTAAAACCATCTTCGCCTTTTAATCTTACCTCAACTTCACCTTCAATAATCTCCATTTTTTCAGCCTCAACTGTTCCAAAAACATACTCTCCAACCATCATAATTCCAAGAGATTTTTTACTTCCATCAACATCTATAAAAGTTCTACTTGTAACATTTCCATCAAAGTAAATATTTGCTTTTTTTATTAACTCTACACCTTTAAAGCTATTTAAATTTTCCATTAAACAAACTCTTTCATGATCTCATCTGCTGCTTGAATGCACAAATCAATCTCTTTATTTGTAATTTTCGTACAAATAAATCCAGCTTCATATTGACTACAAGCAAAATAGAAACCTCTTTTTAACATCTCTTGATGAAATTTTGCAAATCTTTCAAAATTGCAAAGTCCTACCTCTTTGAAATTTGTTGGCTCTTTTTCACAAAAGAAGAATCCAAACATACTCCCTCTTGTATTTACTTGAAGTGGAATACTATATCTATCAGCTACTTTTTTAAATCCATTTACTAATCTTTTTGCTTTTCTCTCTAAATCTTCATAAATTTTTGGATTTGATTTTAATTTTCTAAGACTAGTAAGCCCTGCTGCCATAGCAACTGGATTTCCACTTAAAGTTCCAGCTTGATAAATTTTTCCTTCAGGTGAAAGATGACTCATAATCTCTTTTGATGCTGCAAAAGCACCAACAGGCATACCAGCACCAATAACTTTTCCAAATGTTAAAATATCTGCTTTTACATCTAAAATTCCACTAGCACCTTTTAAAGAAGCTCTAAAACCACTCATAACTTCATCAAAAATTAATAAAGCACCATGCTTATCGCAAAGCTCTCTACAAGTAGCTAAAAACTCATTTGTTGCAGGAACTAATCCCATATTTCCAGCAATTGGTTCAATAATAATACAAGCAATATCACTACTCTCTTCAAAACACTTCTCTAGCTGTTCTATATTGTTATATTCACATAAAAGTGTATGTTTTGTTAAGTCAGCTGGAACTCCTGGACTACTTGGACTTCCAAATGTTGCCATACCTGAACCTGCTTGTACTAGCAAAGAATCAGAGTGCCCATGATAACAACCCTCAAACTTAATAATATCATTCTTATTTGTAACACCTCTTGCTAATCTAATTGCACTCATTGTAGCTTCTGTTCCAGAGCTTACAAATCTCACTTTATCTATATTGTCGTACATATCAACAATCTCTTGAGCTAATTTTGTCTCAAGATTAGTTGGAGCACCAAAGCTTAAACCTAATTTTGCAGTCTTTATTACGACTTTTTCAATATCTTTATCACAATGACCAAATATTAGTGGTCCCCAGCTTTGTACAAAATCTACATATTTATTTCCATCAACATCATATAAATAAGCGCCCTTCCCTTTTTTAATAAATGGAGGTGTTCCACCAACACTTTTAAAAGCACGAACTGGTGAATCAACACCACCTGGGATTACTTGACAAGCTTTTTCATAAGCTTTTATTGATTTCTTAAACATTTTCTATCCTAAATTTGTAGTAAGCAAATATTCTACAATAATTTAAATAAGCAAAAGATAAGCTCATAAACTTAATTAACAAAAAATCTACTATAATTTGCACAATGAAAAAAATATTATTTATTACTCTTGCCATATCTTTTATTGTATCTTTGCTAGTTCATGCACTAATTATTTCTGATATAGGTATAAAAATAAAATCTAAAACTCATGAAAATATTCAAAAACCTCACAATACAAGTGAAGTGAAGTTTGTAAAATTAACTCCAAGTGAGCCTATAGCTTCACAAAAAGAGGCTAAACCTTTAAAAAAAGAGGAACCAAAACCTAAAAAAGAGATAACAAAAGAGAAAGCTGAAACAAAAGAGCTTAAAGAGGCAAAATCTTTTCAAGAAAAAATATTAAAAGAGAGTAGCAAACTTCAAGAGCAAACTTTAGAAAATTTTTTAAGCCAAAAGGACACTATTTATAATAGTGAGGTTTTTAATGAGTTAAAAGAGCTATATGGAAAAGAGTATGATGATTTTACAACTGTTCAAAAAGCCTATTTAGAAAAAAATATAAACAATTTTCAAATTATTACTCAAAGAGTTTTAAATAGACTTGGTTATCCACACGAAGCAGTTAGACTTAAAATTACTGGAATAAATATAGTTGAATTTATTTTTCATCCAAATGGAGATATTAGTGATTTAAGAATAATTCAAAGCTCTGGTTACTCAATTTTGGATAATAGAACTTTAGAGTTAATTCAAATTGCCTATAAAGAGTATCCAAAGCCACAGACTCCAACACTTTTAAGATTTAAGGTATTTTATCGACTATATTAGCTATAAGTTTCTTTCATAACTATAACTATCTAAATATCTGTATGAAACCAAGTTTTGCAAAATTGCTAACATAATTATAAAGTTAGTAAAAGAACTTCCACCATAAGAGAAAAATGGCAGTGGTATTCCAACAACTGGTGCAAAACCAATAACCATTAAAATATTTACACTCATATTAAAAAATATAAGCAAAGCAAGACCCGTTGCAAAAACTTTTGTGACATAATCTTTTTTGAAAGCTATACTTAAATTATATGTCAAAAGATGAACTATTAAAAAAAAGTAAAGAGCTACGACAGTTAGGGCGCCTAAAAATCCAAATCTCTCTACTAAATAAGCAAAAATAAAATCACTTGTTGCAATTGGTAAAAATCTAAGTTGAGTTTGAGTTGCCTCATCACTATCTTTTCCAGTTAATCCTCCTGAACCAATGGCAATAATAGATTGTTGGACATGATAACTTGGTTTTTCAGCCACAATAAAGTCATGAACTCTCTTTTTTTGATAATCTTTTAAACCATAAGTATAAAAGGGTGGAAAAAGAGCTGCTAGGAAAATAAAAATAGTTAGCCAAATTTTCCAATTAACTCCCACAACAAAAAGTATTCCATATCCAACTAAAAGCATAACCAAAGCTGAACCTAAATCAGGTTCAATAGCAATTAAAAAAAATGGTATTAAAATAAATATAGAAAAATAAGAAAAATCTTTTATATTATAACCACCAATTGGAGGAGGTCTATGTTGTATTAGATATCCAAGCATTAATATATATATAGGTTTTATAATCTCAGATGGCTGAATCGTTGAATCTGTAAATGGAATAGCAATCCATCTTTTAGCACCCAATTTTGTAACACCAATAAACTCAACTAAAATTAATAAAATAACTGCAAACCAGTATAAAGTTGGAACCAAAAAGAGTGTTTTTCGTATTGGTAAAATAAAGACTAAAAAGAATATAAACAATGAAACTGTATAATAAAAAAGCTGTTTATTTGCAAGAGCATCATTTGTCTCTTGAATTAAATAATATGATAATAGTATCAATGGTATAACTAATATCATCGAAACAGAGTCAAAGTGAGAAATAGTTCTTTTATCAAATAATCGCATGCGAAAGAGTATCATAAAATGTATAAAAAATTTATTGTAGATAGTGAAGATAGATTAGATAAGTTTTTAAGTAAAAACTTAGAAGATTCAAGAAATCAAATTTTACAGCTTATTAAAAAAAATCTAGTTAAAGTTGATAATAAAACTATAGATAAAAACGCTTACAAATTAAAAGAGAATCAAACTGTAGAAGTAGAGATTCCAAAGCCTGAAGAAATTAAGATAAAAAGCCCTGAGTATCTTTTGGATTTTTTCAAAGATTTTGAGATTAAAATAATATATGAAGATGAGGATATTTTAGTTTTAAATAAACCAGCAAATTTAACTGTTCATGAAGCATCTAGTGTAAAAGAGCCAACTTTAGTTGATTGGTTAAAATTAAAAAATTTCTCACTTTCAACTATTAGTGGAGAGTTAAGACATGGAATTGTTCACAGACTTGATAAAGGAACAAGTGGAATTTTAGTAGTTGCAAAAACAAATGAAGCTCATCAAAATTTAAGTAAAGAGTTTGAAAATAGAAATATTGGAAGATACTATTTAGCAATTATTGACTTAGCACTAAAAGATAATGTTGTTATAAATAGACCAATAGCAAGAAATCCAAACAATAGATTAAAAATGGGAATTGTTGAAAATGGAAAAGATGCAAGAACTGCTTTTTGTAAAATAGAGAGTTCAAATAATCAAAAATATGAACTAATTGCTTGTAAACTTTTTACAGGAAGAACTCATCAAATTAGAGTACATCTAAACTCAATCTCAAGACATATACTAGGAGATACTTTATATGGTTTTAAGAGCGAATTAAGTAAAATCAACAGAATTTTTTTGCATGCATATTATCTAGAGTTTATGCATCCGATAAAAAAAACAAATTTATGCTTTAAAGCAGATATTCCAAAAGATATAGAAAATTTTATAGATATTAACTTTTCCAAGGAGATAATAGATGAAAAAATTAATCCAGCTAAGCTTACTGACTCTTTTAGTTTTGTTTCTTAGTTCATGCGCAAATACCTTTCAAAATTTTGGTAATTCAAAAGTTGAAATTGATGAGAGTTTTGAAACTGTTGATTATGATTCAATAATAACTATTTCAGATATGACATCAATTGGTTTTGAGTGGAAAAGAGTTGATGATGAGAGAGTTGTTGGTTACAACTTTTATAGAGCAAATGCTGATAAAAATGAGACTAAATTAAAACTAATTTATTCAAGTAAAAATAGGTTTGAGACTCACTATGTAGATAAAAACCTTGAACCAAATACAAAATATCTTTATCAAATTTCTGTAAAATTGAAAGATAACAAAGAGTCAAAAACAACTAAAGCATATTTAGCTCAAACTCTTCCAAGACTTGAAGGTGTTCAAATGGGACAAGCTATTTCAAATCTTCCAAGAAAAGTAAAAGTTGTTTGGCAACCACATCCTGACAAAAGAGTTGGATACTACATTGTTGAGAGATTTGACTCTAAATCTAAAAAATGGAGTTCTGTAAGTGGTAAAATAAACAATAGACTATCAGCTGAGTTTATTGATATGAACCTACTTGATAATACAATTTATAAATATAGAATAAAAGCATATACATTTGAAAATATAGAGTCAAATCCAAGTTTAATTTTAGAGGCAAATACAAAACCTCTTCCTTTGCCTCCTTCAAATTTAAAAGCTTCTACTGATATTCCAAAAAAGATATATTTAATTTGGGAAGCTAGTTCAACTTTAGATGTAGTATCTTATGATATTTATAGAAGTAGTAGTGAGAAATATGGCTTTAGCAAAATTGCAACTGTTGATTCTAAAACTTTAGATTATACAGATGAGCTAAAAGGTGATAATGAAAAATATTTTTATAAAGTTGTAAGTGTTGATAAAGATAAATTAGAAAGCACTCAAGATATAACTGCTATTTTAGGTTCAACTTTAATAAGCCCTGCAAAACCAATATTAACTTTGGCTCAAATTCAAGATAAAAAAGCTATTTTGAATTGGAAAGAAGGTGATAGTAGAGCTGTTGCATATAATATTATCAAAAAAACAAAAAAAGGTTTTTTACAAACTGATACACTAATTATAAAAGGTGTAAAAGATTTAAGATATGAAGATTTTGATGTTGTAGCTGGTTTAGAGTATCAATATAGTGTTCAAGCTATAGATGAGTTTGGTTTAGTTTCAGAAGCTAGTAATGAAACTAAAGTAATACTTCCAACAGCGGAATAAAGAGTATAATGCCACATATTGTTTTTAAATCTAACCCAATAGTAAAGACTCCATTTAAATCAAATAATATGGAGTTTTTATTTGTTGCTCAAAGTTTTAGTAAAGAGAGCGACAGAAAAACTGAGTATAAAGTTGCTGTAAAATATCAAAATAGAGATTTTATGCTAGCTATTAAAGAGAAAGATGATAATTTTTTAATTAAATCAGATAAAACAACAAGAATATCTCCTGTTGCTATAATAAAAGATGCTATAAACTCTTATGCAAAAGAGAATGGAACTGATATATTATTTACAAATACATCAAATTTAAAAGAGAAAAAAGAGATTCCTCATAAATATTTAAAAGATATTGAGTATTTTGTAGATGATTTTAAAACAGATAAAAAGATTCAAATAGAGATTGGTTTTGGAAGTGGAAGACACCTTTTATATCAAGCAAAAAATAATCCCAATGTTCAGTTTATTGGTCTTGAAATTCACTATCCATCAATTGAGCAGTTATTAAAACAGTTAGAGCTTCAAAATATTACAAATGTTTTAGTTGTAAATTATGATGCAAGACTTTTTATGGAGTTTATAGAGTCAAACCAAGTTGAGAAAATTTTTGTACACTTTCCTGTTCCTTGGGATAAAAAACCACATAGAAGAATTTTTTCAAAAGAGTTTGTAAATGAGGCTTTAAGAGTCTTAAAAATAGATGGAACACTTGAACTTAGAACTGATAGCAGAAACTATTTTGATTTTTGTGTAGATTTACTTACAAATTTAAATCAAGCTTCAATTTTAATTGATGTAAACAAAGAGTTAAAAGTTGTTAGTAAATATGAAGATAGATGGAGAAGACAAGGTAAAAACATCTATGATGTAGTTTTAGTTTCAAAATCAGAAGATAAAAAAAGAGATTTAAATTTTGATTTCTCTTTTGATTTTGATTTAGATTTAAATAGATTTTTTGAACAAAGTTCTCTAAAAGCTTTGATTATGGGCAACTATTTTGTACATATTGAAGAGCTTTATAAAATTTTAGATAAAGAAAACTCTGGATTAATAAAAGTTACTATGGGTAATTTTGACCGCCCAATTACAAAGTATATTTTGGTTTTAAATGGAAAAGTATCTTACTATCAAGGTGAACCTCTTCCAACAAGCTCAAATATAATTTCACATAAAAAGTTAAAAGAAGTTTTACAAAAATGATTCAAGCTAGAAATTTATATCTTACTTATGATAATAATAAGTATATTATAAAACAGGGAAATTTTTCTATTAAAGAGGGAGAGTTTGTATTTATTGGTGGAAACTCTGGAAGTGGAAAATCAACTTTGCTAAAATCATTTTATGGAGAGCTACCAATAAGACATGGTGAGTTAAATATTGCAAAACAGAGTGTTGTTGGGATAAAAGGAAATAAATTAAGAGTTTTAAGAAAAGATATTGGAATTATTTTTCAAGATTATAAACTTATAAATGAGTTTACTATTGAAGAAAATATTATGGTTCCTCTTAGAGTAAATAACTATGTTGAAGAGACTTCAAGAAAACAAGCTGATGATTTGTTAAGACATGTAAAACTATTTCATAAAAAAGGTTATTACCCAAATCAATTAAGTGGTGGAGAGCAACAAAGAATAGCTGTTGCAAGAGCTTTAGCACATAATCCTAAAATTATAATTGCAGATGAACCAACTGGAAATTTAGATGATAGTTCGGCTGATGTTGTTTGGAATTTGTTAAAAAGTGCAAATGAGAGACTTGGTATTACAATTGTAGTTGTAACACATAGAGTTCCTAGGCATTTAGGAATAAAATTTAGACAACTTTCAATTGTTGAAGGGGTTATTTGTGAGGTCTCTTAACTCAATTTTTGGATTTTTCATACCTCTTTTATCTATGCTTATTGCATTTTGTATATTTTTACTAATTGATAATATTGTAAACAACTACAAAAGTAAAATATCAAAGGATTATTCAATCATAGTAGTTTCAAAAAAATCTTTACAAAAAGAGGATTTAGGAAATCTTGCTGGAATAAATGTAAGTGAGTTAAAACTAATCTCAAATGAAAAAATTATAGAAAATATAAAGTCAAATCTATCTTCAAGTTCTATTACACTTTTAAGAACTAAACTTCCATATTTTTATCAACTATATTTAGAGGATTTTCCAACAAGCACTGAACTTGAAAAGATAAGAAAAACTTTACAAAGTAAAGAGAGCATAAAAACTGTAGAAGTTTTTTATAAAAATCATAGTCAAGTATATATTTTATTGCTTATTTTAAATACTATCTCTTTTACTCTATTTGTAATTATTACAATTTTTGCAGTTATTATTTTAGCAAAACAGATAAAACTATGGTTTCATGAACATAGAGTTAAAATATCTATTTTAAGACTACATGGAGCATCAATTATTTATAGTGCTTCAAGTGTTATAAAGTATGCTTTTTTTAGTTCATTTTTAGCTTTTATAGTTTCTTCAATATTTTTAATCTATGTTTCAAATAATATAGAGTCAATTTTTCCATTTGAGTTGCAAGATATTGTAAATATTCAAATTCATCTTGAGGAGGAGATTTTAAAAATATTTGCTCTTGCTTTTGTAATATCTTTATTCACAATCTTTGGAACACTATTTAAATATAAGATTGACAATGATTAAAAATATTTTTCTTATTTTTGCTATTTTTTTATCAAATTTAGAAGCAAATATTGATCAAAAAATTGAACAAAATGAAAAGGTTTTATCTCAAGCTCAACAAAAACGAAAAGATGCAAATGATAAAACAAAAGAGATTGCAAAAAGTATTGAAGAACAAAATAGAAATATTTTAAATTTAGAAAAAAACATAGAGAGTATTAATCTAGATATCTTAAAACATCAAAATTTGCTTGAAAGTTCTGAAAAAAAACTAAATCAACTTCAAAGTGATACAAAAAATTTAATTATTGAAAAAAGAAAGAGTGAAGAGGAGATTGTAGATATTATAATTGAAGAGTTTTCAGTATCAATGGCTATAAAACTAGCTTCAAAAGAGTCAATTGAAGAGTTAATTGATAGTGAAGTTTTTTCACTTCTATCTGAACACTCAAAAGATAGAATAAATCAAATTAATCAAAATTATAATCAACTATCTAAAAATACAAAAGAGAATGAAGAGGCTATTATAAAACTTAGTAGCTATATAAATGCAAGAGAGAAGAAAAAAGAGGAGTTTTTAGAGTTAAAAAAGAGCCATACAAAATCTTTAGCAAATTTAGAAAAAGAGCATAAACTTTATCAAGCTGAGTTAAAAAAAGTTATATCACAACAAGAGAGCCTTAACTCAATATTAGCAGATTTAAAAATTTTAAAACAAGAGGAGATAAAAAGAAAAGAGGAGGCACAAAAAGCTGAACAATTAGCAAAAACAGAGAATCAAAGAAATCAAGAGTTTGCAAAAAGTTTGGACTTGGATGTTAGAAAAATAGGCTCATCTACAAATGGTGTTAAAATTGTAAAATATAAAGGGGCTAAAACCATAGCACCATTAAAATCTTTTAGTATTGAAAAACCTTTTGGAACATATTATGACCCTGTTTATAAAATAAAACTATTTAATGAATCTATTGTTTTAAACTCTAAAGAGAAAAATGCAAAAGTTGTCTCTGTTTTAAATGGAAAAGTTGTTTTTGCAAAAAAAAATGCTGGAATGCTTGATAATGTTGTAATTGTTCAACACTCAAATGGACTTCATACTGTATATTCTCATTTGGATGATATAGCTCCTAATATTGTTGTTGGTAAGTGGATACAAAAAGGTAGTGTTGTTGGAAGAGTTAGTAGTAATCTTACCTTTCAAGTTACAAAAGATAGTGCTTATATAGACCCAAAAGAGCTATTTAAAAGTTAGGATATTATGTCAATAAATAGTTTAGATAACCCAATTTTTTTAATAATTTTTATCTATATTTTAGTATTTATATCTGTTATAGCATCATCTTTTTTTATTACTATTCCTTTTGCTGGAATTATTTCAATAGCATTTTATAGAACTTTAAAACAAAAGCACTACTACTCTTTTTCTTTTGTGGTATTTGCTCTTCTTTTAATTGAGTTAAATATGGGATTAAAGCCTTTTTCACTATCACTAATTGCATATTTTATATATTTGTTTGTAATTCCAAAATATGAGCAAGAAAAAGCAAATAACTATATTTATATTATGTTTTTTTACCTTGGAATGCTAATTGTTTTTACAATTTTTTATGATATTTCAATATATATTTTTTTCGTGCTTCTTTTTGCACTAATTCTTGACATTATACTATTTGGAATATTTTTATGAAAATTAGGCTAAATATTGTATTTATTATTATCACAACACTTTCATTAATGATTCTAGCTAGAGTATATTTTTTATCTATTAAGTCAAATACTTATTATGAAGAGTTATCAAAAAACAACTATATTAAAAAGAGTTATCAATTACCAGTTCGTGGAATTATTGAAGATAGAAACAATACTTTAATAGCTCTAAATCTAATAGGATTTTCAATAAATATAAAACCTCATATGAGTGCTAATAGATACAAAGCTGAACTTGATGAAACATTAGAAAATATTATAAAACATCTACCAAACTACAACAAAGAAGAGCTTTATAAAACATACATAAGAAACGACTCACCATATAATCATGATTTCATAAAAATTATAGATTTTGTTGATTATGATGATATGTTGGCAAAATTTACATATCTTGAGAGTAATCAAAATATTAAAGTTGAACTCTCTTCAAAAAGACACTACCCTTTTAATGAATTAGCCACACATATTATTGGATATGTTGGAAAAGCTACAAAAGAAGAAGCACAAGATAATGAAGTAGCAAGACTTGGAACAATGATTGGTAAAAGTGGAATTGAAAAATATTATAATGAAAAACTTCAAGGTCAAATTGGATACAAAGAGGTTAAAGTAAATGCCTATAACAAAGAGCTTGAAATTATATCTCAAAGAGATCCATCTATAGATAATAATGTTCAATTAACAATTGATATTGAACTTCAAAAATTTCTACAAAAAGAGTTTGAAGGTAAAAGTGGTGCTGTTGTAATTATGAATTCAGAAAATGGAGAGATTTTAGCAGCTTCATCTTTTCCTGAATATAACAGCAACATCTTTGTAAAAGGTATATCTCAAGCAGAGTGGGATGTTTTAAGAAATGACTTTAATCACCCTTTTACAAATAAGATTACAAATGGTCTTTATCCACCTGGTTCTGTAATTAAAATGGGTGTTGCTTTATCATTTTTAGAGCATGGAATTCCTGAAAATTACAGTGTAAATTGTACAGGAAGCTTAGAGATTGGAAATAGAAATTTTAGATGTTGGAAACTAACAGGTCATGGAAATGTTGATTTTAAAGACTCTATTATTCAAAGTTGTGATGATTTTTACTACAAAGGAAGTCTAAAAATTGGAATTGACAAAATTTCTGAAACTTTAGATAAATTTGGATTTGGTCAAAAAACAGGAATTGATTTGGATAATGAATTTATTGGAATAAATCCAAATAAAGAGTGGAAAGCTAGAAGGTTTAATGAACCTTGGTACATTGGAGAGACTGTAATTACATCTATTGGTCAAGGAAATATGCTTACAACTCCACTTCAAATTGCAAGATTTACAGCATACTTTGCAAATGGTAAACTTCCAAAACCACATCTTACAAAAGATGCTTATGAAGAGCCAAAAGAGCTTGATTTTAAAAAAGAGCACTTAAATTTAATGAGAGAGTCTATGTTTGATGTTGTACACTCACCAAAAGGAACAGCCAATAGACATATATCTTCAAAAGTTAAAATAGCTGCAAAAACAGGAACTGCTCAAGTTTATACTATTCCTCAAGATGAAAAAGTAAGAATGAAAGAGAGTGAACTTGAATATTATCAAAGATCTCATGCATGGGTTACAGCATTTGGTCCATATAAAAATCCTAAATATGTTGTTACAATTATAGTTGAGCACGGAGAGAGTGGTGGTAGAGCAACTGGTGGGATTTTAAGTAATATTTACAATAAGCTTTATGATTTAGGTTACATAACTGAACTTGAGTAGTTTTAATTTAAACTTAGATACAATCATAACTATTTTATTTATTAGGAATTTTTATTGAGACTTTTTTTAGGAGTACTTTTTTTAACTACTTTTAGCTTCGCTGCTGATCCTGTTCCTATGATAAATCTATCTGTTGCAGCTCTTGAAGAGCCAGTACAATTTGTAAAAACAATAAATATAGCTATTATTTTAGCTCTTTTAGTTCTTGCTCCTACTTTGCTATTAATGGTAACTTCATTTACAAGAATTGTAATTGTTTTATCACTTTTAAGACAAGCTATGGGACTTCAACAAACACCTCCCACACAAATTGTAATATCTTTAGCTCTTATTATGACAATATTTATAATGGAACCTTATGGGAAAAAAGCTTGGGATGAGAGTATTGTTCCATATATGGATGAAAAAATATCTTATCAAGAAGCTTTTGAAAAAGGTGTAGCCCCTTTTAAAGATTTTATGATAAAAAACACAAGAGAATCAGATTTAGCTCTATTTTACAGAATAAAAAAAGAGCCAAATCCAAAAAATATCGATGATGTTCCATTAACACTATTAATGCCAGCATTTATAGTAAGTGAGCTTAGAACAGCTTTTGAAATAGGATTTCTTATCTTTTTACCGTTTTTAATTATTGATATAATAGTAGCTTCTATTTTAATGAGTTTAGGTATGATGATGTTACCTCCTGTAATGATATCTTTGCCTATAAAAATTATATTCTTTATTGTTGTTGATGGGTGGCCACTAATTATTGGTAACCTAGCACAATCCTTTAAATAACTATTTAAGGTTTTATATTTATGAAAAAAATTTTATATTTTGCTATTGGCTTTTTAAGCCTAATCTCCTTTTCACACTATTTTTACTACTCTCCAAATAAAACTGAAATATATAACAATATATATTTAGAAAAAAGTATTCAAATGCGAAAATTTTTTACAGATGAGATAAAAAAGAAACAAGACAACACTTTGAACATGGCATTTATCTTAAGTCAAGATGAAAAATTAATACAAGCTTTAAAAACAAAAGATAGAAGTTTATTAAATTATGAAAAAACTCTAAATTTTTTACACGAAAATAGTGATTATGAAAATCTTTGGTTGCATATTGTTGATAAAAATGGAAGAAGTTTTTATAGATCTTGGAAAGAGATGTCAGGAGATGACTTATCAACTGTTCGAACTGATTTAAATGAGCTTTTAAAAAATCCAAAACCAACTACAAATATAAGTTCTGGTCTATTTGATTTAACTTTAAAAGCTATAAATCCAGTTTATGATACAAATGGAGAAGTTTTAGGTTTTGTAGAGTTTATATCTAAATTTAACTCAATATCAAGAAACTTGAATTTTGAAAATGTAGAACCTATTTTTATATTAAGTAGAGAAAAGAGTAGAAAAATAATCGAACCTTTTAGCAACACTTTTATAGGTGATAATTATGTTGTAAATATTGATGCAAATAAATCACTTTTAAAATTAGTTGAAAAAAGAGGTGTTGATAGTTTTTTAAATATTGAAAACTATTTATTAATAGATAAATATATCCTTACAAATATAGAGATAAAAGATACAAATGGTCAAGATATGGGACTATTTTTACTCTTTTTTAAGAAAAAGAATTTGGATTATTCACCACTAATAAACTTTAAAAATCAATATTTATCAATTGTTATAATTTTTTCTGCTTTATATCTTATAGGATTTTTATATCTTCTAAAAACTATGTATGCAAAAGAGCTTGATAATGATGTAAAAATCAAAACAAAAATGATTCAAGAACAACAAAACAGACTTGAAAAACTACTTGATATTTATGATAAAAATGTAATCTTCTCAAGAACTGATTTAAAAGGAATAATCACTCATGCAAGTAGTGCTTTTTGTAAAATTAGTGGATATACAAAAGAGGAACTTTTGGGGCAACCACACAGTATTGTTAGACATCCAGATATGTCAAAATCTACATTTAAAAAGATTTGGGATAGTTTAAAAGCTGAAAAAAAGATAACTATTGAGATAAAAAACTTAAGAAAAGATGGCTCATATTATTGGGTTATTGCTGATTTGGAGCCTGAATATGATGATTTAGGAAATCATATAGGATATTTTGCTGTTAGAGAAGATATTACAGCAAATAAAGAGATAGAGGAGCTTCAAAAAGAGATTATTTTTACTATGGGATCTATTGCTGAGTTTAGATCTCAAGAGACAGGTGAACATATTAAAAGAGTTGCAAAATATTCAAAAGTTTTAGCAACTGCTTATGGTCTTTGTGAAGATGAAGTTGATATGCTAGAACTTGCAAGTCCTATGCATGATATTGGTAAAATTGCAATTCCTGATGCTATTTTAAATAAACCAGCAAAACTAACTAATGAAGAGTTTGAGATTATTAAAACTCATGCACAAAAAGGTTATGATATGCTACATATTTCAAATAGACCTCTATTTAAAGTAGCTTCACAAATTGCTTTAACTCATCACGAAAAGTATGATGGAACGGGATATCCAAATAGTTTAAAAGGTGAAGATATACCAATATTTGGTCGAATAACAGCTTTAGCAGATGTATTTGATGCTATAGGAAGTGATAGATGCTACAAAAAAGCTTGGGAGATGGAAAAGGTTTTAGAGTTTATTAAAGAGCAAAGAGGAAAACACTTTGACCCTAAACTTGTAGATATATTCTTTGAAAATTTAGATGATATACTTAAAATAAAAGAGGAGTATTCAGATATTTAATAAAAATATCTTATAAGTAAATGAATGTTTATTTATAATTATAAATTTAAATTATAATTCTTTTGAAAAAAATAGAATTTTCTGTTATAATTTCCACTTTAATTTTAAGGAATTTTTATGAAGAAAATTTTATTTTTGATAAGCTTCTTTTCAACTCTATTTTCTCAAACAATATCTTTTGATGAACTTTTAACTCAAACTTTAGAAAATAGTAAAGATCTACAAAAACAAAAAATTGATATTGATATTGCAAAAACAAATAGTGATTATTTAACTGGAGTTCAAACAGGTAAGCTATATCTATCAAGTGAAGTTAGCAGAACAAATCACTCTGGATATGTTTTTAACTCAAAACTATCTAGTAGAGAAGCAACATTTAGAGATTTTGGATTTGCTCAAAATACTGGAGATATGGATATAGCCCCAAAAGATTTAAACTATCCTGATGATAGAACAAATATAAATAACAAAATAGTATATGATATTCCTTTATTTATGGGGTTTTCTATTCAAAATTACAAAGATATTGCTAAACTTCAAGAAAAAGCAAATGAGATTTTATATAATCTTAATGAAAAAAATCTTGAGCTTGAAGTTTTAAAAGCCTACAATAGCTCTGTTTTGGCAAAAGATTTTGTAAAAACTTTACAAAAAGCAAAACAGAGTGTTGAGTTTATTGCCAATGGTGCAGTTAAGTTTCATGAAAACGGACTTGTTACAAAACTAGATGTAAATGAGGCAAAACTATACTTACTAAATATTGAATCACAACTTCTACAAGCACAAAACAATTTTAATTTATCAATTGCATATCTTAAGTTTTTAAGCTCAAATGAGAAGATAAAAGATGTAGAAGATTTAAAAAGCTTAGAGTTTACTCTAAACGAATTTGAAAAACTATATGAGATTGCTTTATTAAATAGAGATGAAAAAGCTTTGCAAAATATAGAAATTGAGGCAAATAGTAAAAATATAAAAGCAAAACAAGGCTCATACTATCCAACTATTTTTTCAAGATTAGAGTATGGATACAATGATAACAACTTTACAGCTTCAAGTGACAAAGATTACTATATGGCATTTTTAGGAGTAAATCTTACACTATTTGATCAAACTAGAAGTAGCCAATTAGAAAAGAGTAAATTAGAGCTTCTAAAAGCAAAATTAGATATGCAAAAGCTTGATGATGGTATCAAACTAGAGCTTCAAGAGGCGATTTTAAATCTTAATTCAAAGCAAAAAACAGTTGAAACAAATAGTAAAAGTTTAGAGTTAGCTCAAGAGGTTTTAGAACAAGCAAAACTTCAATACAAAAATAGACTTATCTCAATGACTACACTTCTAGCTCAAGAGACAAATTTTAGAAAAACTCAAACTTTGCTTTTAAATGCTAGATATGAAACATCTTTAGCAAAAGCCAAATTAAAACAGGTTTTAGGACTTAACTTAACAAAGGATACAAAATGAGATTTCTGTTTTTAATACTTCTATCTTTAACTCAACTACTATCTTCTTATTTAGAGCTTGATGGAGTTGTTGAGTCGCAAAATGAGAAGATTATTTCAAGTAGAGTAATGGGAAATATCACAAAAGTTTATGTAAATGAGGGTGATATTGTAAAAAAAGCTCAGCTTTTATATGAGATTGACTCAACAGATATTAAATATAATGAACAAATAGTTAAAAATCAGGTAAAAAATCTTGAATTAAATCTAAAAAGATATAAAGAGCTATTAGATCAAGATTTAATATCTAAATTTGATTATGAACAGTTGGAGTTAAATTTAATAACTGCTAAAGCAAAATTAGATGAGTTAAATGCAAACTATAACTACCTAAAAATAAGAGCTTTAAATGACTCTTTAGTTATAAAAAAATCTATCAAAGAGGGAGAAATGGCAATTCCTGGAATGCCTCATATGGTTTTGACAGATTTAAACTCTTTAATTATAAAAACAAATATATCTGAATCGAATTTAAAAAATATAAGTTTAAATCAAAAGTTAGATATACAGATTCCTTCACAAAACTTCTTTTCACAAGGAGAAGTTATTGCAATATTTCCAAACTATCAAAATAGTTCTCACTCATTTGTAGTAAAAATTGCTTTTGATAAAAAAGATTACAATATCTATCCAGCTATGTATGCAAAAGTAAAAATATATTTGGATAATCAAAATGAGTAGAGATTTAAATATTGCAGGTAAGATTGCACAAACATTTATAAATCATCCATTAACAGCAATTTTGGGTATTTTTATTTTAATCTTAGGCTACTTTTCACTTTTACTTATGCCAAAAGAGGAGAATCCTCAAATTAAAGTTAGTGGTGGAGTTGTAATTGTAGCTTTACCAGATGCAAAAGCTAGTGAGATTCAAAAAGTAATTATTGAACCTTTAGAAAAAAAAATAAAAGAGATAAAAGGGGTTGAGCATATCTACTCTTATGCAAAAGATAGTGTTGGAATTGTTCAAGTTCAATTTTTTATTGGAGAAGATAAAGAGTTCTCAAATCTAAAACTTTATGATCAAGTTATGAGAAATATGGATTTAATGCCAAAAAATGCTCTACAACCAATAATTAAAACAATGGATATTGATACAGGTATTCCAATAGCAACAATCGCATTCTACTCTTCAAAAAAAGATGGAAAAGATATTTTAACCAAAGAGCAACTTTTTAATGAAGTAAGTCGTATATCAAAAGATATAAACAAGATAGAAGATGTTGCTATGGTTGATTTAAAAGGTGAAAAAAGAGAGCAATTTAATATTCAAGTTGATATTAACAAATTAAGCTCTTATAACATAGCACTTGCAAATGTTATGAAAAGTATTGAAGCTTTAAACTACAACACACCAAATATAGCTACAAATACAGATGATGGCAAACTTGTTGTAATGAGTATTGATCAAGCTATAAAAAGCGTAAAAGATTTGGAAAATCTAATCATTTCATACAATTATCAAACTCCAATTTATCTAAGAGATATTGCAAAAATAGAGAAATCTTATGAGATACAAAATAAAAAAGATGCCTATATTTATCTAAAAAATGAGAGTGGAAATATAGAAGAATATCCACAAATTACACTTATGGCATCAAAATTAAAAGGTGCAAATAGTGTTGTTATAAATGAGAAGATATTTGAGTATATGAGTAGTATAAAAGAGTCACTTTTAGAAAAAAATATCAAATACACAATCACAAGAGATGATGGATATACTGCTAATAATGCTGTAAATGCTTTGATTAAAGATCTTTTTATCTCAATTGTAATTATATTTATTTTACTTATTTTTACACTTGGATTTAAAGAGGCTTTAATAGTATCTTTAACAGTTCCTATGATTCTATCTTTAACTCTGTTTATAGGTTTTTTACTGGGTGAAACTGTAAATAGAATAACTCTTTTTGCTCTAATTGTATCTCTTGGAATGTTGGTTGATGCTGCTATTATTGTAATTGAAAATATTCATAGACACAAAATTCAAAATCCAAATGATGATATTGAAAAAATTGCAATAGAGGCAACAAATGAGATAGGAAATCCAACAAATATTGCAACTATTGCTATTATTTTAGTATTTATTCCAATGTTTTTTGTTGGTGGAATGATGGGAGAGTTTATGCACCCTCTTCCTGTATTTGTACCTATTTCTTTGGCAGTTTCACTATTTGTTGCTTATGCGTTTACGCCATATTTAGTAAAAAAAGTTTTAAAGGCTAAAAAATGAGATTAGAGCATATTATTTTAGATATTTTAAACAATAAAAAAAAGAGTATGTTTGTATTACTTTTTACTTTAATACTTTTTATAGCTTCAGTTTTAACATTTCCAACAAAAATTGTAAAAGCAAAAATGCTTCCTGATAAGGACTCAGATAGTTTCTCTGTATATTTAGATTTAAAAGATGGTTCAAGTTTAAAACAGACTAAGTCTATGGTTGATTGCATTGCATACACTTTACAAAAAAATGATAATGTCTTAAATGTTTCAGCATTTTTATCACAAGGTCAACCAATAGATTTTGCAGGTCTTGTAAAACTAAGCTCTTTAAAAGATAAAGAGAGTCAAGCTGAACTTATGGTAAATATTAAAAGATTTAAAGATAGAAATATTACAAGTTACAACCTTGTTAATATTTTAAGAGATGAAGTTTTAAACTCTTGCTCTAAAGATGATGCAATAATAAAATTTATTCAACTTCCAGCTGGTCCTCCTGTTCTTGCATCTTTGGTTGCTGAAATTTATGGAGGAGATAGTTTTAATAATCAAAGAGATTTTGCCCTAAAAGTTGCAAAAATTTTTAAAAATCAAGATACTTTAGTGGATATTGATGTTTTAGCAAATCGTGATTTTAAAACTTACTCTTTGAAGATTAATAACAACAAAGCTTTGATGAGTCAAGTTGATTTACAACATCTAAAAGCAACTTTATATCTAGCTTTTGAAGGAATGCAAGTTGGTGTTATAAATGATAGAAACAAAGAGAGTCAAATTCCAATATTTTTAAGATTATCGAATAGTAAAAATATAACAAATCACTCAAAAGATGCCCTAAACTCAAAACTTAGTGCATTAAAAATTATGAATAGTCGTGGCGAAATGATAAGTATTTCTGAACTTGTAACTATAAAAGAGAGTTTAAAAGAGCCAGAAATTACATCAAAAAATCTAAATATTTTAATAAATGTAATAGCCGAAACTTCAAATGATAGTCAAATATATCCACTTTTAAAATCAAGAGAACAGATGATTGAAGAGTTTAGTAAAAATTATGATGTAATAAAAACAAATATGCTAAATCTTGCATTTATTGATAAAAAAACTAATGAGAGATTTGATTTGGTTTTTGATGGAGAGCTAAAAGTTACAATTGATACTTTTATTGATTTGGGAACTGCTTTTATTATTGCACTTGTTTTAATTTTCCTTTTAATGGTTGTTTATTATAAAAACTTTGTACTAAGTGCTGCAATAGTTCTATCTAGTTTTATCTCTATTATTGGTGTGATTTTTGCTCATATTATTATGGATATTTTTACAAAAGATATTTTTTATTTAACAGCAACTAGCCTTATTGGATTTATTGCTTTAATTGGAATAAACTCAAGAAACTCAACACTTATTATAGATTTTGCAAAACAGCTTGTTTTAGAAAACCATTTAGAAGTAAACGAAGCAATAGCAAAAGCAGCAGCCACAAGATCAAAACCTATTATTTTAACTGTTTTAGTTCTTGTTTTTGCTAGTAGTTTAATTGCAAATGATGCTGTATTTGGTGGACTTGGAGTTGCACTTATTGGTGGAACTTTAATCTCTTATGTAGTATCTATGTTTTTTGTTCCAATAGTTATAAAAAATAGTCTAAAAAGAATAACTCAAGATAGCATCTAAAGGCTCTAAAAAGAGTTTTTAGCTACTATTTCAAAATGAATTTAGAAGAGAAATTAAAGCAACTCCCAAATGAAGCTGGAGTTTATCAATATTTTGATAATCAAGGGCATCTATTATATATAGGAAAAGCAAAAAGCTTAAAAAATAGAGTAAAAAGCTACTTTAAATTTAGCCCTACTTTGCAAGCTTCAAGCGATTTAAGTCCACGAATTTATAAGATGATTAGTGAAACATCCTCTTTAGAGTGGATTGTTGTACCAAATGAGCACGATGCTTTAATTTTAGAAAACTCCTTAATAAAACAGCTAAAACCAAAATACAATGTACTTTTAAGAGATGATAAAACATATCCATATATTTTTGTAAATTTAAATGAGGATTTTCCACGACTTGAGATAACAAGAAAAATAGAAAAAGGTAAAAATATAAAATATTTTGGTCCATATTCAAGTGGTGCAAAAGATATGCTTGATAGTATCTATGAGATAGTTCCACTGGTGCAAAAAAAATCTTGTGTAAAGGGTAAAAAAGCTTGTCTATTTTTTCAAATAGGTAAATGTTTAGCTCCATGTGAAGATAAAATCTCTAAAGAGGATTATAAAAAGATTTTAGATGAGGCTTTAAGTTATATCTACAATAAATCAAAAATCTTGACAAAACTAAAAGAGAAAATGCTTTTTTATTCACAAAACTTTAGATTTGAAGAGGCACTTGTATTAAGAGATAGAATAAAAACTATTGAAAAATCGCAAATTAAAACAGGAATTGATTTAACATCAAATGATGATTTGGATATTTTTGCAATAAAATCTAGCAACAAAAAAGCTGTAATTGTAAGAATGTTTATAAGAGATGGAAAATTAGCATCTTCAAACTATGATTTTATGAAATCAAATGATGATGTTGAGTTTGATATACAAGAGGCTTATAAAAGAGCTATTATAAACTACTACTCAAATGATTTGCCAATAATTCCAAAAGAGATACTTGTAGCAAATGAGATTGAAGAGCTTGACTCTATAGAGGATTTTTTATATCAAAAATTTAGTAAAAAGATAAAAATAGTAAATCCAAAAATAGATAAAAAAGCTACTATTGTAAAAATTGCTTTAAATAACTGTGATGAGCTTTTAAGATTGGAGAGTATTAAACAGCAAAACTCTATTTATAGTGAAATAAAAGAGCTATTCTCTTTAAAAAATAGTCCAAACATAATAGAGAGTTTTGATAACTCTCATTTAATGGGACAAGCAAGAGTTGGAGCTATGGTTGTTTGGAATAGCCAAATAGAGAGTTTTGATAAAAAATCATATAGACACTACAATCTTGAATCACTTGATGAATACTCACAAATGAGAGAACTTCTTCTTAGAAGAGTTGAGAGTTTTGATAAAAACTCTCCTCCTGATTTATGGCTTATTGATGGTGGTTCAACTTTGCTAAATTTAGCTTTTGAGATAGTTTCTTCTATTGGGGTAAATTTAGATATTATTGCCATTTCAAAACAAAAAGTAGATGCAAAAGCTTATAGAGCAAAGGGAAATGCAAAAGATATACTACACTTTATTCAAAATAAAGAGATAAAAAGTATAAATCTTCTTCCAAGTGATAAAAGATTGCAATTTGTTCAAAGATTAAGAGATGAAGCTCATAGATTTGCTATTAGTTTTCATAAAAAACAGAAAAGAAAAGAGGACAAAGATATCTCTTTTCTTCAAATAAAGGGTATTGGTGAAGCAAAAATCAAAAAACTACTTCTTTATTTTGGAGAGTTTGAAAAGATAAAAAATGCAACATTTGATGAGTTAAAAACTGTTTTAAATCAAAGTGATGCACAAAATATAGTTGATTATTTTAAAAAGGATAAAAGTGGCGAAGATATTAATAAACAAGGATAATCTTTTTTACAATCTTGAAGTTATTAGTAAAAAAGCAACAAACAAAGATAAAGTTGCTGTTGTTTTAAAAGATAATGCATATGGTCATGGATTAGTTGAGATTGCAAAACTATCAAGTGAGTTTGGAATAAAAAAAGCTGTAGTTCAAACAATAGAAGATGCAATAAAAATAGAACAATTTTTCTCCTATATTTTAGTGCTTGCAGATAGCACTTTTCACAACTATTCACATACTTTTCACATAGCAATAAATAGCCTTGAAGATATAGCAAAAGTACCGCAAAATGCAAATGTTCATTTAAAAATCGATACAGGAATGCATAGAAATGGTGTAAGCATAGATGAGATAGAAGTGGCTTTTTTAGGGCTTTTGAAACAAAAAGCGACTATTACAGGGGTTTTTACACACCACAGAGATGCTGATACTTTAAGCACAGATTTTTTTTGGCAAAATTCAAATTTTTCTAAAGCAAAATCTAAGGTAAAAGAGGTATGTGAAAAACTTTTTTTACCAATCCCATCTTTTCACTCTTGCAATTCAAATGCACTTTTTAGAGTGAATAATTTTGACTCTTTGGGTGATGATTTTGCTAGAGTTGGAATTGCTACTTATGGATATTTTGATTGTGATGAAGTTTTTGATTTTGCTAAATTAAAACCTGTAATGAGTCTTTGGGCATCAAAAATGGCAACTAGAACTTTAAAAAAAGATCAAAGCCTTGGTTATGGTGGAACATTCCGTGCCAGTGAAGATATGGTTGTTTCTACTTATGATATTGGATATGGAGATGGTTTTTTAAGATTAAATGAAAATCACAGCTACACAACTCCAAAAGGCTATCAAGTTTTAGGTCGTGTTTCTATGGATAATTTAACAATAAATAGTGATGATGAAGAGGTTTGTCTTTTTGAAGATGTTACAAATTTAGCAAAAATTCACAACACAATAACTTATGAAATAACTTGTAGCTTAAAAGAGAGTATAAAAAGAGAGATTATTTAGAGTTTCATTAAGATTAAATTAAATTCTGCCTATAATTACGGTCAAAAAACTTTAACCAAAATAAGCGGAGAGATTAAAATGAATTTTATAAAAAATTCAGTTATTGCAAAAGTAGTATCTGTATCAATAATATCAATATCTATTTCAATGGCTATATTAACTTTTTTAGTTGTTAATAATAGTTTTGAGATGATGAAAACAAATACTGAAAAAACTGTTCAAAAAGAGTTGTCTTTATTAATAGAAAATATAAATACCTTCAATAAAGTTGCAAAAAGTGGTGCAAATCTATCTGGTGACATATTTTTAAGTATGTTAAATGATATTAAAATAGATAATTCAAAAAACATAGAGATTGAAAATTTAAAAACTCCTGCTTTATATATAAATGGAGATTTAGTAAATTTAAATTTTGATTTGGTTGATAAATTTACACAAATTACTAATGGCTCTGTTGCTACAATATTTGTTAGAAAAGATAATGATTTTATTAGAGTATCTACTAGCTTAAAAAAAGAGAATGGAAATAGAGCTATTGGAACTAAACTAGATAGCAATCATCCTGGATATAAAAGTGTTTTAGAGGGAAAATCTTATTTAGGAAAAGCCTTGTTATTTGGCAAAGAGTATATGACTAAATATATTCCTATAATAGAAGATAATGAAGTTATTGCAATAGCTTTTATAGGTTCTGATATTAGCTCTGATTTAAATGATTTAATGCAAACTATTAAAAATAGAGTTATAGGAGAAAGTGGTTACTACTACATTTTAAACTCAAATATAAATGATAAAAAATATGGAGAGTTTATCTCTCATCCAACATTAAGCAAAAAATCTGGTTTAGATATTTCAGATAAAAATGGAGTTTATATTGTAAAAGAGATTTTAAATAAGAAAAATGGCAATCTTACATATATTTGGAATGATGAAGAGAAATTTACAGTATTTGAAAACTTTGATGAATGGAATTGGCTTTTAGTTGGTGGAGTTAATTCAAATGAAATTTTTAAAGATGCAAATAAACTGATGTATTTAATCATCACACTATCTATTATAACTTTAGTTGTAATATCTATCTCTATTTTTATAACTTTAACAATATCTTTAAAATCTCTTAAAAGAATCAAAGATGGGTTATTGTCATTTTTTAGATATTTAAATAAAGAGAGTAATAGTATTGAAAAAATTGCTATTGATTCAGAAGATGAGTTTGGGATTATGGCTAAACAGATTAATGAAAATATTGAGAAAGCAAAAAAAGCAACAGATGAGGATAGAAAATTAATCGATGAAACAGTTGCTGTTTTATCAGAGTTTGAACATGGAGATTTATGTCAAAGAATTAATATTGAAGTTTCAAATCCTGCATTAATGGAATTGAAAAATGTATTAAACAGAATGGCAAATAATCTTGAATCAAATATTGAAAATGTATTAAATGTATTAGAGCAATACTCTAACTATAACTATCTAAATAAAATATCAACAAAAAATTTAAAAGAACATCTTTTAAAACTTGCAAATGGCGTGAATACTTTGGGTGATTCAATTACTCAAATGTTAATTGAAAACAAATCAATTGGATTAAAACTTGATGAGAGTTCAAATATATTACTTAAAAATGTAGATAAATTAAATATAAGTTCAAATGAAGCAGCCGCATCTCTTGAACAAACATCAGCATCTTTAGAACAAATTACATCAAATATTAGAAGCAATTCACAAAATGTATCAAAAATGACTCAACTATCACAAAAACTTCTTAACTCTTCTATTGAGGGTGAGAAACTTGCAAACCAAACAACTGCTTCTATGGAAGATATTAGTAGTCAAGTTTCTGAGATAAATGAAGCAATAAGTGTGATTGATAATATCGCATTTCAAACAAATATTTTAAGCCTAAACGCAGCTGTTGAAGCAGCAACAGCTGGTGAAGCTGGAAAAGGATTTGCAGTTGTTGCTGGTGAGGTTAGAAACTTAGCAAACAGAAGTGCAGAAGCTGCAAAAGAGATAAAAAATATTGTTGAAAATGCAACATTAAAGGCAAATCAAGGTAAAGAGATTGCAAACTCTATGATTGAAGGGTATAAAGAGTTAAATGAAAATATAAAAAACTCTTCAAAACTTATTTATGATATTGAAAACTCTTCAAAAGAGCAACTTTTGGGTATTGAACAGATTAATGATGCTGTAAATAGTTTGGATGAACAGACTCAACAAAATGCACAAATAGCATCTTTAACTCATGATGTTGCAGTTGAAACTGATGAGATTGCAAAAATGGTAGTAAAAAAAACAGATGAAAAAAAATTTGTAGGAAAAGATAGTATAGATTTTAAAAAGTTATTATAATTTTGAATGAATTTTAAATTCATTCAAAATATTTTTTATAGCATATTGTTTAAAATTTGCTCTAAATCCATTCATCTCGCTTCCAGTTGCAGCAAGAGTAATTATGTCAAAACAGGTAGAGCCTTTTTTATTTGCTCTTTATCTACTAACTTAACAAAACCCTATATAAATCATAATCTTGTATAATAAAAGCTATTTTGAATAATTTTTTAAAGGCAATAGATGAAATACAATTTTGATAAAGTGATAAATAGAAAAAATACAGACTGCTATAAATGGGATACTACAAAAGATGGAGTGATTCCTATGTGGGTTGCTGATATGGATTTTGAAGTTGCAAAGCCTATTGTGGATTCTATTATAAAAAGAGCAAAGCATCCAGTTTTTGGCTATACAATGGTTCCAAATGAGTATTTTGAAGCTGAGATTAGTTGGTGGAGAAAAAGATTTAACTATGAGATAAAAAAAGAGCATATTATTCCAACAGCTGGTGTAATTCCATCTTTAAGTGCAATAATTCAAACTTTTTGTCAAAAAGATGACAAAATCTTAATTCAATCGCCTGTTTATCACTACTTTAATATAGTTATACAAAACAATTATTGTAAAGTTATAACAAATAATTTGATATATAAAGATGAAAAATATGAGATAGATTTTGTTGATTTTGAAGAGAAACTAAAAAATGATAGACCAAAACTATTTATATTATCAAATCCTCATAATCCTGTTGGGAAGGTTTTTTCAAAAGATGAGTTGCAAAAAATTGGAGAGTTGTGTTTAAAATATGATGTTTTGGTAATAAGTGATGAGATTCATAGGGATTTGGTCTTCAAAGATTATATCTTCACACCTTTTGCATCTATAAATAAAGAGTTTGAACAAAACTCTATTACTTGCACAAGTGCTAGTAAGACATTTAATATTGCTTCTTTAAAAGCCTCAAATATAGTTGTGGCAAATAAAAAACTAAGAACAATTTTGGATAAAACTCTAAGCAAAAATGAGATGAAAGGAGTTAATGTTTTTGGGATTTACTCTTTGATTAGTGCTTATGAAGAGTGTGAAGATTGGCTTTTTGAACTACTTATTTATCTTGAAAAAAATAAAAACTTTTTGGAAGATTTTATAACAAAAAATATCCCAAACCTAAAAGTAGTGAAAGCCGAAGCTACATATCTACTATGGATTGATATAAGCTCTCTTGGCTTAAACTCAAAAGAGTTTACAAAAAAACTAGAAGAGCTAGGAAATGTAAGAGTAATCTCAGGAGTAACTTTTGGAGAAAATGGTGATAATTTTATAAGAGTAAATATAGCAACACCTCTTGAGATTTTAAAAGAGGCTTTAGAGGGTATAAAAAAAGCTGTTGAAAATTTATAATATTTTTTTATTTATTTGCAACTAAATTATGGTATCATTTTGCTATGAGTAAAAAAGATAAGCTTTTATTAAAATTTTTAGAAAATCCACCAAAAAAAGATTTAACTTTTAAAGAGTTAAATACATTATTGATATCTTTAGGGTTTATAAAAATTGAAGGTGCTGGTTCTGCTGTTAAATTTTACAATAAAGATAAAGATTTATTAATAAATCTACATAAACCGCATCCAAGTGATATTTTAAAAGTTTATCTTATAAAACAGATACAAAACAAACTTAAGGAGTTTTTATAATGGCAAATATTATTGAGTATAATGGTTATATAGGAACAATTGAGTATTCACAAGAAGATAAATGTTTTTTTGGAAAAATAGATATGATAAATGATTTAGTAACATTTGAAGCACAAAATGCAACTGAATTGGAAGAAAATTTTAAAAATGCAGTTGATGAATATATATTGACTTGTAAAGAGCTAAATAGAGAACCACAAAAAGCATTTAAAGGTGTTTTTAATGTACGAACAGGAAGTGAACTTCACAAACTTGCAGTTTTAAATGCTACAAAAATAGGTGTTTCTCTAAATACCTATATTAAGAATTTGATAGAAAAAGATAGTAAATTGTCTTTAAATTAGGGCATAGGCCATCTTCTCTTTTTGGCTATTTGCTCTATTAAAAATCAGTTCAGCTGCTGTTTGTCCATGAATAGCAAAATGAAGTTTATTTTGTACTTTTGCAAAAAAGTTTTTAGTTGTTTCATCATCTTTATTATAATCAACACTTGTAGAGTAAATATCTGTTAGTTTTTGATAAAACACTCTTTCACTAACTCTTATCTCTCTTATCTCTTCAAGTAATCTATCAAAATAGTTTTGACCTAAAAATGAGCCATTTTCTAGTCTTTTTTTATCAAGAACAAATCCTTTTATAGCAAACTCTTTTAATACACTTGTAGCCCACTGTCTAAACTGTGTAGTTTTTTTTGAATTTACTCTATATCCAACAGAAATTATTGCATCTAAGTTATAATATTTTGTATTGTAAGTTTTACCATCATTTGCAGTATGTCGGAATTCCCGACATACTGATTTTTCATCTAATTCTTCACTTTCAAATATATTTTTTAAATGTTCTGTAATAGTTGTTCTACCTTTATCAAAAAGCTGTGCTATCATATTTTGAGTAAGCCAAACCGTTTCATCAAATACTTTTACCTCAATACTATCTTCTTTATTTTGTGAAGTAAAAATTAAAAATTCAGCTGTACTATTTCGTATTTGTTTATCCATTTATATCTTCCAAAACATACTCTTTTTTATTTTCAAGGCAAAAATCCAAAAAGAGTTTAAAAGCAAAATTTACCTCATCTTGATTATATCCAGCAACAGATATTACAACTCTTCTTTCTTCACCAATAATCTTTGGCAAAGATGAAAACTCAAGGTGTGTTGGGATTTTTTTCATAACTTCAATTAAGTCATTTTCACTACTTACAATTGTCACTGTTTTTCTATATTTTTTGATATTTGATTTTGTATAGTGTCTATCCAAAGCCTCCAAAACCATACTTTGACTCATAGATGGAAATCCTGGTGTGAAAAAGAATCTATCTTCTAAATAAAATCCAGCTACATCATTTACAACATTTTTTAGAAGTTTTGCATTTATTGGAAGATACGCCATATTTACTCTGTGAGGATAGGCTTCATCTTTAAATCTATTTTCGATTCTCTTCTTTGCCTCTTCGTGAAACTCCATTTGTGAGTTCGTAAAAGCATCTGCAGCTATTTGTCTTGTAAAATCATCTGGAGTTGCTCCAATTCCACCAAAACAAAACATCACACTATTCTCATCAGATTTTATAAGATTAAATATTTTTAGCATCAGCTCTTTATCATCTTCAATCACAAAAGATGCTTTATGTTCCCAACCACGCTTTAAAAGCTCCTGATTTAAAAATGCAAAATGAGCATCTTTTCTTCTGCCATTTAAAAGTTCAGTTCCAATAATTACGCTATAAAAATTTACTCTCTTTTTCACTATTTAAAATCTTTTTTAAATTATTTTTGACAAAATGAAACTATCCATCTCATCTACAATCTCTTCTATAGTTCGCTCACCATCTATTTTTTTCAAAATATTTTTTGATTCATAAAAATCTTGAATAGCTTTTAAAGGCTCTATATATACACTCATTCTGTTGTTAAATACTTCAACCTTATCATCATCTCCCCTATTTCTTCCAAGCACTCTATCTTTTGCAACTTCTTCGCTTACAACTACCTCTATACAAGAAACTAGCTCTAACTCTTTCTCATTTTTCAAATACTCATCCAAAGCACTCATCTGCTCTAAACTTCTAGGATATCCATCTATTATTATTGTAGGTGTTGGAGCATTTTTTATAGCATTTATTATAGTTTGTATAGCTATTTTAATTGGTACTATATTTCCAGCATTTACATATTTTGCTATCTCTTTTCCTATTTCGCTATTTTTTGCCATCTCAGCTCTTAGCATATCGCCTGTACTATAGTGAGTTATATTTTCATGTTTTTTTGCTATAAGTTCGGCATCTGTTGTTTTTCCACTTCCAGGTGCTCCAATAATTAAAAATAGTTTTTTCATTCATTTCCTTTTATTTTTAAAGCAATTATTGTATCAAAAATCGATTAAATTCCTAATCTACTATCTATAACTTATCTACTATTAAATCCTTTTTTACTACAATAAGCGAAAAAATTTTAAGGATAAAATATGAATTTAATGCTATTTGGAGCACCAGGAGCTGGAAAAGGAACTCAAGCTAAATTTCTAATTGAGAAGTACAATATCCCACAAATCTCAACAGGAGATATCTTAAGAGCAGCAATTGCAGACAAAACAGATATGGGAATGGAAGCTAAAAAATTTATGGATGCTGGGCAATTAGTTCCAGATTCTACTATTATTGGAATTATCAAAGATAGACTAGCTGTTGCTGATTGTAAAAATGGATTTATTCTTGATGGTTTTCCAAGAACTTTGGCTCAAGCTGAGGCTTTAAGTGAACTTATGGAAAATATGAAAATTAAACTTGATAAAGTTATCTCTTTAAATGTTCCTGATAGCTTAATTGTAGGAAGAATTACAGGAAGAAGAGTTTGTTCTGGTTGTGGAGCATCTTTCCATGTTGAGTTTAATCCTTCAAAAAAAGATGGTGTTTGTGACTATTGTGGTGGAGAATTAACTATTAGAAAAGATGATAATGCAGAGACTGTAAAAAGCAGACTTGAAGCATACCACTCTCAAACGGCACCACTAATTGATTTTTATAAAAAAATGGGTCTGTTTATGGAACTTGATGGTACAAAAGATGTATCAGAAGTTACAAAAGATATGATAAACGCTTTAGCTTAAATATTTTAAAGTAACCATTTTTGGTTGCTTTATATTAAATTTTCAACCTTGCATCCCTAAATTATTGCTTTTTTTATTTTTAGCAAACTCTTTTTTTGCAACTACTATCTCTTTTTGTCTCTCTTTTCTTAATGTATCTTTTTCAACAAATATCTTCTTTTTTGTAAAAGGGTCCAACTCTGTATAGTACATAACAGCTGAATAAGTTCCAGGTGTTGGAGTAAAAACTTGTGCTTGTTCTGGATTAATCTTTAATTCATGAGTTGTAAACTGTTTAAGCTCATGCATATGGCTCTCTTTGCACCCTGGATGAGCAGCTATTAGATAATATGTTAAAAACTGTTTTTTACCACTTGTTTTATTTAAATCATCAAACATCTTTTTAAACTCAATAAGTGATTGTTTACCAGGTTTTCCCATATGATGAAGCACTTCATCACTTGTATGCTCAGGTGCAATTTTCATTTGACCTGATATATGATGGTCAATTATCTCTTTTAAATACTCTTTTCCATGATTTTTATCAGCAGCTATAAAATCGTATCTAATTCCTGAAGCTATAAATGCTTTTTTAACCTTTGGAATAGCTCTTATATCTTTTAGAAGTTTGATGTTTCTGCTATGATCTACTTTCATTGTACGACAGAGTCTATGAGCATCTACACATCTTTTATTATCTATACAAGTTCCAAGATTCATCTTCTTTTTGCACTCATAACCATACATATTGGCTGTTGGTCCTCCAACATCAGAGATTATTCCTTTAAAATCTTTAAGTGTTGTAAAATGTTTTGCTTCACTTAAAATATTTTGTTCACTTCTTGTTCTTATGGTTCTTCCTTGATGAGCTGCAATCGCACAATAGTTACACTCTCCCCAACATCCATGATGAGTCATAATTGAGAATTTTATAGTTTCCAATGCCTTTACTTTTCCATCTTTTGCATGATATGGATGCAAATCTCTTTGATATGGATAAGAGGCTATTTTATTCATCTCATTTTCTTCTAAATACCTACTTGGTGGATTTTGTATTAGAAATCTGCCATCTACTTCTTGGCAAAGACCTTTTGAATACATTGGGTCGTTGTTATCATAAAAAGCTCTAAATAGATCAATATATTTCTCTTTATTCTCTAAACACTCTTTGTGCGAAGGAATTTGTAAATACTCTTTTACAGGCTCTTTTGAGATATAACAAAGTCCTGCAATAGTTCTTACATCTTTACCCTCTTTTAAATAAAGTCCTAAATCTATTATTGCTTGTTCACCCATTCCATAAATCATATAATCAGCCTTAGAATCAAATAAAATTGGTTTTCTAAGAGTGTTTGACCAATAATCATAGTGAGTAAGTCGTCTTAAACTAGCTTCTATTCCACCTAAAACAATAGGAACTGTATTTTTAAAATATCTTCTTATTAAATTTGTATAAACTAAAGTAGCCCTATCTGGTCGTTTGTTGTTTTTCCCACCTGGAGTATAGTCATCATCATTTCTAAACTTTTTTGTAGCTGTATAGTTTGAAACCATAGAATCAATACTTCCACCACTAACTCCCCAAAACAGTTTTGGCTCCCCTAGTCGTTTTATATCAACATCACTATTAATATCTGGTTGTCCAATAATTCCAACTTTAAAACCAATATCCTCTAAAATTCTTCCAACAACAGCAATTCCCATAAAAGGAGAATCAATATACGCATCACCTGTTATTAAAACAACATCAAGTTCATCCCACCCTCGCTGTTTCATCTCTTCTTTTGTTGTTGGTAAAAATCTATTTTGTTTATTCATAATTCTTCTTTTATATTTTAAGTTTTAAAGTAGTTTTTAGGAAGATTGTTTTAAGAGATTTATTTTGTATGTAAAAAGCTAAAATTAGCTTTCTACACTTTTTCTCACACGAATATGTAACTCTTTTAATTGAGCTTCATCAACGCTTGATGGAGCTTGAGTTAATAGACATTGAGCTTTTTGAGTTTTAGGGAATGCTATAACATCTCTTATTGAATCAGTTCCAGCAAGTAACATTATCATTCTATCAAGACCTAATGCAAATCCTCCATGGCTTGGTGCTCCATATTGTAAAGCATCAAGCAAGAATCCAAACTTCTCTTTTGCTTCCTCTTGACTAATTCCCATTAGTTCAAATACTTTACTTTGAATCTCTTCTTTGTGAATTCTTATACTTCCACCACCAAGTTCTGTTCCATTTAAAACAATATCATAAGCAATTGATTCAATCTCTTCTAAATCCTCTTTGTTTAAATCTTTTGGCATTGTAAATGGATGGTGAAGTGCTTTTGTTCTTCCATCTTCAACTTCAAACATAGGGAAATCAACAACCCATAAAAACTCATAAGAATCTTTTGGAATAATATTCATCTCATTAGCTAAAAATAATCTAAATCTTCCCATATAATCCCAAACAGTTTTTTTATCTCCTGCTCCAAAGAACACTACATCTCCAACTTCAAGATTTGTAACTTTTACAATCTCTTCTAAATCAGCTTCACTAAAGAATTTTGTAAGTGGACCTTTAAGTCCATCTTCTTTCATTTGGAAATATCCAAGCCCTTTTGCTCCAAATTTTCTTACATAATCTTCAAAACCTTTCATCTGTCTTTTTGAGAAGATATTATCCCCATTTGGACATCTTAATGCTTTAATTCTATTATTCTTTTTATCTTTTGCAATATCTGTAAATATTTCATTTGTTGATTTTTCAAAAATATCAATAACATCAATTAAAGGCATATCAAATCTTAAATCAGGTTTATCACTACCGTAACTCTCCATTGCTTCACTATATTTCATTCTTCTAAAAGATGATGGAATTTTTTTACCACATTTTGTAAATATATCATAGATTAATTTCTCAGCAACAGCTATAACATCCTCTTGAGTACAAAAACTCATCTCAACATCTATTTGAGTAAATTCAGGTTGTCTATCTGCTCTTAAATCTTCATCTCTAAAACATTTTGCAATTTGAAAATATCTATCAAATCCAGCAACCATTAAAAGTTGTTTAAACAACTGTGGAGATTGAGGAAGTGCATAAAACTCACCTGCATGAACTCTTGATGGAACTAAATAATCTCTTGCACCCTCTGGAGTTGATTTTGTTAAAATTGGAGTTTCAACATCTAAAAATCCTAACTCATCAAGTGTATTTCTAGCTTGAATAGTAGCTTTACTTCTTAATTGGAAAATATCAAAGGATTTTTTACTTCTAAGCTCTAAAAATCTATTTCTTAGTTTTATCTCATCATTTACTTTCTCATCATTTATATCAAAAGGCATAGCTTTGCTTCTATTTTCAATAATAAGATTCTCTAAAATAATCTCAATTTTTCCAGTCTCTAAGTTTGGATTTTCTAACCCTTCACCTCTTGCTCTTACAGTTCCAGTTGCAATTAAAACATACTCATCTCTTACAGTTTCAGCAACTGCTAAGGCATCTTTACAATCTTGTGGATCAGCAACAAGTTGAACTAAACCACTTTTATCTCTTAAATCTATAAAAATAATCCCACCGTGGTCTCGTCTGCTATTAACCCATCCAGCTACTGTTACTTTTTCTCCTATTAAATTTTCTCTTACACTACTACAATAATGTGTTCTCAAAATTAATCCTTTTTCCTAAATAATTGGCGATTTTATCTAAAACCTACTTAATTTCTACAAATCCAAAAGCTGTACTAATATACAATTTTGGAATATATATAGCTTGATTATTTTCAACTTTTGTTGAAACAATTTCATTATTACCTTTAAGTAAATAGTTTACTCCAACTAATGTTGAATAATCTACCCACTCATAACTAATATTTCCACCAAAATTTGAAATATTATCTTTTAACTCACTTGAAACTCTATCTATAGAGTTTGCTATTAAAAGTCTCTCTCTATCTTTATCTTGAGTTAGAGTCATTAAAATTGGATCATATAAAACTTGCGTTGCAAATATAATTTTTGGATCTATCTCATTTGCTCTAAGTTGAGAGAGTATTAAAGAGCTCTTTACAATATCCAAGTTTAAAAATATAAAACTATCATTTAATCTATCATCTTTTACAATATTTTTAAAGTTTGTATCTGTTCTTTTTATATCTTTTTGAATAGATGTAGTTATATTTAACTCATCATAACTATGTTTTAATTTATTTCCTAAATAAGTATCTAGATAAAAAAGTACATTATCTGAATCACTATATTGACTTAGCTTTTTCAACTGTTCACTATAAGATATTGCACCAAAAACAGTATTTTCACTTAAAACTAAATTTTCATCACCTAAAACATACTCTTTTTTCTCAATTAAAGGAAAATATATTTTAAAGTTATCAATTTTAATCTCTTTTAAATTATTTACACTCTCAGGTGTAAATAGAGCTACTACATTTTTAATCTCTAAATCTTCTAGCTCATCCATAACTCTTTGCATATTTTCTAAACTCTCATCAAGAGTATCTATAGCTATAAGATTATATTTTTCATCTATAAAATTTAGATATCCCAAAATAGTATTTATAGAGCTCTTAGCATATCTGCCAACTAATTGTGATGGATAGATAAGTGCTACATTTATTTTGTTATTTTTTGGATTAAAGTAATAAGAGCTATCTTTTTTTTCAAAAGGATCAATTATCTCCTCTTGTATTATTGAATCAATTGGTTTAATTATCTCAATATTTGAATCTTTAATCTCTATTGGAGTATCTTCTGTTTTTAAATCTACAACTTGTTTTTGATAACACCCTACAAATAAAAATGCTACAAATAAAATATTAATTAAATACTTCAATTTATCTCCTCATACAATTTTTTAATTTTTAATAAATCTTCAAATGCCTCTTTTTTAAAAGATGGATTCTTTAATAAAAAAGTTGTTGAATAAGTTCCTATGAATAAAGATTTATTAAAATTTAAAATTTCTCCTCTTTTTTGAGAAAAATCTTCACCATCTTTTAATAAATAACTAAAAACTCTCTCTCCAAAAGCAACAATAATTTTTGGTTTTACAATATCTAATTGCCTAAATAAGTAACAACTACAACTATCAAAATTTTCAATAGTAGCTTCACTTCTTCCTCTACATTTTACCAATGTAGTAATATAGACATCCTCTTTTTTTAGTTTTAAAACTTTTTCTATCATATTAAGTAACATATCACCACTAATACCTGAATAAAATGAACCTAGCTCATCTTCACTTTTTGTTGGTTCATCACAAATAAAAACTATTTTACTATTTAAATTTCCATACGAAAAAAGAGGATTTTTTCTACTTTTTGAAAGTTCACATAAATGACAATTCTCAACTCTTGCTTTAAGTTCATTAATATCAGAAGAAAGAGTAGAATCACAAGATGAACTCTTTTGTAAAACTATATCCTGAGCATAATTAAACCCAAAAAGTTTTAAACTGTGTAAATATCTTAAAATTTCTGCTTTTTTTGTTTTTGTCATATGGGATTTTACTAAAAATTTACTTTAGTGTTGATTGAAGTATTAAATGAAGCATTAAAGCTTCATTTAACTATTTTTTTCTATGTACTATTCTGCCTTTATCAAGTGAATAAGGCGTAATTTCTACTGTTACAGTATCATTTGGTAATATTTTTATATAGTGCATTCTCATCTTTCCTGAGATATGACACAAAACTATATGTCCATTATCTAACTGTACTCTAAACATTGCATTTGGTAAAGCCTCTATAACTTTTCCATCAATTACGATTACATCATCTTTTGCCACATTTTTCCTTTAATCTTCTATCTTACTTAAAATAACTGCTCGTCCATCAACAACAGCAACTGTATGCTCATAATGGCTACCTCTTAAACCATCAGCAGATACAACATCCCAACCATTATCTAAAATAACTGGATTTCTATCTTTCTGACAAATCATAGGTTCAATACAAAAAACCATACCATTTTTTATTTTTGGTCCAGATTTTGCATTTCCGTGTTCCAAGTAATTAGGAATTTCAGGATCTTCATGTGGTTTTCTTCCAATTCCGTGTCCACAAAATCGAATCAATGGAACAAATCCTCTAGCAACTATAAAATCTTCTATTGCTTTTGATAGTTCTTTAAATCTCATGCCCTCTTCAATAATTTCAATTGCATAATATAAAGCATCTTTAGCACAAGCAATTAATTTCTCATCTTCTTTTGAAATCTTTCCAATTGGCATAGTAATTGCACTATCACCATACCAACCATCAACTTCTGTTCCAATATCAAGACCTAAAATATCTCCCTCTTTTAAAACAGTATCAGATGGAATTCCATGAATTATAACCTCATTTAATGAAGTACAAACTGCATTTGGAAATCCATAAAGTCCTTTAAAAGCAGCTCTTGCTCCTAGGCTTTTAATTACTTTTTCGCCCATAGCATCAACCTCTTTTAAAGTCATACCTGCTTTTACATTCTCTTCAAGATATTTTAATGTTTTAGCAACTGCTTGATTTGCAATATAAAGTTTTTCAATCTCATTTGGTTTTCTAAGAGCGATAGACATTTTTATAGTCCAACCGCACTTAGAGTTTGATATTTATTTGAGTATTGTTGAGCCTCTATTTTTCTCATAGTATCAATAGCAACCTGAACTACGATTAAAACTGAAACACCACCAAAATAAAATGGTACTCCCATAGCTTTTACAACTAACCAAGGAAGTGTTGAAATTAATCCAAGATAAATAGCTCCCCAAAATGTTAATCTACCAGCTACATCATTTAAATAACCAGCTGTTCCCTCTCCTGGTCTAATTCCAGGAATGAATCCACCTTGTCTTTTTAAATTTTCACTAATATCTTTTGCATTAAATGTAATTGATGCATAAAAGAATGCAAAGAAAACTACAAATAAAAACATAAATAGGTTAAAAGTATAAGAACTAGGATTTAAATAATCAGCAATTGTCACTAAATAAGGATTTTGTGAACCCTGTAATACAGTTGCTGGGAACATTAAAATCGCACTTGCAAAAATTGCTGGAATAACTCCACTTAAATTTACTTTAATTGGAATATAGTTCATTATTCTTTTATTCTGATTTTGCATAACTACTTTTCTTGAGTATGAAACAGGAACTCTTCTCTCTCCTAGTTCAACATAAATAATAGCTCCAACTGTTGCTAAAATTACAAGTAAAATACCAATAACAGTTAAAATACTCATTTGACCGTTGTTTACTAACTCAACTGTTCCACCAATAGCACTTGGAATTGCAGAAACTATACCTGCAAAGATAATCAGTGATATACCATTTCCAATACCTCTTTGAGTTATTTGCTCTCCAATCCACATTAGAAGCATTGTTCCAGTTAACATTGAAATAGCTGAAACTGCTATAAATGTATTCATATCAATAGATATTGCTGTTTGACCGTTTTGACCAGTTAAAGAGTTTAATCCAATTGATACTCCAATTGATTGTATTAAAGTAATAACAATAGTTGTATATCTAATGATTTGCATATATTTTTGCATTCCATCTCGCTCTTTTTTAAGTTTTCCAAGCGATGGAAAAGTTGCTGCTAGAAGCTCCATAATAATAGAAGCTGTAATGTAAGGCATAATTCCTAGTGAAATAATACTCAATCTCTCAACTGCATTACCACTAAACATATTAACTAATCCTAATGCATTATCTGCATTTGAATCAAAGAACTCTTTAACTACATCAATATTAACTCCAGGTACTGGCACGTATGCCAGTAATCTGTAAAGAAAAATAAAGCCTAATGTAATAAGAATCTTATTTACTAGATCTTTACTCATAATTAATTTCCAGTAGTTGTAACGTTTTCGTCTTTTATTTTTGCACTTAAATTTTTAGCTGTTGAACCAATAAGTTTTACTTTTTCAACAGTTCTTGATAATTTATATACACTTTTAATAGTTTCAAGTGTAATCTCTGGTAATTCAGCAACTGCAGTTATTTTATCTACATTTAATGAATAAGGTTTAACTACTCTTGAAGTAAATCCTACTTTTGGAAGTCTTCTTGAAAGTGGTTGTTGACCACCTTCAAAACCTCTTTTTACATTGTAACCAGATCTAGCTTTTTGACCTTTGTTACCTTTACCAGCAGTTTTACCGTTACCGCTTCCTTGTCCTCTACCTTTTCTTTTAGCCGCTTTTGTGCTACCACAAGCAGGTTTTAAATTTTCTAATAACATATTCTTATCCTTTTATTCTTGATAATGCTTCAACAGTAGCTTGTACAAGGTTATTTGGATTATTTGAACCTAAAGATTTTGCAATAATATCTTTTAATCCAGCAAGCTCAAGAACAGGTCTTGCAGCTCCTCCAGCGATTAACCCAGTTCCCTCAGAAGCTGGTCTTAATAATATTTTACTTGCATTATACTTGTGTTCAATATCATGTGCTATTGTAGTTCCTTTAATAGAAACCGTAACTAAGCTTTTAAATGCATCATCTAAAGCTTTTTTAATTGCATCTGGAACCTCTTTTGCTTTTCCTGTTCCAAACCCAACTGTACCGTTTTTATCTCCAACAACAACTAAAGCTGTAAATCTGAATCTTCTTCCACCTTTTACAACTTTTGTTACTCTTCCGATTTTAACGATTGCTTCTTGAAATTCTTCTCTATTTACTGCCATCATTAATCCTTATAATTTAATACCATTTTCTCTTAATGCGTCAGCAAATGCTGCAACAACACCATGATAAAGATACCCGTTTCTATCATAAACAACAGCTTCTATACCAGCTGCTTTTAATTTAGAAGCAAACTCAGCTGCAACTTTAGAAGCATTCTCTTTATTTCCACTTAAACCCATAGCTTGAGAGCTAATTGCTGCTAAAGTTCTACCTTCAACATCATTTATAGCTTGTGCACTAATGTATTTGTTAGATTTAAAAATCGATACTCTTGGTTTATCTGCTGTACCAGAAATAGTAGCTCTAACTCTCTTTTTTCTTTTAATTCTTAAAGCAATTTTTTTTGCTAAATCTTTTTCTCTACTCATAGTTACACCTTACTTCTTAGCCGTTTTTCCAGCTTTTCTGATGATTCTTTCATCAGTATACTTAACACCTTTACCTTTGTATGGTTCTGGTTTTCTAAAGCCTCTAATAATTGCAGCAGCTTGACCAACTTGTTGTTTATCTGCACCTTTAACAGTAATGATATTTTTCTCAACAGAGATATCTAAACCTTTAGCAATTTCAAAATTAATTGGATGAGAATAACCTAAAATTAACTCTAAAACATTACCTTTTACAGCTGCTTTATATCCAACTCCATTGATTTCTAAAGTTTTAGTAAATCCTTCATGAAGACCATTAATTGCATTTGCAGTTAATGCTCTATAAGTTCCCCAGAAAGCTGCTGATTCTTTTGTCTCACCAACTTTTGAAAGAACTACTTGATTATCTTCAATTTTTGCATAAACTCTTCCATGAGTTTCAACTGTTGAAACATTGTTTCCTTTTTTAACACTAATAAGTGTTCCATCTATTGTTACTTCAATTCCAGCAGGAATTGCGATAGGTTTTTTACCAATTCTAGACATTACACCCTCCTACCAAACAGTACAAAGTACTTCACCACCAACATTAGCAGCATATGCTTCATCGTTAGCAATGATACCTTTGTTTGTTGAAAGGATAATAGTACCGTATCCGTTTTTGAAATTTTTAATTTCTGAAGCTGGTTTATAAACTCTTCTTCCTGGTTTTGAAACTCTTACAATTTCGTTAATTGCTGATTTCTCTTTATCATCATATTTTAATTCAACTTGAATTGTCTTTTTATTATTTTGTCCATCAATAACTTTAAAACCAGAAATATACTCTTTTTGTAAAAGTACATTTACTACACCAGCAACTGTGTTAGAGTGTAATAGTGTTGTAACTTCTAATCTTCTCATAGAAGCATTTCTAATTCTAGTTAAAGCATCTGCGATTAAATCATTCATCATAGCTTTTTTCTCCTACCAACTAGCTTTTCTAACACCAGGTAATAAACCTTCGTTAGCCATTTTTCTTAAACAAACTCTACATAGACCAAAATCTTTATAAACTGAGTGAGGTCTTCCACAAACAGAACATCTTGTGTATGCTCTTACAGCAAACTTAGGTGTTCTTTTTTGTTTAGCGATCATAGATTTTTTTGCCATTACGCTCTTCCTTTAGTAAATGGAATTCCAATTAACTCTAATAGTCTATAAGCTTCTGCATCAGAAGTTGCAGTTGTAGCAATAGAGATATTCATTCCATGTGTTTTAATGATGTTATCATAAACTACTTCTGGGAACATCAATTGTTCATCAAGTCCAAAGTTAAAGTTTCCTCTTCCATCAAATCCATTTTTATTTACACCTCTGAAATCTTTTACTCTTGGTAATGCAATATTACAAAGCTTATCTAAGAAGTGATACATATTTTCACCTCTTAATGTTACTTTAACTCCAACAGGCATTCCTTCTCTTACTTTAAATCCAGCAACAGATTTTTTAGCAATAACTTTAACCGCTCTTTGTCCAGCAATTAAAGAGATTGTATCTTGAATATTTTGGATTAATTTAGTATCTTTCATAGCTTCACCAGCACCAACAGAGATAACAACTTTCTCAACTTTAGCTGTTAAAGTTTTGTTTTTAGCAAACTCTGTTTCAAGAACTGGTTTAATCTCAGCTTTATATTTTTCTAATAATCTTGATGCCATATTTTACCCTTCCACTTTTGCCACATTTGAAATATCAATTGGCATCTCTTTATTTATAAATCCACCATCTGGATTTTTCTCTTGGTCTGGTTTAACAGTTTTTTTAGCAACTTTGCAATCTTTAACAATTACTTTGTTCTTTTTTGGTAATACTTGTAAAACTTCTCCAGTTTTACCTTTATCATCACCAGCGATGATTTTAACCATATCACCTTTTTTAATTTTTAATTTAATAGCCATTATAATACCTCCGGTGCAAGTGAAACGATTTTCATAAATCCTGAATATCTAACTTCTCTGGCAACTGGTCCAAAAATTCTTGTTCCAATAGGCTCTCTTTTAGCATCTAAAATAACAGCTGCATTATCATCAAATCTAATTAATGAACCATTCTCTCTTTGTACCTCTTTGTGAGTTCGTACAATTACCGCTTTTACTACTTGACCTTTTTTGATTCTTCCAGTTGGTAGAGCTTTCTTAACAGAAGCTACAATTACATCTCCAACAGTTGCATATCTTCTTTTAGAACCACCTAAAACTTTGATACACATAATCTCTTTAGCACCAGTATTATCAGCTACATTTAATCTTGTAAAACTTTGAATCATTATTTAACTCCTGTAGCAACTATTGTCTTAAGTCTAAAAGATTTAGTTTTTGACAACGGTCTACACTCAACTGCAATAACAGTATCACCTTCATTTAACTCATTTTTTTCATCATGAATTAAATATTTTTTAAATCTTTTAACAGTTTTGTGATATTTTGGGTGTAAAACAGATCTAGTTACTAAAACAGAAGCTGTTTTATCTCCTGATCTTTTTACTACTACACCTTGAATCTCTCTTTTATGTGACATACTAGATCCTTAGTTAGCTTTAACAGCTGTAATAGCAGTCTGAATTCTAGCAATATCTTTTTTTGCTACTCTTAACTCAGATGTATTTGTTAACTGCATAGTTTTTAGCTTAGCTTTTAATTCAAAAAGAAGCACCTTTTTCTCTTTTAATAACGCTTGTAATTCGCTCAAGCTTTTATCTTTAATATCAGTATAGTTCATTTTCGCTATCTCTTGTTACAAATTTAGTTTTAAATGGTAGTTTATGCATAGCTAAAGCTAAAGCTTCTCTTGCTAAATCTTCATCTACTCCAGCCATTTCAAAACATACTCTTCCTGGCTTAATATTCATTACCCATTTATCAACTGAACCTTTACCTTTACCCATTCTTGTTTCTAATGGTTTTGCAGTAAGTGGTTTGTCAGGGAACACCATAATCCATACTTTTGCTTGTCTTTTTACTTTTCTTGTCATTGCAACCCTAGAAGCTTCGATTTGTCTTGAATCTACTCTTCCGTGTTCAACTGCTTTAATTCCAAAATCTCCGTAAGCTAAAGAGTTACCTCTGTGAGCTTCACCTCGATTTCTTCCTTTCATCATTTTTCTAAATTTTGTTCTTTTAGGCATTAACATAATTATTTACCTCTTTTCTTTGCTGGTCTTCTTTTTGGTTTAGACTCAGTTGATTCAGATTTCTCAGCTGGAATTCCTTTTGCAAGAACTTCACCTTTGAATATCCAAACTTTAATACCAATACAACCATAAGCTGTATGAGCTTCAGCAAAACCATAATCAATTCTTGCTCTTAAAGTATGTAATGGAACTCTTCCTTCTAAATACCACTCAGTTCTTGCCATTTCAGCTCCACCAAGTCTTCCAGAAACAGATACTTTAATACCTTTTGCTCCACTTTTTAGTGCATTTTGCATAACTCTTTTCATAGCTCTTCTAAATGCAACCCTTCTTTCTAACTGTTGAGCAACATTTTCAGCTGATAAAAGAGCAGAAATTTGAGGTTTTCTTTCCTCTTTAATATTAACTGCAATCTCTTTACCAACAAGTTTTGATAAAGAATCTTTTAATTTCTCAACATCTGCACCTTTTTTACCAATGATAATTCCAGGTCTTGCAGCAACAACTGTAACTCTTACTTTTTTTGCAGTTCTTTCAATAACTGTTTGAGCAATTCCAGCATAATATAACTCTTTTTTAACAAATTTTCTAATTTTGTCATCTTCTGCTACATTTGCAGGCATTGTTTCAAATTTTGGAAACCATCTTGATTCCCAGTTTCTATTAATTCCTAATCTTAAACCTATTGGATTAACTTTTTGACCCATTACTTGTCTCCTTTTGTAGATGCTGCTACTTCAATCATGATATGTGCTGTTGGTTTATGCTTTGGAGAAGCTGAACCTCTTGCTCTTGGAGTAAATCTTTTAAGAACTGGTCCTTTATCTACTCTAGCACTTGTAATAACTGCATCTACTGGATCTAAACCAGAGTTTGCAACAGCTGAAGCTATAACTTTTTTAATAATTGCAGCTGCTTTGTTTGGTGTAAATTGTAAAGATGCAATAGCATACTCTGCATTCATACCTTGAACTTCTTTTGCAATTAATCTAGCTTTAATAGGAGAAACTCTAATAAATTTTAATATTGCTCTTGCCATTATTATGCCTTTCTTTGAACAGAACCTTTATGGCCCTTGAATGTTCTAGTTGGTGCAAACTCACCTAATTTATATCCAACATGGTTCTCTGTAATATTTACAGGAACAAAGTTTCTACCATTATGTACATTAAATGTTATACCAATCATATCTGGAAGAATTGTTGATCTTCTTGACCATGTTTTAATTGGTTTTTTATCTTTTGAACTATTAGCAGCCACTACTTTTTTCATTAAGTGTGAATCTACAAAAGGTCCTTTTTTTACTGATCTTGCCATCTTAAACCCTTACTTCTTTCTTCTTGAAATGATTAGTTTATCACTAGCTTTTTTCTTTCTAGTTTTATAACCTTTAGTTGGCATACCCCATGGAGTAACAGGGTGTCTTCCAGAGTTAGTTTTACCTTCCCCTCCACCGTGTGGGTGATCAATAGGGTTCATTGCAGATCCTCTTGTTTGAGGTCTAATTCCAAGGTGTCTATTTCTTCCAGCTTTACCAACAACCATATTTATATAATCCTCGTTTCCAACTACACCAATTGTAGCCATACAAACTCCAAGGATTTTTCTCATCTCACCTGATGGTAATCTTAAGATAACATATTTATCTTCTCTTCCCATAATTTGTGCATATCCACCAGCAGATCTAGCAAATTGTGCACCTTTTCCAGGTTTTAACTCAATATTATGAACCATTGTTCCAACAGGAATACTTGCTAATTGCATTGCATTACCTGGTAAAATATCAAGTCCAGAAATAGCAGATTGTACTTTATCTCCAACTTTCATACCTGAAGGTTGAATAATATATCTTTTATCTCCATCAACATAAGAAACTAAGCAGATTCTGCAGTTTCTGTATGGGTCATACTCAACAGTAGCAATTGTACCTTCAATTCCAAATTTATCTCTTTTGAAATCAATAATTCTATAAAGTTTTTTTGCACCTGCTTCTTTGTGTCTTGATGTAATTCTTCCATTATTATTTCTACCAGCATTTGCTTTTACTCTTACAAGTAAAGATTTTACTGTTGGTTTTGAAGTAATATCAGAACTCTCAATAACTGACATAAATCTTCTAGCAGGAGTGATTGGTCTAAATTTTTTAATTGACATTATTTACTCCTTATGCTGATAGGTTCGCAATAGCTGCGCCCTCAGGTAGCGTTACATAGAATTTTTTAAAGTCAACTCTTTTTCCAAGTTTTCCTCTAAATCTTTTAACTTTACCATCTTGTCTTAAAGAGTTAATTTTTGTTGGAGTTACTCCAAAATACTCTTTAAACACCTCTTTTAAACTAGTTTTTGTCATTCTTGGACTTGTTTGAACAACAATAACACCATTTTCTTGAAGCTCAATTGTTTTTTCTGTATATAAAATTGATTTAATATCTGTAATATCTGCCATCTTAAGCCTCTTTTGTTAATGCTTCTAGTACTGATTTTTCAATTAGTACAGAGTGATATACTGCAAGTAAATAAGCATTTACTTCTTGCTTTTCAATCATATAACAGTTTTTAAGATTTCTAAATGCTAAATAAGTTTTCTCATCAATTGAATCAACAACAATTAATGTATCTCTTTTATTTAATTTACTTAAAACTGCAACCGCATCTTTAGTTTTACCTGACTCAAGATTAATTGAATCAACAACAAAAAGTGAACCATTGTTTGCTTGTGCATTTAAAGCATATTTAAGTGCTAAAGCTTTTTGTTTTTTATTTACTTTTTGCTCATAGTTTCTTTTTGTAGGACCAAATATAACACCACCACCAACAAACAGAGGTGATCTTTTAGAACCCCATCTAGCTGCTCCAGAACCTTTTTGAGCTTTAGGTTTTTTACCACCACCGCTTACTTGAGCTCTTGTTTTAGCTGCTGCTGTGTTTGATCTTAAAGCTGATAAATATGATTTAACATATAAATATAAGTTATGTCTATTTATCTCTTCGTAACTAGCTGGTAAAACTACTTCACCACTATTTTCAAATTTTGTATTTAATACTATTGCCTTACTCATTTAGCAACCTTTACTTTACCTAATGTTCCATTTGCACCAGAAACTGAACCTTTTACAACTAAGATTCCAGACTCTTGATCAAATGATAGAACTTCATTTTTTACAGATACATTTGTATTTCCGTATTGTCCTGGCATTTTTTTACCTGGTTGAACTCTTCCTGGGAACTCACAGTTACCAATTGAACCTGTTCTTTTACCCATTCTATGCCCGTGAGCATTTCTTCCACCAGCAAAATTCCATCTTTTAACAACCCCAGTGAATCCTCTACCTTTTGTTCTAAAAGTAGTTTTTACAACTTTAGCTTCACCTAAACCAGAAACATCTAAATCTCCAGCTTCACTGTTTGCTACATTTAGAGTTACAAATCTATTAAACTCTTTTGAAAGTTTATATTTTTTTTGTTGCCCCTCAATAGCTTTGTTAAATTTTTTACCATTGCTATAAGATACTAGTGCTACACCATCAGTAACTTGACATACTTTCGCATCAAGAACTTTTAAAAGTGTAACAGCAGTACTTGGAACAGAAACTGTTCTACTCATACCGATTTTTTGAACTATAAATTCCATCTTGTATTACCCTTTCTTCTTATTCTTGACCCATTGATCTTACTTCAACATCCACTTCAGGAGCTAAATCTAGTTTCATTAAAGAATCAACAGTATCTGCAGTTGCAGAGATAATGTCTATAATTCTTGTGTGAACTCTAATCTCAAATTGCTCTCTTGAGTCTTTGTTTACGTGAGGACCTTTGATAACTGTATATCTTCTGATTTTTGTAGGAAGAGGGATTGGACCTCTTAAATCAGCACCAGTTCTTTTAACAGCTTCAACTATTGAAGCAACACTTCTGTCTAAAACTCTATGATCGTAAGCTTTAAGCTTTAATCTGATTTTTTCCATATATTTTTTTCCTTTAAAGAACTCGTTAGATACCAAAAAATGGTTCTAACCACATTAAGTGGACGCGGATTATAACTTATTTTTGATTAAGAGTCAATACTTATGGGGCTTTTGAAAGAAATTATTGAAATTTACTTCCTTTTAAAAAGGAAGAAAACTCAAGTTTAATAGATATAGTAAGTTAGTTTTAAGCAATATATTGAATAATTTTTATGTATCTTTTACCATTGCTATTTCATTACATATAGGAAATAATTTACATTTTATGCAATCAGCCCAAACTTTTTGTTCAGGAATATCCTCTTTACTTATCTCTTTAAATCCACAACCTAAAAAGAAATCTTTCTCATATGTTAAAGATAAAACCTGTTGTATTCCATAAAATTTAGCCTCTTCAACACACTTTTCTACAAGTTTTTTACCAAGACCAAGACCTCTGAAATCCTTGCTTACTATTAAACTTCTAACTTCTGCCATTCTTGGTGAATGAATGTGAGTTGCTGTAAAACCTGCCATTTTACCATCAACCTCAACTACAATATATGATCTTATAGTAGTTGCCATCTCATCGCTTGAACGAAATAGGATAATTCCCTTTTCAACCTCTTCTTTTACAAGCTCTTGCATTTTTGGTATATCAAGAACCGTTGGTTTATAAAATCTAATTTCCAAACAGATACTCCGTAATTTTATTTTGAAGATCAATTATACCTTTTTTCTTTAAATTAGATAAAAATATTCCATCAGGATTATCTCTTTTTAAAATTCCCAATTCACTACTATTTAACTTATCTATTTTTGTAAAAGCATTTATAATAATTTGATCACCTCTTTTAATACTTTTTAAAAACTCATCAACATTTTTATCAATCTCAAGATTTGGATGCCTTGAATCTATTAAGTGTACAAATATTTGAAGATTTGGTCTTTGTTCTAAATATTCAGTTAAATTTCTATTCCAAGCAGCTTTTAAACTCTTTGCTACTTTTGCATAACCAAAACCTGGCAAATCTACAAATCTAGCATAAACATAAGGTGTCTCTTCACTTATTGTTTTAAATTTAATCTCAAAATAGTTTATAAGTTGAGTCTTACCTGGAGTTGATGATGATTTTGCAAGATTTCTTTGATTTGTAAGTGAGTTTAAAATTGAAGATTTACCTACATTTGATCTTCCTAAAAATGCAACCTCTGCAACTGATGGTGGGGGTGAATCATTTAAGCTTTGTGCTGATTGCAAAAATTTTGCATCTATTAAATTCATACTACTCTTCCTTTTGTTTTTCTTTATTATCAATATTTAGTATAAATCTAACAGGTTTTTTTTCATTACCTTTTACTCTAGCTTCACCATTTAATTGGTTTATATAAATATGATCTCCATATACTTTTCTATCTTCGTTTACTTCATGTAAAAAAGCATTTCCTATAATATTATATTCATCTTTTTTTGGTTCATAAATAATTTTATCGCCACTACCTTTATAAAGCTTTCCATTTGAATATATCTCAAAATCAGCCTTTTTTGTTGCTTCATATTTTGAAACGACTTTTTTATTTGTATCTTTATCAATTTCAAAAAATAGCTCAAGTTTTTGTGCATTTAATCTATCTTCACCCATTTGTATTTTTACATTTATTTCAAAAGTTGCTACATTTCTACTATCTTCTGCCTGAAAATATACTGCATCAATTGTTAGTTTTTCATTTTTTGCTATTAAAGTTGAGATTGCTAAAATTAATATTAAAAAAATTCTCATCTATAAACTCCTAATTTTTTTCAATTATAAATTGTGTTCTTCGTGATTTTATATAGTTTTTATTAATATCAAAATATAAATTTGTTCCACTATAAAAATTTTCATAATAAAGTGCATTAAAAGGAGCTTTATTTCTTGCTATCTTTTTAATATTATCAAAGTATAACTCATCTGTATTAAACTCTATAAAATTATCTCTTTTAAACTTTACACTATTTGCTAAATAATACTTCTCACCTTTTTTCTCTATAAACTCTGCTTTTAAACTATCTTTATAATAATTTTTTTTACTATCTTTATTAAATATCTCAATATTTGCAAAATATATCTCATCTTTATTTTTATATCTAACAGCTTGTGTTGAAATAATCTTTTTACTAACTCCCATCTCATCTAAAGTGTACATTACTGGATTTTCAAAAATAAAAATTGGTCTATTCTCTTTTTCATTACCACTTACAGAACTCTCTATAGGTAAGTAGTAAAATAACAAACTTAAAATTAGTGATATAAAGAAGAAGAGTTTTAAAGCCATAAATTTAAAAACTCCTCTTCAAGATTCTCCTCTTTTAAAATATACTCAATCATCTCTCTTGCTGCTCCACTTCCACCACTTTTTTTGCAAACTACATTTACACTATCTTTTACAAGCTCATGTGCATTTTGTGGGGCAAAAGATAAACCAGCTTTTTTTAACATCTTTAAATCATTTAAATCATCACCAATAGCAGCAACTTGATTGTAGTTTAAATTCTCTTTTTTTAATATCTCATCAAGAACTTCTAATTTATCTTTTACATTTTGGTATAGATACTCTATTTTTAACTCATTTGCTCTATACTCAACAATCTTTGACTCTCGTCCTGTAATAATTGCAGCTTTTTTTCCTAAATGTTTTGTCCAAAAAACTATTGCAAAACCATCATTTACATTAAATGTTTTAAACTCTTCAAGGCTACTTGAATATGTTATATCACCATTTGTTAAAGTTCCATCAACATCAAAAACCAAAAGTTCTATCATAAAACACCTTTTGTGCTAGGAATTCCAAGTTTTTCATTTTTTACTAAAGCTCGTCTTAATGCAACTGCAAAAGATTTAAATGTTGCTTCAATAATATGGTGTTTATTTCTTCCTCTGTCTTGTATTAAATGAAGAGTAATTCCAGCATTTCCACTTAAAGCATGGAAAAACTCCTCTACTAACTCAACATCAAACTCTCCAACTTTTCCACTTATATTTACTTCATAAACCAAAAAAGGTCTATTTGATAAATCCAAAGCACATGTAGTTGCTGCTTCATCCATAACAACTGTTGCATTTCCATATCTCTCAACTGCTTGTATAGGGAAAATTGCTTTTTTCAAAGCTTGTCCTAAGACTATTCCACAATCTTCAACTGTATGGTGAGAATCAATATGTAAATCACCTTTACACTCTAAATTTATATCAATCCCACTATGTTTACTTAAAGCTTCAAGCATATGGTCAAAAAAACCAACACCTGTATTTATAGAAAATTTTCCACAACCATCTAAAGTTAAACTACACTCTATTTGTGTCTCTTTTGTATCTCTTTTTATCTCTACCATTTTATCTCCTTACTCTCTTATAACTGCACTATTTAAGCCATTTTGATTTTTAAAATTTTCTGCTTCAACTCTTGATTTAAAACCTTTTATATAAACTCTATAAATTCCATCGCTCTCTACATAATCTATATTTCTATTTGAAAATCTTTTTTTGTACTCATTTTTTGTAAAAATAGCACCATCTTCTAAACTAAACGCACCAACTTGAAGTGATACTTTACCATTTTGAGCTACTTTATTTACTTTATTATTTGGTTCAACATAATCAACCGCTGGTTTTGAAGGAGGAACATAACCTACACTAAAATCAGGATTTGGAGCATTTGTATCTCCAATTCTTCCATTAAAACCTAAAACTGTAAGTCTAACTTTAGCTGTTCCTTTTTTAACCATATCAATATCATGAGCAGCTTTATTTGATAAATCAATTATTCTATCTTTTACAAAAGGTCCTCTATCATTTATTCTTACTATTGTACTTTTTCCATTTTCTAAATTTTCTACTTTTACAATTGTATTCATAGGAAAAGTTTTATGAGCTGCTGTCATTGCATACATATTATAAATTTCACCATTTGAAGTCTTTTTAGCATGAAAATCGGGTCCATACCAAGATGCAACGCCTGTATGTTTTTCATTCATTCTTGGAACTGCTGGATGATATCTTACGCCCATAACTACATAAGGACGCATTGTTGCTCTTTGTACAGCTTCACTATTATTTATATTTTTTGTAGATGATTTTTTTGTGTAATCACTATTTACACTTCTTACGCTACTACAAGAGCTAAAAAATATTATTATAAATATTGTTAAAATTATTGTTATTTTATATGTTTTAAAAAGATGCAAAATCTCTCCTTTTTTAAAAACGAGAGATTTTATCTAATTTATACTGCTAAACTCTTTAAATAGTTTTTTTGCATTTTTTGTTGTAAGATCTTCTATATAATTTTCATCTAAATTTAAAAGTTCAGCCATCTTTTTTACAATATAAGTAGTATAATATGGCTCATTTCTAACACCTCTATGCGGATGTGGTGTTAAATATGGAGCATCTGTTTCAATTATTAATTTATCTTGTGGAATCAAAGGTAAAATCTCAACTAATTTTTTTGCATTTTTAAAGGTTATCACTCCACCTATTCCAAAATAGAAATTCATATTTGCCAAAGGAAGAAGATGAGCACTTGCATTAAAACAGTGTAAAACACCACCAAGTTCACTTGATGCATATTTTTCCAAAATCAATCTTGAATCATTTGAAGCTTCTCTAATATGAATAATTAAAGGTTTTTGATACTTTTTTGATAACTCTATTTGAGATATAAATACCTCTTTTTGTCTTTTAATATTCTCTTCTTTTTCAAACTCATCATCTGGTAATCTATAATAATCTAAACCACACTCTCCAATAGCAATACATTTTGGATGATTTACATATTTTTCAATAATTTTTTCATCATAACTATCTATATCATAAGGGTGAGTTCCAACAGCAAAAAAGACCTCTTTATATTTTTCACTAAGTTCTATTGCTCTTGGAAGAGTTTCAAAATCAGCACCTGGAATTAAAAAGGCTTTAACACCAGCTTCCAGTGCATTTTTTATAACTCCATCTATATCACTTAAATAAGCTTCGTTGTCAAGATGGCAATGAGTATCTATAATAATTTTCTATCCTTTATTATGATAAGAATCTATCTTGTAATTGAACAATTAAATTGTTTATTTGAGCAATTTCACTTGATCTAATCCAAGCATCTATTCCAAAGTTTTTAAAAGCTTCATAATCCTCATCATCATCTAAAACTGCAATTGATACATACTTTTCATTGCAAACATTATGTTTATTCTCTTCATATTCAAATATTGTTTCAATATCTAAAATAACAATATCAGCTTTATTTGAACTTCCTGAGTGAAAATACTCTACATTAAACTCTGGATTAAATAGTGTCTCATCAACTTGACAAAAAGTAACAATATTCATTAACTCCCCTTTTTTTAAATATTATGTATTCTATTCAAAATATATTTAAACTACAAAATATATCTTGTAGAATCTTCATTTTCAACAATTTTTTCTAATTTTTCCTCTACTAAATTACTATTTACAACAACTTTTGTACCTTTTTTACTATCAGCATCAAAAGATATATCTTCAATAACTTTTTCAATTACTGTGTGAAGTCTTCTAGCACCTATATCTTCAGTTTTTTCATTTGCTAATACACTATATTTAGCAAAAGCTTTAATAGCATCATCACTAAACTCTAACTCAACATCTTCAACAGCCAAAAGTGCCTTATATTGCTTTAAAAGTGAATTTTTTGTATTTGTTAAAATCTTATATAAAGAGTCCTCATCTAAAGATTCTAACTCAACTCTTAGTGGAAATCTTCCTTGAAGTTCAGGTATTAAATCACTTGGTTTTGATACATGGAAAGCCCCAGCAGCAATAAATAAAATATGATCAGTTTTTATTTGACCAAATTTTGTATGAACACTACTTCCTTCAACAATTGGAAGTAAATCTCTTTGAACACCCTCTTTTGATGGATCTTGTCCATTGTTCTTTTTACTACTAGCTATTTTATCTATCTCATCAATAAATATAATTCCACCATTTTCACATCTTTTTAAGGCCTCTATTTTTATAGCTTCACTATCAAGTAGTCCTTCACTAGCAACTCCTCTTAAAAGAATTTTGGCATCTTTTATAGTTACCTCTTTTTTGATTTTCTCTTTATTTAAACTTCCAAGCATTTTATTAAGACTCTCTTGCATAGAGCTCATATCAAAAGGAATATTTGAGTCAAGTATCTCTACATGAGCTTTTTTAGGAAGTTCTATCTCTATTTTTTTATCATCTAACTCACCACTTAAAAGTTTTTTTTCCATTAAATTGTAAGTTTTTATAAATGACTCTTTTGCACTATCGCTTGCTGTTTCAGGAAGAGGAGGAACTAACTTCTCAATTATCTTTTTAGTTACCTCATCATCAATTTTATCTTTTATCTTCTCTTCGTACTCACGAGTTACTAGATTAATTCCTTCATAAACTAAATCTCTAATCATAGACTCAACATCACGACCTACAAATCCAACTTCTGTGTATTTACTAGCTTCAACTTTTACAAAAGGAAGACTCATCATTTTTGCCATTCTTCTAGCAATTTCAGTCTTACCAACTCCTGTACTTCCAATCATAAGAATATTTTTTGGCATAACCTCTTCTTGAAGTTGTGGATCTAGTTTCATTCTTCTATATCTATTTCTTAAAGCTAATGCAATAGTTTTTTTAGCATCTTTTTGCCCAATAATATAATCATCTAAATATTCAACAATCTGCTTTGGTGTCATATCCATAATATATTTAATCCTCTAACTTTAATATTTTTATATTTTGATTTGTATAAATACAAAGCTCTCCTGCAATCATAAGTGACTCTTTTACTAACTCTTCTTCATCAAGTTGTGAATGTTTTGCTAGTGCTCTAGCAGCAGATATTGCAAAATTTCCACCACTTCCTATACTTGCAATCTCTCCATCTTCAGGTTCAACAACATCACCATTTCCACTTAAAATAAATATTTTCTCTTTGTTTAAAACTATCATCATAGCTTCAAGTCTTCGCAAGTATTTATCTTTTCTCCACTCTTTTGAAAATGCAATTACTGATTTTAGTAAATCACCTTTACAAGCCTCTAAATGAGACTCAAACATATCAAAAAGATTAAAAGCATCAGCAGTGCTTCCTGCAAAACCAGCTAGGATTTTTCCTTGATACAAAGTTCTAATCTTTGTAGCATTTCCTTTTAAAACCGTATTTCCAAAGGATACTTGTCCATCTCCACCAATTACTGCTTTATTTTTACCTTTGTAGGCTAAAATCGTTGTTGCGTGAAACATAACTTAACCTGCTATAACATCAATTTTCAGACTTGCATTTATAGAATGCCCTAATTTACAAGATACTTCAAAAATACCTATATGTTTAATTTTATTATCAATTGAGATATTTTTTTTATCAATCATAATTGAGAACTGTTTTTCAAGCTCTTCACTTATCTCTTTATTTGTAATACTTCCAATTAATTGGTCATTTGCACCAACTTTATGTCTAATTGTAAGTTTTGTTGCATTTAATTTTTCAGCCAACTCTTTTGCTTTTGCAATCTCTTCTTGCTCTTTAGCTTCTGCTCTTTTTTGTTCAGCTTTATGTCTTGCAATAACCTCATTAGTTGCTTGAAGTGCTAATCCTTTTCCTATTAAAAAATTTTTACCATATCCATCAGCTACCTCTTTTATCTCACCTGCTTTTCCTAAACTTTTAACATCTTTTATTAATAATACTTTCATTTTATCTATCCTTATAATTTTTAACTCAATATTTTACAATATTTTTTTTAAAGCCCAATAAAGCTATATCTCTTTTTGCAAAGCAATCTCTCTAATATCTCTTTTTTTAACATAGTTATTTAAACCAATATGATTGTTATAACCTAATAATTTTGCTATTTTTCGTACACTTAATCCCATAGCTAAAAGCTCTTCAATTTTATCTCTTTGCTCATCAAATTTTGATTTTTGAATAGTTCCAACAGGTTTTCCAAGAGCTATACCTTCAAGTTTTTTTGCATTTAAAGCCTCTTTTGTTCTAAGACTTTGAAGCTCTTTTTCTAAATTTATAGCAATATTAATAACATTTAAAACCATATTTGCCAAAGGATCTTTATCATCTATAAAATCTAAATTTTGCTCAACTACAATAACTCTTATATTATTTGATAGTAAAAACTTAACTATTTTTAAAATACTACTTATAGTTCTTCCAAAAACATTTAAATTTGCAACAATAAGTGTTGAGTTTTTTTCACAATTTTCAAGAAGTTTAAGAAGATTTCTCTCCTCTTGAGGTCTATTTATAGCTATTTTAATCTCTTTATAAACTTCGATTTTTTTTCTTAAAACATATTCATCAATAGATTTTTTCTGATTTTTTGCATAATTTTCCTCAACTTGACTCTCTCTTATATATGTAAAATATTTTGTCATAATATAATCCTTTTGTTATATGTTTAAACCATTTAAATTTATACAAAATGTTATCTGTTAAATAATTAATTAAAGCTTATACAAAAAATGATTGTAAAATATAATTTAAAGTATATTTTTGGTATTATCAAAGTTTTTATAAATAGATAAATTTTAAGGATTTTTTTGAGATTAACAGTTGCAATAAGTGGGGCTAGTGGTGTAAACTTAGCACTACGATTTATTAACTCTTTACCAAAAGAGATTGAACTTTTTCTTGTATTTTCAAAATCTGCAAAAAAAGCATTTGCTATGGAAAATGGTAAAAAAATTGAAGAGTCGCTTGAAAAAAGAGAAAATATAACTATATTTAAAGATAAAAATATAGGAGCTGCTTTGGCTTCTGGCTCTTTTAAAGTTGATAAAATGATAATTTTACCTTGTAGTTCAAACACTTTGGCAAAGTGTGCTGTTGGAATTTCTGATAGTTTAATTACAAGAGCATTTACAGTTATGTTAAAAGAGAAAAGAGAGATTATAATAGCTCCTAGAGAGTTACCTCTTAACACTATTATGCTAGAAAATATGTTAAAACTCTCAAAACTTGGGGTTACTATAGCACCACCAATTTTGGGATATTATAGTGCTCAACAAAACTTAAATGATATGGAAAATTTTATTATAGGCAAATATATGGATTTATTAAAAATAGATAACAACTTATATAAAAGATGGAAATAGATATGAAAAATCAAAACAGTGAATATAACTATACAGGCTCTTATAAAAAAGCTATTTATAGTGGTACATTTGATCCAATTACAATTGGGCATTTAGATATTATAAAACGAGCTAGTAATATTTTTGAAGAGGTTATTATTAGTGTTGCAAAAAGTGAACTAAAAAAACCTATGTTTAGCCATGAAAAAAGAGTTGAGTTTGTAAAAGCTGTAACCAAAGATATGCCAAATGTAAAAGTTGTTGGGTTTGATACATTGCTTGTAGATTTTGCAAAAGAGATGCAAATAAATACAATTATTAGAGGGCTTAGAGCAGTTAGTGATTTTGAATTTGAGTTACAAATGGGTTATGCAAACTCATCTTTAAACAAAAATTTAGAGACTGTTTATTTAATGCCAACACTAGAACACGCTTTTGTAAGCTCAACAATTGTTAGAGAGATTATAAGATTTAAAGGTAAATTTGAGCACTTAGTTCCAAAAGAGGTTTTAGAATGTATGTAGTTCTTGAGGGTATTGATACAGCTGGTAAATCTACTCAACTTGAAATTTTACAAAATAGATTTAAAGATGCTATTTTTACAAAAGAGCCAGGTGGAACGAAGCTTGGAGCTAAGTTAAGAGAGATAATTTTAAACGGAGAAGCTTCTAGTAAAACTGCTGAGATGTTTTTGTTTTTAGCAGATAGAGCTGAGCATACTAAAAATGTGATTATTCCAAATTTGGATAAAAAAATTATTTCAGATAGATCACTAATATCTGGAATTGCTTATGCTTTAACAAAAGATATGGATGAGTTAATAGAGTTAAATAAAATTGCCACAAAAAATATTTTGCCACAAAAAGCTATTTTGTTAGAGTTAAGTCGTGAAGAGTTAATTTCAAGATTATCAAAAAAAGCAAATGATAGTATTGAACAAAGAGGAGTTGATTATTTGCTTGAAATTCAAGCTAGATTAAAAGAGGTTATTTTGAAACTAAATATTAAACATATTTTTATAGATGCTAGTTTAAATATAGATGAGATTGCAAAAAAAATTGAGGATTTTATAAATGAGTAATACAATTCAAAGTTTAAGAGGAATGAAGGATATCGTAGGAAGTGATAGTGAACTTTTTACATATTTTGTAGAAAATGCCTCAAAAATCGCACAAAAATATGGTTTTTCTTATATAGAGACTCCACTTTTAGAAGAGACAGCACTTTTTAGAAGAAGTGTTGGTGAAAGCAGTGATATTGTAAATAAAGAGATGTATCAATTTATTGACAAAGGGCAAAATGATGTATGTTTAAGACCTGAAGGAACAGCTGGAGTTGTAAGACATTTTGTTGAAAAAAAACTTGATCGTGCTGGTGGAACTTATAAGTGGTACTACTATGGACCAATGTTTAGATATGAAAGACCACAAAAAGGAAGATTAAGAGAGTTTCACCAATTTGGTTGTGAAGTTTTTGGAATATCAAATGTTTATGAAGATGCAAATATTATTATGCTTATTCGTGAAATTCTTGAATATTTTGGTATTGGATTTACTTTAAAACTAAACTCTTTGGGTTGCCTTGAGTGTATGCCACAATATAAAAATAATCTAGTAAATCATCTAAATAGTTTTAAATCTGAGTTGTGTGAAGATTGCAATAGAAGAGTTGATACAAATCCAATTAGAGTATTAGATTGTAAAAACGAAAAGTGTCAAACTCTTTTAAAAGATGCTCCAAAAATAACAAATAGTTTATGTAGCTCTTGTAATAGTGATTTTGAAAAGCTAAAAGAGATTTTGGATTTTAATAAAGTAGATTATGAAATAGATTCAAATTTGGTTCGTGGACTTGATTACTACAACAAAACAGCATTTGAGTTTGTAAGCAATGAGATTGGTGCTCAAAGTGCAATTGCTGGTGGTGGAAGATATGATAGATTGGTTGAGTATCTTGGTGGAAAAAGTACAGCTGGAATTGGTTTTGCAATTGGAATTGAAAGACTTCTTGAACTTGTAAAAGTAAAAGAGCAAAAACAAGACTCTTTGTATATTGGAGTTTTAGATGAAACTTCTTTAAACAAAGCATTTGAAATAGCAATTCAAAAAAGAAAAACAACAAAAACTTATCTTGAATACACACCAAGAGGGTTTGCAAAACACTTTGGTATTGCAGAAAAACTAAATTGCAATATTGTTGCACTTATTGGTGAAAATGAGTTGAACAACAATACAATTTATATAAAAAATATAGAGACAAAAGAAGAAAAAACAGTAAGTATTAGGGAGTTTATAAGTGAAAAATAAATTTGATTATGGAATTGACATTTGGGGAGATGGAAACTTTTTTGTTGAAGATGGAGTTGTAAAAGTAAATTACAAACCCTATCCATCTTTAATATCTATCACAAAAGATATTAGAAAACGAGGCTTTAGAGGACCACTTCTATTGAGATTTCCTCACATTACAAAAAAGCAGATAAAAACACTATTTAATGCTTTTAACTCAAGCATCAAAGAGTATGACTACAAAGGTAGCTTTAATGCAGTTTTTCCTCTAAAAGTGAATCAACTTCCAAACTTTGTTCATCCACTTGTAAGTGCTGGTAAAAAATATGGTTATGGTTTAGAAGCTGGAAGTAAAGCTGAACTTATAATTGCAATGACTTACAACAATATGGGAAGTCCAATTACAGTAAATGGATTTAAAGATAAAGAGATGATTCATTTGTGCTTCATAGCTAAAAGTATGGGGCATGATATAACTGTAATTATTGAAGGTTTAAATGAACTTGAGATGATTTTAGAGGTTTTAGAAGAGAGCAAAATGGAGGCTCCAAATGTTGGTATTAGAGTTAGGCTTCATAGTGGAGGAAGTGGTGTTTGGGCAAAAAGTGGAGGAATTGACTCTAAGTTTGGTCTTACATCAACAGAGATTTTAGAAGCATTTGAGCTATTGCAAGATAATAATCTTGAAGATTTATTAACAATGATTCACTTCCATATAGGTTCAGCTATGAATACAATTAAGCCTTTAAAAAAAGCCTTAAGAGAGTCAGGTCATATTTATGCTGAGCTTAAAAATTTAGGTGCTAAAAACTTATCATCAATTAATATTGGTGGAGGATTAAGTGTAGAATATAGTGCTTATGAGCAATCAAGATTCTACTCTTTAAATGAGTTTGCAAGTGATGTTGTGTTTACTCTAAAAGATATTGCAAAACAAAAAGGTGTTGAAGAGCCAAATATATTTACAGAATCAGGAAGATTTATAAGTGCTGCTTCAACTGTTCTTATAGCTCCTGTTTTAGAGCTGTTTTCAGCTGAATATGAACTTGTTCATCTAAAATTAAAAGAGAAAAATCCACCTTTAATAGAAGAGTTAAATGATCTTTTAAAAGATATGACAAAGAAAAAGGCTTATGAGTTTATGCACGATGCTATGGATCACTTAGAGTCTTTATTAACTCTATTTGATTTAGGATATATTGATTTACAAGATAGATCAAATGCAGAAGTTTTAACTCATCAAATTATTAAAAAAGCAATCTCACTTCTTGAAGTTGATGATTATGAAGAGTTAAGAAAGTTTGATAAAAATATTCAAGAAAAATATCTACTAAACTTCTCACTTTTCCAATCTCTGCCTGATTATTGGGGAATAAATCAAGAGTTTCCTATTATGCCAATAACTCATTTGGATAAAAAACCAAGCAGAAGAGCAAGTTTGTGGGATATTACTTGTGATAGTGATGGAGAGATCCCATTTGATATGCAAAAACCACTATATTTACACGATGTAAATTTAAATAAAGAGGATTATTTTCTAGGATTTTTTAATGTTGGAGCATATCAAGATACTTTGGGAATGAAGCACAACTTATTTGCTCATCCAACTGAGGTTAATGTAGTATTTAAAGATGAAGAGGTTATTTTAGAAAAGATTTTAGAGTCTCAAAAAGTTTTAGATATTTTAGATGATATCGACTATGACACAGAAGAGATTCAAACAATTTTAAGTAGAAGAGTTCCTCTTGAAACTTATGAGATACTAAAAAAATATCTAAATGATAATAGCTATTTAAAAACAATATGGAGTTACTATGACGAATAATAGTTTAGAAAAAGAGTTAACTCTTTGGCAACTAATCAAAGAAGATTTCAGAGTTCCAAAGCTAAACGACCCAGTTCTTGACTCAAATTTTGAACTATTTTTTAACTATCCTGGAGTTTGGGCAATTATAAATTATAGAGTTGCCAATCGACTTTACTATAAAGGTTTTAAAAAACTTGCTCGTTTTATATCTGGATTATCTACTTTTTTAACAAAAACAGATATTCATCCTGCTTGTACAATTGGAAGAAGAGTATTTATAGATCATGCAATTGGAGTTGTAATTGGTGCAACTGCAATAATTGAAGATGATGTTTTAATATATCAAGGTGTAACTTTGGGTGGAGTTAGTCTTAATAAAGGCAAAAGACATCCAACTGTTAAATCAAATGTGGTTATTGGAAGTGGTGCTAAAATTTTAGGAAATATTACAATTGGAGCTAACTCAAAAATTGGAGCTAACTCTGTTGTGGTTGTTGATGTTCCTGATAACTCAACTGCTGTTGGAGTACCAGCAAGAATTATTAAAAAAGATAACAAAAGAGATAAAATGGCTCACAATGAGCTTCCAGATATAAACAAAGAGATGTTTAAGTATCTAATTGAGCGAATTGCAAATCTTGAATGCTCTATAAAAAAAGAGGAGAATTGTACTTTAGAAGAGAAAAATAGAACTTTGGAAAAAGAGTACAACGACTTTATAGAGACTTTAAACTCAAATAAAAAAGATTGAACTTGGAATTTGAACTAATAGCATTTGGATTAATTACAGGTTTTACATCTGGATTTTTTGGAATTGGTGGTGGAAGTATCTTAATACCTATGCTACTTTTAGCAAACTATGGAATGAAAGAGGCTGTTTCAATCTCAATTATGCAGATGGTTTTCTCTTCAATTTATGGCTCTTTTTTAAACTCAAAAAAAATCAAATCTCTTTTTAGAGATGGTTCTATTTTAGGTGTTGGAGCTATTTTTGGAGGAGCTACTAGTGGTTATTTTTTACCAACTGTTCCTGATATTTATCTTCAATATCTGTTTATTTTTGTTCTACTTTATACAATATTTACACTCTTTAAAGCACCCTCTTCTAGCGATATAGATAGATCACAAAAAAGCTTTCTAACTTTGACTTTTATTGGTTATTTTGTTGGAATTTTTGCAATGAGTATTGGAATTGGTGGATCTTTGATTTTACTTCCAATTTTGGTTGGGTTTTTAAAATATGATTTAAAAGTTGCAACATCTTTGGGACTATTTTTTGTAATATTTTCTTCAATTGGTGGATTTATATCTACTTCAATATATGGAAATATGCTTTACTATGAGGGGCTTATTATTGGACTTGGCTCAATTTTGGGTGTATATTTTGGAATAAAAATAAAAGAGAAAACAAAATCAACTTCATATAAAAACTATGTTTTACTTTTAAATCTTTTGGTTTTGGGTGTTACTTTATATAAGACTTTTTTATAAACTTAGGCTTTCTTTTTCCATAAGATTTGTTTTCCCGCATCTAGGGCATGGATTTGCTATATTTGAGTGGCAAGAGTAACAAAACATTGCATTGCAAGTTTCGCATGATAGTTTGCAGTGTTTACATACATAAGTTTTGGCTCTTTTTACTCTTTTTTTATTATCTTTTTTAAATAACCAAGAAAACACAACTACTCCTTTTTTGCTAAAAAGTTATTGTATCTTATATCTTTTAAACAAGCAGTGATTTGAATCAATTGTTATTTATTTAAAAACCTTTTCCCAAACTCTTGTCCTTTTACTTCAATATATTTATAAGTAAAAATAGATATAAAAATTACTATAAAAAGTATGATAATGACAACAGAATTATTTATAAAAATATTTCCGAAATCAATATATCTAACAGTTTCAATCATTGGTGCAAATTTCTTATTTAATATTTTTTCTAAAACCATGGAAACAGAAACTAAACAATATAAAATTGCAGCATGTGTCATATAAATTGAATAAGACAATTTTCCTAATAGTTGAAAAAATGAAGCTTTTAAAATTTTTGATAAAACTCCTTTTTCAAATGCAAAGAAAAATACAATTACCAAAAATATTAAACTTGCATATATTGCTTTGTATTCTTCAACATATGAAATTATGTAGATAACTAAAAATATTAATAAAAACTCTACAACAGAAAATAAGTTTGTATTTATCTTTTCAAATTTTAAATTAATTTTACGATAAATAAGATATGTTAAAGCTCCAGCAAAAAAACATGAAAGTCCACGAATAACTTCACTCATAACTCCAAAACTATTTATAATTATATAAAAAGATATAAATGAAAACAAAAACCAAACAATATATTTTAAATTTGATTTTATAAAAAGTGTAAAGAAAAAGATAATATACATATAATACTCAACACTTAAACTCCAAGCTGGACCATTCCAACTAATTGGAATAGTAAAAGGCAACCACGATTGCAAAAATAATAAATTAGGTAAAACTTCTTTTAAAGAATATGAATTTGAAAATGGTTCATTATTAAAAGAAAAACCATAATTATATGCAATTAATTTACCTAATTCCAATAAAACAAAAATAAAAAACATAAACAAATGTAAAGGATACAGTCTAAAAGTTCTACTTATTATAAATCTTTTAAAAGTTACATCTTTAAAGCCATAAGTATGAGCTAAAACAAAACCACTTAAAACAAAGAAGAATTCAACAAACAGACTACTTCCTCTAAAAAAATTAAGCTCTGTAATCGAGCCAATTATGTGCATATGAAAAATTACAACACAAATTGCTGCAATTCCCCTAAAACTATCAAGAACTAAAAACCTTTGATTCATATTGTTACCTTGTAAAGCATAATATTTTTCTCTTTTTTTAAATTTTAGAGAAGTATTTTATCTTCTTATTTTTAATACTAGTTAAATATTAACTATAAATATACATTTTGTAGTTAATATTTAATCTGTTGAGTAATAAATACATATAAGTTAAGTTTTAATCAAAAAGGTTAAAAAATGACTCAAAGAGATATGGCTGGATATATTGGTGTAACTCCTGTAACTTTAAGAAACTGGCGACGAGAAAAACCAAAACTTTATGAAATAGTTATGAAAGGCTTCGCCTTTGAAGAGGCTGTAAAAAAAGCACAAGAAAATGCAGATGAACTAAAAGCTTTGGAAGAGAAATTTAAAATAAAAAAATAGTTAATCAAAATATAGTAAAATAGCAAAAATTTTGAAAAGTAGATATATGAATAACACAATTTTAAACAGATATGATAAAGATGAAAATGGAAATTTAATAATAAAAATCTATACAACAAAGATAGAGGATTTATATGAAGATTATGATAAAAAATCTACATTTATCAAAAAAGATTTAAAAGAGGATTTAGAGAACTATCTTGAAGAGAGTGTTGCTGAAATTGCTGATAATAGTTTTATTATAAATTTTAATTTTGATGAAAAAAGTGGTGTTGAGACGCAAAATAGATTAAAAGTTAGTATTAAAGAGTATTTTGAATATCTTCAATTTTTGGAAAAAAACAAAATGAGAGATAATCTTAGAAACTCTTTAATATTTATATCACTTGGAGTTGTTTTAATTGCTATTTCATTGATTATTCCAGCTCAAGAGAAGTTTATTTTAAAAATACTTACAGAAGGTGTTACTGTTGGAGCTTGGGTTTGTTTGTGGGAAGCTATGGCTATAATATTAGTAAATTGGTTGCCACTTAAAAAAAGATTGAAAATCCTAAAAAAAATATCAAATGCAAAAATAGTTTGCTCATAAAAAAGGTAAAAAATGAATCAAAAAATAAAAAAATATTTAATAAGTTTTATCAAGTATGCAATCTTTTTTATTGTAGTTATAAATCTTGTAAGTTACTATAAAAGCCTTGATTTAAATAAAAACAGACTTGAAATAAGAAGTTTTGAACTACTAGATGGTACAAATTATGAAATAGAAAAAGATAAACCCCTACTAATTCATTTTTGGGCAACTTGGTGTCCTATTTGTGCACTTGAAGAGCAAAATATTGAAACTATTTCAAAGGATTATCAAGTTATTACAATAGCAACTCAATCTGGAAGCAGTGAAGAGATAAAAGAGTATTTAGAAAAAAACAACTTAAGCTTTAAAGTTGTAAATGATGATTTTGCAACTTTATCAAGAGAATTTAATATAAAAGCATTTCCAACAACTTTTATATATGACAAAAATCAGAATTTAAAATTTAGTGAAGTTGGATATAGTTCTACCTTTGGGCTTAAATTAAGACTTTGGTGGAGCAATTAAAGAGTATTTTGGATAAAATCCCAAATTACAATAATAAAAATTGAGGAAGATATGAAATTTAAAGTATTTGTAGATGGACAACATGGAACAACAGGATTAAAAATCCATGAAATGTTGGTTTTGCGAGATGAGTTAGAGCTTTTAACAATTGATGAAAAAGATAAAAAAAACAAAGAAAAAAGAGCAGAACTTTTAAATAGTGCTGATTTGGTTTTTTTATGCCTTCCTGATGATGCCTCAAAAGAGTCTGTTGGTTTAATAACAAATGAAAATGTAAAAGTAATAGATGCAAGTACAGCACACAGAACAAATCCTTCTTGGGTTTATGGAATACCTGAACTTACAAGCAAACAAAGAGATAAAATCAAAACTTCAAAAAGAGTTTGTGTACCAGGATGCCATGCTAGTGGATTAATTGTTGCTATGAAACCTCTATTTAAAAACAAAATTTTAAGTAAAAATCATAAACTAATTTGCCACTCAATAACTGGTTATAGTGGTGGTGGAACACAGATGATAAATGATTATGAAAATGGTTCTTTTGAAAATATAGGTGCTCAAAGACCTTATGCTTTAGGATTAAATCATAAACATCTTCCAGAGATGAAATATGTCTTAAAAATAAACAAAGCCCCAATTTTTACTCCAAGTGTTGGTAACTTCAAGCAAGGTATGCTTGTAATGTCATATATTGAAAAAAGTAGTATGAAAAAACCTCTAAATAAAGATGAGTTAATCAAAGTTTACAAAAACTACTATGCTGATGAGATTTTTATAAAAGTTATTGAGAACAATGATGAGTATTTAGAAAATGGATTTTTAAATCCAATGAGATGTAACAACACAAATAGTATTGAGATATCTGTTTATGAAAATAAAACTGATTTAGTAGTTATTTCAAGACTTGATAACTTAGGAAAAGGTGCAAGTGGAGCTGCTGTTCAGTGTATGAATATAATGCTTGGACTTGAAGAGAGAAAAGGTTTAGAGATAAAACTCTAAATCTTTTTAAACTAAACTTTTTAAACTCTCTTCTATATTTTTATATTTAAAATTAAATTTCAAATCCAAAACTCTTTTTGGAACTGCACTTTGTCCATCACTTAAAACTTTTGCACCTTCACTAAATATAAGTTTTAAAACAAACTCTGGAATAGGAAAAATTGTTGGTCTTTTTAAAAGTTTTCCTAAAGTTTTTGTAAACTCATAGTTTGTTGTAGGAGTTGGTGCTGTGCAGTTAAACACACCATCAAACTCATTTTCAATAACAAAATTATATATATTTACTAAATCTTCTATATGAATATATGAAAAATACTGTTTTCCACTTCCAATAATTCCACCAAGTCCTAATCTAAAAGGTGTAATCATCTTTTTAAATGCTCCACCATTTTTTCCCAAAACTATTCCAAATCTAAAAATAGCTACTTTTGTAGTACTGTTTTTTGCTTTTTGTGCCTCTTTTTCCCAGTTTTGACATAGAGTTGATAAAAAATCATTTGAAAAAGAGCCATTTTCATCATAAGTTTTTTTGTTGTCATATATTCCAACTGCTGAAGTTGATATAAAAAGTTTTGGTTTATTTGTTACTCTATTTACAGATTCTGTTAATTTTTTTGTAGTTTCAAGTCTGCTTGAAATCAAAAGTTTTTTGTAACTCTCACTCCATCTATTTATAATATTTGCACCACTTAAATTTATAATAATATCGCTAGAACTTATAAGCTCATCTAGCTTTGAAGAGTTGTTTAAAACCTCTCTTTTTATTTGAACAACTTTGTAGTTTTTATTTGAAAAAAACTCAACTAAACTTTGTCCAACAAATCCACTAGCACCAGAAATTGCAATAGTTTTCATATGCTTTCCTTATAATTTTTTATAACTTCATATTTAACAGTAATTTACCATAACTTATGCAATACTTGGAATTAAAAAGTCTGATTTTTTAATAAGTTTTGAACCTTTTTTATTAAATTCATTCTCTATTTTTAATCTATTTTTAGAGATATACTCCAAAACAAGAGGTTCTTGTTTTTGAATAAGATTTAATATAGCAAGTTTTAAAGATGAGTAAAACTCCTCTTCTTTATATATTTTTTCTGCTATTAAATCTATTTGTATCTTATTGTTACTCTCTAAAAAACTACTCTCTAAAAGTTCTAAAACTCTTTTTGCAACTTTATAATTTGTAATATGTCTTAAAAATTTATAAAATTTCATAGATAGATCCAAAAGATAATCTAAATTTCCTATATCTTCAATCTTAGATATTTTTCCATGTTCTAAATACTCAATTAAATCATCATCACTAAAAGCGTACTCTAAAAGTGAAATTATCTTTCTTTTATCATGTTTTTTCCATTTATAGTATGTTGGAGCTGAAAACTGAAAAAGCTTTGTCATAATCATCTCTTTTGTCATATCTTCCCTTTAAAAAATTTTTATCATTATATACTTATATAAATAATGATTTGATAAAGATGGACAAATAACAAAAAAGTTTAACTATTTACCAAACTCATTCCTAAATATGTGTTGTATGCGATATAACAAAGAATTAAAATTATTCCTTCAACTCTATTTATTCTTCCATCTCTTCCTCTAAAGCCATAAGCCATAGCAAAAAGAGCAATTGTTAAAAGAAGCATAATTAGCCAATCTCTTTTTAAAACTTCAAGTGGAATATTATTCATAGGTGCAATTACAACAGCAATTCCAATTACTGCTAAAAGGTTGAACATATTTGATCCAACAACATTTCCAATAGCAATATCATGTTCACCTTTTCGTGCTGCAATTACAGAAGCTGCAAGTTCAGGCAAAGAGGTTCCTAAAGCTACAATAGTTAAACCAATTATTAAATCACTAACCCCAAACTCAACAGCAACTCCAACAGCTCCCCAAACAAGTATTCTTGAACTTACTATTAATAAAATAAGTCCAAAAACAAGCCAAACAATACCAAGTTTTAAACTCATAGAGTGCTCTTTTAACTCTATATCCATCTCACTTTCTAAACTATCGCCTCTACTTTTTAAAGCTGTATAAACAGACCATAAAATTAGTGCAAAAAAAGCTGCTAAAAGTATAACTCCTTCAAAAAGTGTTAAACTATTATCCAAAAGCAAATACCCTGTAAACAATACGATTAGAAGTAAAAGTGGAATCTCTTTTTTAACTATTTTTGAATTAACAATTATTGGAGAGACAATAGCTGTAACTCCTAAAATCAATGCAATATTTACAATATTTGATCCAATAGCATTTCCAAGTGCAAGTGCTGGATTTCCTTCATAAGCAGCTATTGCAGAAACAACCATCTCAGGAGCACTTGTTCCAAATCCAACAATTAAAATACCTATTAATAAACTTGGCATTCCAAGATGCTTTGCTGTTGATGCAGCACCATCTACAAACCTATCTGCACTCCAAACTAAAAGAGCAAATCCTAATACTATTGCTAGTAGATAAAATATCATAAATATATCTTCCTTAATAAATTTTCGGAAGTATACTTTTAATTATTTTAAATCTTGCCAAGAGTTAGCAACACCAACAGATACTTTTAAAGGAACATTTAATACAAAAATACTCTCCATAATATCTTTTATATCTTTGCTTACCTCATCAACATACTCATCTTTAACTTCAAAAATAAGCTCATCGTGTATTTGTAAAAGCATTTTTACATTTGGATTATCTTTATATTTCAGATGAATATTTATCATAGATAGTTTTATTAAATCAGCTGCACTACCTTGAAATAGCGTATTTACAGCCTCTCTTAAATATGCAGCTTTTAACATTGGACTTGCACCTTGAAAATCAAAAAGTCGCTTTCTATTTAGAAGTGTTTTTACATAACCCTTTTCAATAGCCTCATCTTCAATAGATTTAAAATAATCTTTTACACTTTTAAATGCTTCAAAATATGAGTCAATATATGTTTTTGCCTCTTTTGTAGAAATTCCTAAAGTATCTGATAGTTTTTTACTTCCCATTCCATATAAAAGCCCAAAGTTTATAGTTTTTGCAATAGCTCTTTTATCTTTTGCTTCATCTTCACCAAAAATCTTAATAGCAGTTTGTAAGTGAATATCTAAATCTTGTTTAAATGCATTTACAAGTGCTTCATCTTTTGAAAAATGGGCAAGAAGTCTAAGCTCAATTTGTGAATAATCAACTCCAACAAGCTTATAACCCTCTTGTGCTATAAAAGCTCTTCTAATTTGAATATCACTAAAAGTCCCAACTGGAATATTTTGTAAATTTGGATTTTTTGAGCTTAATCTTCCTGTTGTAGTACCTGTATGTAAAAATGAAGAGAAAACTCTATTTTCACTATCTTTTAATCCAAGCTCTAAAAGTGGTTCAATATATGTTGAGTGAAGTTTAAAAGCCTCTCTATATTTTAATAAAAGAGGAACTACTTTATGCTCATTTTTTAAGCTCTCCAAAACAGACTCATCTGTACTATAACCTGTTTTTGTCTTCTTTGAAGATGCAAGTCCCAGTTTTTCAAACAAAATCACACCCAACTGTTTTGGAGAGTTAATATTAAAACTCTCTTCGCAAGCTTCATAAATATTTTGAGTTAATTCATTTAGATAAATTAAACTTCTATCTTTATACTCTTTTAGAAGTTTTACATCTATTTTTATACCTTTTTGCTCCATTGAAGCTAAAACATAAATAAAGTTAAACTCTAGTTCAAAAGCTATACTTAAAAGCTCATCTTCCCCTCTTTGTTTAAAAATCTCAAGCTGTTTGTTAAATAGTTTCAAAGTCATCAAAGCATCTTCAGCTGCATATTGTGTTGCTTTTTCTAACTCAACACTTGAAAAATCTTCACCTTTTTTTACAACTTGAGAAAAAGAAACCATATCTATTTGAAAATATTTTTTTATTTGATAATCTATTCCAACTTTCTCACTTGTATCTAAAAGCCACGATAAAATCATAGTATCTGCATATAGTTTTAAATCCAAATCAAAATTGTTTTTTACAATTTGCCAATCATATTTGAAGTTTTGAAAAACAAGTTTATATCTGTTTAAAATCTCTATTGCTTTTTTAGCAGCATCAATTGAAATTTGATTTCCAACACCTAAGTAGTTATGAGATATTGGTACATAATATGCTTTTTTATCTTCATAACAAAATGAGAATCCAACTATTTTTGCTTTTGCCGTATCAAGATTAGTTGTCTCTGTATCAAATGCAATTATTGCATCTCTTGGAATTTTATTTATTGCTAAAGTTAAATCATTTTCATTATCAAGCAATATATACTCAATTTTCTCATCTTCTACTTTTTTTGGAACTTCTGTTTTATAATTTAAACCATTTTTATTTACTCTTTCAATGATTCTGTGCATATCATAAGACTCTAAATCTGAAGCTATTTTTAAAATTGGATTCTCAAGCGGCAATGAAAACTCATCAATATTTGATATAAAGTGACAATCATCTTTTAAAGTTACAAGTTGTTTTGATAAAAAAGCATTATCTTTTCCTTCAATTAATAGCTCTTTTGTTCTTTTTTTATCAATATTTTCAATATTTTCATAGATATTTTCAAGTGTTCCAAATTGTTCTATCAAAGTTTGTGCTGTTTTTGCACCAACTCCTTTTACTCCTGGAATATTATCAGCTGTATCACCAACTAATGCTTGATAATCTATAAACTGCTTTGGAGTTACTCCATATTTTTCTATACATTTTGCTTCATTAATAATCTGTTTTTTAGTTGGGTCAAACAAATATACACTATTTTCATCATCAATTAGTTGATATAAATCTTTATCATGAGATACAATTCTTACCTCAAAGCCTTTTTCCTTTGCATCTTTTGCAATTGAAGCAACCATATCATCAGCTTCATATCCAGTTCTAATAGCTATTTTAAATCCCATTTTCTCAACCCAAGATATTGCAACTGGAAGTTGAGTTAATAAATCTTCTGGAACATCTGGTCTTTGAGCTTTGTAGTTATCAAATAACTCATTTCTAAAAGTTGTCCCTTTTGCATCAAGAGCAAAAACTATATAATCTGTCTTAAAATCTTTTCCAATTCCAGCAACAAAGTTCATAAAACCTGTTAAAAGTCCAGTTGGGAAACCTCTGTTTGATCGCAAGGGTGGAAGTGCAAAATAACTTCTAAATAAAAATCCGAATGTATCAATTATTGTGATGCTTTTTTTCATAAATCTTCTTTCAATATATGTTTTAAAGATTTTATAATATAATAATCTCTTTTAAATATGGGTTTATATTAAAAGGATAAAAGATGATAATAATTCCAGCAAGGCTAAATTCAAGCCGATTTGCTAATAAAATTTTGGTAGATATTTTAGGTCTTCCAATGGTTATAAGAACTGCAAAACAAGTAAGCTCTTTGGATAAAGTTGTAATTGCAACTGATAGTAGTGAAGTTATGGATTTGGCAAAAGAGCACGGTTTTGATGCTGTTATGACAAGTGTTAATCACAATAGCGGAACAGATAGAATAAATGAGGCTGTAAATAGATTAAACTTAAGTGATGATGAGATTATTGTAAATGTTCAAGCAGATGAGCCTTTTATAGAAGTTGATATTGTAAAAGCTGTAATAAATAGAGTAAAAGAGGTAAAAGATTGTCAAAATACTTTAATAACTTCTTGCTACAAAGAGATAAATAGTGAAAATGCAGATGATCCAAATTTGGTAAAAGTTGTTTTAGATGAATATGAAAATGCAATATACTTTTCAAGAGCAAAAATCCCATATCACAGAGATCATAGCGAAAACTCAACATATTTTGGACACTTAGGAATTTATGGATTTACAAAAAAATCTTTAAATAAGTTTTGTAGTTTAAACTCTTCAAAATTAGAGAATATTGAAAAACTTGAGCAATTAAGAGCAATTGACAATGGGTTTAAAATAGCAATGGTAAAAGTAAATTCAAAATCTTTTGGAATTGATACACAAGAGGATTTAAACAGAGCTTTAAAAGTTTTTAAAGCTTAAATCACGCTAAAGAGTAGTTTTTTTAAACTACCTTTTAAAACTTCTCTCTCTTTTTTACTAAAATCTTTAAATGTATTTTCAAGCCTTTTTAACCTCTGCTCTACACAATTTAATATTATATCTTTACCTTTTGGTGTAAGAACAACTAATATTTTTCTTTTATCCTCTTTTAAAGTTGTTCTAGTTATTAAACCTCTATCTTCAAGTTTTTTTAATATTTTTGTCATTCCACCTGATGAAAATATCATTGTATTATACAACTCAGTTGGTGTTAGAGCATGTTCATTGTTTTCAAAATATAAAGATGCTAAAACGTCAAATTCTGAGTGAAGAAGATCAAAATTTTGTTTATAAAAACTCTCCTCTTCTTGATATAGATGTTTTGCAATCAATATAATAGGAAGAGATAAAGCAAATACATCATATCTATCTTCTTGAACAACTTTTTTATAAAAATCTTCTATATGTCTTTTTTTCATCTTGGAAGTTTAGCTAAATTAAGTTTAAAAATATCTTTCTAGCAAGATACTTTTAAGTCAATTTTTGATAAAATCGTTTTTTATTTTTAAAAGGAGTAATTTTGAAAAAGATATATTTTATTTTTTTATTACCACTTTTTTTACATAGTCAAACTTTAGATGAACTAGTTGATTTATCAATACAAAATCAACTAATTAAAGCTTCACAGCAAAATCTTGAAGCTTTAAAAGAGGATTATAAAAGTATAAAAAGTGGTTATTTACCAAAATTTAATGTTGGTACAACTTATTATATAAATGATAAAGAGTATACAGCACAACAAATTGCAAAAAAAGGTTTAAATGCATATGGAAGTGTAGATTTCATTCTTTATGATGGTGGTAAAAGAGGAGATACTTTTGATATCTATAAATCATCAATTAAAAGTGGCGAAAGCTCTCTTGAAGCACTTAAAAACAATATCTCTTTAACTGTTGTAAATCACTACTATAACTTTTTATCACTAGATGCAAATAAAGATGCTAAGCAAAAAGAGATAGAACAACTTGTTGCTCAAAAAAATAGAATTGAAAGATTTTATGAAGCTGGAACTGCAACAGAGGATGAGTATCAAAAAATAGTTTCAAGACTTGAAGCTTCAAATGTTGAGTTACAAGAGCTTGAACTTGAACTTGTTACAATATTACATAATCTTGAGTATTTAACAGGACAAACAGTTACTATTTCAAGTGGTTCAACTATAAAAGAGATTGAAAATAAAGAAGAGCCTAATGAGAGATTTGATATTCAAGCACTTTTATTTGATACACAAGCAAAGGCTTATGAAACAAAAGCTGCTAAAAGTGACTATCTTCCTACAATCACTTTAAATAATACTTTTAACTACTATGACAAAGATTATGATGATGAAAATATGAGAAATGGAATTTATCATCAAAATGTTGCTAGTGCAAATTTAAACTGGAATATATTCTCTTTTGGAGAGACAAGATTTAAATCTCAATCTAAACAAAAAGAGTATCTAGCTAGTAAATCAAACTATGATTATGAGAAAAATAAAGCTTTAGTTGATTTTAAATTAGCACTAAAAGCTTATAATATAGCAAAAGCAAAAATAAGTTCAAGTGAAGCATCTGTAAAAGCTGCACAAAGTGCTTATGAGGTTATTAAATCAAAATTTGAAAATGGCTTAATTGATAATGTTGCATTTTTACAAAGTTTAACAGAAAAATACAATGCAATAAGTTTACATAAAAAAGCTCTAAATGATTTAGAGATTAAAAAAGCGGCTATAATTTACCACAGTGGTGAGAAAATCAAGGAGTATATAAAATGATAAAAAAATCGATAATATCAATAATTTTAGCAACAGTTAGTTTTTCTACAGTTTTTGCAAATGAAGCCCCTGCACTTCCTGTGCAAGTTTTTAAAGTAGAGAAAAAAGATTTTAAAACTACAAAAAATTATCCTACTATTTTAAAATCAATTGAACAAGTTGATGTTACAGCAAGAGTTGCTGGAATTTTAAAAGAGAAACATTTTAATGAAGGTGATTTTGTAAAAAAAGGATCTTTACTTTATAAAATAGAACCAGATACATATTTAGCAAATTTAAATATGAAAAAAGCAAATTTTACAAAAGCAAAAAAAGATTTTGAAAGAGCAAAATCTTTGATTGAATCAAAAGCGATTAGTCCTCAACAATTTGATGAGTTTACATTTCAATATGAAAGCTCAAAAGCTGCACTTGATGAGGCACAAATTCAATACAACTACACACAAGTAACTAGTCCAATAGATGGAATTGCTGGAATTAAAAGACAAGATATTGGTGATTTAGTTGGAACAAGTGCAACTAACTCTGTTTTAGTAACTGTTACAAATACAAATCCAATTCATGCAGAGTTTTCACTTCCAAGAGCAGATATGAATAACTTTTTAAAGCAGATAAAAGATAACAAAGCAAAAACAACACTTATTTTAAATAGTAAAGAGTATCAAGGAGAGATAGATTTTGTATCTCCAACAATAGATTCAAATACTGACACTTTGCTTTTAAGAGCAAAAATAGATAATAAAAATGGTGATCTTTTAGTTGGAGATTTTGCACAAATCAAAATTAGTAATCTTGATTTAGGTGATGTTTTTGTAGTTCCTGAAAATGCTGTTTTAAAAACATCTCAAGGTTCAATAGTAATGGTTGTAGATGATAACAATATTGTAAACCCAAAACCAGTTGTTGCTGGAGATTTGATTAAAGATGGTGTTATTATAAAAGGTGGTCTAAGTGGTGGTGAAAAAATTGTTATTTCAAATATTGCAAAAGTAAGACCTAACACAAAAGTTCAAATTGTAAATAAAGAGAAATAGTATGATTTCAGCATTTTTTATAAGAAACCCTGTTTTTGCAGGTGTTTTATCTATTATTATATTTCTAGTTGGACTTATTTCTATGTTCAATTTACCAATTGAACAATATCCAAAAGTTCTTCCTCCACAAATTGTTGTAAGTACAAACTATCCAGGAGCTAGTGCAAATACTATTGCAAAAACAGTAGCAGCTCCTCTTGAACAACAGATAAATGGTGCTAAAGATATGATTTATATGAACTCTTTAGCAGATGATAGTGGAAATTTATCAATTAATGTATATTTTGAAGTAGGAACAGATCCTGATAGTGCAAAAATTGATGTAAACAATAGAGTTCAAGCAGCTTTGTCTTCAATGCCTGAGCAAGTTCAAAGAGTTGGAGTTGTTGTAGGAGAAAGAAGTCCTAGTATTTTACAATTTATTATGCTTCAATCTCCAAATAACACTTATGACTCTATATATTTATCAAACTATGCACTACTTAATATGGTTGAAACACTAAAAAGAGTTGAAGGTGTTGGAGATGCTATGATTTTTGGGGCTAAAGATTACTCTATTAGAGTTTGGCTAGACCCTTCAAAACTATCAAAATACTCTCTTGCTACAACTGATGTAATTGCTGTTATAAAAGAGCAAAACAATCAATATGCAGCTGGAAAAATTGCAGCTGAACCAATTGCAAATAAACAGATGTACACATATACAATTCAAACTCCAGAGAGATTTGATGACCCTGTTCAATTTGCTAATATTGTAATTCGTTCAAATCCTGATGGAAGTAGTTTAAAGCTTAAAGATGTTGCTACAATAGAGCTTGGTGCTAGTAATTACAGTATGCAAACAAGATTAAATAATGCACCTTCACTGCCAATTGGAGTATTTTTACAAAGTGAAGCAAATGCTTTAGAATCAGCAGCTGCTATTAAAAAAGCACTTGAAGAGGCTAGTAAAAGTTTCCCTGAAGATATGACTTATACTATTCCTTATGATAGTACAGATTTTATCTCTGCTTCTATAAACGAAGTTGTTAAAACATTTGTTGAAGCACTTATTTTAGTTATATTAATTATATATCTATTTTTACAAAACTGGAGAGCTACAATTATTCCACTAATTGCAGTTCCTGTATCTATTATTGGTGCATTTGCTGGAATGTATGCTTTAGGGTTTAGTATAAATCTTCTTACTCTTTTTGGACTTGTTCTTGCTATTGGTATTGTTGTTGATGATGCTATTATTGTTATTGAGAATATTGAACGACATATGGAGATGGGTAAAACTCCAAAAGAGGCAGCATTTGCAGCTATGAGAGAGGTAACAGGAGCTTTAATTGCTATTATTTTGGTACTTGGAGCTGTGTTTGTACCTGTTGCTTTTATGGGTGGATTAAGTGGAGAGATGTATAGACAATTTGCTATTACCATTGTTGTGTCCGTTGTTATTTCAGGATTTGTTGCACTTACTTTAACACCATCACTATGTGTAAGAATATTAAAAAATAAAAAACATGAACCAAAAGGTTTTTTCAAATGGTTCAATAATATGTTTGATAGAGCGACTGCTGGTTATTCATATTTAGTTAAAAAAACAATTAGATACTCTTTAATATCTATGTTGCTATTTGGTGGGTTAATATTTATATCATACGATATGTTTAAAGATATGAAAACAGGTTTAGTACCTGATGAGGATCAAGGAACAATATTTATATTTGGATTTAATCCTCCAGGTTCATCACTTTCAAGAACAATAGAACTAAGTGAAGAGATTAATGCTATTGTTTCAAAAGACCCAAATGTTAAAAATATTATTACTTTAGCTGGTTATGACTTTACAACATCAGCTCAAAGAACACATACAGTTGCAACAATTATTAAACTAAAAGATTGGGACGAAAGACCAGAATCGAGTCAATCAGCTCAAGCACTTTTAAAGAAATTTAGTGCCCAATTAATGCAAACTAGTGAAGGATTTTCAATAGCTGTTATTCCACCTGCAATTATGGGTATGAGTGTTACTGGTGGATTTGATATGTATGTTCAAGACCGAACTGGTGGAAGTGTTGAAGATTTACAAAAAGTTGTTAATGCTGTAATACAAAAAGCACAAACTAGACCAGAGTTAATGGGTGTTAGAACTTCACTATCTGCAAATATTCCTCAATACAAAATGGATGTAGATATTGAAAAAGCAAAAGCAAAAGGTGTTAGTATAAATGATATTTATAACACAATAAATGCAACTTATGGAAGTTTTTATGTAAATGATTTCTCACTTTATGGACGAACTTATAAAGTAAATATGCAAGCAATTGATACATATAGATCAAATGTTGATGATATGCAGTATATTTATGTTAAATCATCAAATGGAGAACTTCTACCTTTAAGTGCTTTTGTTACTTTGAAAAAAGATGTTGGAGCTGATATTGTTGAAAGATTTAATCTTTTCCAAGCTGCAAAAGTTTCAGGACAACCAGCAGCTGGTTATAGTTCTGGAGATGCACTAAAAGCTATTGAAGAGGTTTCAAAAGAGGTTTTACCTCAAGGATATACAATATCTTGGGTAGGAACTGCTTATCAAGAGAAACAAATAGGTGGAAGTTCTGCTCAAGCATTTATCTTTGGTATTATATTCCTATTCTTAATTTTAGCAGCTCTTTATGAAAAATGGTTGCTTCCAATTGCTGTTGTTTTAGCTGTACCGTTTGCTATTTTTGGAGCTATTTTAGCTACAAATTTAAGAGGACTTGACAACAATATCTACTTCCAAGTTGGACTTTTAGTTCTTGCTGGATTGGCTGCTAAAAATGCAATTTTGATTGTAGAGTTTGCTCTTCAAAAAAGAAAAGAGGGATACAATCTAATTGACTCAGCTTTAGAAGCTGCAAAAGTGCGACTTAGACCAATTATTATGACTTCACTAGCATTTACAATTGGTGTTATGCCACTTGCAATTAGTAGTGGTGCTGGAGCTGCTAGTAAGCACTCAATTGGAACTGGAGTTATTGGAGGAATGCTAACAGCAACATTTATAGCAATTTTGTTTATACCTCTATTTTATATTTTAATCTCAAGATTAAGTAGAGAAAAAGAGGGTTCAATTGCTGAAGAGTTAAAAAAAGAGGAAGAAGAGAACAATAAAGAGTACTAAAAGTACTCTTTACTTCCTTGAAAATATAAATCATATCTCTAATAAAGATTAAAATAGTATAATTTTGACTTTTAAAAAGTAAAACTTCAAGAAAGATTTCATAATTTTGCAAAAAATAGTTAAAACTAATGAACAAGAGAATATTGTAAATAGCACATTAAGCTCTTTTAAAATAAATGCAGTTGCTGGTAGTGGAAAAACTACAACTCTACTTCTATATGCACAAAAAAATCCACATTTAAAAATTCTTTATTTAGCTTATAACAAATCTTTACAAACATCAATTTTAGAGAAATTAAAAAATTTCAAAGTGCCAAATTTAGAATCAAGCACTATTCACTCATTTATTTACAAAAGAACAAGAGCTTTAAACTATAATCTAACAAATGAGTTAAAAACAACTGTTTTAGATAGAGTTATTAGCTATTATGAATATGATGAAAATAATCAAAGCTTTTATGCTTCAAATGAGTATCTCTCACTTTTAAGAGATTTAGTAAATTTTTATTGTAACTCAAGTATTAAAGAGCTTGATAATAGATTAATTGATAGTTTTATAAAACAAAGTGACTTTAGTGCAAAGTTTTTAGAAGTTTTAAATAAAAACCAAAATAAACTAAAAGAGCATCTAAAAGTTGTTTTAAGTGCAATGAAAAATAGAAAAATAGATGCAACTCACGATTTTTATCTAAAAATGTACTATTTAAGTAGCAATTTTGATAAAAATTTAAATTATGACTTAATTTTAATTGATGAAGCACAAGATATAAGTGATGTTATGATTAGTATTGTTGAAAGTTTTGGTAAAAATCGTATATATGTAGGAGATAGTTTTCAACAAATATATAGTTTTAGATATGCAACAAATGCTCTTGCAAAGATTGATCTTCCAGCTTATAATCTAACTATTAGTTTTAGATTTTCAAACTCCTATGCAAAATATTTAGAGAGAAATTTAAACAAACTCTACTCTTTAAATGGAAAAAACAACCTTGTTTTAAATGGTATTGAGACAACTACAGAAGTTGGAGATAGATATTTAGACAAATCAAAACCAATTTGTATAATCTCAAGAACATCATTTGCACTAATTCAAGAGTTAGTAAAATATATCCAAGAAAATAAAAAGATATTTTTTGAAGGTGGATACTCATCATACTCATTTATGAATCAAACTGTTTACTCAATTTTTTATCTAAAAAATAGAAAAAATGAGAAAATATCTGTGGATGAGATAAAGAGTTTTAGCACAATATATGAGCTAGAAAATTTTGCAAAAGAGACAAAAAATCAAGACTATTTAAATATTATAAAATTTATAAATACTTATGGTGATAATATTTTTGAGATAAATAAAAGAGCAAAAGAGCTTTTATGTCAAAATAAAGATGAAGCTGAAATTATATTTACAACAGCACATAAAGCAAAAGGTATGGAGTATGATCAAGTTATTATGACAAATGATTTTATTAATAAAAAAGAGATTGAAAATAGTAAAAATAGTTATAGCTTTACTCAAATAAATGAAGAGTTAAATATCTTTTATGTAGCAGCTACAAGAGCTAAAAAAGCTATAGTTTTACCACCATTGGAGTAAATTTGAAGAGATATATTTTTATACTTTTAGCTTTTATTTTAATATTTTCTATTTTTATTTTCTCAAAAAATAGTGAAAAATTTGAAATCTCATACTATGTTTGGGAAAATTCTTATAAAAATGAGATTTTAAATGAGAAGTTATATATAAAAGTTTTAGATATAGACTACTCAAATAAACTTGAGATTATAAAAACAAACTTTATAAAAAATCCTCCAAAAGATTTTATTCCAACAATTTATATTACAAATAAAACTATGCAAAATGTTGATTTTAAAAGATTAAGCAAAGATATAATCAAAATTCTAAATAGCTTTAATTTTAATTTCAATGAACTACAAATAGATTGCGACTGGAGTGATAGCTCTAAAAATAACTACTTTTTATTTTTAAAAGAGTTAAAAAATGAATTAAAAGTAACTATTAGCACTACTTTAAGATTGCATCAAATTAAATACTATAAACAAACAGGTATTCCACCTGCTGATTATGGAGTTTTAATGTATTACAATATGTCAGAGTTGGGAAATTTTAATACAAAAAACTATATTTTAGATAACAATATAGCAAAAAAATATCTATTTAATTTTGAAAATTACCCTCTTAAATTAAAACTTGCTCTTCCTTTATACTCTCAAGCTATACAATTTAGAAATAAAAGAGCTATAAATTTGTTTGAAGGTATAAAAAAAGAGGACTTCAATGAAAATTTTAAAGATTTAGGAGAGAATAGATTTCAAGTTTTAAAAAGTCACTATTTTAAAGGACAATATATCTATAAAGATGATATTTTAAGATTTGATTATGTAACTTCAAATGATTTAAAAATTGCATTATCTGACTTTTTAAAACACTCAAAAAACTATTTTAATGAGATTATTTTTTATACATATAAATATAAAAATAGCTATAATCTTGCTCAAATTTTAGAACAATAAGGAAATATATGATTTTTAAAATAGTTCTATTAACAATATCTTTATCACTATCACTTTTTTCTTGTGGTGGTGGATATTGGTGGAATAGTGAAGATGTAGAGTTTCATTTTTTAGATAACAAAGATAATCTATATTTACAATACTCAAATGATTTATCAAGCGCTTCAACATACAATGATATTATCTATAAATATAGTATAAAAAATAAAAAAGAGAATCTAAAAGAGTGGCAAGTAGCACTTGAAAATAGATTTTCAATAAAAGAGCTCGAAGATATTATTTATAAAAATAGAAATCAAGAGTTAATTTTAGATGAAGAGTTTCAAGAGTATTTAAAATTTATAAAAGAGCAGGAGTATTGTGTAACTTATAATCCCTACATCAATCAAGATTTTACATATTGCAAAGATTTTATTCCAATAGCTTTGAATAAAATAGATGATACAAAAAATAGTTTTTTAAAGCAGAGATACTTTTATATAGCACTTAGATTATCTCACTATAAAGATAGCACAAAAAATAGTTTAGATATTTACAATAATTATAGTTATCTATTAAATAACTCCAACTCAATTGTAAAAGATTGGATTCAAGGTTTATATGCAGGTGCTTTAGTAAAAAACAATGAAATTGCAAAAGGAGTTTATGAGTTTTCAAAACTTTTTGAAAATAGTATAAACTCTCATTTAAGTTTTTATAACTTTAAATATATAACTTCTGAAGAGTATTTTAATGAACTCTTATCTTATGCAAAAGATGATAGTGAAAAAACAAAAATGTATGCTATTAGAGCTTTAAATTACAATAGCAATGTTCTTGAAGAGATGAAAAAAATATATAATATAGATAAAAATTCAAAATGGCTTGATTTTCTTATTTTTAGAGAACTTTTAAAATCTCAAACTCTTCATAACACATACGGTAGTGCTTACAAAGATTATGAAAATGAAAATAGTGAATATATTGATTTTTTAAAAAATATAGATAAAGATGATAGATATTTAGTAGATTTAAGTTTAGTTCACTTTAATATATATTTCAAAAAATATGAAGAGTCAAAAAAGATTTTAGATAGATTATTAGTAGAGTTTCCAAATAAACATGAGTTAGAAGTTGCATCTTATATTTTATATTTAAACTCATTGAAAAGTATAGATAGTAGTATTGAAGATGAGATTTATAAAAGAGTTTCACATTTTAATGAAAATGAGTTTGATATATATAAATATACTTTAAACACTCTATCAAATCTATATAAAAACCAAAATCAAGATTTTGAAAAGTATTTAAGTGATAACTTTTACTATATAGAGTACAAAGATCTTGACCTAGAGAACTTTAAAAAATTTGAAATGTTTTTAGAGACAAAACAAGATACAAAACTTAGAGAATTTTTACAAACTAAATTTAAAAAAATGGTTACAGCAAATAAGAGTAGTTTTGATTTTGCAAAAATTACAGTTTTAATAAACAATTTAAAATTTCAAGAGGCTCTTGATACAAATTTTGAAATATTGGATAAAACAAAAGTTGAATTCAACCCTTTTAATGGACTAATTCGTGGAAATAATAGAAGTGGTAAAAAAGAACCATTTACTATAAGAGAGTTTTTGCAAAGAGTTATTAAAATAGAAAATGAGTTAGAAAAAAATCCAAATAGTGTTATGGATAACTTCCTATTAGCAAATAGTTTGTACAACCTAAGCCACTTTGGAAATATAAATAGCGTTACAACTGTTTATAGAAGTAACTATTTAGTTCACACTCCAAAACTTCAAGAGCAAAAATTAAATCTTGCAATAAATTATTATGAAAAAGCTTTAGAAAACTCTAAAGATATAGAGCTAAATGCTAAAATAACATATTTAATTGCAAAGACAAAATTGGCTATTTTTGATTTAAACTACGATAAATATCCTCAAGAGAATAATTGGTGGAAAAAAAATAGTGTTTATAACTATGGTTCTGATGAGTTTTATGAAAAATTTTTAGAAAATAGTGGTTCAAGATATTTTAATATTTTACAAAATAATTTTAAAGATACAAGATATTATAATGAGCTAATTCAAGAGTGTGGTGACTTTAAAACATATATAAATAGAGATAATAAAGGATAAAAATGCAATATTTTGGTGAAATTCAAACAATGTACGAAGAGGTTTTTTTAACTCAAAGTTATATGTACTTTGGAGAAAATGATATAAGTGTAAAAGAGTTTAAAGAGTTAATAAAAACAAAAGAGAGTAGAAAAAAAAATATAATTGGAACAGTGATTTTATATAATCCAGTTGTTACACCTCTTGGTTATGACTCTAATAAATTTTTATTAGAACAAGATTTTAACTCTTTTGATGAGTTAATAGAGTTAAAAAGTGAAGGCTACATAACATCTTTTAAACAAGCGATGTGTGAGCATTGTAAAGGAAAAATTGTAGAGATTAAAAATTTGTTTAATCTAATAGAGGGTCATATTGACTCAAGCACTCTTTTAAATAAATTCAATGAAGATTTAGAAAAATATAACTCAAATCAGAATACTGAGTTTGATAGAGATATTATGTATATAGATGTAAAAAACTTTGTTCCAGCTGGAAAGTTTGTATTTTTTTGCTGGGGAGATAAATTAAATAAAAAAGAGTTTCCACACATTTTTGAATATGCAAAAACAATATTTGAAAATAGTGAAAAAATGGGCAAAAAAGTTGCTTTTGTATATAAAAAAGAGAAAACTATTCCTGAATCTATAAACTATCTTCAATTTTCACATCCAACTCAAAATATTAAAAATAAAAATCAAGTTGATTTTGCAATTAAAAGAGCATTTGATACTTTTCCTCCAACTCCTGCTTTTTATGAATAAATTTCATAAAAAGCCTATATTTTTATCAAAGTTTAATATTCATAATACTATAATTTCGTCCACTTAAATTATTGGGGTATCGCCAAGCGGTAAGGCAACGGTTTTTGGTACCGTCATTCGAAGGTTCGAATCCTTCTACCCCATCCACTTAATTTAAGTTCTTTTTTATGGTGAGGTTGGAGAGTGGTCAAATCCTGCGGACTGTAAATCCGCCGCCTACGGCTTCGAAGGTTCAAATCCTTCTCTCACCACCACTTTATGATTGTGGTTCGATAGCTCAGTCGGTAGAGCAAAGGATTGAAAATCCTTGTGTCGACAGTTCGATTCTGTCTCGAACCACCATCAAAATACTTTCAATTAATAAAATCTAAGCTATAATCACCTCTTATAAAAAATATAAAAGGAATTTAAAAATGTCAAAAATTGGAATATTAGTAGCTAGTTCTAATAATAATTTAAAATTAGCAAATGAGTTAAAAAATATAGCAGATGAATTAAATTTTGATAGTGAAATTATAAATCTAGTTGATTATAATTTACCACTATATAGCACAGTTGAAGAGGATAAAAATGGTATTCCTGAATCTGTACTTGATTTAACTACAAAAATAATGGATTTAAAAGCTTTTATTGTAGTTGCACCTGAGTACAATGGAGTTATGCCACCTGTATTAAATAATGCAATGGCATGGACTTCAAGATCAACAAAAAATTGGAGAGATGCATTTAATGATAAAATAGTTGCTCTTGCAACACACAGTGGCGGTGGAGGTCAAAAAGGACTTCAAGCTATGAGAATTATGTTTCAACACTTAGGTGCAAATATTTTAGCTAGAGAGATTTTAACAACTTATGAAAAAGCTTTAAATAAAGATAGTGCACAAGAGATTTTAAAGGCTCTTGTAAAACTATCAGATGTTTAAGAGATATCTCTCTTAAGCATCTATATTCTCTTTTGGTTCACTTATATAGTAACCTTGAATATAATCAACCCCTAACTCTTCTACCTTATCAAAAATCTCTTTACTCCATACAAACTCTGCAATAGTTTTAAATCCTTGTTCTTTTGCAAAACCTATAATCATACTTACAATATTCTGATTACCTTTGCTATCTAAAATATCTTTTATCAAAGAGCCATCAATTTTTATATAATCTGCTCTCATTTTTGTTAAATACTCAAAATTTGAATATCCACTTCCAAAATCATCTATTGCAATTTTACATCCATAAGAGCTTAAAAGCTCTAAAAATTCATTTAATAGTTCAAAATCTTCAACCTCTTCGCTCTCAACTATCTCTACAACTAATTTTGAACCTATATTATAATCTTCTATTTTTTTGATTAAAAATTCTTTTACCTCATCATCTAAGATATCTTCAAAAGCAAGATTAATTGAAAATTCATAATCTTTGTCTTTAAAATACTCAAAACTCTTCTCTATCACACTTTTTGTAATATCTTTATATTGTCCAGATTTTTTAGATATATCCAAAAAGAAGTAAGGAGTTATTGTGCTATTATCATCTTTTAATCTTGCAAGAGCTTCATATTTCTCTATCTTTTGAGTTTTTAAATTATAAATTCCTTGGAAAAAAGGTATTATTTGCTCTTTTTCTAAAGCGGTTTTTACTCTTTGTGTCCAGTAAATATTGTTTTCATACTCTTTTTCTATATTAAGATTTTTATCATAAATGATATGATTTTTATGTTTTTTAGCATATTTTCTTATTATATTTACACTCTCTAAAAGTTGTGATTTCTCTTCAAATGAGAAGCAATAAGCAAGTGATATAAAGACCTGTCTTCTATTTGCACTAAAAGGTTTTTCCGAAACAATTAAAGATATCTCTTTAACAAACTCTATAAAATCTTCTCTTTTTACATCTTGAGCTAAAATAGCAAATACATCTGAAGTTACTCTATAAACACTATAATTTTTATATTTTTTTATTAAATCCTCAATTTTTCTAGCAACTAACTTTAATACCATATCACCAAATTGATATCCAAACAAATCATTTAATTCACTAAAATTTTTAATATCCAATAGTGCAATAGATAAACTCTCTTTTTTTGAAATATCTTCTATAAGTTTATATCTATTTCCAATTCCTGTTAAATAATCCTCTCTTAAAATTCTATTTAACTCATTTGTTTTTTGAACCAAATCTGTAATTTCATGTCTAATTGCAACATACTCAAAGATTTTTCCATTTTCATCAAAAATTGGAGATATTGTTGTATTTATATAATAAAAACTTCCATCTTTTTTTGTATTTTTAAGATTTCCTTTCCAAACTTTTCCACTTTGAATAGTTTCCCACATCTCTTTAAATATTTTTCCATCTGGTTCACCTCTTAAAAGATTGTGAGGTTTACCCATTATCTCTTCTCTTGTATACATAGCAACTTCACAAAACTTATCGTTTACATAGGTAATATTTCCTTTTAAATCGCTATTTGAAATTATGTTTGATGTTTTTGTAGCTTTATTGTACTGTCTTAAAATATTATTTTTTCTTTTTAAATCTTCGATTTCAGATTGCATCTCTTGGCTACTTTTATATTTAATTATTATTAAAACAACTAGAAAAAAAACAATTATCAATAATAAAGCTATAAAAATAATTTCCAATCTTATGCCTTTGTTTAAAAATTAGAATTAGATTATACTATAGTTTTTTAAAAACTATATTTTATGTAACCTTTTTGATATTAATTTGTGATAAAATTTTACTATGAAAGAAAAAGTATATGTATTAGATACAAATATCATCTTACAAAATCTTCAAAATCTCTACAAAATATCAGACAATAAAACTAACCATATTGTTATTCCTGAAACAGTTTTACTTGAGCTAGAGGACAAAAAGAAACTGACAAATGAATTAGGCTTTTATTCAAGAGAGTTTGCAAGATTACTAGCTAAGATGAAGATCAAAGAGCTTGATTATAAAACTGGTTTTAAAGTTGTAAAACTTTATGATGATGATATAAATATTAATATTATCTCTAAAGATAGATATGATACTTCAATTGAGCAGATTCATATCTCTGAATCAAATGATAAAAGAATTATTGAAGTTGCTTCTATTGCTCAAGAGTATTTTAAAGGTTGTCAAACTATATTTTTATCACTTGATGTTTATGCTAGAACTTTTGCCCTTTTTAAAGGGATTAAAACAGAGACTTTACATGATGATAAATCTACAGTTCCAAAATTTAATTTTTTAAAGAGCTTAAAACTTGATTCATCTTTATTTAATAGCTTAGAGAATAAAGATATTAAATTAGTAGATGATAATTATGAGATTGAAAATTTTTCATACTCATTTGAGAGTGATGATGGAAATATTGAGTATGCAACCATTGTAAATGGCAAAATTGATATTTTAAAAGAGAGTGATTTTAAAACCTTAAATATAAAACCCGTAAATCTAAAACAAAAACTATTTTGTAAAGCGATTTTGTCAAATATGTTTGACTTACTTGTAGTTGATGCAAAAGCAGGAAGTGGTAAAACATTAATGTCAATTATAAGTGCCATGAGATTGATTGATTTGGGTTTATATGACAAAATTGTATATGTAAGAAACTCAATTGAATCACTTGATAAAGGTGCTGAAGTTGGCTTTTTATCTGGAAACGATGAGAAGTTTAGAATTTACAATATGGCTTTATATGATACTTTGGAGTTTATTGCTAAAAAACATCTAAAAAAGAGTGAAAATAGAGAAAATTTAGAATCAATAAGCTCTAAAGTAGAAGAGTTACAGACAAAATATTGTATAGAGACTTTATGGCCAGGGGAAGCTAGAGGAAGAACATTATCAGCCTCTATTGTAATTATGGATGAGTGGCAAAATAGTAGTGAAAAAACAACTCAACTAATACTTTCAAGACTTGATGAGAGTTGTATGGCAATTGTAATTGGTTCAAATAGACAAATAGACAATTTATATTTAAACAAATATAATAACGGATTAACAACTCTTTTAAAACAGACTTCACAAACTCATAGTGAACTTAAAATGTTTGCAATAGAGCTTGAAAAAGCTGTTCGTGGTAAGTTTGCAGAGTTTACAGAGAGAATTTTTGAAAATAAAAATCAATAAATAAAAAGGATATAAAATACACAATAGACTAATTAACGACACTATTTACAATCACATTGAATATACAAAGCTTGAAGATAAAATTCTTCAAACAAAAATTTTAAATAGATTACAATTTATTACCCAAAATGCTTTAGCATACTTTTCATACCCATCAATTACAACAAAGAGATTTATTCACAGTTTAGGAACAATGCATTTAAGTGCTTTTTTATTTAAAAATGCTCTTTTAAATGCAAATAAGAGTACAAAAAATGATTTTTTGGCATCTTTGAAAAAAGTTTTAATCTCTATTATTAAAAAAGATAATCTAAAAATCAATATTGATGATATGGAGTATTTTGACAATAAAGCACTATATCAATTTACAATTCCAACAAAATCAAAATCTCAAAGAGCAACTTATACTATTTTTTTACAAACCATAAGAGTAGTTGGTCTTCTTCACGATGTTGGACATCTTCCTTTCTCTCATCAAGTTGAATATGCTTTAAAAAAAGTTTATAAAACAATCAAACAAAAAGAGCAGAAAAATGAAGAGCTTTTAAATAAAGAGAAGATATTTAAAGAAAATTATGAAGAGATTACAAACAATGACAAAGAGGTTTTACATGAAGCTATTGGTCAAAATCTATTAAAACTTCTTTTTGATTATGAGCTTGAAGAGTTAATTTCAAAAGAGAGTGAAAAAGAGTATATAAAACTAATCAAAAAATTAGCACTTTTAATTTTAGAGGAGCAAGTTTTTGAAAATTTTGATTTTAAAGTTTTACACAATTTTATAGATAGCACTGTTGATGCTGATAGACTTGATTATATAAACAGAGATATGTTGGCAAGTGGTTATATAACAGGTGCTAATGATCATATAAGAATTACAAAACAAGCTGTTTTAGTACAAAAAGAGAGTAGTTTTTATTTGAGTTTTTTTGATACAAGCTTAATTGATATTGAGCATATGTTGGAGATGAGATTTAATCTATATAAAAAAGTTATTTTTAATGATGGAATTGCAAAAACAGACTCTTTGCTTGAAACTGTTGTTCAATATCTATCAAATGAATATTTTAAAGATCAAAAAGAGGATGATAAACTTTCAAACTCAATATCAATGCTTTGGAATTTTAAAAATAAAAATAGAGAAAAAGAGTTGGATACTATCTCTTTATTAGATGAAAATTGGTTAATTTCACTTTTTAAAAATAGATATTTTGATTTACGAAATAAAGAGCTTTTAACTAAAGAAGATATAAAATACTTATACTGTTTTGAAGAGGTTTTATTTGGTAAAAGAAGATTTAAAAGTCATTGGAAAAATTTAAATGATTTTTATAAAGTATTAAATTTTTCTACAGTTGAAAGATATAAATTTAGAGAGAGTTTTGGATTTATTACTCAAAATAGATTAAACAAACTACAAGTTGCCTTGGAAGATTTTGTAAAAAAATATGAAAAAGATGAATCTTTTTTTGCATATCAAATAGTCTCTTTTAATCTAGGAATTGCAAAAGATTTCTTTTTGTATGATACAGAAGAGCTTATAAATATTGATGAGATTTCAACTTTAAGAAAAAGATTAAAACACTCTATGAGAAATACAGTTCCTTTTTATATCTATTCAAATAAAAAAGTTTTATTAGATGATATGAAAAATGATTTAAAACAGATACTATTTAATATTTTTGATGATTAAGGAGTCAAATTTGGATTTAGCAAATATTAGAGGAAAATATACAACAAAAAATTTTGATATTAAAGATTTAGATAAAAATCCTTTTAAACAGTTTGAAATTTGGTTTAATGATGCAATAAATGAAAAATTAATAGAACCAAACGCATTTTGTCTTGCAACTGTAGGAGCAAATATGATGCCAAGTGCTAGAACTGTTCTACTAAAATATTTTAGTGAAAAAGGCTTTGTTTTTTTCACAAATTATGATAGTAAAAAAGCAAAACAAATAGAAGAAAATCCAAAAGTTGCAGCACTTTTTACTTGGTTACCATTAGAGCGACAAGTAAAAATTGAAGCAAATATCGAAAAAATATCAAAGGCTGATTCACTTAAATATTTTTTAAGTCGTCCAAAAGGTAGCCAAATTGGAGCTTGGGTTTCAAGACAGAGTGAAACTATAAGCTCAAGAGCACTTTTAGAGCAAAAATTTGATGAGATGAAAAGAAAATTTTTAAAAGGTGAAGTTCCACTACCATCTTTTTGGGGTGGATATGTTTTAAAACCAATAAGAATTGAGTTTTGGCAAGGTGGAGAAGATAGACTTCACGATAGATTTTTATATAGCTTACTAGAAGATGGTAGCTGGACTATTTCAAGATTGGCGCCATAAATTATGAATATTAAAATTTCACCTCAAAAAAAAGCAACAATAGTATCCTCTACTGTTGCTGCAATATTAACTCTACTTAAGCTAATAATTGGAATATTTAGTGGCTCTGTTGCAGTTTTAGCATCTGCTGTTGACTCTATTTTAGATATGTTTGTATCTATATTTAACTATTTTGCTGTTTTAAATTCAGAAAAACCAGCTGATAAAAATTTTAATTATGGAAGAGGTAAAATAGAGGCATTTGCTTTGGTAATTGAAGGAGTTATAATAACTCTTTCTGGGATTTTTCTTCTATATCATGCAGTAAAAAAGGCTATTTTAGGAGAGACTTCTCAATATTTAGATATTTCAATTTATGTTATGATTCTATCTTTAATTATAACAATAGGTTTGGTTACTTATTTAAATTATGTTTCAAAAAAGACTCAATCTATGATTATAAAAGCTGATGCTTTACACTATAAAACTGATGTTTTAAGCAATATTGCTGTTTTAGCATCTCTTGTTTTAGTATCTATTACAGAGTATGAGATTTTTGATGTTATTTTTGGAGCATTAATCTCATTTTATATTATATACTCAGCTTTTGAAATAATCAAAAAAGGAACTTTGGTTTTATTAGATAAATCACTTGACAAAGAGATTGTCTCTCAAATAGAGGAAGTTATAAAAAATAGCCCTCAAGTAAATTCATACCATCTTTTAAAAACAAGAGAGGCTTCTAATCAATTTTTTGTTGATGTTCATATAGTTTTTAACTGCTTGATTACACTAATGGAAGCCCATAAAATAAGTCATGAAATAGAAGATGAGATAAAAAGAATAGATGAGAAAAGAGAGTGGATTGTAAGTATTCATTTAGAACCTTACGATGACTTTTTAACAAATGATTTAAATAATAACTGTAATATTTAAAAGGGGATTTTAGAAAAACTCAATTGAGTTTTTACCCTGTTTTTTAGCACTATACATAGCCGTATCTGCTTGTTTTATAATATCTTGAACACTTACACTTGCGTCATGAAACAAAGTTATTCCAATACTTGGAGTTGAAACATTAATATGACCTTCAATATGAGTTATACTATTTAAAGAGTCTTTTATTTTTTGAGCTATAAAGTTTATATTTTTTCTAGCATCATCACTATTATTTCCAACATTATCAATCAAAACTATAAACTCATCTCCACCAATTCTAGCAACTGTATCTTCATCTCTTACACACTCTTTAATTTTGTGAGCAACAGTTATTAAAAGAATATCTCCTATATCATGACCTAAAGTATCATTTACCTCTTTGAAATTATCCAAATCTATAAAAATAAGTCCACCATAAATTTTATGTCTTAAAGTTCTTGTAATTGCATGTTCTATTCTATCTGTTAATAAAAGTCTATTTGGAAGACCTGTTAGATTATCGTGAGTTGCTTGATATTGTAAAACTTTCTCTTTATCTTTTTGTTCACTAATATCCATATATTGACCAATAAAGTTTGTGATTTGTCCTTCACTATTTTTTACAACTGTAATTGTACCTTTTAAAGCAATTATCTCACCATTTGCCTTTCTATTATAAACCTCTCCACTCCAGTAACCTTTTGACAAAAGATTATCCCATAATCTTTTTGCAGATGTAAAATCTTGGTGTGCTGTTTTAAAAATTCTTGGATTTTTTCCTAATATATCGGCTCTTTCATAACCCATTATTTTTAAAAACGCATGATTTGCTTTTATGATATTGTTTCTTTTATCAGTTATTATCATAGGTACAAAAGACTCTTCAAAGGCATATGAAGTAAGTTTTAACTCCTCTTCTTGTCTTCTTTTTTGCTCTTTTAATTCAAGTTTTTCTAAAAGTGCTGTTATATCCAAAACCAATTTTTCAAAAATATTTTTAATATCTTCATCAAAAAAGTCTTGAAAATGAGAGTAAATAACCAAAACTCCAACCGTTTTATCAAATTTTTTTATAGGAATTGCTAAAAGTGAGTTTAATTTAAACTCATCTGTTTTTCCATAAAAAATAGATTTTTTCTCATCTTTTAGAATATTTACAACTAAACTCTCACCACTTTTTATAATTTGAGAGACCAAAGTTTCACTTACAAAATCTTTTTTTGTAGCTCTATTTTCTAAATACTCTTTTTGAACTGTTTTTTGAGAGATCAACTCTTTTTTATCAATATCATATATAAAATTAAAAGATATATTTTTATTTTTTGATAAAATCTCACAAATTTGTGAAAATGCCATATTTTTTTTATCAAGTTTTGGCAACATTTTATTTAGCAAATTTAATGTTTTATATATATTTTGATGCTTATGTGCATCTAAAAATCTCTTCTCTTGTTTTGAACCCATATTTTTTAAAACTAAAAAAGAGTATACAAAAAGAATAAAGATAAATATAAATAATATTATAGATACGATATTTTCTATAGTAGTTGAACTATTATAAAATAGATTTATATTTAATATTAGAGCAATAATTAATGGTATTAAAAATATTGTAAAAGTTTTTATAAAAATTCTATTTGCAAGCATTTAAACCCCTAAAAATATTTAAAAATAGTAACATAGTTTTAATGAACTTATCTCTATTTTTCATAAATATTATAGAAACTCCCTTTAATTTTTGTCTTATTTAAATTTTCCATAACAAAATATAATTTATCTTTTTTTATAGCTACATAAGTACAAGTAGGAAGTACATCAATAACTCCAACATCATCTTTACTTAAACCAATTCCAGCTGTTAAACTTCCTAAAATATCACCTTTTCTAAGTTTCTGTTTTTTTCCACCATTTATATAAATTGTTCTAAATTCACTATCTATTTTAAAACTACTATTATATGTTATATCACTCTCATCTTCAAATAAAATATCACCAAACTCATCTTTAATCTCTAAAACTCTACTCATTTCAGTTTGATTATAAAAAGTAATAGCAACTCCACCTTTACCAGCTCTTGCTGTTCTTCCAACTCTGTGAGTGTGAATTTTACTATTTAGTGCTACATCATAATTTATAACTAAATCAATATCTGAAATATCAATTCCCCTACTTGCAACATCACTTGCAATTAAAATTGGATAACTCTTATTTGAAAAAATAGCAATTGTTTCATCTCTTTGTTTTTGATCCAAATCACTATGTAAAGTTAATACATCTAAATCTCTATTAAATAAGCTATCTGCTAAATCTTCACAAGTAATCTTTTGATTACAAAATATTATTGTGCTTTTTGCCTCATATTTTTTGATTAATTTTTCAATTAAATCATCTTTGTTATTTGTCTCATAAAAAACTTGTAGAATATGATTTTTCTCTTCATTTTCAACCTCTACAAACTCTGGTTTATTTAAAATATTTTTTGCTAATTTTTTAATATTCTCTTCATAAGTTGCACTAAAAAGCATAGTTTGTCTATTTTTTGGAAGCATTGAAGCTATTTTTGAAATATCATCATAAAACCCCATATCAAGCATTTTATCAGCTTCATCTAAAACAAAACTATTTATATCTTCAAGCTTTAAATTTGCCTCTTCTATATGTTTTAAAACTCTTCCAGCTGTTCCTACAATAATATGAGCCTCATGACTAAGCGATAAAACCTGAGGTTTATATGGAACTCCACCACATAAAGTTAAAATCTTTATATTTGGAATATGTCTTAAATATTGTCTTAAATTTGTAGCTATTTGCGATGCTAACTCTCTTGTTGGAGCTAAAATCAAAGATTGAACTCTAAATTTTTTTGGATTTAATTTTTTTATTATTGGAAGTGAAAAACTAAGAGTTTTTCCAGAACCTGTTTTTGCTCGTGCTATTAAATCTTTACCATCTAAACTATATTTTAAACTCTTTTCTTGAATTTGTGTTAGATTTATTAAGTTTAAACTCTCTAAATTTTCTACTAAATCTTTATCTATATTTAGTTCATTAAACTTCATTTTTTCTACTCTTTCTTCTCTTTTTTGGTCTAAAACTCATTATTAAAATACCTAATACAACTACAACTGTGATTAAACCTATATATTTAATATTATCAGCATAAGCAAGTAAAACAGACCCAGCAAAATAACTAATATAACCAATAACAACAGCCCATAAAATAGAAGCTATAATATTTAAAATTGTAAATTTATAAGCATTGTAATCAGAAATTCCCATAACTAAAGGAACTAAAGTTTTAATTCCATAAATATATTTTTGAATAATTATTATAAGTGAACCATATTTTCTAAAAAGTAGTTGAACAAATGCAACTTTTCTTTTGTGATTATTCATCATATCTTGGGCAAATATTTTATTCTTTTTTGCCATAAAAAATAGAAATTGACTACCAATAATATTTGAAAAAGCAGCAACTGCAATTGTTACATATATATTTAAAGTACCATCAAATGAGAAAGCAGCAGCTATAACTAATGCTAAAAAACCACCACCAAATGAGTATAAAAAAAGAGCTATATAGCCCCAATCTTGGATAAACTGTTCCATAAACTTCCTAATAGAATAATTATAAAGTTTATATTCTATCTAAATATTGTTTTAAAAGCCCAATTATTTTGGGCTTTTAAACTTTTATAGAGATTTTGCAGTTATTTTTGTAAGTCTTTGAGTAAATGCAACTCTATCGCTTATATCCATTCCTTCACTAATTTTTCCTAAATCTAGTAAAATCCAAGCAATATCTTCAATAAGCTCTTCATCTTTTGTAAGATTTAGTTTTTGAACTATCTCATGATTTGGATTTATCTCTAAAATTGGTTTAATCTCTGGAACATCTTGTCCCATTGCTTTAAACATATGAGCCATAGCAGCCATTTGTGCATCTTGCTCATCTTTTGTAATACAAGAGGCAAAACTATCAAGTCTTGAAGTAAGTTTTACATCTTTTACCTCATCTTTTAGTTTCTCTTTGATTTTTACAACTATATCTTTATATTTCTCATCTTGCTCTTTTTTCTCCTCTTCACTAATTTGTGATTTTGGAGCTTCACAAGTTGTAACATCTTTAAATTGCCACTCTTTAAATGCACCAATTGTTGGAGTTACGATCTCATCTATCTCTTTATCATCTAAGATTAAAACTTCAATTCCATTTTTTTTGTAGCTTTCGATTAAAGGAGAGTTTCTTAAAACTTTTTCATTATCTCCAACAATATAGTAAATAGCTTTTTGTTCACTATTTGCTCTTTGTTTATAATCTTCTAATGAAGTTAATTTTTTCTCATCATTTGTAGATTTATATCTTAAAAGCTCTAAAATAGACTCTTTGTTTGTATAATCTTGATAAACTCCCTCTTTTAATGCACGATTATATTGAGAGATAAATTGTGAGTATTTCTCCTCATCTTTTGATAATTTTTTAATCTCACTTAAAATCTTTTTAACGCTACTTTGTTTGATATTTGCTAGGATTCTATTCTCTTGTAAAATCTCACGGCTAACATTTAGTGGTAAATCTTCACTATCAATAATTCCTCTTACAAATCTTAAGTAAGTTGGTAATAATTCTCTATCATCATCTGTTATAAATACTCTTTTTACATAAAGTTTAATTCCACTTTGATAATCTGCTCTATACATATCCATTGGTGCATTTTTTGGAATGTAAAATAGAGTTGTGTACTCATTTACACCCTCTGTTTTTGTGTGAATTGTAACTAATGGATCATTTGAGTCTTGAGATATTGATTTATAAAAACTATTATAATCTTCTTGTTTTAATTTAGCTTTTGCTTGAGTCCAAAGTGCTGTTGCTGCATTTATTTGTTCATGTTTTCTCTCAATAGTTTTAACAGCTTCTTTTCCAGCTTTTTTATCCTCATCACTTAAAGTTTGCGTCACTTCTTCGTCATAGTTTAAGAAAATTGGATAAGCAATATGGTTTGAATATTTTTCAACTATATTTTTAATTCTATATTTACTTGCAAACTCACTTACCTCATCATCTTTTAATTTGATATAGATAACTGTTCCATTTGTCTCTTTTGTACAAGCAGATAAATCAAACTCTCCAGTTCCAGTTGATGACCATTTATAAGCAGTCTCTTCACCAGCTTTTTTAGAGATTACATCTACTTTTTCTGCAACCATAAATACAGAGTAAAATCCAACTCCAAATTGACCAATTAAGTTTGAATCTTTTTTTGCATCACCTGTTAGTGCTTCAACAAAAGATTTAGTCCCACTCTTTGCAATAGTACCAATAGAGTTTATCATATCATCTTCATTCATACCAATACCATTGTCAACTATAGTTAAAGATTTATCTTTCTCATCAAAAGAGATATTAATCTCACCTTTCCAAGAAGCAAAACTCTCCTTTAAATTCTCATCTGTAAGTCTTAGATAGTTTAATTTATCAATAGCATCGCTAGCATTTGATACAAGCTCTCTTATAAAAATCTCTTTATTTGAGTATAAAGAGTGTGTCATTAAGTGAAGTAGTTGCCCTACTTCTGTTTGAAATTGATGTTTTGCCATAAAAAAATCTCCTTTTTTTATATTTATTATAAATATTTTAAATTTTTCAAAAAGGAATTTTATCAAACCTTTATTAAACTTGGCTAAAGTTTTTTTAAAAAATTAGCACTTGAATATACACATTGCTAAAATATAATAGCTTCATTTATATAGTATCTTTATGATAAAATTTTAGTATTTATTGAGAAGGAAAGATTATGGAAATAATGTTAAAAATCTGGGATTACTGGTTTTTTATATGTTCAGGTATAGCTTTATTCATCTTATATGTAGAAATTACAACTAAAGTAAATGGTGCTAATGGTTTAATTTGGCTTGTTATAACAAGTTTGTTAGCGTGTGCAACTTTAGTTCTGTGGTTTATATCAATAATATTTTTAGAATTAGGAACACTATTTTTATACCTTTTCTATTCAATTATGTACTTTATAATATATATCTTTCTTTCAGTATATTTAACAAACTATTTTTCGAATAGAAGCAGAAGAAATAGATTTTAATAGGAAAAATGATGACAAAACAAAATTTTATAGATGATTTACAAAAAATTTATGACTATTTAGACAAAGAAAAAGAAAAAACAAATGAGTTGCTAAAATTTTTAGAAAATAAAAAGTTTGATAAACTCTTGATAATCGATGATTTTGCAAAGAGTTTAGATTTGAAAATGAGTGATGATTTAAGATTTGCACTTGTTACACGACTTGTAAATTTAAGAGATGATAGTTTAGTTCAAGTTTTGAAAAAACTTGAAAAGAGTGAAGAAGAGATTATTAAAATTCAAGAAAAAGCATATCAATTTGTAAAAAAATATTGGCACGAAAAACATAAAAACTTAATAGATTTTATAGTTCAAAATAAGCTTTTAACTCCTTTTTATAGAGAAATTTTTATTGGAGTTTACAATGTTGGTCTTGCTATGTCATCTTGGCAAAGCTCTTGGACAGCACACATAATAAATAAAATAAACAAAGAACTAAATGCTAAATTTGAAGGCAACGAAGAAAAAATTATGAAATATCTTGAAGATGAAAATCTTCTTGATTTAGGACATGGTGGAATTATTGCAGATAGATGTTATTCAGCACTTGTAAAAGAGAATGAAACTTATAGTTCAAAAGCATATATAAAAGCTTTCAAAAAAGAGGTTACACAAGTTGTAGATTCTCTTGAAGAGTTTGTAGATAAATTAATCGAGCTTGAAGACGAAATTTATAATCAAAAATGGGATTATATAAGATATATTCAAAGTTTAATTGTAGCATTTAGTGAAGATAAAACAGATGAGCTTGTAAATAAATGGGCAGATGTTGATAGAGCTTGGATGAAGATAACTACACCTATTCAAATAGGACATCCACTTGAATACTATGAAGACCACTTTAGAAAAGCAGTTGCACTAGAGTGGGATATTAGAGTTACAAATCCAAAATTTGCACAAAATGACCATAGAGTAAATAAGATAAAATCATCATTTACAAAAATATTTAGTAGTTTTGAAGCAAACGAAAGCTACAAAAAAATCTTTGATTTTAGCTTCAAATCACTTGATAAAGTACAACTTTATGTTGGAAGACCAGCTCTGTTTTTTGGAGCTGAGTTAAATGGTCTTTTTTCAGCACAAGTTGTTCCAAATGATGAAGTTGTTTCAAAAGAGCTTGGTAAAAAGATATTTGCATTTTCTGATGAGATTTTACAAAGTAGCAGAGCTAAACCATTTTTAAAACTAAGCCGTGAAATATTTGGGCAAGAGTTTTTAAGAAAAGATAGAGAGTTTTTATTTAATCAAACACAATCTTGGCATAGTGTTTACGATATTAGCACTATTGGGCATGAATATGGACACATTTTATGGTGCGATGAAGAGAGTGAATCTTTAATGAATAAAACAGGAAACTACAAAAATATTGAAGAGTTTAAAGCAACAACAGGTGGATTAATCTCTTTTTTCCTTGATGTCTCAACAGATGAGCTACACTTAAAAGAGCAAGTTTTAATAGATTTAATAAAAAGAAGTGTAGGACTTATATCTTGGATGGAGGTTGATGAAGTTCAACCCTACTATTGTGAAGGTTTAATTCATCTTGCAGGACTTTTTGAAAGTGGTGTTTTATCTTGGAGTGATGAGAATAAAAAATTAGATATAAATATGAGTGAAGTGAACTATCAAAATCTTAAAATGTGGTATATTGAAAACTATACAAAACTAGCAAAACACTATTTAGATAAACTTGATGCTACAATATTTTTAAACCTATATGCAACAAAAGATGGAAAATATTTTATGCCAAATGATAAAAATATAAACGCTTTTGTTAAATATTATTTTAAAAGATACCAAGAGATAGGTCAAGAAATAGATACAGAGGATAAAAAAAGCAACTATATAAAATAGGATTTAAATCCTATTTTAATACTTTTTTAACTCATTTAAAAATTCAATAATCTCAACTTTTATCTCATCTTCACTTATTCCATCTTGCAAAGCACCCATTTTAACCTTTTTTGAAAAAACAGATTCAATAGTTAAATCTTTATTGATTTTATAGACAAAATAGCTATTCATAGAGTTATCTTTTAATCCCAAAGCTTTTACAAACTCTCCATTTGAGTCATTTATTAGAGTTATTTTTGAATCTTTATAAAGTTTTTCCAACTCACCCTCAACTGCCATTTTTTTAATGAGCCAAGGTGTATTTGAAATATTTGCAACAAAAACAATATTTTTATCATCAACTTTTTCTAAATCTTTGAAAACAGCCAATGAATCATGATTTAAAACAACTAAATATATTGGAAAATCTTTAAAAATTTCCTCTTTTTTTGTATTAGAATTTCCAGCAATTACATCAAGATATAGAGGTAAACTTGAATAATTTAGCTCAATATTTTTATTTTTTGGCTCTAAAAACTCTTTTGGAGCAGTTAAATAAACCAACAAAGCAAAACCAGCAACTCCTAAAAAAACTATTTTTAATATATTTATCATTTTTTAAGCCTTTTGTCTTTTAGCCCATCTTGAAAATAGCCTATAATTTGTAATATTTTCATCTAATTTTTTATCTCTTAAAATATTTTCAACTAAATTGTGTGCTAAATATAAAGATAATACAAATCCTCTTCCACCAACACCATTTAGAGTATATAGATTTTTAATTACTTCCAAATTCTCATTTTTTATATGCGTTCCATTTTTTATGTGAGGATATTTTTCAAAACTCTTTTTAGAATCAACTAGCAATCCTACCATGGCAAAATAATCAACACTAGAAGCACGAGCACCTATTTTAACATCTAAAAGCTCAATATCTTCAAGTTTTTTAATACTATTTGCTTTTTCTAAAAGCTCTTTTGTATCATTTTTCATAATTTGTAATGTCTTTTCATTATGATCTATTAGATTTATATTTTTTAGTTTTAAATTATATGAACTATCACTCATATCTTCACTAAATCTATTGTGTGTTGCACCAATTGAAACTATGCCGTTATGACTTTTTGATAAAGAGCACTCTTTATGATAGTTTATATCAACTTTTGTAGAAGTTTTTACATCAATCTTTTGTCCCCAAACGGCTCTTATATCAAAATATGGCTCAGAAATTAGTGAAATATCAGCACCTGTTGCTAAAAATAGTTTATTTGCTTTTATCTCATTATTTATTATCCAAAAATCATCTTTTTGTTCAATTTTTAAAACTTCATAATCAAAAAGCTTCTCTACATCACTACTCAAAGCTTTACAAATCTCATATGGTTTTATTGTACTTCCAACTTTAAAAAAATATCCATCTTCAAACTTTTCAAACTCAAAATCCATAAATGGAATATAGCTTTGAAACTTATTATCTTCATCTCTGTTTTTTGGAATCCTACAAGTTCCACAATTATCTAAAAATTGATTAAACTCTTTTTTATAAATATCTATTGAAAATTTTAAAGCTTCTGTAACCAAAGTTTTAAAGTTATTACTTTTTCCTAAAAGTGGCGATAAAAATGCTCCAGCAGCTCCACTTGCTCCAAAAGCTACATCTTTGTTTTTATCAATTAAAAGAACACTTTTTGACTCTTTTTTTAAAAAATAACTCAAAGAGCAACCAGCAATTCCAGCACCAATAATTATATAATCATATTTTTTCATAAAAAGGATTATATCAAAATTTTATAAAACTACTTTCAACCTTGATTGACTTTGACTCAAGGTTTGGATATAATGTTGCCTTAAAAAAATTTAAAAATATTATTAATTTAGGAAAGAAAAAATGGCAAAAAGTTTATATGAAACACTTGAAGTTAGCGAAAATGCAACTGCTGAAGAGATTAAAAAAGCTTATAGAAAATTAGCAAGAAAATATCATCCTGATGTAAATAAAGACCCAAAAGCTGAGGATAAATTTAAAGAGATAAATGCAGCTTATGAGGTTTTAAGCGATCCACAGAAAAAACAACAGTATGACCAATATGGTGACTCTATGTTTGGTGGGCAAAATTTTAGTGATTTTGCAAGAAGCCAAGGTGGTGGAGTTGATTTAGATGAGATTTTAAGACAGATGTTTGGAGCTGGTGGATTTGGAAGATCAGGATTTTCAAACTCTGGTTTTGGTGGATTTGGTTTTGATGAGCCCGATTTAGATACTCAAGCTCAAGTTACAATCCCTTTTGATGTTGCAGTTTTAGGTGGGAAACAGCATATTAGTTTATCAAATGACTCTTTTGATATTAAAATTCCAGAAGGAATAGAAAATGGTCAAAAAATTAGAGCAAAAGGAAAAGGAAAATCGTATCAAGGAAGAAGAGGTGATTTGATTTTAAAAATAAATATAGCACCTAGTAATGAGTATGAAAGAGATGGTGATACATTAACAAAATATTTTGATGTTCCATTAAAAACAGCACTTTTTGGTGGAAAAGTTGAGATAAAAACAATCCACAAAGATATAACTCTAAAAGTTCCACAAAACACAAAACAGAATCAAAAATTTAGAGTAAAAGAGCTTGGAGTTTTAAATAAAAAGACAAATCAAAAGGGTGATTTATACCTTAAAGCAAATATTATTTTACCAAAGATAGAGGATTTAGATCCAAAATTTGCTCAAATATTAGAAGAGAATCTACCAAATAACTAAAGGAGAGAGTATGGAAAAAAACAGCTATGTAGAGCCTATTTTTTTAATCTCAGCAGTTGCTGAGATTTTAAATATTCATCCTCAAACTCTAAGACAATATGAGAGAGAAGGACTTATTAAACCATCAAGAACAAATGGAAAAATAAGGCTTTACTCTCAAAAAGATATAAACCATATAAAATATGTTTTAACTTTAACTAGAGATTTAGGGGTAAATTTAGCTGGTGTTGATATTATCTTACAAAAAGATAGTATTATTCAATCTCTTGAGAATGAAATTGAAGATTTAAAAAGTAGATTCTTGAAGAAAAGTAGCAACTCTGTTGTTCCTGACAAAAAAGCTTTAGTTGTTCAAAAAAGCTCTTTGGAAGTTGTGATTGTAAAAAAGTAGGACTATTTTCCTACTCTTTTTTTTGCTCCACTTATCAATCTCTCATTTGATACAATGGCTCTTGTATGAACTCCTGTTCCAATAACTCCTCCACTATCAACAACCTCTATTTCAAACTTATATAATTTCCCTTCCATACCAACAAAAGTTGCTGTTGAAATTGCTGTATCATTTTCTAAAGTTGGTGCTAAATGTTTTATATCAACTCCAACTCCAACACTAAGCTCTCCATCTTTTAAAAGATTTTTCATCATCTTAGCAGCACTACACTCCATTAAAGCTACCATTCTAGCAGTTGCAAAAACTGGCGGAAAATTATCATCAACAGATATTTGCAAATTTTCAGCCAAATCTTTATTTTGAACTTTATACTCTATTGTAGCTTTTGTTCCTATTTCTAAACTCATCTCTTCTCCTTAGATTTATTGTAAAAATAATATACTATTAAAATAAATTTAAAACTAGGATAAAAATGATAGATTTAGATAATCAAACTAATTTTGATGTAGATTTGCAGAGTTTAGAAAAAATAGCATCAACTTTAACTTCAAAAGATATAGAGCTTTTAATTGTTGATAACAAAACTATTCAAGAGATTAATAAAGAGCATAGACAAAAAGATGAACCAACAGATGTTTTAAGTTTTCCAATGGAGTTTAACTTTCCTAATATGCCATTAGGTTCAATAATAATTTCAATTGATTTTGTAAAAGATAAATCAAAAGAGTACAGTCACAAAGAGGAAGAAGAGTTAAGTTTACTATTTATTCACGGAATTTTGCATCTTTTAGGATTTGATCATGAAGTTGATAATGGAGAGCATAGACAAAAAGAGGAAGAACTTATAAAGTTATTTAATCTTCCATCTAGTTTAATTGTGAGAAACTCTTAAATTAAGAGCATTTTTGGCAAATACCACTTAAAATAATATCAGTTTGATTTACTTTAAAATTATTTAAATTTGAGATTTGTTTTGAAATATCACTTGAATCTAACTCTATATCCATAACAGCTTTACAATTTGAACAAACTAAGTGAGCGTGCTCATTTTTTGATAACTCATAAACTGTTTTTGCATTTGGTATTTTAACTTCACTTAAAAAAAGTTTTTCAACCATTGAGTTTATATTTTTGTAAATTGTTGCTAGTGACACAGATGGAAATCTATCAAGTAATTTTTTGTATAAATCATCTATATTCATATGTCCATTTTTATATAACTCTTCAATAATAGCAATTCTTTGAGGAGTTACTTTTAAATCATAGTTTTTTAATAGTGCTGTTGTATTAATCATAATATTCCTTAGTTTTTAGAAAATTTTTTTATTTTAGCTAAAATAAGTTTATTTTTGCTTTAATCTTATTAAAAAATAAATTTTCTTTTTTAATAAGATTAAATTTTACTTTTTTAAAACCTTATTTTAGATACTATTTTTAAATTTTTTTTTTGGATTATATATTGTACAAAATTCTTTTAATACTTATTTTTTCTATATTTTTAAACGCTCAAAATTTAAAAATTGCTTCATACAATGTTGAAAACTTTTTTGATTTAAATAAAGACAAAAGTGATTACAAAGAGTATATTCCAAATAGCTCAACACAATGGAATCAAAGAAATTTCAATATAAAACTAAACAATATTTTAAAAGTTTTAAATGATTTAGATGCTGATATTATAGCTTTACAAGAGATAGAAAATGAGAGTTTAATGAAACTTTTGAAAAAAAATCTTCCACAATATAGCTATTATAGTTTTACAAAATATCAAAACTCATCTGTTGGGCTTGGTTTTTTATCAAAAATTCCTATAAAAAGTAGCTCAAGTTTAAATGTAAAATTCTCAAATGCAATATATAGACCTATTTTAGAATCAACTTTTCAAATAGATAATATTGAATTTAAAATATTTAATAATCACTGGCCTTCAAAAAGAGCTAGTGAAAACTATAGAATAAAATATGCAAAAACTCTATACGATAGAGTAAAAACTCTTCCAAATGATTACGATTATATAATTTTGGGAGATTTAAATAGCAACTACAATGAGTTTGAAACTTTTAAAGGTGATAAAAAACTAAATCAAACAGCAGGACTTACAGGAATAAACCATATATTAAAAACTACAGTTGATGACAAATATGTAGTTTTAGCTGATATTTTAAATTATAATTTCAAAGTTCACTACAATCTTTGGTTGGATTTAAAAACTCCTCTTAGATTCTCTACAAAATTTAGAAACCAAAATAATACTCCTGATAACATAATTATCCCAACAGCTCTTTTTGATAATAAAAATTTATCATATATTTTAAACTCTTTTGAAGTTTTTAAACCAAATTATCTATTTTTTGATAACAAAGTTTATAGATGGCAGATGAGTAATGAAAAAATTTCAAAGCATAAAGGTGCTGGATTTTCAGACCATCTTCCTGTTTTTGCATATTTTTCTATAAAAAAAGATGACACAAATCCAATTTCAAAAAAAGATTTTAAACACAATATAAATTTGATTTCTGATCTATATAAAAAAGAGAAACTCCTATTTCCAATAACATTAGAAGATGTTACTGTAATTTATAAATATGAAGATAAAGCTATTGTAAAACAAGATAACAATAGAGCTATATATATTTTTAAAGATGCTAAAAATTTAAAAATAGGTTTTAATTATGACATTCAAGTAAATCAAGTGTATGATTTTTATGGATTAAAAGAGATAAAAGATTTTAATATTTTAAAAGAAAAAAATGAGCATGAAGATTACAAAAAACTATTTTTAGATGGTTTTAAAATAGATATTTTTGATTTTAAATATGAAAATGAGATTATTACAAACTTAGTTGGTACTGTAAATAATTCAAGACTGATTTTACCAAATAAAAAATCAATAAAACTATTTGCAAAAGATAAAACAATTTTGCCAAAAAATGGTGCAAAAATAGAGTTAAAAGAGGCTCATTTAGCATCATTTAAAGGTAATATGCAAATAATTATTCATAAAACTAGCGATTATAAAGAGATAAAATGAGATTAATTAAATCAATATTTACAAATAGTAGTGGAATTTTATTCTCAAGAGTAACAGGTTTTATAAGAGATTTAATGACAGCTTCAATTTTAGGAGCAAATGTATATTCAGATATATTTTTTATAGCATTTAAATTTCCAAACTTATTTAGAAGTATCTTTGCTGATGGAGCTTTTACTCAAGCATTTATACCATCTTATGCAAAATCAAAATTTAAGATCAGATTCTCTTCTATTATATTTTTACAAATTTTAGCTTTTTTAATAGTTTTATCTTTGGTTGTTACACTATTTTCTCACCTTTTTGCAAAAGCTTTTGCAATTGGATTTACCAAAGAGACTATCGATTTAGCAGCACCACTTTTTGCTATAAATTTTTACTATTTGCCACTTATATTTATAGTTACTTTTATGGGGGCTTTACTTCAATATAAACACCACTTTGCAACAACAGCATACTCAACTGCTCTTTTAAATCTATCTATGATTGCAAGTTTGATTATTGCAAAAGGCTTAGAGAGTTATACCATAACTTTTTATCTCTCATTTGGTGTAATAATTGGTGGAATTTTGCAAGTAGCTGTTCATCTAATAGCTATAAAAAGAGCAAATTTATGCAAAATTTTTACTTTTAAAAAACATAAGAAAAAAGAGGAAAACAGATTTTATAAGAACTTTTTTGCAGCAACTTTAGGCTCTTCAACTCTACACATATCTGCATTTATTGATACTTGGCTTGCATCTTTTTTAGTAAGTGGTTCAATATCTTATTTGTACTATGCAAATAGAGTTTTTCAACTCCCCCTTGCAATTTTTGCAATAGCAACATCAATTGCACTATTTCCAATGGTTGCAAGGGCTATTAAAAACAAAGATGAACAACGAGCTTTGAAACTTATGAAAAAATCATCTTTGATTTTGTTTGTAGTTTTAAGTTTTTCAATGCTTGTTGGAATTATTTTAGATGAATTTATAATAAAAATACTATTTCAAAGAGGTGCCTTTACAAGTGAAGACACAGTAAACACAGCACTTATTTTGACAATGTATTTAATAGGGCTTCTTCCATTTGGTTTAGCAAAAATATTTTCACTTTGGTTATATGCAAAAGAGCAACAACTTTTAAGTGCAAAAATATCTATGCAGAGTTTAGCTTGGAACATAGTATTCTCTCTTGCTTTAATATATCCATTTGAAGCTGCTGGATTAGCATTTGCTAGCACTTTAAGTGGTTTTATTCTTTTTTATCTTACAATCAAAGCTTTTGGTTTTAGAAAATTTATTAATATGTTTAAAAAGGCTTAGATTTAGCATTTTTTAGATAAAATCTATGAATTTTTTAAAAAAACAGGAAGATAATGAGAAAGTTTTTAAAACAGTATACACCATTTTATAAAAATTATATTTTAGAGATTATTTTAGGTTTTATAGGAATTTTACTTGTAGCTGGTGCAACTGCTGGAACAGCTTATGCAATTCAACCACTGCTAGATGATATTTTCATAAATAAAGATGAAGAGATGCTTTATATTATGCCTATAATAATTATTTTGCTCTATTTTGCAAAAGGTTTAGGAACATATCTTCAAGCTTATTTTGTATCTTATATTGGTCAAGATATCACTAGAATTGTAAGAGATGGTTTGTTTGGTCATATTTTAAAACTTGATTATATATTTTTTCAAAAAATTCACACAGGTGAGCTTGTAAGTAGAATAATAAATGATATAAATAGAATTCAAAGAGCTGTTTCAAACTCTTTTGCAGAGCTAATAAGAGAGAGTTTAACAATTGTTGCACTTGTAGGACTTGTAATTTACAGATCACCAGAACTTGCTTTTTATGGATTAGTTGTACTTCCACTCGCTTTTTATCCTCTTAGTCTATTAGCAAAAAAGATGAAAAAACTATCTTTTAAATCTCAAGAGAGCAACTCTGATATAACTTCAAGTTTAACAGAATCTTTTAATAATATAGAGATAATAAAAGCAAATAGTACAGAAGAGTTAGAGAAGAAAAAATTTACAATTTTAAATATGATTTTTTTTAAATACAATATGAAAGCTGTTAAGACAAATGAGTTAACATCGCCTTTAATGGAGATTTTAGGAAGTTTAGCATTTGCAACAGTTGTAGTTGTTGGTGGCCTGAAGGTAATAAATGGTGAACTTACAACAGGTGAGTTTAGTTCATTTATAGCAGCACTATTTATGTTATACACACCAATAAAAAGATTATCAAAACTATATAATAGTATGCAAGATGCAATCGCTGCAAATGATAGAATTATGGATATGTTTAAAATAAAACCAAATGTTGTATCAGGAACACTTACTATACAAGAAGAGATATCAAATATTAAATTTTCAAATGTTGGTCTGTTTTATGATGATTTTGAAGCATTAAAAAATATAAATCTTGATGCAAAAAAGGGCGAAATTGTAGCCTTAGTTGGAGATAGTGGTGGTGGAAAATCATCATTTATAAATCTACTTCCTAGATTTTACGATGCAAGTAGTGGTGAAATTTTACTAAATAGCATAAATATAAATCAATTTGATTTAAAATCTTTAAGAGATAGTATTAGCATAGTTACTCAAAGAGTATATATTTTTAATGACACAATTGCAGCAAATGTTGCTTATGGTCAAGAGTTAGATGAAGTTAAAGTTATAGAGGCTTTAAAACAAGCTCACGCATACGAATTTGTTTTAAAGATGAAAAAAGGCATTCATACAGTTTTAGATGAAGCTGGAACAAATTTAAGTGGTGGTCAAAGACAAAGAGTTGCAATTGCTAGAGCTTTATATAAAAATCCAAAAATATTAATTCTTGATGAAGCAACTTCAGCTCTTGACAATAAAAGCGAAGAGATTGTAAGTCAAGTTATTCAAGAGGTTAGCAAACAAAGAGTTACTTTTGTAATTGCTCATAGACTAAGTACAATTAAAAATGCAACTAAAATTGCTGTTTTTAAAAGTGGAAAAATCTTAGATATTGGAACTTATGATGAGTTATTAAATAGATGCGATGAGTTTAAAAGACTTCATAATTCAGCAAATATTTGATAATTTTTAGATATTATTTATCAATTTTTTTAAAAAGGAAATATTTTGTTAAGTTATGAAACTCTTAAAAAAGTACTATTTAAATTTGAACCTGAAACTGCACACAATATTGCAGAATTTAGCCTAAAATTTTTAGGAAATTGTAAAATTCTTAAAAATTCTTATGAAAAAAAGAATTTTGTTGAAGATAAAATATTAGAGCAAGAGTTATTTAAAAGAGTTTTTAAAAATCCTGTTGGATTAGCTGCTGGTTTTGATAAAAATGCAACAATGATAAAATCAATGAAAAGCTTAGGATTTGGTTTTACAGAGATTGGAACTGTAACTTTAATGCCACAAGATGGAAATGCAAAGCCTAGAATGTTTAGATACCCTGAACAAAAATCTGTTCAAAATGCTATGGGATTTAATAATTTAGGTGCTCATAAAGTTCTTAAAAACTTAAAAAAACTATACCCTTTTTCAATTCCAATTGGTGTAAATATTGGAAAAAACAAATATACACCTGAAGAGTTTGCAATAAGTGATTATAAAAATTTAATTAAAAAGCTTCATGAGTATGCTGATTATTTGATTATAAATATCTCAAGTCCAAATACTCCAAATTTAAGAGATTTGCAAAATGAGAACTTTATAAAAGAGCTTTTTTCAATGGCAAAAGAGCTAACAAATAAACCAATATTTTTAAAAATTGCTCCTGATATGGATATAACTCAAGCAATAAATCTTTGTAATGTAGCAATTAATGAAGGTGCTAGTGGAATTATTGCAAATAATACAACTATTGATTATAGTTTAGTTGAAGGTTGTAAAGATTTTGGTGGATTAAGTGGTGAATGCTTAAGAGAGAAATCATCTCTATTTTTTAAAGAGCTATCATTTGAGCTATTTGGAAAAACTACACTTATAAGTGTTGGTGGGATAAATAGTGCGCAAGAGGCTTATGAGAGAATTAAAAATGGTGCATCTTTAGTACAAGTATACTCAGCACTTATTTTTGAAGGTCCATCTTTAGCAAAAAAGATAAATGAGGGTTTAATTGAGCTTTTAAAAGCTGATGGTTATTCAAATATATCACAAGCAATAGGTGCAAATTTAAAATAATGAATATTTTTTTTAAATTATTTATAATAATTACTATTTTTGGAGAGTTAATGAGTGCAAATAGTTTACCAAACTACTATACAAAAACATTAAAGAATGGATTAGAAGTTGTAGCGATTCCTATGGAAAATGACTCAAATGTTGTATCTGTAAATGTTTTTTATAAAGTTGGAAGTAGAGATGAGATTATGGGTAAAAGTGGAATAGCTCATATGCTAGAACACCTAAATTTTAAATCTACAAAAAATTTAAAAGCTGGTGAGTTTGATGAGATTGTAAAAGGTTTTGGTGGAGTTAATAATGCAGGAACTAGTTTTGATTACACTCACTATTTTATAAAAACAGCATCAAAAAATACAGATAAATCTTTAGAGTTATTTGCTGAATTAATGCAAAATTTAAATTTAAAAGATAAAGAGTTTCAACCAGAACGAGATGTTGTAGCTGAAGAGAGACGTTGGAGAACAGATAATAATCCAATGGGATATTTACAATTTAGACTATTTAACAATAGCTACATATATCACCCTTATCACTGGACTCCAATTGGATTTATGAGTGATATTCAAAATTGGAAAATTGAAGATATAAAAGATTTTCATTCAAGATACTATCAACCAAAAAATGCAATAGTTGTTGTAAGTGGAGATATTAAAAAAGATGAAGTTTTTTCACTTGTAAAGAAAAATTTTAAAGATATAAAAAATAAAAAAGATATCTCAAACTCTGTTCATATGGTTGAGCCTGTTCAAGATGGTGAAAGAAGAGCTACAATCTATAAAGATTCAAGTGTGCAGATGATTGCAATGGCTTATCATATTCCAAACTTTGAACACAAAGATCAAGTTGCTTTATCTGCTTTATCTCAACTTTTAAGCAGTGGTAAAAGCTCAATTTTACAAAAAGTTTTAGTAGATAAAAAAAGATTAGTAAATTCAATATATGCCTATAACTTGGAGCTAAAAGACCCTGGATTATTTATTTTTATGGCAGTTGCAAATGAAAATATTGATGCTTTAAAAATAGAAAAAGAGATTTTAGATATAATTGCGCAAATTCAAGCAGGAAAAGTTTCAAAAAAAGATATTGACAAAATCAAAATCAACACAAAAGCTGACTTTATTTATTCACTAGAGAGCTCTAGTGATGTTGCATCTTTATTTGGAAACTATTTTGTAAGAGGTAATATAAAACCACTTTTAGAGTATGAAAAAAATTTAGAAAGTTTAACTGTTGAAGATATTGTAAATGTTGCAAAAAAATATCTAGTTAGCAAAAATTCAACTACTATTATTTTAAAAGATGATAAATAGAAAGGGAAAAATGGAAAATATTATAGGTTCAATGACCGCACTTGTAACCCCATTTAAAAATGGGAAAGTGGATTTAGAAAAATATGAATCTTTGATAAAAAGACAAATAGCATACGGTGCTGATGTTGTATCTCCTGTTGGGACAACTGGAGAGAGTGCAACTTTATCTCATAAAGAGCATAAAGAGTGTATTGAAGTTGCAGTTGCAACTTGTAAAGGAACATCTACAAAAGTTCTTGCTGGTGCTGGTTCAAATGCAACTCATGAAGCATGTGATCTTGCTAAATTTGCACAAAGTATTGGAGCAGATGCAATTTTATCAATTGCTCCATATTATAATAAACCAACTCAAGAGGGACTTTATGAGCACTATAAAGCGATTGCTTCAAGTGTTGAAATACCTTTTATGTTATACAATGTTCCTGGGCGTACTGGAGTTGATTTGTTACCACAAACAGCAATTAAACTTTTTGATGATGTAAAAAATATTTATGGAATAAAAGAGGCAACTGGTTCACTTGAGCGTGCTACATCAATTATATCTCAAAGAGAAAATTTCTTTGTTTTTTCAGGTGATGATGGTGTTGATTTTGCAATGCTAGCAAGTGGAGCAAAAGGAATTGTTTCAGTTACTGCAAACTTGGTTCCAGATTTAAAATCAAAACTAGTTAAATCTATATTTAGTGGTGATTATCAAACTGCATTAAAAATACACAATGATTTATATGAGTTAAATCAAGCACTTTTTTGTGAAAGTAACCCTATTCCAATAAAAGCAGCTATGTATTTAGCTGGATTGTTAGATACTCTTGAGTTTAGACTTCCATTAACAAGTCCAAGTAAAGAGACAATAAAAAAATTAGAAAATTTATTAAAAAAATACGAGGTAAAAAAATAATGAATAGTTATATGAAGGGAAAAACATTAGTAATTTCAGGTGGTACAAAAGGTATCGGTAAAGAGTGTGTTTATAAATTTGCAAGCAATGGTGTAAATGTTGCATTCACATATAACTCAAATGCAGAAGTTGCACAAAATATTTGTAAAGATGTTGAAGCTAAATTTGGTGTGAAATGTAGAGCATATTCATTTAATATTTTAGAACCTGAAAAATATGTTGAACTATTTGAAGAGATTGATAAAGATTTTGATAGAGTAGATTTCTTTATCTCAAATGCAATGATATACGGACGAGCTGTTGTTGGTGGATATGGTAAATTTATGAAACTAAAACCAAGAGGATTAAATAATATCTATACTGCAACTGTAAATGCTTTTGTATGTGGAGCACAACAAGCTGCGAAAAGAATGCAAAAAGTTGGTGGTGGGGCAATTGTATCTCTATCTTCAACTGGTAATTTAGTATATATTGAAAACTACGCAGGTCATGGAACAAACAAAGCTGCTGTTGAAGCAATGGTTAGATATGCTGCAAATGAACTTGGTGAATTTAATATTAGAGTAAATGCAGTTTCAGGTGGTCCTATTGATACAGATGCACTAAAAGCATTTACAAACTATGAAGAGGTAAAAGCAAAAACAACTGAATTGTCTCCATTAAAAAGAATGGGACAACCTGAAGATTTAGCACAATCTTGCTACTTCTTATGTGCAAACGATGCTTCATGGATTACAGGTCACACATTAATAGTTGACGGTGGGACAACTTTTAGATAATGTCGAAAAATCTAAATCTTCCAAATATTTTAGCTCTATTTAGAATAGCATTAGCTCCGCTAATGCTATGGTTTTTTCTAAATAGAGATAACCCACTTTTCTCCTCTTGGCATCCATCTTGGTTTGACTATTTTGCTGGACTTATATTTGTAATTGCTTCTGTTACAGATTTTTTTGATGGATATATTGCACGAACTTGGAATCAAATGACAAAACTTGGTGGAATTTTAGATCCACTTGCTGATAAAATGCTTGTTCTTGCTGGATTTTTGGGTTTAATGGTTATTGATAGAGCTGATGTATGGGCTGTTTTTTTAATCCTTTCAAGAGAGTTTTTTATAACAGGTCTTAGAGTTGTAGCAGTAGCTGAAGGTAAAAATGTAGCTAGTACAATGGCTGGAAAAATTAAAACTGTAGTTCAAATGATTGCAATTGGATTTTTAACTATGAACTGGCCTTTTGCAACAGAAATATTATGGTTTGCTGTAATATTAACTTTATACTCTGGATATGAATATACAAGAGATTATTTTAAAAATTAAGGGCTTTTATTGGGAACTATTACATTTTTATTAGTTTTATCTTTTTTAGTATTTTTTCATGAATTAGGACACTTTTTAGCAGCAAGATTTTTTGGTGTAAAGGTTGAAAAATTTTCAATTGGATTTGGAAAAGCAATTTATAGTAAATATTGGGCAGGTACAACTTGGCAATTTGCTATGATACCACTTGGTGGATATGTACAAATGAAAGGTCAAGATGACTCAAAACCTACTTTAGTAGAAACAGGAAATGACTCATACAATACAAAAAAACCTTGGCAAAGAATTATAATTTTATTTGCAGGTCCTTTTGCAAACTTTTTATTAGCAGCAGTTTTATATTTTTGTATGGCTCAAATGGGAGCAACTACCTTAGCTCCTGCAGTTGGTCAAATTCAAGAAAACTCAGTTGCATTTAATGCTGGAATAAAACCAAATGATGAGATAGTTAGAATAAATGATACAGAGATTAAATCTTGGGATGATATAGGTAAAGTTATCACTTCAACACAAGGTGCTTTACAATTTTATATAAAAAGAGATAATCAGCTTTTAGTAAAAATTATAAATCCTCAAGTTTCTGATGCAAAAAATATGTTCAATGAAAACATTAAAAAAAGAATGATTGGTATCTCTCCAAGTGGTAAAGTTGTAACTTTAAATTTAGGTTTTTATGACTCTTTAATTTATGCTTATGAAAAAACAATCTTTGCCTCAACAATGATTTTTCAAGGTATTCAAAAATTAATTCAAGGTGTAATTCCAAGTAGCGAGATTGGTGGAGTTATTACTATTGGAAAAGTTATAAGTGATGCAAGTCAAAGCTCTATAATAGCACTGTTAGCAATAACTGCATTAATTTCTGTAAATCTAGGAGTTATAAATCTTCTTCCAATTCCAGCACTTGATGGTGGACATATTATGTTTAATCTTTATGAGATGATTGCAAGAAAGAAACCAAGTGATCAAGTTTTTATGTTTTTAACAATTATGGGATGGATAATTTTAGCCTCACTTATGATTTTAGGTATTTATAACGATATAAATAGAATATTTTTAAATAATTAAAAGGACTTTTATGAATAAACAAACTGCTACAAAAAATTTAGACTCTTTAATTACAAAAGTGGAAGCAGCAAGATTAAGAGTTAGCGAACACCACATTGTAAAAATTGTTGGTGTTTCAAAATATTCTACAGCACAAGATGTAAAAACTCTATATGAAGCTGGTCAAAGAGCTTTTGGTGAAAACAAAGTTCAAGATTTAAAACAAAAAAGCGAAGAGCTTGAAGAGTTTCCAATTGAGTGGCACTTTATTGGAACTTTACAAAAAAATAAGATAAATAACTTAATAGATTTAAATCCTACTTTAGTTCAATCTTTAGACTCTCTTGATTTAGCGATTGAGTTAAATAAAAAACTTGAATCTAAAAATAAAAAACTATCTTGTTTACTTCAAATAAACTCTGCTTATGAAGATAGTAAATCAGGTGTTTATCCAGAAGTTGCAGTTAAAACATACAAAGATATTTTAGAAAAGTGTCCAAATATAATTTTAAAAGGTGTTATGAGTATAGGTGCTCATGTTGAAGATGAAAATATTATAAAAGAGTCTTTTAAAACAACAAAAAAAATTTTTGATGAATTAGCTCCTTTTAATCCACAATATTGCTCAATGGGAATGAGTAGTGATTTTGAGTTAGCAATTGAGTGTGGATCAAATCTTATTAGAGTTGGTTCATCTTTATTCAAAAATAAATAAAAAAATTATAGTTTAATAGCTAATATTGTAGAATATTGGCTTTGATTTAAATTAGAAAAAGGTAATTAAATGTTTGTAAATCTTCCTACAAAGAAGAGAATCTTCTTAAATATGGTTCTTAGTCAACTAGGATTTGCCGCTATTAGTATAGTTGCTATCTTAAGTAATGAAAAAATCTGGGCTATAGTTGCTGTAAATATTGTTTTTGCAATTATAATTGGTTTTATAAGTTATAACTCAATGAAAAGAGTTGTAGGTGGAATTAATAGAGTTAAAGAGTATATTGAAGATTTAATGGATTTCATCTTCTTTAAAACAAATCATATAAGAAAAGCTGAATATATAAAAAATGATGATATTGGACAAATTTTAAAAGAGTTAAACTGCTACTTTGAAAAATATGACAAAATGAGAAAAGATGATATGCATGTTCTAGGAGAACTTGTTATTGCACTTGATAAAGTGGCTCAAGGAATATATACAACTCAAATTCACTCTGATACAAATAATTTTATGGTTCATACACTTAAAAATATTGTAAATAATATGCTTTCAAGAGCCAATAAAAATATGGAAGATTTAGTTGAAATTGTTGGATTGTATGCTGAGCATGATTATAGAAAACAGATGAATATAAACCCTATTTTAAAAGGTAAAATGAGACTTACAATGGAGAGAATCAATCAACTTGGTAGCGAGTTAAATTCAAATGCAAAACAAAATCTTGAAAATGGTAATTTATTAGAAAAAAATTCAATAGTAATGAATCAAAGTGTTGAAAATCTTGCTTCAAAAGCAAATTTACAAGCAGCAAGTCTTGAAGAGACAGCTGCAGCTCTTGAAGAGATTACTTCAATTACAAAAAATAATACACAAAATGCTTCAAAAATGGCACACTTAAGTAAAGATGTTAAAGAGTCTGTTGTTTTAGGAGAGAATTTAGCAAATAAAACAGCTCTATCAATGGATGAGATAAACTCTAAAGTTGAAGCAATTAATGAAGCTATTGAAGTTATTGATCAAATAGCATTCCAAACAAATATTTTATCTTTAAATGCTGCAGTTGAAGCTGCAACTGCTGGGGAAGCTGGAAAAGGGTTTGCTGTTGTTGCTGGGGAGGTGCGAAATCTAGCAAATAGAAGTGCAGAAGCAGCAAAAGAGATTAAAAGTTTAGTTGAGAATGCAACAAGCAAAACAAATGAGGGCAAAAAAATATCTGATGATATGATTGAAGGTTATAATAATCTAAATAGATTAATTGGAGAGACTATAACTATTATTCAAGATGTAAGTATTGCTTCAAATGAGCAACTTAAAGGAATAGAACAAATAAATGATGCAGTTTCAAACCTTGATAGAGTAACTCAAGAAAATGCAATAGAAGCAAATAATGTTGCCACAATTGCTAATGAGACATTACAAATGGCTCAACTATTAGTAGAAGATGCTAAAACAAAAAAAGTAAGCTAAAGGAAACACAATTATGTCAAAAGAGATAATATTAGATGATTATGCATTTTTAGTAAGTGAAACAAATGAAAAAGGTAATATCATATTTGCAAATGATGATTTTTGTGAAATAGCTGGATTTACAGTAGATGAGTTAATTGGAAAGCCTCACAATATAGTAAGACATAAAGATATGCCAAAAGCTGCTTTTAAAGATTTATGGGAGACTGTAAAAAGAGGTGAAGTTTGGACAGGTTATGTAAAAAATGCTACTAAAAGTGGCGATTTTTATTGGGTTTTTGCAACTGTATTTCCTACAACAACTAGCGAAGGAACAAAGGGTTATATATCTTGTAGAAAAAAAGCAACAATTGAAGAGATAAAACAGTGTGAGTTGCTTTATAAACAGATGAGAGATAAAGAGAGATAAACTCTTTACTCTTTTGAATTGTTATCTTGAGGATTTTTAATTGAATCAATTTTAGCATCAATTAATGCCAAAGTTCTCTCTTGTGTTTTATATGAAATCTCTGGAAGATTTCCACCAAAAAGCTTGTTAGCCTCTTCAAAACCTTGAACAATTCCATCTCTACCTTTTTGAAGTTTCTCTAAATCATCTCCAGCAAAACTAAATACAAAATTTGCAACCCTATCAGAAGTTTGAGTTACTCCAAAAAAACCATCTTCACTTACAAGTTGCGTTGCTTCATCTTGAGATAGCTCCATAATAGGTTTTCCAACATAACCAATATCATACAAGCTCATATCATCTATTTTGCCTTTTCCACTTAAAAAATCCAAAACTGATTGTTGATCTTTTGTTATACTATTTGCATCAATTCCTGCTTGGGCAAACATACTATTTTTTGCCATAGATTTTGCATTCATCTCAAACAATATGTATTGAGCATTCATAGAAATTGCTACTTTTGTAGCAGAGTTATTTATTATCTCTTCAACATTTTTATCTACATTTTTAGGTGTTTGATTAGCATCTTGAGTTTGAACTTTTTGACTTGAATTTTGCTTATAAGCATCTATTGAATTAGCAGAATTATTTGAAACTTGCATTGTTTCTCCTTTAATTTTTTAAATTGTACAATTCTTAAAATTAATTTAAACTTAATTTTTTTAAAAGCCTTTACAAAGGCAAACTTTAGTATATTACAAAAAAAATTAGGAGTTTTTATGAGAGAGTTTTTAGAAAAAGCAAAAAAAAGCAGTCATATAATTTCTACTTTACAAACTTCTATAAAAAATCATGCTCTTTTACAAATGGCAGATGCATTAGTACAAAATACAAATTTTTTAATAGATGAAAATAAAAGAGATTTAGAAGTTGCAAAGAGTTTAAACTTAAGTTCTGCAATGATTGATAGACTTCTTTTAAATGAAAAAAGAGTTGAAGAGATGGCAAATGCTATTAGACAAATAGCTGGACAAACAGAACCTGTTGGAAGAGTTTTAGATGGTTGGCTAACAAAAGATAATTTGCATATTCAAAAAGTTTCTATTCCAATAGGTGTTATAGGAATTATTTATGAAAGCAGACCAAATGTTACAAGTGACACAGCAGCATTATGTTTTAAAAGTGGAAATGTTTGTGTTTTAAAAGGTGGTAAAGAGGCAGAAAACTCAAACAAAGCAATTGCTTCAATATTACAAGAAGTTCTTATAGCAAACTCTTTACCAAAAGAGGCAATTTCACTACTTCCTGATAGTTCAAGAGAGGGTGTTGCAAAACTAATTGTTGAAGATAAATTTGTAGATCTAATTGTTCCAAGAGGTGGAGAAGCTTTAATAAAATTCATATCTAAAAACTCAACAATTCCTGTTGTAAAACATGATAAAGGTGTTTGCCACACTTATGTTGATAAAAGTGCAGATTTAAAAAAAGCTATTAAAATTGTTATAAATGCAAAGTGCCAAAGACCAAGTGCTTGTAACTCTTTAGAGACTTTGTTAGTTCATGAAGATATTTATAAAAAATTCTTAAAAGATTTAGAACCTGAACTTAAAGTTTATAATGTACAAATAAAAGCTTGTGAAAAAGCAAGAGAAGTTATTAATGCAGAACAAATTTCTAAGGAAGATTTTGATATAGAATATCTGGATCAAATATTAAATATTAAAATAGTAAATAGTTTAGATGAAGCAATAGAGCATATTGTAAAACATGGCTCTGGACACTCTGAAGCTATTTTAAGTGAAGATTACTCTGCTGTAAACAAATTTTTAGACAAAGTAGACGCAGCTTGTGTGTATGCGAATGCAAGTACAAGATTCACAGATGGTGGAGAGTTTGGACTTGGAGCTGAAGTTGGAATCTCTACAAATAAACTTCACTCAAGAGGACCGATGGGAATAAATGATTTAACAACATTTAAATATAAAATTTATGGAGAGGGTCAAACTAGAAAATAACTTAGTTTAAAAAATACCACCAAATAGCCACCATAATTTTATAAAATTTCTTAAAATTTTTGGAGGCTATTTATGACTTACTCAAAGAAGAGGTATTTTACATATCTTTTTATAACACTATTTGTTATGATATTACCATTTATATCAATAAATGGTAATCAAATCCTGCTACTATCTTTTGACAAATTGCAGTTTCATTTTTTTGGTATTGCTTATAATGTAAATGAGCTTTATGTTATGCCATTTTTGTTAATGTTTCTTTTTATTGGAATATTTGCTCTTACATCTATTTTTGGAAGAGTTTGGTGTGGTTGGGCATGTCCTCAAACTATATTTAGAGTTATTTATAGAGATTTAATAGAAAGTACAATTTTAGATTTAAGAAGAATAAAAAATAAACAAAAAGATATTGATTACTCAAAAAAATCAAACCAAATTAAAAAGTATATATCTTTAATTTTATGGTTTATTATAACCTTAATAATCTCTTCAAACTTTATGTTATATTTTGTACCTCCTCAAGATTTCTTTGAGTATATTAAAGATCCTTTAAATCATAGTTTTATGATTATATTTATTGTAAGTCTTGCCATATTTTTATTTTATGATATTGTATTTATGAAAGAGAATTTTTGTGTATATGTATGTCCTTACTCAAGAATACAATCTGTTTTATATGATGACGATACAAAACAGGTAACTTATGATTTCAATCGTGGTGGAAAAATTTATCAAAATGGAATACAAACTATTTTCAAAAGTTCCCAATGGTCAAACAGTGAAGAGTGTACTGCGTGTGATCTTTGCGTAAAAGTTTGTCCAACTCATATTGATATTAGAAAAGGTCTTCAAGTTGAGTGTATAAACTGTTTAGAGTGTAGCGACGCTTGTAGTAGTGTTATGAATAAACTTGGTAAAAAATCTCTTATAAATTGGGGAAGTACAAATAGAGTTTTAAATAAAAAAAATATCTCAATTTTTACAAAGAAAAATATTAGCTACTTTTTTGCACTATTTTTATCTATTTTCTTAGCATTTTACTTCTCTCTTGAAAAAGAGCAGTTTTTAGTAAATATTAACAAAACAACCGAACTTTATAAAATAAATGAAGATAAAAATATTTCAAATAACTACATTTTAACTATTCACAACACTCAAGATGAAGATTTGACTTTTTATATAAAATTACAAGATGAAGAAAATTTTAAAATCAAAAGATTTGAAGAGGTAAAACTTGAAAGCGGTAAAAGAGCTAAAAAAATCTTGATTATTGAGAGTACAAATGATTTAAAAAATATTGATTCAAAAAACATTCCAATTAATATAAAGATATATACTTTAGAAAAAGATTATAAAATCATTAGAAAATTAGTCTTCTCAAAACCATAATTTTAAATAACTTTTTCTATAAAGATGGAGAATTTCGCTCCATCTTTTTCATTTTCAACCTCTAATTTTCCTAAAAAACTATCCTCTATAATTATTTTTGATAAATATAAACCTATACCTGTTCCATCTTTTTTTGTTGAAAAATATGGATCAAAAATCTTTTTTAGATTTTTAATTTTTACTCCACCACCATTATCAACAATATCTATTATAACTTCTGCACTAGAAGATGAAACTTTGATAAATATCTTTGGATTTTCTATATTTTTTAAAATATCTATTGAGTTTAAAACTATAGATAAAACAACTTGAGACAACTCATGTTTTACACCAAAAACTTTTATATCTTCAAAAGTTTTAAACTCTAAATCAAGCTTTATATTATGTTTTTTTAAATCAGCACTCAAGATTGAAATAGCATTAAAAATAGAATCTTTTACTAAAAAAATCTCTTTTTGTTTATCTTGTATATAAAACTCTTTAAAATCATCAATTGTTTTTGATAAAAAATTTAACTGTTCATTTGCCTGATTTACTTTTCTATCAAAAAACTCCTTATCTAATCTATTATTCTCAAATCTTGTTTTCAAATTTATTAAAATATATGAGATGTTATTTAGTGGTTGTCTAAATTGATGAGTTATGTTTGCTATCATTTCACCAGATTTTACAAATTTTGATTGTTGTAAAATAAGCTTTTCAAACTCTTTATTTTGTCTTTTTAAATCATTATATTTATATGCTACAGATATTGTAAAAAGCATAGCTTCAATTGCAAATACAATTAAAACTAAATCAAAATAATTTTGTTGTATATAAAAATCTTTAAAATCAAAAATAAAAAGAATAATACAAAAAACAGACCATCCAACTACATAAAAAAGTGTTGGTTTAAATCCCTGCTTTAAGTTAAAAACTATTGATATAAATAGTATTGCATAAACTATAGTATATGGTAAATACTCAAATAAAATATAGTGATAAAATGCTGTTAAAATTACAATATTAAATAAAAAAGTATTAAAAAATAGTTCTTTATAGTTTCTAATTTTTGGTAAAAATTTTCCATCATAATAGTTAATAGCAAAAAATAGAGCAAATAAAGAGGCTAAAACTAAACTTATCTCTTTAATTAAATTTGAAATTTCAAAAAGATTACTATAAGCTAGAATATAAATTAGTGAAAAAATCTGCATAAAACAGTAGCTTACATAAAAAATCTCTTTTGAGTAAAGATATCTTACAAAAGTATATACAATTGTCATTATTAAAATACCAAAGGTAATACCATAAAAAAGTATAAAACTTATATTAGCATCCAATTTTATAACCAATATTTGTGAGATTTTCTATAATATTTTTTGGAAGTTTTGTTTTAAGATTTTTAACTAAAGTTTTCAAAGCATCTTTTGTCATAATATTATCAAACCAAACATAAGATTCAATCTCTTCATAACTTACATATCTGTTTTTGTTTTTAATAAGTAACTCTAAAAACAGAATCTCTTTAGCTCTTAATTTTACAATATTATTTTCAACTATCAAAACTTTATTAAAAGTATCAAAGTATGAATTATCATCAAATTTAAATATATTTGAAATATCATTTTCTAAAGATTCAATAGATAGAGAAATAGCCTCTTTAAAATCTGTTTCATTTATTGGTTTTATTAAATATTTTACAAGTTGTAACTCAACTGCTTGAAGTAAATACTCTTTATTACAAAATGCAGTTATTACTATAATTTGAGTTTTTTTATCAATTTTTCTAACTCTTTTCACAAATTCCAAACCATTTATCTTTGGCATTTGAATATCAGTGATAATAATTTCTGGTCTATATTTTTCATAAATTTGGAAAGCTATTGAGGCATTTGAAGCTTCATAAATAGTATCAAAATAGTTTTCTAAATACTCAACACCATTTTCTCTTGCTATATCATCATCTTCAACATATAAAATTTTTATATTATTATATTTTTTTAACATTTTGGATTATATCTTATAAATCATTATGTTAGAATTCGGCTATTTCTTGTAGAGAGTTGAAAATATGAATTTAGTATCATTACAAATAAAAACTTCAAATAATTTTGAAGCAAATTTAAAAAATTTAAAAAAATTAATAACATCATGTGAAGAAAACTCTATAATAGTTGCTCCTGAATTAGCTGTTGTAGGATTCGCTTATGATAGGATGAATGAAGCTTCTGATTTTTGTGAAAAAATTATAGAAGATTTAAAAAATCTTTCAAGCAGTAAAGCAATAGCAATTACAACAATTGTTAAAGAGAGTAATAAATTTTATAATAGACTTTTTATATTTTACAAAAATCAAATTATTCATACACAAGATAAAATAAAACTATTTCCTCTAGGAGAAGAGGATAAATATTTTTCACCATCAAAACAAAATAGTATAAAAATCATAGATATAGATGGTTTAAAAGTTGCTACTTTAATCTGCTTTGAACTTAGATTTCCAATTCTTTGGGAGCAGATTAAAGGAGCTGATATTATATTAAATCCTTCTATGTGGGGAGTAAAAAGAAAAGATCATTACGAATCTATTAGTAAAGCTCTTGCTTTGGTAAATCAAGCGTTTGTAATAGCTTCAAATAGTGCAAATGATAATATGGCAAAAGGAAGTGCAATAATTAGCCCGTTTGGAGAAGTTTTAAAAGATGATTCAAAAGATATTTTAAATAAAAGATTTGATAAAAATGAGATAGAAAAAGTTAGAAAATATATAGATATTGGTTTAAATAAAAAAATTTGTTAATCAATATTTAAATAATTTTAAAATATAATTAAGGTTAAATTAGAATAAGAATATAGGAGAAACCGTTGAAAATAAAATTTTTAATTTTAACTTTTTTATTAACTTTTAATGTTTTTACTCACGCACTTGATCTTAAAAATCTAACTCCTCAACAATTAGAGATGTTAAGAGAGATTAAAAAAATGGGTAAAGATAGTGGGCTTAGTTACTCTCTTATGGCAATAGCTATAAAAGAGTCAAAACTTGGAGCTTACATGATAAATATATCTTCAAAAGATTTTGGAATGTACCAAGCAAATATTACAACTGTATTAAATAGACAAAATATTAGAGATACTTCTTGGAATAGAAATGTATTTGCATCAAAACTTGTTTTTGACTTTGAATTTGCTACACAAAATGCAATTGAAGAGTTAACATTTTGGAAAAAAGTTCATAAAAATGACTGGCACAAAGTTTGGGGAAGTTACAATGCTGGATATAGATATAACTCAAAGAAAGCAAGAACTTACTCAAGAGAGATAGCTTCAATTATTAGAGAGCTTAAAAAAATAAATGTATAAGTTAGAGCTTTATGCTCTAACCCTCTTAAAACATAACTTCAAAAAATATTATTGATAATAAATCTCAAGTTAATCAAAATTAAAGTTTCTTTTTATAATAATATCGATATTGATTATCAAAAGGAGTAGTTATGTCTGTATTAGTTATAGGAGCTGATGATATCTCACAAATAAAAGAGATGTTTTTAAATCTTGGTGTAAAAAATATTAGTCACTGGGATGCAAGAAAAAAATCAAGTGCTCCCAAAAAAATTCTACCACAAAATTTAGATTGTATAGTTATGATTACATCATTTCTAAATCACAACACTATGTATAAATATAAAACTCAAGCAAAAAAGAGAAATATTCCTTTTATATGTTCAAAAAGATCAACATCTTGTGTATATGAAGAGTACATAAAAGTTATGGGAATAAAAGATTGTAGTGAATGCTACGCAAACTGCTCAAGAAAAGATAAATAAGCTATCTTTTCTTTTTAAATAGAGATATAAATTTTGATAAAAGTAGATATATTGTTGATTTAAAACTTCTATTTTTATTCTGTTTGTTTAGATATTCAACAATTTTTGTATGTCCAAACATTGAAGCAAATGTTATAGCAGTTGTACCCATTCCACTATTTTCATTAATATTTGCACCAGCTTCAACTAAAATTTTTACAATATCAAAATAACCTTTGAAACAAACGCCAGCAAGTGGTGTTTGTCCTCTATCATTTTTTCTATCTACTTCTGCTTTATATTCTAATAGCATTTTAGTAGTTTCAAAATTTCCATTATATGAAGCTAACATCAAAAGAGTATTGCCTTTGTGATCTGTTAGATTAACACTCATTCCAGCATCAATCATAGCTTTTAAATCTTGCGTTTTACCAACTCTTGCAAAATCAAGTGCTAAAACTTGTAGCTCTTCATATCGCTTTAACTCTTCTTGTGAAACTTCCATATAAAAACCTATATTCCTAAAGCTTTTTTAACACCAGCTGCATAATCTGGATGTACTTTTTCAAAAAGTGCAATTTGTCTATCAATAATATCTCTTGGAACACCAGCCATTGCATCTTTTATATTTGAAAATAGTTGCTCTTTTTGATTATTACTCATAAGTAAAAATAGTGCTCTTGGCTGTGAGAAATCATCATTTCCAACTCTATGGTCATATCTTTTTGCAATATCACCAACAGCTAAATCTGGCTCTAAATAACTTTTATCTTCAACTGGTCCATCAAAGCTATTTGGCTCATAAAATGCCTTTGTAGGCTCTTTTATATCAAAATTCATACTTCCATCAAGATTATATGTATTTACCTCAACTATTGGTCTATTTACAGGTAACATCTCATAGTGTGTTCCAACTCTATATCTTTGAGCATCTGGATATGAGAATATTCTTGCTTGTAGCATCTTATCAGGAGAATAAGAGATTCCAGGAACTATATTTGATGGGCTAAATGAAGCTTGTTCAACTTGTTGGAAATAATTTTTTGGATTTTCATTTAAAGTCATAGTTCCAACTTTAATCATTGGATAGTCACCATGAGGCCATACTTTTGTTAAATCAAATGGATTAAATGAACATTTTTTTGCTTCTTCTTCACTCATAATTTGAATCTCAAAACTCCATTTTGGGAAGTTTCCTTTTTCAATATTTTCAAACAAATCTCTTTGATTTGACTCTCTATCTTTTCCAACTATTGCTTCAGCCTCTTTATTTGTTAAAGTCTCTATTCCTTGAAGAGTTTTGAAGTGAAATTTAACCCAAAATCTCTCATTTTTTGAGTTGATTAAACTATATGTATGAGAACCATATCCATTTATATTTCTAAATGATTTAGGCAATCCTCTATCTGACATAAGAATTGTAACTTGATGAAGAGATTCAGGGCTTAAGCTCCAAAAATCCCACATTGCAGTGTTACTTCTTAAGTTTGTTTGCGGATCTCTTTTTTGAGTATGAATAAAATCAGGGAATTTATATGCATCTCGTACGAAAAATACTGGAGTATTATTTCCAACTAAATCCCAATTTCCCTCTTTTGTATAAAATTTAAGTGCAAAACCTCTTACATCTCTTTCAGCATCAGCAGCACCTCTCTCACCTGCAACTGTTGAAAATCTTAAAAGTAGTTTTGTTTTCTCACCTTTTTGTAAAACTTTTGCTTTTGTATATTTTGAAATATCTTCTGTTATTTCAAGAACTCCAAAAGCTCCACTTCCTTTGGCATGAACAACACGCTCAGGGATTCGTTCTCTATTTTGATGTGCTAATTTTTGAATTAATTGATAATCTTGTAATAAAACAGGACCTCTTTCACCTGCTGTTAAAGAGTTTTGGTTATCAGCTATTGGATTTCCACCTGTTGTTGTCATTGTTTTTTTCATATTTACTCTCCTTAGTTTAATGGAAAAAAATTTTCCTTTAGCTATAATATTATTGACTTAAAGCTTAAAGAAACTTAAATTTATATATATTTTCATAATTAAATATTTTTTAATAAATTTATAAAAAAGGTAATAAAATGAATTTTAAAATTTCACAAGCACAATTTGGAGTAAGACCTCCTGTTACAAAACCAGATCCAAAAGTATTAGATTTTTTAGGTGAAGATGGTATGAGAGAGATTATCTCAAGACACTACGATTTACTAAGAGTAAGCAAAATAAAAGATATGTTTCCACAAGATGATGCAGAGTTTGAACAAGCAAAAATAAATTCAGCTGATTTTTTTATTCAAATTTGTGGAGGAGTTGACTATTTTAATCAACACAGAGGAAATCCTATGATGGTAAAAAGACACGCTCCTTTTAAAATAACTCCAAATGCAAGAGTTGTTTGGCTTGAGTGCTATATTGAAATCCTAAAAGATTTAGATATGCCAGATGATTTAAAACAATCATTTTGGAACTATTTAGATATATTCTCAATGTGGATGATAAATACTAATGAATAGAAAATAAGCCAAAAAAAGGCTTATTTGAGTACAATTTCCAAAAAATTTGGAAGTGAAAATTGAGTATTCAAACAAAAGGTATTTTATTAGCTGTTATCTCAGCAATTTGCTATGGAACAAACCCTTTGGGGGCACTATTTTTATATGAAGAGGGATTAAATGTAAACTCTGTAATATTTTATAGATTTGCTTTTGCTACTCTTTTCTTAGCTATTTTTATGCTAATTCAAAAAAGATCTTTTTTTGTAACACTTAAAGAGTTACTAATTTTAATCTTTCTTGGATTGCTTTTTGGTATATCTTCAATATCTCTATTTAGCTCATTTTTATATATGGATGCTGGATTAGCTTCAACTATTTTATTTGTATATCCAATATTTGTAGCAATATTAATGGCTATTTTTTTTAAAGAAAAGAGCTCTATAATAACTATTTTATCAATATCTTTAGCAATTATAGGAGTTTTGTTTTTAAGTGGAAGCGATGAAGCAAATGTTAGTAAAATTGGAATAATTTTGGTTTTAACATCATCACTTTGTTATGCTATTTATATAGTTATTATAAATCAATATCTAAAATTAACAGCTTTGAAAGTTACACTCTACTCAATGCTATTTTGCACTATTACGATTTTTATCCACTCACTATTTACTCAAAGCTCAAATATAATGCCTCTTGAAAACTTTAGTATGTGGTTTTATTCAATATTTTTAGCTCTTGTTCCAACAATCATCTCTTTACTTTTTTTGATAAAAGCAATACAGATTATAGGCTCAACAAGTGCATCAATTCTTGGTGCTTTAGAGCCTTTAACAGCTGTTTTAATAGGAGTTCTTATATTTAATGAAATAATTACTTTTTGGTTAATTATTGGAATAGTTTTAATTCTTTTAGCAGTTGTTATGATTATTTTAAAAAGTATTTTAGAAAAAATCTTTTTTCTAAAATATAAATAGAGAGTTTTAGCTCTCTATTTTGCTGGAATTGAAGTTTTCTCTTCTATTTGTTTTGCAGTTTTATTTGCTGGTTCTTGTAAATATGCAAAAATTGCACCTAAAACAAGAAGTAAAATAACAATCAATCTTACAGTGTTTCTTTTTTGTTTTGATTCATTTCCATTATAATCATCAATTTTTTCTAAACTCGGTTCACCTTTGTTTTTTGCCATGGTATCTCCTTTTAATTATTTAGTAGCTATTCTACCCACTTTTGCTTTTAAAATCACTTCTAAATCTTTTGGATTTAATTCAATATCCAATCCTCTTTTTCCGCCACTTATAAATATAGTTTTAAAATCATTTATACTCTCATCCAAAACCGTTCTTAAAAGCTTTTTTTGCCCTAAAGGTGAAATTCCTCCAAGTAAATATCCAGTTACTTTTTGTGCTTCATTCTTTTGTGCCATTTGTGCTTTTTTTACTCCAAAAATATCTGCAACTTCTTTTAAATTAAGCTGTTTTGAAACAGGAACTACACAAACAACCAACTCTTTTGGAGTAAGTTCAGTAAGTAAAGTTTTATAAACCTGATTTGCATCTAAACCTAGTTTTTCTACTACTTCATCTCCAAAATTTGTACAAGCTGTATCATGTTCATATTTATGAATTTTAAAATCACATTTATGTTTTTTTAGTAAATTAATTGCTGGGGTCATGTAAGAAAAACTCCTCTTTTAAAACTTCTACTCCATTTATCAAAATTCCTATAAAATGAGTTCCTATATAGTGTTTTCTAGTTGTCATATTTTTAAAGCTCTGTTTTTTTTGAAATCTTTTTTTTGTTGATTCTATATTATTTTGACTTATCATAAAAACTTTTTTATTATGATTACTGTTTGATTTTAAATAATAAATAACATATTCAACTCTTATATTTCCAATAGGTTCATCTGAATTTATCTCAAATGAAAAATTAAAATCTTCATTCAAAAATATAGTTTTATCACAACAAAAATTTGTGAGATTTATATGATGAGATTTATCAAAATTAAATAAATTTAATACCTCTTTATCTCCTGTTTTAAGTAGTGTTCTACTTCCATGTTTACAAATCCAATCAAGATTTTTTGAAATATTTAAATTATTTTTTACAAACTCTACTACCATTTTTGGATTATCTTTTGATATATCATTTAAGTTATTTGCTACACTTTTTTGAACATATTTTGAAGAGTCATTTTTAAGTAATTCAATTACCTCAAATACCTTTTGTGGATTTTTCTTAAAATTTGGCAAAGCAACAGCCCAAGGAAGTCTAGGTCTGTTTCCTTCACTTGCTAATCTTCTTATATGTTCATTTTTGCTTTTTGCCCAAATTTTCATCTGATTTATAGTTTTATCTTCATACTTAATTATAAATTGTCTTATTGCAAACTCACTACTTGAATCTATTGTAAAAAGTTCCAAAGCTTTCATAGAAACTTCAAAATCATCAAGCCCAAAAACTTCAACAAAATCTTGAAAAATCATAGCTTCCAAAGCTTTGAAATCTTTTTTTACCTCTATTAAAATCTCAATTTGCTCTTTATATGAAAATGGTAAAAACTCATACAAAGTTTTTGAGATATGTCGCATTCTTTGTTTTAGTTCAAAATTTTCCCAAGCATTTGTAAAAATAGCTTTTTTAAAATCAGCTTTTTTAAAATCTTTGTAGCTATTTTGTAAACTATTTGAAAGTTTTTCTATAAACTCTTGTGAATATATATTTTTTAGTTGTTCTGCCATTTTTAATCTCTAATATTTAATTTTATTTCATTTTATCATAGTTTGGATATACTCCTTTTCTATTTTGGATATTCAGGCTTAAGGTTTAAGCAACAAAGATATTTTCCAAATCTCTTCTTTGTACACTTATCCAATTTCTATTAAAAAAAGGAAATTGAATGAAAAAAATAATTCTATCAATCTGCACACTTTTTGTTTGTTCACTAAGTGCAAACAGTGATTTAGACCTATTTAAAGGTTTAAAAGGTACTTTAAATATTGCTGGTGGGACTGCTCATATAGCTTCACAAAAAGAAGCCATGAAAAATATTATGCAAGCATATCCACAAATTACAATGACAATTGCTGGTGGTGGAACTGGTGTTGGTATTAAGCAAGTAACTGAAGGTTTAGTTGATATTGCAAATGCTGGTCGAGCTCCTAAAAAAGATGAGATTGAAAGAGGTGATTTAAAAAGCTTCGTTTTTGCAATGGATGGAATTGCTGTTATTGTAAATAACAACTCAGATATTAAAAATCTATCAACAGAGCAGTTAATTGATATTTTTACTGGAAAAGTAAAATCTTTTAAAGATTTAGGTTTAAAAGGTGGAAAAATCAATCTTTATGTAAGAGATGCTTCAAGTGGAACAATGGAAGTATTTACAAATGAAGGTATTAAAAAAGCACAAATCTCTCAAGATGCAAAAGTAGTTGCTTCAAATGCAGCAATGAAAACAGCTGTATTATCTGATAAAAATGGTATTGGATTTATCTCATTTGGTACAGTTGATGATAGTGTAAAAGCTATTTGCATAGATAATAGATGCCCAAGCAATGAGACAATCTTAAATGGTGAATATCATATCTCAAGAGGTTTATATATGGTTACAAAAGGTGAGCCAAAACCTCTAGCAAAAGCATTTATAGATTATATGAAAAGCAATAGTGGTGCAGAAATTACTAGCAAACTTGGATTAATTCCTTATCAAAAGTAGTAAATGTACTATCTATTTAATTTTGGGCTTGTTATATCAATTTTTATAACAAGCTCACTTGTACTATTTATACTATTTTTTTTAATCTATTTTTCATTTCCACTTCTTACTTCTGGACATTTTCTAGATTTTTTTACACTTATGTGGAATGAGCAAAAAAATCTTTATGGTTTAATGCCAATGATTTTAGGAACAATTTATATAAGTATTCTTGCAACACTAATTGCAACTATTATGAGTTTTTCGTTTGCATCACTTATGGCATTTTTTCTTCCAAAAAATATTACAAATATATTAAATAAATTTATGCTTTTTATATCAGGAGTTCCAACAGTTTTATATGCTTTTATAGCTATATTTTTGTTAGTTCCTTGGTTAAATGATATTTTAGATGGACAAGGTTTTAGTATTCTTACAGCATCTTTTGTATTAAGTTTTGTAGTTCTTCCTACAATGACAATAATTTTATTTAATACATTTAACTCAACTTCAAAAAAAACAATTCTAGCAGCTAAATCTTTGGGTGCAACAAATGAGGATATATTTTTTGATTTAATATTAAAAACTTCAAAAAAAGGAATACTTAGTGCTATTATCTTAGGATTTGCAAGAGCTGTTGGAGATACTATGATAGCTTTGATGATTGCTGGAAATAGCTTAAAAATTCCAAACTCTATTTTAGATAGTGCAAGAACTTTAACTTCTCATATTGCACTAATAAATGCAAGTGATTATGAATCAACTGCTTTTAAAGCAATATTTTTGTGTGGATTACTACTTTTAATCTTCTCTTTTCTAACTGTTGTTAGTTTAAAACTTATAAATAAAGAGTCAAGATGAGTAGAAAAATTGTTATATCTCTGTTTTTTTTAGTTTCTATATTTTCTATTTTAATACTTGCTATATTTTTTGCTTTTGTATTTTACAAAGGTTTTAGTAGTTTCTCTTTAGAGATTATTTTTGATAATGTTCCAATTTTAGATGCAATTTTAGGAAAACAAAGAGTTTTTGATGGAATATTTAATGCAATTGTTGGCTCACTCTTTGTATCTTTATTGGCTATAGTTTTTGCTCTACCTTTGGGATTTTTAAGTGGAGTTTTTATAGCAATCTTTGCATCAAAAAAGGTTAAAGAGGTTTTTAGTTTCTCTTATGAACTTTTGGCCTTTGTACCATCTATTGTTATTGGACTTTTTGGCTTATCTGTTACTATATATTTACACAAAATGTTTTTTGATGATTTATATACTTGTCTTCTAATATCTTCAATTTGCTTAGCAATTTTGGTTATTCCATATATAGTTAAAATGACTGAACAAGCACTTTATTCAATACCTTATCAGATAAAAAACTCTGTATTAAATCTAGGTGCTACAAAGTATCAAAACCTTTTTTTGGTACAACTTCCATATATAAGTAAACAGCTATTTAGTAGTGTTGTTTTAGCAATTGGAAGAGCTGTTGAAGATACTGCTGTTATTATGATGACAGGAGCTGTTGCAATGGGTGGAATTCCAAACTCACTATTGGAAAAATATGAGGCTATTCCATTTTTTATATTTTACGTATCTTCACAATATCAAGATATTTATGAACTAAATAAAGGTTATGTAGCTGCTATGATACTTCTTTTTGTATCACTTAGCCTTTTTATTTTTGCATTTATTTTACAAAAAATTGCTATTAGAAGGAGTCAAAAACTTGAGTAAAAATATTTTAAAAATAGAGAATTTAAATCTTTACTATGATAAAAAGCAGGTTTTAAAAGATTTAAACTTGAATATAGAAAAAAACTCAATCACAGCAATAAGTGGTCCAAGTGGAATTGGAAAAAGCTCTTTGCTTCTTGTATTAAATCAGATGATAAAAGAGTATGAAAATGCAAGTTTTAGTGGAAAAGTATATTTTAATGATGATAATAAAGATATTGATATTACAACTTTATCAAACAAAGAGCTACCAAATCTTAGAAAAAAAATTGTATATGTAAGCCAACATCCAGATATTTTGCCATTTTCTATTTTTGAGAATTTATATTTTCCTCTAAAACTTCAAAAAATAAAAAAAGATGATGCAAAAAAGTTAATAACAGATGTATTAAAAAAAGTTCATTTATATGATGAAGTAAAAGATAGATTAGAAAATAGTGCATATTTACTATCAGGTGGTCAGCAACAAAGATTGATTTTAGCAAGAGCTTTAATACTAAAACCAAAAGTTTTACTTCTTGATGAACCAACTGCTTCACTAAATGAAGAGTTAGCATTAAAAATCGAAAATTTGATTTTAGAGTTAAAAAAAAGTTGTACAATAGTTATAATATCGCACTTTAAATCTCAAATATTAAATGTAGCAGACTCGATTTTTAAAATAGAATAAAAAATATTTCGTTAAATTAGACTAAAAGCTTGCTATTAAATTTTTATTCAGTTACAATGCAATTTCTTGAAGATGATTTAGGGTTTTTGACTACATCTTTTGTTTGCTTTTATTGATAACTACAGATTAATACTAAATAAACTTAATACAAATTAAAACTCCTTTAGACTTTATAGATTACTTTAAAAAAAGTAAAAAAATTAATTAAAAGGAAATGCCATGGCAGATCAAAACATTGGAACAGTAAAATGGTTCAACTCAGAAAAAGGTTTTGGATTTATCCAAATAGAGAACGAAAATAAAGATTTCTTTGTTCACCACAGTGAAATTCAAAGTTCAGGATATGGAAGAGTATCTTTAGACGAAGGTCAAAGAGTATCTTTTGAAATCGGAAGAAATGAAAAAGGTCCTCAAGCAAAGAATGTTAGAGCAATCTAAATTTTTTGAGGAAAATCAGATTTAAATACCAAACAATAGAGTTTGGGAAAAATGATATTCATTTAAAAACACTAAGAGACAGACAAGAGTTTAATGATGATGACAAAGTAGCAGAGAAATTAGGTATTTCTAATGCTACTTGGTCACTATTTGGAGTCGTCTGGCCATCTAGTGAAGTTTTAGCAAATTTTATCTACAACTACGACTTTAAAGATAAAAGAATTTTAGAAGTTGGTTGTGGTATTGGACTATCAAGTTTAATTTTAAACCGCCTAAACGCAGATATAACAGCAACAGATTATCACCCTGAAGTAGAAAAATATCTCTTAGAAAACACAAAACTAAATCAAGATAAAAAAATTCCATTTGTAAGAGTTGATTGGGACGATGAGTACAATGACAAACTTGGGAAATTTGACTTAATAATTGGTAGCGATTTACTATATGAAAGAGATCACGCCAAACTTCTGTCAATATTTTTAAATTCTCATGCAAAATTAAATTGTAAAATCATCTTAGTAAACCCAAATAGAGGGCATCAAGCAAAATTTACAAATAAAATGGCTGAATATGGATTTTCATGTACTTCACATGAAGTTCAAAATACAGAGTATTTGGATGAGCCATACAAAGGTAAAATATTTAAATATTCAAGAAATTATAAAGGAGAACAATGTCAATAACAAATATAAGCAAAAATATAAAAGAGTTAGTTTTACTAAGACTTATACAAAATGGAGAATCTTTAATAGATGCATCTTCAAAAGCTGGTTTATGTATAAAACTTTCAAAAAATTATTTAAATATAAAATAATAAATATTTAATCTTACAATTTTACAAATAAAACTTCAAATTAACTTTACTATTGTTTTAAATATCTTATAATCTCCAAAATAAAAAATGGAGACTTTTATGAGATATAGAAACTTAAAAGATGATATAGAAATTTTAGAGTTGGGACTTCCTCCAAAAAAAGATGATGGATTTCTAGGGAGCAAAGTTGATCCAAAAGAGGCTAGCTTAATTTTAATTCCAGTTCCTTGGGAAGCAACTGTATCTTTTTCAGATGGGACCGCAAAAGCACCAGATGCAATAAAAGAAGCAAGTCATCAACTAGATGCTGAAACTTACCACTACATAAAACCTTACAGTGCTGGAATAGCCATGCTTGAAACAGATAAGCATCTTTTAAAACTTAGTAATAAAACTAGAAAAAAAGCTATAAAGGTAATTGAAGCATTAGAAAACGACGAGAGCGATAAAAAATCTCTAAAATTTGTAAACAATGTTTCTAATGCACTAAATAGTTATGTATATGATGAATCAATTAAAAGAATTAAGAAAAACAAATTTGTAGCCGTTGTTGGTGGGGATCACTCTTCTCCTTACGGTCTTATAAAAGCTTTAAATGATAGTTGTAAAGAGGATTTTGGAATAGTTCATGTAGATGCTCATCACGATTTAAGAGAGGCTTATGAAGGATTTACTTACTCTCATGCTTCAATTTTTTACAATGTAATGAAAGATTGCCCAAAAGTATCAAAGCTTGTTCAAATAGGAATTAGAGATTATAGCAAAGAAGAAGCTAATAGAATGAAGGATTATAAAGATAGAGGAGCTTGTTTATACGATACTTTAATGCAATTGGAACTTGCTAGTGGAAAATCACTTGAAGATGTTTTTACTCCTTATATAAATCAACTTCCACAAAATGTATATCTATCTATTGATATTGATGGTTTAGAGCCACTTAATTGCCCAAATACAGGAACTCCAGTTCCTGGAGGATTAAGATATGGAGAACTTGAACACCTTATTTTTATGATTGTAAAAAGTGGTAGAAAAATTATTGGTTTTGATTTATGTGAAGTTGGAAGTAGTGAAAATGGTTGGGATGCAAATGTTGGAGCTAGAGTTTTATATCAACTTTGTGGAGCATTGTTAGCTAGTCAAAAAAAGATTGAATATAGATAAAAGTAAGTTTTAATACTTACTTTTATCTATTTAACTTTTTATATAGTTCTATTATTTCCTCTTTTTCTAACTCTCTTTTTAATCTATCAGATTCTTCTTTTATCAATAAACCAAATTTTATAGCTTCATCTTTGTTCATATTTACACCTAAAAATTCACTTATTATAAAACTAGCTCCTCCTTTTCCTGATTGAGAGTTTACACGTATTACTTTTTCATACCCTCTTTTTATATCTTTTGGGTCAATTGGTAAATATGGTACATTCCAACTTTGGCTATTTGTTTCTCTATAAAAATCTATTCCTTTTTTTATAGCATCTTGATGTCCACCACTAAAAGCAGTAAATATCATATCACCTACATATGGATGCCTTGGATGCACCAAAATTTGTGTTTTTTCTTCATACATAGCTTTTACCTCATCAATTATTGATAAATCAAGTTTTGGGTCAATTCCTTGTGAATAGATATTAAAAGCAAAATTTATTATGTCCAAATTCCCTGCTCTCTCTCCATTTCCAAACAATGTTCCTTCAACTTTATCTGCCCCTGCAAGCAGAGCTAGCTCGGCACTTGCTACTGAAGTTCCTCTATCATTGTGAGGATGAACACTGATTATCAAAGCTTCACGATTGTGTAAATTTTTACACATCCACTCTATTCTATCTGCATAAACATTTGGCATGCAAGCTTCAAGAGTATTTGGTAAATTTATTATCATCTTATTTTCTTTTGTTGGTTTTACCACATTTATAACTTCATTACAAATCTTTACAGCAAACTCTAAAGTAGTTTGAGAAAAGCTTTCTGGTGAATATTGATAAGTTACTTTTCCTTTAAAATCCTTTGTTAATTCAACTAAATATTGCATAGCTTCAATAGCCATTTGAATTATCTCATCATCACTTTTTTGAAAAACAACTCTTCTTTGAAACTCATTTGTTGGATTATATAAGTGAAAAATCCCATTTTTTACATTTTTCATAGCTTCTACACTTTTTTTAATCCACTCTTTTTTTGCAGGAATTAAAATCTGAATAGCCACATCATCTGGCACTAAATCCTCTTTTATTAATTTTCTAGTAAAGTTAAAATCAGTTTGACTAGCACTTGGATAACTAACCTCTATTTGTTTAAAGCCCATTTTTACTAAAGCTTTAAAATACTCCAATTTTTGCTCAACCGTTAAAGGATTTATCAAAGCTTGATTTCCATCTCTTAAATCTACACTACAATAAATTGGTGCTTTGGTTATAGTTTTATCTGCCCACTCTCTTTTGAAATTTTGCACAATAGGATATTGTTGATATTTTTTGAAACTCATGGTTTACTCCGTTATAATTTTTATTTTTTGATTTGTTTTTTTATGTTTTAAGTATTAGAAAGTTTTGAGGCAGAGGAGAGAAAAAGAGATAATTTGTTTTATAATATTTACATCCATGATAAACTCCTTTTTAAATTTTGCAAATTATAACTTTTACAAAAAATAAAATCTTGTACAAAATTAACATTTTGAAAAAATATTTTTTTGATACTCTTTTGGTGTAATTTGAAATATTCTTTTAAAACTTCTATTTAAGTGGCTTTGGTCAAAAAAACCACTATTTTGTGCTATTTGAGAAATAGAGATATTTGAAGATAATAACTCTTTTGCAAGATGAACTTTTTTATTTAAAATATATGAGTGAATTGGAAGTCCAAACTCTTTTTTAAATACTCGTATTAGATGAACAACTGTTAAATCAAACTTCAAAGCTAATTCATCTAATATAAACTCTTCAAGATAATTTTCATCTAAATATTTTTTTATATTCATTGCTAAAGTTGATTCTTCTTTATAGTTTTGTTCTGTTTGTTCAAAAGAAAAAAATGCAAGACAAAATAGATAAAGGTTTTCCTCTTTTTCTATCAAAGAGATTTTAATATCAAGTAAACAATCACATAATTTTATAAAACTTTTATAGATGTTTCTATTTTTGATTAACTCAAAAGCTGATGAGAAATTAAAATCTAAATTCTTTAAATAATCTTTTTTCAAGTATAAAATATATCCATCTTTTGATTTTTCATTTGTTGTTGCACTATGGGGAATTTGACTATTTATGATAGCTATTTCATTTGGTTTTACTGTTATTGAAGTGTCATTAAAAATAAGATTTAATGAACCTTTTTTTATTGCAGTGATTGTAAGTTCTTCATGTAGATGCATCTTTACACAATCTTTTATATCTTCTACATATCGTAATTCGATAAAGTCTAATTTTGGATTTTTAAAGATATCTGATTTCATGTATGAAAAAGTATGGAAAATCCATACTTTTAAGAAATTATGCTAATTTACTAGCAACTACTTCCCAGTTTACAAGTTTCCAGAAATTTTCTAAAAATTTTGGTCTTGCATTTCTTGTATCAATATAGTAAGCATGTTCCCAAACATCACATGTTAAAACTGGAGTTAAACCATCAGTGATAGGACATCCAGCATTTGAAGTTGTAACGATTTTTAAAGCACCACTTGCATCTTTTACTAGCCAAGCCCATCCTGAACCAAATTGTCCTATAGCTTTAGCTGTAAACTCCTCTTTAAATTTTTCAACGCTTCCAAAAGCTTTTGTTAAAGCTGCTTCAACAGAAGCTGGAATTGATCCTTGAGTTGGAGTTAAACCATTAAAGAAGAAGTCATGGTTAAATACTTGAGCAGCATTATTAAATAATCCACCTTCAGAATTTTTAATAATATCTTCAAGACTCATATCTTCAAATTTTGTACCAGCAATTAGGTTATTTAAATTTGTAACATAAGTATTGTGGTGTTTTCCATGATGATATTCTAAAGTCTCATCAGACATTAGTGGCGCTAAACTTGCATATGGTAATTTCATTAATTCGTGTTTCATAATAATTCCTTTTTAATAAATTTGAACTTTAGAGGATACAATATTTTATCTTTGTTTATAGTTAAAACTATTTTTATCCATATTGATATGGTTTTATATCAAATTCACCTAAAACAGAGTAGATATGGTCAAAAATATCTGATTGAATATTTTCATAATCTACCCAAACTGTTGTAGATGTAAAACAGTAAATCTCTAAAGGTATTCCATACTCATTTGGAGATAGTTGTCGCACCATTATTGTCATATCTTTATTTATATTTGGATGATTTTTTAAATATGTCAAAATATACGCTCTTAAAGTTCCAATATTTGTAAGTCTTCTTCCATTTATAGATACACTTAAATCAAATTTATTTGATTCGTTATAACTTTTTATCTCATTTACTTTCTCTTTTAAATATGGGGCTAATAGATTTGCTTTTTCAAGCCTTTTTATATCATCTTCATTCAAAAATTTAATACTATGAAGATCTATCTTAATTGCTCTTTTTATTCTTCTTCCACCTGATTCTCTCATTCCTCGCCAGTTTTTAAAAGAGTCAGATACAAGCGCATAAGTTGGAATCGTTGTGATTGTTTTATCAAAGTTTCTAACCTTTACAACATTTAAACCAATATCTATAACATCTCCATCAGCACCATATTTTGGCATCTCTATCCAATCTCCAAGCTGAACCATTTTATTAGTTGATAGTTGTAATCCTGCACTAAATCCTAAAATTGTATCTTTAAATACCAACATTAAAACAGCAGACATTGCTCCAAGACCACTTAAAATAGCAACTGGAGATTTATCTGCTAAAATAGCAACAATATAAATAACACAAACAATTCCAAAAACTAATTTTACACCTTGAATAACTGTTCTCATAGCAAAAAATGGTGTTTGTGTTGCTAAGTGAAGTGAACTAAATATTTTATCAATAATTGAATAAATCACCAACAAAGTAAAAATAGATATCCAAACCAGTGATAAAGTCATTAAAGTTTCATAAATATAACCACTTTCAACCCAAATTTTTGTCTGCCAATTTACAACTAAACCTTGAAATAGAAGTGATAATCTTTGGTATAAATTCTCTTCTAAAAGAGTAGATGTTATTAAATTTTGTTTTCTTTGATTAAATTTTATAATCGCTTTTAAAATAATTTTATGTAGTAATATATGAATAATAAGTGCTGTTATAGAGATAATTATTAAAATAGCTATGCTCATTACCAAAAATGTTGGTTCTATTCCAAAATCTCTTAAAAAATCTACTAAATATTTTTTCATTTTTTCTCCTAAAGGTAGTATTAAATATAAAGCCTTTAGGCTTTATATTTTAAGCAAATGCTGGTTCTAAGAAAGGAATAATCTGTTTTTTTCTACTTAAACATCCATCTAACCAAACTTTTCCATCTTCAAGTTTACAATTAAATGCTTTTTCAAAAATTGAAGTATCATTTGATGCAACCAATACTTCACTTCCCTCTTTCATAATATCAGTTAATAAAAGTGCAACTGTATGAAGATTTTGTTCATCTTTTACTTTTTTTATATCTGCCATTAAATCATCTTTGATTTTATCAAATACAGAACCATCTACAACTTCAAGTTGCCCTACTCCCACTTTAGATCCATGCATATCAAAGTTTTTGTAATCTCTCATTACTAAATCTCTTATTGGTGTACCTTCAACTTCAGATTTAACTTTAAACATCTCCATACCAAGTGCACCAAAATCTTCAATTCCACAAATTTTTGATAACTCTTTAACAACTTGAATATCAAGTGGTGTACAAGTTGGTGATTTAAAAATTACTGTATCACTTAAAATTGCACACATCATAATAGCAGCAATATTTGCAGGTATTTCAACTTTATGATAATCATACATCTCTTTTACAATAGTATTTGTACAACCAACTGGTCTAATCCAACACTCTAGTGGAGCTGAAGTTGTAATGTCGCCAAGTTTATGATGATCAACAATTCCAACAATAGTTGTTTTATCCAAATCTTGTGGAGCTTGAGCAATATCTGAATAATCTGTAATAAAAAGCTCATCACCTGCAAAAGATGTTTTTAAAACTGGCGCTTCAAATCCAAACTTATCTAAAATAAATTTTGTCTCTGGATTTAACTCTCCTTGTCGTGCAGGAGTTGCTGCTCTTCCAATTTTATTTAATAGATATGCTAAAGAGATAGCTGAACAAACTGAATCAGAATCTGGAATAATATGTCCACATGTATATAATGCCATAGGTTGTATCCTTTTTTTTATATTTTTTAATTTTAAGGCTAGATTTTATCTAAAAAGAGGTAAATTTCTTTTAAAATTAAAACTTTAATAATTTTAGACAGATTAATTTAACTATTTGTAATAAAAAGGAGTATTTTGAAACTTAATGTAAACTCTTTATGCCCTTGTGGAAGTTTAAAAAAATATAAAAAGTGCTGTAAAATTTTTCATGATAATATAAAAAACCCTTCAAACTCTTTGGAGCTTATGAAATCAAGATTTAGTGCCTTTGCTTTTTTAAGAAGTGCTTATATTATGAAAACAACTCATCAGCAAAACTGCGATTTCTCTTTAGATACTTTATCATGGAGAGATGATATTGAACAATTTTGTAAAAATACAATTTTTGAAAAGTTAGAAATTTTAGATTTTATTGATAGTGATTTTGAAAGCTTTGTTACATTTAAAGCAACTTTATCTCAAAACAAAAAAGATGTATCATTTATTGAAAAAAGCAGATTTTTAAGAGAGAATAATATTTGGCTTTATGTAGATGGAGAATTTTTATAAAATAGTACCTATTAGTTAAATATTATATTTTATCTTTTTGAAATATTTCAATTTTTCTTCTAAGTTCATGTAAATCGAATAATATTTCACCTATAATTTTATCTTCTTTTATATTTACACTCTTTTGTTTATTTTTGCTTGATATATTTTCAAGCTTTAAAATAAGCTTTTTTAAATTTTTATATGCCCTATTTAATACCATAATATATACTCTATTTTAATTTATTTTATCCTATAGGATAAAGACTTATGAATATTATCTTAATAAAGTTTAATATTTATTTAACCTATAGGATAATTTTTTGTTAGATGTAGATTTTAGTAACAGTTCAAAAGAAGAGATTGATAATTTTTATAAAACAATTTCTAATAATGTGAGAAAACATAGACTAGAAAAAGGGTTATCTCAAGAAAAAATAGCACTTGATATAGGTATAAAATCAATAGCTTTTTATTCTAATTGCGAGAATAATAAATATAATAAAAGATTTAATTTAGAGCATCTATATAAGATTGCAAAAGCTCTAAATATTAGAATAGAAGAGTTATTTAGTTATTAAAATTAAATATTTAGGAACTTCCCTAGCTCTCTATTTTTTATAAGTTTTTTATAGTTTTTAACACTTCCATGCATTGATATATAGATACCATTTTCACACTTTGAGTTTAAAAAGCCAATTGCTTGTGAAAAATTCAGAGTTGCTTCTATTTTGTTTATAGAAATTGGAAGCATAGCTCCTGTTAAAATTATAGTTTTATCTTTTATCTTTTCATCTAAATATTTTGCCGTTAAATCCATAGTATCTGTTCCATGAACTATAATGATATTTTCATTTTTAATGTTTTTTATAGTTCTTACTATAAGTTCTCTATCAACATCACTCATCTCTAAACTATCTTTAGAGATGATATTTAAAACATCAAAATCTATGTTATAGCAGTAACTTACAATATCATCTAAAGCAATACTGTCTTTTGGAACTTCTAACTCTCCAGTTATAGGATTGTACCTTTTATTAAAAGTACCTCCTGTGTTTATAACTGTGATTTTAGATTTTGTCATAGTTGTGAACCATATTTTTTGGTTGAAGAAGTTCTTCTAACTCCTCTTTTGTAAATAATTTTTGCTCCAACAAAATATCATAAACTCTTTTTCCAGTTCTTAAAGCCTCTTTTGCAACACTAGAGCTTTTTTCATATCCTAAGATTGGATTTAAAGAAGTAACCAAAGTGGCTGAATTTAAAACATTATTCATACAAACTTCAGGATTTGCTGTAATTCCCTTGATACACTTTTCAGCTAAACTCTCAAATGCTCTTCTCATCATATTTATAGATATAAATAGTTTATATGCAATAATTGGCTCAAACACATTTAATTGAAGTTGTCCATGCTCACTTGCCATTGATATTGTAACATCAGCTCCAATTACATCAAAAGCAACTTGATTTACAACTTCTGGCATAACAGGATTTACTTTTCCAGGCATTATTGAACTTCCTGGTTGCATTGGAGGAAGATTTATCTCATTTAATCCAGCACGAGGACCACTACTTAAAAGTCTTAAATCATTACAAATTTTTGATACTTTTATAGCAATAGATTTAAATCTTCCAGATATATGTACAAATGTACTTGTATCTTGAGTTGCTTCAATCATATCTCTTGCCATATAATAATCAGTTCCAGTTACAACTCTTAGATTTTTGATAACCAGTTCCTGATACTCTGGTTTTGTATTTATTCCAGTTCCAATTGCTGTTGCTCCAAGATTTACCTCTCTTAAAAGCTCTTGAGCTCTTGAAAGTCTTAAAATATCATCATCAATCATTGTTGCGTAAGTTTTAAACTCTTGCCCCAAAGTCATAGGAACTGCATCTTGAAGTTGTGTTCTTCCCATTTTTAAAATATCTTTAAATTCAACAGCTTTTTCATAAAAAGAGTCTCTTAAAATTTTTAAACTATCTTGCAACTTAAAAATTAGTTCATAAAGTGTAAGTTTAATTGCAGTTGGATAAGCATCGTTTGTAGATTGACTCATATTTACATGGTTATTTGGATGAATAATTTCATATGAACCTTTTTTATGCCCTAAAATCTCTAAAGCTATATTTGCAATAACTTCATTTGCATTCATATTTGTAGATGTACCTGCTCCTCCTTGAATTGGGTCAACTATAAACTGATCATGAAATTCACCAGCAATAATTCTATCACAAGCTTGAACAATAGCATCTTTTTGGATTTGTGTTAAATCTCCCAACTCAAAGTTTGTTAAAGCACAAGCTTTTTTAACTTTTGCAAGTGAGATAATAAAATTTGGGAAAAGGTTAATTCCAATTGTAGTAATATTGAAATTTTCTTTTGCTCTTAAAGTTTGAATACCATAATATTTATCATTTTCGATCTCTTTTTCACCTAAGAAATCTTTCTCTACTCTGTGTAAGTTATCCATTATAATCCTTTAAAAAATTTAAAGGATTATAGAATAATCCTACACAAAATAGTATTAAACTACTTTGTAATTAATTCATCAACAATTTTTACTAAATAGTTACTTGATATTTTTGCACTGCTATTTAAAAACTCATCAAAATCAAAATTTGCTTCACCATTAGCACTATCACTAATTGCTCTTAAAATAAAAAAAGGAACATTTAATGAATCACAAACAACTGCAACACTTGCACCTTCCATCTCTAAAGCATCAGCTTTAAAAGTAGTTTCAATAAACTCTTTTCTCTCATTTGAATGAACAAATTGATCACCTGTTGCAATGATTCCTTCAATAACTTTTAGATTTTGATTAAGTGCAACTTTTTTTGCAATATCTAAAAGCTCTTTTGAACTATCAACAAAAACTTTTCCACCTGGAACAAAACCATTAGGATGTCCAAAAGCTGTTATATCCAAATCGTGTTGGCAAAGTTTTGTAGCAACTATCATATCACCAATATTAAGTTTTGGATTTATTGCACCTGCAACACCTGAGAAAAGAAGAGTATCACAAGAGAATTTTTGAATTAAAGTGCTTGCTGTTAAACTTGCAAATACTTTTCCAATTTTAGAGTGTGCAATTACAATATCTAAGCCTTTATAATTTACCTCATAATACTTATTATCTGCATACTCAATTGTTTTATAATCTTTAAAGAACTCTAAAAGAGGGTCAATCTCCTCTTGCATAGCTCCCATAATTGCTAATTTAGTCATTTAAAGCCTCAATAGTTTCATTTAAAGTTTTCATGTCAGATACATTTAAAGTTGGTTTTTCAGAGCTTTTTTTATTTAAACCTTTTAAAACAGCCCCATTTCCAAACTCAATATATAAATCAACTTTGCTATCATGAGCCTTTATTGATTGTTTATATTTTACAGGGCTAATTAGTTGAGAAGCTAATAGTTCAATTGCCTCATCTTTTGTATTATAAACTTCAGCACTTACATTTGAAATAACATCTAAAAACTCATCATTTAAATACTCAAATAAGTAAGGTTTTAGATTTTCAACAGCACTTTGAAGTAGTTCACAGTGACTTGCAACGCTCATATCTAAAACTAATGCTCTTTTTGCACCAGCAGCTTTAAAAGTATCAACCAAAGACTCTAAATCAGCTTTAAGACCAGCAAGTACAAGTTGCCCATCCATATTGTAATTTGCTGGCCAAACTTTTTTTCCAGCTTCTCTTTGCTCTTTACAAATAGTCTCAACCGTTTCATCATCTAAACCTAATAGTGCCATCATTCCAGCACCACCACCACTGCAAGCCTCAGTCATAAAAGTACCTCTTTTATTTACAAGCTCAATTGCATCTAAATAATCAATTGCACCAGCAGCAACTAAAGCTGAAAACTCACCAAGAGAGTGACCTAAAACAAACTCTGGTTCAATCTTACATTTCTCTTTAAAAACTGCAAGAGCAATTGAACTAACTAATAAAATAGCAGGTTGAGTAAACTCAGTTTTTCCTAAATTATCATTCTCTTCAAATAGAAGTTTTTCAAAATCTATATTTAATCTTTCACTTGCTTTTTTTACCATATCTTTTGCAATATCACTATTTTCAAAAAAATCTCTTCCCATTCCAATTGTTTGACTTCCTTGACCTGGGAAAATAAAAGCTACCTTTTTCATTCTAATCCTCTTTAAAAAATTTAAATTTCAAAACTATTTTTTAAAACTAATTGAGTTCTAAAAAATAGTTTTGCCCAAATGCATCTCAACACTTGGGCAAAAAATATAGTTTATCTAATCTTTGTGATTAGTGACAACCACATCCACCGTGTCCGCCACCAGTTCCACATCCACCACCGTGTGAATGTCCATGATCGTGTTCATCTGTACCACAGCTTCCACCACCACAACATCCGCCACCCATAGCAGCAAATCCACCAACAACACCTGATTGAATCTCTTCATCAGTTGCATCTCTTAAACTTAAAATTGCTACGCTAAACATTAAAGTTCTTCCAGCCATTGGATGATTATAATCAATTGTAACATTTGCATCATCAAAAGATTTAACAACTACTTGAATAGTCTCTCCATGCTCACCTTGACCATAAAGACTCATACCTTCAACTAACTCAATTCCTGCAAATTGCTCTCTTGGTAGAGTTTGAACTGCTTCAGAGTTATACTCACCATATCCATCTTTTGGCTCAACTAAAACATCTGCTTCTTCATTAGCAGACATTTTTACTAACTTATCTTCTAAACCAGGAATAATTTGACCTTTACCAGAAACAAACTCTAAAGGAGCTTGTCCAACATTTGTATCTAATTGTTCACCAGTTTTTGCATCTTTTAGAGTATACTCTATACCTATAACTTTATTTGCCATTTTAAATATCCTTTTATAATTTGTTTAAATTTATTTTTGCCTCTTTTGCTTCTTGACTATTTGGATAAAAATCAATTAAAGTATTATAAAAACTTTTTGCATTAACCTTATCATTTAAGTTCTCAAAAGAGATTGCACAGTGTAAAAGTAACACTGGCATATAACTTGCCTTATCATACAATATTGCAGACTTTTTAAAATATGAGATAGCATCTTCATACTTTTTTCTCTTAAACCACATCTCTCCTAAATAAAAATTACTTTCAGCTGGTTTATAATTTAATTCAACCAACTTCTCAAATTTAGGAATAGCGTAAGTATACATTTTTTCACCAAAATCTTTCTTTGCATCTTCCATTAACTTTGCTTTTTCTTCTGCAGTTTTTGGTTCAATTATTGAATTACTATTTTTATTTTGAACTGTTTTTTTATTGTCATTTAGTCCTAAAGCCTTTTTTAAAGCCTCATACTCTTCTTTTGTAACAAATTGATTCATATTATTTTTAAATTCGTTTGATGATACATATTCAGAATTTATCTTATTTAAAAGTTCTGTTAAACTTTTTATACTCTCTTTTAAACTCTCTATATCACTTTGATTTTGAGTTAAAGATAAAGATGTAGTATTTAATTTTTTAGAGTCACCTTCGTAAACAGAACTCAATCCATCTAATTTATTAGATAGAGTCTCTAAGGTAGTATTTAATTCTTCAACTTTTGAAGTTAGTTCACTTATATTTGATTGATTTTTTAAAATATGTTTTTCTGTGTTTGTAAGCCCATAAGTGCTACTTTTAGTCGCCTCATAAACCGAAACCTCTTGGGCTACGGTTATTGAAGCTATTAAAGTAAGTAATAGAAATTTTATTTTCATATAGCTCTTATTTTTCTAACTCTTGCTCAACTCTTCTGTTTTTTGACCAACAAGATTCAGTTTGTTCTGTACAAACTGGATTACTTTCACCTAATGATTTAATAGTAATATTAGCTTTTACACCATTATTTACTAAAATATTTTTAACTGCATTTGCTCTTTTTAAAGCTAAAGCATAGTTATACTCATCACTTCCTCTTTCATCAGCATTTCCATAAACAACAACTGTTGTTCCTGCTTCTACTTTAGAAAGTTTTTTTGCATTGTTTACAGCTTTTTCTCTATTTTCATTTGTTAAAGTAAATTTATCATAATCAAAATACACATTCTCTATAAATACTCTCTCTCCAGCAATATTATAATAACTACCTTTTTCAGATTTCTCTAAAATAGTTCCCTCTTTTACACCATCTGTTGAAGTTGTTTGTGCAGAATCTTCAGATCCTTTTGCACTATTATTTGCATCTACTTCTTTTTGGCTACATCCAGCAGTAAATAGTAGTCCAATAACTAATAACGAATAAAGTCCCAGTTTTTTCATAATTTGTTCCTTAAAATAAATTTGACACAACATTCTACATAAAAAAACTTAATTTAAACTTGATTTCTACCAATCAATTGATTGAATTCTATTCCCTTTTAAAGGGAATAAATATGTTTTATCAAGGTTCAATCTTAGTATTCCAAGATAGCTTGAGTTATCAATTGTTCTTAAAAATAAAAGACTCTCTCCATCTTTTGAAAACTTTGGAAACTGATTTACTCCAGTTGCTGTTAATCTTTTTAAATCATTTGATTTAGTTGATGATAAATATAGATTAAAACTCTTTTTTTGGAACTGATTTTGTGAATCCCTACTAGAAAAAACTACTTTATCTTCGTATGTTGCAACTGAAGAGTTATTGTTACTATGAAAAACAAATCTCTCAACAGCACTCTCTCCTATTTTTTGAACAAAAATATTTGGATTACCTAATCTATCAGATACAAATGCAATTTTTTTATCACTATCTAAAAATTGACCACCAACATCTATTCCTGCATGAGTCGTAACTTTTGTTCTTTGTTTTGTTTTTAAATCATATAAAAATATATCAGCTTGCCCTTCAGGAGCTGCTGTTATTAAAATTTTATCTTCATTTTGATTGACATCAGAACAAACAATCATACCATCTGAGTCCATTATAAACTCTTTTGTACCTTTATATATATTTAATTTTACTAGTGTTGGTTTTTTGTAGTTGTATGTTGTATAAAATATTGTATCTTGTTTTGCATTTGCCCACTTTGGAAATAGATTTAAACCTCCACTTACAACTCTTGTTTTATAAGTTAAAGTATAATCTCCTATCATAATATTTGCTTTATTTGCACCATCATAAGCAGAAAAAACTACAAATTTTTCCATCCAATTTATACTTGGTGCTTTTATATAATCATTTGTTGCTATTGAAGTTTTATGTGCTAAAAAGATATATCTATCTTCTAAATCTGTTGTATAATTTTTTTCTAAAACTAAAATATTTTTATTAACATCATATAGTTTTGTCATTAAAACATAATTTCCATTTTGCTCTTTTTTAGAGCTTAAATTTAAAAATAGATCAATACCATTATTCTTTAATTCAATATAATTTGGATTACTTGAATAAGCAATAGAAGTTTCAAATGCACTAACTTCAAAGTTTCCACTTATATTTAAATCATCCACTACACCTTTTTTTATTTTACTTAAAATTAATCTCTCTTGAGTAGAAGTATCAATAGATATAGAAATTTTTGGTTTAGATGCAATTTGTTTTACTATTTGAAGTTTTGCATCAACTGCCCATAGTGTATTTGCCATTAAAAATATTGTAAAAATTATTTTAATCATTTTTATCCTTTTGTTTAAATTCAACTTCGATTCGAATATTACCCTTTTTTGGTTTCGGATAGTTAATGGTTTTTTGAGTATCTAAAAATTTTTTTAAAGAGTTATCAAAAATCTCATTATTTGAAAATCTTAAAAAACTATAATCAAAAGTTCCATTTGAATCTATAGATATAATTACAACAGCTTTTAACTCTTTAGATTCACTTATAGGAGTCCATTTTGATAAAAGATTATTTATCTCTTTCATATACTCATCATCTTCTTGATTATCTCCACTTGATGAGCTATTTAAACTTGTTGATGTTTTATTATTTTCAAAAACTCTATCTAAAGATATTGGTTCTCTTTTCTCTTTTATAAACTCAGGTCCTTTGAATCTTTTTGGATCAATAGATTTTTTAATATTATTAATCTTTTCATCTTCTGTTTTTTTAGCAGTTTCACTAAAATTTGCAAATAGTGATTTTGCATCAAATTCTTTATTTGAAACAGAAGCTTCTTGTTGTTTTATAATTTCTGGCTCTTTTTTAATCTCTTGTTTTACAATTTTAGAAGTTTCTATTTTTGAAGATTTGGTTTCAAACATTTGTAAATCAATCTGTATAGATGTATCTTTAAAACTATAAACTTTTGTATCTGAAGAAGTTACATAAAATGATACAAATATTATAGTTATAAAATAGAGAGAAAATGCAATAAGACCACTAAGAAAAAAAGTTGAACTATTTTTCATTTTATCCATCAGTTACCAAAGAGACTTTAGTAAAACCAGCCTCTTTCACAGATTTTAAAACAAAAATAACATCATCATATTTTAAATTTTTGTCAGCTCTTATAGATACTATACTCTTTTGATCTTTGTTTTTTGAAAATAATAAAAAATCATCAGCAAAAGTCTTAATATCGTAGTTTTTTTTATTTAATACAATCTTTCTATCTTTTGTTATTGTAATAGTAATATTTGAAATATCTTGAATATGTTTTGATTTGCTTCCTTGTGGAAGATTTATTGGTTCTTCAAACTCCATTACAGGAGCTGTTACCATAAGAATTGCTAGTAAAACTAACATAATATCAACTAAAGGTGTAATATTTAAGTCTGGTTTTTGGTTATAATCAAACAAATATTACCCTTTTGCTATTAGAATTTCAGATTGTGCTTTTAAATATACATTTAATTCATAAACTTTTCTAGATATTATTTGATGAAATGTGTAAGCAAATATTGCTACAAATATTCCAGCCGCTGTAGCAACTAAGGCTTCACTAATAGCTGGTGCAATAATAGAAAATGCAACTTTTGACTCATTTGTAAATTTAGCAAATGACTCTAAAATACCAACAACCGTTCCAAAAAGTCCAATAAATGGAGAAGTTGAAGAAATAATTGAAAGCCACGATAAGCCAACACTTGCATCTTTTATAGCATTTATTTCACATGCATTTAAAATCTCTTTTATATTATTTCCACCTGAACACTGATTTAATAATGATAGTGATGTAAATCTATTTTGTCCAGAAGTAAGTCCCTCTAAAACTCTTTTTTCATTTTCAATGATTCTGTTTAGAGTGCTATTTCTATATAAAAATATCCAAAAAACAACAATTAAGTATATTGACAGCAGTGCTAATACTATCAAAGTAATAGCACTACTATTTGTCAAATAATTTAGTAATGTAGAAATCATATTTTTTTAAAGTGCAAAAGAGTTAATTTTTGCCTCAACTGCAGCAACTGAAACATTAGAGTCTTTAACAGAGTTAATTAACTCTTTAGCAGCTTCAATATTTTTTGCAATCTCAGAATCTTTTCCACTTGTTAATGCAATAGCACCATCTACTAGAACATCAACACTATTCTCATCTACTTTTACATGTCCCCAATTAATAGCGACAGCTTCAGTAGAATCAATTTTTTCAATAATAATCACACCCACAGTTAAAGTAGATACCAGTGACGAGTGCATTGGAAGAACTCCAAACTCACCCTCTTTTCCAGGAAGAGTTACACTCTTAACGTCACCACTAAAAATACTACCACTTGGAGTAACTATTGATAATTTAATTGTATCCATATTAGACCCTTATGGTTTATTTCATTTTTTCAGCTTTTGCTAAAACCTCATCAATTCCACCAACCATATAGAATGCCATTTCAGGAACATGGTCATATTTACCATCTAAAATTCCTTGGAAACCTTCAATTGTATCTTTAAGCTCAACATATTTCCCAGGACTTCCTGTAAATACTTCAGCAACGAAGAATGGTTGAGATAAGAATCTCTCGATTTTTCTTGCACGTGCTACAACAAGTTTATCAGACTCTGATAACTCATCCATACCAAGAATTGCAATAATATCTTGTAAATCTTTATACTTTTGTAGAACTGATTGAACACCTCTAGCAGTGTTATAGTGCTCTTGTCCAATAATATCTGCACTTAAAATTCTTGAAGTAGAATCTAGTGGATCAACTGCTGGATAGATACCTTTTTCTGCAATTTTTCTATTTAAAACTGTAGTTGCATCTAAGTGAGCAAAAACTGAAGCAGGAGCTGGGTCAGTTAAGTCATCCGCTGGAACGTAAACAGCTTGAACAGAAGTAATAGAACCTTTAGAAGTAGATGTAATTCTCTCTTGTAGTTTTCCCATCTCACTTGCAAGTGTTGGTTGGTATCCAACAGCTGAAGGAATTCTTCCTAAAAGTGCTGACATCTCAGATCCAGATTGTGCAAATCTAAAGATGTTATCAATAAACATAAGAACATCAAGACCTTTTTCATCTCTAAAGTATTCAGCCATTGTAAGACCTGTAAGTGCAATTCTATTTCTAGCACCTGGTGGTTCACTCATTTGACCATAGCACAGAGCAACTTTGTCAAGAACGTTTGAGTCTTTCATCTCATGGTAAAGGTCATTTCCTTCTCTTGTTCTCTCTCCAACTCCAGCAAATACAGAGTATCCTGAGTGTTTAAATGCAACGTTATGGATTAATTCCATAATAATAACTGTTTTACCAACTCCAGCTCCACCAAATAGTCCTACTTTTCCACCTTTTGAATATGGTGCTAAAAGGTCAACTACTTTGATACCTGTTTCAAACATCTCTGTTTTTGTTGATTGCTCATCAAAAGCTGGTGCAGATCTATGAATTGACCATCTTTCAACATCTGCAGGAATTGCAGCACCTTCATCAACTGGATCACCAATAACATTGAAAATTCTTCCTAAAACTGCTTCACCAACAGGAACTTTAATAGGACCTCCAGTAGCAGTACACTCTTGACCTCTTACAAGTCCATCTGTCATATCCATAGCAATAGTTCTTACTCTACTATCACCAATATGTGCAGCAACTTCTAATACTAGTCTATCTTTAGTTTTGTCATCTAAAGTAACATCAATAGCTTCATTAATCTCTGGTAAATATCCGTCGAACTCAACGTCAACAACCGGACCCATTACCTGAATAATCTTACCTTTCATATAGGGCATCTCCTTCTTAAATTATTTTAATGCTTCAACACCACTGATAATCTCTATCAGCTCTGTTGTAATTGCAGCTTGTCTTGCTTTATTATACTCAACTGTTAAACTATTTACTTTCTCTTTTGCATTTTTACTAGCAGCTTCCATTGCTTGCATTCTAGCACTGTGTTCTGCAGCTAAAGAGTCAATTAGTGCATAATACATATTGAAATCAATATATTTATCAGTTAATTCTCTTAAAACTTCGTCATCATCATCTGGCTCAATATTCAGCATAGATGTAGTTTCAGTTATTTCAACTTTTTCTAAACTAATTGGTAAAAGTTCTCTTACTCTAATCTCTTGAGTAAGCATATTTAAAAATCCATTGTAAACAATGATTACTTTGTCAGTAACTTCATTTTTAAAATCTTCTACTGCAGCTTTTATGAAATCAGAAGCTTTTTCATAAGTTGGAGCCGATGATAATTCAATAGATTTTTGCTCTATGTTCTTACCTTGGAATGAGAAGAATTCAACTCCTTTTTTCCCAGCAGCTCTTAATCTTACATTTGCACCTAAAGATTCATAATCACTAATCATTTTACTTACAGTTTTAATAGTATGCATATTAAAACCACCACAAAGTCCCTTGTCAGCTGTTACAAAAACTATATCAACTGTTTTTGGAGTTGCATTTTGAACAAATGCTCTTCCTAGATTTCCATCTTCTTGAACTTTGCTAACTCGTGCTGCAATATCAGATAAAACTTCATTTATCTTAGCTGCATAACTTCTTGACTGTTCAGATAACTGTCTAGTTCTTGTAAGTTTTGCAGAAGATACAAGCTTCATAGCTTTTGTAGTTTTTTCTGTATTTTTAACACTTCCAATTTTTAATTTTATCTCTTTTAAGTTAGCCATAGACTAATCCTTAATTTGCATTAAATACAGTTTTAAACTCTTCTAATGCAGCTTTTAATTTTGACTCTGTGTTTTCATCAAGTTTTTGACTTGATTTAATTGCACTTAAAATATCTGAATATTTTTGCTCAATAAACAGATGTAACTCGTTTTCAAATCTTACAACATCTTTAACCGCAACATCATTTAAGTACCCTTTAGTACCAGCATAAATAATCACAATTTGTTTTTCAATAACAAGTGGTTTATTAACACCTTGTTTTAAAACTTCAACCATTCTTTGACCAAGTTCTAACTCTCTTCTTGTAGCTTCATCAAGATCTGATGCAAATTGTGCAAACGCTTCAAGTTCTCTATATTGAGCAAGTGAAAGTTTTAATGTACCAGCAACTTGTTTTGTAGCTTTAATTTGAGCAGCTCCTCCAACTCTTGAAACTGATAAACCAACGTTAATTGCAGGTCTAATACCTGAGTTAAATAGGTTTGTTTCTAAGAAAATTTGTCCATCAGTAATTGAAATTACGTTTGTTGGAATATATGCAGCAACGTCTCCAGCTTGAGTTTCGATAATTGGTAATGCTGTCATAGATCCAGCACCTTTTTCATCACTCATTTTTGCAGCTCTCTCAAGTAATCTTGAGTGTAGGTAGAATACATCTCCTGGGTATGCTTCTCTTCCTGGAGGTCTTCTTAAAATTAATGACATCTCTCTATATGCAACAGCATGTTTTGATAAATCATCATAAATAATCAGTGCGTGTTTTCCATTATCTCTAAAGAATTCACCCATTGTAACACCTGTATATGGTGCTAAGAATTGTAATGTTGCAGAATCAGCAGCTGATGCATTTACAACAATTGTATAATCCATAGCTCCAGCATCTTCTAATGTTCTAACAACAGAAGCAACTGAAGATGATTTTTGTCCAATTGCAACATAAATACAAACAACATTTTCACCTTTTTGATTTAATATTGTATCAATAGCAACTGTAGTTTTACCAGTTTGTCTATCTCCAATAATTAACTCTCTTTGTCCTCTACCAATTGGAACTAATGCATCAATTGCTTTAATACCAGTTTGTAATGGCTCGTGAACAGATTTTCTTGACATAATACCAGGAGCTTTCTCTTCAACATATCTTGTTTCAGTTGCGTTAATAGCACCTTTACCATCAATTGGTTCACCAAGTGCATTTACAACTCTTCCAACTAGTGCTTCACCAACTGGAACCTCAAGAAGTTCACCTAATCTTTTACAAGAAGTACCTTCTCTAAGACCTAAACCTTTTCCAAGAACAACGATACCAACTGAAGACTCTTCTAAGTTTGCAGCCATACCTTTTTCACCGTTCTCAAACTCAACCATTTCACCAGCCATAACATTTTTAAGACCGTAAACTTGAGCAATACCATCTGCATAAGATATAATCTTACCAGTTTCGTTTACATCTACATTTAATTCAAAGTTATCAATTCTCTCTTTAATAATTGAACTGATTTCATCTGCTTGAATTTTTGCACCCATTCAAATTTCTCCTTTATAAGTTCTAAACTGCTTTTAAAATATGATCGATTAACTGAGTTTTTAATCTATCTTTAGAGAAAGATATTTCAACACCTAGTCCATCTATATCAACTTTAATTCCATCATAATCACAAACATTTTGAGATAATGAAAGTTTCACATCAAATTTCTTACTAAATTGTTCTTCAATTGAACTAACACTTTTAGCTGGAAGCTCTTTATTTGTATAAATAACTCCAATAAAACTATTATTTAGTTTTGCAATTTGATTTTTTAATTCTGCTGCAACAAATGGAATAATATCTAATCTTCTCTTTTCACCAAGAAGTTTGATAAAGTTTTCCAAAGATTTTTCAGGTTTTTCAACCATCGATAAAATAAACTCTACTTTAGCTGTTTCATTTACAGTTGAAGATGCTATTATAGATTTAAACTTATCATTTAAAAAAGCTTTTGCAACACCATCTAGCTTTTCACTAAAACTCGTAATTTCACCAAGATCTCTTGCTTCAAGCAATGCTTTTACATATCTTTTTGCTATTAAATCCTTCATTATGCTACCTTTTTAAGAACAATGTTTACTAACTCATCTTGTGATAAATTAATAGTATCTGAATTTAATAGCTCTTCAAGAATTGAAGCTACAACATCTTTTTTTACTCTTGAAAGTTCAACTTTCATCATTTCATCAAAATTTTTATTTAAATTTGCAATTTCTGCTTCAACAGCAACTAAAACTTTTTGTTTTATCGCTTCTACATCAGATTTTGCACCTTCAACAATCTCAGCTGCAATTCTTTTTGCATCTTCTGATTTTTTAATTGCTTCTTGTTTTTTCTCTTCTGAAGCTCTTTTAGTATCTTGAACTTTATCAAGTTCAGCTTGGATACTCAAAGTTCTATTTGAGAAAAATGCTTTAATTCTATGAGCAAGTAAATACCATAAAATCGCTGCGAATATAACAAAGTTAACGGTTCTTTGAACTATATCATAGTTCGTTTCCGCACCTTCACTTGCAAACAATGCAACTGGAACCATAGCCATAGCTAATAATAATCCTTTTATCATTATCACTTCCTAAATCGAGTTTAGCTTGTTTTTCAAGCTATTATTAAATTGAGGCATTGATGACAATAAAGAGGCTTTTAAATTCTCTGCTTCACTTTGTAAGCTATTTTTAAATTCAGCTACTTTTGTATCTAAATTTAATTTTTCACTTGCAAGTTTAACATCAGCACTATCTTTAGCTTCTTTGTAAGCTTGCTCTCTAATAGCTGCTGCTTCTCTTTTAGCTTTTGAGATAATCTCATTAGCTTCCACTAAAAGCTCATCAACATCACTACTGTTTGATTTTGCTTCTTCTAAATCACTTTTAATTTGAGCTGATCTCTCATCCATGTGATTTAATAGTGGTTTGAATAGACAACTATTAAGTCTAGCAACAACTAAAAGAAAGATGATAGCTGTGCTAAGCATTAGTATAGGACTTATGTCTAACATTCATTCCTCCATATTTTTACAGTTTAGTTTAACTAAAACGCTTAAATTCTATCAGAATATTCTATAAGGAAATATTAAAAGTGTAAAAATTTATATTTTTTTTGTATTATTGTAGATTTAAGTAACTAATTATTCTATCAATATCATCTTGGGAATTAAAAGTTATTTTAATTGAGTTTTTATCAAGCTTTGCTTTTATTTTGTCATTTTTTAAAACTTCCAAGAAATTATTTAAAACCTCAGTATTGTAACTATTAGTAACATTTTTTTTCTCATTTATATCTTTACTAATTTTTTCTTCTTTTATATCTTTTATTAATTTCTCAACCTCTCTAACAGACAAATCTTCACTAATTATTTTATCGCAAAGTTGTTTTTGAATATTAGGATCTAAGCCTATCATTACTTTTGCATGACCAGCGCTTAATTTTCCAGAAGATAAAAATTGTTGAACATATGAACTTAACTGTAAAAGTCTTAAAGTATTTGTAATTGAAGCTCTACTTTTAAATACTTTTTTTGATAACTCTTCATGTGTAATATTATGTTCATTTATAAGTTGTGCATAACAAAAAGCTAACTCTATTACATTTAAATCCTCTCTTTGAATATTCTCTATTAAAGCATGCTCTCTTAATTTTAACTCATCAATGTTTGTAATAATCGCACTAATCTCTTCCAAAGATGCTAATTTGTGAGCTCTAAGTCTTCTCTCACCTGCAATTAAAGTATATCTTCCATTATCATTTTCAACAACAACAATGGGCTGTAAAAGTCCATGCTCTTTTATAGAGTCACTTAACTCTTGAAGTTTTGTCTCATCAAAGACTTTTCTTGGTTGATTTGGATTTGCATCAATTAATGCTACTTCAATCTTTTTAACACCACTACTATTTGAGTTTGAATTTGAATTTTCATAAGCAGTTTCAACTTCTCCTAAAAGCTCACCTAAGCCTCTTCCTAGTGCCATTTTACCACCTAATTTCATTTTTTCTATCCTATTATTGCTTTCGCTAAATTTTCATAAGCTTTAGTTCCAATACTTGTTACATCATAAAGCATGATTGGTTTTCCAAAACTTGGACTCTCTGCTAATTTTATATTTCTTGGAATTACAATATAAGAATCATCTCCTAGCTTAAATAACTTGCTTTCAAAATGTTGTGCCAAATCAGCAAAAACCTGTTTTGAAAGGTTGTTTTGCGAACTATACATTGTTGGTAAAAAACCTTTTATTTCAAGATTTTTATTTATAGTTTGTCTAACTAATTTTATTGTATTTAATAGCTGTGCTAAACCTTCAAGTGCAAAAAATTCACACTGGATTGGTATTAATACAGATGTTGAAGCACCTAAAGTATTTATTGTAATTGGTCCTAAAGCTGGAGGTGAATCTATTATTATATAATCGTATTCATCTTTTATAGTATCTATTTTTCTTTTTAATACAAGCTCTCTCTCTTTTGTATTTTTATAAAACTCTTTTTCAATACCAACAAGACCAATATTAGATGGAGCAACTTTTAAATTATCTATTTCAGAGTCTAAAATTATTTCAGAAAGCTCTTTTGTTCCAAGCATAACATGATATATATTATACTCATAAGTATCTCTATGAAAGCCTAAAGATGTTGTTGCATTTGCTTGTGGATCTGCATCAATTAATAACACTTTTTTCCCATCCAGTGCAAGTGCTGCACTAAGATTAACAGCTGTAGTAGTTTTACCTACTCCACCTTTTTGATTTGCTATTGAAATAATCTCTGTCATCTTAAACTAAATACCTTTTTATCGTTAATTTGTATAGAACCATCACCATTTAAAATTGCATTTTCAAGTGAAACTTTGATACCATCAATTGTTGCTTGAAATTTTTTTGAATGTCTAAATTCTACCTTAAAAAGACTAAAAATTTCCTTCCATTCAATTTTTTTAGAAATATTTTCAAAATACTCATTTAAAAGTTCTTCAATATCTATTTTTATATCCAATTTTCCAAAATCACTATTTGGTTCTTTTAAATTGATTCCAATACCACAAAAAAGAAGATCTTTTGTTGTTGAAGTAATTGCTCCACCAATTTTTTTATTTTCTATATAAAAATCATTTGGCCACTTTAAAAAAACTCTTGAACCTTGTTGTGCAAATAACTCTTTTAAAACATATGTAAAATATATACTAGCACTTTGCAAAGGTAAATCGTTTGGTAAATCGTTTTTATTTAAAACAAAAGAGAAAAATAGATTTCCAATAGCTCCTTGCCAACTATTTCCTCTACTTCCTATTCCATTAGTTTGTATATCTGCAACAACACAAATAGGCTCTTTGTAACCATTTTTGCTAACATAATCTTTTAAATAAAGTTGTGTTGAATTAACTGTTTTTAATCGTATAAATTTCATTTGCAAATTATATATAATTTTATTAAAAGAGTATATTAATTATAATCAAAACTTTTAAAGGAGAATTTTAATGCTAGACCCTGTTTTACCGATTGCTTTATATTTGTTATTTGGTTACTTATATAAAATATTTTTTCAAGATAATTCAAAACAACTTGTAGATTTTATTATCTATTTTTCTCTTCCTGCAATTGTTTTTTCAAAAATTTATCCTTTGGATTTAAATTTTGATCATTTACTTCTAATTTTAATGTTTAATGCAATTATTCTATTTAATTTATTACTATCTTTTTTAATTGGTAAACTTCTTAAATTAGAAAAAATTTATCTTGCTACTTTTATGATTATGGCAACTTTTGGAAATACCTCTTTTATAGGTTTTTCTTATATTGATGCTTTTTATGGACAAGATTTTATAGTTTATGGACTTATTTATGATATTTTTGGTTCATTTTTACTTTTAGTTTCTATTGGTATGTTTATAATTACTTGGGGAAGTGGAAGAAAAAATAGTATCTTTACTATTTCAAAATCAATCTTTTTATTTCCTCCTATGATAATATTTTTTGTAACTTTAATTGCAAAAAACTTTGAAATTCCAAATTTTTTAATACATACAACAGATAATTTAGGCTCAACTTTAGTTCCTATTGCAATGATTGCTATTGGAATGAAACTTCAATTAAAAAACATATTCTCAAAACTTCATATTGTAACAATAGCTGTAATTTTAAAGATGATTTTTGTTCCTATAGTTGTCTTATTTTTATTTAACTATTTTTATAATTTAGATGAAACTTGGATTAAAGTTACAATTATTGAAGTTGCAATGCCACCAATGACTATGGCAGCAGTTTTAGCTATAAAAGGTGGCTTGGATGAGAAAATTGCTATAAATAGCTTAGTATTAGGTGTTATTTTAAGTCTTCTAACAATTACACTATTCACAACGCATTTAGCATAAATTACAAAAGCATTTATATGCTTTTGTAATTACTCTAAAATATCTCCAACTTCCAATCTTTGACCTCTAATATACTCAACAGCATTTATAGCTTTTTTAGATGGAGCTTGAATTGTTTTAATTTTTAATGTTCCAGTCAAACATGCAACAATAATATAATCTTTTGATATCTCTAAAATTTTTCCAGCTTCATTTTTTGAACTCTCTTCAATAAGCTCAATATCCTTTATTTTTAGATCAGATTTTAAAAATATTGTTGGCCAAAAAGAGTAAGCTTTATATTTCAAAAATAGTTTTTTTGCATCAAAAAAATCTACTAATCCATCCTCTTTTTTTATTTTTTTACAAAAACTAGCTTCACAGTTGTTTTGTTTTAATGGTCTTATATTTTCAAAATTATTTAAAGTTGTAATTGTAAGTTTAGCTGCTAAAATTGATAGTTTTTCAAATGCTTCATCTACAAGTAAATTACTATTTCTTAAATATGAAAATCCCAAAATATCTCCACAATCAAGTCCCTCTTCCATAAACATAGAAGTAACTCCTAGATATTTATCATCATTTAAAATACCCTCTTGAATAGGACTAGCTCCCCTATAATTTGGTAAAATTGAAGCATGAAGATTTATACAAGGAGCAATATTTAAAATATCTTTTGGAAGAATTTGTCCATAAGCTGCAACAACAATAAAATCTGGTTTTAAATCCAAAATTGATAAATACGCAACTAAATTATCTTTTAGTTTTTTTGGTTGAAAAATAGGTATATCTAAAGAGTTATCGATACAAAACTGTTTTATATGAGGAGGTGTAAGAAGTTGTTTTCTACCTACTGGTTTATCCTCTTGAGTGAAAATTCCAACAACTTCATACTTACTTGCTAAAAGCTCTTTTAAAATCTCAGTAGCATAAGATGGTGTTCCCATAAATAAAACTTTTTTGCTCAAAATATATCCTTATTTTTTAAATAGTGTTCCACTATTATGTATATTATTTAATAAAAAATCATAAGCATTTTTTAAATCAAATCCACTACTTAGATACATAGGAATATTTTTTTGCATTAAAAAATCTGCTGCTTTTAGTTTTGTTACAATTCCACCTGTTGCAAATTTTGAATTAGCACTTGGTTTTTTATCAAGCTCTTCAGAGCTTATTTCATTTACAATTTTTTGAAGTTGTGCATCACTAAACTCTCTTGGATTTTTATTATAATATCCATCAATATCTGTTAAAATTGCAAGCATATCGGCTTTAAAATAGTGTGTTACATAAGCTGCTAATTGGTCATTATCCCCTATTAACTCTTCTGTTGAGATAACATCATTTTCATTTATTATTGGCAAAACACTGTTTTGAAGCAATATTTCCATAACATTTTTTGCATTTTGACTTCTTTTTCTTGAATCAAAATCATCTGCGATAAATAGCATTTGAGCAGCTATTATATTATATTTTGAAAACATCTCTTGATAAGTTTTCATCAATTTTGGCTGACCAATTGCTGCAAGAGTTTGTTTATTTGCTAAAACTGTTTTATCAAGTTTTAACTCTGTATAACCAGCTCCAACAGCACCTGAACTTACCAATATTACCTCTAAATTTTTCTCTATTTTTAATTTTGCAATAAGCTCAACTAAATTTTGCATTCTTTGAATTGCTAATTCATTATCTTGAGTTAAAACAGCAGTTCCAACTTTAATAACTAACCTTTTCATCTACTTTCCTTGCATTCCATATAGTGCAAATGTTAGAGCTTTTATATTTGTCTTATTTAAAGATGATATTGGTAAAACAAAATATGGTTTACTACTATCATACTTTGAGAATATTAAATCTTGCACAAAATATGGTAACTCTTCATCAAATTTAAACTCATTTTTATTACTAGCTTCTAAATTTAACTCATTTAAAAAGTTTTTAATATCCTCTTTTAAATCTTCTCCATAATAAGCATCTATTTTACTTAAAGCTATAGCAAAGTTTCTTTGTGACAACTCTTTGGAAAATTTTTGCAACTCCTCTTTTAACACTCTATATTGATCAATCATTGTTCTATAGTTTGCAACATCAATTACAAACAGAAGTGTTTTTGTTCTTTCAATATGTCTTAAGAACTCTAATCCAAGCCCTTTTCCTTCGCTAGCACCATCAATAATTCCTGGAATATCAGCCATAACAAATGAGCTATAATCTCCAACATTTACAACTCCTAGTTTTGGAGTTAAAGTTGTAAACTCATAGTTTGCAACCTCTGGAGTAGCATTTGAAGTTACAGATATTAAAGTAGATTTTCCAACATTTGGATAACCTACAAGTCCAACATCAGCAATTAATTTAAGCTCTAATCTTATATTTCTAGTAACTCCTGGAAGTCCTGGTTGAAAATATGTAGGTGCTTGATTTCTCGAATTTTTAAAGTGAACATTTCCAAGTCCACCTTTTCCACCCTCTAAAAAAAGAACCTTCTCTCCAGTTTCAAGCAAATCAAATAAAACTTCATTTGTGTCATCATCAATTACCTGTGTTCCTGGAGGAACAATTAAAACTAAGGGTTCAGCAGATTTTCCTGTTTTTTGTCTTCCCATTCCAGGTTGACCTTTGTCGGCTTTAAAAACTCTTCTTCCTTTATAAAAAGATAGAGTATCTGTATTATTATCTACTAAAAAGTAAACATCTCCACCTTTTCCACCATCTCCACCATCAGGACCACCCTGAACTATAAACTTCTCTCTTCTAAAAGATGCACAACCTTGCCCACCTTTTCCACTACTTACACTAAATCTTGCACTATCTATAAACATAGTTTTCCTTTATAAATAAAAAAAGGGTGTATGGCAAAGCATACACCCTTTTTCAAAAAGCTAAATCTCTTATTTACGAAGCAGCGTAAACAGAAACTTTTTTTCTTTTTTTATCTTTAATTTCAAATTTAACAACACCGTCAATTAAAGAGTAGATTGTATGATCTTTACCCATTCCAACATTGTTACCTAAATGAACTTTTGTTCCTCTTTGTCTAATAATGATGTTTCCAGCACTTACAACTTCTCCACCATATTTTTTAACTCCAAGTCTTCTACCAGCTGAGTCTCTATTATTTTGAGTACTACCTTGACCTTTTTTGTGAGCCATTTTATTTCTCCTTAAATTTGATTATTGCTTAAGCAGCAATTTTTGTAATTCTAATTTTTGTGAAGCTTTGTCTAAAACCTCTTTTAAGCTTAGAGTCTTTTCTTCTTCTTTTTTTATAAATTACAACTTTTTTCGCTCTGTTTACACCAGTTCCATCAAGAACTACTACTGCTTCAACTTTAGCATTAGATACTGCATCTCCAGTTTTTAATTCACCGTTATTTACAGCTATAACATCAGTTATCTCTAAAGTCTCTTTTGCAGCTTTTCCAGTGTAATCAATATCTAAAATATCACCTTCAGATACTTTGTATTGTTTCCCACCACATTTGATAATTGCGTACATCTTCTTTTCCTCTTATTTTTTACAAGCATAATTTTGGCTTAATTTATACTATCTTTTTAATTTAGAACGGGAATATTAGCTAAGATTTTATTAAAGTTAGTTTAATTTATAAATTAAATTTTGTAAGTTTTCCCTGTTTTAATTCATACAAATTATCTTTAATTTTTTTGATTAAATTGACTTTTTCTTTAAAATCAATATTTGTTTCATATGATAGGCTAAGAAGTTTATTTGAATAAAATTTATATAAAAGAACCAATAACTCTTTGTTTAATCTCTCATCATCGTAAACTTCAAGTTTATCATTTAATAAAATTTTATTTAATGAAACATCATTTATATCATTTAAAAGTGCTTTAAACTCATCTTCGTGATGTTCAAACATAGAGGGTGTTACTAAATCCAAAACCATATCTAATCTTTTTGGATTATCTAAAATCGATTTTATAATACATAGTTCTCCTATATCATAAGCTGTTAAATTTTGTTGATTTTTTCTAGTTACATTTTTTGAAGTAAAAATCATACTCTCTTTTATATTTAGTTTTTGAGCAATATATCTTTTATACTCCTCTTGAAACAAAATATCTAAGGTATTTAAATAATCATTTGAATCTTTTAGCGCTTTTTTCTTCTCAATTGGATTTGAGATATCATATGAATCTATTATATAATCTAAAACAAAAACTATAAAAGGTTTTGGCTCTAAAAACTTTTTCTCAAGCTCATTTATTTTATTATCTTTTACCATATCAGCTGGATCATTTCCATCTTCGAAAACTGCAACCCCTCCATCAAATCCACTTTGACTAAGCATCAAAGAGGCTTTAAAAGCAGCATTTAATCCAGCTTTATCTCCATCATAAGCTAAAATAATTTTTGGTTCACCTCTTCTTAAAAGTGGAAGATGATCTTTTGTAAGAGCTGTTCCTAAAGTTGCAACTGCATTTGAAAAACCTGCTTGATGAAGCATAATTACATCCAAATAACCTTCACAAACTATTAATTTATTTGTTTTATAGATTTTCTCTTTTGCTAAATGATAACCATATAAAAGTTTTGATTTATTAAATATTGGTGTTTGAGGTGAGTTTACATATTTTGCACCATGATTTGTTAAAGTTCTACCACCAAATCCTACAAGTTTACCATTTATAGAGTATATTGGAAAAATTACTCTATCTATAAATCTTGCATATAATCCACTATCTCCTTGACTAATAACTCCTAACTCAATAGCATCATTTAGGTTGTAGTGATTTTGTTTTAAAAAATCTATAGTTGAGATTGAACTAGATGCGTAACCTATTTCAAACTTCTCTATAAATGATTCAAAAACACCTCTTTGTTTTAAATAATCTTTTATTGAATCATTTGCAATAAACTGTTTTTGGTAAAAATTTTTAATAGCATCAATTACTTTTGTATCAGTTTGTTTAACACTACTCTCTTCATATTGAAGAGTAAAATTTGTAAGATTTGCTAACTTTTCAATAGCTTCTGGATAACTAAGCTTCTCATACTCCATTACAAATTTAATACTATCTCCACCAACTTGACAACCAAAACAGTGATATATCTGTTTTGATGGACTTACAACAAATGATGGTGTATCTTCATTGTGAAATGGACAACAAGCCTTAAAATTTGCTCCATTTTTTTTTAACTCAATATATTGCGAAACTATATCTACAATATCTAATTGATTTTTTAAACTCTCTATTGACTCTTTTTTTATCATGGTGCGAATTATACTCTTTTATTTTTTTATATGTACTTTTATGATAATATGATTTTTTAAAATTTAAAGAGGACTTCAATGGATAGTTTAATTTTGGGATATAGAGATCCAATCGTTGGTGTTATTTTTTTCTTTTTTCTTATTTTTTTAATATCATTTATAACTTACTCTTATGGACTTTATAAAGAGAGAGAGGGAAGAAAAGAGTATAGAAAACTATCAAAAAGATTTGAGCTTGGTAAATTAAAAGAGAATGACTATGTTAATTTATACAAAACTTATAATCTTCCTTTTGACTCTATTTTACTTTTAGCAAATACATTTTTACACAAAGGTGATTTAAACAGAGCAATTAGTGTATATTTAGCACTATTAGAGGTTGTTCAAGATAGAGTAAAAAAAGAGGAGCTACTTGAAGTTTTAGGAGCTACATATTTAAAAGGTGGTTTTTTACAAAGATCAAACGATATTTTTCTTCAAATTTTAAAATTCTCTCCAAGAAATAAAAATGCATTAACTAACCTTATTTTAGTAAATGAGAAGATGAAAAACTATACAAAAGCTAAAGAGATATGTAACTCTTTAGAGGAGTTAGAGGTTGATTTAAGTTTAGAAAAAATCTATTTTGATTATATGATTATTTTAAATGACCCTGTTTTAACAAATGAAAAAAGAACAAAAAAACTCTATGAATTATACTTAGATAACAAAGTTTTAGAGAGAGTTTTTCTAAATTTTATAATAAATTTTAATAAAGAGTTTTTTTATAAAAATATAAATGAGTTTAATTTTGAAGATATAATTGATATTTTATGGTATTTGCCAAAAGATGAAATTGATTTTAAAGCTATAGAAAACATACCATTTTTACAAGAACTTTATACCTCTAAAGGGTATATAAATAGTGTCGATTCTAGTTTAGATTTTGATTTAGATTTATTGATTTTAATAAATAGACATAAAGATAGAAAAAAAGGTGATTTAAATTTTGAATTTATATGTAGTTCATGTAAACAATCATCTCCATTTTATGATACAAGATGCCCAAACTGTCACTCTATTTTATCTTTAAAAGTTAAACACCATTTAGTAAAAGGTTTCATTAATACAAACCAATCACTACAATAAAAATAGTATATTTTTGATATACTTACAAAAATTTTAAAAGGAGCAATATGAGCGATTATTCAAAACTTGAAAAGTGTTTGGATTATCAGTTTAAAAATAAAAACCTGATAATCGAAGCACTTACACATAAAAGTTTCAAAAAACCATACAATAATGAAAGACTGGAGTTTTTAGGAGATGCTGTTTTAAACCTTATAGTTGGAGAGTATTTATACACAAAATTTCCAAACTCAAATGAGGGAGAGCTTTCTAAAATAAGAGCTAGTTTAGTAAATGAAACTGGATTTACAAGATTAGCAAATGAGATAAATTTGGGTGATTTTATCTTTATTTCGAATGCAGAAGAGAGAAATAAAGGTAGAACAAAATCATCTATACTTTCAGATGCTTTTGAAGCTATTATGGGAGCAATATACTTAGAGAGTGGCTTAGAGACACTAAAACCAATTATTTTAAATCTTCTTGAAAAATCTTACGATAAGATAAATTTAGATGTTTTATTTAGTGATTATAAAACAGCCCTACAAGAGATAACTCAAGCAAAATTTGCATCAATTCCTGAATATGTTATTGAAGGATCTTATGGACCTGATCACAAGAAAGAGTTTGAAGTATCTATTTGGATAGATGGTAAGAATTTTGGAAAAGCTAGTGGAAAAAGTAAAAAATTAGCACAACAAGCAGCTGCAAAAATTGCTATAGAAAAACTAAAAGAGGATTAATATTGAATACATTTGGACATAGATTTAGATTTACAACTTTTGGTGAATCACATGGAAAAGCCCTTGGTTGTATAGTTGATGGTGTTCCAGCTGGAATAAAAATTGATGAAGAGTTTATTCAAGGTGAAATGAATAGAAGAAAACCAGGTCAAAATGAGTTTGCAACAAAAAGATCTGAAGGTGATGTTGTTGAGATTTTAAGTGGTGTTTTTGAAGGTTATTCAACAGGAACTTCAATTGCAATGATTATTTTTAATGAAAATCAAAAATCAAGTGACTACTCAAATATAAAAGATCTATTCAGACCAGGACATGCTGATTTTACATATTTTAATAAATATGGGATTAGAGATTATAGAGGTGGAGGAAGAAGCTCAGCTCGTGAAACAGCAGCTAGAGTTGCAGCTGGAGCTATTGCAAAACTTCTATTAAATGAATTAAACATTGATGTAAAAAGTGGAATTTGTGAGATAGATGATATAAAAGCAGATAATTTGAACTTTGAAAATGCTAGAAATTCAGAAATTTTTGCACTTGATTCAAATGTTGAAGATGCTCAAAAAAATGCTATATTAAAAGCCAAAAACTCTCACAATAGTGTTGGTGGGGTTGCACTTATTAATGTAAAAAATTGTCCAGTTGGGCTAGGTGAGCCAATTTATCATAAATTAGATGCACAAATAGCAAATGCAATGATGAGTATAAATGCTGTAAAAGCTGTTGAAATTGGTGATGGAATATTGGCTTCAAGAGTTTTGGGATTTGATAACAATGACCAAATAAGAAAATCTGGATTTAAAACAAACCATAGTGGTGGAATTTTGGGAGGAATCTCAAATGGTGATGATATAAATGTAAAGGTATACTTCAAAGCAACTCCATCTATTTTTATAGAGCAAGATACAGTTGATATTTACGGAAATGAAGTAGAGTGTAAACTAAAAGGAAGACACGATCCTTGTGTTGCTATAAGAGGAAGTGTTGTTGCTGAATCCATGATGGCATTAGTTCTTGCTGATATGCTTTTATTAAATATGTCATCAAAAGTAGAAAATATTAAAAAAGTGTATAAAAACTAATTTATACACTTTTTATGTTTTATATTAAACCTTGAGTTATCCCAGCTTTTTTCTTGTAATCCATAATTTCTAACTCTCTATTTGCTGTAATTACGATATCTTTATCTACTTCATAATCAAGTCTAGGATCTCTTCCTTCATAATCAACAGAGTTTAAAATAACTTTTATTGAGTTAAGTCTTGCTAAAAATTTTGTATCACTTCTTATGATTGTCCATGGAGATTTTTCAGTATTTGTTCTTTTTAGCATATCATATTTTTTTTGAGTAAACTCTTCCCATCGACTTTGCATTTGTAAATCAATCTCACTTAATTTCCACTGCTTTAGAGGATTCTCTTCTCTCTCTTCAAACCTTCTTGCTTGCTCCTCTTTTGAAACAGATAGATAAATTTTTAAAAAGTGAATACCATGATCAATCAAATCCTCTTCAAATCTTTGAACACTATTCATAAATACTTCATACTCTTTTTGTGTACAAAATCCAAAAACAGGCTCTACCATAGCTCTATTGTACCAGCTTCTATCAAATATTACTATCTCTCCACCTTTTGGAAATTGCTCTACATATCTTTGAAAATACCATTGTGTTTTTTGAACATCTGAAGGTTTACCAAGTGCAACCACTCTATAATGTTTCTCATTCATATATCTAGTAATTCTTCTAATAGCTCCACCTTTTCCAGAAGCATCTCTTCCTTCCATAAGTATAATCATCTTTTCATTATGTTTTTCAAGATGCTCTTGAAGTTTAATTAACTCTACTTGATATGGTTTTAATATCTCATCTTTTGTTCTATATATAAATTTTGAATGTATTTCACTTAAAAAACTTCCATTTCCCTCTTCTAATTTTGCTTTAAACTCATCTAAACTCATATTTGCATTTAATCTACGACTCTTTTCATAAAACTTGTCAAATGACATAATTTCCCCTTTTTAAAATTTTTTTATTATACTAAAACTATTTAGAAACTTCCCCTATATGCTTCTCTACCGATTTTATTTTACTCTCTATTCTATTTTCTCCACTACTTCTTATATCAAAATTAAGAGTCGCATAAACTCTACTACATCCTAACTCTTCAAGTTTTAAATAACAAAGATTTACCAAATCTAAAAGCTCTTTTAATGTTTTTGCTTCAACTATTGTATTCATTGATGTTAATTGATATTTTAATCCACTATTTTTTATTATATTTAAAACTTCTGAAACCTCTTTACTTTTACTTCCAACTGTGTTTGTTGGAAACATTGCTAAACTCATTAAAACTGACATTAAGCATCCTTTAAATTAATATTTTAAATTGTTTTGCTAGTATATAAAAATTTCAATAAAAAGGATCTCTATGCAACTAGACGTAACAGCTGAAGTTATATTATCACAACTTGGATACTCAAATAATGAAGGGGCTTTAAAACAGGCTCAAAAAGCAATTGATGTTACAAAAGGTTATGAAAAATTTGCAAAACATATTTTAACTTTAAATGACCAATTAAAAAAACTAAATGCTTATGTTGGGTTATCAAATAAAACTGACTATTTTAAAATAAAATGTGATGAAGCTGATTCAAACGAGATTTTAGAAGAGTTTCACGATGTAGTTTGGAAGTGGGCAAAAAAATATAATGTAGATATAGAGAGATTGGATAAAAAACCAATCTACTATATCTTAGGTGTTAGTAACTAAAAAACTTTCTTATAAGCGTGACAATAAGGGAGTTTTCCTGTTTTATTATAGTAATTTTGATGATAATTTTCAGCTTTATAAAAAGTTACTTCAGGGTATAAAGTGGTTGTTACTTTGTACCCTTTTTTTTGTAAAGTAGCTATCAAATTTTGTGATATTCTTTTTTGTTCTTCATTGCAATAAAATATCGCCGAAAGATATTGAGAACCTATATCTGGACCTTGACCATTTGTTTGAGTAAAATCATGTATTTCAAAAAATAGCTTTGCTAAAGTTTCAAAATCAACAACACTCTCATCATAAATAAGCTCAACAGTTTCTAAATGACCACTAAATCCACTTGAAACAATCTCATATGTTGGATTATCTACAAATCCTCCCATATAACCAGAAACTACACTTTTCACACCATTTTGTTTTTGGAAATAGTACTCTACTCCCCAAAAACAGCCGCCTGCAAAATATGCTTTTGATTCTTTCATACTAAATCCTTTTTAATCTTGTTTTACAATAATATTTACAACTCTTCTTACATTTGGAGCAACAAAAACTATAATAGGAATTGCACAAATTGCAGCTTTAAAAAAAGCTTCCATCCATCTATAAAAAAACCCATCTACTAATCCTAAATTTATAAATGTAATAACAAAGCTCATAATGAAGCTCATTACAGTTCCCATAATTAAAGCAAATATATATTTATCATATTTTTTATCTATCATTAAAAATCCTTATATTCTATTTTTTAATAAATTTTAGTGACAAAGAATTAACACAGTGTCTAATATTTTTTGAAGTAAATCCTTCGTTTTCAAAAACATGTCCTAAATGTCCACCACAAGATGCACAAATAATCTCAACCCTTCTTCCATCGGCATCTAAAACTCTTTTTATAGCGCCTTCTACCTCATCATCAAAACTTGGCCAACCACAAGATGATTTAAATTTATCTTCGCTTCTATAAAGTTGTGCATCACACTTTTTACATAGATATACTCCATCTTCATAAAAATCGTTGTAAACTCCACTAAAAGGATACTCTGTTCCTTTTTGTTCTATTACATATCTCTCTTCATCATTTAATTGATTATATTTCATCTATTATTTTCCTTTTAAATAGTATTATATTTATTTAAAAAAATATTATAACTTTATCAATTTAAGGAGAAGGTAAAATGCAAAAAGAGAACCTACTAATAGTATGGTCAAATGCAGATATTGAAGTTGCAACTAATTTTCCACTTTTATACTCAAGTGTAGTTTTAGAGCGAAATTATTTCAAAACTGCTCATTTAATGCTTTGGGGTCCATCAATTTTACTTGTAAAAGATACTTTTATTCAAGAGAAACTAAAATATATCTTAAGTACAGGTGTAAAAATGAGTGCTTGTATTGTTTGTGTTGAGGATTATGGGGCGACAGAGGAGCTAGAAACACTAGGAATTGAGATAACTCACACAGGTGAGCTTTTAACAAATGCTCTAAAAGATGAGAGTTATTGCGTTTTAACTGTATAAAGTAAGCAAATATTTTGCTTACTTACTAGAGTTTTTTCTAATATTAGTGATACTTTTTCCACCAATTCCATAATTATCACAAGATACCTCTTCAATAATTACAACTGCACTTTTTGCACCTCTTCCATCAAAAGTATCTGCAAATAGTTTTGTGATTCCCTCTATTAATCTCTCTTTTTGCTCTTTTGTAGCTCCACCATCTTCATGTGTCATTTTAATATTTATAACTGGCATTTCAAACCTCCTTAAACCTATCTATTTTTTATCTCTAAATATTTTATAGCATCAATCATAGTATTAGTTATTTTAAATAACTCTTTTTTTGTAATTGTATAAGAAATAATTGAGTAAAAAAGTTTTCCAAAAGGACGAAGCCAAACACCATTTTGAACACAAAAATCTTGTAAAATTGAAGCATATTCACTACTTTTTAGCTCAATAACAGCAATAGAGCCAATAACTCTTACATCATAAACTATAGAACTATCTTTTAATACATTCAACTCTTTTTTAAAATGCTTCTCTATTTTTTCTACTCTTTTTTTCCAAGGTGAGTTTAAAAGTTCATCAATACTAGCACTTGCGACACTGCATGCAAGTGGATTTGCCATAAATGTTGGTCCATGCATTAATACACCAATAGAGCTTGAAGAGATTGTATCACTTATAGTTTTACTTGTAAGCATAGCAGCCATTGTTAAAGTTCCACCTGTAAGACCTTTTCCAATAGTTAAAATATCTGGTTTTATATTTGTATGATTAAATGCAAACATCTCTCCTGTATGCCCAAAACCTGTTGCTATCTCATCAAAAATCAATAAAATATCATATTTTTCACAAAGTTTTTTTGCCTCTTCAAGATATTTTGGATTATAAATTCTCATTCCACCAGCTCCTTGAACAACTGGTTCGACTATAAAAGCAGCTAATTCATCTTTATGTTTTTCTAATTTATCTTCTAAATCTTTTAAAGCTTCACTAAAATCTGATTCAAAACCTAAAGCTGGAGATGATGCAAAAATATTAGAACTTAGATAATCTCCATATAAAGAGTGCATAGAGTTTTTTGGATCACAAACACTCATTGCTCCTAATGTATCTCCATGATATGAATTTTCAAGAGCTAAAAACTTATATCTATCTTTACCTTTTGCTTTTTGATATAAAATAGCTGTTTTTAAAGCGACCTCAACACAAACACTTCCACTATCACAAAGAAAAACAGAGTTAAAACCTGTAAGTTCAACTAATTTTTGTGCTAAAGTAGTTGCTGGTTCGTGAGTTAATCCACCAAACATAATATGAGGCATAATTTTTGCCTGTTTTTTTAAAGCTTTATATATTTTTTTGTTATTATAACCATGAATTGCACTCCACCAAGAGCTCATTGCATCAACTAAAACTCTTCCATCTTCTAAAAAAATCTTACAGTTTTTTGTCTTTTTAACAGCCCAAATAGGAGTTTTTGATGGTAAAGAGTTATATGGATGCCAAATGTGATTTTTATCTATTTCTAAATTAGTTTTCATCTTTTTGCAATATCCAAAACAATTGTAAGTTTTGCTCCTTTATAAAGTTGTTGTTCATATGTAAAATCACAATTTACCATAAATATACTACCTTTCATATGTTTTGTAATAATTTCGCTTGACATATAAAGCCCTATTCCTGTCCCATTGTATTGATGTTTAGTTGTAAAATATGGTTCAAATATCTTATTTATTATCATTTCAGGAACACCTAAAGCATTATCTAAAAATTCAATATGCACTCTATCTTTTATAATTTTTAGATTTATTAATATCAATTTATCTTTAATATCTTTTTCAAAAAAAGCATCTTTTGAATTATTTATTGCATTTATGAAAACTTGAATAAGCTCTGTTTCATAACCATAAATATTGATTTCTCGCTCTTTAAATATCACTTTTATATCATTTTGTTCTAAGCTTAATTTTGTAAGCTCAATACTTTTTTGTATAGCCAAACTCAAAGAAAAAATTGCCTTCTCTTTTTGTGGTTTAAAAAAATATCTAAAGTCATCAATTGTTTGAGATAGATAGTTAGAAGTACTAACAATCTGTTCTAAAGCCTCATTTAGCTCTTTATTCTCTAGCATATTTAAATCATTTTTGAGCTTCAAAGTACTTGCTCTTGTACTAATTATAGATAGTGGTTGTCTCCATTGATGAGCGATATTCTCTATCATTTGACCCATAGAGATCATCTTTTGCTGTTGAGCTAGAATTCTATCTTTTTCTAAATTTATCTCTAACTCTTTTTTTATTTTATTTGCTAACTTTTTATTTACATCATGCAATCTTTTTGTTTTTAGTTTAACTAAACTTTTTAATCTTTTATTTGCATTTTTTAGAAGATATTGTCTATAAAAAATTACAAAAAATATTATAGAAACAATAAATAAAAATTTAAAAAGAGATGATAAATTATAATAGTCACCAAAATTTAAAATAAACCACTCATTTAGTTTATTACTATTTTTAAAAGCAATAAACTCTTCTACTTTAAACTCTTTTTGAATAAATCCCATAATATTGTATAAATCATATATTCTTTGTACTTTTTCCTCTTTTATATCTCCCAAAATATTATTATTTAAATATGCCAATTTTTTTAACTCATTTGCCTCAAAAATCAACTCTTCTAATCTTAAATCTTGAGTATTATACTTTGTAAATATAAGTCTGGCTGTCTCTTCGATATTATTAAATGCCTCTTCCCAACCTTTTAAACTAGCATTTCTAAATTTTAATGCAATATCTGGTTTAAAATCTATCATGCTTTTATTTGTATATAAAAAATCACTATACATATCAAATCCATAATCTCTAGGAGCAAAAGTTATGTACTCTATACCATGTTGATTTAACCAATATGGAGATTTTGAACTATATGCCGTCATTAAATCAACTTTATCATCTATTAAATCTTGAATATTATGAGAGTGAGGAATTAACTTTATATTTTTTATATCAATTTTTCTTGAAGTTAACATAGCTTTAAAAGAGACCTCAATAGAGTCATCACTTGTTATCATTAGTTTTCTATTTTTAAAATCTTCTAAAGATTTTATATTTGAACTTTTTTTAGCAATTATTTGAATAGGTGAGGCTTGAAAAAGTGCCATTAATACAACAATATTTTCATAGTTTGATTTATCTAAAATAAGGTTTTCTCTACCTATTGCAAACTCTATTCTCTCATCATTTACACTTTTTACAATATTTTTATCAAATGAAAATGGTAAAATTTCAACATCTAATCCAACTTCTTCATAAAACCCTTTCTCTTTTGCAACATAATATCCAGCATATTGAAACTGATTAAACCACGCTAGTTGTAATTTAACTTTTGTTAAATCTTTTGAAAAAAGAGTTGTATGAAGAAGTGTTATTAAAAATATAAAAAAACTAAAATTTTTCAAAATATACCTCATTTTTAATCTATACCAAAATTGGTATAGATTTTAGTGTAAAAAGTGTCTAATTCCTGAGAAATATAGAGCCATACCATACTCATTTGCAGCCTCTATAATCTCGTCATCTCTAATACTTCCCCCTGGCTCAATTACACATTTAACACCAGCTTTTTGTGCCTCATCAATACTATCTCTAAATGGGAAAAATGCTTCAGATGCTAGTACTGCTCCATTTACATCTAATCCCATATCACTAGCTTTTCTAAGTGCTGCTTTGCTTGCATCAACTCTGCTTGTCATTCCCATTCCAACAGCAACCATTGCAGAGTTTTTAACATACACAACACAGTTTGATTTTGTCAAACTTGCTATTTTGTAAGCTATTTCCATATCTTTTATCTCTTGAAGAGTTGCAGCTCTTGAAGACATAAGTTTAGAGTTTCTAACCTCATCATCTGCAACTTTATCAGCCTCTTGATATACAAAACCACCATCAACTCTTTTGAAATCAAAACTATCATTTGCTAGTTCTAAATATTTTGTTCCTTGTGAGAATAGTTTGATTCTTTTTTTAGTTTCAAAAACTTCAACAGCATCTGCAGTGAAATCTGCTGCAAAAACAACTTCAAGGAAAATTTCATTCATTTTTTCTGCTAACTCTTTATCAACTACTCCATTTACAGCAACAACTCCACCAAATGCACTAACTGGGTCGCATTTTAAAGCTTCAACATAAGAGTTTAATAGTGTATCTTTTATAGCAAATCCACATGGATTTCCATGCTTAACTATACAAACAGCATTATCTGTTCCAAAAGATGCAGCAATTCTAGCAGCTCCACTAATATCACCCATATTATTAAAACTTGGCTCTCCTTTGATTACTTTGAATTTATTTGAAAATTGAGATTCAAACTCATATAAAGCACCTTTTTGATGAGGATTCTCTCCATATCTTGTATCAAATACTTTAGTTCCAACAATAAACTGTTTTGCTCCAAAACCATTGTTAAATCTCTTATTCATATAGTTTGCAATCATAGAGTCATAAGAAGCTGTGTGCTCATAAGCTTTTATCATTAAATCTCTTCTAAACTCGTATGTATTTGTATTGTTTTTAAGATTATTTAGTACTAAATCATAATCAGCAACATCTGTTACAATAATTACACTATCAAAGTTTTTAGCAGCACTTCTAACCATTGCTGGTCCACCAATATCAATATTTTCAATAATCTCTTCAAAATTAGTAGTTTTTTCTATTGTTGCTTTAAATGGATATAGATTTACACAAACTAAATCAATACCTTCAACCCCTAACTCACGTGCTTGATCAAGATGAGATTGTTTATCTCGTCTATGTAAAATTCCACCATGAATATATGGATTTAAAGTTTTTACTCTACCTTCAAAACACTCTGGAAATTTTGTAACCTCATTTGCTTCAATTACAGCTATTCCCTCTTCTTTTAACTTACTATATGTTCCACCTGTTGAAATAATCTCATATCCAAGTTTTACAAGCTCTTTTGCAAAATTTACAACACCACTTTTATCACTTACACTAATTAATGCTCTCATAATACTCCTTCTTCTAATCTAATTTAAATAAAAAAAGCCAAACCTATTTTAGGTTTGGCTTTTTTAGAACTAATCTTTTTATTGATCTTGCTCTATAACTTCTTTGAATCTATTAAAATAGATTTTACTTAAATCACTAATATTTTTGTAAATATCATTTATAATAAATTTATCTGTTCCTGTTTTTCCAATAGCTACATAAGAAACTCTGTTTTTAGAAGCTAATTTTTCAAACTCTTCACAATTTTTTGGATTTACTTCAACTATTGCTCTACTTAATGATTCACTAAAAATATCTTTAGAATCATTTAAAGATATATTAGCTTCAACTCCAATATTTCCTACAACTGCCATTTTTGCTAAAGATATAGCAATTCCACCAAGATTTACATCTTTGGCACTTTTTAAAAGTTTTGCTCTGTTTGCTTCAATTACTGTATTCCATAAAGCTAACTCTTTTTCAAAATCAACTTTTGGATGAACTCCAGCAACTTTTCCATAAAGTTTTTTTAGATATAAACTTCCACCAAATTCACTATAAGTATCACCTAAAAGATATAGTACATTTCCACTTTCTTGAAGTTTTGAAGGAAGTACATTTTGTGCATCTTCATTTACTCCAACCATTGCAATTGATGGTGTTGGGAAAACACTAACTCCATTTGTTTCATTGTATAAAGATACATTTCCACCAATTACAGGAGTGTTTAATGCTTTACAAGCATTTTTAATACCTTCACAACTCTCTTTAAATTGCCACATAACCTCTGGATTTTGAGGATTTCCAAAATTTAGACAATCTGTAATAGCTTTTGGAACAGCACCAGTCATAGCAACATTTCTACCACTCTCCATAACAGCAGCTGCTGCTCCTAATTGTGGATTTATATAACAAAATCTTGTGTTACAATCAGCACTCATAGATAAAGCTTTACCAGTCTCTTTAATTCTAATTGTAGAACCATCCAAACTTCCTGGGCCTTTTATAGTATTTGTTTGAACCATTGAGTCAAATTGAGAGTAAATCCAAGATTTATCTACAACTTCCATATCACTAAACAACTCATCAAAAGCAATTTGATTTGAAATTTGTTTATCCATAGTTACATTTGCAATAGTTTTTAAATACTCAGGCTCACTTACAGGTCTATCTAAAACTGGTGCCTCTTCTGATACTGGTTGAACTGGAATATCAGCTACTTTTTCACCATGCCAAAATAGTTCCATGTTACCAGTATTTGTAACTTCTCCAATAACAGCAACATCTAGCTCCCATTTTTGGAAAATATCAATTATTTGTTGCTCACAACCTTTTTTAGCACAAATAAGCATTCTTTCTTGAGACTCCGAAAGCATAAAATCATAAGGAGTCATACCCTCTTCTCGTGCAGGAACTTTATCTAAGTGCATAATCATTCCACTACCACTTCTTCCAGCCATCTCAAATGAAGATGATGTAAGCCCAGCAGCTCCCATATCTTGAATACCAACAATTAAATCAGCTTTAAATAGTTCTAAACAAGCCTCTAAAAGTAGTTTTTCAGTAAATGGATCTCCAACTTGAACAGTTGGTCTTTTGCTTTCACTATCTTCTGTAAAAGAGGCACTTGACATAACAGCACCACCAAGACCATCTCTTCCTGTTTTACTTCCAACATAAATAACTGGATTTCCAATTCCCTCAGCTCGTCCATAAAAAATCTCATCAGTTTTTGCAAGACCTAAAGTAAATGCATTTACTAGATTATTTCCAGCATAACACTCTTCAAAACTTGTCTCTCCACCAATAGTTGGAACTCCCATACAGTTTCCATATCCACCAATTCCAGCAACAACACCTTTTAAAAGGTATCTATGTTTTTTTGCAGTTTCACTATTTCCTTCAATTGAAGCAAATCTAATTGAGTTCATACTTGCAACTGGTCTTGCACCCATTGTAAATACATCTCTTAAAATACCACCAACTCCAGTTGCAGCTCCTTGATAAGGCTCAATAAAGCTTGGATGATTGTGAGATTCCATTTTAAATACAGCAGCGTATCCATCACCAATATCTATTACTCCAGCATTTTCACCAGGTCCTTGAATAACCCATGGTGCTTTTGTTGGAAATCCACTTAAATATTTTTTACTTGATTTATAAGAGCAGTGCTCGCTCCACATTGCAGAGAAGATACCAATTTCAACATAGTTTGGCTCTCTTCCTAATATTTTTTTTATATTTTCAAACTCATCTTTTGTTAAAGAGTGTGCTAAAGCTATCTCTTCAATATTCATCTCTTTTTTTTGCATTTTTCGCCTTAATTTTTACAAATTTAAAGGCGATTATATCTAAAGTAGTATTAAAATAGTTTTTAATCCTCTGATAAAATCTCAACTTTTCCGTTTATAAGCTCTATATAAAGCTCTTTTTTACCAATAAATCTAACAGATGGACTAAAATACTCCTCATCCATTAAAATTTTATACATATTTTTACCCAAAGAGTTTGGATATGGTGAGATATCTATATTAAAAAGATTAATTACTTTCTCTTCATTTTTAGCAAATATTCTTCTTTTTTGGTTTGAAAAAGTTGAAAAATCACTTCTATCAGCTCTTTTAAAATCTTTTGAATAAAATGATAAATAAGTCTCTATATCAGAATCCTTCCAAGCATCTTTCCATTTAAAAATTGTACTTAAAACTATTGCTAGCTCCTCTTTAGGAACTTCAGGAACTGCTTTACTACTTGTAATTAAAATAGTGTTTTTATAATCAATACTTTTATCTAATAACTCTAATCTATCGTTTGAAATAGCTAAGCAACCCTCTGTATAAAGCTCTCTATCGCCATTTAAAGGCATTCCATGAATCCAAATTCCATGACCTGTTTTATTTAAACTTTTGTCAAATGTATCAGGATATTGAGTTACAAGTGCAAGGGGTCCATAAAAAGCTGGTAGAGAAATTCTTCTTTGTATAAGCTCATAAGATCCTTCTGGTGTTTTTTTGTCACCTTCTAATAGTTTATCACCAAGATTTTCACCAATTATCATACTATCGCTTGAAATTTTGATAAAATTTTTATCCTCTTTTTTATATAAAGCCATAGTTTTATCATTTTTATCAGCAACAATAATAAATTTTTTTGTCTCATAATAACCAAATCTAGTATCATGATTTTGTAAATATTTAAGCCAAGACTCTTTTTGTCTAAACTCTAATTTCAACTCATTTTCAACACTTTTTATCCCCTCATTTTTATAAATAGTAAAATAATCTTTTGCAAAAAGGTTTAGTGATAAAAAAATAAATAATAAAATTTTATTCAATAGTATCTCCGTAAATTTAAGTATCGGGATTGTATAATACTTGTCCTAATTTTTTGATAAAAGAAGAGTCTATTATATGCTTAAAAAAAAACTTATTATATTTTTATTACTTTTTAACTCACTTTTTGCATCTCAAGTGGAAGAGTTACTTTGGCCAAGAGGTGATACATTTTTAAACTTTTTAGAGAAACAAAATATTCCTTTAACTCTTTTTTACAATTTAGAAAGAGAAGACAAAGAGCTTTGTAGTGAGATTCAATCAAATACTAGATACTACTTATATACCAATAAAGATAAAGAGTTTGAACAAGTTTTAATTCCAATATCTTCTGATATTCAAATTCATATATATAAAGATGATGATAACTTTAAATTCCAAACTTTGCCAATTGCTTACACTGAAAAAAATGAGTTATTAGCTGTTCAAATAAACGAATCTTTATCAAGTGATTTACAAAAAGCAACAGGAGATATTGCAATTCCTGCACTAATAACAAACCTGTTTAAGCATAGCCCTGTTGATTTTAGAAAGATGAAAAAAGGTGATTATGTTGTTGTTGAATACTCACAAAAAGTCTATTTAGGAAAACTTCTTGGTCTTCCAAATATAAAATCTGTAATGGTTCAAATAAATGGAAAACCAAATTATAGGTTTAAGAATGAAAAAGATGAAAAATATTACGATGAAAAAGGTATATCTTATACAAAAACTTATCCATTTCAAATTCCTTTAAACTACTCAAGAATTTCAAGTCACTTTTCAAATAAAAGATATCATCCTGTATTAAAAAGATATAGAGCACATCTTGGAACTGATTTTGCAGCTCCTATTGGAAGAAATGTTTATGCTGCCGCTGATGGAAGAGTTACTTTTGTTGGAAATAGAGGTGGTTATGGTAAAACAGTAATTATTAGCCATGCTGATGGATATAGAACTTTATATGCTCATTTAAATAAATTTGCTTCAAATGCTGTTGTTGGAAGAACAGTTAAAAAAGGTACTTTAATTGCTTATGTTGGATCAACTGGAGTTAGCACAGGTCCTCATTTGCATCTTGGATTATATAAAAATGGTGTTGCTGTTGATCCTATGAAGACATTAAGAAAACCTAAAGTTGAAGGTTTAAGTAAAAAAGATAAGGCTACATTTATGGCTAATAGCAAAAAGACTATTGAGCTATTTAATAGTAAAATTGAATCAAACGATTCAATAAATCCAGATAAGTTAGATCGAATTTTTGATAGAAGCATTGTAAATATTTTTTAACTTACAATTTAATTTTTATTAACATTGTTCTAAAGTTATTTTTGTAGAATTTAATATTTATTTACAAGAAATTATTATATTAAAAAAGGTTAAAATGAAATATCTTCCAAAGTTAATCGATATTGCTACTAAAGCGGTTACTACTGTTTATGATACACAAAGTATTAATGACGCTATAGCTTTAATGTATAAAGAGAATCATAGAGAGATTATTATTTTATCAAATACAAAAAAAGGTTTTGGAATTATAAAAGCAAATGATTTAATTCGTTTAAAATCTGATAATATAGATTTCAACACAAAATTAAAAGATATAAAATATGATAAAATTTTCTCAACTCACTATAAAACTTCAATACCAGACGCTATTGAAGAGATTGGATTTAATGGAAACTCTCTTTGTCTTGTAGATGACGATGACAAACTTTGTGGATTTGTATCTTATCATGACATTATTTCAAGTGTTGATCCACAATTAATGCTTGAAAAACAGACTTTAAGCGATATGCTACTTAGTTCATTTGTGAAAAAAGCAGATATTAATGATTTAACAAAAGATGTTATTGAACTAATGGATGATACTATTTATGATTGTGTAATTATTTTTGATAAGAGCAACAGTGTTGGAATATTAACTACTAAAGATATTATTAAACTTTTTGGAGAATCTAAAGATTTAAATCTACCTGTATCAAACTATATGAGATCTCCTTTAGTAAAAGTAAAACATACTACAACAGTCTCTCAAGCTTTAGAATTTATTCAACAACAAAAATTTAAGCGTTTAATTATTGAAGATTTTGCTGGTAATGTTATAGGTCAAATAACTCAAAAAGAGTTACTAGCAAGAGTTTATTCAAAATGGGCAGATTTTCTAAGAGATAAAACAGTGCATCTGTCATCAATAAATTCAAAACTACAATCAAAAACTACACAGCTTGAACAACTTGCATCTACTGATAATTTAACATCTTTATATAATCGTGCAAAATTTGAACAAAAATTAAAATATGAGATTTCAAGAGCAACTAGATATGAAAATCAAGAGTTTTCTATTGTACTATTTGATGTTGATAATTTTAAAATTATTAATGATACATATGGACATTTAGCTGGTGATATGGTTCTTAAAAAAATTGCTGATGTTGTAAAAAATACAATCAGATCAACTGATTTTGCATGTAGATGGGGAGGAGAAGAGTTTTTTATTATATACCCTTCAACTAATCTAAAACAAGCTTTTGAGGCATCTGAAAAACTAAGAATTCTTATAAATAAGCTAGAATTTGATGATATAAAAAATATAAGTTGTAGTTTTGGAGTAACAAAATTCAACAAAAGTGATTCAATGCAATCAATTTTAGCAAGAGCTGATAAAGCTATGTATAAAGCCAAAAATAATGGAAAAAATAGAGTAGAAATAGAAGAGTAAAATTAATGTGATATAAAAATCACATTAATTTTTTGGAAGTAACTTTACAGGAACTATCTGAATATTTTCATAATCCCAAACATTTCCAATAACATAAGGATCATTTTCAAGCCAAGCTTCCAACTCATCATCATTTTCAAACTCAACAAAAAGTGTTGAACCAACCATTTTATCATTTTCAATTAATGCACCAGCAGTTATTATGTTACCTTTTTCCATAAACTCTTTTGCCATTTTAACATGTTCATCTCTAACTTTAACTCTTCTTTCATAAGCATCATCATAATCATATGCTATTATTAAATATTGCATTTTTTTCCTTTTTTAAAATTTTTTAGAAATTACTTGTTGCTAATAAAAAAGATGATGGATAGATAAATAGATTTAAATATCGAAAAATCATAGTTATATTTGCATCAAATGGAATTATACTACTTAGTTCATAATTTTTAGATAGTTTTTTCATAATCGATAACTTAAATGATATATCAACAAATTTTAAAATAACAATAAAACTCATCCAAAATCCAAAATTATTAAGAGTAATAGCTAAATAAATTGAGTAGAAAAATGATGGATGAAGTATAAAATATAAGAAAATATTTTTTTGGTAAACTTTGAAATTATTCTCTAATATTCCATATAATGTTGGTGCTTTTTGCCAATTTGTTTCAAAAAGTTCAATTGCAATAAAAAAGATAAATAGATAAAAAATTGTCATTTAAAAAAATAGGGCAAAGCCCTATTCCTTACTCAACTTCTGTAAATTTTACTTTTTGATCTTTATATAGACCTGTTCCAACAGGAATTGTTCTTCCTATTACAACATTCTCTTTAAGATCTTCAAGCATATCCATTTTTGCACTAATTGCAGCTTCTGTTAATACTTTTGTTGTCTCTTGGAATGATGCAGCTGAAATGATACTATCACTTGTAACAGCAGCTCTTGTAATACCAAGCAATAAAGGCTCAGCAATAGCTGGTCTACCACCCATTCTTACAATTTTTTCATTCTCAATTTTAAATCTCTTTTTAGAGATCATATCACCAACAATAAATTTAGTATCTCCACCATCAAGAATTGATACTTGTCTTAACATTTGAGATAAAATTACCTCTATATGTTTATCTGCAATATTAACCCCTTGAGATCTATAAACTTGTTGTACTTCAGATACAATAAAGTAATGAAGTGCTTTTTCACCCATAATTCTTAATACATCATGAGGCGATACTTGACCATCCGTTAATGCTTCACCAGCGTGTACAAATTCACCTTCATGAACAAGGATTTGTTTTCCTTTTTCAATTAAGTACTCTGTTTGTCCACCCATAATATCAGAGATTATTAATCTTTGTTTATTTCTTAGTGGTTTTCCAAAACTTACAGTTCCATCAAATGAAGCTAATACAGCTATACTTTTTGGTCGTCTTGCTTCAAATAACTCAGATACTCTTGGAAGACCTCCAGTAATATCTTTTGATTTTTGAGTAGCTTTTGGAGTTTTAGCAATAATATCTGCAACCTCTACTTTGCTTCCCTCTTGAATATTTAAAGATGCTTTTGACTCTAGTACATATCTAATAATCTCACCTGAAGCTGTTGCTAATAATACTGTTGGTTTATATCCACTTGGAATATACTCATTAACAACTAGCTTAGATGTTCCTGTTAACTCATCAAATTGCTCTGAAACAGTAACACCTGGAATAATATCTTCAAAAGTTACAACTCCAGACTCTTCAGCAATAATTGGGTTAGCATATGGATCCCACTCAGCTATAACAGTTTGTTCAGAAACTGTTGGTGAAGAAATTTGAGTACCTTTTTCAACTTCACTATTATCATTTAAAATTATTGATGAACCTCTTGAGATATAGTATCTTGCAGCTTCTCTATCTTCTTTATCTGCAACTACTGCAAAAAGACCTTTTTCTACAACTTTATCACCAGATTTAATATCATGTCTTCTCTCTAAATAGTCACCTATTAATTTATAATATTTAACAATACCTTTAGCTGCTGAAACAACTTTAGATGTAATTGGTGCTCCATCTTCAACTTTTAATTCAGCTGCAAATGGGATTCTATTTGGTACATTCCATCCATCTTTAATAATTTCAACTATAGAGTCATTATTATCTACTTCTTGACCATTTGCATGAGGAATATAAAGTTTTCCTTCAATTTTTCCAGAAATTCCTGCAAGCTCATTTACTTTTGCAACATCACTTTTTCTTAAGAAATACTCTTTTTTATCTTTACCATTTGATATTGTTAATACAATCTCATCATGAACTGTTTCAACTGTAACTTTACCTTTAAATGGTGCATTAATTTTTGGTTCAACTAATAAAATTCCAGCATTTCTTCTATTTGCAACAATAGTTTTTCCATCTTTTGTTTCATATTTTTTGATATTGTAGTATCTAATGAAACCTTCTTTATCAGCTTTTAACTCTCTTTCAGTTTGAGTAGCACTTGCAGTTCCTCCAACGTGGAAAGTTCTAAGTGTTAGCTGAGTTCCTGGTTCTCCAATTGATTGAGCAGCAACAACTCCAACAGCTTCACCTGGTTTTGCTTTTCTTTGCTCACCAAGGTTTAGTCCATAACATTTTGAACAAAGTCCATTTTCTGTTTTACAAGTAAGCGGAGTTCTAATAATTACAGATTTAACCTCAGACTCTTTTACTATTTTTGCAAACTCTTCAGTTATTAAAGTTCCTTCATTAAATAAAATCTCATTAGAGATTGGATCAATAATATCTTCAGCAATAACTCTTCCTGTAATTCTCTCATCTAAAGACTCGATTAACTCATTTCCAGATGTAATATCAGTAATTTCAATACCTTCATGAGTTCCGCAATCCTCTTCTGTAATTCTTACATTTTGAGAAACGTCAATAAGCTTTCTTGTTAAATATCCAGCATTTGCTGTTTTTAAAGCTGTATCCGCAAGTCCTTTTCTAGCTCCGTGAGTAGAGATAAAATACTCAAGAACGTTAAGACCCTCTTTAAAGTTAGAGATAATTGGTGTTTCAATAATACTTCCATCAGGTTTAGCCATAAGACCCCTCATACCTGAAAGCTGTCTAATTTGAGTTGCACTACCTCTTGCTCCTGAATCTGCCATCATATAAATAGAGTTAAACCCATCTTTATCTGCTTTAACTAAATCCATCATCTCAAGTCCAAGTTTATTATTAGCTTCAGTCCAGATATCAATAGTTTTATTATATCTCTCTTGCTCAGTTAATAGACCTTGAGAGAACTGTTTTTGTACCTCAATAACATCTTTTTTAGATTTTGTAATATGAGAAACTTTACTATCTGGAACAATAATATCATCAATTGATATTGAAATACCAGCAGTAGTTGCATATTTAAATCCTAGATTTTTTAAGTTATCTAAGAATCTTGGAGTTACTTCATAACCAGCTTCTTTATAGATATAATCTACTAATGCACCGATATCTTTTTTCTTTAAAACTTTATTCCATAAACTCATTGGAACAAAAGATGGTAGAATTTCGTGAATTATTAATCTTCCAACTGTTGTTTTTACAATTTTTCCATCAATTTTTGTTCTAATTTTTGCATGTAAATCAATTTGATTCATATCTAATGCAATTTTTACCTCATTTACATCAGTAAATAGCTTATGAGAACCTTTTACACCCTCTTTCTCTAATGATAGATAATATATACCTAAAATCATATCTTGAGATGGAACTGCAATTGCTCTACCACTTGCTGGTAATAAAATATTCATTGAGCTCATCATTAAAATCTTAGCTTCAGCAATCGCCTCTTGAGAAAGTGGTACGTGAACAGCCATTTGATCCCCATCGAAGTCAGCATTAAATGCAGCACAAACAAGCGGATGTAATCTAATAGCTTTTCCATCAATTAAAACAGGGTGGAAAGCTTGAATAGATAATTTATGAAGCGTTGGAGCTCTATTTAATAAAATTGGATACTCATCAACAATCTCATTTAAACATTCCCAAACTTCATTTGTTTCAGATTCAATTAATCTTTTTGCAGCTTTTAAAGTTGTTGCGTAACCTTTTTCCTCTAATTTTGCCATTAAATGTGGTTTAAATAGTTCAAGTGCCATTTTCTTTGGAATACCACATTGATCCATATTTAAATTTGGTCCAACAACAATAACAGATCTTCCTGAGAAGTCAACCCTTTTTCCAAGTAAGTTTTGTCTGAATCGTCCTTGTTTTCCTTTGATAATCTCACTTAAAGATTTTAAAGGTCTTTTATTTGCACCTTTAACAGCATTTGCTGTTTTACCATTATCAAATAAAGCATCAACAGCTTCTTGAAGCATTCTTTTTTCATTTCTAATAATAATTTCAGGAGCATCAAGTTCTGTTAATCTTTTTAATCTGTTATTTCTATTAATTACTCTTCTATAAAGGTCATTTACATCTGAAACAGCAAATTTTCCACCATCAAGTGAAACAAGTGGTCTTAAATCTGGTGGTAAAACTGGAAGCATTGTAAGCATCATCCACTCAGGTCTATTTCCACTATTTATAAAGTTTTCAACAACTTTTAATCTTTTGATTATTGTTTTTCTTTTTGCATCTGATTTAGTTGTTTGCATCTCATCTTTTAATAAAGTTAATAGCTCAAACAGATCAAGCTCAGCTAAAAGATCTCTAATAATCTCTCCACCCATTTTTGCTTCAAAACCAGTATGTTCAAATAGATCTGCAACAGTTCTATATTGCTCTTCATTTAAAATATCATATTTTTCAATTTTTTTAGTTCTTTCACCATCATAAAATGCTTCACCAGCACTATTTACAATGTATGCTTCATAATATAGAACTCTTTCTAAATCTTTTAATTTAACACCTAAAAGTGTTCCAATTCTTGAAGGAAGAGATGATACCATCCAAATATGAGCAACAGGAGATACTAATTCAATATGTCCCATTCTGTGTCTTCTAACTTTTGATGAAGTTACTTCAACTCCACATTTTTCACAAACAACACCTTTGTATCTCATCTTTTTATATTTACCACATAGACACTCATAATCTTTTACAGGTCCAAAGATTTTTGCACAAAACAGTCCATCTCTCTCTGGTTTTAGTGTTCTATAGTTAATAGTTTCAGGTTTTTTAACCTCTCCACAAGACCAAGATAGAATTTTCTCTGGACTTGCTAACTTTAATTGAAAAGCAGAAAAATCTTGTGGTCTTTCTAACTCTTTTATATCTATTGGTGATAACACTTTTTCATTATTACTCATCGTTTTCTACCTCTTCAAAAATCTCTACGTCTAAAGCTAAAGCTTTTAACTCTTTTGTTAAAACAAAGAATGTTTCAGGAACACCAGAAGCTGGAACATTTTCACCATTTGCAATAGCTCTATATGCTCTTGTTCTTCCTTCAACGTCATCTGATTTAGTTGTAAGCATCTCTTTTAGTACATTTGTTGCACCATAAGCTTCTAATGCCCAAACCTCCATCTCTCCAAATCTTTGTCCTCCAAATAGAGCTTTTCCTCCAACTGGTTGTTGTGTTACTAGTGAGTATGGGCCTGTACTTCTTGCGTGAACTTTCTCATCAACTAAGTGGTGAAGTTTTAGCATATACATGTAACCAACATTTACTCTCTCTTTCATTTTTTCACCAGTTTTTCCATCATATAAGATACATTTACCATCTGAGTCTATCTTAGCCATTTCAAACAGTTTTTCAAAGTCATAAGCTTCAACACCATCAAAAATTTGTGTTGCAAATTTAACACCTTTTGACCAATCTCTAGCATAATTTAACAACTCATCGTCACTTAATTTTTCAATAAATGATTTAGCATTCATAAGTTTTGCAACTCCTGCAATCTCAATCATTTTTGCTCTTAAATCTGAAATATATTCACCTTTTTTTGCATCATAGATTTGTTGGATCTGTTTTCCAAGTCTTCTACCTACAAGTCCTAAGTGAACTTCCATAATTTGTCCAATATTCATCCTTGAAGGAACCCCAAGTGGATTTAAAATAATATCAACTGTTGTTCCATCTTCTAAATATGGCATATCAACTCTTGGAACGATATTAGAAACAATACCTTTGTTTCCATGTCGTCCAGCCATTTTATCCCCAACTTTTATCTTTCTTTTTGTTGCAATATAAACTTTAACTTGTTTAATTACACCACTTGATAAAATATCATCATGCTCAAGAATATCAAGTTTCTCTTCATGCTCTTTTCTTAACTCTGCTTTTTGTTTAATAAAGTGCTCTTTAATATCATTATAAGTCTTTTCAATATCTTTGCTATATGAAGAAACAACTTTTTTCATAGCAAATCTATTTACACTTACTAAAACATCAAGTGTTAATGTATCACCTTTTTTATATGTAACACCATCAAGCTCTAACTCTTTTTCAAGTTTAGCTTTTGATAATAGATTATTAATTTTTAAAGCCTCTTCTCTATCAAGCATTAAAAGTTTATCAAGGTGTTTTTGATTTAGTTCATTTTTCTCTAATTCAATTTCAGCTTTGGCTCTTTCACACTTCTCATAACCTTTTTTAGTGAATACTTTAACATCAACAACTGTACCTTCCATCGATGTTGGACAATATAAAGATTTATTTATAACATGTCCTGCTTTATCACCAAAAATGGCTCTTAAAAGTCTCTCTTCAGGAGTTGGTTTAATTTCACCTTTTGGAGTTACTTTTCCAACTAAAATCATTCCAGAAGTTACATAAGTTCCAACTTTAACAATTCCAGAAGCATCTAAATGAGTAATTGACTCCTCTTTAACACCTGGTAAATCTCTAGTAATCTCTTCATTACCATGTTTTAACTCTCTACAATCAATCTCTTTTTCATAGATATGAACTGAAGTAAATGCATCTTTTTTAATTAATCTTTCACTTAAAATAATAGCATCCTCATAGTTGTATCCATTCCATGGCATAAACGCAACCATAGCATTAATTCCAACTGCAAGTTCACCTTTATCCATTGAAGGACCATCAGCAATTACTTGTCCAGCTTCAATAACATCACCCTCTTTTATAGCAACTCTTTGACCAAAAGATGTGTTATTATTTGTTTTAACATTTTTATTTACTTCATAGTGATCAATGAAAGCACCATTTTCATCTTCACCACTAATATAGATATTTTTAGAGTCAGCTTTCTCAACAACTCCACCTCTTAAAGCTTTAATTGCTTCCCAAGCATCTCTTGCAACAGTTTTTTCAAGTCCTGTTCCAACGATTGGAGCTGTTGGATTAATTAAAGGAACTGCTTGTCTCATCATATTTGAACCCATAAGTGCTCTATTGGCATCGTTGTGTTCTAAGAATGGAATAAGTGAAGCTGCAACACCCATAACCATTTGTGAAGAGATATCAATTAAATCAACTTTATTTCTCTCCATTAAAATAATTTCACCATTTAATCTAACTTCAATTAATGGCTCAACAATTTTTCCATTTTCATCAACTTTAGTTGATCCTGGAGCAATTACAAGACCCTCTTCTTGAGTTGCTGTATAATAAGTAATCTCATTTGAAACTACACCATCAACAACTTTTTTGTATGGAGCTTCAATAAATCCTAAATCATTAACTTTAGAGAAAGTTGATAAAGTATTAATAAGTCCAATATTTTGTCCCTCAGGAGTTTCAACTGGACAGATTCTTCCATAGTGAGTTGGGTGAACATCTCTTACTTCAAATCCTGCTCTCTCTTTTACTAAACCACCCTCTCCAAGAGCTGATAATCTTCTTTTGTGAGTAACTTCAGATAGTGGATTTGTTTGGTCCATAAATTGTGAAAGTTGCCCACTTGTAAAGAACTCAGTAATTGTTGATGTAATCATTTTTGAGTTGATTAAATCATGTGGCATAATATCTTCTAAAGTTCCACTTAGAGTTGTCATTTTATCTCTAATTGTTTTTTGCATTTTGATAAGTCCAGCGTGTAACTCATTTGCTAATAACTCACCAATAGCTCTAATTCTTCTATTTCCTAAATGATCTCTATCATCAATATGTCCATAACCAGCTTTAACTTTTACTAAATATTGAACAGTTTTAATAACATCTTCATAAGTAAGTGTTGTAACATATTCTGGAACATTTACACCTAATTTATGATTCATCTTCATTCTTCCAACTTTTGTTAAGTCGTATCTTTCTGGATCAAAGAATAGTTTTTTTATAAACTCTTTTGCAGCTTCTTTAGTTACAGGTTCACCTGGTCTCATAACTTTATAAATTCTAATAGCAGCTAAATCATTTTCATCATCAATTTGCTCTGTCTGTTTTAGAAGTTTTAAAGACTCTGCATCTGCTTTAAATGCATTAATAATAGATGCATCAGCACTACTTGATAAATCATTTGCAATTTCAAATGAATCAAATTTCAAATCAAGAAGTTTTTTAAGTTTTAACTCATCAAGATTTGTTAAAGCATCAAATAAAACCTCTCCTGATTCTGGATCATAAATTGTACTAGCCGTATGTCTATCCATTAAAAGCTCAAGTGGATACTCAATTAATTTTAATCCACCTTCAATTAATGCTTTTGCTTTTCTAGTTGTTAATCTTTTTCCAGCAGCAATAACTAAATTACCTTTATCATCTTTAATATCATAATCAATTCTTCCCATAAAATCATCAGGGTTGAACTCTGTTAAAAATTTATTATTTTTAATTTTAATATTAATTATTGGATAAAATAGTTTTACGATATCCTCTTTTGAATATCCTAATGCTCTAAATAGAATTGTAATTGGAACTTTTCTTCTTTTATTAATTCTTACATATAATATATCTTTTGCATCATATTCAAAATATAACCATGAACCTCTATCTGGAATAATTTGACCTGTATATAGAAGTTTGCTCTCAGTTGTATTTGATTCATCTTCTTTGAAAATAACACCTGGAGATCTGTGTAGTTGATTTACAACAACTCTTTCAACACCATTTACAATAAATGATGTTCTATCTGTCATTAGAGGAATCTCTCTTACATATAAAGATTGCTCTTTTATATCTTTAACACCAATTTTTTCACCAGTTTTCTCATCAATATCCCAAAGAGTTAATCTAACATTAATTTTTAAAGGAATTGAGTATGTAAGACCTCTAATCATTGTCTCTCTTACATCATATCTTGGTTTTCCAACTTCACTTCCTAAATAGTCTAAAGTTAGTCTATTTTGAGCATCATGAATAGGAAATATTGTTTTAAATACTTTTTCAATACCAGCTGATGATCTATCTTTTTTATTTACCATTAAAAAAGATTCATACGAATTTTGTTGTAGTTGTAATAAGTTAGGAATTTCGATTTTTTGTGGGTTTTTCGCAAAATCTACTCTGAGTCTATTACCAGATTTTAAAGAGTTTAACATTTGACACCTTGTTATAAAATTTGGTTTGTTTGCTTTATTCTATAAAGCACAAAAGCATCCATAAAGGATAAGGTTAAAATTCTTATAAATTTTAACCTTAGCCCTCAAAGATGCGGTACTATATATAGGGATAGAATCCCTATATAACGATATAAAAAGTTAAATTATTTAACTTCTACTTTAGCTCCAGCAGCTTCTAACTGAGCTTTAATTGCTTCAGCGTCAGCTTTAGAGATTCCTTCTTTAATTGTTGAAGGAGTTTGCTCAGCAGCATCTTTAGCCTCTTTTAATCCAAGACCAGTAATTGCTCTGATTTCTTTAATAACATTGATTTTTTTATCTCCTGAATCAACGATAATTACGTCAAACTCAGTTTTTTCTTCAGCAGCTTCAACAGCAGCAACTGCTCCACCAGCAACTGCAACAGGTTGTGCAGATACACCAAATTTTTCTTCAAACTCTTTTACTAACTCTGATAGTTCAAGAACTGATAAACCAGAGATAAATTCTAAAACATCTTCTTTAGAAATTGCCATAATTTTTCCTTTTTAATTTCTTATTTTATATATTATTATTGCTTAAATAATTAAGCCGCCTCTTCTTCTTTTTTTCTTCTAAGAGCATCAAGACCAATAGTAAAGTTTCTAACTGGTCCCATCCATACAGATGCAAGCATTCCAAGAAGCTCTTCTCTTGATGGTAATTTAGCAAACGCATTAACTCTAGAAGCATCACAGATTTCACCTTCGATGATACCAGATTTAATTGAGAATTTATCTTTTGTAGAAGATGCAAACTTATCAGCTACTTTACAAGCTGAAATTTGATCTTCTGACCATAAATAGATATTTGTTCCATTTAAATCAACATCACCAAGTTCTGCTGCTTTTACAGCTTTAGTTACTAAACTGTTTTTTACAACTTGAACTTTTGTATTATTTGCTTTAGCATCTTTTCTTAGAACTTCTAGTTCTTTATGAGTAAGACCTTTATAGTCGCAAACTACAACAGCCAAAGAGTTTTTGAACTCAGCAGCTAAGAAATCAATAATCTCTGATTTTTTATTTCTAGTCATTATATTTCCTCCTTTCAAAACATCATCCTAGGCGGGACTTACAAAAAGACGAGGAGTCTTTTTACCAGCTGTCTTCAGTTTTATTTCAGTGCTTTGAACACTCAAAAATATTGAACCAATTCAACACTTTTGAATGCAAAAAAGATAAGGAGAACCTTATCTAATTTCTAATAATTCCATATTATCTAAAATAACTGATGGACTCATAGTTAAACTAATAGCTGCATTAGTAATATATCTTCCTTTTGCAGTTGAAGGTTTTGCTCTATTAATAGCTCCAATGAAAGCTTCAGCATTCTCTTTTATAGCTTGCGCTGAGAATGAAACTTTTCCAATAGCAGCTTGCATATTACCTTTTTTATCAACTCTATAAGTTACTTGACCACCTTTTGCATCATTAACAGCTTTTGTAACATCCATAGTTACAGTTCCTGTTTTTGGATTTGGCATTAAACCTTTTGGTCCAAGAATTCTTCCAACTTTTCCTACAATTCCCATACAATCAGGAGTTGCAACTAAAACATCGAAATTAATATTTCCAGCTTGAATAGCTTCTGCTAAATCATCATTTCCTACAATATCAGCACCAGCAGCTTTAGCTTCATCCATTTTTGCACCTTTTGCAAAAACAGCAACTCTAACAGTTTTACCAGTACCATTTGGAAGAACAACAGCTCCTCTAATCATTTGATCTGCATGTCTTGGATCAACATTTAAATTTAGTGCAATTTCAACACTCTCATCAAATTTAGCAGATTTTAAATCTTTTACTAAATTACAAGCTTCTTCTAAAGAGTATTTTCTCTCTTCAACTTTAGAAGCTAATGCTTTATATCTTTTTGAAACTTTTGCCATATTTACTCCGCAATGTTAAATTTTTTGCTTCCACTTTTTTTAAGTCTTGTGGTTAGACTAGTTTTTTATAACTCTACATCAATTCCTATTGATCTAGCACTTCCAGCAACTATTTTTGCAGCTACTTCTTTATCGTCTGTATTTAAATCTTTAATTTTCATATCAACAATTTCCATAACTTGTGCTTTTGATAGTTTTCCAACTTTATTTTTAAGTGGATTATCGCTACCTTTTTTTACACCAGATATTTTTTTAATTAACTCTGTCATTGGAGGTTGTTTTACTTCAAATGTAAAGCTTTTATCTGTATAAATTGTAAGAACAACTGGTAATCTATAACCAGCTTTATCTTTTGTTTTTTCGTTAAATGCTTTACAGAATTCCATAATATTAACACCTCTTTGTCCAAGAGCTGGTCCAACTGGAGGTGATGGATTTGCTGCACCCGCAGGTATTTGTAGTTTTAAATAACCTTGAATTTTCTTAGCCATGCTATTCCTTTATTAAATTTTTAATGCTCAATGATTAGACATTAGGCAAAAAAACTCTAAAAGAAGCTAGTTTCTTTGCCTAATGCCTAAAATATATAATTATACGATTCTCTCTACTTGAGTATAAGAGATTTCAACAGGAGTATTTCTTCCAAAAATAGATACATTTAATTTTAATATACCTGAAACTAAATCAAAATCTTCAACTATACCATTAAAGTTAGCAAAAGGTCCTTCATTTATTCTAACCATTTCACCCTCATCAAAAGAGATTTTAGGTTTAGCTGCTGCTTTATTTTTAGCTTTTTCTAATATAAGATTTATATCTTTATCACTTAAAGCTGTTGGTTTTTTTGACTCTCCAATAAATCTTCCAACTTTTGGCATTGATTGGATTCTATGCCATAATGCTGTATCTAAATCAATTTTAGCGAAAGCATAAGCTGGATAAAGTGGTCTTTCAATAATTACTTTTTTACCTTTTTTTACTTCAATTAAATCTTCCGTTGGAACTAAAACTTCTAAAATTCTATCATCAGCCATTTCATCTTTTAACTTTAAAATAGCTTTTTTCACAGATAACTCACTACCTGAATAAGTTTGTATTGCATACCATTTATGTGCCATATTTTTCTTCCTTAGTTAATTATCATTGATAAACCAAGAGACATAGCACCATCAATTAAAGCTAGAAACAAGGCTATTACTGTAACAACAATAAATACTGAAATATAAGCAGTTCTTATCTGCTCTTTAATTGGAAATATTACTTTAGATAATTCAGCTTTTACACTGTTAAAATAGTTACTAGCTTTACTCAAAATAGACTTCCTCTTTATATAATTTATCTTTAACTCTCTAAAAAGAGAAGAACTCTCTTTAAAAAATCAAAAGTGGCAGGCCAGGAGGGACTCGAACCCCCATCACTCGGATTTGGAATCCGATGCTCTACCATTGGAGCTACTGACCTATGTAAAAAGCTTGAGATTTCTCTCAAGCTTTAATGACTAAGATTTTAACTTCACTTCTTTATGAATAGTGTGTTTTTTTAATCTTGGACAATATTTTTTAACTTCAAACTTTTCAGTATGAGTTTTTGGATTTTTCCAAGTAGTGTAGTTAATATCTCCACTCTCTTGGCATTTTAATCCTATTTTAATTCTTATTGCTGCCATAAAGAATCCTTATTTAATGATTTCTGAAACAACTCCAGCACCAACAGTTCTTCCACCTTCTCTAATAGCAAACTTTGTTCCTTTTTCAAGAGCAATTGGAGCAACTAATTCAACAGTCATCTCTACGTTATCACCTGGCATAACCATTTCAGTACCTTCCATTAAAGTACAAGAACCTGTAACATCTGTTGTTCTAACATAGAATTGTGGTCTATATCCACTAAAGAATGGAGTATGTCTTCCACCCTCTTCTTTTGAAAGAATATAAACTTCACATTTAAATGATGTATGTGGTTTAATTGTTCCTGGCTTACAAAGAACTTGTCCTCTTTCAACCTCTTCTTTTTTGATTCCTCTTAAAAGAATACCACAGTTATCACCCGCTTGACCTTGATCCATCTCTTTTCTAAACATCTCAACACCAGTAACAGTAGTTTTTCTAGTGTCTCCAAATCCTACGATTTCGATCTCTTCACCAACTTTAATTGTTCCTAGTTCAATTCTTCCAGTAACAACAGTTCCTCTTCCAGAAATTGAGAATACGTCCTCAACTGGCATTAAGAAAGGTTTATCAGTATCTCTTTCAGGAGTTGGGATATACTCATCAACTGCATTCATTAATGCAACAATTTTTTCTCCCCATGGTCCAACTGAACCTTTTTTAGCTTCTTCTAAAGCTTGGAATGCAGAACCAGCAACGATTGGAGTATCATCACCTGGGAAATCATAAGTAGAAAGTAATTCTCTAATTTCCATTTCAACTAACTCTAACATCTCATCTTTATCAGCTGGATCTAATTGATCTTCTTTGTTTAAGAATACAACAATATATGGAACCCCAACTTGTTTTGAAAGAAGGATATGCTCTCTTGTTTGAGCCATTGGTCCATCTGTTGAAGCGATAACTAAGATAGCTCCATCCATTTGAGCAGCACCTGTAATCATGTTTTTAACATAATCCGCGTGACCTGGACAATCTACGTGAGCATAGTGTCTTTTATCAGTTTCATACTCAATATGAGAAGTAGCAATAGTAATTCCTCTTTCTCTCTCTTCTGGAGCGTTATCGATTTGATCATAATCTCTCATCTCTCCACCATATTTTAAAGCTAATACAGCTGAAATTGCAGCAGTTGTAGTAGTTTTACCGTGGTCAACGTGTCCGATTGTACCAATGTTTACGTGCGGCTTATTTCTTGAAAACTTTTCTTTTGCCATAGTGTTGTTCCTCTTCTAAAATTATTTTATTGCTTATTGCCCTCTGAGTAGATAAGCCTTTTGGCTTCTCTATTCAGAGGGGATTTGCACAAAATGTGCCAAGTATTATATACTGTAAATACTAAAAACTAAATTAATGGGATTAAATATATTAATGAGTTATAAATATATGTGCAAATATAACTCAGCTCCCAGTAATCAATAAAAATGGAGCGGGAGACGAGACTCGAACTCGCGACAGTCTGCTTGGAAGGCAGAAGCTCTAGCCAACTGAGCTACTCCCGCAACATTAAACGTGGTGGTGAGAGAAGGATTTGAACCTTCGAAGCCGTAGGCGGCGGATTTACAGTCCGCAGGATTTGACCACTCTCCAACCTCACCTTATAAAAATTATTGCTCTGGTCAAGCGCTGTTTTTGAAAACTTACGCACGACAAAAATGGAGCTGGTGAAGGGAGTCGAACCCCCGACCTGCTGATTACAAATCAGCTGCTCTAGCCAACTGAGCTACACCAGCATCCATAAAATGGTGGTTCGAGACAGAATCGAACTGTCGACACAAGGATTTTCAATCCTTTGCTCTACCGACTGAGCTATCGAACCACTGAAATTGGAGTGAGATTATACTACCTAATATATTAATATTAACTTAAATTTTTTACAAATTCTTTGAATATTTCACCTCTTTGTGCATATGACTTAAACTGATCTAAAGATGCAGCTGCTGGGGATAAAATAGCAATACTATCATCTTTCATATTTTTATCTATCTTTTGAACTGCTATTTCTAAATATAGGCATTCAAATACTTTTATACTATTTTCTTTGCAAAAATCTACTATTTTTTTTGTATTACTACCTATTGCATAAACTACAATATCAAAATGTTTTATATTTTCAAATAGAGGGGAAAGATTTGCACCCTTATCATCTCCACCCAAAATTATATGTATATTTCTATTTTGAAAAGGAACTAAAGCATTTATTGTTGCATCAACATTTGTTGCTTTACTATCATCTATCCATACTCTATTTTTTTTATCTTTAAACTCTTCAACTTTGTGTTTATCGATTTTAAAACTATTTATTAAATCATAATCTACTTCATCAAATAGTATTTTACTTGTTGATAGAGCCATTATTGAATCTATTAAAAATGGTTCATTAAAATTGATTTTAGATTTATCTATTTTAAACTCTTCACATAAATCATCACTACAGCTATAATAAATAGTATGTGCTTTTGTTTTAATGTTTTCAAACTCTCTTGGTAAAATTACAATATCATTCTCAAACATAAGTTCAAGTGGTTTTAATTTTGCCTTTTTATACTCTTCATAAGTTCCATGCCAAGTAATATGATCTTCACTTATTGGTAAAAGTATATATATATTTGGTTTTGCTTTTTGTGTATAGTGAAGCGTAAATGATGAAGTTTCAAGTATCCATATTTTTTTAGATTTATCTAGTTTACTTAATGGAACTCCAATATTTCCACCACAAACAGAGTTATGTTTTTGTAATATATATTGACACATTTGAGTAGTAGTTGTTTTACCATTTGTTCCACTAATCCAAATTGAAAAAGGCATATCATCATAAAACAGATCATAATCACTAATTATATTTTTAGAAGCCTGTACCAGTTTATTATGTGGTGGAATTCCAGGGCTTACAACAGTAAGAGTATCTGACTCTTTATCATATATATCAAAATCGCTATCATCATAAATTTGTGATTCTGGAAATCTATTTTTTAAAGCTAATGCTGTTTTACCTTTACCTAATATTCTAAATTTTTTCATTTATCTAATCTTTAAACTTAATAGTGCAATTAAATTGGCCATAAAAGATATTATCCAAAAACGAACAATAATCTTATTCTCTTTCCAGCCTTTTTGCTCAAAGTGATGATGTATTGGTGCCATAAGAAAAACTCTTTTATGTCTTAATTTATAAGATCCTACTTGAAGCATAACAGAAACAGTTTCCAATACAAAAATAAAACCAATAGCTAAAAGCAAAATTTCAGATTTTGAAACTATTGCAAAAAATCCCATTAAAGCTCCCAAAGGAAGAGATCCGCTATCACCCATAAAAACTTCAGCTGGATAAGCATTAAACCATAAAAATCCAATCAATGATCCAACAATTGCGGCTCCTAAAATTGCCAACTCTCCAGCCTGAGATATACTTGGAAGCAGTAAATAGTTTGAAAAAACTATATGCCCTACTGTATATACCAAAATTGATAGAGTTGTAAATGCTAAAATTGATGGAACAGTTGCTAAGCCATCAAGTCCATCTGTAAGATTTACGGCATTTGATGAGCCAACTATTATAAACATCCAAAAAACAATTGCAAAAACTCCCATTTCAAATAGTGGATATTTATAAAATGGTATGTACAAATCACTTGTATGTCCAAAATAGAATATTAAACTTACAACTATAGCTGCACTTAAAAATTGTAAAACTAGTTTCATTTTAGCACTCAAACCCTCGCTATTGTTTGCTTTAGTAATTTTCTTATAATCATCTCTAATTCCAATTAGTGAGAATAAAGCTAGTGTTAAAAGTCCTCCAAAAACATAAAAATTATTTAATTTTGCTGTTAAAATTGTTGCAATTATTGCAGAAAATATAAAAACAACTCCACCCATAGTTGGAGTTCCTGCTTTTTGTTTATGAGCTTCTGGTGCTAAATCATAAATTGGCTGAGAAGCATTTTTACTCTTTGCCCATTTTATAAATTTTGGCAATAAATACATAGTTAAAACAAAAGCTACAAAAAAACTTATTCCTGCACGAATTGAAATATATTGGAAGATATTAATCTCAAGGTGTCTATAAAACCAGTAAAACAATTTAAACCTTTTTTGGATAAGATTGTGGGATTATATTATATAAAATATTTTAAAAGGTTTAAATAGATGAGTAATAAAACACTATTAATAATAACTGACGGAATTGGACATAATAGCTCTTGCAATTTTAATGCTTTTTGTAATGCAAAAAAACCAACATATGACTATCTTTTTAAAAATGTTCCTTATAGTTTAATTCATACATATGGGGAGTATGTTGGGTTACCAGATAATCAAATGGGGAATAGTGAAGTTGGACATATGACTATTGGAAGTGGAAGAGTTTTATATCAAGATTTAGTAAAAATTCATTTAGCTATCAAAAATGATACACTTAAAGATAATGTTATTGTAAAAAATACAATTGAAAAATCAAACAATATTCATCTAATTGGACTTGCTAGTGATGGTGGAGTTCACTCTCATATTGATCACATTATTGCTTTGGCAAAAATAGCTCAAAATAAAAATAAAAAAGTTTGGCTTCACCTTATAACTGATGGTAGAGATGTTGCGCCTGATTGCGCAAAAATCTATATTGAAAAAGTTATAAATATTTGCAATGAGAATATAAAAATTGCAACAATCGGCGGAAGATATTATGCAATGGACAGAGATAATAGATGGGATAGAGTAGAACTTGCTTATAATGCAATTGCAAATGCAACTCCTAAAACCAAGGATAATATTTTAGATTTTATAGATAACTCTTACAAAAATGAGATATTTGATGAGTTTTTAATTCCAACTGCACTAGATGGTTATGATGGAATTAAAGATGGTGATGGAGTTATTTTTTGCAATTTTAGAAGCGATAGAGCAAGAGAGCTTTCAAGTGTATTTGCAAAAAATGATTTTAAAGAGTTTGAGAAAAAAATATTAAATATTCAAATTGCGAGTATGACTTTATATGATAAAAATATTCCAATTCCTGTAATATTTGAAAAAGATAATCCAACAAATACTTTAGCGCAAGTTATTTCAGATGCTGGCTTAACTCAACTTCATACAGCAGAAACTGAAAAATATGCTCATGTAACATTTTTCTTTAATGGTGGAGTTGAAGAGCCATTTTTAAATGAAACAAGAGTTTTAATACCTTCACCAAATGTTGCAACTTATGATTTACAACCCCAAATGTCAGCTCCAAAAGTAGCAGAAGCTGTAAAACTTGCTATGAAAAATCAAACAGATTTTATTGTTGTAAATTTTGCAAACGGTGATATGGTTGGTCATACTGGAGTTTATGAAGCAGCTATAAAAGCTGTTGAAGCTGTTGATTATGAACTTGGGCTTATTTTAGAAGAGGCAAAAAATAGCAACTATAATATAGTATTAACATCTGACCATGGAAATTGTGAGATGATGAGAGATGAAAATGGAAATACTCTTACAAATCATACAGTTGGAGATGTTTATTGTTTTGTGATTGCACCAAATGTTAAAGAGGTAAAAACTGGAAGTTTAAATAACATTGCACCAACAGTTTTAAAACTTATGGGACTTGATATACCAAAAGAGATGGATGAGCCTTTAATATAATGATTGATATTAAAAAATTAAAAATCTCTTACGAGAATATTTCATTAGTTGATATATCATTTAAAATAAATAGTTCAATAGCTTTAGTAGGAGAGAGTGGAAGCGGTAAATCTCTTACTTTAAAAGCTCTTTTAAATATGCTTCCTACTAATTTAAGAGTTGAAAAAGAGATAGAGTATGAGTTTGAACTTGATTCAAATACAATTGGTTTTATTCCTCAAAATCCATTTTTATCACTCTCTACTATGACAAAAATAAAAGATCAAATGTTTTGTGAATTTAGTAAAGTAGAAGAAGTTTTTAAACTTTTAAACCTATCTTTGGATATTTTAGAAAAATATCCTTCACAAATTAGTGGTGGTCAAGTTCAAAGAGTTGTAATTGCAATAGCAATTAGCAGAGATATTAAACTTTTACTTTTAGATGAACCAACTACTGCTTTAGATTTTGAAAATAAAACAAATATTATAAACATAGTAAATAGTTTAAAAGAGCAACTTGGAATTAAAATTCTTTTTGTAACTCACGATATAGCAACAATAGAGAATATTTGTGATGATATAATGATTTTAAAAAATGGAAAAATTATTGAATCTGGTACAACAAAAGAGATTTTAGAAAATCCTCAAACAGCTTACACAAAACTTTTAATAAGTTCTAGCTTTAAAAATAAAGAATTTAGGAAATAAAATGTTAAAAAAATTTACAAAGATTATTTTTATACTATCTATATTTTTAGGTATTGCAATATTTGTTTTTTTGTATGATTTATATCAAACAATAAAAGATGATATAGATAAAGTTGTAAACTATAAACCAAAACTTAGCACTCAATTTTATGATAACAAAGGAAGACTTCTAGCAAATACATTTAAAGATGAAAATCGTGAATATGTAATTTATGATGATATTCCAGCTCGTGTAATTGAAGGATTAGTTGCTATTGAAGATACACAGTTTTTTGAACATTATGGAATAAATCCTGATGCAATTAGCAGAGCCATGATTAAGAATATTCAATCGGGTGGATATAGTGAAGGAGCTAGTACTTTAACTCAACAATTAATTAAAGTATTAGTTTTAACTAGAGAAAAAACTCTTTTAAGAAAGGTAAAAGAGGCTTTATTATCTTTAAGGCTTGAAACAATTTTAACAAAAGAGCAGATTCTAGAGAGATATTTAAATGAGGTATATTTTGGTCATGGTTATTATGGAATACAAACAGCTGCAAAAGGATATTTTAATAAAAATCTATATGAGTTAACTTTGAAAGAGATTGCAATTTTAGTTGGACTTCCAAGAGCTCCAAGTTTTTATGATCCAACAAAAAATCTTCAAATATCACTAACTAGAGCAAATCAAGTTGTATCAAGAATGCATACTCTTGGCTGGATTAATGATGAGCAATATGAAGAGGCTTTAAGTGAAACACCTGAAGTATTTAATCAAACACTTACACAAAATGTTGCTCCTTGGGCAATTGATTATGCTGTAAATGAGCTATCAACTCAATATCCAGATATTTTATATGGTGGATATAAAGTCTATTTAACTTTAGATTTAGATTTACAAAATATTGCTATTGATGCTTTAAATAAATCATATAATTTAGCAATAAATAGAAATGCAAACTATATTAAAGAGTTAGAGGAAAAAGATTGGATAAAAAATCCTCCAGCAGATGTAGAGTTAGATTATATTGATGATGAATTATTCAAAAAAGAGTTAAATGGTGCTTTACTTTCAATGGAAAATAGCACAGGTAAAATTTTGGCAATTGTAGGTGGAGTTGATTATAGTAAATCTATGTTTCATAGAGCCTATCAATCAAAAAGACAAGCTGGAAGCGCTATAAAACCATTCTTTTATCAAACAGCTTTAAACGAAGGGTATAATCCAGCTACACAACTTTTTGATATAAGTAGAACATACACATTTGAAGTTGATGGTGTTGAGCAAAGATGGTCACCAAGAAATTATGGAGAAAATTTTAAAGGTGTTGTAACTTTAAGAGAGTCTTTAATGCAGTCAAGAAATCTCTCAACACTAAATTTAGTAACAGATGTTGGAGTTGCAAGAGTTACAAGAGATTTAAAAAGATATGGATTTCAAAATATTGTAAATGATTTATCTATAACTTTAGGTTCTATGAGTGTAAATTTAGTGGAATTTTCTAGTGCTTTTTCAATCTTTTCAAATTATGGAACTCAAGTTAAGCCTTATATAGTTGATAAAATAGTTGATAGAAGCAATCAAACTGTAAATTTTGAACCACAAATAACTTTCCAAAATAGTGAAGAACAGGCATATTTATTAAGTTCAATTTTAAAAGATACAGTTGATAGCGGAACAGGAAGAAGAGCAAAAGTAGCTGGAATTGAACTAGCTGGGAAAACTGGTACAACAAATGATAATATGGATGCTTGGTTTTGTGGATATTCACCAACAGTTCAAACTATAGTTTGGTTTGGAAATGATAGCAATATGCCAATGAGAAAAACTGAAACAGGAAGTACAATAGCAGCACCCGCTTTTGCACATTTTTATAGAAAATATTTAGAAATTCATCCTGAAACACAAAGAACATTTATAAAACCACAAGGTGTTTATTCTACAATATATAAAGGGAAAGAGGAGTATTATACAAAAACTTCACCTCTTCCTGATGGTGATTCTGTAATAACTATAGATCCAAATAACCAAAATCAAATAGAGTTTTAATTCTATTTGATTTTAAATCTATTCAAATAGATTTTCAATAGCTTCTAAAGACTCTTTTTGCATCTCTAAATCCATATGAGCTGCATTTTTAACTTCTACTAATTCAACATTTAAACCTTTTTTCTTTGCAAGATTATAAAAATCTTTACTCATTTTAGGAGTTGAAACTTTATCATCACTACCATATATTAAAACTATTTTTGTATCTTTTGAGATTTTATCAATAACATCAACTGCTGAAATTAGACCTTTTTGTGGACTCTTTTTATGAATATCATAAACTCCTCCAGCACAAACTAAATTATCAACTAAATCTGGTTTAATCCCAATAGCAGTTGCACTTAGCATACAACCAGCACTATGAGCAATTATTGTAGTTTTAGTTGATTCAAACTCTTTTTTCAACTCTTCAACCAAAGCAATAAAAAAATCAACATATTTTTTTGTAGCTGCAAGGTTTTTCTGCTCTTTATTTCCAATAGCTTTATAGTTTTCACTTGTACTTTCAGAGTAACCAGGAAGCGCTAAGGCTATTGTTGAAACATCTGTTCTCATAGATATATCCTCAGCAAAAGGAGAGTATCTAGCAATAATGTCAGTTCCCTCGTCCCAAGTTCCATGAACAATTATATTAAGAGCATCTTCATCTGTAACAAAAGCTTTATAGTTTATACACTCATTTTTTACAAATACAAAATCTTCACCTTTTTTTAAACATTCACTTTTAGTAATTGCAAATAAATTTGAAGATAAGAACAGAATAAAAACAAAAATATTTTTTAACATAATTTATCCTTTTTAAATATTTTAATAAGCTACAATCCCTATATAGCCATCAACTTTTCTCTCAATAAGCTCAACAATTCCAGCTTGAGTATATGAAATACCATCCATAAAATCATCTTCAGTCCAATTCATACTTTGCATAGTATTTTTACATCCAATAAACTCTACATCATACTGCATTAAAGATTTAATTCTTGCTTGAGTATCTTTATCATAATCATTTTTTAAAACTCTCATTCCTTTACCATAAACAACAACCACAACTTTTAAACTCTCACTTGGATACTCTTTTAAAATATTATAAATAGAACCAATAGTTTGATTTACAGTATCTAAATCATTTACATATAAAGAGTATACAACCTTTCTTGGATTATCAAAACTTGGTTGCGGGTTACCAAAACTACTTTGCGAAAATGCAAAAACAAAAAAACAAAAAAATATAACTATTTTTTTTAACATATATACTCCTCTACTTTCATATTATTTAAAATAACTCCAGAGTTTAAAATTCTACAATAAACTCCTCTATGTTCTTTTAAAAGTTTGGGTAAATTATCATTAAATATAGCTAAATGGTTACAAACCGTACAAATTTGAGTTATTTGTATTATAGCCTCAGCTATTTTAAAACAAGTTCCAACTTCAAATTCATGTGGATCAAAATCTAATAAAACATTCTCACCCAAACTTCCATACTCTAAAAAAACACCATTATTTTTTGCTATCTCATAAGATTTAATACCAACTATCAAAACAGTTTGATCAAGCTTTTTACCAGCAAATTTATCAAACTCTATTCCATAATCTTTTATTAAATTTAAAGATTTAACCTTTGGTCTTGGAAGAGAACTTTGCTCTTTTGTTGCACTAAAAGTATCTATTACTTTTCCTAAAATTCTCATCTATTATCCATTAATAGTTTTAAAAAATCATCTTTTTTCCAAGCTCCTGGATATTGTGATAAAAGCTTTTTATTACTATTTATAAAGAAAAAGCTAGGAGTTATTCTTTTATACTCTTTTTGTAGATCAAAAGGTAAAGATGAACTATCCATATCAATCTCTAAAAATATATAGTTAGCATCTAATATCTTTTTTATACTAGAATCAGAAAAAACTTCTCTATCCATTTTTTTACAAAAATAACAACTATTTGAAGTTGCATAAACTATAATTTTTTTACCCTCTTTTTTTGCTTTTGTTAAAATAGTATCTTCATCTTTTTGTGAATACTTTGGCTCTTTATAGATATCTTCTTCTTTTATATTATCTTTAAATTCCATAAAATAAGTTGTTAAATTAAGGTAATCATCTTCACTTAATTCACCTTTCATACTACTTTTATTTTCATAATGTCCCAAAGCACTATCATCACAAATTGAGTTAAATCTATCTGGATTTTCTAAATATGACTTTAAATATATTCCTATCTCAATCTCTTGAAACTCTTTATCATTTTCATCACCAATTTTTTTTGAGCTATCGAACATTGCCCAAACCATTAAGTTTGCACTAGGAGCTTTTAAATTTAAAAGTGTATTATTTTTTTCAAAGAAGTTTTCTTTTAATAAGTTCATAGGAATATACTCTTTATGACAAGTAGCACACTTAGCATCAAAAACTTTTTTACCATCTTCAAAACTTGCAAATAAACTTATAGTCACTGCAAATAGAACAAATATTATTTTCATAATCTCTCCATAAATTTTTTAAACAAAACAATAAAACTATTGCTTTATTTAAAAAACATAAAGAAAAATCTTTATGTTTTCTATTTTAGATAATTCCAGGATTACCTTTTATTCCAACAATATCAGGAGTATCAATTTTTACTTTACTAATATGTTTAATATTTTTTAAATATTTCTCAACAGTTTCCCAAACTGGTTCACCCTCACTTTTTGCTCCAACAGTTGACCAACCAGAAACTCTGTAAGATTTATTAGCATCAATTTTTTTACCTGTTTTGCTTAAAACTATATTTGAAATTCTCTCTCCAATTTTTGCTTTTGGATCAATTTTATATGAAATTCCACCTGTTCTAACCATATCTCCACCTTGTTGTAAAAATGGATCTTCATTAAACAAGTTATCAGCAACATCTTCTAATATAAGTTTTAGTTCACTTCCTTTTATATCTCTAACATATGTTTCAGGATATGTCATAGCTGTTTGTGTCATTAAATCATCAAAAGTAATTGTTTGATTTGGCATAACTGAAGTTCCCCATCTAAATCCTGGAGATAGTGAAATTTGTGCATCATTTATCTCAATCAAAGCATCACAAATAATTTGATCCCAAGAACCATTGAAGTTACCTCTTCTAAATAGCGTCTCTTCAGTTGTAGCAATTGGTCTTGTAAGCTCTTTTAAATAAGGAAGTCTTACATCTTCAATATATTTTTTCATTTTTTTATCTTCAGGAATTAAATCTGAGAATATTGGAAGAAGTGTAAATTTAAAATCTTTGATTTTTCCATTTTGAATATCTAAATCTAAAACATTTAAGAATTTACCATTGCTTCCTGCATTACAAACATAAGTTGTACCTGATGAGTTTTTAACAGGATAAGCTTCTGGAACACCATCGTGTGTATGACCACCCATAATAAAATCAATTCCAGTTACAACCTCTGCCATTTTTTTATCTGTATCAAAACCATTGTGAGATAGAACGATAATAGCATCTGGTTTCTCATCTTCTTTAATTTGATCAACTAACTCTTGCATGCTATTTTCATTTATTCCAAATGTCCAATCAGGAATAAATCTTTGAGGATTTGCAATTGTTGTATAAGGGAAAGCTTGTCCAATAATAGCAACTCTAGCATCACCCATTTTTTTAATTGTATATGGTTTAAACGCGTGTCCACTATCTTCATCATAAGCTTCAGCACCATTCATCATAGCATCTTCTTTTACAAAAACATTTTGTGCTAAGAATTCTGCATTTAACTCTTTAACATTTTCAAGAATCTCTTTAGCTTCATATGTAAACTCCCAGTGCCCAACACAAACATCAACTCCAAGTAAATTTAAAGCTCCAACCATATCTTTACCTCTAGTCCATAAAGCTGTTGCACTTCCTTGCCAAGTATCTCCACCATCTAAAAATAGAGTTTTATCTTTTCCAAAACTATCTCTTAAAAAATCAACTACTGTTTTTATTTGTGCAAAACCACCTGTTTTACCCATAACTTTTGCATGCTCTTCAAAATTTACACATGAAAATGCATATTCAAGTCTTTTATTTCCTTTTATTCCATAGTAATCTAAAAATTTTTCACCAACAATATGTGGTGGTTTTCCTAAATTTCCATAAAATCCTAAATTAACACTTGGTTCTCTAAAATAAACAGGTAATAACTGTGCATGACAATCTGTCATATGTATAAATCTTGCATTACCAAATGGTTTTAATTTATAGTAATCTTCTAATTTTTTAGATGTTTCTACCATTCTTGTATGAGAGTTTGCAAATATAGGAGTTGCTCCTAAAGCTGCCATCATATATACAAACTCTCTTCTACTTAATTTACTCATTTAATATTCCTTTTATAAATAAAAAAAGTCAAGATAAAATCTTGACTTTTTAAAATTGGCTTTTTATAAATTTTTAATATTTATATCCATCACTAGGACTTGCTAATCGCCAAGTTTTCTTAGCTTCAGCCTCTTGAGTTAAAGCACTAATAGCAAAGCTACAAGCTCTCCAAGATGCAAACTCTATTGAAACTTTTTCCCCTGTTGCTTTTGCTTTGTTATCAACAATATCTATTTGATTTGAACCACTTTTTAAAGCTTTTTGAACAGCATCTATATATTGACTAGCTTTCATTCCAAATCTCATAAACTCAACACCATGATCAATAGCAACTTTATTGTATTTTTCAGCAGTTTGTATAACTTTCTCAACTCCATTTAATTTAACATCACACTCTTTTTTTACATCAAGCAAAGAGTAATCCTCTTTTGCTTGTGTTGATTGTGCTACTGTTTGTATCTCTTTTGGTGTAAGAAAAAAGTATATAGCAACTAACACTATAACCAATATTAAAAATAAAATCTTTTTCATATATTCTTCCTTATTTTCTTACATCAGGACCATCAACTGGCATCTCATTTGACATATAAGCTAAAAAGTATAGTAGTTCAATCATAGTTTGACTCTCATCTTTTGGTGGAACTTGACCTTGATCTACAACACAACCTGAAATTCTTCTCTCTAAAGTACCAATTTCTGCCCATCTAAGCCTGAAAACTGGAAAATGAGTAACTTGTCCAACAAGTGGAGATAAAACCTCATTTCTTACTCTATTACCAGAACCGTGAATATGACATGTTGCACAAGATAGTTTTAAATAACCTCTTTGATAATAGTAATACTCTTTTCCTCTTTCATAAGCATCTTTCTCTTCTTGACTATTAATTTGAATATCAAAAACTTTTCCAGCCTCTTTACTCTCATTTACAAAATAGGCTTGAAATTCGGCCATAGCACCTTTTTTTGTATTCCACTCTTTTTCACCATTTGCTCTTAAACAATCATTTACAGCTTTTGTTAAAGAGATTAACTCTTTTTTCTCTTTATCATAGTATGGAAATGTTCCAGCAATTGTTAAATCAGGAAAACAAGTCTGTAATGAGTTACCATTTGCAAATTTTTTTGTATATAACTCTTCACCTTTTTCAATAGCATCTTCGTAAGGAGGCATCTCTTTTAATGCCTCATATTGTAATCTTCCATCTTTTGAATATGCATAGCTTCCAATATTAAAATCCATATGTTTTAGATTTTTATCATATCTCTCTTCTAGCTCTTCTTGAGTAAAATAAGGAAAGAATTTACCATAATTTTTTGCTGGGTCTTCAAACTTAGCTTCAAAATATTTAATTGCAGCAACTCTATCTTTTTCTGCACCTTCATTAAAATTTGAACCACTTAAGTAAGAAGAAGATAAAAATAGAATTATAGTTGATCTTAGTAATTTACTAAACATATTATCTCTCTCCTTTATATAATCTTTTTATTTAATTTTTTCAACAGTTGTATCACTATTTCCTTTTAAATCTTTCCAAGATATAGTTATCTCATCTCCAGATTTTGCACCTTTAAATGAAAATTTAAAGTAAGGATCTTTTGATAAAAATTGACTAGAACTTACTTCATATACAACTTTATCTCCAATTTTAGCAACTAAATATGTAATAAAATTTGCCTCTTTTTTTGCTCTTTCAGCCTCTTGATAACTTAACATCTCATGTGATGCTAAAGCTCTAACTTCACAAATACCATTTTTATTTAATTTTGCTCTTATTTTTGTTGTTCCTGACATTTTATATCCTTTATATTTTATTTATTATTTTTATATATTTATAGCTTTGGTTGATTTAAATCACCCACCACATCCACCAATTGTAACTTTAATCTCTTTTGATGCTGAATATAGTTGACCACCTACATCTGCAATTACAGTAACAGTACCTGATTTTTGCATTTTAATTCTAAATGCATAGTCTAAAACCATATTGTCATTTACTGTAAACACAGCAACCGTACTCTCTGGATTTGCATCTTGGAATACTGCAATTTTACTTGCTTTTAAATCTGTTTTAAAAGAGATTGGAATAACTGCACCATTTTCAGCAATATCAGGAGCTGTTAATGAAATTCCACTTTGAGTTGTAGCAGTTTTTCCAAAAAGTTCTTTAACTGCTTCATCAAATTTTGTTGCAGTCCAAGCTTTTGGTTTTGTAGCTCTAAAATCTTCTGCACTTAAATGTGCTGGAACAGTTGCAACTGCAATTGCACCTAATCCTAATCCTAAAAATTTTCTTCTATTTAACATAATTTTTCCTTTATTTTAATTTATTGTTTTTAAATAAGCGACAACTGCTTTTATCTCATCATCACTTAACCAACCGTTTCTTCCAAATGCTGGCATTGCAGTTATAGGATCTCCTGGGTTTGTTGGATCAAAAATTTTACTATACAATGCCTCTTCTGGCCAAAGTGCTAAAAATTGCAATTTTGGACCCAAAGTTCCAGGCCCATCTAATGTTTTACCATTAGCATCATGACAAGCTATACAATTACCTTTTGTATTTGTCTTATATATAACTTCACCTTTTTTAATCAAATCAGTATTTTCTACTGAATTTGCATTTAAAATAGTTAAAAATCCAACAGATAAAACAGCTGCAATTTTTTTAATTAAATACATATTTCAACCTTATATTTTATTTGCTTGAATCAACCATATAATCTATAATTATCTTTAGCTCTTCATCGCTTAAATCTGTTCCACCCCTTGGTGGCATACTATTTATACCATTTATTCCATTATAATAAACTTGCTCAATTCCATTTTTAAGAAGTTTTTCCCAAGCATCTTTATCTCCAAGAACTGGTGCACCAATCGCTGCATTTGCATGACAAGCCGAACAACCAGCATTTTCATACTCAATTTGTCCTCTTTTCACTAAAGATTTATTAACTTTTGGTAGCTCTTTAACTGTTGAAAGAGGCTCATTTGCAGTTTTTGTTAAATCTTCATTTATTCTCATTACAAGATCCTCAACATCTCCTTCAATACAGTTACTCATACATCTTGTACCTTTACCATAAAGAGTTGGATCTGATAAAAACTTAGTCATATTCTCAACACCCTCTTTTGGGTTATGAGGAGTATTTGTTTCAGGATAGAATCCATTTACATTTGGCATAACAATTTTCAAAAACTTCTCTTTGTCTAAAACATAATCATCATCTAATGACTCACCATCTATTTCAATATTATTTATTGATAATAAATATGCAGTTAAAGCATAAGTTTCACTATTTGTTAAACTTTTTGGATGATTAAACGGCATAGACTCTTGAATATACCAAAAAAGAGTACTTGCATATGGCCAGAATGTTCCAATTGTTTTTTCAGGATTTTCTGGATTTGGATGCTCATCTGCTGGATTTAATCTCTGTTTTGTTAAAGATGTAATAGAACCACCAGCAAGTGCAGGATATCCACTTCCACCATATCCAAAATCACCATGACACATAACACATTGTGACTCATACAGATCCATACCCTCTTCAACACTACCTTGAGCTTTTTTTGGATTTCCATCTTCATCTAAAACAACTTCACCATGTTTCATATCAAACTCTGGTAAACCTGTTCCATCATACATTACATCTAAATCCCAAGCAGCAATCTCTTTCTTTGTAGCTTCTCTTCCTAAATTAAAACCTTCAAAACTTTGAGTATTTACATAGTACTGTGAATATTTTCCATCTTTTATTGGATATTTAACAGCACCATCTACAGAACTTTCATGCTTAGTTTCACTCTCACCACAAGCAACAAGAGCAAATGCTAAACCAACAGCTAAAAGAGAACTTTTAAGCTTTGTGATGTTTTCTAATTTGAACATTATTACACTCTCCTTTTTCTGTGATTTCCCAAGTTACTATTGCATTTCTGTGATAAACTGACTCAACTCCAACTGCACTTGTCTCTTCATCAATTGTAGGTTGAATATTTCCAAAATCATCATAAGCTCGGCTTGATAATAATAGAGGTTTTCCATCCCATTTATAAATATAACTAAATCTAGTCCAAGATTTTGGTAAAACTAAACCTTTAAGTTTTGCTTCAACCCAATTATCTCCACCATCAAAAGATATATCAACACCTTTAATTGTTCCATGACCACTCCAAGCAAGTCCTTCAATCTCAACCATATCACCTTTTTTCAAGCTTGTCCAAGGCTTTTCAGGACATGGTTTTGTAATTACAGAGTTTACTTCATTTACCCAGAAAAATCTAATTGCTTTTCCTGATTTTTGAAGCATTGTATATTTTGAAGTCTCCTCTTTTGCATGCCATGGTTTATCGCTAAACTCTAATCTATTTAGCCATTTAGTATTTAAATTTCCTTCCCATCCTGGAACAACAAGTCTTATTGGATAACCTTGTTCAGGTCTTAAAGCCTCACCATTTTGTCCCCACACAACCATAACATCATCAAGTGCTTTTTCAACTGGAATTGTTCTTGGATTTGATGCATTATCACTTCCAACAGCCAACATCCAAACAGCATCTTTTTCTAAACCAATATCATCTAAAATAGTTTTAAGCATAACTCCAGTCCATTGGGCACTACTCATCATACCTTTCATAAATTGTAAACTATTAAATTGTGGTCCTCTCCATTCAGGGCTTCCATTTGCTGGACACTCTATAAAATAAGTTCTTGTTTCACTTGGATATCTTTTAATATCCTCTAAAGTTAAAACAACTTCTCTTTTTACTTTACCATGAATCATCAATCTAAATTGATTTGGATCAACATGCGCTGTTCCTCCATGATTTCTTGTAAAGAATAGTCCATTTGGAGTTATTATTCCTTCACTTTCATGAATTGGACACATAGAAATTGATGCATAAGCATCACCTGAAGATAGAAGATTATGAGTTCTTCTAATATTATTATGCTCATACGGAGAAGGAAGACCATATAGATTTTTGTCTACTGGATCTCCTAGTTTTTGTCCCCATGGTGCTTCATTTATTATTGCGGGATCATCTGCTTTTAAAGAAACAGGTGACAATACACTAGCAGCACTTAAAGCTCCAGCAGAGTATATAGCAGTCTTTTTAAAAAAATCCCTTCTACTAGTAGTGGCACTAGTAGTTATAGATTTTTTATTTGTATCTAAAACTTCACTATTTTTCAAGCCAACCTCCTAAGAAATATTGAATATATTTAAAAATATTCAGAACATTGATTATATTTATTATAAGGTAAAAAAAAACTTAAATTATTAAATATTCTTATAGGAAAAAAATTAACAAACAATAATAAATAGCTTATAAATAGCATCTATAACTCATTGTTATATAGCTTATTTTATTTAATTATAATGCTATCTATTAATTACAATTTCTTCCTCATCAATTTTAAAAAATCTATATAATTTTCTTATAATTATCATTAAAAGTAATCCATCTAATAAACTTGCAATAATAAAAGAGAAGTATTCAGCTTGATTAATAAGTCCATAATTATATGAGATCATTGCAATTGCAACCATAAATGTAAGTGGCATTGAATCACTTAATGCAAAAAGAAGTGTATTTTTTGGTTTTAAATACTTTACAAAAACTAAATATGAACTTATTAATCTAATTGCTACAATTGCACTCATAATAAATATTGAATGAAGAAGTATATCAAAAGTGATCATATCAAGTTTTACAGTTGAACCTGTATATATAAAAAATATAGGTGCAAAAAAACCAAATCCAAAAGACTCTATTTTATGTAGCAACTCTTCTCTTTGATAAAAAAACATCTTAAAGAATAATCCAGCTGTAAAGGCTCCTAAAACAACATCGATTTTAAGAAGCAACATAATTGAAACCATAATTAGCAATAAAGATAAAGAGAATCTAATATCTTGGTCATGTTTATCTTTTTCACTATCTGGAATCAAATACTGTTTTAGCTCAGGAAACCACCAAAAAATCATATATGAAAATCTAAGAAGTAAAATTGTAACTACAACTACGGCAAAAATTGTAAAAATTGAAGTTACAAATCTTCCACTTAAACCAAACTCTGTCCATCCACTAAAAAGTGTAATTGCTAAGATGCTAACAACCTCTCCAACAACCCCAATAGATAGTGCTAAATTTAACCAAGGTTGCTCTTTTCCATACTCTTTTATAAGCATCATAAGCATTCCAAGTGAAAATATAGGAAGTGCTACAAAATAAGTTAATCCTAAATCAAACAACCAACAAATAAGACCTGATAGTGAGTATAATAGAACAAAATACATAACTACATTTGTTGCTAATGTTGCTTTTATTACATTTACAAGTTTGAAATTTATCTCTAAACCAGCTAAAAACATAAGATAAATAAATCCAAATTTTGCAATAAGTTGTAAAATCTCATCATCATAAATAAGACCTAAATATCCACACAACAATCCTAAACCTATCTCAATAACAACAACTGGTATTTTTAAAATCTTTGCAAATACAGGAGCTGTCATTATTATTGTACAAATTGTTATTATTAAAAGAATTTTCTCCATACTTTAAACCTACTTCTTATCCTCTTTTGTCTGCATTCCAGCCTCTATTAAAAACGGACTTACTGCAAAAGAGATTTTCTTAATTTTGTCATATTTTGCATAAGATAGATATAAAATATCTTTTGCTCTTGTCACTGCAACATAAAATAGTCTTCTCTCCTCTTCCAAGCTTCCACCCTTGCTCATAAGCTTTCTATTTGGAAATCTTCCATCCATTAAATCAATTACATAAACCTCTTTAAACTCTAAACCTTTACTTGCATGAATTGATAATAAATTTACACCATCACCTTCACTAAGCTCGCTTCCACCTAAAATCATAGCATTTAAAAATCTTGATAAATCGTTATAGTTTTTTGATAAATTTTTTAAAAGTGCTACTTTTTGGTTTATTTTAGCTATTGATTTTATCTTTACCATCTCATTTATGGTTCCATCTTTTTGTGTAGCTCTTTTTGTACATAGTTGCTCTTTTATTCTTGAGTACGCCATTGATGAACTAATTGATGTAATTTGGCTTTGCGGATTTTTTACTCTTTTTAACTGTTTTAAAAGTAGATATATTTCATAAATATATTTGGCTCCATCAACTGTTAATTTTGGATGTTTTAAAATAGGATTTCCTAAAAATGTCTCATCAAAACCACAAGTAACAAACTTTGCAACACTTCCAAGCTCTATAAAATCATCAAAAAGTCCTAATTGTTGACTCTTTCTTTTTGTTTCAAAAGGATTATTTATGCTATTTATTGGATTCAATAATCCTTGAATAACATTACCTTCTCCTAGTTTTAAAAGAGCATCAAAAATATCTTTTGCAACAGCTTTTCCAATACCTTTTCCATACTCTAAAATGTGAATAAATGCCATCATATCATTATTTGAAACTTGAAGAACTAATAAATCTAAAATATACTTTACTTCAATAGAATCAAAAAAACTATGTCCACCTTTTCTTTTAGCAGCAATTCCAATCTCTCTTAAATTTGCCTCAATTCCATCAGCACTTGAGTTATTTCTATATATTATTGCTATATCGTTGTGTGGAGTTTGCGTTTTTGAAATTAGCTGTGCAATATACTCATATTGAGAAAAAAGCTCATCAAAAACTAAGAGTTTTGGCTGATAAATATTTTCTGTTCGTACAACTTCAAGTTTTTTAGGATATATTCTATCATTGTACTCAATAACTTTTGTTGCTAAATCTAAAATTGGTTTTGTAGATCTATAATTTTTTCTAAGAGTAAAAACCTTAGCATCTTTATATCTATTTATAAAATTTGAGATTATTTTTATATCAGAGCCATTAAAAGCATATATACTTTGATCATAATCTCCTACACAAAATAGTGATTTTGACTTAAATGCATCAAGTAATCTTCCTTGTAAAGGGTTTGTATCTTGATACTCATCTACTAAAATCTCTTGGAAATTAAAACTGTGTTCTTGTAAAACTTCCAACATATTTGTAAGTAAATCATCAAAATTTAGATAACCAAACTCTTTTTTAAGAGTATTAAACTCATCAATTACATCTTCATAGATTAGTGAATAAATCTCATGCGCAGGACTTTTTTCATTTAACCAAGTTATAAAGTCTTCACTATTATTTGAATTTAAATATAAAGAGTATAAATCATATAAATATCCACCATCATATGGACTTGCTTCATCACTAGCTTCTACAAAAACTCTTTTTTCATATATTGATTTAAATAGAGTTTTTAGCTCATTTGGCTGTTTTAAAGTTATATTTAAATCTAAACTCTTTAGAAGTTTAAATGAAACAGAGTGAAAAGTTCCAGCCATAATCTCTTGAGCAATCTCTTTTGAAAAAATCTTTGCAACACGATTTATCATCTCACTTGCTGCTTTATTTGTAAATGTTAAAAGTAAAATCTCATTTGGTTTTATTCCACTATTTATTAAGTGTGAAATTCTTCCAACAATAGTTGAAGTCTTACCAGTTCCAGCACTAGCAATTACAAGATTGTTTCCAAAATTACAAATTGCTGCTTCTTTTTGTTCTTGATTAAGTGTTGATAAGGGCATTTAGAAAGCTTATATTTTTTGTTTATTTAGTAATGTCATTTTGAAATAGTATCATAAAAGATATTAAGGTTGATTTTTTTTGGCATAAAAAAAGCCCGCCTAGGGGAAGCGGGCTTTCTACACAAGGAAACATAAAAAAATTATCTATTTAAGAAACTTATCTTAAAATACATAAGCAAGTCTGTTTTTAACTTACCTACAAAAGAATTATAATTAAAAAAAGTTAACAAAAGATTAATTCAGACTTAATTTATGCTTTCCAATTAGATTTTTTTTCAACTTTTTTTTCATTTTCAACTAAAATAGTTATATACTTTAAAGACCAAATAACTAATGCAACTATCAATAAAAAGGCACTTAGCTCAATAAAAAATATATAATTAAAATCAAAATTTGAACTTATTGATGTAAAAACTCTAATTAATGCTAAAAATTGAACTGCAATAAATATTATCAATGCAAAAAGTTTTGTCTCAATTTTTCTTCCAGAGTGACCAAGTATTACTCTAGTTCCAAAGCCAACTAAAACTGTAACAAAATATCCAATAGCTAAAGTATGAATAACAATTTTTTCAAAATAAAAATTTGGATTTATAAAAGCAAAAACTGATTCAATAATAGATATGAAAAATGCAATAACTATCCAATACAAACCTAAGTGCAAAATCCAAACTATTGGTGGAGTTTTAAATGTTGGAAGTTTCCAAATAAAAAGTTCTCTTAAAATAAATAAAAATATTGGTATATCTATAAATAGATTTAATCTTGTATCTTCAAAACTCAAAACTAATACTTTTATTAAAAGTAATACAAAAAATATATCAAGCAATTTATTGCTTCTATTTATTTTATATTCTGGAACCATAACTCTTGTAAAAAAAGGTATCATTCTTTGAGATATTGTAAAAATTATCATAAATAAGAATAGATAAAATCCACTGTTTATTGCTATTTTTGAAAACAGATATGAGTATTTTAAATCAAATTGTGAAACTATAAAAAGTAGTTGGGATATCAAACCTGTACTAAAAGCTATTAAAACCCATTTTGTATCGTTTTTATCTTTTAATGTACTTTTTTTATGAATAGAATATAGAAGAAAAAAACTCATAGCTTGTGCAAATAAGATAAGAACTTGAAATAAAATAGTAAATTTGGAATAAAAAATTAAAGATAATAAAATTCCAATACTAGCTATAAAATAGATATAAAATTGTCTCATATAATCTTTTGATTCAATCTCTGCTTGCATCAAAAATTTTGGAAAAACAACAAATAAAAAACCTAAAAAAAACTGTATAAAAACAACAAAAATAAGTGTATAAGCATGATATGTTAAAACTGTTGAGTTAATATCTATTATATTTTTGTAAGAAAAAACAAAAAGTGTCATAAAAAGTATAAAAAAAATCATACCATTTGTAAAAAAAGGTTGATGTGGTTGAGAGATGAATTTTTTGTACCAAAGATTCATAAAAACTCCTAAATTTAAAATATAAACTATTTTAACTATTTATTAGAAGTTTTATCTTGATTTTAAGCAAGAAAATCTTGCTTAAAATTTTTAGTGACAACTTCCACAACAAGAAGTTGTACTTGAATCTTTTATTGCTTCTAAAACCTCATCATAGTTTGGTTCACTTGTAATTTCTGGAACAATTTGTTTATAAGTTACTTTACCAGATGCATTAATTATAAATATAGCACGTGCTGTTAAACCAGCTAAAGGTCCATTTGCTTGTAAAACTCCATAAGATTTTGCAAAAGCTTTTGCTCTAAAATCAGATGCAACTTTAAGATTTTCTATTCCTTCTGTTGTACAAAATCTTTTCATTGCAAATGGTAAATCCATAGATACAATAACAACTTCTACATTCTCTAGCTTTGCTGCTTCAACATTGAATCTTCTAGCTTCTGCTGCACAAACACCTGTATCAAGAGATGGAACAGCAACAACTACTTGAACTTTTCCTTGTTTACCACCAATTTGAATATCACTTAAATTTTCAGCAACTGCTGTTACAACTGGAGCTAAATCTCCAACATTAAGCTCTGCTCCACTTAAATTTACCTCTAAATCATTTTTAAATTTTACTGTTGCCATTTTATTTCCTTTATTAAATTTTAAATTTCATAGAAATTATATTAAAATAGGATAAGATTTATCTTAATTTATATCAAGCAAATTTTATCTTCTTCTAATCTTATCTTTTTATCATCAATTAGCTTTGTTAAAGTGGCTTTAAATGCTTTTTTACTCATAGCAAAAACATCTTTTATATTTTCAGCATCACTTTTATATGTAAAGTTTAAACTTCCACCATTTGCCTTTAAAATATCTAAAACTTTTTCTGTATCAACTTTTTGACCTATTTTTTGCAAACTAATATCTAGCTTTTCATCATCTCTAAGATTTTTTACATAAGCTCTTTTTTTATCACCTATTTTTAAATTTTCAAAAATTTCAGAGTGAAAAATCATACCCTCGTAACTATTATTTACAATAACTTTAAATCCTAGTGGTGTTTTTGAGTATAAAATTATCTCTACCTCATCACCTTGTTTTAAATCTTTTGGCTCATTTTCTAAAAAGTATTTTTCACTTGCAATTAATCTATTTGTTCTTTCATCAAATTGCATTTGTAAAACTTTATATGAACCAATATTATAAGTTCCTTTTTGTCTATTTTTTGGAACTAGCAAATCTTTTGCTAAACCAATATCTACAAAATAACCAAATTTTGCACTATCAACAATCTTTAAATTTGCAAATTCATTTAAATACAAATATGGTTTTAAAGTAGTTGCAACTAATCTATCTTCACTATCTGTATATATAAAAACATCTAGTAAACTATCAATAGCCATCTCTTTTTTTACATAAGCATTTGGTAATAAAACTTCCGTTTCATCTGCGCTTATTAGGTAAATTCCAGGTTCACTAACTCTATTTACTCTTAAAGTGTTTACAACACCTTGTTTTATTTTTTCATCTATTTTTTTCATTGGTTTTTCCGTTCTTTCTTTTTTATTTTCTATATTTTATTAGCTTTACAACTCCTAAAGCAACAACTGCGACCATTATTATACTAGCTCCTGAACTTATGTCAAAAATGTATGAAACTATAAGTCCACATAGTGTGAATATTGTAGCTAAAATTGAACTAATAATCATCATAGTTGAAAGTTTAGAAGAAAAAGCCTCGGCTAAATATGTTGGAATTGTAAGAAGTGCAATTACCAAAATAAGTCCAACAGCTTTTATAGCAGCAACTACGCAAAGTGCTGATAATATTAAAATTAGTGTATAAAAAAACTTAACATTTATTCCTCTTAAGCTTGCAAACTCACTATCATATGATACAGATAAAATCTCTTTATAAAAATATACAACAATTGCTATAATAAAAATATCTAAAAGAGTCATATAAATAATATCTTCACTTGAAACAGCAATAATACTTCCAAACAAATAGCTCATTAAATCTACATTGTATCCAGGAGTTAAATCCACAAATATAATTCCAATAGCCATTCCACTTGCCCACATCATACCAATTATTGCATCAATTCTGCTTCTATTTTTTAAAGTAATAATAGCGATTATTATTGCAGTTATTACAGCAAAAATAGTTGCCCCAAATAAAACTGGTATTCCTAAAAATATTGCTATTCCTATTCCTCCATAAGCGCTGTGAGCTATTCCACCTGTTAAAAAAGTAATTTTATTTACTACTACCAAAGTTCCAATTATTCCAGCTGCAATAGAGATTAAAACTCCAGCTATTAAAGCATTTTGAATAAAGCTATATTGTAAAATTTCTAACATTTTTTTCCTTCAAAAATGTCCCATTTTTTAAGGGAGAATTTATTTTAGTGTACATGGTTACAACACATTTGAGTTTTACCTAAAGCTGAAAGTAGTTCAACCTCACACAAATGATCATCAGCTAAAGTAACATTTTTTTGAACCTCTGCAAGGCTGTGATAAACTAATTTTCTATTTACATGAGCAACATTTTGTGCATAATTTAAAAGAATTGATAAATCGTGACTCACAACAACAATACAAATAGATTTATTTAGCTCTTTTAAAAGTTCATAAATCTCTTGTTGTCCTTGTACATCAATACTTGCAGTTGGTTCATCTAAAAGCATTATTTTTGGATTTGAACAAAGTGCACGTGCTATAAAAACTCTTTGCCTTTGACCTCCACTTAAATCACCTATCTTTTTATTTGCATAATCTTTCATTCCAACTTGATTTAAAGACTCTAATGCACAAGAGATTTCATCTTTTGAATATCCAAAAATTCTCTTTTTTGAGCTAACATGCCCCATTAAAACAACTTCTAAAGCAGTAATTGGAAAATCTATATTTAAATTTGTATTTTGTGGAACATATCCTATTTGACTATTTTTTATATATTTCTCTATTTTTCCACTTTGAAGTGGTAAAAGACCAAGAATTAGTTTTAAAAGAGTTGATTTTCCACCACCATTTGGTCCAATTATTGCTAAAAAATCATCATCTTTAATTGTTAAATTTACATTCTCTAAAATATCTGTTTTTTGATACTTAAAAAATAGATTTTTAATCTTTATTAAATCCACTTAAAACCTTTATTTGCAACTTTGTTGCAATAGTATCAAATATTGGATTAATTCTTTTAAATATCACCTTTAATATATGAATAAAAAATTCCTAAATATTCATGAAAGGCTAGTTCAACTTTTTTTATATTTGTTGCATTAAAATAAGATGAGGGATATGAACTTACAAAATATTTATGATTTGTTGGACTCTCTATAATATTTAAACCCTCTTTTTTAAATAAAAGCGAAGCTCTTTTCATATGACTAGCACTTGTAACTAAAATTAGTTTCTCATTTTTAACAATTTTTTTAGCTTCAATAGCCTCCTCTTTTGTATCTTTTGGAGTATCTAAAGTGATTATATCTTCAGCTTCAACACCTAAATTTATAGCTAATTTTTTTTGCATTTTTGCATGTGTATTTGGATCATCATAAGCATAACCACTTAAAATTAGTTTTATATTTTTATTACTCTCTTTTAGATTTTTATAGTGTCTTATTCCTTCAACTAATCTATTAATTGCTGTTGTATTAAGCTCTGAAGTGATTGCAAAATTTTCATTTGTTTTATGACCATTTCCTAACACTAAAATATATTTAGCATCATTTGGAGTATTGATTAGGGCTTTGTGTGAATTTTCAAGTGGAGCAATTATCATATTTGAGATAGTTTGATTTGAAATAAGCAAAAACCAAAAAATAGCCAAAAACAGAAAGATTTTTGCTCTTTTTTGTGAGTTTTTTAGCAAAAAAAATAAAGCTATAAGTAATAAAAAAACTCCAATTGGAATGGGAAGTAAAAAAGCTGAAACTATTTTTTTAAGTACAAACATCATCTATCTCTTTTTATATAATTTTAAAATATTATCTAAATAGAGGTTAGATTTACTTCTAATAATCTTTATTTTTAATTTTTGAAGATGATGTAATTTCTAGTAATTTATCTGATAGATTTGATACTTCATTTGATAAAGAGTCTATATTTGATGCAGTTTGCGCATTTTTTTGTGTAGTTTCATCAAGATTTGCTAGAGTTTGATTAATTTTTGATATTGCTAACTCTTGATCTTTACTAAAAATTGTAACATTTTCAATAATCTCTTTTGTAGAAGATATTTTTGAAGATAATTTTTCATACCCTTTTATCATATCATCTGCAATATTTTTCCCATCAGTTGCTTCAATATTTGCACTCTCTACTAGATTTTTTATGCTATTTGCAGCCTCTGAACTCTTAGAGGCTAAATTTCGCACCTCACCAGCAACAACTGCAAAACCTTTTCCAGCCTCACCAGCAGTTGCTGCTTCAACTGCAGCGTTTAGGCTTAAAATATTTGTTTGAAATGCTATTTGATCAATAATAACAATTGCTTCATTTATAGCTTTTACTTTTTTACTTATCTCATCCATTGAAACAAATGTCTGTTTAGCAGCTTTGTTTCCAATTTGTGCAGCACTACTTAACTCATCTGAAATTTGATTCATTTTACTAATATTTTCATTGTTGTGTTTTATATTTTGTGTTATTTGATCAAGCGAGGATGATGTTTGTTTCAAAGATATAGCTTGATTTGAAGATGATATTGCAAGCTCATTTGAAGAGTTAGCTAAGATTTTTGTATTTTTTTCAAGATTTTCTCCTGCATTTTCAATCATAGATATTAAAGAAGATATAGTTTTTGCTAAAAAAGTAGTAGATTTATAGAGTATTCCAAAATCTCCTTGCATAGTTTTTGTTTGATAATCTTCTAATTTAAACTCATAATTACCCCTACTATATTGATTTAATAAAAGATTTATACTATCAAGTTTAACTCTTGTGCTTTCTAACATTTTATTTATAATCTCAACTAAAGTTTGAAGCTCTTTTGTAGATGATTTTGCCTCTATTGAAACATTAAAATATCCCAAATTTACTCTTTGCATAACTTCTGTAATTTTTAAAATTACTTCTTTATCATTTTTTGTAATCTTATCAATTTTTAAAATCTGCTCATTCATATTTTTTGTCATTAAAGCAAACTCATCTTTTCCACTAATTTGATTTAATTTAATCTCATCTTTCTCTTTCATTGAGTAAAAGAAAAATTGATTTAAATTATTCTCAAATTTTTTAATAGCTTTTGTGATGTTACTTGTCATTAATAAAATTACTATAAAAATAGTTAAAATAAAAGCTATTAAAAATATTATAAATAAAATTATCTGTTTATCAAGTTTGATAGTTTTGTTTTCAATATATTTAAGAGTATCTTCTAATACTCTATTTTGTAATCCCATAAAAACCAAAATCTTCTCATTTGAACTATCTATCCATACTTTTAAATCAGATCCATAAATATTTTTTGATAAAAAATCAAAAGCATCTAAAGTTTTTTTATCAATACTTTTTGTATCACTTATATAATCACTCATAAAAGCTCTTTCCATGTATAAATCAATACTATTTTGAATATCTGCTAAAAACTTTTTCTCATCATCTTGTAAGGCAAATTTTCTATACTCTCTTATTGCTCTTAATATTTTTGTGTGATCACTTTGAATTTTATTTAAGATATTTTCATCATTTGTCAAAATCAAATTATTGTAGTGATAAATTAATCCACCAAAGCCAAAGCCTTGTATCATGATATTTATAAGCTCATCTTTTTTTGCTTTTAAAAATATAACTTCTCTTAAATTTTCTATATTTAAAAATGCTTTATTTTTAGTTTGTAAATTATAAAAATCCAATTGATTTTGTGTTAAATTTTTTTCCAACTCTTTAATATTTTCATCTTGAAAAGTAAGTAGTGAGATAAATCTATTATAATCATCATTTAAAATCTTTTTATATTTAAAAATATTACTAACCAAACTCTTCTCTTGATATATTTTTTCTATAATCTTAACGCTCAAAATATATGTTTGAGATGCGTTTAAAAGATCTTTACTATTTGAATATACTATTAACTCATCGAAAAAAGAGATTAAATCTAAAATTATTTCATTATAAAAAGTTTCAATAGCTTTACTATCAATACTCTGTTTAAATATATTCTCTCTCTTTTCTTTCAACAAAGTTAAACTATTTTTCAAAATCTCAATTTTTTCTAAAAGATGAGAATCATTTTTTGCTAAATTAAAATTATTTATAAAATCTTCCAGTTCTTTTTCACTATTTAAACTAAGATTTATCTGCTTATCTAAAACCTCTTTATTTGCTCCATAGCTATTTAAATATGAAATTGCAACTTCTCTTTCAATTTGTAGATTTTTTAAAACTTTTAATATCTCAACCGTAAAATTTATATATTTTGATGTTTTTTTCATATTTGAAACATTTTCTATTTTTTCAACAATTAAAAAAGATGTAAGAGTCAAAATCGCAATCATTGGAAGAACTAAAATTAAAAATATTTTGTTTCTTAATTTTAAATTTTTCATATACTTTTCCTAAAATTCTAATTTTTGGAAAATATATCCTAAAGATTTTAAACTAGCTTGATAAAAAATGAGTTGTAATCAAGATGTTATTAAATGGTAACCATCTTGTAATTTTAAGATTATTTGTAAATTATTCTTTTGTAAAAATTGCACTTGTATATCCTACCACTTTCGTTTTATCATTTGAGATATCAGCACTTGTACAGTAGTGTAGAAGTTTGGATTTTAAATTTTGTTTTATTCCTAATTTTATTATTGCTTCAATTGCAGTTTTTCCACAAGCCTCACAAAACTCTAAAGATTTTAAATCAAAATTTTTAACTGCATTTAAACAATTTATATCAAGTTTCATAGCATCATTTAAAGAGTAAAAGTGGCTTAAATCTGAGCTAATTACCAAAAGATTATTGCTATCTTTTAGTATATATTCATAAAGTTTTACTAAATCATCACTTGAGATATCACCATAAATTATCTCTACTATTTTTGCACTATTAAAATAGTATTTACAAAATGGAGCTTGAACCTCTGTTGAGTGTTCAAAACTACACTCCTCTTCAAAAGTTAAAAAATCAAAAGTTTTTAATAACTCTTTTGAATACTCTAAATCTACTTTTAAATTTCCAAATGGTGTCTCATAAAAATCATATAAAGATATACTTGCACCTTTGAACCAAACTTTATGAGAAGGTCCAATAATAACAACTTTTTTATAGTTTTTTAAAGATGCTACTTTAAAAGCTTTATTAGCTGTAAAACCACTATAAATATATCCAGCGTGTGGAACTAATATTGCAGATATATCTTTTAAATTTAAATCACTACTCTTTTCTTGATTAAACTTTTCAAAATATTTTAGTAACTCTTTTTTTTCATTTGGATAAAAGCTTCCACTAACTACACTTTTTCTAATACTCATTTTATCTTCTCAACCTCATAAATATAGATATCTGGTCTGAAATTTTCATCAACTTCAAAACCACCTTTATAACACAATTGTGAGAAAAAATCATCAAAATTTGGTAACTGTTGCCAAACTTGTGGTAAAAAAGTGCTTCTTTTAGCTTTAAATTCTAAAATAACACCATGTTTATTTGGAATAATTTGTTTTTTTAAATCATTTAAATCAAGATAATCAATCTTTTTAGGTTTTGTTAAAAGTGATATCTCTATATCTACTTTTTGAAACTCTTCAGCTCTTAGCTCAAAAAATCTAGGATCTTCAAATGCAGCCATGTAAGAGTTTGAAATTAAATCATCAAGTAAAGTTTTAGTTGCAACTAAACTTCCAATACACCCTCTTAACTCACCATTTAAAGTTAAGGTTACAAAAGTTGCTCTTTTTTCATTTAAAAAGCTAAACTCTTTTAAAAGTTTTTCTTTATCTATTTTAATTTTATTATCAAATTTACTTTTTATAGATTTTTTTGCAATATCTTTTAGTAACTCTTTATTCATATAAGCTCTTTTATTTTTTATTTTAAGTTTAATCAAATATCTCTTTAAGTTCTATTTTGATAAAAGTCTATCTTCAGAAATATTTATAATATTTATAAGATTTTATTAAGGTAATAGATGAGTAAAGTATATTTAACAGGTGCTGGTCCTGGTGATATTGAGCTTTTAACTATGAAAGCACACAATATTATAAAAAAAGCAGATGTAATAATTTATGATAAATTAGCAAATAAAGAGATTTTAAAACTTGCAAAAAAAGATGCTAAACTTATTTTTGTAGGAAAAGAGTTTGGAAATCATTTAAACTCACAAGATGAGATAAATGAGATAATTTATCAAGCTAGTAAAAAATATGAAATAGTAGTTAGATTAAAAGGTGGTGACCCTTTTGTTTTTGGAAGAGGTGGAGAAGAGGCTTTATACTTAAAAGAGCGTGGTGTAGCTTTTGAGATAATTCCAGGAATTACTTCAAGTATAAGTGTACCTGCATATGCTGGAATTCCAGTAACTCAAAGAGGTCTTACTTGCTCTTTTAGAGTGGTTACTGGTCATGAAGCACAAAACAAATCAAACTGCTTTATTGATTGGAGTAGTTTTAAAAGTAATGAAACTATAGTTTTTTTGATGGGTTTGCATAATATTGAGTTAATTAGTAAAAAATTAATCGAGATTGGAAAAGATAAAAATACACCTTGTGCGGTTATTTCAAATGGAACAACAAAAAATCAAAAAGTTGTAACTGGAGATATAGAAAATATTGTTTTAAAAGCAAAAGATATGCCAACTCCAGCGATAATTATTGTAGGAGATGTTGTAAATTTAAGAGAAGATTTAAATTGGTTTATGTAGTTTAATCTAGTTTATCTCTCTCTAAACAAGATTTTTCATAACCATTTTCACAAGATTTTTCAAACATTATTTTTGCTTTTTCTATATCTTTTTTTACGCCAAGAGCTAAAAGATAAATTTGTCCAACATAAAATTGAGCCAAACTATCCTCTTGTAAACTAGCTTTTTCATACCAAAAAAGGGCTTTTTTATAATCTTTTGAAACTTTTTTTCCATAAAAATAGATATATCCCAACATATTTTGAGCCTCTAAGTTACCACTTTTAGCAGACACATCAAAAAAAGATATTGCTTTGTTTATATCTTTTTTCTTTCCCAAACCATCGTAATAAATCATTCCTAAATTAAACTGTGCAAAACTATTTTTATATTTTGCATATTTTGAAAATATCTCAAATGCTTTTTTATAATCTTTTTTATCTAATGCATAAACAGCATCATCAACACCTTTTGAAAATAGTGTTAATGTACAAATAATAGTTATAAAAATAGCTTTTTTCATCTACTCTCTTTTGACTTTAAAAAATCTTTTACTTTCTTATCTAAAAATCTCATTCTCTCTTTTCCTTTTGGCATTGTAGTTCGTAGCTCTTTTAGCTCTTTTAAGAACTCTTCAATACCACTTGGAATTAAATTTTTTATATACTCTTTGAAATTTTTTGCAAAAGCTGGAGAAGTTCCACTTGTTGAAATTGCAATTGTTAAATCACCCTGTTTTATATATGCTGGAAAGATAAAATCGCAATACTGTTTATAATCTACACAGTTACAAAGAATTTTATAATCTCTTGTTTCAAAATATATGCTCTCTTGCAGTGCTTTATCATCAACTGCCGCTATTACAATATCAAAATCTTTTATATCACCTTTTTCATACTCTTTTACTGCAAATTTAAGATTTTGCTCATCAACTATTTGTTTAACTTCACTATTAAACTCTTTTGCTATTAAAGTTATATTTTTTGAAAAATTTAAAAGATGCTCCAACTTTTCTAATGCAATATTTCCTCCTCCAACTATTAAAACTCTTTTATCATCAAACTTTATGAAAGCTGGGAAATATGACACAATGTACCACCCTTAATTTTAAATTTAAGTTTGATTTTAACCAATAATTATTTATTAAATCTTAATTTACAAATAAAAATTTCAAAAAACTTTGAAAAAATAGATTTATATACTATAATGTTTTGTTTGAAAATTGGGGTAATCAAATAGATATTAAAGGATTGTAAAATGTTATTTTTAGAATTAGAAGCTCCTTATATTGCTATGTCAATTTTTATTTTATTTGTTATAGCTGTTATTACAACTAGAAAATTCTCTCCAAAAAATAGTTTTAAAATCTTTTTCCCTCTAGCTTTTATTATCTTTTCTATAGCAATATTTGCAAACTATAAGATGGTTACAAAAAGAATGTATGAAGTTGAAAAACTATTTTTAAATGAAAAGGCAATAATTTGTGAAAATAGAACAAATAAACTATTTTTAAAAAATGTTCTAGTTCAGATGAAAGATGGTTGGAGTTTAAGAGATCATATATTTGAAAATCCTGAATATTTTAAAAGTTTTCATAGTGCAAGATGTTTTGAATTTATTGAAAATATTGAAGAAAGTAGCATAAAATAAATTTTATAATTTTTTTATTAAATAAAATTTAGATAATATTCCCTTTATTTGACCTTTAAGGAAAAAAATGAGATCTAACACAAAAATAACACTTATAATCTTTTCAATTGTTGTATTATTAACTTCCATTATCGTTGTTTTAGTTGCAATTGGTTCTAGACAGATTGGATATGATGGTGTTAAGAAGAAAGCCTATTTGACTGCTGATATAGTTAAAAACTCTCTTACATCTCACATGGTAAATGGTAATATGTCTCAAAGAGATGTCTTCTTAGATAGTATAAGCCAACTAAAAAATGTACAATCTTTATGGCTAGTTAGATCAAAAAGTGTTAGTGAACAGTTTGGAAACTCTTCTTTGGCAAATGAAAACCCAAGAGATGATATTGACTTAGAAGTTTTAAAAACAGGTGTTGAAAAGATTGTAATAGAGGAGTCTTTATATACTGCAAATCTTAGAATTACAATTCCATATACAGCATCATCATTAGATAAACCAAACTGCCTTTCATGTCACAATGCAAAAGAGGGAGAGGTTTTAGGAGCTATATCTTTAAGCTTTGATATAAGCGAAGATAGAGGTTCAAATATAATGGTTTTATTATATATTATTGGAACAATATCTATATTTTTAATTATTTTTTTAATTTTTATTAGAAAAAGAATAACTCCATATACAAACTCTTTTGACTCTTTAGCAAATGTATTAAAAAAAGTTCACGAAGGTGATTACTCAATTCGTGCAAATGCTGGTGTATTAAAAGAGGATAAAGAGGTATCAAATTGGTTAAATGAACTAATTGAAAAACTTGAAACTGTACTAACAGGAATTGAAAAAAACTTAACTTCATTTGTTCACAACAGAGCTTCAAATATAAATCATGATAAGTTAATAAGTGCAAAAGAGATTATTGAAGATATTAGTGAAATTTATCACTATAAGAAAACTATTGAAAATGATTTAACTATTGATGATATCTATCATAGATTGGTTTTAGTTTTAAAAGAGAGATTAGAGATTGAGAATTTTTTAATATTTGAAACTGATTTAATAAAAGATATTAGAAAAACTATTTTTGCAACAGAAGGTATGATTGCTTGTTGTGATTTAAAACAAAATATAAAAGATGTTTGTAGAGCTGAAAGATTAAACAATATAGTTGCATCTGAAAATTTCCCTCAAATTTGTAGAGTTGCAAAATGTAAAAATAGCAATGAGAGTTATGTTTGTATTCCATTTTATATAAATGAGCAAAGAAATCTTGTAATACAAATTATCTCTAAAGATGAGGAGCAATCAAACTCTTTAAAGTATAAAATTGGAATTATTAAAAAATATCTTGAAGAGACAAAACCAATTTTAGAGAGTAAGATTTTAATGGAAGCATTAAGACAAAAAAATCTAACAGACTCTTTAACAGGACTTTATAATAGAAAATATCTTGATGAAATTGTAGAAAAAGAGCTATCTTCTGATATTAAAGATGGTGTTGTTTATGCAATTATGTTTTTAGATATTGACTACTTTAAAATGGTAAATGATACTTATGGACACGATGTTGGAGATGACATATTAAGAAAACTTGCAATTACAATGAAAAAATCAATAGGAGCAAATGAGACATTAATTAGATACGGAGGAGAGGAGTTTTTAATCTTAATGAAAAATGCAACTCAAGAGAGTGCAAAAGATTTAGCAGATAAAATAAATAAAGATTTCTCAAAAATTATATTTAATTATGGGGCTGATAACTTCTCTAAAACTGTAAGTATTGGATACTCATTCTTTCCAACAGATACAGATCAATTTTGGAAATGTATAAAATATGCTGATATATCTTTATATGAGGCAAAAGCAACTGGAAGAAATAAAGTTGTTAGATTTTCAAAAGAGATTTTAAAAAATGGTGATAAAACAGAGTATTAAAAAGTAATAAGACGAGATAGATTAAATCTATTTTGTCTCTATTTATACTCAATACTATTTATAAGTAATTTTTTATTTATAAATGGATCAACAATAGCTTCTATCTCATTTAAATTATATTTTAATGGGAAACCAATTTTAGAATTAGTTGCAGTTGTCTCTAAAATATAAAATCTTCTTCCATTTATATATAAAGCTTTTTTATTATTTAAGGCTTCTAAATTTACAACTACAAAGATATGTTTTGGAACCAAAACAAAATATGCTTCATAAGTTTTTGCTTTTAGTAGTGAAATCAAAAGATTTGATTTATCATCACAATCTCCAAAATTTTGCTCTACAACCTTTTTTGGACTTTTTGCAACATTTTCATTTATTTTATATGGAATATTTGTAACAAAATCAAGCATTGATTGCACTTCACAAATGCTACTTTTGCAATCTTTTGTTAAAAATTGTGCCAACTCTTTTGTAAAATCATCAACTCTTACTTGATTTACATAAGTAGAGTTTCCAATATCTATAAACTGATTTTTAACTATAAAAAAAGAGTTATATATTAGATAAAATAGATATATTAAAAATATTGTTGATATAAAAAATGATAAATTTTTTAAGATTTTACTATTTATTAACACTACAATCCTAATGAACCTTTTATTCCATCAAACATTAGTTGAGCAGACAAAGCTGCTAAAAAAAGTCCTGTAATTTTTGAGATAATTAATAAACCATCTTTTCCTATAAACTTCTCTATTAAACTTGATAAATATAGCATTGAACCTATTAATAATATTGCAGATAAAAGTGCTAAACTTCCTGTAAGAAGTTTTGAAAATTTATCAAACTCAGCACCCATAACAAGCAAAACTCCAATTGATCCAGGTCCAATAATAATAGGTAGTGCTAAAGGAACAACTGCTAAATCAGATAGATTTTTATCTGTTGGTTTTTGTCCATCTTTATTTCCATAAATAAGTCCAACTGCTGTTAAAAATAGCAAAGCTCCAGCTCCTATTTTAAAAGCATCTAAAGTAATACCAAAAACTTTAAAGATATGTTGTCCAAAAAATAAGAGTATCAAAGCTATAACAACAACAGAGAAAGTAACTTTTATGGCTAATTTTCTTTTTTCATTTATAGTAGCTTCACTTGTAATTGTTAAAAATACGCTAAGTACAAAAAAAGGTGTCATAATAAAAAACATCTTTAAAAAAGTGGCAATGAAAAAGTCCATTTAATTTTCCTAAAATAAGCTAAATTGTTAAATTTTGGCTTATTCTAGCTTTTATAATATGAAAGAGTGTTTAATCTTTTTTTATAAATTTTAAGAAAAATACTAAAAAGATTGAAAGAATAAATCCTGTTACAAATGCAACTGCAACTATTAGTTTTTTCTTAGGTTGATTTATAGGAGTATCTAAGATTGAAACACCTCCCCCTATTTGTTTTGTCATAATTTTATTTTGATAAAAAGTAGTTTCATTTTGATGTTTTTCTATAATAAAATCTTTTACTTTTTCTAAAGTTGAAATAATCTCATCTTTATTTTCATTTGAGTATTTAACTTGTAATAAAGATTGAGTTCCTTTAACCAAACTTGCATTAACTGGAAACTCTAAACCAATAATATAAGCTAAATTTTGAGGAGCTTCTATGATTTTATCTCCAAAATTTTCACTTTGAATTTTTCCAATCTAATTCCCCTTTGATCTATTTGAAGTTTGGATTCTATCTAAATACTAATTAAAACTTAATCTACTCTTCAATCATTGTATAGTGAAGCTCAAGTCCTTTTGAAGTTGCTACAAAACCATTTACATTTATCTTTCCATCATGAACCATTTTGTGATGAAGTTTACAAAGAGGAATTAGGTTGTATTTATGATTTGCATTTATATGACCTATAAATCCATCTTTATTTGCTTTTGCTTGTTCAGCTATATGATGAACCTCATCACAAGCTCGACCACAAATTATACAAGTGCTTGTGTAGAGATTGCTATTATATTTTGAAGATTGTTTTTGAGAAATTCTTTCAACTTTTGTGTAATCATCTGCCAATCTTTTTCTAATATCATTTGCAACACTTAAAAACTCTCTATCCATATGTAAAGATTTTGCAAACTCTAAACCATAAATTGATGAACCACTTCCATAATTTAACTTTCTATTAAAAATAAGTTTATCTTCATCATCAACATACATAACAGCCAAATGAAGGCAGATTATATTTTTGAGTTTTTCAATCTCAGGAATTGTAGGAAGTTGATGAAGATGAGTTGCAAACACAAACAAAGCTTCAAGTTTAGCCAATTTTAAAATAGAGCTTGCAACAATACTTAATCCACTTAAAGTCTCAGTGCTATGACTTATCTCATCACCTAAAATTAGTGATTTTTTATTTGCTCGATTAAATATATTTTTTAAATCCATCATCTCAACTGCAAAACTTGATAATCCTTTTGCAATATTATCAGCTCCACTAATTCTTGTAAAAATAGAGTCAAAAATTGAAAATCTCATAGATTTACAAGGTACAAAAAATCCAGCTTGAGCTAAAATCACACTTATTCCAATTGCTTTCATAAGTGATGATTTTCCTGAGCTATTTATTCCAAAAAGAAGTATTCCATGCATTTTATTGTTTTGTAAATTTATTGGGTTTGAGTTTTTATATATTAGATTTTCTAAATTATCTTTTGAAGTGTATGAGAGCTCTCCTAGTAAAATATCATTTGGAACATAAACTCCATAATCTTCATTTGCCTCAATTATTGGATGTCTTAAGTCAATTAACTCCAAAAAGTTCTCATCATCTTTTGTTTTAACTATTTTTGGGCAAGTGTAGTTATGTTTTTTTGCTGTTTTTATATTTGAAACTGTTACATCTATTTCAGCAATAAACAGAACTAACTCCTCTAAAAGTGTTGCAAATTTTTTCTCAAACTCCTCTATTTTCTCTTTAAAAACAAGCTTATTTATCTCAACAATTTTTCTAATATTATGAACATATTTATCAGATATATCATTCATAAATTCACAAGAGATTTTTATATTATTTGTTTGTGTTTTAATAGAGAAATCTTTAAAAAGTAAAAGTTTATCATCTATTATTAGGTGTGATTTTAAAAGTTCCTCTTTTATAAGATTGTATCTATTTTTTGTAATTGATATAAAAAAACCCTCTTTATCAAGACGATTTATTGTTACAAAACTCTTCTCATCTGTTTTAAAAAAACTTAATATATGAGTTTGTAAAAGTTCAAGTTTAAAAAATAGCTCTTCGTTTTCTTTATTTAACTCATCTATTAAAGAGTTTATACCACTTGTTATCATATTTGTATCAACATCTTTTAACATAAATCTAGCACTTACACTTAAATCAAATGTGCTATTAATTGAGTTTAAAAATATATTTATCTCTTCACTGCTACAAGGTGGGGTTACAAATTTATAATTCTCCATAAATTTAACTAACTCTTTTATACTAAGTAGTGAGTCATATAAATAGTTTAACTCAAATGGATGAAGCCTATTTAACTTGATTCTTCTTGTAAGCCTTTCAATATCATAGATATTTGCTAATTCATTTTCAATTGGATTGTGATAATCATATAAATCAAGTGATAGTTTATATCTTCGTAAAAGCTCTTTTGTATCTTTGATTGGATTTGTAACTCTCTCTTTTAAAACTCTTTTTCCCATTGCTGTTGAAGTATTGTTTATAAGTTTTATTAAACTTGGATTATGGCTTGTGTCTATAATATTTAGTTGCTCTAGGGCATTATTTCCAAGATATATATATCGACTTACATCAAGTTTTATTGGAGTTGAGAGTTTTTGAATAATTGCACTATCATGTGCTAATACAAAATCAATTAAAATAGCCAAAGATTCGCTTGAAAGTGGACTTAACTCCATATTTAAATGCTCAATTGGAGTTAAAAGTGATTCAATATTAAACACATTTTTAAAAAGTTCATTTTGATATGATATCTTTGGTCTATAAGTTCTTAAATGGTAACTTTTAAAGCTTAATTCTAAATAATCAATTATCTCTTTTTGATTTATATTTTTATCTACAATTGTAACTATTACTTCACTAGTTTTATGCATATTCATATAGTTAAATATCTCATCAAGTGCAAAAAATTTATCTTCATTCGTTCCAAAAACTTCATTGTAGTAGCACTTTGCTGTTGTTACATCGATTGCACTATAACCTATTAAGTAGTTTCCTCTTATTTGATCAACTACAATTGAAGTTATAAAATTCTCATCTTGATCAATTACAAAATCAAAATTTGTTCCAGGACTTACAACCACATCTAAGTATCTACTTACATTTGGAGGTATTCCTTTTTGTCTAATAATTGCAATAGTATATTTTTGCTCAGCAATAATTCTTGCTAAATGTTTCTCAAAAGATATTGCAGGAACTCCTGCCATAATAGGATTCTCTTTTGAGTTTTCTAGGATATTTTTATTTTTTCTAGTTAATTGAATATTTAAAAGCTCTGCTATCTCTTTTGCTTTTCCAATTTTTTCTTCATCATTATTTACTTCATAAACTTCAAAAAATGTACCTATCTCCATAAGTACTAAAGCATTATTTCCATACTTCTCTTCAAAAAGTTTTTGAAGTTTGAAATATGTAACTGTTAAAAGTTCGCTTCTATTTTCTAATAGTTCACTAACTTCTTCTCTCACTATCTTCGAACTCCAGTCCAATCTCTAATCATAGTTCTCTCTTCTTTTGTAAGATCCGCATCTTTATGAACTAATGTATATGCAGGAAGTGGCATAGATGCATGAACTGTTCTATAGATAGCTTTTAGCTTCTCTTCTTTCCTAATATAATTATAATCTTCCCAATTAGAAAAATTTAAAGCTCTAACTCCATTTGTAGTGTGTCTTATGACAACCCAAGAAAAAGGTGCAATATTTGAATACCATGGATACTCTATTTTATTTGAGTGACAATCAAAACAAGCTTTCACTAAAATATCTTTTATCTCTTTTGAAGCAACTATCTCTTTGCTACTATCTTCAATAAATTCAACTTTTTGTGGTCTTATAAACTGCATTAATACAAAAAGTATCAAACAAATCATTAAAAATCTAATCATTTTCAAAAACCATATTATATAACCTTCTTATTTCACTATTAAAAATATCTAAACTTATATTTCTGTTATATCTTTTAAACTCTTTGCCTTCAAAAAAAACCAATATTGTTGGACTTGAAAAGATATTAAAAAAAGATGCTAACTCTAAATTTGAATTACTATTTACTACTATTTTCTCAATTTTTGGAAAATTTCTTGAGATATTCTCTTCTATTTTTGGTTTTAAAACCTCACAAACCGAGCAGTTTTCTGCTTTAAAATATAAAACAACTGCTTGATTTTTTTTTAATATATCTAAAATCTTTTCTTTACTACTTAGTTCTCTCATAGTTTAGAAATTTTATATTTGATGACCACAATTTTTAGTAAGTCTATTTTTTTGCGATAAATATGAGTTTAAAGCTCCAATATATGCTTTTGCAGTTGCAAGCATTGTATCAATACTTAATCCATGACCTACAAAAGAGTTGTTTTTATCTTCAAAAGTAACTCTAACTGTAACTTTTGCTAAAGCATCTTTACCTTCACTAACAGATACAACTTTATAATCTTTTAACTCCCCTGCAAAACCAGTGATTCTATCTATTGTTTTAAAAATAGCATCCATAGTTCCATCACCTAAACCAGCATCTTTAATAATTTTATCTTCAAACTTAATTGAAACAGCAGCCATTGGTAAACCATCTGAGCAATCACTTATTTGTAAACCTACTAAGTCATAAATCTTGTCGTGATTTAAAGCTTCATCAGTGATTAACATTCTAACATCATCATCTGTTATATCTTTTTTCTTATCAGCTAATGCTTTAAACCTTTCAAATGCACTATTTAACTCATCATCGCTAACACTATCAAAACCTAATTGTGCAATTTTATCTTTAAATGCAGCTCGACCTGAATGTTTTCCTAATATTAAAGTGCTATCTTTGATAACTCCAACATCTTCTGGTCGCATAATCTCATATGTCTCTTGATGTTTTAAAACACCATCTTGGTGAATTCCACTCTCATGTGCAAATGCATTTTTACCAACAATTGCTTTATTTTGTTGTGGTTCAACTCCTGTAATTGTTGCAATTAATCTTGAAGTTGCATAAATCTCTGGAGTATTAATAGATGTATATAAATCACCAAAAACATCTTTTCTCACTTTTATTGCCATAACAGCCTCTTCTAAAGCTGAGTTTCCAGCTCTCTCACCTAATCCATTTATTGTAACTTCAATTTGTCTAGCTCCATTTAAAACAGCTGCTAAAGTATTTGCAGTTGCTAATCCTAAATCGTTGTGATTATGAACTGAAATTATTGCTCTATTATTTGCAAATTCGCTTAACTCTTTAACCATTGCACCCAACTCTGTTGGTAATCTATACCCAACAGTATCTGGTAAGTTAATTGTTCTAGCACCTGCACTAATAACCGCATCCATTACCTCTTTCATAAAAGGAATTTCACTTCTTCCAGCATCTTCTAAAGAGAACTCAACATCATCTACAAAAGTTCTTGCATACTCTACAGCTCTAACAGCTCTTTTTATAACCTCATCTGGAGACATTTTTAATTTATATTTCATATGAATTGGGCTTGTAGCTATAAATGTATGAATTCTATGTTTTTTAGCATGAGAAACAGCCATACCAGCCTGTTTTATATCATTTTCAATAGCACGGCTTAATGAACAGATGCTTGAATTTTTAATTGTTTTTGCAATTTGAGTAACTGCATCAAAATCTCCAGGACTTGCTGCTGCAAAACCAGCTTCAATAACATCAACTCCCAATTTTTCTAACTGTAAAGCAACTCTTAATTTCTCTTCTGTGTTCATAGAACAACCAGGGCTTTGCTCTCCATCTCTTAAAGTAGTATCAAATACAATAATTTTATTTTTATCCATAATATTTACCTTTTAAATTAACTTTTGATTATATCTTTTTTTAAATAAAAAAAGAAAAACAGATTTTTTAGAAACTTATTTAATTTTAAATTAAAATTTGAGTAGATTTAAGAGTAGTAAAGAAGAGTTTACACTTTTTAGAAAATTGCTTTTTGAAATAATAAATATTTTCATTTTACTCTCCTTTTTTTATTAAGTTTGGAAGTATAATTTATTTTTTTAATTTTGTCAAGGATAATTTTTATTATTTAGTAAAATTATTTATATTAGAGGAAAAACCTCTAATATTTAACTCTTTTATTTATTATTAGTTGAACTTTCATCTGAATCAATATTTGATTTTGTTTTTGAATCTTTATTTACTTCTGCACTATCCTTATTCAAAGCATCACTATGCAAATCTTCATCCTCGAAAACTTTTCCACCATGTTCTTTTATAATCTCTCTAACTCTTTCACCTGTAAGTACCTCTATTTCAAGTAGCTCAGAAGTCATTTGTTCAATTGCATCTTTGTTATCTCTTAAAGCTTGCAACACAACTTGATATCTTTCATTTAAAGTAGTTTTTACATGATCATCTAAATCTTTTGCCATAGCATCTGAGAAATCTTTTTGAGTTTGTCCACCTAAGAACTGATTTGTTCTTCTTTCTAATACCATAAGCCCAGCTATATCACTCATTCCATAAATAGTTGCCATAGACTTAATAATATTTGTAGCTCTCTCTAAATCATTTCCAGCACCTGTACTAATCTCTCCTATAAATACCTCTTCAGCAGCTCTTCCACCAAGTAAAACATCAACTTCAGCTATTAGCTCATGTTTTTGCATTAAATATTTATTCTCTTCAGGAGTATTTAGTGTATATCCAAGCGCTGCAAGTCCTCTTGGAACAATAGATACTTTATTTACTTTTTTAGCACCTTTTGTAATTTCAGCCATAACTGCATGTCCACTTTCATGATATGCAACTATTTTTCGCTCTTTTGGAGATATTCTTCTTGATTTTTTTTCAAGTCCAGCTATTTGTCTCTCAACAGCCTCTTTAAAATCACTTGGTTCTACTTGATCTTTGTTTGCCCTACCTGCTAAAAGTGCAGCTTCATTTATAATATTTGCTAAATCAGCACCAGCTAGACCTGCTGTCATTTTAGCAACCTCTTTTAAATCTACATCTTTTGCTACTTTTACATCTTTTATATGTACATTTAAAATCTCAATTCTTCCTTCATAATCAGGTTTATCAACTAAAACTTGTCTATCAAATCTTCCTGGTCTTAAAAGTGCTGGATCTAAAACTTCTGGTCTATTTGTAGCTGCAAGAACTATTACAGGAGCTGTTTCAGTAGAAAATCCATCCATCTCTGCTAAAAGTTGATTTAAAGTCTGCTCTCTCTCATCATTTCCACCCATTGGTCCGCCACTAGCTCTGCTTTTACCAATAGCATCAATCTCATCAATAAAAATAATAGCAGGAGCTACTTTTTTTGCTTGTTCAAATAAATCTCGCACTCTACTTGCACCTACTCCAACAAACATCTCAATAAATGCAGATCCAGAAACTGATAAGAACTGAACATCAGCCTCTCCAGCAACTGCTTTTGCTAAAAGTGTTTTACCTGTACCTGGAGGACCTACAAGTAATACACCTTTTGGAATTTGAGCACCAAGTCTTACATATCTTTCTGGGTCTTTTAAGAAATCAACTACTTCTCTTACCTCTTCTTTTGCCTCTTTATTTCCAGCCATATCATCAAATTTTACATTTGGTTTTTCAGAGTTAATCATCTTCTTTGAACTTCCAATTCCAAGAATTCCTCCGCTTCCACCACCCATAGATTTTTGCATTCTTTTAACCAAAAACATCCAAATTGCAAAGAATAAAAATATAGGTAAAACCCATCCAAAAAGAATATCAGATAAAACATTCTCTTCATTTATTCCACCATATGAAATACCCTTTTTCTCTAATTCACTAATTAGTGTCTCATCTGGAACAACTCTTCTAGCTGTATATGTAACTCTTTGCATACCATCATTTTTGCTAATAGCTCTAATTTGAGTATTTCCAATACCTACATACTCTATTTTTCCACTAGAAATTAATTTTTTAAGTTCTGAATATGGAACAGTTTTATTAGAACTACTTCCATAAGATTGCATTTGTGAATTTGTTGCACCTGATTCACTATCAGGGAAAATTGTTTTAAACACAAAAATTGTGATTAAAGAGAATGCAACAAAAATCAAAAGTGGGTTATTGTTAAAAAAATTGTTGTTATTGTTATTGTTGTTACTATTTTGATTTTTGTTTGAGTTGTTATTTTGTTGTTTATTCATAAATTAGATCTCCTTACTATTTTGTAGAATAAGTGTTATCCACTCATTTTTTTGAACTACTTTTAAAACTTTTAAATCGCTAAAACTACTTTTTACTCTACCTTCATACTTGTCTAATATTCCAGATAAAATTAAAATTCCATCTTCTTTTAATTTTGATTTTAAATCACTTGAAATCATAACTAAAATATCTGCAATAATATTTGCTACTACAACATCATACTTTTTATTTGTAATATTTACAGAACCTATCCATGAATCATTTATTTTTTCACCGTTTAAAGTAAAATTTGATTGAGTACTCTCTATACAAATCTCATCAGTATCACAAACATCAACAACTGCACCTTTTTTTGCTGCTGCAATTGCTAAAATACCACTTCCTGTTCCAACATCAAGTAATGTATCATCTTTTTTTACAAACTCATCAATTGCCAAAATACATGATGAAGTTGTTTCGTGATGACCTGAACCAAATGCAAGTGCTGGGTCTATTAGAATATCTATTTTTCCATCTTTTTTCTCTACCCAAGATGGTCTTACATAAAAATTACCAACCTCAACTGGATTTATAGAGTCTTGATATTTTTTTATCCAATCAACTGCATCTTTTTTTTCGTAAAAGATTTGGCACTCTACATCTATGGCTTTACTAAACTTTTCTATAGCCTCTTTTATATCTTCTAAACTATCTTCACTTCTAATAATAATTGATTTTTCACTCTCTTCAATAGCATCTTCAACTATACTCTCTACTAAATCTAAAAAAACATCATAATTTTTTTGAGGGAAAATCTCTAATTCAAAATATTGCTGTGTCAAAAATTTTTTTCCTTTTAAATTTTTTATTGTAAAAATGCGATATTTTATCTAAATAACTTTTTAATCAAATTAAATTTTAAAAAAGCTCTCTATTAAATCTCTCATTATATTTTTATCGCTTACTTGATTTACTAAATCTCTAAACTCATTTGCTCCTGTATAACCTTTTGAATAAGCGTGTAACAATTTTCTAAAAATTATAGCACCATAATCTCCGTGAAACTCAAGCATTTTGTCATAGTGTTCTAAAATAATCTCTTTTTTAATAGAGTTGTCAATATCTTCAAGCTCATGTTTTAATTGATAAAAAACCCAAGGTTTACCAATAGCACCTCGTCCTATCATAACACCATCTGCTTTTGTGTACTCTAAAACCTCTTTTGCTTTTTTATAATCTTTTATATCGCCATTTGCAATAACAGGAATTGAAATAGCCTCTTTCATCTGTTTAATTGCATCATAATCTACAGGGGCTTTATATTTTCCAGCTCTTGTTCTTCCATGAACTGATACAAAATCAACTCCACAAGCTTCAACTACTTTTCCTATTTCAACTGGAATTTTTTCATTAACTCCAAGCCTTACTTTTGCACTTGTATACTCTTTTTTTGAGTATTTTTTAATAGTACTTAAAATCTCTTCAAGCTTTTTTAAATCACCAAGTAAGTTTGAACCACTTCCATGATTAAAAACTTTTGGAGCAGGACAACCGCAGTTTAAATCAATTCCATCAATTCCATCAACATCATTTAAAATCTCAACTGCAGCTTTAACTAAATCAACACTATTTCCAGCAATTTGAACAAAATATGGATCTTCACTAGGAGCTTTTTCTACCATTTTAAGTGTTCTTGCACTTTTATAAACCAAAGCATTTGAGCTTATCATCTCTGAAATAGTAAGATCTGCTCCAAACTTTTTAACAACACTTCTAAAAGGTAAATCTGTATAACCAGCAAGTGGTGCTAAAACCACTAGAGGTTTTGAAAAATCAAGTTTTTTTTTCATTATTTATAAGAGATATTATCTAAATTGTAGTGTTTCCCTGCATCTTTTAAATCTAAAAGTGCCTTAAATGCTACATACTCATCTTCAGCAGAACCAACTAAAAACTCTCTTAATTTATCTATCATCTCAAATTTATTTAAAATATATAAGTAAGCTTCTGTTGCATCTTCATTTTGGCTTGAAAGTTTTTCAAAAAGCATTATTAAAGTATCTGGTTTTTCACTATCTTCATAAAGTTTTGCAAATTTAATATACTCATCTTTAGATAAATTTAAATCTTTTAATATCTTTATAATCTCTTCATATCCTAAAGAGAAATCATCTGTTTGAACATCTTTTTTCAAAATTGCACAAGCTAACTCTTTATCTAATTTAACTTCATTATAAACTTTTTTAACAGTTGTTAAACTCTTATCTGAAATAACTTTTAAAAGAGCCTCTTTTTGTAGTTCATAACCATATTTATCTTTTCTTTTTACAACTTCAAGAGCAAAATCAGCATCATTTGCAATTCTGTTTTTTATATTTTTTTCAAATAGTTTTGAACCTTTTGTGCTTTTTAAATCTTTTACATATAGACCATTTTCAATCTCATTTATAGTATGCAATATATCTTTTATATCTTCATTTGAAGCGTTTAATGTTGTTGTTTTTAGTTCAAAATCAACATTATGTAAAACATTTGATAACTCTTTAAAATCTTTTGTGATAAATGATACTTTTTTATCATCTTGAATTAATTTTGATTTTATTAAATCAAATGTAGATTTTATATCTTGTCTTACAAATCTATTTTTAAAGCTAATAACAATTGCATAAAAAATAATATGCAAATAGGTCATAACAGATAAAAATAGTATTGGAACAACAATCCAAAGCGAAACTGGTAGAGTTAAAGAGTTTCCAAACATTGTAAGAGTATATTCCCCTAATTCTAGGCTATGTACAAAGCCATATACAATAACCATAAACAAAATTGTAGCAATGATATAATTTTTAAGACCCATAGGTTCTCTTCCTTTTCTTTATTTTTAGATGTTTATTATACTTAAAACTTTATAAATTACTTATGATATGGATGATTGTTTATAATAGTTAATCCTCTAAATATCTGCTCACTTAAAACCAAAGTTGCCAATTTATGAGCAAATGTTAAATTACTAAGTTTAATTGTAGTATCACAAAGATCTAAAAACTCTCTTTGAAAACCGTATGCACCACCAATAAAAAAGTTTATTTGCATTTTATTTTCTAAAAGATTTGAAAAGGCGAAAGTATCGATATTTTTTCCTAAAACATCAAGAGCAACATTATAACCTTTTAAATATGGTTGATAAGTTTTTGTGTAGATTTTTTGTGCCTCTTCTTGACTTATATTTTGAGCTTTTGATATCTCATTATTAAAAATATAGTGAATATTTATCTTTGAGTATTTACTTGACATCTTTATGAAATCATTTATTAATTTATCAAAATCATCATTTGATGCCTTTGCAATCATATAAATATCTATTTTCAATTTAAAAAACCACTTCCAACACAGTTAAATCTAACATTTTCTATCTTATCTTCAACATTAACTCCACCAATTGCACAAACTGGGTGTTTTGATATTTTTGCAAGATAACTTAATTTTTCACCTAAAATATTTGATATATCTTTTGTGTTTGTAGTTTTGTAAGCTCCAAGTCCAATCATATCAAGTTCAAGATTGTTTGCCTCTAAAATTTCAAATTCATTATGAGTTGAAAGCCCTAAAAGTTTATCTTTTATTTTTGCTCTTAAAAGTTTAACAGCTATTTTTTTATCTTTATTAATTAAAGAGATATCCTCTTGTCCTATATGAAGACCATCTGCATAATCAATTAAGTCTAGTTTATCATTTATAATTATTGGAATATTTAGATTCTGTTTTAAATATATTAAGTTCTTTTTTTGAATATCTAAACTTGAATTTTTATCTCTATATTGCAAAAGAACTGCTTTGCTATTTTTTACTTTTTTAACAAAATCTTCTAAGCTTAATTTTTTTTTAATCAATGTTTCATAATCGCATAAAAGATAAAGCAAGTTAAAATCTTTGAGTTCATAACCCAAAGATTTTTCTAAATTTGAGAGCATTTTAGCTAATTTTCTTTTGTCCAAAAATTGTAAGAAGATCTGAAATAGTCTTTTTCATATCTTTTCTATTTACAACCATATCAATTGAACCTTTTTCTAATAAAAATTCAGCTCTTTGGAAACCTTCAGGCAGATCAGCACCAATAGTTTGCTTAATAACTCTTTGACCAGCAAATCCAATAAGAGCACCTGGCTCTGCCATAATAATATCACCCAAAAATGCAAATGAAGCAGAAACTCCACCCATTGTAGGATCTGTTAAAATTGAGATATAAGGAAGTTTTTCGCTATCAAGTCTTTTTAAAGCTGCACTTGTTTTTGCCATTTGCATTAAAGAAAAAGTTGACTCCTGCATTCTAGCACCACCTGATGCTGATACAATTATAACAGCCTCTCTTTTTTCAATAGCTCTATTTACGGCTCTTACAATTTTTTCACCCTCAACACTACCTAAACTTCCACCCATAAATGCAAAATCAAAAACTACAAGCTGAACAGGAATTGAGTTAATTGTACACTCACCACTAATAACACTTGAAACTCTTCCTGTTTTTGCAAGTCCATCTTCAACTCTTTTTTTGTATGAAAGTTTATCTACAAATTTTAAAGGATCATTTGGTTTTAGATTCGAATCAAACTCTACAAAGCTATTTTCATCTGCTAAAATCTCTATTCTTCTTTTTGCACCAACTCTTAAATGAAAACCACATTTTGGGCAAACATTATCTTGATTTTCTATCTCTTTGATAAACATTAAAGCGTTACAACTAGAACATTTTATCCAGTGACTTGGAGCTTCACTCTTTTTTGCTTGCTCTTTATCTTTATTATCAAATGAAATTTTACTAAATAGGTTTTTTAAATCCACAACCCTCTCCTTATTTTTCTAAAGCGATATTATATTCAAATATTACTAAATATTTTTAAATTTCTCAATTTCGTCAAGTTTTTCCCATGGATAATCAGGCTGTCCAACTTGTCCACGCGCAGCTACATCTGCATATAAAAAACTATCTTTTGATGGTTTATCTAATTTAAATTTTTCTGTAATCCATCTTGGAGTTAAAGGGAAATTTTCCATTACAAATGAAGATAAGATATCATCATTATATTTTGTATATGTTCCCATTGTATCAACAGCAACTGAAGTAGGACGTGCTACACCAATTGCATAAGATATTTGTACAATTGCTTTTTTAGCTAAATTTGCAGCAACTATATGTTTTGCAATCCATCGTGCTGCATAAAGTCCACTTCTATCAACTTTTGTATAATCTTTTGAAGATTGTGCTCCACCACCAATTGGTGCATATCCTCCAAAACTATCAACAATTAGTTTTCTTCCAGTTAATCCACTATCATGAAGTGAACTATGATTTACATATCTTCCTGTTGGGTTAATATGAATAATTGTGCTATTTTTATCATAAAGCTTATCAGGCAGACCAGAGTTATCAATTAACTCTTGAATAATTGCTCTTACCTCTTCGATTTTTAAGCTCTCATTTGATGGGGCTGAAACTACAATTGTATGAATTTTTTGAGGTTTACAATTTTCAAAATTCTCTTTTGTTCCATAATCAACTGTAACTTGAGTTTTGATATCAACACCAAATTTATCTTTATGCTCTAAAGCATATTTATAAACTGTATCGCAAAGTCTTCTTGCATAAACAATTGCTGAAGGCATAAATTCAGCAGCTTCACAAGAGGCAAATCCAAACATAATACCTTGATCTCCAGCACCTATCTCTCCAGTTGTTTGATCAACACCTTGACTTATATCAGGACTTTGTTGATTTAATAAAACTTGAACTTTTACATCATCTGGATGAAGTGCTTGCTCTTTTGTAAAGGCACTTTTTCCATCGTATCCAATTTTTGCTAATGCATCTTTTACAATCTTTTCATAATCATTTTGTGATAATTTTGCATTTGATTTTACTTCACCACCAATAACAACATGCTTTCCAGCTACAAAAACTTCACTTGCAACTCTACTGTTACTATCTTCAATAATTAATCTATCAACTATTGAGTCTGCAATAATATCAGCACATTTATCAGGGTGTCCAGGGCTTACTACTTCACTTGTAAATAAGTATTGTGATTTTTTTTCCATTTTTGTTTTCCATCCTTTGTTTTCCACAAGCTTTGCTTGAGTTGTTTTCCATCTTTTGTTTTCCATTTTGTCTTTTATAAGAATTAAAATAAAAATTTAAAGAGTTCGATTTGCTACAAATAGCAAAAAGTTTAGAATTTTAGCTAAATATTTCTTTTATCTACTTTTTTCTTTTAACTGTTTTCTAAAATTCTTTAATATATTTAGCTCATCTTTTAACTTTAATCTTCTCCTAACTCTTTAATAGTTAAATCTTGAATCCATAAAACTTTTGATACGCTTATTAATCGACTAATTATTAAATTAGCATGATAACTATCATTTAAAAGACTTGTTGCCATCTTTTTATCAATTCTTTTCTCTCTAATTAATATATCAATTCTTCTAGTTGCTATTACATCTAACCCTTTTAAATACTCTTTTAATAGCTCTGATTTTGATAAAACATCTATATCATCTTTACTATTTTTCATCTCATTTATAGTGTTTATACTCTTTGCTATTGCTTCTCTAATAAAGTTATATTCATCTTTTATATAGCTATTATTACTTGATATATACTTTCTTACATTTTTTTGAAGCTCTTTTGTATTTTTTACAGATTCAGCTATATCTCTACAAGCATTTCTTAAATCATTCAAATATAGTTTTTTTTCATCATCAAGCTCACTTATAAAATATGTAGAGTAATCTATAATATCACTATATAAAGATTTTATTCTACTTTCATAAAACTCATCTATATTTAAATCAATAATATCAGATGACTCTTTTACAATTTTATCAATATCTTTTTTCCCTAAATATCTATGTCTATGAAGCATAATTGCGTGACTTAAAACTTCACTTGCATTATCATATAAATGAATAGTCTCTTTTCTTGTAGCTTTCAGCGCTGCAAATGGTACTGCAACTACTTCCATATCAAGAAATTTTGGTTTAGTAATATAGCTCTCTTTCTCTTCAACAAATAGTTTTTTAAGAAAAATTACCAGCTTTGGAATAAAAAATGAGAAAATCAAAAGACCAACTAAATTAAATAAAGTATGAAAAACTGCTAATTTCATAGCCCAGTCATCACTTTTTATTCCCAAATATTTTGATATATAATCAACAAAATCAATCATAAGATATAAAGAGGCTAAAGTAATAACAGCGGTGATTCCTTTAAATATAAACAATCCAACTGCCATTCTTTTGCTATTTGCATTTGAAACTATAGCTCCTAAAGCTGCAGTTGTTGCTGTTCCTATATTTGCTCCAACTGCTATTGCCATAGCATTTATATATACAATTTGACCCGTTACCAAAGCTGTTACAGTTAGTGCCATTGTTGCACTACTTGATTGAATAATAACTGTTGCAACAGCTCCAATAAGAGTATAAACTATAATTCCAGCATATCCATCAATTGCAAATTGAGCTAAATTTATTCCTTGTTTTAAATCCTCAAATCCATCTTTCATATATCCAATACCCAAAAAGATAAATCCAAGACCTAAAAGAATATTTCCAAATCCTTGAAAATTTCTATTTTTATAAAATCTAAAAATTACACCAAAAATTATCATAGGAAGAGCAAAAGCAGCTATATCAATCTTAACACCAAGTGTTGAGACAATCCAAGTTGTAGCAGTTGTTCCAACTGCTGATCCAAATACAACTCCTAGTGCACCTGCAAGTGAGATGATTTTTGCAGATAAAAATGAGATTACAATAATTGCAATTAAAGATGAGCTTTGTAAAATTGCGGTTGCAGTTATTCCCAAAAAGATGGCTTTTGAGTTTGTATTTGTGCTATTTGCTATTAGTTTTTCTAAAATTCCACCACTAAAAAATTTAAATCCATCCTCCATAAATTGCATACCAATTATAAAAACGGCAACTCCAGCAACTATATACTTAGAGTCCTCATTTACATAAAGCAAATATGCCAATGAGATTAGAAGTATGTAGGAGAGATATTTTTTCATCTACTCAACTGTTACTGATTTTGCAAGGTTTCTTGGCATATCTACATCATTTTTAAGTCTTATTGATATCTCCATAGATAAAAGTTGAAGAACAATTAACATCTCAAAGAACTCAAGCATATAGTGTTCACAATCATCTATTTTTATAAAATCATCTGCTAGTTCAAAATCTTGTGAAGATATTGCACAAATTGTACTATCTCTTGCACTTAGCTCTTCAACATTTGATTTTATTTTGTCATATAACATATTTTTTGGCATAAGTGCAATTGTAAATAGTTCAGGATCTGCAAGAGCAATTGGTCCATGTTTCATCTCACCAGCTGCATAACCCTCAGCGTGTAGATATGAGATCTCTTTAAGTTTTAATGCACCCTCAAGAGCCAAAGGATAGAATACATCTCTTCCTATAAAGAAAAATCCATGACCATGAAGATATCTTTTTGATAATCTTTTTGCTTTTTCATGAATATTTTCATGAACTTTTAAAGATTTTGGAACCTCTCTTAAAGTATTAACCTCATTTTCAAGCTTATCTTTTGATATTGTTTTTCTAATTTGAGCAAAATATAGACTTAACATCCATAAAACAACTGTTTGAGTAGAGAATGCTTTAGTTGAAGCTACTCCTTTTTCTATTCCAGCTCTTGTTAAAATTGTAAAATCTGCAACTCTTGTCATTGAAGAGTTATCAACATTACAAACAACCAATGTTTTAAGTCCAGCTTTTTTTGCCATTTTTAAAGCTTCCAAAGTATCTGCTGTCTCACCACTTTGAGAAACTACAACAAAAAGTGTATCTTTTGTTAAAAGTGGATCTTTATACCTAAATTCACTTGCAACTTCAACACTACATTTTATTTTTGAAACTCTTTCAAAAAGATATGAAGATGTAAGTCCTGCATGATATGAAGTTCCACAAGCACAAATTTTAATCTCATTTATACCATCTAATATTTTTGAGTCTATCTCATCAAAATTTATCTCATTATCTTTCACACGACCTAACATACAATCACTTACAACAACACTTTGTTCATAAATCTCTTTTTCCATAAAATATCTAAAACCATCTTTTTGAGCAAACTGTTTTGATGTAGGAAGTTTTGACCAAACAACATTTTTACAAAAAAACTCTATTCCATTTTTTGAAGCAACTCCTCCAACTTTATCATCAAGATATACAACATCACTTGCAAATCCTATAAGTGCAGAATCAGAAGATGCAAATAAAACTTCATCTTTTTCTATTCCATGCCCAACAATCATTGGACTTCCAAGTTTATAAAAAAATATTTTCTCAGGCTCATCTTTTGTGATTAATAAAATAGCATATGCTCCTTCAAGCCTTTTTATAGTCTCTTGAAACGATTTTTTTGGATCTTTTAATTTATTGTTGTAGTGCTCAAAAAGATGAACAATAACCTCTGTATCTGTTTGAGATACAAATTTATGTCCCAAAGATATAAGCTCCTCTTTTAACTCTTTGTAGTTTTCTATAATTCCATTATGAACAACATAAGAGTATTGCCCCAAATGAGGATGAGCATTTACTTCTGTTGGCTTACCATGAGTTGCCCATCTAGTATGTCCAATTCCAAGGTTATATCTATCTTTTTTACTCTCATTAACTTTATCTTCAAGATTTACAAGTTTACCAACTGCTTTAAAAACATCAATTCCATTATCATTTAAAACAGCAATTCCAGCACTATCATAACCTCTATACTCTAACTCTTTTAATCCATCCAATAAAATTTTACAAGTATCATACTTTCCTATATAACCAACTATTCCACACATAAAAAATCCTTAAATCATTTTTAAAAATATAAGATTTTAGCCAAAAGTAGCTAAATATCTAGTTTGCTTAAAAGCCTATCGTGAATTTTTCCATTTGTTGCAACTATATATTTATCCTTAAACATATCATAAGTTGTCCCAGCAATATTTGAAACAGTTCCACCAGCTTCACTTAAAATTATAATCCCAGCACTAACATCCCAAGGTTTTAAATTCATCTCATAATAACCCTCATAAACACCTTTTGCAACCATACATAAATCAATAGATGCACTTCCAAGTCTTCTTAAATCTTGACACTCTGGTAAGATATTCTCAATTTTTTTTATCACATCTTTTAAATCTTTTGTATTCTCACCACTACTATATGGAAATCCTGTAGCTAGAAGTGATTTTTGTAAATCATCTTCAATACTAACTTTAATTTTTTTACCATTTAAAAATGCACCTTTTTTATTTTTAGCAAAATATAACTCATCTAAAATAGGATTATAAACAACTCCAATATAAGGTTTTTTATCTTTATAAACTCCAACTGAAATTGCAGTATGAGGTACTTTATTTACAAAATTTGTTGTTCCATCTATTGGGTCTATTATAATTGAACTACCAAATTCAACTAAGCTATTATCTGACTCTTCAGCAATAATATTAAACTCTTTAAAATATTTATTAAACTCTTTTTTTAAAAACTCTTCAACTGCCAAATCATATTTTGTAACTAAATCTTTTTTAGCTTTAAAGTTTACATCTTTTTTTGAATAGTAACCATCTTTTAGTATTTTTCCAGCCTCTTTTATAATTTTTACAAGTCGCTTTTCCATAATATTCCTAAAAATTTTTGGTCTATTATATCCAAAATATTTTTTTTGCCAATAAATAAAAAAGCATCCCAAAAATTGAGATGCTTAAAAAATTGATATAAAATATTCCCCGAAAACTATTTATATAGATAATTTCTCCTGTGTGGCGGATATTATATAAAAGAAATGTAAGAAAAATGTAAGATTTTTAAAATATTTAAATTTTTTTAAAAATATATCTAAATATATTTTGTCCTTTTTTATAATAAACATCATATCTAATACTATTTTTAATACATATATTGCTAACCATAAAAAGACCTAAACCAAGACCTCTTTTCGCTTCATCTTCTCGATGATTTTTATTAAATATAATATCTTTATTTTTTATCTCATTCCCAAAACTTCTAAACTCTAAAATAGCCTCTTTTTCATTTTCTAATAAAACTACATCTACTCTCTTATCTTTATAACCATATTTTATAGCATTTGATAAGTTATTATCTATAATTCTTTCAAGCTCTATATCATTTATATAAACATAAATAGATTTATCAATTTGTGCTTGAATTTTTTTAAAATTTACTTTACTAATTGTTGAAAAGAAATTTATTCTCTCAATTAATGAAGCTTTTAAATCTACTTTTTTAGGTTTATATGAGATTGTATCCGAAGTTAAAAGATATGATAAATCTTCATAAGAGTTTGAAAGCATATTTATAGATGCATCAATTTGCTCAATAAATGTATTCATACTACTATCTTTTTGAAACTTTTTTATCATCTCACTATTCATTAAAATATTTGTCAAAGGAGTTCTGATTTGATGTACTGTATCTGCAATAAATTTTTTATTCTCTCTTAAAAGATTACTATTTTGTTCCAACTCATTTGTAAATTTATCATATAAAACATTGTATTTTTTTGCAATTTTTGATAACTCATTATTGTAAGTTAATAACTCCTCTTCTACTTTTTTAGACTCTTTAATACTTTTTAAAATAGTCTCTATTGGTTTTGTAAATCTATTTTGAACAAATATAAAAATTAGAAAAAGTATAAAAACAATTACAAAAAGTGAACCTATATAGAGATTTTTTATATCTTTTAAAAACTCAACTCTATTACTTAAATCAATTTCAAGCTCCATAACAACATTTTCAAAACCTAAAAATTGAAACATATTTTTATCAAATATTGGGGCTGTTATAGTTAAAAGATTAGATTCTAAATTTTGAGTATGTGCAAAGTTTATGGCTGAATTTACAATTGCAGAGCTTGAAATATTACTATTTTCAATAATATCTAAAGAGTCATACAAACTTTTTTTTGTCTCATCTTCTAATTTTTTTAATAAATTATAGTATGAGTAGCCATCTTTATTTTTAAAAACTCTATATACTCTTACACTATTATTTGATTGAAGATTTTCAACAACAAAAGAGATTGAACTATTTTTAATTTGAGTATTTATAAAAGATAATTCCAAAAACTTATCTTTAGATAGTGAAGCATAAGCATATAATCTATACTCTAAATTTATTGGGTCACTATTTATAAACTTAGAAAAATATATATTTCCATCTAAACTCTTATTCATAAGAGCTTTAGCATCGCTTATATTTGTTAAATCCAAATTTAAATCTTTTAAATCAGTTGTTTTATAAATCACATAAGATCTATCTATTAAATATAGTTCAAAATCATAATTTTGTAAATTGTACTTTTTTTTCAAAAAAAGCTTTAGCTCATCTAAATCTCTACTGTTATCTTTTTTTAATAAAGTTAAAGCATCATTTGCAATATTAAGAAAAAGATCTCCTGCATCATTAAACTCAATACTTCTATTTAAAATAGAGTTTGATATAGCTTTTTTATGAAGTCTTACTTCACTATTTACAAATCTTTTTAAATCCTCATCATATTGATTTTTATAAGAGATATAATTTATAGTTAAAACAAAAAACAAAATTGCTGATAAAAATAGTATAAAAATATATAGTTGATATCTTAATTTCATTTTAAATCTTTTTTTATCTCAAATCTATATCCAACACCCGTTTGTGAGAAAATAAATTTCTCATCACTATTAAAATATTTTCTCAATCCATTTACAAGCTGTCTTAAAGGATAAATATCTTTTATATCATTCTCCCAAACATAATTTTCTAAAATCTCTGTTGGTACTGTTTTATTCAGATTTTTAAGCAAAATAGTTAAAAGTCTTCTCTCTTTTCTTCTAATTCTAACAAGTTTTGAATCTATTGTAAGCTCTTCTGAAATAAGATTATAAGATATATTTTTAGATATTTTAATAATATTATTATCTTCAATTTTTCCATAAATTTTATCAATTTTTATCTCTAACTCTTCAAGATAAAATGGTTTTTTTATATACTCATCACAACCATTTTTATAAGCTGTTTTAATATTATCTAACTCTAAAGATGCTGTTATTATTATAATAGCACTTTTTATATCTTTAGTTCTTATATATTTTAATATCTCTAGACCAGAAACTTTTGGAATATTAATATCTAAAATATATAAATCATAAAAATTTTTATCAATATAATCAAGCGCCTCTTTACCATCTTCTAAAGAGTCAACTTCATAACCTTTATATTTTAAAAAATTAGTAATAGTAGTATTTAATTGAATATCATCTTCTATAATTAAAATTTTCATTCTAGTATTCTATCCAACAATATATTTAAAGACAAAATAGATAAAATCTTTTATGAAAAATTTTATAAAAATAGAAGATAGTGTAGTAGATTTTGGTGATTGTAAAAATTGTGAAGCTAGATGTTGCAAAGGAGCTTTTGGTTCATTATTTTCACAAATACTAAAAGAAGAGTTTGAAGTTCTTTATCAAAACTTTCCAATACTATTTATTTTTGGTTCTAAAGGTTTTATAAAACCTATTATCTTAATATCAAATGGTTATGATTCATGCCCTTATCTAAAAGATAATCTCTGCTCAATTTACGAAAAAAGACCTAGTGTTTGTAAAATCTATCCATTAAGTCCAAATCTTGATAACTCAATTTATACAGATAGCTCTTGTCCTGAAGTTTTTAAAGGAACAAATAGTTTAGATATAGAAGTTGATTTTTTTTCAAATTATCAAAAAAGCTACTTAGATACTCACTTTGAGTTTGATAATCTAAAAATTGATGATTTTGAAGAGTTACTTTTTATAAAAAATATGAGATTTTTTAAATATATTGGAAAAGAGAGTTCAAAATATTTAGATTTTCACAAACTTTCCCTTGAAAATCTTAAAAATTATAGTTTCTATAAATAAAAAAAGAGAGTGAAAATTCACTCTCTTTAAAAACTATTATTTGATGATTACATCATTCCAGGCATTCCGCCCATTCCACCCATACCGCTCATATCAGGCATGCTAGGTTTATCTTCTTTAATATCTGTAACAGTTGCTTCTGTTGTTAAAAGTAGTGATGCTACTGAAACAGCATTTTGCATTGCAATTCTTTCAACTTTTGCAGGATCTACAATTCCAGCCTCAAACATATCTACATACTCACCGCTTGCAGCATTAAATCCTAAGTTCTCATTTGAAGATTTTTCAACCTCATTTGCAACAACTCCAGCATCATATCCAGCATTTAAAGCAATCTGTTTTAATGGTGCTTTAATAGCTCTTAAAACAATAGCAGCTCCGATTTGCTCATCACCACAAAGATCAAGTTTTACTTTAGCAGCTGCTCTAATTAATGCAGCTCCTCCACCAATTACAATTCCCTCTTCAACAGCAGCTCTTGTTGCACTTAAAGCATCATCAACTCTATCTTTTTTCTCTTTCATTTCAGTCTCTGTTGCAGCTCCAACTTTAATTACAGCAACTCCACCACTTAATTTTGCAAGTCTCTCTTGAAGTTTTTCTCTATCATAATCGCTTGTTGTATTTGCAATCTCTGCTTTAATTTGGTTTACTCTTGCAAGAACTGCATCTTTACTTCCACTTCCATCAACAATAGTTGTATTATCTTTATCAATTACAATTTTTGAAGCAGTTCCAAGTGCACTTAAATCTGTAGTTTCAAGTTTCATTCCCATCTCTTCAGATACAACAGTTGCACCTGTTAACACAGCAATATCTTCAAGCATAGCTTTTCTTCTATCACCAAATCCTGGAGCTTTAACAGCAGCAATTTGTAATGCACCTCTTAATCTATTTACAACTAAAGTTGCTAATGCTTCACCATCAACATCTTCAGCAATAATTAAAAGTGGACGTCCTGCTTTATTTACACCTTCTAGTATTGGTAAAAGCTCTTTTAGTGAAGAGATTTTTTTATCATATAGTAGAATAAATGGATTATTAAACTCTGTTGTCATTTTTTCAGGATTTGTAACAAAATATGGACTTAAATATCCTCTATCAAACTGCATTCCCTCTACAACATCTAGCTCATCCGAAATTCCTTTTGCTTCTTCAACAGTAATAACACCATCTTTTCCAACTTTTTCCATAGCTTCAGCAATCATTTTTCCAATTGCACTATCTGAGTTTGCTGAAATTGTTGCAACTTGCTCTATTTCTGTTTTATTTGCAACAACTTTTGAAGATTTTTTAAGCTCTACTAAAATAGCTTCACAAGCTTTGTCCATTCCTCTTTTTAAAGAGATTGGGTTTGCTCCTGCTGTTACATTTCTAAGACCCTCTTTGAAAATTGAGTGAGCTAAAACAGTTGCTGTTGTTGTTCCATCTCCAGCCTCATCAGCAGTCTTACTTGCAACCTCTTTTACAAGTTGAGCTCCCATATTTTCTAAAGTATCAGCAAGTTCAATCTCTCTTGCAACACTTACACCATCTTTTGTAATTGTAGGAGCTCCAAAAGATTTTTGTAGTAAAACATTTCTTCCTCTTGGACCCATCGTAACTTTTACAGCATCTGCTAGTTTTTCAACTCCAGCGAACAGTCTATTTCTTGCATTATCACTAAATATAATCTCTTTTGCCATCTTACATAACTCCTATAATATTTTCAATATTTAATACTAGATAATCTTTACCTTCTAGTTTAATTTCAGTTCCTCTATATTGTTCAAACACAACTACATCTCCAACTTTTACATCTTCAACTTTGCTTCCAATAGCAACTACTTTTGCAGTTTGAGGTTTCTCTTTTGCATTATCAGGAATAATTATCCCACTTGCAGTTTTGTTCTCAACCTCAGTTCTCTCAACTAGAACTCTTTCACCTAGTGGTTTAAAATTCATTTTCTTTCCTTTTATATATGATTTAAATTTTATTATTAGCTTAAAACTTAGCACTTACTAGTTTTAAGTGCCAAATTTTATACAATTTTTTCTTTTTTGTCAATAAACCTTTAGTCAATTTAACTAAGAGTTGTATTTTTTGTGTCTATTTATATAGTTTGTTAAAAGTTCTAAAAGAGAATCTTGTAGATTTTTATCAAAGTTATTTAGGTTTTGAAAACACTTATCTGCCAATTTATCAGCACTATTCATAGCCTCTTTAAGCCCTAAAAGATTTACAAAAGAGTTTTTAAAACTATCATTTTGTGTAGTTTTACCAGCAACTTCACTACTTTCAAGCTCATCTATAATATCATCTTGAATTTGAAACAAAAGTCCTAAATCTATTCCAAAATCATATAACTCATCTTGAGTTTGCTCACTATATGAGGCAATTATTGCGCCCATTTTAAGAGATGCTGCTATTAATTTAGCAGTCTTATTTATATGTAAAAACTCTAATTTTTCAAGCTCTATTTTTTGTTTTTCAAAAAAACAATCTATTGCTTGACCAATTATCATACCATTTAAGCCACCATTATGTCCTAAAAGTTTTATTAACTCAATTTTTATATCATTGTGAAGTGAAGCATTTGCTATTAGATTAAAAGCTTCACTATTTAAAGCATCTCCAACTAATATAGCAGTTACCTCATCATATTTTATATGAAGAGTTTGAAATCCTCTTCGCAAACTTGCATTATCCATTGAAGGTAAATCATCGTGAATTAGTGAGTATGTATGTAAAAACTCAACAGCAAGTGCCACTTTTAAACTATTATCAACTAAAAGTGGTTTTTTTGAGTTTACAACACTTAAAAGAAGCATTGGTCGAAATCTTTTTCCACCAGCTTTTAACATTTCACCCATAGCCTCTTCAAAGTGTGGATGAAAACTTTTTATAGTTGGGAGGTTAGATAGAAGATAATCTTCAAATTTATTTAATAAATCTTTCATCTATTTTTGACCTAAATTTCCTAATCCACCTAAATTACCCATCAAATTCATAGCCACTCTTTTTTTATTCTCTTCGCTTTGTTTTATAATATCATTCATACAAGAGATTAAAAGTATTTGCAAAGAGTCTTTATCTTCAAGAAGTGAGTCATCAATTTTTAAATCAACAACTTCAGAATTACCATTGATTGAAATTTCAACCATTCCACCACCTGCTTTTGCAGTAAATAGATTTTGTGCATTTTTTGCTTCTTGCTCTTTTGCCATATCTTGGAATTTATTTATCATATCTCCAAGATTTAGATTTTTTAAATCAATACCATCAAACATAGTTACCACCTACTAAATCATTTGTAATAAGTTCAATACTATTTTTATCATCTACTAGCACAACAGTTGGTTTATAATTTTTTAACTCTTCTTGGCTATATGTTGCATAAGCTATTACAATTATCTTATCTCCAACAGATACTTTTCTAGCAGCTGCTCCATTTAGACACATATCTCTTTTTCCAAACTCACCTTTGATTACATAAGTTTGAAATCTCTCACCATTATTAATATTTACAACATCAACTTTTTGACCAACTCTTAGATTACTAGCTTGCATAAGCTCTTCATCAATAGTAATTGAACCAACATAATTTAAATTTGCATCGCTTACAGTTGCTCTATGAATCTTACTGTATAACATCTCAAATGTCATATCATTTAATCCTTTTCATCTAATTTTCAAAGCTTATATATTATACTAAATTTCTAAAAAATCTTATTAAAGGAATAAAGTGAAAAAAGTTTTATTAATATCTTTACTTTGTACAATTTTATTTGCAAAAGATCCTATTGCAATAATAGATACAAATATGGGAATAATCAAAGTTGAATTAAAACCACAACTTGCTCCAAAAGCAGTTGAAAACTTTGTAACTCACTCAAAAAATGGTTACTACAATAATCAAATTTTTCATAGAGTTATAAAAAATTTTATGATTCAAGGGGGAGATCCAACAGGAACTGGAACTGGTGGAGAATCTATTTGGAAAAAAGATTTTGAAGATGAGTTTTCATCAAAAGCTATCTTTGATAAACCTTTTATTTTAGCTATGGCAAATAGAGGTCCAAATACAAATGGAAGTCAATTTTTCATAACAACAACTGCAACTTATTGGTTAAATGGTTACCACACAATATTTGGATATGTAGTTGATGGTTTTGATGTTGTAAGAAGTATTGAAAATGTAAAAACAAATGGAAGATATGGTGGAGATAAACCTATTAGTGATGTTAAAATAAATAGTATAAAAATAGAGGAGTAAAGAAGATATTAATCTTCTAACTCTTCTTTGCTAACAACTCTTTCAATATCCATAATAACAAGCATTTGATGATCTTCTACTCTAACATAACCTTTTAAATATTTAGAAGGAATAGCAGAACCCATTTCAGCAACAGGCGCAAGCATACTTGTATCAATTTTTTGTGTATCATCAACCAAATCTACAACAATTCCAACCATTCTTTTATCTTCAGTGATTACAATAATAATAGATGTATTTACATCATATACAATAGGACCTGTGTTAAATTTAATTCTAATATCTAAAATTGGAACAACTTCCCCTCTTGAATTAATCAAACCTTTTACCCAATCAGATGTATTTGGTAAAGTTGTAATATGATCAGGATAAGTTAAAATCTCTTTTATTTTTGGAAGTTCAATAGCATATTTCATTTTTCCTAATTCAAATGTCATAAACTCAGTAACATTTGAGCTACTTTTTTCTCTTGAGTTCTTGTTTTCCATCTTCTATCCTTGTTTAAATATTTTTGCAAAATTGCAATATTATACTTTTTGTTCACTTAAACTAATAATTTTTGCTATTGCTTTTGTTTTAGCTGTTTGAAGTTCTATATTGTCATCAATTTTTAAATCATCCAAAGAGACAATTTTATTATCTTTAGAGAGTTGAACAAAACCTATTTTATCTTTTTTTTCTGGATTATTCATTAAAAAAGATTGCTTTAAATTATCTAAGATATTTGAGAAAATATCTAATCTTGAAGTTAAAGTTCTTTTAAAACTATCTTCCAAAAGCTTAATTTGTGCATCAAAAAATGTTAGTTTTGACTCTATTGAGTTTTGTTTAAACAAAGATTTTAAATTTATTAACTCTTGCTCTTTTCTTTGAAGAGTGTTTTTTAATTTTGATTTTAAATCATTTACTAAACTATCAATATATAAAAGATGCTCATTTGTATCAGGAAGTGCAATCTCTATTGCATTTGATGGAGTTGCAGCTCTAAAATCTGCTACAAAATCGCTTATTAAATAATCTATTTCATGTCCAACAGCTGAAATTATTGGTGTTTTTGCTTCATAAATTGCATTGGCAACAAGTTCACTATTAAAAGACCATAAATCTTCAATACTTCCACCACCTCTTCCAACAATCATAATATCACAATTTAAACTATCAGCAAATTTTATATTTTTTGCTATATCTTCAATACTTCCATTTCCTTGAACAAGAGTGGGAATAAGTATTAACTCAACTAAATTCCATCTAACACTTGCAACTTTTTTCATATCTTCAATAGCAGCTCCAGTAGCACTTGTAACAATTGCTATTTTTTTTGGATATTTTGGCAAAGCTTTTTTAATACTTTGCTCAAAATAACCTTTTGCTTGAAGCTTTGTTTTTAGTTGCTCATAAGCTAAAGCCAAACTTCCAATTCCACTTGGCTCAATTTTTGTACAAAGAAGTTGATAGTTTCCTCTTGGAACAAAAACTGTTATATTTGCAGTAATTACAACTTTTAATCCATTTTCAAGTTGAAATTTTAGATATTTTGTATTTCCTTTAAACATAACACAAGATATCGTTGAGCTATCATCTTTAATTGAAAAATATATGTGTCCAGAGCTATGATTTACTAAATTTGAAATCTCTCCCTCTACTAGAACTTGCATAAAAGTAGTCTCTAGTAGAGATTTTATTTGAGTATTTAAAGTAGTTACACTAATAGGATTCATTAAACTTTTTTAGCAATTATTAGTGTTGAAATTTTCATAGAGAAAGCTTTTGTATAAATAGGCTCTAATCCAGCTTGTTTTAACTCTTTTTGTAAATTTTCTGTTGTTAAAAACTCATCAATAGAGTCTGGTAAGTATCTATAAGCCTCTTTATTTTTAGATATTAATCCACCAATAACAGGTAAAATCTTATCCATATAAAATGCTGTTAGATGATCAAGCAAACTCTCTTTTTTATTCTTAGTAAACTCACTAATTACAACTAATCCACCCTTTTTTAAAACTCTTGCAAACTCTACAAAAGCCTCTTGTCTTTGAACAACATTTCTAATTCCATAAGATATTGATACTATATCAGCACTCTCATTTTCTAGTGGCATTTTTGTAGCAAATGCCTCTATAAACTCAACTTCTGGAAGCTTCTTTTTACCAAACTCCATCATACCAACACTTGGATCTATTCCAACAATATTTTTTAAAGTAATATTTTTTTTAGCTGCATTTTGTTTCCAAAAAATTATCATATCACCTGTTCCACAAGCAACATCAACAATCTTTTCAATCTCTTGTTTTCCATAAAGTTCAAAAGTTTTATTACAAGCTTTATCTCTCCAACTTTTATCAATTCCCATTGACATAACTCTATTTGCTTTATCATAAGTTGGTGCAATGTTATTAAACATTGATACTATTTTTTCTTGTTTTTCCAAAATATTATCCTCTTTTTATATTTTATATTAGATATTTTCCAATAAAAATACCCAAAATTAAACCTATGTTTAATGAAACTGCAATTTTCATAATTGATAGCTTCTTATCAACATAAGGAATTCTATTTACTATCTCCTCTTGAACTTTTAAACTAGCTTCAAAGTTGATTGAAGCTTTATCTAAATTATCAACTGCTTTTTTTATTGCAAGTTCGCTAAACTCCATTCTCTCAACTAGCTCTTTTGCTTGTTTAAAGCTCATTTCACTCATTTTTTAATCTCTATCCATCTATCTAAATCACAAAAAATTTTGTTTAAAGTATTAAGCACATAATCTTTTGCTTCAGTTTGAATTCTTCTAAAAAATAGATACTTTCTAGCACTCTCAACATCACCTAACTCTTTTGCCTCAATAGCTTTTTTAGCAAAATCTGTATTATTGTAAGCCATCTCCCAAACTGTACTTCCTAAGTATCTACTCATAGTAATAATTTTGTCATTTTGAACTGGAAAATATTTTGGATCTTTTACAAAATCACAAATCACTGAGTTTGAGTCAAGATATTTGTGCCCAAAGAAGTTTATAAACTGCTCACTATAATAATCCTCATGCATAGATATAGCTCGTGTAAGAGCAAATATAATATTCTCTTCTGGATTTTTCTCTATTTTTCTAATTTTTTTCATAGTTGCAATTGCATTTTTTCCATCAAGTTCGCCATCACCTAAGGGTATAATCCACTTAACATTTCCAAAGCTTCCAACTTTTTTTATCTCATCAAGAACTAGTGCTGAAGTCTTATTTCCACCAACATCAACTATAACTTGATGATTATCATCCATTAAAATCAACTCATCAAGTTCATTGATTCTATTAGTTCCTAGCATTCTTTTTTCTACTATTTCAGTTCTTGTAAAAGATCTTGAATCGTTATTCTCATCATCTATTTCAATATAAGTTATCTTTTTGCCATGTTTTTTATACAAATATGGAGCAATTACCTGCATAGCAACAGTAGATTTTCCTACACCACCTTTTGTTTGTGGAATTATAATCATCTTATTTATCCTTTTGTAATACTTTTTTTAAATAATTTCTTTGAAAAAATGCTTTTGATTTTATCCAAAATATGATTAAACAACTATTGCATCTGTTTGGTAAATTTTACTACTATTACAAAACTTTTTAAGTTTAAAACTATTTGTTGCAACTCCATTTTCAATATCCACAACCATCATTTGCAATATTGCTTTACAAGAGTTTGGAACATCAAAGTGGCTACCAATTCCAGTTGTTGCTCTTTGAATTGGAGCTTTCTCATCCATTCCTATTACATTATCATAACAGCCTGTTAATCCTATATCTGTTAAATATGCAGTATTTTGAAAAATTTGCAAATCATCTGTTCCTACATGAGTGTGTGTTCCACAAATAGCACTAACTTGATTTTTAAACATCATAAGCATTACTCTTTTTTCACTTGTTGCTTCACCATGAAAATCTACAAATATATTTTTAACACCTTTTTTTATTAAATCATCAACAACTTTTTTAGCAAGATTAAATGGATTTTCAACAAGTGGCATTGAGTATTGTCCCATAAGATTTAAAACAGCAATTGTCTCAATATCTTCTTCAACTTGAACATCTTTTATTAATAATCCTGTTCCAACTACTCCATCTGGATAGTTATGAGGTCTTAAAATATTTTTATTTTCAAGTAAAACTTGCAAATCTTTTTTCTTGTCAAAACTATGGTTACCACCTGTGATTACATCAACTCCTGATGAAAAAAGCTCTTTTGCACTATCAACTGTAAGTCCAAAACCATGACTTGCATTTTCACCATTTGCTATTACTAAATCCAATTTATACTCAGCTCTTAAATGTTTTAAACCCTCTTTAATTATCTTTCTTCCAGGACGACCAACTATATCTCCTATAAATCCTATTCTCAAACTATATCCTCTTTTAAAATTTTTAATCTTATCTCAAAAATTGCACCAAATTCACCATTATAAGCATCTATTAATCCACCATTCTCTTCAATAATATTTTTAGCAATAGATAGACCTATTCCCATTCCACCTTTCTCTTTTTGACTATTAAACGGTTCAAATAGTTTTTTCATAGCTTCATTTTTTATTCCACCAGCACTATCTTTAAATCTAATAATAATATCTTTTTCAAAAGTTGAAACCTCTATTTTTAGCCATCTTTTATCATAATCTTCAATTTTTTCAAGTTCATCTAAAGCATTATTTATAATAATAATCCAAACCTGCTCAATTTTTTGTTTTTGACCATAAAAATAGAAGGTTTTATTAAATATTGTTTTATCATCCAAATCAAATAAAGTATCATTTAAATAGATTTTGCTTATATGTTTTGCTCTATTCTGTGCGATTGTAAGAGCTGTTTGAATTGTTTGATAGATATTTATCTTCTCTTTATTTGAAGCTTTTGAGTGCGTAACTTCTCTCATAGATTCAACAATATTTGCAATTCTATCTATTCCATCTTTTATTTTTTTACTATCTTGTAGCATTCTTTCTTTTATTTTTGTATCTTCTAAATCATTTATATCATAAGTCATTAACTCAAGATTTCCTTTTACATAAGTTAAAGGTGTATTTATCTCATGAGTAATTCCAGCTGCTAAACTTCCAATGTAGCTTAGTTTTGCACTTTTTATCTGCTCTTCAAGATGGATTTTCTCTTTTGCTTTACTCTTTGCTAACTCCTGTTTTATTCTTGTTTCAAGGTTTAAATTTAACTCTTGTAAAACTCTTTTATCTTCAAGTGAATTTACAATAAAAATAATCTGCTCTTTCTCTCTTAAAAGTCTTAAACTAAGCTCTAAATGAATTTTTGAACCATCTTTTTTTATAAAAATTTTCTCTATTTTTTGAACTTTTATTAAATCACTCATAGCATTTAATAATTTTTTTAACTCTTTTTTTGAATCTGATAATATTAAATTCAAAGGTGATAATCTAATTAACTCTATCTCTTCATAGCCCAAAAACTCACAAAGCTGACTATTTACTTTTATAAATTTAAAATCTTTATTTAAAAGTGCAATTCCACTATGTACATTTTCAAAAATACTATTATATATCTGAACTTGGTTATTTAAATTAAAATATAGATCTTCAATCTTCATCTTATCAGTGCTATCTACACAGATAATATCTAAATATTGTTCAAACTCATCATTTATAACCTCTACAAAAATATCTACAAAAAACCTATCGCCATTTTTCTTAAAACCCTGAATATTTTTTAGACTCAAACTCTTTTTTTCATATGATTTTTCTACAGTTTTTTTAATGACTTTTTTCAAATTTCTATTTATTAATCTTTTATACTTATGACCCAGAAGCTCACTTTTTGAATAACCCAAAAAGCTAGAAAATGCTGAACTAATATTTCTTATAACTCCATCAAAATCTACTCTTATAAATAGAATATATCTATCCATAATCTCACTATTTTTATTCAAAATGTCATTATACTCTTGATTTGAAATATCAAGTTCTTCTTTTTTTGTCTCTATTTTCTTATTATTTTCAGCAATTAATAAAGTAGTTATAACTAAAAATATAAGTGATAAAAAAAGCGTAACATATAGAAGATTTGAAAAATTATTAAATAGAAAATATTTATAACTCTCTTTATCTTTTTTTACTAAAAATAGATAAAAATCACTATCATTTAAATCTATTTTTTTATAGATAAAATCATTTAAATCTATTGATTCTTGAATCTCATATCTATTTAAAAAGATTAATTTTTCATTTTGATTAGTAAAGAAATCTCTCATATCAATTTTGAGAATAAAAAACTCTTTTTTTGCTCTAATTGCAAAATTTAAAATATTTTTATTATTTTCATCCAAAAATATATACTCTTCATTTAAATTTAGAGTTCTTAATGTTTTAAAATACTCTTTATTGTAGTTTGTCTGTAATTTTAAATTGCTACTTTGATTATTTTGTAATATATATCTATCTTTAGAGTTAAATCCCAATGACTTAAACTCTAAAATATTTTTATCATTTAAAACTCTATTTTTTATAAAATTAAAGATATCATCTTGAGTTTTTAAAGAGTCAATAGTTGACTCTACAATAGATATTTTTTGTCTATAAACATCTAAAAAATTTAAAAGTTTATCTTCTTGATTTTCTAAAATTGTCTTTGAAATTTGTTGATTATTTGTTTGAATATAACTGCTATGGTAGTTATAAAATGAGTTTAAAAAAAATGCAAATAAAAAGAGAAAAAATATCAAAAATGTAAAAAATATCTTAATGTAGAAAGCTAATCGCATTATTTCGCTTTTTTAATTTTTATATAATATGTTGTCTCTTTTTCACTATTTTTACACCAAAAAATAGCTCTATTTTTATCAATTAACAGCTTTGCCAAATGTATTTGTGAATCTAAATAAGTATCATCTATCTTATTTAAAATATCATCAAGAAACTCCCTTTTAGCTTCATTTTCAATATCTTCAGTAATTTTAATTGTAATCTCATCTAAAATTATTGTTGTAGAAATTTTTATATTTGCTTTTTTTATATCATAAGTATTTATCTGATCTAATATAAATAAAATTATATTTTGAATAATAGATTTTAGTTCAAAAGAGCTAATTTGTAAATCAATACTCTCATCAATATCAAAAGATAAATTTGTATTTAAATTTTTAAGATTCTGTTTTAAATTGTGATTAATACTAGTTAAAACTGAACTTAAATTTGCTCTTCTCTCACTTGAGAAGTTAAATATTTTTTTTGTATCATTTAATATAAAAGATAGATTATGAAGCTCTTTTTTTACTCTACTTTGTAAAATTTCAATTGAATTCTCATCAAAATTTTTCTCATCGCTAGCTCTATCTAATTCATAAGATATTTTCGATATTGACTGTTGCCACTGATGAGAGATAGAGTCCATAATTTTTGATAAAAATGATATCTTTGCATCATCTTTTATATCTTTATCAAGAAGTCTTAACTCATTTAATCTATTTGATAAATCCTCTTTTAAAAGTTTATTCATCTTTTCAAGTTGTTTTGTATCTGTAATATCTGTTCTAATTGAACTATAACCAATATGCCTATTTTTAATATCATATATAGAGAAAATTTTCAATCTTACCCAGTAGGTATTTCCAAATTTATCTCTATTTTTAATCTCACCTTGCCAAGTATGAAGTATCTCTAAATCTTTTTTTAACTTTTTATAAAAATTTTCAGATACATCATCATGTCTTAAAAGATCAATATTTTTTCCAATTATCTCATCCTTTGAGTAACCAGAACTTTTGCAAAATGCTTTTGAAGCACTTGTTATTTTTCCATCTAAATCAAAATCTATTTTTAAAATATGGTTATCAATAATATTTGAAAGCTCATCATATTTTAGTTGCAAAATATCTTTTTTTCTTTTTATTTGTAATAAATATGCCAAAATGAAAATCAAAATAACAACAAATATACTAAAAGAGATAAGTAAGTAGCCATAAAAATCATCTATCTTTGCAATTTTTTTATCTGATTTATTATAATAAACCAAATACAAAGAGTCTTGATAAAACTCTAAATATGATACAAATGCAAAAGTTAAAACATTTTTATTGCCATCTTTTTTAACAACAAATGTCTTATTTTCTCTATTTTCAAAAGCTTTTTCTAATTTTTTTATACTATTTTTATTTGTTAAATATAAAGAGAAATCTTCTTCTTGTAGTTTAGATGCAAATAGTTTTTTAAATTTAAATTGTGATGAGTTTTGTTCAAGTTTTTCCAAAACCAAATCTAAATCAAACTCTATGTTCATTATAGATATGAGGTTTAAATTTTTATCAAATATTGGTTTTGAAAAGACCAAATATCCCTCATCTGAGATATTTTTATATGCTTTTTGCTCTTTTTTACTATTTATAACTTTCTCAATTAGTGAAATAGTAAGTGGATCTTTGAAATTTAAAATTTGAACACCATCAACACTATAAAAACTAATATCAAAAACTCCCAAAGTAGTATAATATGAGTATTCAGCTTCAATTGCATCATAAAGAAGATTTTTAAGCCTCATCTCATTTTTTTCACTACTTATAATATCAACAATTTTATTACTTTTAATAATCTCTGTAAAATAGACAAATTCAGCGGTATCTTCAAGCTCTTTTAATAGAAGTTCATAATCTTTTAATATCTTATCTTTGATTTGTAAATTTACTTTTTCAAAATCACTATTTTTTAAATAGTTTAATGAAAATATAATTGTAATTACTACTAAAAAAAAGAGTATCACATACCTTATTTTATTCATTAATTAATTCTCATTTAGTATTTCTAATACTTGTTTCTCCAAAGCTTCAAGAGAACTAAATGGTTTCATTATATAGTGAGTTGCCCCCTCTTTATGAGATTTTAGAACTTTATCTAAAGTTGAATATGCTGTCATCATAATAACTTTTTGATCTTCGCCTTTGTCTCTAATTTTTTCTAAAACATCAATTCCATTCATTTGTGGCATCATAATATCTAAAAGCACTAAATCATATTTTGAACTATCATTGCTAGTTAAAAATGTAAGAGGATTTGAAAAAGATGAAACTTTGAATTTTGGATTTCTACTTAAAAATCTATTTAAAAGATCTAAAATCTCTGTTTCATCATCAACTATTGCTATACTAAATTTTCTATTTTCCATTTTTTGCTCCTTTATTAAATAATTTTGTTGCAGCATCTTTCATAACTGCATTGTTTTTCTCTTCCAAAATTTTATCTAAATATACAAACACTTTTTCACTAGCATTTTCAACTAACTCTATCTTCTCTTCAATTAGTTCTTTTGAACAAGATATCTCATTTCCTGAACACTCTTTTGCTAAAATATTTGCCTCTTTGTGTACAACTGCGTGAGGATTATCTAAACCTTTATATGAAGCCACAAAGCTAAACTCTTGTTTTCCAAGTCCTGTATTATACCATTGACCTAATCTACACTGCGTATGATCAACTGCTTTAAAGTTATTTGGATTTCCAAAAATCAATTGATATAGATTGTTTTTATAAATAACATGATCTAGTTTTGCAAGATTTATAAATATCTTATTTGAAATACTCTCAACTTCATAAACCGCTCTATTTGAATTTTTTTGGAAATTATTCATTAAACCACTTAGAGTATCAATTCTAGTTTTTGTCTCATTTACAACATTTATAACAACATCTGAACTAGTTTTTATCTTCTCTGTTTCATGCTGAATTGTTGTAACAACATCTTTTATCTGTTTAGCAGCATCAGCACTTCTACTAGCTAGATTTCGTACCTCTTGAGCAACAACAGCAAAACCTTTTCCAGCTTCACCAGCAGTTGCTGCTTCAACAGCAGCATTAAGAGATAAAATATTTGTTTGGAAAGCTATTTCTTGAATAATATTTATAACAGAAGCTATATCTTGACTCTTTACAACAAGTGAATTTACAACTTCATTTTCGCTTTCAATTTCACTGTGAAGATTGTCTGTATATGAAACTATCTCTTTAATAAGATTTAAACCTTTTGTTGAACCATATGCTGTCTCATTTGACTCTTTTTGCATAGATTGTAACTCTTCTAAAAGACTTAAATATGTAGTTTGAGTATCGCTTAAAGATTTTGTAACATTTTTATTGTGTCTTGCTAAAAGCCCACCCTCTTTATTGTCGTGAATTGATGTTTTTCTCAAAGCAACGAGTGTATAGTTTTTGAATTTTTTAGCAACAGCTTCAGCTTCGCACTCTTGTAAAATAACTCTATCTTCTCCTCTTTTAACTGCTTCAATAATAGGAGAAAAATCACTTAAATTTGTTTTAGTAACACTATTTGCAAAGAAAAGTTTATCATTTTCATCAAATACAGCCATTCCCTCTTCTATTGAAAGTGTTGATATTTTTTTAAAAAGTTCAATCTCTTCATCTTTTTTATTAAGTGCATTATCAAACTCTTTTTTAAGTTTATCAAACTCTTTTGTAACTAGCTCATCTTTTTGGATAAGTTCAGTTTTTAAAGCTCTTATTTCAAGTTCTAAGTTTTTAATTTTTTCATCTTTTTCTTTGTTGTTAAAAAACATCTCTTCTCCTAGGCTCTATTAAATTCTAAAGAGTAGCTAAAATATACTTAAAAATTATTTTGCTCTTTTGCGCATAAATAAGCTTGGGAAAATACAATTTGAAAATTAAATCCACCCAACTCTCCCGTTAAATTCAAACACTCTCCTATAAAATACAAATCTTTTTGTTTTAAACTCTCAAATGTTTTATGATCTATCTCATCTGTACAGATGCCACCTTTTGTAACTTCTGCTTTTGTATATCCAAAATTCCCAGCAGGAGCAAAACTATATTTTTTTAATATTTTCAAACTCTCAATCTCCTCTTTGTCTAATTTTGAACAAGGTTTATCATCTAAATTTATCGATTTTAAAAACTCTTGAGTAAACCTTTTTGGCAAAGGCAAGGCTGTTGATATATTTTTATTTCCCATTAAAAGTTTTTCAATATTAATATTTGGTAAAAAATCAATTGCTATTTTTCCCTTTTTCCAATACAAAGAGCTACTTAAAACAGCTGGTCCACTAAAACCTTTATGAGCAAAAAGTAGATTTCCCTCTATTTTTTTATCTTCAACAAATATATTTACAAATATTGAAAGTCCTGATAAATCTTTAAACCAAAACTGCTCTTTTTGAACTGTAAAACCTACAAGTGCTGGATTTAAATCAACTATTGTATGATCAAACTTTTTTGCAATATCAAAAGCGATAGTTGAAGCCCCCAAAGAGGCGTAAGATAAGCCTCCACTAGCAACTACAACTTTTTTTGCTTCAATAATAGCTTTATTTGTAGTTATTGTAAAAAAATTATTGTATGAAATATCCAAAACCTTTGTAGAGAGAAACTTTTTTATATGAGTTGTTAAAAGATTAAACATATCTATAACATCTTGACTAGAGTTGCAAAAATATGTACCCTTTACTATTTTTGGATTTATTTTTGGAAAGAGTTGATTTTTATTCAAAAATCTAAGCAAATCATCTTTTGAAAATCTTTTTAAAATATCTTTAGCAAAATCTCTATCTCCTAAATAGTTATTTTCACTTACAAACTCATTTGTAATATTGCACTTTGCCCCACCTGAAACTTTTATTTTTTGCCCTATTTTATCATTTGAATCTATTAAACAAATATTTTTAAATTTTTTCTTATCTAAATTTGAAGCAAACATCAAACCACTTGCACCTGCTCCAACTATTGCTATGTCGTAAATTTTATATCCTTTTTTATAGTAAAAATATTTTTACCATCTATATAATCATAAAGCAGATTATACCCGTTTGCTTTTAAAATATTAAATACAATATAAAGTCCCAAACCAAAAGATTCATTTGAAGTTTTTATAGAAAATGGCTCTAAATATTTTTGAAAATCACCTTTTAACTTCTCACCATCATTTATAAATAAAATATCATCGCCAATAGTTTTTATCTCAAGAGATTTGCTATTTGAGTATTTTATTGCATTATCAATTAGATTTTTTATAGCAATACTAAAGAGCCTAAAGTTTACAAAAAGCTTTATATTTTCGTAAGAGTTTTTTACCAAACTATCTTCAAGCATCAAAATATCTTTTGCCTCATCTAATAAATCTTCTAAAAAATAGCTCTTTTTTTCTAAAATTTTATTTTGAGATATTAACTCTTCAATAGTTGCAAACTCATTTATTAAGGCCTCTAAACGATTGAAAACCATTTTTAGTTTTTCACTATTCTCTTCATTTTGTTCAAGCTGTAAAAGAATTTTTCCTTTTGTGATTGGAGTTTTAAGTTCATGCATAATATTTCGTATAAATACATTTCTTGACTCTTTTATATTTTTTAATTTTTTTGCACTATTTTTAAACTCTTTTGTCAAAATTGTTATCTCATCATTTTTGCCACTACTTTTTATCTCAAAATCAAACTTCTCATCTCCAAGATTTATAACCTTATCTTTTAAAATTTTAAGAGGTAAAAGCTGTTTTAATGTTCTTATATATAAAAAAGTTAAAACAAAAAATAGAATAAAAAAGACAAAAACAAGATAGTAACTATTTGAAAAACTACTACTTTCAATATCTTTTATTAAAAAACTAACTTTTGGTCTTTCAAAAAGCAGATAGTTTTTGCCATCTATTACAAATATTTTAAAAACCTCTTTTCCTCTATTTCTTAAAAATATAAGTTTTTTATTTTTATTTTTTAAAATAGGTTTTATATCTTTATCAAAATATAACTCATAGTTCATATCTTTTAAAAAACTTTTAAAATTTTCATCTATATTGTGTCTTTGTTTTTCAACTACTTTAAAAAGTGGTCTATATTTATCTATTAACTCTTTATCTTTAAGATAGTTCTCATTTGTAAGTAGAAATATAAATGAAAAAACAAGAAGTAAAATTGTAATAACATAGTTTAAAGTGCTTGAGAATATTATTGAATCTTTATTCATTGTATAAATTTATACCCCATTCCTCTAATAGTTTGAAGATATTTTGGCTCTTTTGGATTGCTTTCTATTTTATGTCTAATTCTATTTATTATAACTGCAAGTGAACCACTACTTTCATAATCACTATTTAAAACATCTGAGTTTTCAAAAATATCATCACGGCTTACTATAAAACCCTCTCTTTTTATAAACAGACTTAATATTTCAAACTCAGCAGCTGTTAATTTAATATACTCACCATCTTTTGTAATCTCTTTTTTCTCCTCATTTAAAAGAAATGTTTTTTTGATATTTGGTTCATCTATTTGTATTGATTTATTAAATCTTCGCAAAATTGTTCTAATACGAACCTCTAACTCTCTTGGATCATAAGGTTTTGGTAAATAGTCATCAGCTCCTAATTTTAAAGCAGTAACCTTATCTGTAATATCACTTCTTGCACTTGAAATTATAATTGGTATATCAAATTTATTAACAAGCTCTTTGCAAACATCTAATCCATCCATACCAGGAAGTGTTAAATCTAAAATTATCAAATCAAATTTTTCTAGTTTTAAACTAGAAAGAGCCAAAAATGGCTCTTCAAAATTTACTACTTGAATATTAAACTGCTTTAAATAGCTACTTAAAACATTTGCTAACTCTAAATCATCCTCTATCATTGCAATTTTTATCATAGTTTAATCTTCAAATCTTTGTTTCATTTTCTCTTTTCTTAAATCAAGCAAAGTTCTTAACTGCTCTTTTTGTTTTGAATCTAAAACTTTATAAGCTTTCTCTATTATATTGGCATGTAACTCTTGATTTTTCTCTCTTTTATCTTTCATAATTTTAATAAATTTCTCTTTATCAAAACTATCTTTTGAAAAAGCATCACAAGGAAACTCTTGATTTTTTTTGCTATCTTTTATAATTTCATCAATCTTTGTTTTTTGATCTTTTGTTAAATTTAACTCATAAAAGATTCCCAAAATACCACTTTGTTGTTTTGACATTTTTTTACCATCTTTTTTATTTATTGGACAGTTTTGACTATCTTTTCTAAAATCACAATTTGCTCCACCTTGTTGTGCATAAAGCCCACTTACCAAAATTGAAGCTAAAGCTAAACTTGATACGATTTTTCTCATTTTTAATCCTTTTTTTAAGATAATGAAATTATTACATAACAACTTTAATGAATCTTAAATTTTATATTAACGAAACCTTACAATAAACAAATAATAATATCTGTTTTGATACAATCAAACGATTTAAAAAACAATTAAATAAAGAGAAACAATGAAACTATCATATATTAAAATTTTTGAACCTTTTGATTGGCATATTGGTACAGGAGAGTATTTAGATGAGCAAAAAGATCTGGAAGAAATCGTGTGGTTTTAAAATAATGTTGATTAAAGTTGCTACTTTTAATCTATTTCAATTTTGTTCAAATAACTACTCTTTTTATACAAAAAAAGATAGATTTACAAAAAGTGATTGGGAAGAGAAAAAATCTTGGATAAAAAAACAACTTCTAAAAATGGATTGCGATATTGTAGGTTTTCAAGAGGTTTTTTCGCAAGATGAGTTAAAAGAGTTGTGTTTGGAGCTTAGATTCAAAGATTTTGTAGTAGTTCAAACTCCTAAACTAGAAGAGAAAAACCAAGTTTTCAAATCTACAACAGTAGCATTAGCTAGTAAATTTCCAATTAAAAATATAGAAAAAGTAGAGACAAAAGATAGTTTCTCTTTTTCAAGAGAGCCTATAAAAGCATCTATAAAACTTGATAATGATTTAGAAATTGTTGTTTATGTAGCTCATTTAAAATCAAATAGATTAAATGAGTTTGAGTATAGATTTACAAAAGATTCAACACTTGAAGAGAAAAAAAGCAAACTTGATATTGCTTTAAAAAACAACTACTCTCTTTCACTAAAACAACGCCTTAATGAGGCAAAAACTCTTCACTTTGATATTAAAAAACAAAAAAGTGCATCTATTTTGCTTTGTGATTTAAACGATAGAGAGCATTCAATAACTATTGATGCACTTACAAACAGAAGGTTTTATATAAAAGAGCTTTTAAAAGATGATTTAGTTTTGTTTGATAGCTATGATTTTGCTTTAAAAAAAGTTTATAATCCTCATCCAGAGTTCAAAGGTTTTAAAAGAACACCAACAAGCTATTTTATAGGTAAAGGAAACACTCTTGATTTTATTTTTGTAAATAGATTTTTAAAAGATAAAATCAAAGATTTTAAAGTTTTTGATGAGCATTTACAAAAGAATCAAAATGGAAGTTTAAAAACAAGTGACCATGCACAAGTGGTTTGTGAAATAGAAGTTTAAATATAGAAATTAAAAAATCAAGGGGATAAAAAATTGTCAATGTTTCAAAAAACAGTTTTAAAAAGTATTAATCAAGATGAGAGTTTAATTGCTCTTCGTTGGGCTTCATTTCAAAAGTTTTTAGCAAAAGTTGAATATATAAAAACAGTAAAAGAGGAGAAGTATCAAGATGGTTTTTTGGTAGATATTTTTGAAAACTGCTTAGGCTATACTCTTGATATGACAAATCCAAAATCTTTTAATCTTGAGAGAGAAAAGAAAAACGAAACAGATGGCAAAAAAGCAGATGGAGTGATTTATGTAGATGAAAAAGTTGTAGGAGTAATTGAGTTAAAAGGACAAGATACAAAAAATCTTGACAAAATAGAGACTCAAGCATTTAACTATCACGCTTCGCACTCAAACTCAAAATATATAATAATCTCAAACTTTGATGAGCTAAGATTTTATGTAGATAAAAAGACAGCTTATGAGAAGTTTAATCTTTTTACTCTAAATTATGAAGAGTTTAAAAAGCTTCATCTTTTAATCTCTTATGAGAGTATAAAAGATGATATTCCTTTAAAACTAAAAGAGAAATCAAACAGCTTTGAGCAAAATATCTCAAAACAGTTGTATAAAGATTTTTCAAACTTTAGAACACTTCTTTTTGAAAATATTGTAAAAAATAATCCAACTATTGATAAACAAACACTTCTAAGACTCACTCAAAAACTTTGCGATAGAGTTGTTTTTATGCTATTTGCAGAGGATAGAAGACTTATAAATATAAATACGATAAATGAGATTATAGAAAAACACAATCAAGATATACATGGTTTTAGTCTATATCACTATTTTAAAATATATTTTGATGCAATAAATAAAGGAAATGATAAATTAAATATTCCACACTACAACGGTGGACTCTTTGCAGAGGATAAAACTCTTGATGATTTGATTATTGATGATGCTGTTTTAAAATCTCATCTTCCTATTTTATCTAACTACGATTTTGCAAGTGAAATATCTGTAAATATTTTGGGACATATTTTTGAGCAGAGTCTTACAGACCTTGAAGAGCTTCAAGCAAATATAGATAATGTAAACTTTGATAAAACAAAATCAAAAAGAAAAAAAGATGGTGTATTTTATACACCTGAATATATCACAAGATATATTGTAGAAAATACTTTAGGAAAAATGTGTAGTGAGAAAAGAAAAGAACTCTTAATCGGAAATGGGATTTTAATCCCATCAAACCCAAAAAAACTAACAAAACAAGAGCAACAAACAAAAGATAACTTGCAAGAGTATAAAAACTGGCTTCTAAATCTAAAAATCCTAGACCCAGCTTGTGGAAGTGGAGCTTTTTTAAATCAAGCTTTGGAATATTTGATAAATGAACACAAAAATCTACAAAATGACTTAGCTTTGATGGGCGATTTGTTTGCTTCATATATGGTAGAAGAGGAGATTTTGGAACACAATCTTTATGGTGTGGATATAAATGAAGATGCCGTGGAGATAGCAAAGCTAAGTTTGTGGCTACGAACTGCAAAAAGAGGAAGAGCACTTACAAAACTAGCAGACAAGATAGTTTGTGCAAACTCACTTTTAAATATGCCATTTAGTGAAAATAGTTTTGATGTGGTTATTGGAAATCCGCCTTATGTAAATGCAAGAAATATGGACAAAGAACAAAGATTACAAATTTCTATTAAATATCCTTTGTTAAGTGGTGCTTATGATTTATATTTACCATTTCTTTTACAAGGATTTGATTTAATAAAGGATAATGGATTATATGGATGGATAATTCCAAATAAGCTTTTAATATCAGAATATTCAAAAGTTTCACTTGACTATTTAAAATCAAATTCTTTACATACAATTATAAATATTTCAAAATTGCCTATATTTCAGAATGTAGGTGTATATCCTATAATTACTATTGGTGAAAAAGTTATAAATAATAATGAAACAAGACAATATGAAATTTCTAATATTGAAGATTTAGAAAATTTACAGCAATTTAGAAAAACAGAAAATATATTTAAAAGATATAGAACTATTAAAGATTTTGATATTTTATTAAATTCAGGAACTACTGGATTTGAAGCTCAAAAAATAATTCCATTGATTAATGAAGATAAAAAAGGAGTGAAATTTATTGTTAGTGGAACGGTTGACCCATATATAATTTTAGAACAAAATGTTCCATATATGAAAAATGTGTATAAAAATCCTTATATAAAATTTGATGAAGATATAATTGCTAAATCTAAATTTGATTTTTGGAATAAACCAAAAATTATTATTGCTGGAATGACTAAAAGGATTGAAGCAGTTTATATTGAGAATCCAACTGCCTTAGGAGTTGGAATATATGGTATATATGATTTTAAAAATTTTAACCCAAAATTTTTACTTTCTTTATTAAATTCTAAGTTTTTGACTTATTATCTAAATATAGAATTTAAAGATAAACATTTAGCAGGAGGTTATTTAGCAATTAATAAATCAACTATTGAAGAATTACCAATTGTTTATACCTATGAACAAGAACCATTTATTCAAAAAGCTGATTTAATGCTTGAATTAAATAAAAAACTACAAGAGCTAAAACAAAATTTTATAAACGAACTAAATCTTGAAAAAGTCCCTACAAAGCTACAAAAATTTGAAGAGTTAGATTTTGATGATTTTGTAAAAGAGTATGCAAAAGCAAAAAAATTAAAATTTGCTGATAAATTAGAAGAGAGAAATTTTAAAAACGAGTGGCAAAGACTTTTTGAAAATGATAAAAAAGAAGTCCTAGAAATCCAAAATCAAATCAATATTACAGATAAAGAAATCGACCAAATGGTTTATAAACTTTACGATTTAACTCCTGATGAGATTAAAATTGTGGAGGGAATTTGATTGAAAATAGAAGTTACATTTGATGATTGGGAACAATCTTTAAAAGAATCAATTCTAGAAAACTATAATAATTCTCAAATGATAGAATACAAAGATAGTAATGCTACTGAACTATTAGAAAAAGCTTTACAAATATTAAGAAAAAATCAACAAAGACTTGGCAAAAAAAAAGTTTTTTTATCAAAAGAAATTTTAGAAAATCCTCTATATGAAAAGTTTAAAAATATAATTGAAGAAATACAAATTAATTTTGAAAATGGCATTTTTGATAATATTTACCCAAGATTATCAAATAAACACAAAGAAAATATTTTTTACAATGATAATATGCTAAATATTTTAAATGTAGAACATTTTCATTTAGATGAAGATTCAAAAGCTAAAGAAATAGATGAACTTTTATTTGTTAAATATAATGAAAATAGAGTTTATTTTATAGATATTTTCAATCATAAAAATTTTTTAGATAAAGAGATAGTAGAAATTTTATACAATAATTGGAATGATGAAATTGAAGATTTGAATGTTTTTTCTTGTGAGAATAATAATATATCTGAAAAAATATCAAATAAAGAAAGATACGCTATTAATAAAAATAATGTAAATGTTCCATATGAAATATTTGATAAAAATAAAAATTGCAAAGTTTTAATTCGTATATCTGGAATTATGAGCAATGGAAAATCAAATAATGAATATATAAATATCATGTTTATTAAAAGAAAAATAAATTCTTTTGTTGAAAATATAGATTATTTTTCAAACTATTTTTTTAAATTCATTCAAGATAATGATAAAAACACTCTCACTAGCTTAATTTTCTCTGTTATTTGGTTAGATAGCTATGGAGTTTGTTTTTTTGAAAAAAATAGTAATATTAAATTTGATGTTTTAGAAGATGGATTTAGAATTTTTCATAATTAAACAAAAAGCTTAAAATATAAAAATCAAAATTTAATTACAAATTGCAATATTTCTTTATTTTTTTACTCTCTTTTGCTAAGATTTAAAAAATCTTTCAAGCAAGGAAACAAAATGCAAGATTTATCAAATTTAGTGGTTTACAATGATGGAGAACTAGAACTTAAAGTTTCGGTTGATAGTGAAACAATTTGGCTAACACAATTACAAATGTCTCAGTTATTTGATACAAGTACAGATAATGTTGGTTTGCACTTAAAGAATATATATTTAGAAAAAGAGCTAGATGAGAATTCAACTACCGAGTTTTTCTCGGTAGTTCGAAAAGAAGGAAATAGATTAGTAAAAAGAGAACTTAAGCATTATAATTTGGATGTAATTATTTGTGTTGGTTATAGAGTAAGCTCTTTAAGAGCTACAAAATTCAGACAATGGGCAACATCTGTGTTAAAAAACTATATTCAAAATGGATATGTTATAAATGGTGAAAAAATTACAAATGATAGATTTGTATCTTTAGAAAATGATGTAAATATTTTAAAATCTCAAATGAATAAAATTAATTCTAAAATAAAAGAAAATAGCTTGGAATTTAATCAAAACATATTTTTTGATGGGCAAATTTACGATTCTTACAGTTTTGTAAATGATTTGATAAAAGTAGCAAAGAGTGAAATCGTTTTGATAGATAACTATATAGATGATACAGTTTTTACTTTGTTTAGTAAGTATCCAAATATAAATTTTACAATTTACACTTCAACAATTTCAAAACAGCTAAAACTAGATTTCGAAAAATATTCAAAACAATACAAAAATATATCTCTAAAAACTTTTAAATCTAGCCACGATAGATTTTTGATTATTGATAAAAAAGAGATTTATCATTTGGGAGCAAGCTTAAAAGATTTGGGTAAAAAATGGTTTGCATTTTCAAAGATGAGTTTGAACTCTTTAAATTTAGATGACATTTTAGGTAAGCTAGAAGTGTGAAGATATACTAACTTAAAACTAATCTATAGTTTTTCTCAAAACCAAAAGTTTTAACTCTTCATTTGTAAGTGGTGACCAGTAAGAAGATTTTGGAAACTCAATAAACCTATTTGTATTTTGGTAACCTCTTCTAATATAGTAATCTCTTAGCTCAACTCTATTTGATATCACTTCCATCACAAAGCTTGATTTTTTCCAAAGTTTTTTAGAGCTCTCTTCAGCAAAAGCTAAAAGCTTTTTTCCCACTCCAAAACTTTGAAAATCTGGATGAACTGCAAAAAGCCCAATATGAATATCTTTATCTTCTAGCTTTGTTTGAATTGTTGCTACAATTTTTTCATCCAATAAAGCAATATATGTAACTATATTTTTATTTTTTAAAATCTCATTTAGCATATCTTCATTTACTCTAATTCCACTAAGCAAGTGAGCTTCACTTGTCCAAGAGTTTGGATTTTTTTCTCTATATGCTTTGTTTATTAGTTCTACAACTGCTTTTATATCATCTTTTTTTAATACTCTAAATTTTAAATCTTGTATATTTATTTCAGAATAAAAATCTAAAAGGTAGTGATATATAACTACATCTTTTTCATTCTGAATTCTTACTTCTTTTAATAATTTAATTTTTGTTGGTGTTGTTTCAATATTTTCAAAACAATGTTCTTTAATAATTCCTATTTTATCAAAGCCATTATAATCAAAGGTTTTCAAATAATCTTCATAAGAAGAACAAAGTTGAACAAAATCATTATGATATGTATAAACCATAACAATCATTAGTTTTGAACCATTTGCATTATATCCATTTAGTTTCTTCATATGAGTTTCAATAGTCGTTGTATCACAATTAAATAGTCTAAAAGCTTCAAATAAAAATAATTTAGTATCATTTTTATCATATACAATAATATCCCTTTCTCCAACATTACCCTTTAAATTTTCTCCACCCCTTGATTCGGGTAAAACTTTCCAAGATAAAAAATTCATTCTTTGATTAAGTAAAGAGCCAACCCAATCATTAATTATATTTTCAATTTCAAGGGAATCATTCTTTTCTTTATTTCTAAAAATATTTACTTTTCTTTCCAAAAGTTCACTTGATATTTGTTCCATAATATAAATAATAAATTCTTCACTATCAGGTTTATTAGAAAATATTTGAGATTGTTTATCTAATTCCATATTTTGAATTAGATTCCAATATTTTTTAGCTTCTGTTAAACCTAAAGTTAAAGAATCAAAACTTATTTTTACTTCAAAATTATTTTCCATCTCCATTCTTGTATGAGAATTTAATTCTTCCTCTAACTCTTTGACCTTTTTTAAAACCTTTTTATTATTTATATAAAAATTTTTAAATTCTTCTAAATATTTTTTTGCCTTAAACTCTTGATTATTATCTTTGAAAAACTCATATTTATATTTAAAAATATCAAAATCCATATCATATTGCTTTGGCATATCTTTTATTAACTGTGATAATTTACTAATATTTTTAGTTATTGTATATCCATAAATTAAAACTTGATATTCGTATATTGAATTTATATAAGATTGAAATGATTTCTGTTTTGATTCAAATATATTTAAGATATATTCAAATTTTGCTACTTTATTTTCATCTTCTTTATGTAAATTAAAATATGAATTAACCATATTTATTAAATAATTTGTTGTTAATTCTTTTTCACATAAAGTATTTAATATATCATATGCTTTATCATATTTTCCACTATCAAAGAAAATTAAAGCTCTTATAAACTCTTTAAAATTCTCACATTTTAAATATTTTGATTCAGTTCCCCAATTTTTATCATCTATAGGTATTTTATAGTTATTTAATTTTACAAATTTTTCTTTTGTTTCTAAATCTTTGTCATTTAATATTTCTAATAAATCTTTTTTGCAAACTACTTCATTAAACTCTTTTTGAAATTTTTTCATAAAACTATTATTAGATGTATTAAACTTTTTATTAAAAATCTCTTCTAACAAGTTAGCAAGTTTCAAATAATCATTATCAATAGCATATAACATTCCTATTTTTAAATCATTAAAACTTAATTTATCAGATTCAATTCCTTTTTGTATCATTACATTTAATTTATTATTTATAAACTCTTTTCTCTCTTCTAAAATAGTAGAACTTAATAGTTGAAGTAATATTCTTAGTTCATAAGAATCACATAATTTATTTACGAATGATTCAAAGTATTCTTTAGCAAATAAGTTTAAAAGCTCTAAATATTCATTCAATATTTCAAACTTATCATCAAATCTTATTATTGAAGATTCTACTTCAAATCCTAATTTTATAATTAATTTATTTATATACTTTTCTACTTCTTTATCTTGTGTTTTTTTATAAATTTGAAATAAAATTTTAAGATAAAATTTTGATAAATGTTCATAAATATAAACATCTGTACTATTAAGTCCATTTATAACAGAATTTAAATCAAATATATCTAACCATTTTCCATCATTTTTTGATGAATTAAAAAATAGAGAGAAATCTATATTTTTTAAAAAAAGGAAATCTATATACACTCTTTTATCATTTGTAATATTTGAGAAAGATTTTTTCAAATTATCTAAAATACTATTGCTTATTTTCTCTTTATAATTAAGACCATCAAAATTTTTAACTTTTATTAATCTATCAATACCTTTTAAGTAATATGATAATAAAAAATAATTCTTTTTATCGAAGTTTTCTTTTTTTTCAAAGTCCAATAATTGTTTTTTAATCAAATCTTTAATTACAATTGAAAAAATCTCTTCTTTTTGATAATTTGAAGTTTGTATTTCACTTTCTAATAGTTTCTTCAAAAATAACTCAAAAGTATAAAGTAATCCATATAAATGAGTTCTATCATAATAATTGACATATTTATCACAAATAAAATTTAATATAAAATATATTTTATTTGCTAAATCATTTTGATAAAAGGGGTTTTGTAAATGAGTAAAAACAATATCTAATAATTGCTGTGATAAGAGTTCTAAAAACTCTTTTGCATAACTTTCATCAATATTTAATCTATCCAACATATAAAAGTTGCAAAAACCAAAAATAGAATATTCATTATTTTTAAGTAAATAGCAATTTAACTTAATATTATTACTTGTTAATATCTCACCTATAGTGATATAATCATTTTTACACTCTTCCAAAAGTCTAATGATTCTATTTTTTTCAACTAAATTCGTATTAAATGTTTCCCAATTGATAATTTGATGTAATAAATTTTTAATAATAGGATTTCCTATCATCATTAAATTTTCATAATACTCATTTTCTTTTAACCAAAAATATAAATCTTCATTTGTTTCAAAACAATGAGGTACATTATCAACTTTTTTAAGCCAACGATATGTTTCATAATCTATATTTTCAAACTCTTCTTTCCAAGCATTATTTTGATTAGCTACGATATATTCTACAGAAGCATTTAAAAAATTATCTCTTATGAATGAACTATCAAAATCAATACTTAACCAAGCATAAATTTCTGAGAAAATATTTTTTTTAATTATTTCAATGTACTTATCAAATGTATCAATACCAAATTTATCAAATAATTTTTTATAAACATAACTTCCTAATAAACTAAATTGATGATGTTTAAAATCCAATTTTTTTTCTTTTATATCTATGTTATATTTAAAATAGTTTTCTAATCTATTAATTAAATATTCAAAAGGTAAATCATTTTCATTTATTATAATATCTGCTAAAACTTCATAATAATTTTCATTTAATGAAGTTAATTCTTTTGAATTATTAATAGAAGAATAAAGTAGAAGTTTTTTTTCATAATCATCTATTATTCTATTTAGATTATATCTATTCATATTCTCCTCTTTTTAAACTATTTCTCTCGCAAACTCAATAGCATTAGAAACAGCTTTTTTAGCTTGTGGAGAGTTTTTCCAGCAACTACTTCCTAAAATATCTGAAACTATATCTGTTATCTCTTCTACACTACTATTTGAAAGTTTTTCTAAAGAGTCAATTCCTATTTGTTCAAATCTCTTTATTACAGTTTCACCCACAAACTTTACTTTTAAAAGTTCTTCTTTTTCTTCTTTTGAAAATGCCATATTTTATCCTTTAAAAATCATTTATATAACTTGTATAATTTTCCATTTTTTATATTAAAATCATCATTGCACTTATAACCCAACTTTTTTAACAGTCCAATCAATACTTTTAAATACAATCCATGAGATATTATTAAAATAGTTTCATTTTTTTCATTTTCTATTTTAGATACAAATTTCATTGCTCTACTTTTTGTGTCTTTTTTTGTTTCATTTTTAGTAAAGTTAAAAAACCAAAGTATTCTTGATATAACTAACCAAAAGAATTTTGAAAATCTTAGTTTCGTTTTAGTAAAAGCAAAAGCTTCAACTTCAACTAACAAATCACTTATTTCATAATCAAGTTTTAAATAATTTGCTGTTTTAATAGCCCTATTTTGTGAACTAACATAGATTTTATCAAATTTTGGTAGATTTAGGTTTAAATATTCTAAATCAAAATTATCATACTCTTCTATCCAATGTGTAAATTCATTTGAATTTAATCTTTTATTTGTACTATCTTTTACTTTGAAATGCCGAATTATGTAAATAGTTTTCATATTTACTATTTATTTTTCCGATAAAAATGAAACATCAGGAAAAACATCTATCATTTCATCATAAGTTTTATTTTTTTCAAAGCTTCAATTACAACATCTAAAGGTTTAGAATAAATATATGGTAAATCAAACTCATCTTTTTCTAGTTTAAAAGCAAGTTGTTCCAAAGGTGGAGTAAACTGTGCATTTACACCTTTTTTATTTCCTCTTGCATCAACTTTATACCAACCAAATTCTTTTAGATAAATTGCATTTAATCCATGTAAACAATAAATATCTTTTTTATATTCACTACAAGATAATCTTTGATAGCAAAATCCCGTAGGAATACCATTTGCTCTTAAAAGTGCAGACAAAAGATGGGATTTTGCATAACACCAACCCGTTTTGTATTTCAAAACATCACTTGCTTTATAAGTTGTAATTTCATCTTTGAAATCACCACTATGATGAATATTATCTCGTACATACAAAAAACAGTTTTTTGCTATTTCTTCATCACTTTTACAATCTTTTGCCAACTCTTGTGCGAGACTAAAAACTTCTTTATTTTTAAAGTCAATTATTTGCGTCTCTTCTAAAAACTCTTTCATTTTAGATTTTCAAACTCTTTCATCTCAAGGTTTATAAAACTATCAATCATCGTTCTATAAACATTTTCAACAACTTCTTCATTTGCACCAGTTATTTTTGCTAAATTTTTTACTTTAGAAATAACCTCTTCCACCCTTGTTGGTGCTTTTACAGAATCGCTATCTTTTTTAAACTTTGCTGCTTGTTTTACAAAACTACCTCTTAAAGCAATTAGTTTTACTATTTGCTCATCAATATTATTTATGTTATTTCTTACTTCTCGTATATTTTTACAAATCATTTTCTGCTCTTTTTTTTAATTCTTCATTCATTTTTTCAAAACCTTTTATTGTATTTATAAAAGTTTTTCCAAAAAATGGAATTAGAATTCCATTAAATTTTTCCCCTTGAGTAAAAGTACAAGTACCATCATTATTCTCTTTTATTAAAAAATAATGAAGTCCATCAAAAATCCCACTTACAAAAACTTTACCTAACCAACAAAGTTCATTATTTTCTTTAACTTTTAAAATCTTTGGTTTAAAACTCATCATTTTATAATCATCTACCTTTATTGTGATTTTTAAATTTTTATTTATTTCAGCTTGCCCATTTGCAGAAATTATAAAAGAATTCCAATTTTCATACTCTTCAAAATTTATAAGTACATTCCAAATTTTATTTGCTGAAGCATTTATATTTATAGTTGTTTCTATCTCTTTTCTAAACATTTTAAAACCTTATTTATATATTTAAACTAAATTCTACTATGTTGCATATAAATTAAACATTTTAAAAGTTTAAAAATGATAAAAAATATTATGCTAATCAGAAAAATTTTAAAATCAGATATAAAAAATTGTGCGGAACTTTACAAAGAAATATTTAACCAATCATTATGGGAAGAGTCTTGGACTTATGAAGAAGCAAATAATAGATTAAATTATATTTTTGAATCAAAAGGTTTTGTAGGATTTATTGCAACTTATGAAAATTTAATTTGGGGTTTTGTATTAGGAAATATTGAACCTTATACAAAAGGGAATGCATTTTATCTTAGAGAAATGTGTGTAAAAACTCAAAAACAAAATAAAGGTATAGGAAAAGAACTAATTTCGCATCTTCATCATGAATTAAAAAATTTAAAAATAGTGAGAAGTTATTTAATAACTCAACAAAATAGCCCTGCTTCAGATTTTTATCTAAGAAATGGCTACTTTTATCAAAAAGAAGATGGAGTTTATGAGAGTTTTTTTTTAATTAAAAACTCTTAAGCTTTTAATATAATTATTAAATTGTATTTATATTAATCGTCTATTTTATTGAAACAAAAATCTCTACTTCATCTTCTTTTGCATATTTTTCAAAATCTATTTCAAAAGCTCTTTCATATTCGCTATTTTTTTCAAAATAAGCCCAAATCTCTTCCCACAATTCAACTACAACCATTGGAAGTTCACCCTGTTTTGTAAAAACTAAATATTTTTTATCTTCAATAACAATGGCATTTTTTGGTTTTGTAACTTCAACACCAACGGTTACTTTATAGTTCCCACTTGCATCTGATTCGTAGTTACTATAAACTCCATACATAAAATCACTATTTGCTTTGTCAAAAGTCTTTTTATAAATATCTTTTTGAAAATATTCTTCCCAAAGTCCAGCTATTTTGCCATTTTCTTCACTCATTTCAAACTCATTATTTGTAACTACACTTATTCCTGAAATCATTAATTTTTTGATTCTTGTAACTTTCATTTTTACTTTTTGTGTTTTTATTTGCATTTTTATTTTTCAACTCTTTTTTTCAACTCTTCATTCATAGCTTCAAAATTCTTTTTTGTATCTAAAATCATTTTTTTAAAAAATGGAATCAAAATTCCACTAAAATTTTCACCATGTATAAAAGTAGTTGTTCCATCTAAATTATCTTTTACTATAAAATAGTGCTCTCCATCAAATATTTTTGGAATAAATAATTTACCCAACCATCTAAGTTCACTATTTTCTTTATACTTTAAAATCTTTGGTTTAAACACCATTTGTGAACCATTTGCATTTACAACGATTTTTATAATTTCATTCTCTTTTAAATTGCCAGTAACTTCATAAATAGCTGGATTCCAGTTCTTATACTCTTCAAAATTTATAAATTCTTTCCAAACATTTTCTATATTTGATTCTATTAATATTTTTGTTTCAATACTATTTTTAAACATAATATTCCCCCCTAAAAATCTATTTTCTTAAATACTGTAAAGTCGCACTTATAATATCGTCATCATCTTTGCTTCTTGATTTTATTGTCTCTTTTATACCATCTTTTACAAATGTAACATTCATCTCATAAGAGCTTATTTGTTCAACTCCTTTTGACATAGCCAAAATTTTTATCAAAATCAGATCCATAAACTGTTTTGTAGGAGTATCAAGTTTTCCAAATCTATCTTCCATCTCCTCTTCAATAGCATAAAGGCTAGATGTATCATTTACACGGCTTAATCTTCTATAAAGTTCAAGTCTAATTCTATCTTCAACTATATAATCACTACTAATAAATGCACTAATAGCAAGTTTAATATCAACACTCTTCTTCTCATCTTTTTGCTCACCACTTAAAACTGCCAAAGTATCTTCAAGCATCTTAAGATACAGACCATAACCAATTTGCTTTATATGTCCACTTTGCTCAGCACCTATAATATTTCCACCACCTCTTATTTCTAAATCTTGGTGAGCAAGTGCTGTTCCACTTCCTAAATATGAGTTAGACTCTAATGCAACTAATCTTTTTATAGCTTCAGGTGTTATTTTGCTCTTATCTTCAACAACATAGTAACAATACCCCTCTTTGTTGCTTCGTCCAACTCTTCCTCTTAGTTGGTGTAAATCTGCAATTCCAAATCTATCTGCTCCATCAATTATTATTGAGTTTGCATTTGGTAGATGGATTCCTGATTCAACTATTGAAGTTGCAAGTAAAATATCAAACTCTTTATTTTCAAAAGCTTCAATTATTTTTTCAGCATCTACTGATTTTATTTGAGAGTGGATAATATCTACTTTGATATTTGGAATAAGCTTCTCTAAATCTTTTTTCTTAGCTTCAATAGAGGCTATGTTATTGTGAACATAAAATAGCTGTCCACCTCTTCTTTTCTCTCTTAAAACTATCTCTTTTATTAAACCATCACTATACTCTTTTACAAAAGTTCGCACTCCTAATCTCTCACTTGGAGGTGTTAAAAGAGTGCTCATTCCTTTTAGTTTTGATAAGGCTAGATTTAGAGTTCTTGGAATTGGTGTTGCACTCATAGAAAAAATATGAACATCTTCTCTAAGTCCTTTTAATTTCTCTTTTTGTTTAACTCCAAACTTATGCTCCTCATCAATTATCACAAGTGCAAGATTAGAAGTTTTTATATCAAGTAAAGAGTGCGTTCCTATTACAAATTTAACACTTCCATCTTCAAGACCTTTTTTAATACTGCTTTTCTCTTTTGCACTACTTTTTCCATCTAGCCTATAAACATCTATTCCAAACTCTTTAAATCTTTTTGAAATTGAGTGGTAGTGTTGAGATGCTAAAAGTGTTGTAGGACATACAAATATAGCTTGGTAACCACTATTTATAACTGCAAGTAGTGCATTCATAGCAACTTCTGTTTTTCCAAAACCAACATCACCACTTAAAAGCCTATCCATAACTTTACCACTACTAATATCAGCAAAAATCTCATTTATACTTCTAGTTTGATCTTTTGTATAAGAAAATCCTGCTTTACTTTGAAACTCACTAATCAAAAACTCATCTATATCTATTTTAATACCATTTACAAGCTCTCTTGCAGCTGCTAGTTTTATAATATCATTTGCAATTTCAAATAATCTATCTTTTACTTTCTCTTTTAGTTTTGCAAAACTTCCCTTCCCAAGTTTATCAACAATTGCATAACTCTCGCCATCTGCAACATATCTGTCAATAGTATCTAAATTTTCAACAGGTATTAAAAGTCTATCTTCTCCTTGATAGTTTATTACTACAAAATCTCTTTTAGCCCCCATAATAGTAACAGGTTCAATTCCTTTGTAAACTCCAATTCCATGTTTTTCATGAACTACAAAATCATTTAAAACCAACTCATCAATTACAAATTTAACCCGTTTTTTTCGCTTCTTTTTAATCTCTTTGTTTAATGAGATAATTACCTCATCACTACTTAAAAGATTTATTATCTCATGGCTAAAAATGTATTTTATATCTTTATCATCTAAGCTTAAATCAACAGCTTTTACTCTAGCTTCACTACTTGAAATAAGTGTGATTTTTTTATCTTTGTGAAAAGTTATAAACTCTTTTATATTTGATGGGCTTATCTCTTTGTATCTATCATCTTCAATAATTTTTGGAAGTGTTAGAAACTTATCTTTGTTTAATCTTTTCTCTTCAAAAATATATGCTTCATCAAGTTCACTTAAAGCATTTAAAGTTATAAAACTACTCATATTTTGTGGTAAATAAATTGCCATATCATCTAAATACCAAAATCCTAAAGAGTGAATATCTTTTATAAACGCATCACTAGAAATTGTCTCTATTTTTTCATTTAAATTTTCATAAGTAGCTGAATTTAGAGCCAAAAATGCAGGTTTTATAGTAAAACTCTCAATCTCATCTTTAAAAGATTTTTGATCTTCTATATCAAATTTTCTAATACTCTCAACCTCATCATCAAACAAACTTACACGATATCCAAACTCACTTCCCAAAGAAGCTATATCAAAAATATCCCCTCTTAAAGATACCTCTCCTTCACTTGTTACAATATCTACAAAGTAGTATCCCCAGTTGTAAAGTTTCTCTTTTAACTCTTGTAAATCTAGTTTATCTGCAAAGTTGATTGTAAAGCTATCAAAACACTCTTTTTTTGGAAGAGGAAAACTAATAGTTCTTATTGGAGAGATTAAGATTTTATTCTCTTTTTTGTACTCATAAAAACTACTTAAAGTTTTTGTTATATCTTGAAGCTCCTCTTTAAAAGAGAGTAAATCATCTTTGAAATTTGCTCTAAAATCTGGAAGTGTAAAAGGAGAAAAACCTAAAAATGAGATAATATCAGATGCTATTTTTGCCTCTTTATCATCATTTACAACTAAAAGTTCACACTCTTTTAATCTTTTTTGCTCTTTTAAATTTTTTAAATAGCTATAAATATTTTTCACTATTTTGCTTCACTTAATTCAAAATCATCTGTATTTTTGTCATATTTGTATGGAGGATATGGTGTTTCATTTAATAAAAAAACCAAAGAAGCATCTTCAAAACCACTTTTTTGTAAACCTTTTTTAAATACTTCCAAGATATAAGCTTTTGTAGCAAAAGTTGTAGTTGTTGAGTTTCCTGTATATACAAACTCCTCATTTTCTACTTTTATAAAACCCTCTTTTTTAACATGCTTCTCAAATTTCTCTCTATCTTGTAAACCTTTTATATCTAATAACACTAAAACATCTATTGTAATCATCATAAACCTTGCAAAAAAATTCCGAAATTTTAACATAATATAGATTTATGCTAAATTACTAATTTTTATTGTACAATTTAAGCCATCTTTACTTAAGGATTTTATATGAACTATGAACTTTTAAGCCGAGTTGCTATGCAAGATGCACAAAGATTAAAAAGTGAAAATGTAATCTTAATGAAAAAAAATCTGCTTTTAGAGCAAGAAAATAACAATTTAAAAGAGATGAATAATATTCTTGATAGAGAAAAAGATGCTTACAAACAAAGAGCTAGAGAGTTAAAAAAAGAGTTAAATGATTTAGCACTACAAAAAGATTTGCTTTTAAAAGAGAATAGTAAACTAGAAGATAAACTTGAAGAGCTAGTTGCTAAACTTGAACTTGAGAAACAAAAACCAAAAGATAATCAACAAAATAGAAGAAAAATATATATAGATAAGGATGATGAGCCACAAGAGAGCAATTCAGATGCAAGAAGAGCTGCTAGATTAAAATCTGTTGAGTTCTACTCTTAATAACTAAAAATGTAACCAATTTGCAACCTAAATCATCTAATATTCCTACATTTTGTAGGAGAAAAAGATGGTTAATATTCAAAAAGAGATTGAAAATAAGTTCCCAAATATAAAAACAAAAAATAGTCTGTTAAAAAAATCTTTGCTTAAAGTAGCAAAAAAAATAGTTCATGAAGATAGAATAAATAAGTTCTTATCACAAAATTCACACCTAAAGGGTTTTGATTTTGTTGATGCTGTTTTAGACTATTTTGACTTTGATTATACAGTTTCAAGCAACGATTTACAAAATATTCCAACAACTGGAAAAGTTGTAATTATTGCAAATCACCCTTTAGGTGGTCTTGATGCTTTGTGTTTACTAAAACTTGTAGGAAGTGTTAGAAAAGATGTAAAAATCTTAGCAAACGATTTTTTAAGTAGTTTTGAGGCTTTAAATTCGCTTTTAATCCCAATTGATAACTTCAAAGATAAACAGACAAAAGAGAGCATAAAAAGAGTTTATGAATCTTTAAATAACAATGAAGCACTTATAATTTTTCCAGCTGGAGAAGTAAGTCGTGCTACACCTAAAGGAGTAGTTGATAAAGCTTGGAGTAAAGGTTTTTTAAATTTTGCAAAAAATAGCAATGCACCAATTTTACCAATATATTTAGATGCAAAAAACTCTAAAACTTTTTATACAATCTCTTTGCTAAATAAGACTTTTTCAACTCTTTTATTATCAAATGAAATGTTTAACAAAAAATCAAAAAGTATAAATATAAAGATTGGAAAAATTATTCCAAATGAGAATATTATTCCAAAAGGTTTAAATAAAAAATTTATAGTAAATTTATATAAAAAACATCTTTATGCTTTAAATAAAGGCAAAAAATCATATTTTCAAACTCAAAATGCAATTGCTCATCCTGTAAGTAGAATTGATTTACTAAACGAACTAAAAAAATCTCAACTCCTTGGTCAAACAAATGATGGAAAAAGAATATATCTGTATGATTATGTTGAAGACTCTATAGTTTTAAAAGAGATTGGAAGATTAAGAGAGCTATCTTTTAGAAAAGTTGGTGAGGGTGTAAATAAAAAAAGAGATACTGATAAATATGATATTTACTATCAACACATTATTTTATATGATAAAAGTGAACTTGAGATTGTAGGAGCATATAGAATTGCAAATGCAAATTTGGTTTTTGAAAAATATGGCGTAAAAGGTTTTTACTCAAACTCTTTATTTAAATTTAATGATGATTTTATCTTTTATCTTCAAAATTCAATTGAACTTGGGCGTAGTTTTGTTCAACCAAAATATTGGGGAACTAGAGCTTTAGATTATCTTTGGTTTGGAATTGGTGCATATTTAAAAGCAAATCCAAATATAAAATATATGTTTGGACCTGTATCAATTCCAGCTTCTTTTCCCTCTATTGCAAAAGATTTAATGACTCTTTATTATAGCCACTACTACAGAAGCGAAAAAGAGTTAGTTCAAGCAAAAGATCCATACTTTTATACAAATCGTCTAAGCGATATAAAGGATTTTTTTGTTTTAGATGATAAAAAACAGGATTTTAAAGTTTTAAAATCTGCTTTAACAAATATGGGTGTTACAATTCCACCTTTATATAAACAATATAGTGAATTAACTATTGATGATGGTGTAAGATTTTTAGATTTTAGTGTTGATAAAGATTTTAATGATTGTATTGATGGATTTATTTTAGTTGAAATTGAAAAGATAAAAGAGCATATAAAGATGAGATATATAGTTTAGAAGTAGAAAATCTCTTTTCTACTTTTAAAACTATTTTTTACAATGTTCAGCGTAGTAGTTACCAAACTTTGTTTTAGTTCCATCTTTATGCTCGCCTGCACTATATTTTGTAACAACAGGATTACACTCATCAATCCATCTATTTATCTCATAAATCTTTACAGTTTTAAATCCCATTTGTTTAAAAGCTTGAGCTTCAATAGCTGCTCTTGATGCTGTGTTACAAACTACAACTAAATTCTGCTTTACAAAATTTTCATCATCGTCTAAAACAATATTTTCTAAAGCTTTTTCAGGTGCTTCTCTTCCAACTCTATAACTTCCTTTTATAGAAGCACCTGCCCACTCTTCCATAGTTCTTACATCAACAACTGCCCAATCTTTAGCTTTTAGAGCATCTTTTACCTCTTTAGTTGTTGCCATCATTCCTGATTTTTTTGCGTCACTTTTTAATTTTTTGCTTAGCTCATCATAGCTTACAAACTCAGCACTAAAAGCTGAAGTTAAAAGTATTGAAGCAAATACCAAAATTTTTAATAGTTTCATAGTTTCTCCTTATTTGAAATATTAAGAAGTTTATAGAAACTTTAGTTAAATTATAATAAAAAGTTATATTAGATTAATTAATAATATTTATAAAAAATATTATTTATAATGCATCTGTTTATAACCTTCAAGCCTTTTTTTATAAGTTGAGTTCAAAATTGGATTTTGGCTATCTAAAAAATCAATAGCCAAGCACTTTTGATTTCCCCTTCCAATTCTTCCAAGATATTGAATTAATCTTCCATAAAAAGATATTGGAGTTGCAAAAATAATTGTATTTAGATGAGGAAAATCTATTCCTTCTCCAAAAAATGAGCTTGTTGCAAGTATAAGTGAACTTGTTTTTACTTTTTGCATATTTTCTACTTGCTCTTTTTTATTTTGACTTCCATGAACACTTACAAAATCAATTTTTTGCTCTTTTAAAATATTCTCTAAAAGATTTAAGTGTTCAATTCTATCACTAAGCAAAAGAGTTTTTCTATCTTTATGCTCTTTTATTACATCAACAATTTGTCTATTTCTATTCTCATTTGTTACAAGCTCTCCTATTATTGTTGAGTAGTTATCGCTACTACTTACAAAATCTGTTTTTATAACTTTTAATATATTTGTATGTGTTTTTGGTTTTTTATACTCATAAGATATATCTCCTAATTGTTGGTATAAAATTGGATCTAACTCATCTTTTCTTCTAGGAGTTGCACTAAGCCCTAAAATATAAGTTCCTTTGAAATTTTTTACTATCTGCTCAAATGTAAGTGCTGGAATATGGTGACACTCATCTACAATTACTTGAGTATAGTTTTTGATTAAATCTGGAGAGTTATTTAAGCTTTGCATTGTTGCAACATCAATATTACTATTTAGTTTGTTTTGACCTTTTCCTAAATATCCAATATCACTCTTTTTATATCCAAAATAGTCAACAAATCTGCTAATCCACTGATCAAGTAGCATATTTTTATTTACAATAATCAAAGTTTTTACAGCTCTTAACTCAAATATTTTTGCTCCCAAAAGAGTTTTACCAAAACCAGGAGGAGCAACACAAATTGACTCTTGTGATTTTAAAATCTCTTTTATAGCATCCTCTTGCTCTGGTCTTAGAGTATATTTCACACTTTTTGTCTCAATTTTTTCAAAAACTCTCTCATCTTTTATTGAAAAATCTAATAAATTCTCTTTAAAATATTCAAATAAACTAATCTTTACACCTCTTGGAAGTGTTAAATAATCACTACTCTCTTCATACCCTTTTAGATATTTTGGAGTGTTGTAAAGTGGTTTTCTAAGTTGTGTTAGAAGTTTTACTTGAGGATTTAAAAAAGTAGCAAATGATTTTAGCTTACTAATAAAACTCTTTGATAAGTTTTTAATTGGAATCTCTATTCCACTATTTAAAACTATTTCAAATTTATTTATTGGAAAATTTATATGCTTTAAATCTTTTTGAATATTTTTTGCACTTAAAACCTGTGCAAAACTATAAATTTGCTCTTTTGTTGCTTTTTTAACACTTGATAGATATGACCATTGATCTTCATATATTTTCTTTGTATTTATATCTAAAAAAACTGTTCTGTTTTTTCTTCTATGCTCTAATTGTAAAGGCAACTCTATAAAGTTTCCTAATTTTTCATTTGTACAAAACTCACTATTTGGATAGATTTTAGCACTTATATTTGCTTTTTTTTGCAAAAAATATAAGAAAGAGAAAGATATTTTTGAAGCAATTTTCTCTTTAAAAAATATCCATGCAAAAACAGAGTTATAAGAGCTTAAACTATAAGAGGCTTCTATATTTAACTCTTGTAAAGCTCTTTGAAGTTTAAAAACATCTTCACTATTTAACTCTAAAGCAACATAAGAGCACTCTTGATTTTTATTTATTAAATATGATGCTAAAAAAAGATTTCCTCTTAAATGCTCCTCTAACTCTTTGTTTGTAAGTGGCAAAAAATCTTCACCCATAAAAGTGGCAGTTACAGCACTAAATCCCTCTTTAGCTCCATCACGACTTCGCCATTTTTTAGCATATATATCAGCTCTTGCAACAAATAATTCTCTAAAAAGTGAAATTTTTTCATCTTTTGAGAACTCTTTTTTTATATTTTGATTTTTTAAACTCTCAAGTTGTGCAATTCGCTCTTCAATATTTGATTTTTCTAAATATAGTTTTTCTAGCTCTTCTTCAAGGTTTTTCATAAGAAATTAGCTCCAAAAATCTCTCAACAACTAAAAATGAACCAAAAGCAAGATAGATTTTTTTATTATCAAACTCTAAACTCTTTATCTCTTTAATATCAAGTGATTTTAAACAACTTTCCAAAATCTCTTTTTTTACAACTCTCTTATCTTCCAAAGGTACAATATATACCTCATCTATAATTGGTTTTAAAATTGTCAAAACCTCTTTGTAATCTTTATCATCATAAGAGTTGTAAATCAAAGTTAATTTTTTATTTTTAAACTCTTCAAAAATCACTTTTGCAGCCAAAGGATTGTGTCCAACATCTATAAATATATTATCTTTTATCTTTTGACATCTTCCAAAAATTGGAGTTGAGTTGAAAATTTCAAGATTTATATCAATTTTTAACTCTTTTAAACATTTTAAAACAAGTGCTAAATTTCTTTTTAAATATGATGCAAATGTAAAGTTATAATCTATATTAAAATCTTCAACTCTTAAAATCTCTATATCTTTATTAAACTCATCTTTTAACTCAAGCTTAACACTATTTGCAACATCATAAACACTAGCAAACTCTTGATAACCAATAATCATCTTTGTATCAACCGAACGCATCTTTGTTCTTGCAATTTTCTCTACACTATCTCCTAAAAAAGATGTATGATCAAGTCCAATTGTTGTAATAAGGCTAAGATCATTTTTTACAACATTTGTTGCATCAAACTCTCCACCAAGCCCAGCTTCTAAAATTAAATAGTCACAATCTTTACTAATATAAAATGCCAAAAGTGTTGTGTATTCAAAATATGTAAGTTTTTCTAAAAGCTCTTCATCTAAAATATTTTGCAAAAACTTATGAGCTATTTCTAAACTCTCATCATCTATATCAAAACCATTTAACCAGACTCTTTCATTAAATTTTTTTATATGAGGAGAGCTATAGTGTAGAGTTTTAAATCCAATTTTATACAGATAGTGAGCTAAAAATCTTCCAGTTGTACCTTTTCCATTTGTTCCTACAATATGAATAGTAAAAGGAAGATTTATATGATTTAATAAAATATCAGCAGATTTTTTTATGTAGCTGTAATCAATTTTGTCATAATAAAGAGTTTTATGCTCTAAAAACCCTTTTAAGTCTAAAGTTTTTAAAGACATATTTTACTCAAAAGATGCAACTGCAACTCTTGATAAAATCTCAGTTACAGCCATATCACTTGCTTTACTAATTGCTTCAAATCTATGAGTATCATTTATCTCTCCACCTATATCAACAGCGAAATCATACTCTCCAGAAACTGTAAAACTTTTTGTTTTTGATTTCTCTTTATCAAAATACTTTACATTTATATTAACTTTTGCTTTGTAAAGTTTATTGTAACCATCTTTATCATATTGTAAAACCCCAAAGCTAACACTTCCAATGCTTAAATCCATTATTATTTCAGCTTCAAATTGATTATCTACAAGATTTGAATCTAATCTTTGAGATAATATTTTTGTTACAGCATCTTTAACTAAAACAGAGTTTCTAGGATCACTAGCTCTTATATCTGTTTTTACAAATATATTTTTACCTAGCTCCTCTTTTGCTAATTGTGCTGTTGGTCTATATCCACAAGAGCTTAGAATTAAAACTATTACAATATAAAAAGAGATTTTTTTAAGCACATTAGCCCTTTATTACAATATTTACAAGTTTATTTGGTACAACAATCTCTTTAACAATTGTTGCATTTTCTAACCATTTTTTAGCAGCTACTTTTGCAAGTTCTAAAATCTCTTCATTTGTAGCATTTATAGCAACTTCTATTTCGCATCTTTTTTTACCATTTATTGTAACCGCTAAAACTATACTATCTTTTGAAAAAACCTCATCTTTTACTTCAATACTCTTATCAAAATTTGATAAAGCAAAAAATTTATTAGCTAATTCCCAAGCTGTATGAGGAATAATTGGCTCTAATATATTTGTCAAAATATAGTAACCTTCAGCCCAAATTGCTTCGTTTTCTTGAGATGATAAAGCATTCATAGCCTCCATACAAGATGCAATTAAAGTATTAAATGCATAAGTTTTTGTTAAAACCTCATTTGATTTAATTAAAGCTTCATAAACTTTTAATCTAGCCTCTTTCTCTTTATCATTTAAAGAGCTTTGATCTATTTTAAAAATATTTTCTACACCATTTTGTGTAACATTAATAGATCTTTCATAAAATCTTTTTATAAATTTATAAGCACCTTCAACAGCACTATCATTCCACTCCAACTCTTTTGTTGGAGGAGCTGCAAAAAGAATAAACAATCTTGCTGTATCTGCTCCATATTTTTCAATAATTAAATCAGGATCAACAACATTTCCTTTAGATTTACTCATTTTTGCACCATCTTTTAAAACCATACCTTGAGTAAGTAGATTTTTAAAAGGCTCATTTGAATCTGTATATCCTAAATCTTTTAGAACTTTTGTAAAGAATCTTGCATATAAAAGGTGTAAAATTGCATGTTCTATTCCACCAATATATTGATCAACATCCATCCAATAGTTGCTATCTTCTTTATTTATAGCCTCTGTTTGCCACTTTTTATAGTTAGTTGCATATCTTAAAAAATACCAAGAAGATTGGACAAATGTATCTAAAGTATCAGTTTCTCTAATTGCTTTTTCTCCACATTTTGGACAAGAGCAGTCTTTCCATGTTGGATGATTTGCCAAAGGATTTCCCTCTCCAGTTATTTCAACATCATCTGGAAGTGCTATTGGAAGATTCTCTATTTTTTCAGGAACTAATCCACATTTTGGACAGTGAACAAAAGGAATTGGAGCTCCCCAATATCTTTGTCTTGAAACTCCCCAATCTCTTAGTTTATAGTTTACTTTTTTATTTCCTAAAGAGTTTTGTTCAAAGTGATAAATAATTGCTTGTTTTGCTTGAGTTGTAGTTAATCCACTAAAACTTTCACAATCAACCAAAATTCCATCTTCAACAAATGCCTCTTTTAGTTTTTCATCACTATGTTTTCCATCTTTTGAAATAACTTGCTTTATTGGTAAATCATAATTTTTTGCAAACTCAAAATCTCTTTGATCATGTGCTGGAACACTCATAACAGCACCTTCACCATAAGAGCTTAAAACAAAATTTGCCATCCAAACTGGAACTTTTTGTCCAGTTAAAGGATGAATTACCTCTATTTCTAAATCAACACCCTCTTTTTCTAAAGTTGCTCTATCTTTTTCAGCAACTTTTTGAACTCTTTTAATAATGTTTAGTTTATTTTTTGGTAAAAGCTCTTGCTCAACCATATATTTTACAATCTCATGCTCAGGTGCAATTGCAACATAAGTTACACCATAAATAGTATCTGGTCTTGTTGTAAACACTTTAAAACTTGAAAACATCTTATCAAGTTTTGCTCTAGTCTCTTTTGTTAAATCAAATTTAAACTCTAAACCTTCACTTCTTCCAATCCAGTTCTCTTGCATTGTTAAAACTTGTGATGGCCATGAGTTCTCTAAAGTTTTTAAATCATCTAAAAGTTTTTGTGCATATTTTGTAATTGCAATATAATATCCTGGCATCTCTTTTTGAACAACTTCGTTATCACATCTCCAACAACATCCATCTTCAACCTGCTCATTTGCTAAAACTGTTTGACACTCATTACACCAATTTAAATGTGCACTTTTTTGATAAACAATACCAGCTTCATACATTTTTATAAAAATCTCTTGTTCAAATTTTGTATATAGCTCATCACTTGTTGCAAACTCTTGGTTTTTACTAAAAGATAGCCCTAAACTTCTAAGCTCTTCTCTCATATAATCAATATTTTCATAAGTCCATTTTTTTGGATGAAGTCTATTTTTAATTGCTGCATTTTCTGCTGGCATTCCAAAACTATCCCAACCTATTGGATGAAGAACATTAAAACCATTTTTTCTAAAGTGTCTTGCAAAGGCATCACCAATACAATAGTTTCTAACATGTCCCATATGAATTCTTCCACTTGGATATGGGAACATGCTTAATATATATTTTTTTGGTAATTCATAACCATCTTTTGGTTCAAAAGAGTTGTTTTCTTTCCAATACTCTTGCCATTTTTTTTCTAATTCTTTACTAGAATATTGCATTTTTAATAATCTTCCTTTTCACTACTTTTTGCACTCTCAATTAAAGATAGTGCAATTGATACAATATTTGCTATAACAGCTCCAATAGCTAAGGCTATTGCAAGTTGTATGTCACCACTAAACACAACTACTAAAAAAGCAGGTATTAAATGTAAATCTGCAACTAGTGAACTAGCTAAGAGTTCAGCTGCTAAAAGATTTTTTACACCAATTTTTATAATTGTAGATATTAAGTTTACGCTAGCAGCTATAAAAAGAGCTATAGTATTTGGCTCATAAATAAATCCAGCTGTTGTAGTAAGCGACATTAAAGATAGGAAAATATAGGTTACTTTGCCCCAGTCCATTTTAATCCTTTTATTATATTGATAATTTAAAATCAAATATAGTATCAAAAAAAGGATAAAAAACTAATTTTAGAGATATTTTATAATACAGCTTATTTTTAATTTCTTTTAGATATTATTAAAACAATTTTTTTTTAGGAAAATAAATGGATTTATCTGTACTAATTGGTTTAATAGGAGCTTTAACTTCTATCTCTGTTGGGGTTACTCTTGAGGGTGGAAATCCTGCTGGAGTTCTTCATATAGCATCTTTTATAATTGTTATTCCAACTTCTATGTTAGCTGCTGTTACAGCTACTGAAAGTTCTTTGGTAAAGGCTGCATTTAAGGAGTTTAAAACAATATTTAAAAAATCTCCTGTAAATTTTGAAGCTAGAATTGATGAGCTTGTTGAATATGCAATTACTGTAAAAAAACAGGGTGTTTTAGCATTAGAAAAAGATATTCAAAATATTGACCACGCATTCTTGAAAGAGGCTTTAAGTATGGTTGTTGATGGTAGTAAAGAGGAGCAACTAGAGGAGCAACTAGAACCTGTTATTGAAGCTACTGAAGAGTATTATCACGGGGCTAGTCACTTTTGGCTTCATGCAGGTGAAACTTCACCTACAATTGGTCTTGTTGGGGCTGTTTTTGGTCTTATTCTTGCTCTTCAACAACTTGACAATCCACCAGCAATGGCAGCTGGAATTGCTGGAGCATTTACAGCAACTGTTATGGGAATTGCTGGATCTTATATTTTCTTAGGACCTTGGGGAGTTAAATTAAAAGCAAAAGGGCATTTAGTAATAAAAGAGCAATACTTGATTTTGGCAGCTTGTAAAGCAATAGCAAGGGGAGATGCACCAGGTGAGCTTAAATTGAAGCTTACAAAAATGGTAACTCCTATGCCTCTTTAAGGATATAAATGGCTAAGAAAAAAAAGGTAGAGTGTCCAGCTGGTGAAAAATGGGCCGTGCCTTATGCTGACTTTTTGAGTCTTTTACTTGCACTTTTTATTGCACTTTATGCACTGGCTTCTATAAATGTGGAGAAACAAAAAGCTTTAAAAGAGGAGTTTATAAAAATCTATAATTTTCCAACTGCAAATATTATAGAAGAAGAGACAAAAAAAGAGAAAGCTATGACTGATCAAGCTGATCCTGAAAATGTAGAGGGTAGAAAAGTTATTGTTCATACACTAGAGAATCAACAAGAAGCAGAACAAAATAGAAATAAAGGTGCAAATTTAATAGAGCTTCCAGATGGTTCTGTTTTAAGTGTTCCAGCTCATTTAGTTTTTGATAGTGGAAAAGCAGAAGCTAGTTCTATATTTGCAAAAGATTTCTTAGAAAATCTTGCAACTTTAATTCAAGCAATGCCTGAAGATACAGAAGTAAATGTAAAGGGTTATGCTGAGGATAGTGAAGTTAGAAACTCTAAATACAAAGATGCTCTTGATTTATCAACTGCAAGAGCTAATAATGTAATTAGAGAGCTTGTTAAATATAAAGTTAATCCTAAAAAACTATTCTCAAGTGGTTATGGAAGCAATAAAGAGTCAACTTTAAAAGATAAAAGAGTTGTTGTATTTGAACTTAGAACTACAGGTGAACCAATATCTGAAGAGGATATGGATTTAGAATCAATCTTTAAAAAGATGAATTAATTTTTAAATATGAAGCAAAATAAGAAAGATGATTTTTTAGAAATAGAGGATAAAAAATCATCTTGTTGCTTTTTAAAGAGTATTCTAACTTTATCAAATTTAGCTAGTTTTGGCTCTTTAGCTACTCTTCTTTTTTTAATCTTTTTTCAAATATATACACTTTCAATTGGCTTTAGCAATTTTGCATATATATCTATAATTTTTAATATATTTTTTATAGTTATTGTTTTACAAAAGATTAAAGTTTTAAATTTTGAAATATTAACAAAGATTGTTAATCCTACATTGAAGTTTTTAATGTTTTTATATATTTTAAATGCTGTTTTATCACTATTTCTTGATGATATTTTATATAATTTTGTTATATCACCTTTAAATATATTTGGTGCATATTTTATATTTTTACTTCTAAAAAGAGACTCTATTTAATACCAAAAGCCTCTTTTATAGCCTCTCTTTTCTCTTTAATTGTTGAATTCTTTGGTGTTGTATCTACTTTTTTTTCAACAACTTCCTCTTTTTTTTCATCTTTTGAATTGATATTTTTTTCTAAAAAGAAGAGATATACTACTGCACAAAGTGTGATTAGTAATATTAAAAAAACTACTACTAATCTTTTCATTTGTTAAACTCTTCCTTGTTCATACATAGCTCTTAACTTCTCTTTCTCTTTTCTTTTTTGCTCTTTAATAGCCTCTTTACTTCTATAGTTATCAATTTTAAATCCTAAGAATTTTAAAAATGGAGAAACAACAAAAATTGAAGAGTAAGTTCCAATTATAATTCCTACAAAAAGTGTAAATGAGAATGGATAGATAATCTCTCCACCAAATAGAAGCATTGTAGCCACAACAAAAAGTGTTGTTGAAGATGTAAGAATTGTTCTTGAAAGAGTTTGACTAACTGAGTTATTTATTAAAATATCTAAATCTTTCTCTTTACCATTTGTTAAATTCTCTCTTATTCTGTCATTTACAATAATCTTATCATTTATTGTATATCCAACAACTGTAAGAATTGCAGCTATCATATCAAGATTTACATCTATGCTAAATAGACTTATTAATCCTAAAGTTATAATAACATCATGAACAAGTCCAATAACTGTAGCAACAGCAAATCTCCACTCAAATCTAATAGCAATATAGATTAATAGTATAACTAAGGCTAAAGATAGAGCCATAATACCTTTTTCTCTAAGCTCTGCTCCAACTTTTGCTCCAACCATATCAATTTTTCTAATCTCAAAATCTCCTGTTGGAACTAAAATTTTATTCATATCATCACTAATATCATTTGTAAGATCACTTGAACTTCCTGTAAATCTAATAATTACCTCATTTGGTGATCCAAACTCAGTAACAGTTGAACTTGAATATCTTGTATCCTTTAAAACTTCTCTAATTTTATCAAGAGGTGCAGTTTGTTCATATTTAACTTGAACAGTAGTACCTCCTAAAAAATCAATTCCATAGTTTAAACCTTTTGTAAATAAAAGAACAAATGAAGCAACTATTAATATAGTTGATAATCCCAAAAATGAGATCTTTTTTGACATAAAATTATATGTTTTGTTGTTGTTAAAAATTTCCATTATGCCACTCCAAACCATTTTTTATTATTTTTATCTTTTGAAATCTTTGGTAAAAGTGCTTTATAAATACCATGAGTTCCAACAATTGATGTAAGCATTGAAGTTAATATTCCAATAGAAATTGTTACAGCAAAACCTTTTATTGCTCCACTTCCATAAGCATATAAAACAATTGCAACTAAAAGTGTTGTAACATTTGCATCAATAATAGCTCTTAGTGCATTTGAGTAACCATCTTCAATAGCTTTTTGCACACTAGCTCCTGCTCTTAAAGCCTCTCTTATTCTTTCATTTATAATAACATTTGAGTCAATTGCCATACCCATTGTTAAAATAATACCAGCCATTCCAGGAAGTGTTAATGTTGCTCCAAAAAGTGCAATTACAGCTAAAAGAATAAATATATTTGCAATTAAAGCAATATTTGCAATCATTCCAGCTCTTCTATAATATAGCATCATAAATAGAAAAATTAGAACTGTTCCAGATATTAAAGCAATCATAGATGCTTTTATACTATCAGCTCCAAGTGATGGTCCAACACTTCTTTTCTCTAGCATATTAATACTTGCAAGTAATGCTCCACTTCTTAGTGCAATAGCAACATTTCCAGCCTCTTGTACTGTAAATCCACCACTAATTTGTCCACTTCCACCACCAATTCTTTCGTTTATATTTGGCGCTGAGTAAACTTTTCCATCAAGTACAATTGCAAGTCTTTTTCCTACATTTTTTGCTGTAAAATCTGCAAAAATTCTAGCTCCACTTGAGTTTAGTGTAAAGTTAATAATTGGTTGATTTGATTGATTAAAAGCAACTTGAGCATCAACAATTTGGTTACCATCTAAAATTGGTATCTCTTTTACAAGATATTTTATATTTGGATTTTTTGTATCCTCTAAAATAATATCTCCATATAAAGATGCCTCTTTATTTGTCATTTTATAAACTTGATCTGCTCTATTTTCATCTATTGCCATAAGCTCAAGATTTGCTGGTTTTGAGATTAACTCTCTAGCATCTTTCTCTTGCTCTGCTGTTTTAATTCCTGGAAGTTGAACAATAATATCACTCTCACCTTGTCTTAAAACAGTTGGTTCACTAAGTCCAAATTGATCAAGTCTATTTCTAATAGTCTCAACAGCTTGTGCAACTGAGTAATCTTTTGTTTGAATTACCTCTTCTTGTGTTAGCTCTACTTTATACTCTAAATTATCTTTAGTAATTGATAGACCTTTTATCTCTTCAAGCATTTTATCCATTTTTGCAACATCATCTTTATCCAACAAAGAGAAAATAATATTGTCATTTACAACAGTTAATCCATCTATTAAAACCTCTTCATCATCTGTAAAGTGTTTTATAGCTGTTGCGATAGATCTCATTTTTGAAGTTACTGCTTCGTGTGTATTTACACCTAAAAGCATATGAAGTCCACCTTGTAAATCAAGTCCTAGATTTACCTTTTTTCCAGACTCTGTTTGAAACAAAGATGGAAAAGAAAAAACAATTCCAAATATAAAAGCTACTAAAAAAATTGTTAGTTTAAAATTTAAAAATTTCAATATTTATCCTTAAAAGATTTTAAGATATGAAAACTCATATCTTAAAACTAAAATTATTCAGCTAAAAGTCTAGCTACGAACTCTTTTGCTAATTTCATCTCAGAGTTATCACTATTTTTTACAACAAAATATGTCTCTTCAACTTTTACAACCTCAACCATTAAGCCACCATTTGTTACAATCTTGTCACCTTTTTTAAGAGCCGCAATCATATCTTTATGAGCTTTAGCTTGTTTTTGTTGTGGTCTTATAATTAAGAAGTAGAATATTGCAAATAGTGCAACCAAAGGTAGTAATGATGTTAATAAATCACCTTGCATTTAATTTCCTTTTACGTAAGAGTCAGATATGTTTTTTTTAAAAACCCAATATTTTAGCAAAAAGATTATAATAGAGAGCTTGATTATTTCAACTCTTTTGAGTGCTTTTATCTATTTAGCACACTTTAATATTGAGCTTAAAATAGTTGATTCTATTATTGCTGTTTTAGGAGTTTTTTTACTTTTAAAAGCTTCAAGAGCTGTTATGTTTTTTTCTGGATTTTTCATAGGAATATTTTGGTTTTGGTGGTTTGCTATTAGTTTGCAATACTATGATTTAAGCTATTTAGCTCCTATTATAATTTTTGGATTAGCTATATCATATGGACTGTCATTTTTAGCTCTTGGAGTATTTAAGAATCTATATTTAAAAGCTATTTTAATATTTTTGTATCTATTTTTTGCACCTTTTGGATTTGATTGGTTAAAACTAAATTTAGCTTTTATAAACTCTTACTTCTCAAGCTCTTATTTGGCTTTTGCACTTATTTTAATTGCTTGTTTAATTGTTTTAGAGGCTAGATTAAAAAATTTAAGAGTTGTTGCGATTTTACCTTTGATTTTTGCACTAAATATTTTTGAAAAAGAGCATATTGTTGAAGATAGTGATATAAAAATATATTTAAGCCAATTTAATATAAGCCAAGATTTAAGATGGCAAAAAGAGAATTTTGCACAAATAAATAAAAAGATATTTGAAAAAATAGATTATGCAATAGAAAACAACTATGATGTAGTAGTTCTTCCTGAAACTATTTTTACTTTAGTTTTAAATGAAAACTATATTTTAATGGATAGATTACTAAATTTATCAAACAAAATTGATATTATTGCTGGTTCTATTTATAAAGATGAATTTGGATATTTCAATGCTTCATATTTTTTTAGTAAAAACCAATTTGAAGTTGCAAAAAAAGTTGTGCTTGTTCCTTTTGGAGAGGAGATTCCATTGCCTCGATTTTTTGTTGATTTAATTAATAATCTATTTTATGGTGGTGCTAGTGATTACTCAAAAGCCGATAAACCAACAGATTTTTTAATAAAAGATAGTCTATTTAGAAATGCTATTTGCTATGAAGGAACAAATAAAAAGATTTTTGAAAATCTAAATGGTGTTAAAAATATGATTATGATTTCAAATAACGCTTGGTTTACACCTTCACATGAGCCAACACTACAAGCTTTACTTTTAAAGTATTATGCAAAAAAATATGGCGTTACAATTTACCATGTAGCAAATGGAAGCAAGAATATGGTTATAAAACCTAATTAAGGTACAAAATAGAACATTAAACCAAATTTGAAAATGTCTTGTTTTGATGATAAATCATTGTTTTGATACTTTAAGCTCAAAGATAGATCTTTTACAAGTTTTATAGTAGAAAATGCTTCAAATTTTTTATTCTCAAAACCTTTATCATATTTTGCATATCTATAATCAACTCCTAGCTTTATATCTTTGAAGTAGTTTGTAACAGCTCCAACTCTAGCACCTATTGAGTAGTCTTGATTGTCTGAAAGAAAATATGCATTAGTATCTAAAAGTGTATATAAAAATCCATACTCTTCTCCAAAAGTAGCACCAAAACTAGGATTTATTTTAAAAGAGTCTTTATCATCTATAAACTTCTCATATCCTGTATCTATAGTCCAAGTAAGTGGTTTAAAGATTTTATCTCTAGGAGAGAATGACTCTATTTTTAAAAGTGTTATCTTATCAACTTTTATATCTTCATCTTTTTTCTTTTGTAAACTAAACTCAAAAAAGTCTATATAAGCACCTTGTAAGTAACCATCTTCTAAATCATAAATATTATGATAGGCTGGTTTAATTGTAAAATTAACACTATCATTTGTATCATAGTATAAAGAAGCTCTTGCAGAACCGTGAGATTGTAGAGGGTTTGTTGGAGTTTGCACATCAAAAAAAGATGGTTTATTGTATTGGCTTCTTTGTTTTAAAATATTTAAATAGTTTTTTACATACTCATCTTTTTTTGTACCCTTTTCACTTCTTAAATATTGTGTATAGGCTATTTTAAAATCAAGATATGAGATTTTGTCATCAAGTGATAAATTATCATTTAATGGTAGATTTTTGTTTATATAATCATCTATAAAATCTTTGTTTTCTATCTTTTCATTTAAAATATATTTCATCTTTTTAAGATTTGAGTATCTATAGTTTGAACCACTTATTAAACCATTTTTTTCAACTAGTTTAATAGTATCAAGAGGTATTGCTTTAAAAGTAAAATTATCTGTTAACTCTAAAGATGGTCTTGCAATTTCTAAAAGCCACAAAAGAGCATAAGAGCAGTTCTCTTTAAAGAAAAAATAATCAGCATATGAGTCTTTTAACTCCCATGCGTGAAGAACTAAAACATCTATCTCTTCTTGATTAAAATTTAAATCATACTCCCAAACATCTCTTTGCTCAATATTGTTATATGTTTTTAACTTCTCATAATATGGCAATATAGAGTATTGCCCTTCATATCCCCCAAAAACACCTTTAAAAGCAAAAACTAAACCATTTTTCTCATCTGTTTTTGCTGCATAGTTTAAAGCATTTGATAAAAGAGGTGCATCTTTTTTGCTTGATAGTTGTAAAAAAGTGTGCCCATACATAGATGCTGGTGAGTTTATATGAGAGCTTGGAAATACCAAAGTAATATGTTTAGCCTCTAACTCTTTTTTGTACTCATTTAACTCTTTACACTCATAATATTTTATTTGCTCTTTTAAATTTGGTATAGTTTTTTCCAACCAAGATACTCTTAGTGGAAATCTACACAAAACATCTTTTTCGCCACTTTTTAGTGCATCTATAGTTTCAAATAACTCCTCTTTTAAATCATATTTTCCATTTTTTGATATAAAAAAGTTAGTTGAATCTATTTCGCTACTACTTCCTTTGTAGTGAAGAAGTTTTTTAAAGTAGTTATCTTCATAAACTCTATTTTCTAAAATATACTCTTGAATTTGATCTGATGATTGTAGTGATAAAGTAAAAAAGCAACAAAATATAAAAATATTTGTTGCTTTTTTTAAAAAATTAGATAAGTTTTGCAATATTGTCAATAACTTCCGCTGAACTTACATTTTCACCTGAATAAATTGTAGTGAAATTTGCTTGTAATTTAGAAGCAAAAGTTGCTCTATCTTCAATATTCATTAAAGTTGCAACAGTGTTTAAAGTCTCACCATTTCCAACTGAAATATCCATTGCTAATTCATCCATGTTTTCATTAATAAATCTGTGTAATTTATCATTTGATACAAATGATGCTGGTTGTTTACAATTTAATGTACCACTTGTAATACCAAATGTTTGGTTTCCAGAAGTTCCATTTGTTGTTGCTGCAAGAACTTGCATAATTGTTGTACTTTGGTCTTTAATAACTATTGTACCAAGTCCACACCCCGTATTTGTATTGTTTGCATATAATGAACTTGCCATTAAAACTGAAGCTGCCGCTAAAACTACTTTTTTCATATTTTCTCCTTTTTTAAAGTTCTAAATCATATTAGAATTATTCTTTATTAATTCTTATAAATTTTATTTTATATCTTAAATATTTTAAATTTATAAAATCAAAATTTAATTTACAATGCTCACTGTATAAAAGTATATGGTAACTAATTAATTAACTAGCACTTTTAATAAAAGTGCTAGTTATATTTATTGAATATCTTTTCAATTATCTTATCTTTACTCATATTATTTTCTATTTGTAAATTCAAAGAAAAGTCTAAAATCTCTTTAAACTCTTTTGACTCTTTAAATCCCAAAGATATTAAATCTTTTCCTTGTACAAAAATTTCTAAAGGTTTATCAGAAATATCCAGTTTTTTAGATAGTTTTTCTATTTTTTTAATATCTTTTTTCTCTAAACTTTTTTCTATTAAAATCAAATCCTGCAATTTTAAAACCAAAGATAGTTTTTTTAACTCTTTTTCATCTAGTTTTGTTCTATTTTTGCAAAGAGTTAAAATATTTTTAATTAGATTTTTATCATCTGTAATATTTTGCAAAAAATTTAAAATATCATCTTCTTTTTGATTTTTTAAAATAAGTGAGAAAAATAGATATATTTTTCTAAACTCATCAAAACTGTTTTTGTTTAAATATTTTGCCAACTTATCAACAGCTTTATAAGAGGATTTAAAAGAGATAAAAAATATTTTAAACTCATCAAAAAGTTTCAAAGCAATACTTGGTTTTTTTGATTTTAGAAAAATCTTTTTAAACTCATCAAATACTCTTTGCTTTGGCAGATGCTCTAGCTCTTTATTTTCTACTATTTTTTTACAAAGTTTTTTTGTTTTTTTTGATATTTTGAAATTAAATCTAGAAGCAAAACCCAAAGCTCTATAGACTCTTAAACTATCTTCTATAAAAGTTTTATCATCTATATGTTTTATCTCTCTTTTTTTTAAATCTTTTATTCCACCAAATGGATCTAAAAATCTATTTTCAAAGTAGTCATAACCAATAGAGTTAATAGTAAAATCTCTTCTTCTACTAGCCTCTTTGTAGCTTAAATTTGAGTCTAAAAAGACTTTAAAATCTGTATGTTTAAAGCCAGTTTTTATTTCAGTTCTAGGAAGTGAAAAATCAAAATCAAAGTCATTTATACTTAATTTTAAAACTCCAAATGATTTTCCAACAAGTTTTGGCTCTTTATATTTTGAGATAACATTTTTTAAACTATCTATTGAGTCTATATTATAAACTTCAATATCATAATCTTTAATCTCTTTATTTAAAAAACTATCTCTCACACAGCCACCCACAACAATAGGTTTGGCTTGTGCTGATTTTAAATCTTCAAAAATATTTTCTAATATTTTTGGTATTTTAATCTTTGTTATAGTGATGAACATCTTGTTGTGGATATGGAATCGTAATTCCCTCTTTATCAAATACCAATTTGATATTTTCTATTAAGAAAAATCTAACTTCCCAATAATCAGGTGTATTAACCCAAGCTCTAACAACAAAATTTACAGAACTATCTGCAAGTTCCGAAACAGCAACTGTAATGCCTTTGTCAACTAATATTTTCTCATGTGATGTAAGAAGATTTGTTAATAAATATTTTACTTTTTTAATATCATCATCATAAGATATACCAACAACTAAATCTACTCTTCTTGTATCAAAAGCATTTACATTTGTAATCGAACCACTTGTAATTGAACTATTTGGCACAACAATTCTTTGATTATCTCCTGTTACAAAAACTGAGTTAAAAATACCAACTTCACTAACACTTCCAGTTACTCCACCAGCAGTTACAAAATCTCCGACTCTAAATGGTTTAAATATTATAATCATAACACCAGAAGCAAAATTTCCTAAAGAGTCTTTTAAAGCTAAACCAACAGCCAAACCAGCGGCTCCAAGTATTGCTAAAAACGATGTTGTAGTAATTCCAAGTTTATTTAAAGCGGCAAGAATAACAGCTGTAATTAAAGAATAATAAGCAATATTTTCCAAAAATTTAACTAAAATCTCATCAATTCCATCAATTTTTCTTAACAACTTACCTAAAACTTTAACAACTCTATTTACAATCCACTTTCCAACAAAAAATATTAAAAGTGCCAAAAAAATAGACCATGAGTACTCTAAAGCAGTATCTAATATATTTTGAGGAATAAAAGATAAAAAATCTTTTTTTATAATCTCAACACCATTTTCTATACTTGACATCTCCATAAAAAAACTCCTATTTTGTAAGTTCTAAAATTTTTGCAACAATTTCTTCTACTTTTACATCAACTTTTTCTAAAGTTTTTCGATTTACTAACTCAACTAAACCATCACTTAGTTTTTTTCCAATAATAACAGCATATGGAAAACCTAAAAGCTCAAAATCGCCCATTTTAAATCCAAATCTAGCATTTACTCTATCATCTAAAATAGTCTCTATTCCTAATTTTTTTAGGCTTTGATAAATATCTTCACCAACTTTTGCCTCATCTTCATTTTTTGAATTTGAAACAATAATATCTACCATAAAAGGAGTTGTACTTTTTGTCCAGATACATCCTTTTTCATCATGATTTTGTTCAATCACAGCAGCAACTAATCTTGAAACTCCAATTCCATAACATCCCATAATAAATGGTTTTGCTTTTCCATTTTCATCTAAAAAGTTTGCATTCATAGCTTTTGAATATTTTGTTCCAAGTTGGAAAATATGTCCAGCTTCAATTCCTTTTGTATATGAGAGTTTTCCGCCACAACAAGAGCAAGTATCTTCTTCTTGAACAGTTATTAAATCAGCATATTTTATATTTTCAATTGCAGTTAAATCAACATTTACCAAATGATAATTCTCTTCATTTGCTCCACACACCATAGCTTTTGAATCTTTTAACTCACTATCAACAACAAAAATTGTATCTTTTGGTAAATCAACTAATCCACAATATCCAGCAACTAAACCACTCTCTTTTATCTCATCTTCAACAGTATCAATAAGCTCCAAAGCATCTATACTATTTTGTGCTTTTGTCTCTTCAAGCTCATCACTTCCTCGCACGAAAAAGACTACAATTTTAGCTTTTTCTTTAAAAATTGCTTTTTTTATAACTGCTTTTATAGTTTGCTCTTTTTTTACATTTAAAAAATTTGCAAGATCTTCAATTGTTGTGCAGTTTGGAGTCTCTATTTTTTTTAATTCTCCAGCTTCAAAATCATATTTTTTTGCTTCTCTTTTTGCAGCTTCAATATTTGCAGCATAAGAGCAAGAGTCACAAACAACAATTGTATCCTCTCCACTGTTTGCAAGAACATGAAACTCTTTACTTCCACTTCCTCCAATAGCTCCACTATCAGCCTCAACAACTCTAAAATCTAAACCTAATTTTGTATAGATTTTTTTATAAACCTCTTCCATAAGATTGAACTCTCTTACTAAATCATCTTCACTAGAGTGAAAAGAGTAACCATCTTTCATTAAAAACTCTCTTCCTCTCATAAGTCCAAATCTAGGTCGTGCTTCATCTCTAAATTTTGTGTTGATTTGATACAGATGAAGTGGTAAATCTTTGTATGATGTAACTCTATTTTTTACCATATTTACAACAGACTCTTCATTTGTTGGGCTTAAAACAAAACTTCCACCTTTTCTATCTTTAAATCTCAACATCTCACTTCCCATAGTAAGGTCTCTTCCTGACTCTTCCCAAAGTGTTAAAGGTGTTACAAATCCAAATTGAACCTCTAAAGCTCCTGCTTCATCCATCTCCTCTTTTACAATTTTCTTAATCTTTTCTAAAACAATTTTTCCTAATGGCATAAAATCATAAATTCCAGAACCATTTTGAGATATAAAACCGCCTTTGATTAAATATTGGTGAGATGGCAGTGTTGCATCACTTGGAGTCTCTTTTGTTGTTGGTATAAAAAGTTTGCTAAATTTCATCTAATTTTTTCCTATAATTTATATATTTTTATTTAAGTGTTCGCATTTTAAATCTATATCTTGCACATTTTGAGAAAACATATTTTGAACTGAACTAACAACCAAATCACAATGTTTTGTTCTTGATATAGTTTTAAGTTGTTTTGCTGGATTGTGTAGATATTCAGTTATAACAGTTTGACAAAGTTTTCTAATATTATCTTCATAATCTTTTGGTACATAACCTTTTTTTATAGCATTATGAAGTTTTTTATCAATTATTTTTTCACCTTTTAGATACAAATCTTTAATTAGTGGCTCTAAATCTAAACTTTTTAACCAATCAAAAAACTCTAAAGTTGATTGACCAACAATCGTATAAGCCTCTTTTGCTTGAGCTGATCTTTGTGTCATATTTGAGTTTACAATCTCTTGTAAATCATCAACACTGAAAATTTCTAAATCAAACATTGAGATATCCTCATCAATATCTCTTGGAACGGCAATATCAAACCAATATCTATTTATATCTGAGCTTGGAGTGTTATCTTGAGTAATTATTGGATAAGGAGCACTTGTTGCTGTTATCATAACAGGCATAATCTCAAGAAGTTCCTCAAGTTTAGAGTAAGGCTCTACTTCTATATTCTCTTCAAAAGTTGAAGCTAGATTTTTAGCTTTTTTAATATCTCTGCTAACTATTGTAACGCTAAATCCTGAAGCTAAAAGATGTTTTACAGCCAATTCACTCATAGTTCCAGCACCAATTACAAGTGCTTTTACACCTTTTGTATCTCCAACTAGCTCTTTTGCTTTTGCAACAGCAGTTGAAGCAACAGATACAGAACCTGTTCCTAAACTTGTAGCAGTTCGCACCTGAGCAGCACACTTAAAAGCATAGTGCATAACTCTTGAAATACCTTGATCACAGTAATTTCTAACTTGTGAAAATCTAAAAGCATCTTTTAACTGTCCTACAATTTGAGTCTCACCAATTACCAGTGAATCAAGTGCTGATGCAACAGAAAATAGATGGTGAACTGCAACATCATTATCATAAATATCAGCTCTATCATATAAAAATTCATAATTTAATTTTGAATAATCTGCTAAGTTTTCAATTATATTTTTACTACTTTGTTTTACATTTGAACTTTTTACAATAATCTCAACTCTATTGCAAGTTGATAAAAGTACCAACTCTTTTGTAGATTCAAAATCCAAAAGTTTTTTTATAAATCTATCTTTCTCTTCATCACTATTAAATGCTAGTTTCTCTCTTTGTTTAATATCTAAATTTTTATGTGAAAAACTAATTACTAAATAACTCATATTAAAAATCTCTTTCTATCATAGCTTTCATAATATTTATTAACTCTTCGCTATTTTTTTCATCTTTTATAGATGAAATAGCTAGAAGCCCTGTCTGTTTTGCCTCTTTTATTGCATCATTTAAAGCATTTGTATTTTGCATTTGAATTTTTATCCAATTTAACTCATCTTCATTTAAAGATTTTTTATATAAAGATTTTAAATACTCTTTATCTTCAACTCTTTCATATAAATATAGATAAGGAATTGTTACTTTACCTTCAACAAAATCAAGCATTGCTGGTTTTCCAAGTGTTTTACTATCAGAAGTTATATCTAAAATATCATCAATCATTTGAAAAGCAAGTCCAAGATTTTTACCATATAATGCATATTTTTCACTATCAAGACCAGCTATTATTGCTGCACTTCTAGCACTTGCTTCTATTAAAGAGGCTGTTTTTTTATAGATCATTGTTAAGTATTTATCGTATGAGTTATTAAATGATTGCGTTAAATCAACATCCATCATCTCTCCAATACTTAGTTCAGTTACTGCATTTGAAACATAATATGCAACTTTTTTATCCATTTGTGATAGTTCTGTAAAAGCTCTTGAGTATAAAATATCTCCAAACATAATTGAAGTTTTATTATCATACAAAGCATTAATAGATGGTTTTCCTCTTCTTGTATCTGCTTCATCTATTACATCATCATGCAAAAGTGATGCTGCATGAATCATCTCCACAACTGCACAAAGCTTTATAGTTTCACTATTAATCCCAGCAATTTTAAGTATAAGTTTACTTCTTAACATCTTTCCAGTTGCTAATTTTTCTAATAAATCCAAAGCCTTTGGATAAGAGCAAACTTCTAAAAATACTTTTATCTGATTTTTTACTTCTTCTAAAACTTCCATTTAACTATCCAATCTACTAATAATATCTCCAGAAACTTCCATATAAAGCCCTTTTTTAGCAGAGTTAACTTCTGAGAGATTATCTAATTTAAACTCATTTATATATGAGTTTATATCAAAATCTTCATCTTTATCTTTGCTTACAATCAACTCTAAAATAGCAAGTTTTTCAAAAACTTTATCTATCTCATCTTCAACTAAATCTCTGTGAGTCTGCTCTAAAATATCAAAAAATTTTGATTTTGGGCTACCAAAAAATATATCATCTTCATCTTCAGTAAACCAATCTTTAAATTTACTCATTATTTGTTTTCCAATCGCACTCTAACACTTTTTGCGTGAGCTGTTAAACCTTCTGTATCTGCTAGAAGCGCACAAGGTTCACCTAAATCATTTATAGCTTTTCTTGAAAAACTAATAATTGAGCTTTTTTTAAGAAAATTCTCAACATTTAAAGGACTATAAAATCTAGCTGTTCCACCTGTTGGTAGAGTGTGATTTGGTCCTGCTATATAATCTCCAATTGGTTCAGGAGTATTTTCACCTAAGAAAATTGCTCCAGCGTGTTTTATAAAAGGAAGTAGTTCAAATGGATTTTTTGTCATAACTTCCAAGTGCTCAGGCGCTATCTTATTCATAAGTTCAACTGCTTCTTCCATATTTGAAGCAACAATTATAACACCTCGTTCATCTATTGATTTTTTAGCAATCTCATATCTGCTTAAATTTGCTAAAAAATTATCAACCTCTTTGCTTGTATTTTTTGCTAAATCTTCACAAGTAGTTATCAAAATTGAACTAGCCATCTCATCGTGTTCTGCTTGAGATAGTAAATCTATTGCAATATAGTTTGCTTTTGCATCACCATCTGCTAAAATCCCTATTTCACTAGGTCCTGCAATCATATCAATATTAACTTCACCAAAAACAAGCTTTTTAGCAGTTGCTACAAAGATATTTCCAGGTCCAGTTATCACATCTACTTTAGGAATTGTTTGTGTTCCATAAGCCATAGCTGCAATTGCACTTGCTCCTCCAACTTTATAAACTTTTGAAACATTACAAAGGTGACAAGCTGCAAGAAGTAGTTCATTTACTTCATTATTTGGAGTTGGTGTACAAACAACTATCTCTTTAACCCCAGCAACCAGTGCTGGAATTGCATTCATTAATAAAGAGCTTGGATATGCAGCTTTCCCTCCTGGTATATAAAGCCCAGCTTTGTCAACAGCAGTTACTTTTTGTCCCAAAATTGTCCCATTTTCTTCAAAATCTATCCATGATTTTGGAAGCTGTTTTTCGTGATATGATTTGATTCTTTCATATGCTGTGTGAAGTGATTTTTTTAAACTCTCATCTAAATTATCATAAGCTTTTTTCATATCTTTTTGAGAAATTAAAAGTTCATCATCACTTTTAACGCTCCATTTATCAAATTTTTCAATATGCTTTTTTAAAGCCTCATTGCCATCTTCAATAATCTCATCAATAATATTTGAAACTATTTTTGAAACACCTTTTATATCACTTTTTGCTCTTTGTAAAATATTTTCAAACTCAATATTAAAGTTTGAATCTTTTGTATTAATTATTTTCATTTTATCTGTCCTAAAATATCTATTACTATATCTTTTAAATCTCTATTTTCAACATCAATTACAATATCAGCAACTCTTTCATACTCTTTAACTCTTGTATCATAAAGCTTTAAAGCCTCTTTTTTATCTTGTAGAAGTGGTCGTTTTTTTAACTTGTTTTTTGCATTAGGAGCTTTTTTTATTCTTTTTAAAATTCCATCAAATGATGACTTAAGATATATTACAGTTCCTATATTTTTAAGATTTTCTTGCTTATAAAATCCACCACCAGTTGAAATAATAGTGTTATCAACACTATTTTCAAGCCACAAAGCAGTCTTTTTTTCTAAGTTTCTAAAAAAAGCTTCACCATCATTTGCAAAAATCTTTTTAATAGCTCTATTCTCCATACTCTCTATTAAATCATCTGTATCAATTGCGTACATTGAAGACTCTTTAACTAAGGCTCTTGCAACTGTGCCTTTTCCAACACCCATAAATCCAATTAGTATAATATTATTCTTTTTCATAGTCGAAGATTATATCTAAATATTGGTAAATTTATATCTATAACGCTCTATCATTGTCTCATTTCCAATTAAACCACCTTGATGAATATATAAAAAAACCCAATCATCTTTTTGTTTACAATTTTTCACATAATTTTCAAAAACAATCCAACCTAAACTATCATAAAGCAGATCAAACTCAATATTTGTCTGTTTTAAAAGCTCTAAATGTTTTAAATAAAACTCTTTATAAAGCTTTCCAAAATGGTATTTTTTATCTTTTTTTAAAATTGTTGGATGATTTTTATCTTCCAAAGCAAAAAACTGTTTTGTTAAATAATCATCATCTGCTACACATGAATTTGTAAGAACTTCAAATGGCAAATAGTGTTGCAAATATAAAGCTGTTGTTCCAGTACCACTTGGTAAAAATATTTTCAGTTTTTTAGCCTCTATATTTTGCTCTTTTGCCCAAATTTTTATCTCATTTGCTAAAATCTCTATTCCATATTTTGCCTCTTTTAAGGCTCCACCTTCTGCTATAAAAAGCTCATTTTCTTGAAAACTTGTAGGAACTTCACCAATAATTAAATTCATACCATTTTCTAAAGCTTTTTTATAATTTCCACTTGGATTTGTTTTTAAAAAATCTGGAATGTGTGATATATAATAATCAAATTTTAGATTTTTTAATTTGCATAAAACAGATAAAGAGTACATAGCATTTGATTGATTTGAGCCATGAGAAATAATTTTTTTTATACCTTTTAAATCACTATTTAAAAAGTAGTAAAATTTTCTAGCCTTATTTCCACTAAAATCACAATCAAGCTTGTCATCTCTTTTTACAAAATATTTTTGATTATTTAAAATAATTTCATCTATTGGTGAGTTTATATAGTTCATAAAAGTAATTCTATCATCAATTAACAAAAAATTTTGTACAATACAAGAAAAATGAAAAAGGCTATTTATGAACTTAATGGAGTATATTGATAAAGGTGGAGCAATTGTTTATATATTAATTTTTTTAAATATTATTGGTTTTACAATAATTATTTGGAAATTTACAACTCTTCCTCAAGTAAATAAAATTATCTCAAAAATCGCTCAAAATCTTGATTTAAATGGTTCAATTTCTGCACAAATTGAGTATGAGATTAAAAAGTTAGAATCTGGACTTACAATTATAAAAAATATTGCTATTGTAGCTCCACTTCTTGGACTTTTGGGAACTGTAATTGGAATTTACACATCTTTTGAAGATATTACACAAAAAGGTTTAGGAGATCCTACAATTTTTTCAGGTGGAATTGCCATTGCACTAATTACTACAATTGCTGGAATTATTGTTTCAATTCCTCATCAAATTGCATATAATCACTTCATATCTTTAGTTGATAAAATCGAAATAAAAGCAAAAAAAGAGCTAATAAAAGAGTCTAAATGAAAAGAAGAGAGCCTTTAGGACTTGATTTAACACCTATTATTGATGTTGTTTTTATTCTTTTAATCTTCTTTTTGGTTACAAGTGTTTTTAAAAAAGAGGAACTTGCACTCATGCTTGATTTGCCAAAAGCCAATGCAAAAGAGCTAGCGGTAAAAAAAGAGCAAATTTTTATAGAGCTTAGTGTTGATAAACTTGCTATTAAAGGTATTGAAGTATCTTTTGAATCTTTAGAGGATAATTTAAAAGCCATTGAAAATAAAAATGATGCAGTAATTGTGCGAATTGATAAAAAAGTACCTTATGAAAGAGTTGTAAAAGTTTTAGATTTGCTTCAAAAATATAGTTTGAATAATTTGGCTTTGGTTACGAATGAGGAGAAAAGATAACTAAAATTAGTTATCTTTTATTTATACAAATTTCTTGATTTTCTTTACATAATATATCAAGTTTTTCTTTAATATTTTTTGCCATTTCTTTGTTAGAAGATTTAGCACAAGATGTCCAATACTTATAAGATTTTTCTTTATCTACTTTTGTACCTTCACCTTTATAGTACATAATTCCTAAATTATAATAATTATGGCAAGAATCAACTTTTTTATATGTTTCAATAGCTTTTTTATAATCTTGTTTTACTCCAGTTCCATAATAATACATATCACCAAGATTTTGACTACTTTCAATAGATATATCTGATTTTTCATACCAATAAACTGCTTTTATATAATCTTGCTTTACACCCAAACCTTTTTGATACATTTCACCAATTTTACTTCTAGAATTGCTAATAATATATTTTTCACCAATATATCGATTTGCTATATCTTCAAAAATTTTAAATGCTTTTTCATAATTTTGTTTTACAATTTTTCCTTCAAAATAGACTTCACCCAATAGCTCTTTTGCTTTTAAATATCCGTCCTCTACTGATTTTTCAAGCCATTTTATAGCCTCAACATTATCTTGTTTTACACCTTTTCCATCTTTATAGAAAAAATACAACTCATATTGTGCTACAACATTACCTTTGCCTGCTTTCTCTTTAACTATCAAATACTCAGTATTATCAGCTTTATTAAACCATTTTAATGCTTCAGAAAAATCTTGTTTTACACCTTTTCCATTGTAATAAAAAATTGCTAAGTTTCTTTGAGCTCTAACATCACCCTTATTTGCTAACTCTTTAAGAATTTTAAAAGAATCTTCATAATTACCAGATTCATATTTAGATACAGCAACTTGATTTGTAGCACATGAACTTAATGTAAATATTAATAAAAAAATTAAAAATAAATTTCTCATTTTGTTTCCTTGTTTTAATTCTTATATTCTATCAATACAAATTTTAAATTTTGATTCAAAATAAAAAAAGCCCATATACATATGGGCTTTAATATTAAGATTTAACAAGAGATTAAAAAAATCCTAAAGCTTTTGTATTAAATGAAGTTAAAATATTTTTTGTATGTCTATAGTTATTTAACATCATCATATGAGTCTCTCTTCCAATTCCAGATTTCTTATACCCACCAAAAGAGGCATGAGCTGGATAAACATGATAACAATTTACCCAAATTCTTCCAGCTTGAATAGCTCTTGATACTCTATGAATTTGGTGTGCATCCCTTGACCAAACTCCAGCACCCAATCCATAAATAGTATCATTTGCAATTTCAATAGCCTCTTTCTCATCTTTAAAAGTAGTTACAGATAAAACAGGTCCAAAAATCTCCTCTTGGAAAATTCTCATTTTATTATGACCTTTATAAATCGTTGGCTCTATATAAAATCCATCTGGATTTATAGAAGAGTGATAAATATCTCCACCAACTAAACACTCTGCCCCATCCTCTTTTGCAATTTTTAGATATTTTGCAATTTTCTCTTTTTGGTTAAAAGAGTTTTGAGCACCCATTGTATTTTCTGTATCAAGAGGATTTCCAAGTTTTATAGCTTTTACTCTTTCAATTACTCTTTTCATAAATGGTTCATAAATTGACTCTTCAATTAAAGCTCTTGATGGACAAGTACAAACCTCTCCACTATTAAATGCAAATAGTACAAGCCCTTCAATTGCCTTATCAAAGAACTCATCATCAGCATCCATTATAGATTTAAAGAAGACATTTGGAGATTTTCCACCAAGTTCTAGAGTTGATGGAATTATATTTTCAGTTGCATATCTCATAATCTCTTGACCTGTACTTGTCTCTCCTGTAAATGCAACTTTTTTAACATCTCTATGAGTTACAAGATGTTTACCTATTTTCCCACCTGCTCCATTTACAACATTTATAACACCTTTTGGTAAAACATCTTTTATTAAATCTAAAAATAGAAGTATTGAAAGTGGAGTTGAACTAGCTGGTTTTAAAACAACACAATTTCCAGCAGCAATTGCAGGTGCTAGTTTCCAAGCTGCCATTAGAAGTGGAAAATTCCAAGGAATAATTTGAGCAACAACTCCATAAGGCTCATAAATCTCTTGAGATATAGTGTTCTCATCCAAATCAGAAATTGTCCCAGATTCAGCTCTTATAACAGATGCAAAATACCTAAAATGGTCAATAAACAGAGGTAAATCTGCATTTAAAGTCTCTCTTACAGCTTTTCCATTATCAAGTGTTTCAGCAACTGCCAAAGTCTCTAAATTTGCCTCTACTATATCTGCAATTTTGTTTAATAAAGCACTTCTTTGAGTTACAGATGTATGCTTAAACTCTTCAAAACCTTTTTTTGCAGCTTCAACTGCTAAATCAACATCTTTTTCATTTGATCTTGGGATTTTTGTATAAATTTTAATTAATTTTTGTTACTAAAATACACAATATTCTATTTAAAATTTATCTTTAATCTTATCTATTAGATTTTTTACAGAGTTTACAGATTTAGCAAATTCATCTTTTTCTTTGTTTGTAAGTTCAAGCTCTACAATTTTCTCAACACCATTTTTACCTAAAACAACAGGAACTCCAGTAACCACATTTGAGTAACCATACTCACCATTTAATAATACAGCACAAGGATAGATTGTTTTTTTATCTTTTAAAATAGATTCCAGCATCAAAAATGTAGATTGAGCTGGTGCAAAATATGCTGAACCTGTTTTTAAAAGTTCAACTATTTGAAGTCCACCTTTTCTTGTTTTTTCAACAATATCTTCAATCTCATTTTCATCTAAAAGCTCATCTAAAGCTATATTATCAACTTTTGTATGTTTTATAAGTGGTACCATATCATCTCCATGTCCACCTAAAACCATAGCTTCAATATCTTTGTTTCCTAGTTTCTCTTTTATAAAATATGACATCCTAGAGCTATCTAAAATTCCAGCCATTCCTAAAACTCTCTGTTTTGGAAAGTTTGAAGTTTTTAAAGCTTGATATACCATTGCATCAAGAGGATTTGAAACAACTATTAAAATAGAGTTTGGATTGTATTTTGCAATATTTTTAACAATAGAGTTCATAATATTAGCATTTGTAAATAGAAGATCATCTCTACTCATATCAGGTTTTCTAGCAATTCCAGCAGTAACCACTACAATATCACAATCTTTGAAATCTTCATCCAAAGAGATAGCTTTTATTGTAGTTTTTATATTTTTATAACTTATTGCTTGAGAGATATCCAAAGCAATAGCTTTGGTAAAATCTTCTCTAATATCTTTTAATAAAATCTCATCACAAAGCTCTTGAAATGCTAATTTATAGGCAATTGATGAACCAACATTTCCAACACCAACAATCCCAACTCTTCTTTTATTCAAAATATATCCTAAAAAAATTAGTTTTTATTAAGTGCTAATAGATCACTAAATGCAACTTCAAGTCTAGCTATCATAGCCTCTTGACCAGCTCTTAACCATTTTCTTGGGTCATAGTAGTTTTTATTTGGTTTATCTTCACCTTCAGGATTTCCAATTTGTCCTTGCAAATACCCTTTGTATTTTGCTTCATAAGCTCTAACTCCATCCCAAAATGCCCACTGTGTATCTGTATCAATATTCATTTTAATAACACCATACGAAATAGCATCTCTAATATCTTGAAGCTCTGAACCGCTTCCTCCGTGGAATACAAAATCAACAGGTTTTGAAGCTGTTTTAAACTTATCTTCAATATATTTTTGTGAATTATCTAGAATTTTTGGACTTAATACAACATTTCCTGGCTTATAAACTCCATGAACATTTCCAAAACTTGCAGCAATTGTAAAGTTCTCTCCAACTTTACTTAAACTCTCATAAGCAAATGCAACTTCACTTGGTTGTGTATATAAAAGTGAATTATCTACATTTGTATTATCAACTCCATCCTCTTCTCCACCTGTAATTCCAAGCTCTATTTCAATCATCATATCAAGTGTATCCATTTTCTTAAAATACTCAACACAAATTTCAATATTCTCTTCTAAACTCTCTTCACTTAAATCTAACATATGAGATGTAAATAGTGGTCTTTTTGTTTTTGCAAAATGCTCAATTCCAGCATCAAGTAAGCCATCAATCCAAGGAAGAAGTTTTTTTGCTGCATGGTCTGTATGTAAAATAACTGGTATTCCATAAGCTTTTGCCATAGTGTGAACATGATTTGCACCACTAATAGCTCCTAAAATAGCCGCATTGCTAGTTTTTAAACCTTTTCCTGCAAAAAAACCAGCTCCACCATTTGAAAATTGAATAATAACTGGCGATTTAACTTTTGCAGCAACTTCTAAAACAGCATTAATAGAGTCTGTTCCTACAACATTTACAGCTGGAATAGCAAATCCCTCTTTCTTTGCATAAGCAAATAGTTTTTTAGCTTCACTTCCAGTTAATACTCCAGCATTTACAACATCTAATACACCCATTCTTCTCATCCTTATTTAATTACTATTTTTGCTTTTTTTCTAAGATCTGAAACTAACTGTTCAATATCTTTATTTAATTTTTCACTCTTCATTATTCTTTCAATATTATCTTTAACTTCATCGTAACTTAACTCTTTTGAAGGAGTTTTATCAATTAAAAAAATCACATGATAACCAAACTCTGTTTTTACAGGAGTTTTTGAATAAGTTCCTTTTTTAAGAGCTTTAATTGCATTTGAGAAATCAGGAACCATATCATTTGCTGAAAACTTACCTAAGTATCCCTCATTTTGTCCTGCACCATCTTTTGATTTAGCTTTAGCCAGCTCTTTAAATTTTGCCTCTTTATTTACAGCTTTATCAAGCTCTTTTACAACATCTTTAGCATCTTTTTCACTATCAACTAAAATATGTCTAGCTTCAAAATTTTCAGGAATAATGAATTTCTCTTTGTTTTTGTTATAAAACTCTTTTTTCTCTTTTTCGCTAAATTTTATACTATCAACTTTCTGTTTTTGCCAAACTTGAAGAGCAACATCTTCTTTGATTCTATTCATAGCATCAATATATTCAGCATCTTTTTCAACACCACTATCTAAAGCATTTTTTGCAAGAAGTTTTCTATTAATTGCACCATCAATAATCTGTTTTTTCATCTCATCTGGAAGTTGATTAAAATCGACTCTTGGATCTTGTATTAAAAGATTTATATCTTGTTTTGTTATTTTATCCCCATTTACAGTTGCATAATAATCATTTGCTACTAAATTTGTAGCAAGAAAAAACAAAGATGCAGTAGTTAGCACTATTTTTTTCATTACATTCCTTTTATAGTTAATTTCAAATAAATGGTGCATTCTACTATATTTTCCTTTATTTTTATATTTTTAGTTTAAACTCTATTTAAAAAAACTTTTTTTTATGATATACTTCCGCAAAATTAAAATTAACTTAAGTTTAAGGATAGAAATGAGAATTTTGATTATTGAAGATGAAATAACATTAAATAGAACACTGCAAGAAGGATTAGTTGATTTTGGTTACCAAGTTGATAGCGCTGAAAACTACAAAGATGCTGAGTACTTTATTGATATTAGAAATTATGATTTAGTTTTAACAGACTGGATGCTACCTGATGGTGATGGTATTGAACTGTGTAAAATTGTTAAAAACAGAAGTTCAAGAACTGCTGTTGTAATTATCTCTGCAAGAGATGATAAAGAGAGTGAAATTGAAGCACTAAGATCAGGTGCTGATGATTTTATTAAAAAACCATTTGATTTTGATATTTTACTTGCTAGAATTGAAGCAAGATTAAGATTTGGTGGAACAAATATTATAGAAATTGATGATTTAATTATCAATCCTGATGAAGAAAAAATAGAATATGCTGGAGAAGAGATAGAGTTAAAAGGTAAACCTTTTGAAGTTTTAACTCACCTTGCACGTCATAGAGATCAAATTGTTTCAAAAGAGCAACTGCTTGATGCTATTTGGGAAGAGCCTGAGCTTGTAACTCCAAATGTTATTGAGGTTGCAATAAATCAAATTAGACAAAAAATGGATAAACCATTAAATATTTCAACTATTGAAACAATTAGAAGAAGAGGTTATAGATTTTGTTATCCAAACCAAGTTTCTGAGGAAAAATAGTATTTAAATTATGAAAATTAAGAGTATCTATAAACAGTTTTATACAAAACTAATTATAGCTACCTCTTTTTTTCTAATTATTCTCTCATTTATATTTTATGAATATGCAAAAAGCTCTTTTTATAGTAATATTGAAAAAAATCTTTTAAAGCAAGCTAAACATATTGAAAAATCTTACATATCTTTTGATAAATTTAAAAATATCTTTAATGAAACACAAAAGATTGAAGTAGTTTTTTTAGAAAATAATCAAAAAGATATTAAATTTATAAAATTTTTCCAAGATGATAAAACATTTGCAAAATTAATTTTTCCTATGAATGATGATGCATTTTTACAAATCACAAAAGATATAACTCTTGAAAGAGATATTTTAAATTCAATTATTTTTAAAAACTTCTTCTCTTTGGCAATTCCTGGTTTTATTTTAATGCTCATTTACTCTTTGGTAGTTGCTAAATCTCTTTTAAAACCTATTGTTGAAATAAATAAAAAATTATCAAATATGGATGAAAACTCTTTATCACAAATTGATACAAAAAATCTTCCAACAGAGTTTACAACACTTGCAAACTCTATAAACTCTTTAACAAATCGTATAGGTACATACCTTAAATTTAAAAAAGAGTTATACATAGGAATTGCGCATGAACTTAAAACTCCTCTTGCTGTTATGAAACTTAAAAATGAGCTTATGCTTAAAAAACCAAGAGAAAAAAGTGAATATGAAGATGCTATAAAATTAACTATTAGTGAAATAAATAGCATGAATATTATGATTAGCTCAATTTTAGATATTGGAAGAACTGAAGGCGCTCAATTTGAACAGTCAAAAAATATTGAGCTTGTATCTTTTATAAATAAAAAAGTTGAAGATTATAAGATGTTAGCTTTAAAAAAAGAGATAAATATGAGATTTATTACAAACACCTCTAGCTTTGAGCTAAATATTCAAGAGACTCTTTTTATGCAGATACTTCAAAATTTTGTACAAAATGCTATCAAATTTACTCCAAATGGAAAAAATATTGAAGTATATTTCAAAAAAATAGATAATACAATTATTTTAAGTGTAGTAGATGAAGGAGTTGGAATAGATGAAAAAATAGATGTTTTTGCTCCATTTAAAAAAGTTGGAGATAAAAGTGGAGTTGGATTAGGTCTTTATCTTGCAAAAATAGCTGCTGATGCTTTAAATGCTGAAATATCTATAAAAAATAGAAGTGATGGGAAGAGTGGAGCTATTGCTAAATTTGAATTAAAACTTATAACAATTGAGGATTAGAAAAATCTAATCCTATTCATAAATAGCTTTATGCTCTATTTTTGTACACTTATTTTGTACAACTTTTAATCCATTTTCAACTGCTTTTTGAGCCGCTTCATTATTTGCAAGTCCTAATTGAAACCAAACAGATTTTATATTTTTTGAATCTTTTAATCTAATAGCTTCATCAACAACTTTTGCTATTGCATCTGGTTTTCTAAAAATATCAACCATATCAATATCAAATGGAATCTCTTCTAAACTTCGATAAACTTTTTCTCCTAAAATCTCATCCTCTTTTGGATATATAGGAACTATCTTAAAACCTTTGCTTTGTAAATATGAAGCAACTCTAAAAGATGCCTTTTCACTATCTGGAGAAAGACCTACAATCGCAATTGTTTTAGTGTTATCAAAAATCTCTTTTATCTCATCTTTATTTGAATTAACAGTTGGAAATTCGCACTCCATTTTCACTCCTTTTTTAAGATTAATCTATACTATCTAATTTTCTTTGAATATAACTTCTTACATCTTGTAAATTTATACTATCAACAAAATCATCAAATTTACACCCACTTGCATTTACATGCCCACCACCATTTGCTAACTTTGAAGCAAGTATTGCTACATCAACTTTTCCATCAGCTCTAAAAGATGCATTTCCTTTTTTATTTATATCTATAAAAAAATCATAATCCCTATTTGCTCTTAAAAAACTATTTGCCGGAATAGATATTCCTCCCAAACAGTAAGTCATAAGACCTTTATGCTCTTTATAAAAAATAGTTAAATCCTCTTTTATATTATCAAGAGATTTTACTAAATAGTTTGCACTTAAGTTATCTAAAGTATCATCAACACTCTCTTTTAAAAACTCTTTTTTTATCTTATGAATTTCATTATCAAAGATTATATGTCTATTTTCTAAATTTAGATATTCAACTGCTTTTTCAAGCAGATAAAATTTGTACTCTCTATCTAAAGAGCTAAAAAGTATAGAGTTTATCTCTCTTGCTTTTGAAATTGAACTCATTAAAACTTTACCAAACTCAAAATTATCTCTTTGTTTTTCAAGCCAAATATCAACAGCATTTATAGTATCAACCAACTCTTTATAAGAAGATATAGCTTTATCAAAATTTTCAAACAAATAGTCATACACTATTTTTGTAGCACATCTTTTATCATCCAAATAATACCAAGAGTATTTTTCTGAACTCTTTTTACCAGTTATATGGTGATCTAATAGCTGTAAAGTTATATCAAAACCACTATTTTTTAAACTATTTATCTCACTATCAAGCTCAAAGCTCTCATCTTGTGTTAAATTCAAATCACTTATTATAAAAAGTAATTTATCATCTTTATAATTTTTTATATCACTAATTGCCTGCTTTAATGCTTGTTTTACTTCCAAACCATAATTTGCATTATAAAAAGTAGCATTTTTAAAAAGTTTATTTGTTAAAAATTGACAACCATAACCATCTAAATCTGTATGTGAAATATGAAAAAGTCTCATAATATATCTTTCAAAGTAAGTTGAGATAAAAAATCATTTACTTTAAATTGTAAATTATTTAATAAAGGCCAAATAAAACACAATTTTGCTTTATTATTTGGACAAGATGTTATAGATTCAGAACACTCAAAAACAGCTGGATTTCTCTCTTCTGCTGATACAACTATCTCTAAAATTGTAAGCTCATCTATTGATTTATTAAGTGTAAAACCACCATTTACACCTCTGTGAGAAGTCACTAATCCATCTTTTGCTAAACTTTGCATAATTTTTGCCAAAAATGATTTTGAAATCTCTAACTCTTTTGATAAAAAATCAACATTTATAGGCTCTTCTTGTTTTGAGATATAAATTAGTGATAATAAAGCATATTCACTCTTTTTTGTTAATAACATTTTAAATCCATTTCAATTTTTGATTATATTGTACAAAAGATATTATTAAAAAGAGTGGATATAAAAAAAGGGAAGAGCAAAAACTCTTCCCTTTTTAAAAATTAAGCTAAAAAACTATTTTGCTCTAATTCCTAAGTTTTCAACTAATGCTGTAAATCTAGCATAATCTGTTCTTTTTAAGTATGCTAAAAGTTTTTTTCTTTTTCCAACCATTTTTAAAAGACCTAATCTTGAAGAGTGATCTTTTTTAAACACTTTTAAATGCTCAGTTAAGATTTTCACTTGCTCTGTTAATAGTGCAATTTGAACCTCAGCAGAACCTGTATCATTCTCTTTTCTTCCGTATTTTGCAATAATACTTGCTTTTACTTCCTGATCTAAAGCCATTTTGACCTCCTAATAGGTATATGTTAATTTAATCTATTTTTAAAATAGGGGCGAATTGTATAAAAAATTTGCTTTAATTTTACTTATCCACCTGTCTCATAAAATGCTCTACTTGAAATTTCATTATCACTTTTTGTTGACCATCTATTTTTTTCAGGTTTATTTTGTAAAACTTTTTTTAATATTTCACTTGCTTTTTCTATATCATTTGCTCTAACTGCATCTTTTATACTCATAGCATCTTCAAAATATAAGCAAGGTATTAAAAAGCCTTCAGCTGTTAATCTAATACGATTACAAGAGGCACAAAAATCATCTTTATGAGGCTCAATTATTCCAAACTCATATCCATCTTCTAATTTATAGTATTGAGCTGGAGAGCTTGTATCTCTTGCTACTTTTTCAATATTTTTATATTTTGTTTTTATAATCTCTAAAATCTCATCAGAGTTTAGACCCTTTGCGCTATTTTTTGCAAATGAGTTCTCCATAAACTCAATAAATCTAACAGTAAAACCCTCTTTTTTACAAAAATCTAAAATATCTAAAATATCAATATCATTAATACCTTTTAGTGGAACGCAATTTATTTTAACTTTAAGTCCAAGCTCTTTTGCTTTTGAAATTCCCTCTAAAACTCTTTGTAAAACATCTTTTTGAGCAATTTTTGAAGCTCTATCTTTATTTAAGCTATCCAAAGAGATATTAATTCTTTTTAGTCCAGCATCTTTTAATTTTTGTGCCATTTGAGAAAGTAGATAACCATTTGTTGTAAGAGCTAAATCTATATCTTTTTTATAATCACTAATCATTTTTATAAATTTATCTAAATCATCTCTTAAAAGTGGCTCTCCTCCAGTGATTCTTACCTTTTTTATTCCCTCATCAATACCTATTTTTATAAACTTAAACATATCTTCATATGATAATAAATTCTCTTTTGGAACCCAAGAGAATGGTTTTTCTGGCATACAATAGTGACATCTAAAGTTACATCTTTCAGTAACTGAAACTCTTAAATAATCGTGTTTTCTTCCAAATTTATCAATTAACATACAAAACCTTATTTTTTTTATTAAATATTCTATCTTCTTAAAATATAATACTCTTTGACTTTTATCAATACTTTTAATTTTAATTATTCAAAAACTTAAATAATTTAATTAATATTTTTACAAGCATAATATACAATCACTTAAACAAAACATTTGAGGGATTTTTATGACACTTTTTGAAAGCCTTGGAAATTTAAGCTTTTTTAAAAACTTAGATGAAAAAAATCTTGAACTTTTATCATCTTTCTCTTTTATATCAAAATATAAAAAAGAGTCTATTCTTTTTTATGAAACTGATTTAAATAACAATATTATTTTTTTGGTTTCTGGAATGATAAAAGTTTATAAATATGATAAATTTGATAATGAAATTTTTCTATATCATATCTATGAAGACTCTTTAGTGAGTGAACTAAGCTCTATAAGTAACACTGAAATAAACTGTTTTTCTAATGCATCTTTTGTTGAGGATTCAATAGTACTATTTATTAATTTCAAAAAATTAAAAGAGCATTTTTTTGATAAAAATTTATTAGTAAATGAGTTAGTAGAAGCTCTTTTTAAAAAAAATCATAAACTTCAATGTTTAATAAATAGAGAGCTTGTATTTGATGCAACTGCAAAAGTTGCATTCATGATATCTAGCGATTTAAAAATGTTTAATAGCTTAAAAAGACAAGATGTGAGTTTTATGTTACACATTCAACCTGAAACTCTCTCTAGAGTTTTAAAGAAGTTATCAAGAGATGGAATTATTGAAATAGAGAATCAAAAAATAGAGATTAAAGATAAAATAGCATTAAATTCAATTTTTAAAGGAGTAGGAGAATGAAAAAAAATAGTATTAGCACAAAAATAAAGATTATTGGAATCTTATTTACACTTTTATTGCTAAGTATTGTTACTACCACAATATATTTAAATGATAAAAATCACAAAGATGCAACAATTATAAATATAGCTGGTAAACAAAGAATGCTTTCTCAAAATATTTCAAAAAATATCTTCTACTTAAATCAAAACAAAACTGCTTCAAAAGATGAACTAAACAGTAGTATTAAAGAGTTTATATACAATTTAAATAGCTTAAAAGGAGAGAATAGTCTAAAAAAAATTCCAACATTTCAAATAGAGAATCAACTACTTAAAGTTGAATTTTTATGGAATGATTTTTATAAAAATATAGAACAATTTAAATCTTTGTTGCAAAAAAATAAAGAAGATATAGAGCTAAAAAAGATTGTTGATTTAATATACTCAAAAAATATAAAATTATTAAACGAGATAGATGCTTTAGTATCTTTATATACAATTAATAGTGAAAAAAAAGTTAATTTTTTAAAAAATACTCAATATTTTTTTGCAATTTTAATTATCTTTCTAATACTTTATAGCTTTTTAGAATTAAAAAATATGAAAAAAAATGCATTAAAGTTTATTAAAGAGTCTAAAAAAGCGATGGAGCAAAATTTTGCAAATCCTTTAAAACCAATAGAGATTGAGGCTGAAAATGAGTTTGTTGATGCTAGCAATGTATTAAATAATTTTTTAAAAAAGATAAATAGTGCAATAATTGATTCAAACAGTGCATTAGAGCAATCTAAAAATGCCTCAGTTAAACTTGAAGAGATCACAAATGAGTTTGATGAAATTATAAATGAGTTACAAAATAAAAGTGAGATATCTCTTCAACTAAACAGAAGTGAAGATATTGCTATAGAGACTCAAGAGCAACTTTTGCACTCTGCAAAAAGATTAGCCGAACTAAAAAATGAACTTGAAAAAATAATATTATTTTGTGAAAAAAGAGTTAAAAATTAACTCTTTTTTATAAATATCTCTTTAAATACTTAAATAATCTTGATTAACATCAAATCTACTTCACACCTTTTTCGTTAACATCTTATTGTTTATAAATTTATTTCAAAGGAGAAGAGATGTCGCTTTCACGAAGAGATTTTCTAAAAAGTTCAGCAGCCGCAAGTGCAGCAGCAGCTATTGGTATGAGTGTACCAACAGATTTAAAAGCACAAGCAAATGTTGCTGAGAGTGGTTGGCGTTGGGATAAAGCAGCCTGTAGATTTTGTGGTACAGGGTGTGGAATTATGCTTGCAACAAAAGAGGGAAAAATTGTTGCTGTTAAAGGTGATCCAGCAGCTCCAGTTAACAGAGGGCTTAACTGTATTAAAGGGTACTTTAATGCAAAAATTATGTATGGAGCAGATAGACTTAAAACTCCTTTGCTAAGAGTAAATAAAAAAGGTGAATTTGATAAAAAAGGTAACTTTGCACCTATTTCTTGGGAAAGAGCTTTTGATGAGATGGAAAAACATATCAAAGCTGCTTTAAAAGAGAAAGGTCCTGAAGGAATTGGTGTATTTGGAAGTGGACAATACACAATTATGGAAGGTTATGCAGCACTTAAAATGATGAAAGCTGGATTTAGATCAAACGGAATTGATCCAAATGCAAGACACTGTATGGCAAGTGCGGTTGTTGGTTTTTATCAAACATTTGGTATTGATGAGCCAAGTGGTTGTTATGATGATATTGAACTAACAGACACAGTTGTTTGTTGGGGTTCAAATATGGCAGAGATGCACCCAATTTTATGGTCAAGAGTTACAGATAGAAAACTTAGTAATCCAGAGAAAGTTAAAGTGATAAATCTATCAACTTATAGACATAGAACATCTGATATTGCTGATTTAGAGATTATCTTTACTCCAAATACAGATTTAGCTTTATGGAACTATATAGCAAGAGAGATTGTTTACAATCGTCCAGAAGCTATTGATTGGGATTTTGTAAAAGAGCATATTGTTTTTGCAGCAAGTCCTGTTAATATTGGTTATGGAATGAGAAAATCTGATGAAAAATCAATCAAAGAAGGAAAATACTCTAAAGCTGAAATGGAAACTATAAGCAAAGAGATGGAGAAAATTGTATCTGAAACTGAGGCTCCTGCGCTTGCTCCTTATGGATATAAAGCTGGTGATAAAATGACTAATAAAGATAGTGGTCTTGCTCACTGGGAGATTAGTTTTGAAGAGTATAAAAAGTTTTTAGAGCCTTATACTTTAGATTATGTTGCAAAAATTTCTAAAGGAGATCCTGATGAGGATATTGAGGAGTTTAAGAAAAAACTTCAACAACTTGCTGACTGGTATATTGAAAAAGATAGAAAAGTTGTAAGTTTTTGGACTATGGGAATGAATCAACACACAAGAGGAACTTGGGTAAATACACTTTCATATAATGTTCACTTTTTACTAAATAAACAGGCAAAACCAGGAAGTGGTGCATTTAGTTTAACTGGTCAACCAAGTGCTTGTGGAACAGCAAGAGAAGTTGGAACATTTACACATAGACTTCCAGCTGATATGATGAATGAAAATCCAAAACATAGAGAAATTACTGAAAAAGCATGGAATGTACCACTTGGAACTATAAATCCAAAGGGAACTCAAACTTTTATGAAGATTATGAGAGATTTAGAAGATGGAAATACTAAATTTGCTTGGGTAAATGTAAACAATCCATGGCAAAATACTGCAAGTGCAACTCACTGGGTAAAAGCAGCTAGAGAGATGGATAATTTCATTGTTACAAGCGAAGCATACCCTGGAATTAGTGCAAAAGTATCAGATTTAATTCTACCATCTGCTATGATTTATGAAAAATGGGGTGGATATGGAAATGCTGAAAGAAGAACACAACTTTGGAGACAGCAAGTTCTTCCTGTTGGTGATGCTATGAGTGATACATGGCAGTGGGTTGAACTTTCAAAAAGATTTACAGTTAAAGATTTATGGGGTGAACAAGAAGTTCAAAGTTCAAAAGGTGAATTAAAACTTCCAAGTATTATTGAAGCTGCAAAAGCTATGGGCTACAATGAAGATACAACTATGTATGAGATTTTATTTGCAAATGAAAAAGCCAAATCATACAAAGCTGATTTAAATGATGAAATTCAAGCTGGATATGACAATACTGAAGCATTTGGTGATAATAGAAATGTAATAGGTAGCGATGGAAAACCATGGAAAGGTTATGGTTTCTTTATACAAAAATATCTATTTGAAGAGTATGCAAATTTTGGAAGAGGACATGCTCACGATTTAGCTGATTTTGACACTTATCATAGAGTTAGAGGACTAAAATGGCCAGTTGTAGATGGGAAAGAGACATCTTGGAGATTTAATACAAAATATGATCCATATGCAAAAAAAGCAAATCCAAATAGTGATTTTGCCTTCTATGGAACATTAGCAAAAGAGTTAGCTCAAGGTGATTTACTAGGGGTTAAAGATCAAACTAAAAAATCTCTAAAAAATAAAGCAAAAATATTTGCAAGACCATATATGGATCCACCTGAAATTCCAAATGAAGAGTATCCAGTTTGGCTTAGTACTGGAAGAGTACTAGAACACTGGCATAGTGGAACTATGACTATGAGAGTTCCAGAACTTTATAGGGCAGTTCCAGAAGCACTTTGCTATATGCACCCTGAAGATGCAAATAAGTATGGTGTAAAACAAGGGGAGCTTTGTTGGGTTGAATCAAGAAGAGGAAAAGTAAAAGCAAGAGTTGAAACAAGAGGAAGAAATAGACCAAGCAGAGGTTTAGTATTTGTTCCTTGGTTTGATGAAAAGGTATTTATAAACAAAGTTTGTTTAGATGCAACTTGTCCACAATCAGGGCAAACTGACTTTAAAAAATGTGCTGTAAAAATTTATAAAGCATAAGGATTAAAGATGAATATAGTTGAAAACTATCAAGAAAATAGAAGAAAATTTATTCTAAAAAGTGCTAGAACTATTGGTCTGGTTATTCTTGGTAGTTTAACATGGAGTGCATATTTAAGTGAGGTAAAAGCTAGTAACTTAATACTTCGACCACCAGCAGCTCTAAAAGAGGATGACTTTTTGGCTACTTGTATAAAATGTGGACTTTGTGTAGAGGCATGCCCTTTTGATACACTAAAATTGGCAAAACCAGGGGATAATTTACCTTTGGGAACTCCATATTTTGTACCAAGAGATATTCCTTGTTATATGTGTGTTGATATTCCTTGTGTTCCTATTTGTCCAACAGATGCACTTGATGAAAAACTTGTAAAAGATTCAAATAATGCATTTGAGATAAGACAAATGGAGATGGGAGTTGCAGTTGTAGACGTAAAATCTTGTGTAGCTTTTTGGGGAATTCAATGCGATGCTTGCTATAGAGCTTGTCCACTTTTAGGTGAGGCTATAAATATAGTATATGAAAAAAATGAAAGAACAGGTAAACATGCATTTTTAAAACCTGTTGTAGATAGTGATATTTGTACAGGTTGTGGACTTTGTGAAAAAGCTTGTATTACTGAAAAACCAGCAATTTTTGTACTTCCACGAGAAATTGCACTTGGAAAAGTTGGTGACCACTACATAAAAGGTTGGGATGAATCAGATGAGCAAAGATTAAAAAATGCAACATCAGAAAAGACAAAAACAAACATAAGCAAAGAGAGTGCAATTGACTCATTAAATAAAGGGACACAGGAGTTACTAAATGATTAAAAAATATAGATTTTTAATTGCTAGAAGATTTACACAACTCTCTATTATAGCTTTATATATTTTGGCAAATATTTATGGAATTAACTATTTAATGGGGAATTTAAGTAGCTCTTTGGTTTTAGAAACAATTCCTTTAAGTGATCCGTTTGCAGTTTTACAAATGATTTTTGCAGGAGCAGTTATATCTTTTGATATAGCATTGGGTGCTTTAATTATTTCAATTTTCTACTTTACTCTTGGAGGAAGAGCGTTTTGCTCTTGGGTTTGCCCTGTAAATATAATTACAGATAGTGCAAACTTTTTAAGAAGAGTTTTGAAATTTGATGAAGTACAAAAAAAACAACCAGCAACTAGAAATTTAAGATATTGGCTAATTTTAATTAGTTTTATAATCTCTTATTTTATGGGCGTTGCAGCTTTTGAGTTGATTTCTCCTGTATCAATGGTTCATAGAGGTTTGATATTTGGACTTGGATTTGGATTTGCAACAATAATTGTAATATTTTTGTTTGATCTGTTTGTTTTAAAAAATGGTTGGTGTGGACATATTTGTCCTCTTGGTGGATTTTATTCACTAATTGGAAGATTTAGTCTAATAAGGGTTCATCATAATCACAATAGATGTACAAACTGTATGAAGTGTAAGGTTGTATGCCCTGAAATACAAGTTTTACATATGATAAATAAAAGTAGTGAAGCTGTAGTTGATGAGTGTACAAATTGTGGAAGATGTGTAGAAGTGTGCGAAGATGATGCACTAAATTTCGATTTAAGAAAATATATAAAGGAGAAAAAATGAAATTAGTAAAATTTGCTTTAATTTTAATTATTGCAGGAACTTTTACTGCTTGTTTTAATAGTGACAATAGTCAAACTAAATCTCAAGAGAATAAAAGTTTTGGACTAAGAGATGCTGATTTACTTGATGAGACTAAAGTTGTATCAGATGAGACTAAATATTTGACTGATCCAGCAGGAGCAAGTACAAAAATTAAAAGAGCTTTTGAGAATGCTCCACCAATGATCTCTCACGATGTAGAAGGAATGCTTCCAATTACAATTGATAATAATCAATGTATCATGTGCCATGATCCAATGTTAGCTGAGTCTATGGGAGCAACTGCTATTCCAAAATCTCATTTTACTAACTTTAGAGAAGATGTAAATATAGATAAAAAAGGTCAACTTCAAAGAGATGGAAAAATAGTAGAAAATAGTAGTGATATAAAAACTGTTGTAAAACCACTTGATCACTTATCAAATGCTAGATTTAACTGTTCAGCTTGTCACGCTCCTCAGTCTCAAAGTGAAATTGTACCTGAGAATAATTTTGTAACAGAGTTTAGAAGTAGTGATTTAAATGATAAATCAAATCTACTTGATGTAATAGAAGAAGGCGTTAAATAAATATGAATAGAAGAGAGCTTTTTAGCTCTCTTGCTAAACCTTTTAAAAAAGAGCAAGAGAGTATTATTAGACCTCCTTATTATAAAAATAGAGATATTTTTTTCACAAATTGCATAAAATGCTTAGAAAAAAGTTGTAGTGAAGCTTGTGAAGAGAATATTATTTATATTTTAGAAGACCAAACTCCTAGTTTAAACTTTTCAAACTCAGGTTGTACATATTGCGATCTTTGTGCAAAAGCTTGCAATATGGAAGTTTTAGATATAAAGTATAAATCAAATATAGATGCAAAAATTCAAATAGATACTAAAACTTGTCTATCTTGGAATCAAACTATGTGCTTTTCATGCAAAGATCCTTGTTTAGAAAATGCAATAAGTTTTGAGGGTATTTTTAAACCTATTATAAATGACAACTGTACAAGTTGTGGATTTTGCATAAAAGTTTGTCCAACTAACTCTATAAAGGTTTTAAATGTTTAAATTTTTTATATTTTTCACTCTTGTTATCTTTTTAAATTCAAAAGAGTTAAAGCCAGAATTTTTTTTAGAAATTGATGGAATGGCAACTGATTTTGTTGTTGAAAAAGAGAGAATATTTATTGCGAGCTCTAAAGGAAAGGTAGATATTTTTGATATAAGCAAAAAAGAGTTTCAACAATCTATAAAAGTTCCAAATATTAAAGATTTTATGCAAGAGATTATTGAGTCAAAAATTTATAGCGTTGATTTTTTAAATGAAAAAGTATTAATACTATCTCAAGGAGAAAATGGTGGAAGAGATATATTTATTTATGAAAATGGAAAATTAAACAATATTGTAAGTTCAAAAAATAGACTTTTTATTGCAAAAGCAAAATTTTTGGATGATAATCATATTATTTATGCACTTTTATCAAATCAAATATTTTTATATGATATAAAAAACAGTAAAATACTCAAACAGACTCAAGTTTCTCAATCATCTTTTTCAGATTTTACTCTAAGCAGTGATAAAAAAAGTTTTGTTACTACAGATGAAAGTGGTGTAATAACACAATTTGAATCAAAAAGTTTGAAAAAACTAAAAGAGTTTAAAGGTCAAAATGTAGATAGAGTTTTTCAAGTTGATATTAAAAAAGATACTATTTTAGGAACTGGACAAGATAGAAGAGCATCTTTTTATTTTACAAACTCTAAAAAATCTTTTTATAAATCATTTGATTTTTTAGTTTATACAGGAGCTTTAAGTCCTAGTTCTAAACTAGCTTGTATCTTACTTAATGAAAATAATGATGCTGTTGTTTTTGACATAGAATCAAAAGAGGATAAATTTATCTTGACAGAAAATAGAGCAATTTTAACAAAAATTCTATTTTTAAATGAGAATCAAATTGTTATCTCAAGTGATGATTCTAGAATAAATTTTTATAATCTTAATTAAAGGAAGAAAAAATGAATATCTCAAGTATAGTTGTAACAACTTTACCAAAAAATTTAGAAAGTGTGATTGAAAATCTTAAAAAATCAGGTGTTTGCGACTATCATATGCATGATGAGAAAGGAAGAGTTATAATTACAATAGAGGGTGAAAATGTTGAAGATGAACTTAAAAAACTAAAAGTCATTGAAGCAATTCCAAATGTAATAACTGCTGATATGCAGATGAGTTATAGTGAAGAAGAGCTTAGCCGTCATATGCAAGTTTTAGAAAATTCAGATGCAGTTCCAAAAGTTTTAAATAATAAAGATATCAATGTTGAAGATATTGTTTATAGAGGCGATTTAAAAAGAAAAGATTTAATAGGTTTTGCAAAAGAGTTTGATAAAAAAGAGCTTTAAATTAAAAAAACTTTTGGAAAAATTTTAAATTTTGGAAGAAAAGTAGCATTAAAATAGCAAACTTTAAGTTTTGTAAGAGTATTATTTCACTGATCAAGAGATTTTACCAAACTTATCTCTCCTTAGTTAAAATGTAGCAATTTTAAGGTAAGGTCTCTTAAAAAGGTCGTTCTATTAAAATCTTAGGTTATGAAAAAGTATTATAGAATTTAAAACCTAAGTATCCAAAAGGGGTCTCTCTCAAGCCCCTTTTTTCTCCAAAGAAATTAAAGAAGATTTTATTTTTAAGAGCAACTCCTAAGCTCTTAAAAAACTGTACATTTTTTATCTTATTTTAAATATGGTTTTAATACCTCAGGAATTTTCACACTTCCATCAGCTTGTTGATAATTTTCCATAATAGCAACCAAAGTTCTTCCAACTGCTAAACTTGAACCATTTAAAGTGTGTGCTAATATATTTTTTTTATCATCTTTGTATCTAATTTTTGCCCTTCTAGCTTGAAAATCTCTTGTATTTGAGATTGATGAGATCTCTCTATATCTATTTTGTCCTGGAAGCCAAACTTCCAAATCTATAGTAACAGCTGCTCCAAAACCTAAATCTCCACTACAAAGTTTAACTTTTTGGTGAGCTAAACCTAAAGAGCTTAATAAATCACTAGCACACTGAACCATCTCTTGAAAAACTTCATCTGATTGCTCTTGTGATGTAATAGCAACCATCTCAACCTTATCAAATTGATGTTGTCTAATCAATCCTCTTGTATCTCGCCCTGCACTTCCTGCCTCTTTTCTAAAACAAGGAGTGTAAGAAGTAAGTAAAAGTGGTAGTTCACTTTTATCAATAATTTCATCATTATATAAATTTGTAAGACTAACCTCAGCAGTTGGAATTAAATATAGATCTTCACCCTCTATTTTGAATAGATCTTCTTCAAATTTTGGAAGCTGTCCAGTTCCTATAAGCATATTTGAATTTACCATAAATGGAACATACCACTCATTAAATCCTCTTGCTCTATTAAAATCAAGCATATAGTTTATTAAAGCTCGCTCAAGTCTAGCACCATCACCTTTTAAGGCTGTAAATCTTGATTTTGCTAGTTTTACACCTCTTTGAAAATCCAACCAATCACATGATAAATCCCAATGCTCTTTTGGCTCAAAACAGAAGCTTGGTCTCTCTCCAACTACTTCTAAAATAACATTTTCATTCTCATCAACTCCAAAAGGAACATCCTCATCAGGAAAATTTGGAACTGTTAAAGCAAGTGCAGATAACTCATCCTCTAAAACTCTAACTTCATCTTCAAGCTCTTGTTTTTTTAACTTTAAACTATTTATCTCTTCTTGAAGTTTTGTAGTATCAAGATTCTCTTTTTTATATCTTGGAAACTCTTTTGACAAAACATTTTGTTTTGCTGTTGTCTCTTCTTGCTCTTGTCTTTTTATCTTTGTTTTTTGTGCTAAAACTTTAAGAGATTCTAAAATATCTTTAGAAACTCCTTTTTTCTCTAAAAGTTGGCTACTTTTTTCAAAATCATTTTGTAATAGTTTTATATCAATCATATAGGCTCTTTTTTTAATTTTTGGGCAATTATATCCAAGTTTAATAAAAAAAAGCTACCACTCAAACTGAAAAGTTGTGTGAACTATTTTAAATTTCTCTTTTAAATTATGATTTATATTTTTCAAAATTTCTTCATAATTTTCTAAATCTTTTTTATCAATTTTAACATGTGCGGTCATATTATACATATCTTGAGTTATCTCCCAGATATGAATATCGTGTAGTTCTACTACTTTATCATTTTTTTCAATAAAATTTTTAACTCTATTTATATCAACAGGTGATGCTTCAAGTAGTGTATTTATAGAACTTTTAAGAATATCAATAGCCCACTTTAAAATCACAAATGCAACTAAAATTGCTAAAATAATATCTACAAAATACCAAGATGTATAATAAATAACTATATATCCAATAATTATTGCAACAGAAGATAAAGCATCGCTTAACATATGAATAAATGCAGATTTTAAATTTATATTATCTCTATCACCTTGCATTAAAATAACACCAGTAATAATATTTACAACAAGTCCGATAACTGCAACTATCATAGCCATTTTAATATCAATAATCTGAGGATTAATAAATCTTTCATAAGCTTCATAAACTATCCAAACTATTGATAAAACTATTGTTATACCATTTACAAAAGCCGCTAGTACCTCTATTCTATAGTATCCAAATGTTTTAGATATAGGTGCAATTTTACTAGCAATAATTATTGCTACAAGTGATATAATCAAAGCAAAAGAGTGTGTAAACATATGAATTGCATCTGAAATTAGTGCTAAAGAGTTTGATAAAACTCCATAAAAAAACTCTGCAAACATTGTTACAATAGTAATCAATAAAGCAATTTTTAGCACTTTTTTATCTGCTGTTCTATGATTATGAGAGTGCGAGTGTTCGTGATGATGTCCACTACAACTACCATGATTTTCAGATGTGTGTTTATGATGATGATTATCCTCTTTATTTAAAAAAGGCTTATGTTCGCTTAAACCAAATTTACAATTTTCCATTTTATTTCTCCTATTTTCCATATACTTTAATAATCTCTAGTAAATTATCAATTTGTGCAACCGCTTCTGCATTGCTTCCGTTTTTGATATTTTCTATCATATGTCCTTTTGCAAAGTGTTCAATATATGAGTTTGTCATACCACTTACTGCACCTTTTATAGCTGTTAATTGTCTTATAATCTCATATGGATCCTCTTCTAATTTAAAATTTTCATCATTAAATTTGTTTTTTAAAGAGTGTATTTGTCCATATATTCGACTTATTCTATTTTGTAACTTTTTTCTTTCTACATCGCAACAATATGCCATTTTAATCCTTTTTAATATTTATACTATAGGGGGGTATAGTATATTATTTAAACTTAAAAGAATTTTATATGATAAATATTTATTTACTTTTGACTAACAAACTATAAAGTAAGTTACTTAGTCAAAGAGTAGTAGTAACTTCTACTTTTCATAACATCTTTTGGACGAACACCAAAAAAGTGGATAAAAGCATTAGTAAAACTTTGTTGATATTTATATCCAACAAAGTTTGCAATTTCCAAAATAGAAAATTCACTACTTTCAAGTAAAGCTTTTGCATAAATCATCTTATGCTCAAGAATCATTTTTCCAACAGTAGTATTAAAAAGTTTTTTAAATCCAAATTTTAGTTTAAATTCATTTATTGCTACTTTCCTAGCAAGTGTTGATAAGTCAGGAAAATCATGTGTTAAAAGAATAATATCTCTTGCTTTATATAAAGCTTGTATATCTTCATTTGAAAGTTTTATTTTTTCGCAATTAAACTCTTTTTTACAAAAACATTTCTCAAACTCTTTAAATTGATTATAAATTATTTCTAATACTTTACTTTGTAGATAGATATTATGTAATTCATTTGTAAAAGGTGAATTAAAAAGTTCATTTGCTAATTTTATATTAAGAGAGTTATCTACTCTATGTATAAAAGAGGAAGAAGTTTTTATCCTATCAAGTAAATACGAATAAGTTGATAATTGCTTTTCTAAAAAGTCATTCTTTATAGATATTGCAAGCCCTTTAGAAAAAGAGTTTTTATCTAATGCTGTTATAGAATCAGCTTCATCTATATATTTTATATAAGTATCATTTTTTTTAAAAATTTCTATTTTATCATCAGTATTTGACTGATATTGAACTTTTCCATCAAGTATTATATTTATAAATAAACTGTCAACTTTCAAATTTGTTTGTATCGAAAAATCTTTATTTGCTTGAGCATGAGTTTTAAATAAATATATATCATCACTTACTATCTCTTTTTTACAATTCATATAACCAAAATTATCTGGAAAAGTTAAACTAAGCTTTTTATTTGAGAAAGAAGTAATAAATTCACTCACATCTCCTATTATAAAATTATGAGACATTTTTATCCTTTTATATTAAAAAAAAATCCATATATATTAAATTTACTATTGAAGTCAATAATAGCTATCATTATAATTCAGACTTATTTAAACTTTGATGAAAAGGAAATAAAATGCTAAGCAAGAAAATGTTGTTTTTATCTTTAATTGCAAGTTCTCTATTATTTGCAGAAGAAACAACTAAAATTGAAAAAATAACAGTTAGTGCAAATAAAATGGAAGAAAATATACAAGATGTTCCACAAAGTATAACTGTGATTGATGAAGAGACAATAAAACAAAAAGGAATTAAAACTATTCAGGATGTAATAAAAGAGGTTCCAAATATGAATGGACAAAATGGACTTAGTGGAGGCACGAGTTCATTTAGAGGTTTAAATGCTTCTATGTTTACAAATAATAATCCTGTTGTTATTTATGTAGATGGAATTCCATATTATGATAGATTTGACTATGACCCAAGTTTAGTAGATGCTGAACAAATAGAAGTTTTAAGAGGACCTCAAGGAACACTTTATGGAAAAGACGCAATTGGTGCGGTTATAAATATAACTACAAAATCACCTACAAATGAGTGGCATGGAAGCATAGGGGCAGAGTATGGAAATGATAATACTTTTAATACAAAACTAAATACAAGTGGAGCCATAATAAATAATAAATTATTTGCTGGAATAAATGGTTCTTTTTATCATACAGATGGCTGGATAGAAAACCACTATGCTGGTATAGATAAAGATGCAAATAAAAAAAATAATAGAAAAACAAGTGGTTTTTTACTTTATAAACCAACAGATAATTTATCTGCAAAATTAACTATTGCAAACAATTATAGTCAAAAAAACTTTTTTGATGGGATGACTACTGATGGTACAATAGCAATTAATAATTTATCAAGAGATAATGCAAAAAATGCAAATTTTGATGTACCAACAATAGAAAAATCAAAGGTAAATTCTCAAGTTTTAAATTTAACTTATGAACTTGAAAAAGTTAAATTTGATTCAACAACAACTCATAAAAAAGCTGATATTGATGGAGATTATGATTCAGATTATATTTCTCAAACTGCTTCTGATGGTTTAAATCAATATAACTATACAGATTTAGAAACTTATACGCAAGAGTTTAAATTATCTAGTAAAAATCAAGATATAAAATGGGTAACTGGACTATATTTTGATAAAGAAGATAGACAACAAGGTCCTTATGGTCAAGATATGAGTTATATGGGTGGAGTTTATAGTGCAAATGTAAATTCTGATGCAAATAATAAAACACATGCTGTTTTTGGACAAGTTATGATTCCTTTTTTAGAAGATTTTGAATTAACTTTAGGAGGAAGATACCAAAAAATTAAAAAAGATATAAATGGAATTGCAACTACTACTTGGAATGGTTCTCCAATGGGAACAAATGGTTCATTTGGAAAATGGGAAAAAACTTGGAATACTTTTTTACCAAAAGCTGCTCTTTCATATAAAATAAATGATAATTTAACAACTTATGCCTCAATATCAAAAGGGTATATGCCAGGTGGATTTAACTATTTTGTAAATGATTTAAATAATAAAGAAGCTAATATGTTTGATCCTCAAACTTCAATAAATTATGAAATTGGAACGAAATATATAGGAGATAGTTTTGCTTTAAACACAGCTATTTTTCGAATGGACATAGAAGATATTCATATTTATAAAACTGTAGGTGTAAATTTTATAACAGATAATGCAAAAAAAGCTCATACACAAGGAGTAGAGTTTGATGGAACATACTTTTTAACTGAGAATTTGAGTATTTCAGGAAGCTTAGGATTAATTCAAGCCAAATATGATGATTATGATAATGGAAATAGAAAATATAATGGAGAAAAGATAGAAAATACTCCTTCTTATACAGCAAGTTTAGGAGTTTCATATTTAGCTGATAGTGGACTTTATGGAAGAGTAGATTTTAATGCTAGAGGAAAAACTAATTATTTCGATGGAGCAAATGAAAAAATGGTTGAAGCTGATGGAGCAATAATTTCAAATGCCAAAATTGGATATAAACTAAAAAATTTGGATATTTATAGTTATATAACGAATATTACAGATGAAGAGTATGTGACATTTTACCAATCAAAGCAAGGTTTAGCTATGGCTGGCTTTAATGAACCAAGAAGATTTGGTGTAGGTGCCATTTATAAATTCTAAAATTGACTCAATAAAAAACTTTAACATAAAAATAGATATTAATATAAACAATTAGTATCTATTTTTTTATTTAAAATTATTAGGAAAATATATGAATAAACAAACAAATAAAAAGAGCTTATGGTCTATCATAGCCCCTGTTAATAGTTATATAAGATTAGCGATGGTGATTTCTGCTCTTAGTGGGATATTATCAGTTATAGGACTTGTCTTTTTAGCTTATGTTATAGGACTTATTATGGGTGGAACTATCAATTTATTTGGTTTTAAACTTGGATTTCAAGAAGCATTGATACTTTTAGCTTCCATCACGATTCTTTCGTTTTTAACCAAATTTTACTCTTTTGTGATTTCTCATTTGGGTGCTTTTAAGCTGGAACAAACTTTAAGAACAGAGATTACTACTCATTTAGCTCAAATTCCCTTAGGGCATATTATTACTCTTGGAACGGGTGCTATTAAAAAAGTTCTTCTTGATGATGTGAAAAATCTTCATGCTTTTGTAGCAGATACTACACCTATGCTTGCTAAGGCAATTGTAGCTCCACTTGCTTCGATGATTGCACTTTTTGTGATTGATTATCGTTTGGGACTAGTTGCTATTGCTATTTTATTAGTGGGTGCTGTGCTTATGCGTTCTGTGATGAAAGATTCTGTGATGCATAGGGAAAACTATGAGCAAAGTCAAGGTGAAATAAACAAAGCTGTTATTGAATTTGTCCAAGCGATGCCAGTGGTACGAACTTTTGATGATGGAACAACTTCTTTTAAAAGATATAATGATGCTTTGGCAAAATATAGAATAAATCTTAAAGCTTGGTTTGAAGCAACTAGTACCCCTGCAAAAATAGCTATGACTGTTCTTAGTCCAATGCCCACACTTCTTGCAGTTACTATAACAGGACTCTTTTTTTTAATAGATGGGAGCTTGTCATTTTCACCATTTATTGCAGCACTACTTGTAAGTACAGGGATGGCTGATGCACTAATGCCACTAATGTGGATGAGTAATTTTGTTAAAAAGTCAAGTGCAGCAGCTATAAGAATACAAGAAATTATGGATATACCAGTTCTTAATATCTCAAAGGCACATAAAAAGATAGAAGCTACTGATATAGTGTTTGAGAATGTTGATTTTAAATATAACGAAAAAGACAACTATGCCCTAAAAAATATCAATTTTGAAGTCAAAGCAAATACTGTTACTGCACTTGTAGGACCAAGTGGAGCTGGGAAAAGTACAGTGGCAAAACTGATACCAAGATTTTGGGATGTGACAAATGGAAGTATCAAAATAGGTGGTGTAGATATCAAAGATGCTGATTCACAAAGCTTGATGGATACGGTTTCATTTGTATTTCAAGATACTTTTTTGTTTAATGATACTTTATCAAACAATATAAAAATGGCAAATTCAACAGCAACAGATGAAGATATGATAGAAGCTTGTAAAGCAGCTCAAATTCACGATTTTATTCTAAGTTTGCCTGATGCTTATGAAACAATGGCTGGAGATAGAGGAGCAAATCTTTCAGGTGGACAAAAACAAAGAATCACTATTGCAAGAGCTATTCTAAGAAATACTCCTATTATAGTACTTGATGAAGCTACAGCATTTGCAGACCCAGAAAATGAAGAAGAGATTATTAAAGCTTTAGCAAATTTGATGAAAAATAAAACAGTTATAGTAATAGCACACAGACTTTCAACTATTAAAGATGTGGATCAAATATTAGTATTTGATAATGCAGAAGTTAAAGAAAAAGGAAAACACGAAGAACTTTTAGCAATACAAGACGGTATTTATGCAAAACTTTGGAGCAATTATGAAAAAGCACAAAATTGGGATATTCATCATATAGGAGGTGTAAAATGAGAAAAAATCAATTTGCCTCTATGTACACAATCTACAAATTAAGTGTTGAATTAGCAGGTGAGTACAGCAGTGGCTTTAAAAAAAGTTTAATTTATTTTACTTTGGCATTTGTCGCTCAAGGTCTAGCTTTTGGTATGTTTTATCCACTACTCTTAGCAATGTTTGCAGATACTCCTATCATGTCTGATATCCTCTTTTATCTTGGTTTGATGGTGCTTTTTAGCATCTTCTCTTTTTGGGCAAAATGGAAAGGGCATGATTTTGATTATAATGGGAAAATTGTAGATGTTACTCATGAACTTAGAACAAAACTTGGAAAGGCTCTAAGAGAGATGCCCTTAGAAAAACTTGCTACTTATAAAACAGGAGAACTTAACTCTACTTTTTCAAGCAATGTAGATGAATCGGTACTCCATATGGGAATGGTAGCTTCGATGTTTTTGCAAATTGTAGTTGTACCTTTTACTATTATCGTAGTTACCTTTTTTGTGGATTGGCGACTTGCACTTCTTATGCTTGCAATGCTTCCTTTAGCACTTCCACTGTATAGTTGGAAAAGAAAAGGTTCGCACGAAGAAAAAAGTGAATATAACCAAGCTAATGGGATATTAGAATCAGATTTTGTAGAGTATATCCAAGGCTTACCAGTACTAAAAGCTGTAAATAAAGTAGGAATAAATGCTAAAAAATTACAAGATTCGATAGCTTATGTTAAAGAGGTACAAAAAGAAGGACTTTATAAAGGACAAATACCATTTGTACTTATGGGAGTTTTGATAGAAGTAACTTTGTTAGCAATCGTATTTATCGGAGCATTTTTTGTTCTTGATAATACCTTGTCGTTTATCACTCTAGCTGCTGCTGTAATTGTCGTATCACGACTTGCAGAACCTTTGTCAATATTCTTAGGAGTGGTATCGGTATTTGATTTAATGGATTCAGCATTTAAAAGAATCAAATCTATATTTTCAACTGAGCCATTGAAAATTTATGAACCAAAAAATAAAGCTAATGATTTTGATATAACTTTCGAAAATGTAAGTTTTTCATATAAAAACCAACCAACAAAAGCACTACAAAATATAAGTTTTTTTATACCAAATAAAACAATGACCGCACTTGTAGGACACTCTGGTTGCGGGAAAACAACTATTACTAAAATGATTATGAGATATGCTGATCCACAAAGTGGAAATATCAAAATCGGTGGAGTAAATATCAAAAATATGACGCCTGAAGATTTGATGAAAAATATTTCAGTGGTGTTTCAAGACGTCTATTTATTTGATGATACCATCATAAACAATATTCGTATGGCAAATCCAAAAGCAACAGATAAAGAGGTAGAAAATGCGGCACAAAGTGCCTATTGCCATGAATTTATCACAAGATTGCCAAATGGATACAATACAAAAATAGGCGATATCGGAGGAAGTTTAAGTGGAGGGGAGCGACAAAGAATCTCTATAGCAAGAGCCATACTTAAAAATGCTCCGATTGTAATCCTTGATGAGCCAACAGCTGCGCTTGATACGCAAAGTGAAGTAGCAGTTCAAAGTGCTATAGATAAGCTTGTGGAAAATAAAACTGTAATTGTAATAGCTCATAGACTATCAACAATTGCAGGAGCTGATACTATTCTTGTAGTTGATAAGGGTGAAATCATAGAAAAAGGTACACATGATGAATTGGTAAAAGAAAAAGGTAGATATTTTAGTATGTGGCAAGCACAACAAAGGGTTAAAGATTGGAATATAAATGAATAAATGTTCTTGTTTAACTCCTCAATCTATTTTATTATTAGCTAGTTTATATGTTACTCAGTATGTAGGATTCTCTTTTTTTTCAGTAGCAATTATTGCAATTTGGAGAAAAAGTGGAATGCCCCTTGAACAATTGGGTTTTTTTTCTTTGATTAGTTTGGTTTGGGTAATAAAATTTTTATGGGCACCTTGGGTAGACAAATATGTTACTAGACATCAGGGAAATTATTCTGGTTTTCTTAAAATAATTCAATTCTTATTGATAGGTTCAATTATTTTTAGCTCTTTTTTTGATGTAATGGAAGATAAATTAATCATAATCACTGCTTTGATTTTAGTGGGACTTTTAGCGGCTACTCAAGATATAGCAACTGAGGGATTAGCCTTTAAGCTTTTAACAAAAAGTGAAAGAGGATTAGGAGGAACACTTAAAAGCTCTGGAGGAATAATTGGAAATATTTTAGGAGTAGGAGCAGCTTTAACTATTTATGAATATTTTGGTTGGAGTATTACGGTTTTACTTTTAGCATTTATTACAACTATTACTTTTATTCAATTATTACTTTATAAAGAGTCAAAATGTGTAGTTGAACATACTATTCATGATATATCATGGAAACTTATTTTTCAATTTTGGAATAAAAAAGGGAGAGTTTTACTGCTTGTTTTATTAATTCTTTATCCAATAGGAATGTGCATTTCTTATGCTTTATTAAGTCCTATATTGGTTGATATAGGTTATGGCTTAGATAAAATTGGCTTTATAAATGGTGTAGTTGGAAGTATTTTAGGAATTATTGCTTCTATAATTAGTGGATATTTACTAAAAATATTTTCAAGAAAAACTATGCTTATTGGAATTAGTATTTTTGAATGTTTAGGATTTTTAACTCTATTATTTTTAGTTAATGGATATACAAATATTTTATTTGCTTCTTTATCTATGAGTATTATTTTTATAAGTTATAGTGCATCTATGCCAATTATTCATGCTTTGATGATGGATCAATTATCAACAAAATCTCCAAGTACAGAATACGCTTTGCAATTTTTTCCCTTTATGTTAATGGGAGTTCTAGCTAGTGCTTTTGGAGTATCTTTATCAGGAACTTTTGGTTATAGCACTATGATTATAATTGCTTCTTTGTTTTCATTTATTTCAATGTTGTATGTATTATTATTTTTTAAAGGAATTGAATATGAAAGAGATTAAACCTTTGATGCTTGTAAATATACTATGTGCAACGGCTGGTATGGCGTTTATGCCAGTGGTTGGACCAATAGTTAGAAATTTTGGATTGCAAGAGTGGCATGCAGGATTTACAGTAACTTTTGGAGCAATTGCTTGGGTGTTTTTTGCAAGATTTTGGGGTAAGAAAAGCGATCAAATAGGAAGAAAACCTGTATTAATAATAGGTATTTTAGGGATAGCTATCTCTTATTTAGTATTAGCAATTTTTGTAGATTTTGCCCTAGAGAATCCTCCTTTGATTATTATATCTTTGCTTATTCTTATTTTAACAAGAGGAGCTATTAGTATATTTTATTCTGCTATTTCACCAGTTTCTGCTGCATTTGTAGCTGATAAAGTAGAACCTAAACAAAGGTCAAATTATATGGCAAAACTAGGAGCAGCAAATGGTATGGGAATGATTTTTGGTCCTATTGCAGGTGGAGCATTGGCTATTTATGGTCTTGAAGCACCACTTTATACTTTTGCAATATTGCCTTTTATAGCTGCTATTGTTTTATATTTTAGTATTGAAAGGGCTCCAAAAATACATATCGAAAAAGAGATTGAAACAAAGTTTTTTGATAAAAGACTCTTTATTCCTATATTTTCTACTTTTTTAACTATGTTTGCTTTTATGACTATCAATTCTTGTTTGGGATTTTTCGCACTTGATATTTTTAGATTAGATGATTTAGAAGCTGCAAAAGTTACAGGATATATTTTAGGAAGTATAGGTTTTACCCTTATATTAGCTCAAATAATTGTCACAAAAATAACAACAATTACTCCTAAAACTTTTATGAAATTAGGAACTATTCTTTCTGCACTGGGCATGATAGGGATGGCATATTCTTTAGATGTTTGGAGTTCTTTATTATTTTCTTCATTTTTTGGTTTTGGAATGGGCTTTTTGTTTCCTTCTATTATGTCAATCACTGCAAACTCTGTAGAAACTCATGAACAAGGATATGCAGCAGGGACAGTTTCATCAGCTAAAGGGGTAGGAATGATTTTTGGTCCATTGGTAAGCACTAGCTTATATGGATTTTCTAGTTCACTTCCTTTTGTATTTAGTGGTTTATTATTTTTTATATTATTGATATTAATTTATGGGAAGTTAGATGTTTGAAATTTTAATATTATCATTGGCATTATCTATGGATGCCTTTGCAGTTTCAATTGGACTTGGCATAAAAGAGAATCAAAATATAAAAGTTTTAGCTTTAAAAGTAGCTTTATTTTTTGGAATATTCCAAGCCTTTATGCCATTTATTGGTTATATAGGAGGTATTGGCTTACAAGAATATATTTATGGATTTGATAAAATAATTGCGTTTGCTTTATTACTTTTAATTGGAGCAAAAATGATATTTGAAGCTGTAAATGAAAATGTTGAAGAAGAGATAACTAAAATTTCCAATAAAATTCTATTAACATTGGCAATTGCAACAAGTATAGATGCAATGGCTGCTGGATTTACTTTACATTTATTTGAATTGAATCCTTATATTTCCTTATTGATTATTGGGATTAGTACATTTATTATCAGTTATATTGGGGTTTATGTAGGAAGTCGCGGGGGAGAAAAATATGAAAGTAAAGCTGAAATTTTAGGTGGGATTGTTTTAATATTAATAGGTCTTAAAATTTTACTTTTTTAAAATATCTTTAGGTCGTATTTTAAACTCTTTATAAAAAGCATTAGTGAAATTATTTGCAAACTTATAACCAACTTGCAAAGCTATTTCATTGATGTTGTATTCACCTCTTTCAAGCATATTTTTTGCAAGGTTCATTTTATGAGATACTAAAAGTTGATAAGGAGAAGTTTTATAAATCTGTTTAAAACCTCTTTTCAATTTTACCTCACTTAAATGAACCATTTTAGCAAGAGTAACAATCGACGGAGGATTTTGCAAGTTATTCAATAATATCTCTTTTGCTTTCAAAATTGCACTTCTATCATAATCATCTAAAAAAATATCATCTTCATTTTTTTGTAGCTTTGAAATTTCTAAAGATAATAACTCAAAAATTTTACCTTGTTTGTATATGTTAGCTAACTCACCAACAAGAGTGCAATTTAATATATCATTTAATAGAAATTGAGATTGAATAGAAGTTAATCTAAAATCTATCAACTGCAAATTTTGTTTATTAAAAAAATATTTTTCAACTAAGCTTTTTTGAAAATTTCTTCTTAAAAAACTTTCACTTAATATTAATCTAATTTGATTTATCTGTTTATCTTTAAACTCTCTAAAACCTTGTGTATTTTCAAAGAGTGATATTGTAGTAAACCCTTCTTTGAAAGGTATGATTTTTTTATTCCCACTATTTATATATGTAGTGTTTCCTTTGAGTGATATAGTGATTACAAATTTTCGCTCTTCTTGTTTTGCTTCTAAAAAGATAGGTTTTTCTATATTGTAATTTGTTTTTGAAAATAAAAATCCATCTTGAATATATATCTTTTCCATATAATCAGTTCCTATCTCAAGTGGAAAACTATTTTTTATGATATTTTTTTTGCTATTTAGATTTGAACTAATCAAATCCTTTAAATAATATTTAGTCATTTTTACCTTTTAGAATAGAAATAAAACCTTTTAGAATATTTTTGATATTGACTATCACTTTTTTGAAGTATATACTAGAGCAAATAAATTTTATATTAAAGGAAATACAGCATAATGATAAAATCAAAAACTATTAACCTATCTTTTTTAGCTTTTATATTATTAACAAATAACCTAGTAGCAAAAGAAGAAACTACAACTTTAGAGGCAATCACTGTAACAGCTCAAAAAAAAGAAGAAAATGTACAAAAAGTACCTATTTCTGTCTCTGTTTTTGATGAAATGTCAATAGAAGATAAATCTATTGATAGTTTGGAAGATATTGCAAAATATACTCCCAACTTGATGCTTTACAATACTGGACAAGAAGGCTTAATAGTTCCTTCTATTAGAGGAATAAGTGGAAATGTTTTATCTTATTCAACTCCTGTTGGTCTGTATGTTGATGGAGTTCCTACTACTAGTGCCTTTGGTTTTGATGATGCAATTGGTGATATTGAAAGAATAGAAGTTTTAAGAGGACCACAAGGAACTTTATATGGTAAAAATAGCGAAGCAGGAGTTATAAATATCATAACAAAACAACCAAATAATGAAACAAAAGGAAAAATTTTCTCAACAATAGGTAATGAAGGAAGAAAAGATATTGGATTAAATGTAAGTGGTCCAATAATAAAGGATAAATTTTATGCAGGAGTAGCTTATAAACATAAAGAAAAGGATGGATTTATAAAAAATACAGTTACAAATAAATATATAAATGACAAGAAAAGTGATTATGCAAAACTCATTTTAAGAGCTACACCAACAGATAATTTAGATGTATCACTAATATCTTCAATTAACAAAGAAGATAATGGTGACCATAATTGGGTGAGTTCAACAAACAACAAAAAAGAAGTTACTTCAAATTTAAAAAGAAGTTCTAGTCCAAAAGATACAACTTTTGCTTTAAATGTAAATTATAATATTGATGAAAACTCTAAAATAAAATCAATAACTACAAAAAAAGAGTACAAAGATAAAGCGATAGTAGATGCCGATTTTACTCCTTTGACTTTAAGACATATTTATAAAAATAATGAATTAAACACAATCTCTCAAGAATTTAGATATGAAACTATATTTAATAAAACAGAACTAATTTCAGGAATTTATTTAGATAAAAAAGATGATGACTTATATACAAGAATATTTGCACCTTTTAATCCAACAGGATTTGCAAATCCACAAGATATGAGTTCTAGAAGTATAGGGATTTTTACAAATATCATTCATCCTTTAAATGATTTTTGGGTTTTGAATGCAGGAATTAGATATGACAAAGAGAAAAAAGAGATGGAAGTTAAAAACACAACTATTGACTTAGAAAATAGTTATAGCAGTGTTTCTCCAAAAATCGGAATTCAATACAATATAAATGAAAATCAAATGAGCTATTTTACAATAGCAAAAGGTTATAGAAGTGGAGGATTTAATCCTTTTGCTACATCAAACGCACAAGCATATGATGAAGAAAATTTAATCTCTTATGAACTTGGATATAAAGGAATGTTTTTTGATAATCGTTTAAAATTTAACACAAATATCTATTTTATGGATATAAAAGATATGCAAGTAGAAGAAACACCAATGCTTGGTACTACTTATATGGTAAATGCAGCAACTGCAACTTCAAAAGGTTTTGAAGTAGAAATAGAAGGTGTAATTAGTGATGAAATAAGCTTATTTGCAAGTGCAGGAGTAAATGAAACAACTTTTGATGATTTTAAAGATTTGGCTGGTGATTATAGTGGAAATTATAACCCTCTTGCTCCAAAATATAACTTCAATATTGGAACTTTATATAGAGCAAACAATGGTTTATATGCAAGAGTCGATTTTAATGGTTATGGAAAAACATATTTTGACAAGGCAAATACAACTTCACAAAAAGCTTATAGTTTAGTTGATACAAAAATTGGTTATGAAGCAAATGATTTTGATATATATTTTTATGTAAATAATTTATTTGATAAAGATTATGATGCAATAGGTGCATATTTTAGTGGAACAACAACTATTTTAAGACTAGAACAAGAGTTTGGTATCAAATTAGCTTATAGATTTTAAGGATTTTAAATGCAAAATATAAACAACTATTTATCACTACTGTTAGCTCAACAAAAAACCGAGATTTTAGAACTAGCTTTGGAGTTAAAAATCTTTAAATTAATAGAAGAGAATATAAATACAATTTTTATAATCTCTTCAAAAATAAATATAAATGAACATAAAACAAAAATATTATTAGATAGTTTAGTTTTTATGGAACTTTTGGACATAAATCAAGATAAATATCTCAATACAAAATTTGCTAAAGAATCTTTTATTTATGGAACTTCTTCATATTGTGGTGATGTTTTTTTACATAGAAAACAGCTAGCTGGAAATGGTAAAAAAATGATGAAATCAATGTTTGAAGAAAAAAAAGAGTTAGAAGAAATAAAAATACCAAAACTTTGGGCAGATGCTTCAAAAAAGTTTTTAAAACAAGAACAAAAAAATTTAATCGCTCCAATGGCAGTTGATATTATAAAAAATCTAAAAGAGTTTTCTAGCTTAAATAACATGTTAGATCTTGGTTGTTCTTCTGGAGTTATTGGTTTAGAAATTACAAAAAATCATCCAAATGTAAAAACGACTTTATTTGATTATGAAGAGGTTACAAACATAACAAAAGAACATATAAATGAGTACAACTTGCAAAATAGAGTTTTTGTTTTAAGTGGAGATATTGAAAAAAATGACATTGGGAAAAACTATGATTTAATTTGGTGTAGTAATATTTTCTATTTCTTTAAAGACAAAAAAGAGGTAATAAAAAAGATTTATGATGCTTTAAATCCAAACGGTATATTAGTAAGTTGTCATGTTGAAATCGATACAAAAAATAGTCTTGATGAGAATAGTTTTTTTACTTTTTATCTTTAAATTTACAAGGTAAAAATATCTTAAAACCTATGGAATTATCTGATATATTTCAAGAAGTTGGGTTTAAATCAATAAATTCATACACAACATATAAAACACCTATGACACCAAGTCAAATTCATATTTGTAAGAAGTAAATTATGAATCAACTAACTAAAAAAAATATTCTGTTTTCAATTTTATTTACAGCAATTTTAACTCCTATGATTTTTTTTGTCATGGGACTTCCTATGATTTTGCAAATAAAAGGTTTTGATGCATCATTAATTGGAATTTTTCAATTAGCAGGTTTACCAATGATATTTAAGTTTTTAATGTCTCCACCAATAGATAAAATAGTATTTGAAAAAAAACACTATAAAAAATGGACATTTTATATAGGAATATTATATATTTTACTTCTAACTATAATTAGTTTTTTATCTTTAGAAAATAGTATTTATCCTGTTTTTATAGCTATTTTGATAACTGCATTTATTTCAACTTTTATGGATATTCCACTTAATGCTTTGGCTATAAAAACTTTCACAAAAGAGCAAAGTTTAAGTGCAGGAAGTTATAAAATAAGTGCTTATAGTATGGCATCACTATTAGGTGGAGGAATCTTTTTACTTGTTTTTAATCATCTTGGTTGGAACTTAACTTTTATTTTAATGGCTCTTTTGGTTCTATTTTCATTATTTGCTTTGTATTTTATAGAAGAAAATGATGAAATAATATATGTAGAAAAAATCTCTTCAAAAAATATAATCACTTTTTTCAAACAAAAAGATATTGGTATTTGGATTTTTATTTTAAGTTTTTATTTTGTCTCAATAAGTGCTCTTTGGGTATTTATGAAACCATATTTGATTCACAAAGGTGTAAAACCAGATGATGTAGCTATTTGGGTTGGAATTTATGGAAGTTTTATAGCTATTTTAGGAGGAGCTTTAAGTAACTATATTGGGAAAAAGTTTTCAAAAAAAAGTCTACTTATTATTTTTATGTTTTTTAATATTTTTAGTACAAGCCTTTTGATTTTTATTGAACAATATAATCTAACATTTTATTATCTAATCATAAGTGTTACTTTTATAGCTTTAGCTATTGCTTTATCATCAGCTATAATTTTTTCTATGATTATGGATTATTCAAGAAAAAAATCACGAGCTATTGATTATTCAGTTCAATCAAGTATTTTTTCATTTACTAGAATAATTTCTGCTGTAATTGCAGGAATAATTGTTTCAAATTTTGGTTTTGACAAAATGTTTATTTTTGAACTATTTTGTTTAGTTTTAGTCACTTTTGTTATCTATAAAATATATTAAATTTTAATTAAGTTAGATTAAAAAACGATTCTTAAATCTCATAAGATGCAACTAAGTTGCAAAAAAGTATTATTCCAATTTGCAACTTAGTTGCAATAATATTTACATATAAAAGGAATATAATGAAATCTAATATTAAAGCTACAATAACTCTATCATTTATATTAGCTTCTGATTTAGCTTTTGCACAAAATATCGCTTTGCAAAAAGTTACAATAGAGGAGAAAAAAGAGATAGAGACCAACACTATGCAAATAAATATGCAACAAGTTGAACAAAGTCAAGCAAACTCTTTTAAAGAGATACTAAACAACAACTCCTCTATTGAGATTGGTGGTGGTGCTATAAATGTACAAAGAGTCTATTTAAGAGGAATTGAAAGCTCTAATTTAAACATATCACTAGATGGTGCAAAACAGGGTAAAAATATGTTTCAACACAGAAGCAATGAGCTTGGAATAAATCCTGATTTACTAAAAGTTGTGGATATAAAAACATCAAACGATGCTTCAAAAAGTCAAGCTCTTGGTGGAAGTATACAGATGAGTACAAAAGATGCACAAGATTTTGTAAAAGGTGATAAAAAAAGTGGTGCAATTTTAAAAATAGGATATAACACAAATGCAAATCAAAAACATGGATCTCTTATAGCCTACTCTGTTTTTGAGAATAATTTGGGAGCTTATGTTAGTGTTAGTGGATTAAATAGTGATGATTATAAAGATGGTAAAAAAAATAAAGAGATAGCAACAGCCTATAAAGATAGAGATTATCTATTTAAGCTTAGTTTATTAGATTCAAATAATCATGATTTAAGATTAACTATAAATCAAAATGAGAATAGTGGTAATACAAGATGGAGAGGAACAGAGTATAGACCAAAACCTGAAGAGCTTGAAAAAATAGTTTCAACTACTACAAATTACACTTTAAATCACACATATAATCCAAACAATTTAGTAAATTTAAATACAAATCTAAATCTTACAGATATAAGTTTAAAAAGAGAAGAGCCAAAAAATAATTTAAACATTAGATTAGATGGAACAAGAGAGTATGAAAATAGAAATATTGGATTAAAAGTTCAAAATCACTTTGATTTTGATATATCTTCGACAACAAATAGAGTATCTATTGGGGCTGATTATCAAAAAGAGCATGGAAAAGGTAGTTTTGAACCACATAATTTAGATAAAGTTGTTACAAAATACTCTAATTTAGATTCAGAAAACAAAGCTTTATTTTTTCAAAATAGAACTACAATTGGTTCTTTAGGCTTTGATTATGGTTTAAGATATGACTACTATACTTTTGAAACAGGACTTGGAAAACAAAGTGATGATACATTTTCTCCAAATATTGGTATTGATTATGAAGCTACACAAAACTCTTTGATTTATGCAAACTATGGAAAAGCTAGTAGAATGAGTAGTATAATTCCATTTACTTGGGCACTAAACACAAAAATTGGTTCAACTTACTCAAAAGATTTAAAAGCTGAAAAATCAAATAGATATGAACTTGGTTATAAATATAGTAAAAAAGATACTTTTTTAAGTGATGATTATCTATCTTTTAATGCAAATATTTTTCAAACAAATATTAAAGATTTGATTGTATCGGGTGCAATTGGTGGTGGAAGTGGAGAAGGTGGAAGAACTTTAGAAGATATTTACAACAAAAACGATGAGTTTAAATCAAAAGGTTTTGAACTAAAACTTATATACAACTACGATATTTTTTCAACATCATTTGCTTATACACAAATTGATACCAATGCAAAAAATATGGATACAAATGGAACAATTTATAATGAAGATCAAAATATAAGAAGAGTTGGTGGATACGATAGCAAAAAATTTGTTTTTAATGGTGGGGTTGAAATAATAGAGAATTTAAATATTAACTATATTTTAAATGCAGTTGCCAAAACTGATGTTTTAGATAGCAATAATAATGAGATAAGAAGAGCTGGTTATACAACTCATGATATAAATTTAGAGTATAAATTAAAAGATTGGACTCTATTCTTTGCTATTAATAACTTAACAAATAAACAATACGCAAAAGCAACAACAATATCTACAAAAAATCAAGCAGATGTTTATAGATATGAGATGGGAAGAGATTATAGATTTGCTCTTAAATATGAGTTTTAAATTGTTTGAGACATATAAGAGGTCAATTTATTTGCCTCTTTAATTTTATCATTTAAATAATTTTTATCATTTGTATCTTCGGATAATTAAGCAATATTTTCATTTATAATCAATGCCATTTGTTTAAATTCATCATTACTTGAAAGTTCTATTTTATTTACTTTTGTTTTTTTATCATTTAAATATTTAAAAATACTTCAAGTTTTACCTCTTTTGTCTGCACAATTGCATCTGTATATGCAACCGTAGAGTTATTTAATATAGTTTTATACCCTAAAATAAAAATTGTATCTATAAAAAATAGCAAAAAAATCGATTTATCTAAAAAGTAACAAAGGAACCTTTGATTTTAAAATCATATTTGTTGTAAAACTTCCAAAAATTGCACTTCTAAATCTATTATGGCTATATGCTCCCATAGCTATAATATCAGCGTTTATGCTTTGTTGATAATTTAAAATAGCTTCTAATTTATCTCCACTTAAAGATAATATTTCAGAATCTATATTTGCATTTTTGAATATCAAACTAGCTTCATTTAAAACTCTATTTGAATCATTTTTATCACTATTTACATTTACAATATATCTTTTTGTATTTGGAAATATTGGATTTTTTACGGCAATATCAATAGATTTTTTAGCATAAAGACTCCCATCATATGCCATTAAAATAGATTTTATAGGTTTAAATTCACTATTTACAAGCAAGATTGGAATATTTAAAGTTCTAATCAGCTCCTCAACATTAGATCCAATATCTTTACTATTTTCGCCATTTAAACCAATAATTGCAATTTTTAAATCACTTCCTAACTCATCCAAAGTTTCATATAAAGTTCCATGTCTTTGAAGAGTTGTAAAATTTGAGAAATTTTTTGATTTAACATACTCTTGCATCTGTTTTAAAATAACTTTACCTTTTAAAATCTCCTCTTGACTTCTTTTAGCATCTTCATCAACTAACATCTCAAGTAGTACATCTTTTGCACCAAAACCAATATTTCCTGAAAAATCAACTAGATTTGAAATTTTTGAATGTTCAACTACATTTAGTAAAACAAGAGGTAAATTAAGATTTTTTGCTATAAAAACTCCATAATCACAAACTGCTTTTGAAAAATCTGAACCATCAATGCAAACTAATACTTTATTCATTTACTCTCCTTTAATTACTTTTTCTATCATTTTTGCTTTATCATGAACACCAAATCTATCAATTATAGTTTTACTTGCTTCATTTTGTCCAACAACTTCAACAATAGCACCTTCTCGTCTTAGTTTTATTACTACTTTATCAAGTGCATAAACAGCAGAAATATCCCAAAAATGAGCTTTAGAAACATCAATAATTACTCTATCTAAAACCTCTTTAAAATTAATGCTTTCATAAAATCTATCGGCACTATTAAAAAATATTTGTCCTACAAACTTATAGGTTTTAACACTTTTATCTTCATTATATGAAGTTTCACAAGACATAAAGTGTGAAATCTTATTTGCAAAAAATAGTGAGGCAAAAAGAACTCCTGTTATTACCCCATAAGCTAAGTTGTGAGTATAAACAGTTACTATAACAGTTGAAAGCATTACAATATTTGTAGAGAGTGGTAGAGTTTTTAGATTTTTTATTGAAGCCCAATCAAATGTTCCAATAGAGACCATAATCATAACTGAAACCAAAGCAGCCATAGGAATAATAGAGATAATATCACTTAAAAATACAACCATTATAAGTAAGAAAAAACCAGCTATAAATGTAGATAACCTTCCTCTTCCTCCTGATTTTACATTTATAATTGATTGTCCAATCATTGCACATCCAGCCATTCCTCCAATACAACCAGATGCAATATTTGCAACTCCTTGACCTCTTGCTTCTTTTGTCTTATCCCCTTTTGTATCAGTTAGTTCATCAACTATTGTTGTTGTCATAAAAGTCTCTAGTAATCCAACAACTGCTAAAGAGAGAGAGTAAGGCAATATAATCCATAAAGTTTCTAAATTAAAAGGAACATCAGGCCATAAAAATATAGGTAAAGTATCAGGAAGTTCTCCCATATCCCCTACAGTTCTTACATCCCAAGCTACAAAATATACAAAAATAGTTAAAACAACAATTGTAAGCAAGGCAGATGGAACTATTTTTCCTATTTTTGGAATATATGGAAATAAGTATATTATTCCAAGACCTGCAATTGTTAAAGCATAAACATGCCAAGTTACATTTGTTAGTTCTTGAAGTTGAGCCATAAATATTAAAATTGCTAAAGCATTTACAAAACCAATTACAACAGCTCGTGCGACAAAACTCATAAGCTTAGCAACTTGCATATATGCCAAAATTATTTGAATAACACCTGTCAAAATTGTAGCTGCAAGTAAATATTGAAGACCGTGTTCTTTTACAAGAGTAACCATTAAAAGTGCCATTGCTCCAGTTGCAGCACTAATCATTGCAGGTCTTCCACCAACAAAAGATATAACAACTGCAATACAAAATGAAGCATAAAGTCCAACTTTAGGATCAACTCCTGCTATAATTGAAAAAGCAATTGCTTCAGGTATTAGTGCAAGAGCTACTACAAGACCTGAAAGAGTATCACCTTTTATATTTGAAAACCATTCATTTTTGTTGAAATATCTTTTTATCATATAGTTCCTTATCGATTTAAATTAAATGAAAGTTAATTTTATTGAAATAAATAAAAGGCAAGAATTGTACTAAAAAAAAATTAAGCCCCCTTTAATAGATTTACTAATGCTTTTAGCTACTTTTGATATAATCGCTTCAAATAAAATAAATTTTTAACTATTTAAAAGGATTTAATTTGAGAATTTTATCAGGAATTCAACCCTCAGGAACAATTCATATAGGAAACTACTTTGGTATGATAAAAAAGATGATAGAGTCACAAAATGATGGTGAACTATTTGCTTTTATAGCTTCATATCATGCATTAACTAGTGTAAAAGATAAAGAGTTTTTAGAGAAAAACTCTTATGAAGCAGCAATTAACTTTTTATCTTTAGGAATGGATATTGAGAAATCAACTTTTTGGATACAACACGATGTTAAAGAGGTACTTGAACTTTACTGGATTTTATCAAATCATACTTCTATGGGATTATTAGAGAGAGCTCACTCATATAAAGATAAAACTTCAAGAGGAATTAGTGCAAATCATGGACTTTTTTCATATCCAGTTTTGATGGCTGCTGATATTTTACTATTTGATTCAAATATTGTTCCAGTAGGACGTGATCAAATACAACATGTTGAGATGACAAGAGATATTGCAATATCGTTTAATCATGCATACAAAAAAGATATTTTTGTTTTACCAACTGCAAAAGTTGATGAAAATGTTGCAACAGTTTTAGGAACAGATGGGGCTAAAATGAGTAAATCATATAACAATACAATTGATATGTTTACAACTTCTAAAGAGCGAAAAAAACAGGTTATGAAAATAGTAACTGATTCAAAAGAGCTTGATGAGCCAAAAGAGTGGCAAAACTGCAATATTTATAATATTTCAAAACTATTTATGTCTACAGATGAACTAAAAAATTTACAAAAAAGATATGAAACACCAGGCGAAGGTTATGGTCACTTTAAACTTACACTTCTTGAGAAGATAAATGAATATTTTAAACCTTATGAAGAAAAAAGAGCAAAACTTTTAGAAAATCCAAAAGAAGTGAGAGATATTCTATCTTTTGGAGCAAGTAAAGCAAGAAAAATAGCAAGTGAAAAAATAAGAGAAATTAGAGATATAGTTGGCTTAATTTAAAACTATAGTTTTTTAATCTATTATTTCAAAAAATTTTTTAAAGGAGCTTTATGTATCATAGAATTAAAAATATCGTAGATAGTTCATTTTTCTCAAAGTTTATTATCTATTTGATAGTTTTAAATGGTATTACAATGGGTTTAGAGACTTCAAAAACTTTTATGCAAAGTTATGGAGCTTTTACAACTTTATTTAATCAAATTGTTATTACGATTTTTACAATTGAGATTGCTTTGAGAATTTATGTTCACAGAGTATCTTTTTTCAAAGATCCTTGGAGTCTGTTTGATTTTTTTGTTGTAGCAATATCTTTAGTTCCAACAAGCTCAGGATTTGAAATACTAAGGGTTTTAAGAGTTTTAAGGCTATTTAGACTTATAACTGCTGTTCCTCAGATGAGAAAAATAGTTTCAGCACTAATTAGTGTAATTCCAGGAATGTTATCTGTAATTGCTTTAATGACGCTATTTTTTTATATTTTTGCAATTATGTCAACACAACTTTTTGGAGAGAAATTTCCACAGTGGTTTGGAACATTAGGTGAGTCATTTTATACTCTATTTCAAATTATGACTTTGGAATCTTGGTCTATGGGAATTGTACGACCTGTAATGGATGTTTATCCTTATGCTTGGGTTTTCTTTGTTCCTTTTATATTTGTAGTAACTTTTGTAATGATAAATTTAGTTGTAGCAATAATTGTTGATGCTATGGCTATTTTAAATAAAGAAGAGGAACAAAATATAATAGATGAGATACAATCTCAAGACAATAACATAAACAAAGAGATTAAAGAGTTAAAAAATGAGATTAGTGAACTTAAACTTTTACTAAAAAATCATTTAGAAAAATAAAAGGATAAACAGATGATGGATGCAATAAATTTAAAAAACTATTTTTTCTATTTTGCTAGTTTTGTAATAATTATTGCTGGAGTTAAAATGGCAAGCGAAGTAGTAGTTATACTATTTTTAGCTATTTTTATATCTTCTATATTCTCATCTGTTTTAAACCTATTAAAAAAGAGAAAAATACCAAAAATAATCTCATATTTACTTTTAGCTTTGATTGTTTTAATAGTTGGATTTATGTTTGTTTATGTAGTAAATATATCTTTAAAAGATTTTTTAACAAATCTTCCACTATATGAGGAGAAATTAAAAAATTTAATTTTAAACTCTATACATCTTATGCAAAATTATGGATTTGAAATAGAGATTGATAGAGCAAAAATAATGGAAGCCCTAAATTTTGGCTCTTTTTTTGGTCTTACTAAAAATGTTATTGGAAGCATAGGAGCTTTTTTATCTCAATTTTTATTGGTAATTATTGGAGTTGCATTTATTCTTGCAGAGTCAAAATCTTTTCAAACAAAACTAAAAGTAATATTTAGAAATAATGCAAAAAATCTTGAACACTTTAATCTCTTCTCATATAACATTCAAAAATATTTTGTAGTTAAATCTTTTACAAGTTTTCTTACAGGATTTATAGTTACTTTGATGCTAATGTTTTTTGGAGTTGATTATCCAATATTGTGGGGAGTTATAGCTATGCTATTTAATTTTGTTCCAGTTATTGGTTCAATAATAGCTTCAATTCCAGCAATACTTTTAGCTTTGATGAATCTTGATATTGCATCAACTATATGGGTAATTGTACTTTATATGGTAATTAATATATCTATTAGCAATATTTTAGAGCCAAAACTTATGGGAAAAGAGCTTGGATTATCACCTTTAGTAATATTTTTCTCTTTAATTTTTTGGGGTTATATTTTGGGAATTGTTGGAATGTTTTTGGCAGTTCCAATTACTATGACTCTAAAAATAGCTTTTGATTCAAACTCAAATAGCCGTTGGCTTGGTATTTTAATGTCTAATTTATCAAGAAAAAAATCTAAATCTAAATCTTAATATAAAATAGTTTATTTTAACTATTTTATATAATAACCTTGATCTAAATTTGTAAAAATAATATCTTTAGGGAGTTTCTTTCTAAGTCTTTTTACTAAACTTCTTATAGCATCAATAGTTTTATACTCTCTATCATAAACTACATCTTCAATTAAACTATAATTAACTATTGAACCTCGATTATCTACTAAAAGATTTAAAAACTGTTTCTCTTTTTTTGTAAGCTCTATATCTATATTTTTATATGTTAATTTTTTTAATTTTAAATCAAAAAATAGTTCATCTTCAAGCTTAAATAATTCACCACTTTTATTATATTTTTTCAATTTAAAAAGTAGCTCTTGAGTATTAAAAGGTTTTTTAATATAGTCATCACAACCCTTTTTATAAGCCTCCTCAATTGTACTTATATCAATATTTGCACTCATAATAAATACAATAGAGTTTGAATTCTCTTTTTTTATTCTATACATAAGCTCAATTCCATTTAAATTTGGAACAAATATATCTAAAATAAATAGGTCATAATTACTATTTATACTATCTAAAGCAACCTTTCCATCATAGAAACAATCAACTAAAAAAGATTCACTCTCAAGCATATCTTTTATTGATTCATTTAAAGAAAAATCATCTTCTAATAAAAAAACTCTCATTTTAATTCCCCTAAAAATTAATATTCGTTGAAAATATATCTAAATATATTTACATCTTTACTCTCAACCTCTATCGTAAAATTATACTTTTTACAAATATCACTTACAATTGCTAATCCCAAACCATGACCTCCAGTCGTTCTGTTCTCTCTATTATATTTTTTAAAAATATTTTTAGGATTCTCTATTTTTTGTCCAATAGAGTGAAACTCCAAAATATTTCCTTTTAATACTATTTTAATAATACTTCCAACTAAAGAGTACTTTATTGCATTTGAAATATTATTATCAATCAATCTATTTAACTCTATTCTTCCCATCTTTAAATATAAATTATTATAAACAATCAGTTCTATTTTTCTATTTTGACTATTTGCAATGGTATCAAAATATTTTACTCTACTTTCTAAAGCTCTTTGAAGATTATTCTCTACTATTTCATACTCTATTTTATCTTTGGTGTGCAAAAAAGTCATATCTTCATATGAGTTTTCAAGAGTTTTTAAAGCTCCATTTATCTTTAAAGAGTATTTATCACTTCCATAAAGTTTCTCTCTTAATTGTGTATTAATTGTAATAATTGAAAGTGGTGTATTAATTTCATGAATAGAGTGTGCTATGAATTTATCTTTATAGCTTAAAAGAAGCTCAGTATTTCTTAAACTATATATTAAATAAATTGCAAAAGTTCCTATTATAAATGAGAGAAAAGATACAACTCTTAGATAAAAAATCTTCTCTAAATAGACTTTTTCATCAAAAACTATACAATATAAAATCTTTGCATCATCATATATTGGACTTGTTTGAACTAAATTATAAACTTTAAACTTTTTATCTTCATCTATCTTTTCAAAAGTAACAAAACTTTTATCTCCCAAAGTGTTTAAAAGCTCTCCACCTTTTTGAAATCTTTGTTGCAAATCCATAATTGTCTGTTTATAAGAGGGGATAGATTTAAATGCAAAATTACCTACATAATCATTTGATATTATATAAGCTATTGAGCTTGTTAAACTATCTTCACCATTAATTAACTCTTGAATTGCTTTAAGCTCTTCTATAAATCCATCATAAAAATATATTATTGTAAAATATCTTCCATCATCAAGTTTTGATACTGTATAACTTATAAATTGCAAAAACTCATTTGAATATTCAGGTATTACAACTCCTATTTTGTTACTCTTTAAATAGTTTAAAAAACCATTTTTTGCTATTGATAAATTTGTACCAATATCATAAAAAAGTGAGCTATCCTCTATTTTAAAACTACTATCTAAAATATAGACTTCATATCTTGAACTATTTTTTTCATCTAAAATATTTTTTATATCTATAACATCTAAACCTTTTTTAAATAATTTTAAAGCATCTTCATGACTACTTTTTATTGAATCTTTTTTTATATGATACTCATTTAAAATTTTTGTTAATAAAGATGAACTTTTATCTTTGATTTGAAAAAAAATTATCTCCTGATTTTTATTATTATTTATCTGAAAGTTCTGAAAAATTATAAAATAACCGACCATAGTAATGATTAGAAAAATCAAAATGTTTAAAAAAAGGACTGTCGATGGTTTTGGCAGTTTTAAATTCATATTTCCTCCTGAAAGTTCAAAATTCTACAAAAATAGAGCTTTAAATGAGATTTTGACATTAGTTTGACATAACTGTTTGTTATTATTCATCTGCCAAAATATTAATAGACAAGGAAATAGCTTTGGAAAACTTATTATTTTTTGACAACTCAGTTACTTTTTTTAGGTCGGGGCTAAAAATTATTATTTCATTTATTGAAGAAGAGTTTGATGAAGATGATGGCGACGGTTGGATAAAGCTTTAATATTTAATTAATTGAGGCATACCTTATTCTATATTCATCTAATTATAAAAGTGGCTTGAATGCCACTTTTTTTATTCTATTTTATCTTATTAAGCGCAGTTTGAAGTCTTTTAAATCCTTCATCAATCTCATTTTTAGATATTGTTAAAGCTGGAAGAAGTCTTAATGTATTTTTACCTGCTTTTAAAACCATAACTCCAGACTCAAATGCTGTTTTGATTAAAAGTGACAAAGTATCACCATCTTTTACTCTTAATCCTCTCATAAGCCCTAGTCCAATGTTTGATATAAAAATCTCTTTATTATTCTCATATAACTCATCTAATTTTTTTGTATAGTAAATAATAGTTTCATCTAAAGTTCCACTATCTTTTAAATCCTCTAAAATATCTAAAACCTCTAAAGCAGCTGTTGTTACAAGATAGTTTCCACCAAAAGTGCTTCCATGATCACCAGCACTCCATATATCTTTATGTTTTGTTAAAACTGCTCCTATTGGAACTCCACCACCTAAACCTTTTGCTAAAGTTATAATATCTGGTTCTATTTCATATAAATTTGAAGCCAAGAACTCTCCTGTTCTATAAACTCCAGTTTGTACCTCATCTATTATTAGTAAAATATCATTTTGTTTTAAAAACTTCGCTAACTCTTGAATTTTATCTTTTGGAAAAGGAAAAACTCCACCCTCACCTTGAACAAGCTCAATCATCACTGCAACTGTTTCATCATCAATAGAGTTATAAATATCATCAATAGCACTATTATATGAGAAGCCTTCTGGGTATGGAGCAAATTTACTTTGGTGCATTGAACTTTGTCCTGTTGCTTTTACAGTTGTGATTGTTCTTCCATGAAATGAGTGCTCTAAAGTTATAATTTTATATCTTTTTTTCTCAAATTTCTCTCCATAAGTTCTAGCAATTTTTATAGCACCTTCATTTGCTTCTGCTCCACTATTTGAGAAAAATGTTCTAATATCATAACCACTTAACTCTTTAATCTTTTTTGCTAATTTAGCTTGTGGTTCTATTGCATATAAATTTGAAGTATGAGTTAAATTTAAAACTTGTTCATATATTTTATCTGCAACTCTTTTATTTCCATGACCTACACTACAAACAGCAATTCCTGAAGTAAAATCTATATAATCTCTGTTTTCATCATCATATAAAGTTGCATTTACACCTTTTTTAAAATTAACATAATTTCTTGCATATGTATGAAGAACATACTCTTTATCTAATTTTTCTATCTCTTTCATATCTTTCCTAATTTTTTACAATCTAAAGTTCTATTATATCTTTATTGCTATTAATTTTTGCTCCGTTTTCTCTTTAAACTTTTTCTTTTATATCTTTGATAATATTTTTTATAATGGCTTTTATAATTTTGTGGATATGTTCTATTTTTTGGTATATTATTGACTATAAATGCTATTAAAAATAAGATTATAGTTCCACTTAAAACTGGAACCAATAGATACAAATATCCTAAATCATGAACTTGAGAAGTCCCAACTACAGCAATAAGTGCAGTTGCACCTCCTGGTGGATGTAAGGTAAAAGTTAATTGCATAAATAAAATGGAAGTGGCAACTGCAATTGAAGATGCCAAAAGTAAATCTCCAGAAAAAAGTTTATAACAACTAACTCCTACAAAAGCACTAATTAAATGTCCACCTATTAAATTTTTTGGTTGTGCTAGAGGTGAGTTTACAGCTCCATATATTAAAACAGCACTTGCTCCAAAAGATCCTAAAACCAAGCTTAAATCTAAATCATCTAAAAAGTTTTTGTGAAAAAATGCAATTGCTAATAGTCCCAAAAAAGAGCCTATCCAAGACCAAAAAAGATTTGATTTATCAAATAGCTCTTTATTGTTTTTTGCAAATAATTTATAAAAATATTTCATAATATAACCTCTAATTTTAAAAATCGTAATGGTAACAAAATTTTTACCATTTTTTTATGATTTATATCAACTATGGTACAATTTGGACATTATTTAAAAAGGATAGACTTTATGGGAATTTTAGAAGATTTAATAAAAAGAGCTGAAAATTCATGTGAGCTTTGTAAAAATCAAGAGAATTTAGACATTTTTGAGGTAAGCCCAAGTGATGGAAGTTTAGAAACATCTGCTTTATTATGTGAAAAATGTAAAAATCAGTTTGAGCAAAGTTGCGAACTTGATTCAAATCATTGGTACTGTTTAAGTGAATCTATGTGGAGTACAGTTCCAGCAGTTCAAGTTTTATCATATAGAATGTTAAAAAAACTTGATAATCAAGAGTTACTTGATATGATATATTTAGATGAAGAGACTTTAGAGTGGGCAAATAAAGGTCTTGAAAGCTTTGATGATAGTGTTGTTCAAAAAGATTGTAATGGTGTTGTTTTAAGTGCTGGAGATACAGTTACTCTTATAAAAGATTTAGATGTAAAAGGAGCTGGTTTTACTGCTAAAAGAGGAACAGCAGTTAGAAATATAACTCTTGGAAGAGAAGAGGGACAAATTGAAGGTAGAGTTAATGGTGTAAAAATTGTAATTTTAACTCAATTTGTAAAGAAAAACTAAAGAGAAATCTTTGGTTTTTCAATAATATAAAAATCAATCATAGCATTTAAAAGTGCTATTTTTGAAGCATTTTTTAACATCTCTAATGTAATATCTTTTTCAAAAATCTTTTTATCTTCAATCAATCTTGCTCTTGTAGTTCCATTTAGTAAACACTGTTTTGAAGTTATCCAAACTCCTTCATAAAATATAGCAATATTAGCAATACTTGTATCTGTTACAATACCATTTTTCAAAATAATTATCTCTTCACAACTATCTTTTTGTGAAAACAGATAATCCAATCTCTCTCTATTTAAATACTTTTTTGAATAATCTATACCATCATCAAAAATTACTTTAAAACTATTTATCTGCTTTTTTTTATAGGGGAAATATTGTACATCTAAAACCTCATTCTCATCATAAATGATTTTACATCTAAGAAGTTCATTACTAATTGGATTTATATACTCTTGAAGATTTAAATTTTTTCCAATAGTAAAAGCAACTCTTTTATTATGATAATCTAAATTAAAAATCTCAAAATCTTCACACTTTATTGTTTCAAAAAACATAATTATCCTTTAAAATGGCAAATAGATTTTATCTATTAACTCTTTATATTCATCCTCAACCCTACTATCAGATGTTATTCCTCCACCACTTTTATAAAAAAGTTCTCCATCAATTTTTTCTATAAATCTAATTAAAACAAAACTTTGAAGATTTTTTCCATCAAAAACTCCAAAAATTCCTGTATAAAAACCTCTATTATAATTTTCTACTTTTTTTAAAATATCAATAGTTGATTTTTTTGGAGTTCCTGTAATACTTCCAGCTGGAAGAAGAGCTAATAAAATATCACCTAAATTATCACTCCAATTATCATCTAACTTTCCAGATATTTTTGAGCTTGTTTGAAGCAATGTTTTTTTATTGGTTTTAATCTCATCAATAAATCTAAACTCTTCAACTTCTATACTTTTTGCAACTTTTCCCAAATCATTTCTTAGTAAATCTACAATCATAGTGTGTTCTGCTAACTCTTTTGTACTATTTAAAAGAAGCTCTTTTGAATCTTTTATAGATTTATCAATAGTTCCTTTCATAGGATAAGTATAGATTTTATCATCAACTATTTCTATAAACTTTTCAGGACTAAAGCAGACAAAATTTGTTTTTTTTAGTTTGACTCTCAATTTTAAAAGTGAATTTGAAGTTTTATAAATATGATTTAAACTTAAATTTGTATCTATTTTTGTTTGAGAACTTAGATTTGCAAGATATGTATTTCCAGCTCTTATTTGCTCTTGAATAGTTTTAAATTTCTTATTATAACTCTCAAAATCTATTGGATATTTTTTAAAAAAATATTTTTTACTATTTTTTTGATTTTTAATTTTTGAAGAGATTTTATATCTAATTTTTTTTGATTTTTTATCTAATTTTTCAATATGAAGTTTTTTTAAATCATAAGATATCAAAAAAAGAAATGGCTCTTTACAAGAGCCATAAAGATTTAGTTTTTTTTTAATTTTTTCTATTTTCACTTAAGATTTTAAAATTAGTTTTTTCAAAATAGAAGCTCTTATTGCAACTCCATTTGTAACTTGCTCTAAAACTTTACATCTTGGGTGCTTTAAAACATCATCTGTAATATCAATATTTCTATTAACAGGACCTGGATGAAGAAGTAAAAACTCTTTTCTATTCATCAACTCACTTGTAATACAAAAATCTTTTGCATACTCTTGAAGTGACTCAAAGTATGTTATATTGTGACGTTCAAGTTGACTTCTTAAACTCATAACAATATCCATATCATCTATTACTTCTTGAATTGTATTAAACTGTTTAAACTCATCTCCCTCATATTTAAAACAATCAGGAGCTACTAAATTTACATCAATTCCAAATCTAGGAAGTAATCTTCTATTACTTCCAGCAACTCTTGAGTTTTTAACATCTCCAACAATTGCTATTTTTTTACCTTCAGTTTCTCCACCAAAATATTCATTAATTGTAAAAAGGTCTAAAAAAGCTTGAGTTGGGTGTGAGTGTCTTCCATCTCCTGCATTGATAATAGGACAATCTACATACCCTATTAAGCTCTCTGGAAGTCCATGAACACTGTGTCTTATTACTATTGCATCTGGATTCATCGCATTTAAGTTTGAAACTGTATCGTACATAGTTTCACCTTTTTTTTGAGATGAAGTTCCAACATCTAAATTTACAACCTCAGCTCCAAGCCTTTTTGCAGCAATTTCAAAAGATGTTCTTGTTCTTGTAGAGTTTTCAAAAAATAGTGTTACAATAATTTTGCCTTCTAAAACTTTACTAAGCTTTCCCTCTTTAAATGCTCTAGCATCTTCAAAAATAGCCAAGATTTCGTCTTTAGTGAAGTCGGAAGTTCTTATTAGGTGTTGCATTTTTTTCCTTTGGTTTTAGTTTGGAATATTAGCAAAAAGCTCTTTAAACAAAATTGAGTATAATCATAATATTTTATTATGGAGTTAATAATTGAAACTACAATTTATATTTATAATTTTATTTACATTTTTATTTTTTGGTTGTTCTTCAAAACCTTTAGATCCTGTTGTTTTTGATAGAGTTGATAAAAAAATATCATATACAAAAGATATAAAACCAATTTTTGATAGTCGTTGTGTATCTTGTCACTCATGCTACAACTCACCTTGTCAATTAAAAATGGAGAGTTTTGCAGGACTTGATAGAGGAGTTACAAAAGCTTTAGTTTATGATACTAGAATAAATGCGAGTTCTCCTACAAGATTATATGTTGATGCAAAAGATACAAATGAGTGGAGAGAAAAAGGTTTCACATCTGTTTTAGATAAAGATTTAGATAATAATGAATCAATTATGATGCAATTTTTATTTCAAAAAGAGTTAAATCCACAAATTGTTGGTAACTACTCTCCTGAAACAGATAAATTAACTTGCTCTCAAAATCAAGATGAGCTTGAAGAGTATTTTGAAAAAAATCCACACAAAGCTATGCCTTATGGTTTTCCAGCCATTAGTAAAGATGAGTATAACCTAATAATGACTTGGCTTGATGAGAATGCAATTGATGATACAAAAGTATCTATAACAAATTTTGAAAAAAAACAGATAAAAAAGCTTGAAGATTTTTTAAACAACTCTTCAATAAAACATCAAGTAACTGCTAGATATATCTATGAACATCTATTTTTAGCAGATATCTATTTTGAAGAGAAAAGTGGTAATTTTTTTGAGTTAATTCGTTCAAAAACTGCATCTCCTTTTGAACCTGAAATTATTCCTACAACATTTCCTTACGATAAAATAGATGAACCATACTATTATAGAGTTAGAATTAGTGAGCAAACAAGAGTTCATAAAACTCATATGCCATATAAAATTGATGATAAAAAATTAGCACTTTTTAATAATTTATTTATAAAAGCAAAATGGAATGAAAAACCATATATGCCAAGTTTTGATAAAACTAAAGCACCAAATGCACTTGAGGTGTTTAAACAAATTCCTGCAAAAAGTAGATATCAATTTTTATTAGAAGATGTATATTTTTTTGTAAATACATTTATTAAAGGTCCTGTTTGTAAAGGTCAAATTGCACTCAATGTTATTCAAGACCATTTTTGGGTTGCATTTATGGATCCAAAATATGATTTAAGTGTAGTAGATAAAGAGTTCTTAGAGCAAAATTTAAAAAACTTAGAGATTCCAAATCAACTAGGAGAAGATCCTACTTTATATTCAACATTCAAAAATTTAGGGCACAAAGATGAAGTTTTAGCATATTTTAAAAATAAAAATGAAGTTTATAATAAACACTACAAAGATGGATTAAAACTAGAGTATTTAAGAAAGAGTAAAAAAGATGATTCTATTTTAACAGTTTATAGACACTTTGATACAGCATCACTTCACAAAGGTGCTTTAGGGAATACTCCAAAAAATATGTGGGTTATAGATTTTCCACTATTAGAGAGAATTTATTACTCTTTGGTTGCTGGTTTTGATGTTTATGGAAATACAGCACATCAACTTCTTGTAAGAACTCATATGGATAGATTAAGAGTTGAGGGTGAGAGTATGTTTTTAGAGTTTTTACCAAAAGCAACAAGAGATGGATATTTTAACTCTTGGTATTTAGGTTGGTTGGCTCAATATCTTACAACTTATCTTCCATCACAAAATGAGACAGCTATTGATTTTTATACTAAAGATTACAAAAAAGAGTTAATTTCTAAAATTTTAACATATACAAATACTCCAATAGATTCTATAAACTATACTTATGAAAAATATACTCCAAGTGAAATAAGAAGTAGTTATAAAAACAAAAAAGAGATTGAAGAGGGATTTAAAGCTCTATCACTACCAAATAGTCAAAATTTTACAAAATATTTTACAGGTTCTGACACAAATGCAACTTTAATTAGAATAAAACTAAATGATGGTTCAAATTTAGTTTACTCTATGGTTATAAATAGATGGCATGATAATGTAGCTTTGATGTTTAAAGAGGAGTCAAGATTAGATCCTTCAAAAGATGATATAGATTTTGTTGAAGGATTTGTAAGTACCTATCCAAATATGTTTTTTATAATAAATCAAGATGATATTCCAAGTTTCTTTAACTCTTTAAAAAATTTTAAAAATAGCACTGAGTGTGTAAAAAACATATCAAGATTTGCAATAAATAGAGCAAATCCAAGTTTTTGGGAACACTATGATTGGTTTACAAAAGAGTTTGAAAAATCAAATCCAATTGAGTTTGGATTATTTGATCTAAATAGATACTATCACAAAGCTATTAATGAAAATATTGATTAAAAGAGGCTTATTCAGCCTCTTCTACACTTCCTACTGGTTCTAAAATTGCTAAATAATCTTTGAATCTTTTTTGTCCAAGACTATTTTGTTTGTAATCATTTATTAATTGTCCTACATAATCAACAACTTGTGTTGCTGGAATTTTAACACCAACTTTTCTTGCTATTCTACTTTTAGTTGTTCCTTCTAAATTTCCACCTAATAAAACTTCATAACCTTCAATTCTCTCACCTTCGTGTCTCATCATACAACCAACAAAACCAATATCAGCAATTTGTGGATGAGAGCATGTATTTCCACAACCAGCAATTGCAATACTTAAATCTTCAACAAAATCTGGGAATTTTTGTTCCAACTCAAGCACAACTTTTTTTGCATACTCTTTAGTTTCTGTTATTCCAAATTTACAGAACTCTTTTCCTGTACATGATTGCAATCTTGCTCTAAATGGATTTGGTTTATATGGATATCCTAAGGCTTGAAACTCATCTGCTAAAGCTTGAACTACATCATCTTTTACATCATAAACTATAAAGTTTTGAGTTCCAGTTAATGCAACTCCACCAGCACTATATTTTTTACAAATCTCATAGAATTTTACAAAATCATCACCTGCAACTCTTCCTGAGTTTGTTGCAAAACCAACATAAAAAAGATCTTTTTGTTTTTGTCTGTTTATTCCAAAATGGTTTCTATTTTCATAAGATGCAACAATTGGAGCTTCTAAACCATCTTGAAGTTTATATCCGATTACTTTCTCAATCTCTTCAACAAACTTCTCTATTCCCCAATCATTTAAAAGATGTCTAACTCTTGCTTTATTTCTATTATCTCTATTTCCATGATCTCTAAAAATCTCTGCACAAGCAACAGCAACATCTAAAACTTGATTTGGTTTAACATACTTATTTGCTCTAGTTGCTATCTGCTTAGATTTTGATAATCCACCACCAATAGTTAAATCAAAATCAACCTCACCATCTTTTGTCTTAATAGCTGTAAAAGCAGCATCTTGAATCTCATGAGCAGCACAATGACATTTACAACCACTAATTCCTATTTTATACTTTCTTGGAAAGTTACAAAATCTATCGTCATTTTTATCAAAATAGCTATCAACCTCTTTTAATAAATTTTGAACATCATAAATCTCACCCTCATCAATTCCACTAACAGGACAAGTCATAATAGGTCTTGGTCCATCACCTGATGCCATTCTTGAAGTTAAATTTACTTCACCCAACATATCAAAAATAGCTGGTATATCTTTAATCTCTATATAATGAAACTGTACATTTTGTCTTGTTGTAAAATCTACTAAACCTTTTGCATACTTTACCCCAATTTCACTCATAACTCTTAGTTGCTCTAAATTCATTCTAGCATCAACTAATTTTATTCTTTTCATAAAATATTTTTTATCTTCTAATCCATCTTTGTTTACATGGGGATACATTCCATACCATTTAAGTAAACCAATATATTCATCTTTTAAAGGGATTCCTTCAAGTGCCTCTTTATATAAATCATCTATTACTCTAAGAGGATTTCTTGATGCTTTTAACTTCTCAAGTTCTGATAACTCTGCCATTTAATATTCCTAATTTAAAATTAAAATTATGAAAGTATATCAATCATACTTTAAATATAGATTAATATAATCTTGATTAATTTAATAAACAATTCTATTCAAAAAATATTTAAGCAAATTTTTAGGATAAAAACTAATTTTTTAGTCTATAATTCCACCCATAGAGTAGTTTTATCTATTCTAAAAATTTCTAGGAGATACCCTTGAATGCTTCATTTTTAAATGAGCAAAAAAATTTTAATCTATTTTTAGATTTACTAAAACAACTTATTCGTGTTCCTTCTGTTACAGGTGCTGAGCACTCATTTTTACTATATTTAAAAAGAGAACTTGATGAACTTGGTGTTAAAACAGAGCACTATGACGGTCTTTTAGTAGCCATTGGTAAAGAGCCAGAAAATGGATTTTTAAGCGCTCATATTGATAGGCACGGGGTTATTTGTACAGGTCCAAATGAGTTTCAATTTGCAGCTTTTTTGGCAAAAAATCGATCTGACTTAAGAGGAAACTCTCTTTCTGAACAAACTTTTCAACAAATCTCAAAACGATATATAAATCAAGGTGTTCACGCATATGATCCTTTTAGTGGTTCATATTTAGGAACTGGTAAAATAAAAGATGCCTTTTTAAAAGAGGAGATAAACAACTTAATCTTTGAAATAGATGGACTTTCACATCTTCTTCCAGGAACTCCAATTGCATTTATAGATAAACTAAAACAAGATGGCAATCTAATCTCAGCTCAACTTGATAATGTTATTAGTGCTGCAATTATTCTTTTTTTATATCAAAATGGTTATGAAGGCACAGCTTTTTTTACAGCTCAAGAGGAGGCTGGAAAGAGTTGGAGATATATAAATGAGTGGTTTAAAAAGAATAAAGTATCAACTGATAAATTAATTGTTTTGGATACAAGTCCTTATGAATCAAGACAAGAAGCCGATAAACAAATGGTTGTATTAAGAAACAAAGATGTAAATGCAAGATTTAAATCACCACTTTTAGATGAGATAAAAAAGTTTTGCAAAAAAAATAAAATAACATTTTCTTGTAAAGATAAATTTATAACTGAAAAGAATAAAAAAAGAGTTCAAGAGGGATTAAAACCAATTAGTATTGGAAGTACAGAACTAGGAAGAATTATTATGGAGTCTAATAAAAAGATTCAGGGTACAACTTTGCAAATACCCACAACTGGTTACCATACTGTTGATGAAACAGCAAATATTTTGTCTGTTAAATCTATCATTTTTATTTTAAGCAGTTTTTACATAAAAACTAAAAATATTTAAACAAGAAGGAAAAAATGAATTTAGCTATTATTTATGAATTAAGAGCAAACGATGTAAAAGAAGAGGACATTGAACTTATTATGAATAGAGTAAAAAATAGATTAAGCGAAGAGAATATTGATAAAGAGCTTGTAAAACTTGGTTACCCAAAAATATTTACAGTTGATTATGATGACTATGATAATTACGATTATGCTGATGATAGCTACTCTCCTAGCTCTAAGGGAAGTTTTGACGAAGATTAATTTAATAGATATTTTAGAAAAAAAGACGCTACTTAGTAAAAATATTATTGAAAATATAATAAAACTTTTGGATGAGGGGTGTACAATTCCCTTTATCGCAAGATATAGAAAAGAGTTTACAAATAGTGCAACAGATGAACAGCTTAGAGATTTTGAAGAGATTTTTGAATACTCAAAAAAACTCTTAAATAAAAAAGAGGATATAAAAAATCTCTTAAAAGAGAGAAATTTTTTAAATGAAAATATAGAAAAAAGTTTAGATGAAGCTACAAGCTTACAAGCTTTAGAAGATATTTACTCACCATTTAAAGATAAAAAATCATCAAGAACTTCAAATGCTATTGAAAATGGTCTTGAACCATTAGCAAATATAATTCAAAGTATGAGATATAGCAAACTTGAGTGTGAACAAAAAGCAAAACAGTTTTTAAATAAAAATATAAAAACTACTCAAGATGCTATAAGTGGTGCAAAAGATATAATTGCCCAAAGATATGCTGATGATTTTAGATCTAAAGATATTGTTAGAAATTTAATAAATAATTGGGGAATTTTAGAAGTAACTGCTGCAAAAGAGTTTGATAAAAGTGGTCTTTATGCCTCTTTTGCAAATACAAGTGAAAAAATAAAATATATAAAACCTCATAGAGTTTTAGCAATTTTAAGAGCTGTAAACGAAAAACAACTAAATATAAAAGTTGAAATAGATGAGAACTATATTTTAGAAAATATAAAAAAGTATAAAATAAAACCAGATGCACAAGATTCAAAAGAGTTAGTATTTGAAGGTTTTAAAGATGGACTAAAAAGATTACTCCTTCCAACACTAAAAAGAGAAGCAATAACAAATTTAAAAGAAAAAGCAAGCAAAGAGGCAATTGAGCTTTTTGGGAAAAATCTAAAAGAGCTACTTCTAACTGCACCTCTTCTAAATCAAGTAATTCTTGGAGTTGATCCTGGATATAAAAGCGGATGTAAATTAGCAGTTATAAACGAAGATGGTCAATTTTTAGATAGTAGTGTTATTTATCCAACAAAACCAAAAGAGGATTTAATAAACTCATCAAAAATAGTTTTAGATTTAATCAATAGATATAAAATCACAAGCATAGCTATTGGAAATGGAACAGCAAGTAAAGAGACAGCAACTTTTATTGACAATCTAATAAAAGAGAATAGATTAGATGTTAATTATGCAGTTGTAAGTGAGATTGGAGCTAGTGTTTATTCAGCTTCAAAAATTGCATCTTTGGAGTATCCAAACCTTGATGTAACAATTAAAGGTGCTATATCTATTGCTCAAAGATTAAGAGATCCAATGGCAGCATTGGTAAAAATTGATCCAAAATCTCTTGGAATTGGTCAATACCAACACGATGTAAATCAAAAAGAGTTAGAGAAAAAACTTGAAAATATTACTATTGATTTAGTAAATAAAGTTGGAGTTGATTTAAACTCTGCTTCATACAAACTACTCTCTTTTGTATCTGGAATTAGTGAAAAATTGGCTTTAAATATTATTGAACATAGAGAAAAAATCAAAAAATTTAGCTCTAAAAAAGAGCTTTTAAATGTAAAAGGTATTGGAGCAAAAGTTTATGAACAGTGTGTTGGATTTTTAAGAATAAAAGATGGCTTATCAATTTTAGATAATACCTCTATTCATCCAGAAGATTATGAAATTGCTTTAAAACTTCAAAAAAATTATGATATTAAAGATATAAAAGAGTTTGAAGATATTGCAAAAAGCTTAAATATTTCAACTATAAAATTAAAAGATATTGTAAAAGAGCTCTTAAATCCAGGACTTGATGTAAGATTTGAGTTTAATAGTGTTAAATTTTCAAATGATATTTTAGATATAAATGATTTAAAAGAGGGGTTTATTTTAAGTGGAGTTGTAAGAAATATTACAGATTTTGGAGCATTTGTAGATATTGGAATAAAAAATGATGCCCTACTTCATATATCACAAATTAGCGAAAAAAGAGTATCTCATCCAAGTGATGTTTTAAGTATAAATCAAAATTTAGAAAATTTAAAAGTAATAGCTGTAGATTTAGAGAAACAAAGAGTATCTTTGAGTTTAAAATGAATTGATTTTTGTTAAGATAAATACCTTTTTTATTAATTATAATTCTATTAAAAAAGGATATTTATGGAGTATCTATTAGTCCAAACAGTTCATCTATTATGTGCAATAATTTTTGTAGGTTTTATTTTTGCAGATATATTTATATTTCCAGCAGTTAAAAAAAAGTTTGGTCAAGAGGCTTATGATAACATGATAAGTGCTATTGTTGGTCGTGGAATTATAATCTATCCCTTAGTTGTAATTATACTAATATCAAGTGGTATATATATGTTTACAAACTATATTAATAAAGAAGTTGGGTATTTTAATAGCTCTTTACAAATACTTTTATGGATAAAACTCTTTTTTGTTTTACTAATAATTTTGGGAGTAGTTTATACAATTTTTTGTAAACTAGCAAAAATTGAACCAGTTTCGTTTATGAAACATTTTCACGCTTATGCTTTGCTTCTCTCAATTGCTATTGTTGTGATTGCAAAACTTATGTTTTTTTTATAAATTTTACTCATCAAATAGTATTTGAACACCATACTGGGGGTGAAGGATTACTTTTTTAAAGTAATCCTTTCTCTCTTTTTGTCCAAATCTTTTTTGAGTTTTAAATTTTAATTCAAGCTCTTCATTGTTTAATAAAGCTCTTATTTCACTATGTTTTAAATAGTGTCCATATCTACTTAAGGCATTTTGCCAAATTCTAAACGAACACTTTGAAGAGCTTGAGAGTTCAAAAAACTCTCCATCTTCGGTAATCCAAGAGGCGTTTGAACAAGCATAAAGCTCTACTTTTTTGCCTCTTACCTCTTTTTTTCTAATCTCTATTTGTCCATCATCACAATATGGACATTTTCCTAAAAACATATTTAGTTTTTAAAAGCTATTACTTCTACTTCAACTAAAACATTTTTTGGTAATGTTTTTACGGCAACTGTACTTCTAGCTGGTGCTGATAAAACTTGAAAATACTCTCCATAAACTTCGTTGAAAGCAACAAAATTATCCATATCTGATAAAAAACAAGTTGTTTTAATAACATTATCAAAAGAGCTTCCAGCCTCTTGTAAAATAGCTTTTAAATTCTCCATAACTTGTCTTGTTTGCTCTTTTATTCCACCACTTACAACTTCCATTGTAGTTGGATTTAATGCTATTTGTCCCGATGTAAAAATCAACTCTCCAAAATTAACTGCTTGATTGTATGGTCCAATTGCACTTGGAGCTTTTGTTGTACTTATAATATGTTTCATATTTCTATCCTTTAATTTTTAAAGTGTCTATTATATTTAGTTTTTGCTTTCTTTTACAAAAAACAACTCAAACTGATTTTTCAAATGAGATAAAATTTCATCTTCACTTTTATATAATCCTTGACCACTCAATGCTGATTTTACAATAGTTTTTGTGTAATCATGAATATCATCTCTTTTAAACATCTCATCAAGATCCAACCAAATAGCTTCACTAATCTCCTCTTTATCTTTTACATCTATTTTTAAACTTTTTGGCTTTGCAAGACATAAAACATATAGATTTGATTTATGAAATTGATGTGGATAAAAATGTCCTATAGATACAATTTTTTCAAAATCTACAACAACACCAGTCTCTTCAAAAACTTCTCGACTCAAAGCTTGAGAAATCATTTCAGCATCATCAATATGTCCACCTGGAAGCTTATAATACTCATTTCTAATTATCTCTTTAATTAATAAAATCTCATTTTTACTATTTATTACAACAGCACCTACTCCCAAAGTATGATTTGCCAAATTTGGAACTATTGCATTCTCTTTTAAAACTTTCACAAGTAGTATATAATCACTATTGCAAGAGTGAAAAGTAAAACCAAACTTTGTAGCAATTGGAATAAAATCTGATTTTTTTATATCTATATAGATCCAAATTAAATTTTTATTATCTTTTACATTTTGTATTAAATCTTTTAAATTCTGTTCAAATTCCAAAATATCTTTTGGCAAATCTTCACTTAAAATTGTAATTCCATTGTATGGGTCAAGACTTGTTTTAAAATTTGCTATATATTCAATACTACTTTTCATAATAATTTCCTTATACTTTAAACATATTTTATTGGAAGATAAAAATCCAAAATAAACTCACCATCTAAACTTAAAAAATGATTCTTCTCATAAATCGTATAAGATGGATTTGTTGTTGTTTCATAACCACTATCTATTAACCAAACATGATAAACCCACTGTATTAATTTTATTACATCTCCATACTTTCCACTTAAACTAAACTTTGCATAAATTCCCTTTGGAATATCCAAAGTTGGAAGGGATAAATCTTTTAACTCTTCATTTTCATCCAAAACTGCAATTGCAATATATTGGCAATCTTCAAGTGGAGTAATAATTGGATTATCATGATGCAAAGCCATTTGTTTATAAGATTTTATATCATTTGTATAAATCCAAGTTTGAAGCTTTGCCCATGTTTTTTTAATAGATTTATCATAACCTTTATGCCTAATATAATATCCTCTCATCTGTGGCATTTTAACAATTGTTGGCTCAATATTTGAGAAATCTAAATCATTGCTAATTGATATTTTCTCAATTATTTTATTTGAATACTCTTTATATCCACCATTTTTCCACTCTTTTGGTGTCATAGAAAACCTTTGTTTAAAGGCTCTTAAAAAAGATGTTTGTGAACTATATCCAGTCATATTTGAAATATTAGTGATTGTTGAAAACTTATTTGTAATTAATAGGTTTGCAGCTTTTTCAAGTCGTATTGACTTAATGCTTTCATAAATATTTTTTCCAAACTCCTCTTTAAAAACTCTATGAAGATGAAACTTACTAATATTTAATTGTAAACTTAAATCATCTATATTTATATTTGTATCAATATATTTATAAATGTAGTTCATTACATCATTTGCAATTTTTGCTCTTTTTTCATAAGTAGATTTTTTCATAAAGTATTATATCAATAAATGTATATGTTTTTAGCAATAATTGATAATTATAAAAGCATTTTTTGTAAAGTATAAATATTTTTATTGATGTAAAATTTTAAAAATATTAATGGTTTCTTTTTAAATTGCAAACCATTTAAAAGGAGATTTTATGAAAAGATCATTTATTAGAGAGATACTTGAAGCTATTGATGAAGAGACTATCTCATTTGCAGGTGGACTTCCAAGTGAAAATCTATTTCCAACGCAAGATTTAAAAGAAGCAACTTTAAAAGCAATAGAAAATCCAAAAGTTTATCAATACACAATAAGTAATGGAATAAATGAATTAAGAGAGCAAATTGCTTTAAGATATACAAATGAAGGATTTGCTACAACAAAAGAGAATATCTTAATTACAACAGGAAGCCAGCAAGCAATGTATATTTTGGCTAAATTTTTTGAAAACAAAGATATTACAATCGAAGAGCCTTCATATTTAGGAGCTATGAATATTTTTAGACTAAATAATTTAAAAATGCAAGGTGTAAAACTTGAAGATGATGGAGTAAACATTGAAGAGTTTGAGAAAAGTTTTAAAAAGACAAAACTTACATACTTAATTCCAGATTTTCAAAATCCAAGTGCTACAACATATAGTAGTGAGAAAAGAGAAGCAGTTTGTAATATAGTAAAAAAATATGATGGAATTTTAATAGAAGATAGCCCATATAGTGAGCTTTATTTTGATAAAAAAAGTAAATATATAAGTGCTAGTTTACCAAATAACTCTTTTCATTTAGGAAGTTTTTCTAAAACTTTAGTTCCAAGTTTACGAATTGGTTGGATACGAGCAGATGAAGAGAAGATAAAATCTCTTCTTATTATAAAAGAGAGTATTGATCTTCACTCTTGTGGGCTTTCACAATATATTTTAGCTGAGTATTTAAAAGATGAAGTAAAATATGAAAAACATCTTCAAGAAATAAGAGATGATTATCAAGCAAAAGCTCAATTTTTCTCAAAAGCTTTAAAAACTATAATGCCTGAATTTAAGCACCAAACACCAAAAGGTGGAATGTTTTTGTATGGTGGATTTGAAGATAAAAAAATTGATACATTTGCACTTGTTCAAGAGTGCTTGAAGAAAAAAGTTGTATATGTTCCAGCAAATCAGTTTTACATAGATAAAGTTCCAAATAGTGAGATAAGATTTAACTACACTCACTCAAGTTTTGAACAGATTGAAAAAGGGCTTAAACTTATAAAAAGTTGTCTATAAAAAATAGACAACTTAAATTTTTCTTCTATTTTTTCTTTTTGTAAATTTATAATACAGATAACTAAAAACAACGATTAAGACTAAAAGAGCAATAATAATTTGATGCAAATACTCTTTTATTAGCTCTTCATTTCCACCTAAGTAATATCCTAAAAATGCTAATATAGCAACCCAAATTCCAGCACCTAAACTTGTAAATAATGAAAATACAAAAAGATTCATTCGAGAGAGTCCTGCTGGTAAAGATATATATTGTCTTACAACTGGAATTAATCTTCCAAAAAATGTTGAGATATGACCATGTTTATTAAAAAACTCTTCCATTTTTAATATTGTATCTTCGCTAATCAAGATATATTTTCCATATCTCATTAAAAATCTTCTTCCGAGCTTTAAAGCAAAATAGTAATTAAATACTCCTCCAGCAAGTGAACCTAAAATCCCAAAGAAAATTACAAAATAGATATTCATCTCACCTTTATAGGCTAAATATCCAGCTGGTATCATTACAACTTCTGATGGAAATGGAAAAAAAGAACTCTCTAAAAACATCATTATGAAAATACCTGCATAACCAAGTTGTCCAACAGTTTCTACAATGAAGTTAATTATTTGTGATAACAAAGTTTTCCTTTTTTAAAAAAGTAAAAAAAATTTGAAGTTTTTAGAGAGTTTATTTTTAGAAGAAATTAAGGCAAAGAGCCTTAATTATTATCTTTTTAGCTCTTTAATTTTTGCAGCTTTACCTTTTAATGCTCTTAAATAGTTAAGTTTAGCTCTTCTTACATCACCTTTTCTTAACACTTCAATAGTTTTTAAAGATTCGCAATATAAAGGGAAGATTCTCTCTACACCAATACTATTTGCTCCAAGTTTTCTAATAGTAAAAGTAGCATCAACACCGTTTCCGCTTCTTCCAATTACTACACCTTCGAAAGTTTGAACTCTTTTTTTCTCACCCTCTTTAATCTCAACACCAAGTCTTAGTGTATCTCCTGCTCTAAATGCTGGAACTTCTTTAGAAGCTATTTGTGCTGCTTCAAAGCTTGCTATATATCTGTTTTTCATCGTTTTTCCTTACTAGGTCTATAATATTTTGTCTTACAAATTGACATCTGGAATTTTAAGTCGCAAATTTTACTATGGTTTCCCTTTAAAAATTCTTTAACGACACTAATATTTTCATAATTTTCTGGTTTTGTAAAAGATGGAGCTTCTAAAAGATTATTTTCATAACTCTCAATTTCAAGCGAAGCCTCATTTCCAAGCACTCCTTGAACATTTCTAGATATTGCATCTGCCATAACTAAAGATGGAAGCTCACCACCTGTTAGGATATACTCTCCAATACTAAAAACCTCATTAGCATATTTTTCAATAACTCTCTCATCAATTCCCTCATATCTTCCACTAACCATTACAATATTTTTTTTCTTTGCAAGTCTTTTTGCATCATTTTGCCTAAAAGGTTTAGCAGCAGCAAGTGGAAAAATAATATAAGCATCTTTATCTTTTCTTTTTATCTCATCTAAACAATCAAAAAGTGGTTGACAAAAAAGAAGCATTCCAGCTCCTCCACCAACCATAGCATCATCAACTTTTTTGTGCTTGTTTGTTGTAAAATCTCTGGGATTATAGAACTCATAGCTTATAAAGTTTGATTCAACTGCTCTATTTAAAATAGAATCTTTTAAATATGGTTCAATCAAATTGGGAAAAAGTGTAACAAAAGTAAACTTCAAAATAAAATTCCAATCAATTTTTTTGTCTGAAATCTTATCATAAATTTTTTTATATATTATTAAGTATAAATAGTATAGATTTCGCATCTAATAATATAAGGAGTAAATTTTTGAAAATTAAAGGCTTTGGAAAAAAATATTTTACATTAGCTTCAATTCAAGCGTATGCAACACAATCAAAATTGCATGCAAAATTTACTGCACTAAAAACTAATATAAATGAAAAATTAAAAATCTCTTCAAATAGTGATGAAGAGGATGAGTTACCCTGTGATATTGAACAGAGTTTATTATCTTGTAGTATAGTAAACTCTAAACCATGTCATTGTGATTGCTTTTTTAAAAGAAAAACAGCACTTGCTGTAAGACTTTTTCAATTTATTCCTAGATGTCCATACTATACAACATATTTTGCATTTAGAAGAACTGGCGTACATCCACCACAATTATCATTTTAATAATCGTTAGAAAATTAATATTAAATCGTTTTTAAGTCCGAAAAAGACAATTTTACCCGATTGGTAAAAATCTATGATTTTTGGTACCAATCGTGTGTAAACTCTTGTCGTAAGAGGATTTAAAATAAGATTTTTATTTTTTCATATTTATCAAGTTTTGTTATCTACATTTTTTGTAGAGAATTAAATATTTTTATTAAAAGGATTAATAATATGTCAAAAAATTATGTAATAGGTTTCCCAAGAATTGGAGAAAAAAGAGAACTAAAAAAGGTTTTAGAAGATTATTGGGCAAAAAAAGTTGATTTTAGTGAAGTTAAATATGTAGCAGAAAATTTGAGAAAAAGACACTGGACTTATCAAAAAGAGGCAAAAATAGATTTTATAGCTTCAAATGATTTTTCACTATATGATAATATGTTAGATAGTTCTATTTTATTAGGAGCAATTCCAAAAAGATTTCAACACCTAAAAGATGAAGAGTTATATTTTGCAATGGCAAGAGGAAATCAAGATTGTGTAGCAATGGAGATGACAAAGTGGTTTAATACAAACTATCACTACATTGTTCCAGAAATTTCTAAAGATACAACATTTAAACTAAACTCTAAAAAAGTTATAGAGGAGTATAAAGAGGCACTTGAGCTTGGAATTAATACAAAAATAAATTTAATTGGTGCAATTACTTATTTAGGATTATCAAAAAGTGTCGATAATAGTGATGCTTTTACACATATTTCTAGTGTTGTAAAAGTTTATAAAGAGCTTCTAGAAGAGATTTCAAAATTAAACAGTGAAGTTGTTGTTCAATTTGATGAACCTTTGTTTGTAAAAGATTTAGAACCAAAAGTTCTATCACTTTTAAAACCAGTTTATGATGAGCTCTCATCTGTTTCAAAAAATATAAAAATCGTTGTAACTACTTACTTTGAACACTCAAATGAAGCTACAAAAATTTTAGTAAACACTCCTATTTGGGCCTTAGGACTAGATTTTATTCATGGAGTTAAAAATTTAGAGAGTTTAGAATTTATTAAAAATTCAAATAAAGTTTTAATTGCTGGAGTTATTGATGGTAGAAACATTTGGAAGAGTAATTTTGAAGATAAATTAAATCTTTTAAACAGAATCTCAAATGTAGTTTCAAAAGATAATATTATAGTTGGAACTTCTTGTTCACTTTTACATGTACCTTTTACATTAAGTTATGAAGATAATTTAGATAAAGAGATTAAATCGTGGTTAGCATTTGCAAATGAAAAATTAAAAGAGTTAAACCTTGTTTCAAAACAGTTTTTTGGCTCAAAACTATCACTTGAAGATATTGCAAATATTGAGAAAAATCGACAAGATAATATTCAAAGAAAAGTATCTACTAAAATTCATAATCAAAAGATTCAAGAAGAGATTAAAAATCTAAAAAAATTTGAAAGAGAAGATAAGTTTGAAGATAGAATAAAAGCTCAAAGAGAGTTTTTTAAATATGATGCATTAACAACTACAACTATTGGATCATTTCCTCAAACTCCAGAAATTAGAGAGAATAGAAAGAATTATAAAGCAAATTTAATTTCAAAAGAAGAGTATGAAACTCAAATAAAAAAATATATTGATGATTGTGTAGCATTTCAAGAAGAAATCGGACTTGATGTTTTAGTTCACGGAGAGCCTGAAAGAAATGATATGGTTGAATATTTTGGACAATTATTGGAAGGTTTTGCATTCACTTCTAATGCTTGGGTTCAATCATATGGAAGTAGATGTGTAAAACCACCTGTTATTTTTGGAGATGTTTCAAGACCAAATGCTATGACAGTTCTTTGGATTAAATATGCTCAAAGTAAAACAAAAAAAGTTATGAAAGGTATGTTAACAGGGCCTGTTACAATTTTAAATTGGTCATTTGTAAGAGATGATATTCCAAGAAATGAAGTAACAAAACAAATTGCACTTTGTATTAATAAAGAAGTAGATGATTTACAAAATGCTGGAATTAAAATGATTCAAGTTGATGAAGCTGCATTTAAAGAGGGTTATCCTTTAAGAGCTGAAAATATAAAAGCTTATGAAAATTGGGCAGTTGAAAACTTCCGTTTAAGTGTAAGTAGCGCAAAAGCTAATACTCAAATTCACACACATATGTGTTATAGTGAATTTAATGATATTATAAAAACTATTGAAGCTATGGATGCTGATGTTATCTCTATTGAAACAGCACGTAGTGGAAATAGACTTTTAAAAATCTTTAAAGATGTAAACTATAAACAAGAAATAGGACCTGGAATTTATGATATTCATAGTCCTAGAGTTCCAAGTGTGCAAGAGATGGTAAATCAAATTAAAGCATTAATTGAAGTTTTACCAAAAGAGCAGTTATGGATAAATCCAGATTGTGGATTAAAAACTCGAAAATGGCCAGAAGTTAAAGAGAGTCTTAAAAATATGGTTGAAGCTGTAAAAATTGTAAAAAATAGCTAAAAATAAAAAATAGAGTCGATTTGACTCTATTTTTATATATATTTTAAATAATACTATCTATGTAAAAACTACTCTTTAATCAAATTTCGTTAGAATTTGCACAAAATTTTAAAAAAAGATGCCAAATGATTACACTAAACGATATAAAAGATGCCAAAAAAAGGCTAGAAAATACAATATCAAAAACACCACTTATGAAAGCTCCAATTTTAAGCAAAGAAAAAAATGCTCAAATATATTTAAAAGAGGATAACCTTCAAATTACTGGAAGCTTTAAATTAAGAGGTGCATTTAACAAAGTTGCAATGCTTGATAGTGCAAAAAGAGAAGCTGGTGTTGTAGCTGCAAGTGCTGGAAATCATGCTCAAGGATTAGCTTTTGCAGCTCAATATTTTGGTTGTGTTGCAACTATTTTTATGCCAGAAGCAACACCTCTTACAAAAGTGATAGGAGTTAAATCTTATGGAGCAAATGTTGTTTTAACAGGTGAGAATTTTGATGAGGCATACGCAAGTGCTATAAAATTTGCAAAAGATAATAACAAAGAGTTTGTTCATCCATTTGCTGATGATGAAGTCATTGCTGGTCAAGGAACTATTGCCTTAGAGATTTTAGAATCAATAGAAAATATTGATCAAATTATTGTACCAATTGGTGGTGGTGGATTGATTTCTGGTATTGCAATTGCAGCAAAAAGTATAAATCCAAATATAAAAATAACAGGAGTTGTTGCAAGCGGTGCAAAAGGAATGAAAGAGTCTTTTGAAGCTAGAATGCCAATTGATTCAAGTAGTGTTAGAACAATTGCTGATGGAATTGCCGTAAGAGATGTAACTCCAAAACTTCTTGATATTATATTGGAATATGTTGATGAGATAATTGAAGTTAGTGATAATGAGACTGCAAATGCAATTTTATTTTTACTTGAAAAACATAAATTGATGGTTGAAGGTGCAGGAGCTGTTAGTGTTGCAGCAATTATGCATGATAAAGTTGATATAGCTGGAAAAAAAGTTTGTGCAGTTGTTAGTGGTGGAAATATTGATGTTACAATGCTTTCACTAATCATTGAAAAAGGTTTAATAAAATCTCATAGAAAAATGAATCTAATCGTTACACTTATGGACAAACCAGGTGCTTTAATGAAACTAACAGAACTATTTACAAAATGTTCTGCAAATATAGTTCAAATTGATTTTGATAGAAACTCTTTAAAATTAGAGTTTGGTGAAGCACATGTAACAATTGCCTTAGAGACAAAAGGAAAAGAGCATCAAGAGCAAATAAGTGAAAAATTGAAACAAGAGGGATTTAGATTTAAACAAATTTAGATTAATTTTTTATATTTATAAAGATTTTAGAAAACAAATATTATAATCCTCGCATAATTTAGTAATTGTAGAAAAGAAAAAAGGAAAAAAATGGAAGGAAGACTGTTTACATTTTTAGGTTCTATCGGTGGACACGACCAAGTGTGGATAATTTTATCTCACTTTGTTTTAGTTATTCTAATTGTATTTGGAGTTTCAAGATTTGCTACTAGAAAACTTCAATTAGTTCCAACTGGTAGTCAAAATGTTATGGAAGCATTTGTTGGTGGTATTGTTGCTATGGGTAGAGACTCTATGGGAGATAAAAATGCAAGAATTTATATGCCACTAATTGGTTCTTTAGCATTAATCATCTTTGTTAGTAATATGATTGGAGTAATCCCAGGATTTGAAGCTCCTACAAGTAACATTAACTTTACAGCTGCTTTGGCTTTAATTGTTTTTGTTTATTACAACTATTTGGGGATTAAGAAAAATGGTTTTGTAAACTATTTTAAACACTTTATGGGACCTATGCCAATATTAGCTCCTTTAATGTTCCCAATTGAGATTATTTCTCACTTCTCAAGAATTGTTTCTCTATCTTTCAGGTTATTTGGTTCTGTAAGAGGAGATGATATGTTCTTAATGGTTCTATTAATGCTTACTCCATGGATAGTGCCAATCTCTGGTTTCTTCCTTTTAACAATAATGGGTGTTTTACAAGCATTTATTTTTAGTATCCTAACTTATGTTTATATAGCTGGATCTATTATGATGGAAGAAGAGCACTAAGATTTTTTCTTAGTCTACAAAAAAGGTAAGATAGTTTCTATCTTACCTTTTTTTATGCAATTAAACCTCTATTAAATCTATACCACTCTCTTTTAAGTATACTAAATAAGCTTTTACATTTTCTGTCTTAAAAATATCACTAATAGCCTTTTTATAATAGTTTACTTGTATTTTATGACTTGATAAAATATCACTCGTAGTTTTATAATCTATAATTGTGTAAAAACCATCTTTATATAATAATAAATCTACTATTTTTAACTCATTTTTGTACATTAAAGATTGTTCGTGAACTTTTAAAGAGTTATTTACTAAGTTCAAAAATTGACTATTTTGTATTAAAAGCTCAACTCTTTTTTCAATAATTTTAAAATCTTCTATAGATAAGTAAGTTAAATATCTACTTTTTGATAGTTGTAATGAGTAATCTAAATCATCTTTTGTAAAATCATTCATCATCTCTAAAGTGTAGTGAGTTGCCAATCCTAAATATTTTGCTTTTAAATAATCATCTCCTAAATTTAAATCCACTTTAATTTTTTGCTCTTGTTTACCAAGAAATAAAGCAGAATACTCTATTTTTTCAACACTTTTATCAACTTTTTTCTCGCTACTTTTTTCTAAAGTTCCATCTTTGTAAGATTTTAAATTTAAAATATCAAATACAGATGATTTTGTTTTCTTAAATACAATTAAATTTGATTTAGCTCTAGTTAATGCTACATATAAAACATTTTTTTCATCATCCAAAGATAGACTTTTCTCTTTTTCTAAAGCCTTTTCATACTCTTTATCAAAACTCTCTAAACCAGCAATTTTATAAAAAACTTTATCTATTTGCATATTTTTATAACTAAATAAAAATGAACTTCTATCATGATTTTTTCTTTTTATTCTATCTAGTAAAATAACAGTTTGAAACTCTAAACCTTTTGATTTAAAGATTGTTAATATTTGTACTCCACTATTTTCACTATTTTCAATACTACTTTCAAGCTTGTCAATTCCATAAATAAATTCAACTATATTTTTGAATTTAGTTGTATCTTGCATTAGTTTTACTACATTATCATCTAACAACTCAAAAGAGTTTGCTAGGAAAAAAATAATCTCTTCAACACTCTTTTCTTTAAATTCAAAATTTGTATCCAAAGAGCTATTAATATTTTTCCCAATAATTGCATTAAAATTCTCTTTGTAAATCTCCTCTTTAAAATAGAGATATTTTATTAAGTTTATTACTGCTTTTACATTTTGTGCATTTATAAGTTTTGAACTCATATCTGTACTTATTTTTATATTTGGTAAAACCTTTTTTAAATAGTAATATAGATTTAAAACATCACTATTTGTATAACATAAAATTGCAATATCACTTTGATTTATTCCACTATCTAAAAGTTCTTCAATCTTTTTTGATATATTTAAAAATTTATCATCAAGTTCTAAACTATCATCTTCAATAACCTCAACAAAGCCACCATCTTTTATACTATTTTGAACTTCATAATCAAAGTTATCCAATTTTGTAAAAACAGAGTTTACAAAATCAACTACAACTTTGTTTGATCTATAGTTTGTATTTAAACTATTTAAAGATATTTGACTATTTTGTTTTAATACATAATCAAAAAGCTCTTTATTTCCACCTCTAAATCTATAAATACTCTGTTTTGGATCTCCAACATAAAAAAATGTCTTAAATTTTTCGCTACTTCCTGAAATTATCTCTTCTATTAGTGGTTTTAATATTTTATATTGCAAAATTGATGTATCTTGAAACTCATCTATTAATATGTGATTATAGCTACTATCGAGTCTAAAATATAAAAAGTCTCTATCTATTTTTGAATTTAAAAGCATATAAACCATATTTGAAATATCGTTAAATTCATAGTAGTTTTTTCTTTTATTAAATTCAAATTTAAACTCTTTAAACTTATTAAAAAGTTTAAAAATTTTACTTAAGCTATAACTAGCTCTTACTTTGTAATATTTAAAGAAAAGCTCTTTTAAATTTAAAAACTCATTATTTATAGTCTCATTTGCACACTTTTTAAAATACGAGTAATCAAATAAACTATCTTTTTGTATCCAAGTTTTTAAAAATAGCTCTTCAAAGTTTGTAAAATCAACTGCCTTTATTGCACTACTACTAGCTTCACTACAATTTAAAAAATGCTCTTTTATTTTAAAAGAGCATTTTAAAATCTCATCTTTTAGTAAATCAATTAAAGAGGCATCAATATCTAAAGTATCAAACTCTTCATTTTTTTCTATTAAGCTTTTAAACAAAGTAAATAAAGAGTTAAATTTTTTACCCTCATATAGTGAAAAATCAACCAAATCTTTAAAACTACTCTCATCTAAAGAGTTTAAAAAGTTATAACCTAAAAGCTCCTCATCATCACTTAAAATCTCAAAATCATCACTAACTCCAGCATAACCACCAAACTCTTTTAAAATCTTATTTACAAATTTATCAATTGTATATATACTTAAACTAGAGTTTGAAAATAGATTTAATAGATTGCTTTTTTTACTTAAAATCTCATCTTCACTCAAGTTTGAAACTCTTGAAATCTCACCTAAATAAGATTTGTCATCTCCTAAAGTTTGCAAAGTATTTAAAACTCTTTGACTCATTTCAGCTGCAGCTTTATTTGTAAAAGTCAAAGTTAAAATCTCATTTGGTTTTGCACCCAATAAAAGTAGTGTAATGTATCGAACAGTTAGTGCAAAAGTTTTTCCACTTCCTGCACTTGCTTTTAATGCTAAATATTTTTCCATAAATAGATTTTACTATAATTCTTTTTTAAAAGCGATTTTAAGATATAATCAAAGCTTTAAAATCTCTAAGGAGTAAAAATTGGCTCAATCAAATCAAAAAGTTCAAACTCTAATTGATGCTATTCCATACTTTAAAAAATTTTATGGAAAAGTTGTTGTAATTAAATATGGTGGAAGTGCACAAACAAGTGATGATTTAAAAGATAAATTTGCACAAGATATTGTTTTATTAACACTTTTAGGAATAAAACCTATTGTTGTTCACGGTGGAGGAGCAAGAATTACAGAGCTTTTAACAAAACTTGAAATTCCATCATCTTTTAAAGATGGATATAGAGTTACTTGTAAAGATAGCATGAGAGTTGTTGAGATGGTTTTAAGTGGAGAGATAAATAAAAATATCTCTTCGCTATTAAACTATCACGGTGCAAAAGCAATTGGAATATCAGGAAAAGATTCAAATCTTATTAGTGCTGTTGCAAAAGATAATGGAGCTTTAGGATACACTGGAGATATAACTTCAGTTAATGGTGAAATGCTTTTTAAACTAATAAATGAGGGGTTTATTCCAGTAATTGCTCCAATAGCAAATAGTGATGAGCCAAATCACCCTGGATATAATATAAATGCCGATGTAGCTGCTTGTAAAATTGCAATGGCAGTTAAAGCTCAAAAAGTAATATTTTTAACAGATACTATTGGTGTTTTAAATAAAAGTGGTGAGCTAATACAAACTTTAGATAAGCAAAGTGTTGAGATATTTAAAAAAGATGGAACAATTGCAGGTGGAATGATTCCAAAGGTTGATTCTTGTATAGAGGCTATTCATAATGGTGTAAATAAAGCACATATTATAGATGGTAGAGTTGAGCACTCAATATTACTTGAACTATTTACAAGTGATGGAATAGGAACACAGTTTATTAGAGTTGATAATCCAAATAATGGCGTAGATATTAAAAAATTGTTAGATAATTAAAAGGAATAGAGTAATGAATTTTATAGAGACTAGAGGAAATGATGGAGTAAAACCACTAGAAGTTAGTTTTAGTGAAGCTATTTTAAATCCAAGTAGCTCTTTTGGAGGACTTTATGTACCAAAAGATTTACCAAAATTAGATAAAAATTTTATTGAAAATCACTTAAACAAAAGCTATAAAGAGCTTGCATTTGATATTTTAAAAGCTTTTGAAATAGATATTGATGATAGTGAAATACAAAAAGCACTTGATTTATATGATAATTTTGATAATCCTTTAAATCCAAGTCCTGTTGTAAAAGTTAAAGATGATTTATATGTAAATGAACAGTATCATGGTCCAACAAGGGCTTTTAAAGATATGGCACTTCAACCTTTTGGAAGTATTTTTAGCTCTATTGCACAAAAAAGAGGTGAAAACTACCTAATACTAGCAGCAACATCTGGAGATACAGGACCAGCTGCTTTAAATACTTTTAGAAATAAAAAGAATATTCAAGTTGTTTGTCTATATCCAGATGGAGGAACTTCTGATGTTCAAAGGCTTCAAATGGTTTGTGAAGATGGAGAAAATCTAAAAGTTTTAGGAATAAAAGGAAACTTTGATGATGCACAGAATGCTCTAAAATCTCTTTTAGCTTCAAGTAGTTTTAAAGCAGAGTTGGAAAAAGATGATATTAAATTAAGTGCTGCAAATAGTGTTAATTTTGGAAGAATTATTTTTCAAATAATCTATCACTTCTGGTCATATTTAGAACTTATTCGTCAAAATGCTATTAAAAATGGTGAAAAAATTTATTTAGTAGTTCCAAGTGGTAATTTTGGAAATGTTCTTGGAGCATACTATGCACAAAAAATGGGGCTTTGTATAGAGAAACTTTTAGTTGCATCAAATGAAAATAATATTTTAACACAATGGATAAACACAGGTATTTATGATATCAGAGATAAAGCTCTAAAACTTACAAAATCTCCAGCTATGGATATCTTAAAATCTTCAAACATAGAAAGAGTAATTTTTGATCTATTTGGTAGCTTGAGAACAAAAGAGTTAATGGAAGATTTAAATAAAAATAATATATTTACAATGACTCAAAATGAGACAAAAGAGCTACAAAAATATTTTAGTGCTACTTTTAGTAATGATTCATTTGGTAACAAAACTATAAAAGAGTTTTTAGATGCTGGATATTTAATGGATCCTCATACAGCAACTTGTATAAAAGCTTACAATGACCTAAGAGAAAAACCACTAAAAACTGTAATATACTCAACAGCAGAGTGGACAAAATTTTCACCAACGGTTTTAAATGCTTTAAAGCAAGACTCTCATAAATATAGTGATAAAGAGGCCTTAGAAGAGATTAGTACAAAATTTGGTGCTAATTTACCTCAATCTATTAAAAATCTTTTTAATGCCAAAATAAATCACTCTTTAGTAATAAATAAAGAGAATATTGAATCTGAAATAATAAAGTTTATTAGAAAATCATAAGATTTTCTAATAATTATAAAAAATAAAATAATCTTACTTTTCTACACATTTCGTTAATCTTTCATTTAAAATTTTGATACAAATCAATAACTCTTAAGATTCTTTATACTAAAATCTAGCCTGATTCTAATTTTAAAAAAAGGAAGCCAAATATGTCTAACAATACAAATAGACGAGATTTTATTGGTTACTCATTTGTAGCAGTTGCTGCAGTGGGTGGAGCCGCGTCTCTTTATGGTATGAAAAAGGTGTGGGATCCACTTCCTAGCGTTTTAGCTGGTGGATTCACAAAAATTGATTTGAGTGCATTAAAAGCAGGAGAACCAGAAACATTTACTTGGAGAGGGAAACCTATCTTTGTTTTGAAAAAAACTGCAGATATGGAAGATAATAAAAGAGATTTAGTAGTAGGAAATGATAGATTTACTGTTGCTATAGGTCTTTGTACTCATCTTGGATGTATTCCTGCATGGAAAAAAAATGAGTGGAAATGTGCATGTCATGGTGGAGTGTTTAATGCAAGTGGACAACAAACTTTTGGACCACCACCAAGACCACTTGATTTACCACCATTTGAAGTTGAGGGAAATACTTTAGTTCTTGGAAATGAAGGACCTGAATATAAAAAAATCGCTGAAGCGATGATGGCATAAGGAGCAATAGATGGCAAAATTTGAAAAAGCTAACTCTGTTGGTGAGTGGTTAGACCAAAGATTAAATGTAAAAGCTATTAACAAAGTTATGATGACTGAGTATTGGATTCCAAAAGATATTAACTTCTTATGGGCAATGGGAGTTTTATTAGCTACTACATTTACTATTTTAGTTGTTTCTGGATTATTCTTAATGATGTACTACAAGCCTGACATCAATTTAGCATTTGATTCAGTAAACTATACAATTATGCAAGAAGTTGCTTTTGGTTGGCTATTTAGACATATTCATGGTGTTGCAGCTTCTGTTGTATTTCTACTTATATATATTCATATGCTTACAGGTATCTACTACGGTTCATATAAACAAGGTAGAGAGATGATTTGGATTTCAGGAATGCTACTATTTGTTACATTTAGTGCTGCTGGATTCTCTGGATATATGCTTCCTTGGGGACAAATGTCTTATTGGGCTGCTATGGTTATTACAAACTTATTTGGTGGAGTTCCTGTTATTGGAGATGCACTAGTTGTTTGGATTAGAGGAGACTTTAATGTTGCTGATGCAACACTTACAAGATTCTTTATGTTACATGTATTCTTATTACCAATAGTTATTATGGGTTTAATTGGTTTACACTTCTATACACTAAGAATTCCTCACGTAAATAATCAATCATCTGATGAGATTGATTTTGATGCTGAAGCTGAAAAATATTTAGCTGGAAATAAAAAAGAGTCAAAAGTTATTCCTTTCTGGCCAATCTTTATATCAAAAGATTTAGCAGTTCTTGGAGTATTCTTAATATTCTACTTCTACTTAGTATTCTTCCACTATAGCTTTGCAATGGATCCAGTAAACTTTGATCCAGCTGATCCAATGGTAACACCAGCTCATATCTATCCAGAGTGGTATTTCTTATGGTCGTATGAAGTTTTAAGAGGATTCTTCTTTGATATTGCTGGAATTAAAGCATTTGACCTTGGTTTAATTGCATTTGCATTTGCAAATGGTATTTTCTTTGTACTTCCTTGGTTAGATAGAGATAATAAAATTTTACCAGCTCACAAAAGACCACTATTCTTCATTTGGTTCTGGATTTTAGTTGCAGATTTAATTGTATTAACAGTTTATGGAAAACTTCCTCCAACAGGTGCTAATGCATGGGTAGGATTCTTCGCAGCTGTTATATTTATATTACTGTTTATTCTACTTCCAGTAATTACAAAACTAGATCAAAAAAGAAGAGGATAAGACATGAGAGAATTAAAAATATTAGCAGTAGTAGTAGTATTAACTCTTATTACTTACTGGGGAGTTGAGCCTTTTGCTCACTCACAAATGCATCCAGCTGTATCAAATCCTAATTTTGATTTAGTTCAAGCAGATGCACAGACTTCAAAAGAGTCAATAGAAAAAGCTCAAAAAGCTTTAGATGAAGCTGTTAAAGGTGGAGACGAAAAAGCTATAAATGGTGCAAAAGCTGATTTAGCAAAAGCTATTGAATTTGAGAAAACAATAAATGAATTTTGGGCAAGTAGCAAAGAGGCTATTGAAGCAAAAGGAGATGTTGCAAATGGTCAAATTCTTGTAACTTCAAACTGTACAGCTTGTCATAGTATTGAATCTCAAGGTTTCCCTCAAATTATGGATAATGCAACAACAGCAGCAGCTTATGGTGTTGCAACTCCTGATTTAGGAAGCTCTGGAAAAATTTATACAAAAGAGTTTTTAGTAGGATTTATCAAAAATCCAGCACTTGCATCTAAAGTTTCACATAAATTTGAAGATGGAAAAGTTCATCCAATGCCAGGATATGACTGGATGAGTTCTCAAGAGATTGCTGATATGGTTGCATATTTACAATCAATTGCTCCAAAAGAGATGACAAACAAAGAGGTTTTTGTTGATTCTTGTCAAAGATGTCATGGTTTAAAATATGCTGATATGCAAAATGGAACTATGAGTGCATTTACACCAGATGAAAATATTAAAAACTATATGGGAAAACTTCCTCCTGATTTATCTCAATATATAATTAGTAGAGGACCTGATTATTTAGGTAAATTTATCAATGATCCTCAAAAACTACTTGAAGGTACAGCAATGCCAAGAGTTGGTTTAACACAAGAGGCTCAAGATCAAGTTATTAAGTATATGGAAGAGATTGGTGCATCTAAAAAAGCAGAAAGAGAAGAGTTAGGACCTAAATTTTTAATCTATTTTGTAATTTTTGCAATTATTGCATTCTTATGGAAAGCAAAACTATGGAGAGATGTTCATTAAGAACATCCTTCTAAATTAGGAGAGAGTAAATGAAATTATTAAAACTACTATTTATTGCGACTTTTGTTACTACATTTTTAAATGCTAGTGATCCAATGCAAAAATCAATGTCAGTTATGGAAAAAGGTATGAACCTAATTCAAAAAGGTTTTTTAAATAATAATCTTGATTTAATTAAAGAGGGAAATAAACTTGTAAAAGAGGGAAATGACCTTTTTTCTGATAAAAAATTAATTGCTAAGTATCTACCAGAAAACAAAAAACATATGGTAAATATTGCAGAAAATGCATCAAAAAGAATTGCTTTAGATGTTGTTGAACTTGAAGAGAGTTTAAAAAATAAAGCTTATATTAAAGCTGCAAACTCTTATTCAGATATGCTAAATGCATGTTCTAACTGTCACTCAATAGTTAGAAATTGGTAAAAATTATAAAAGAGTAGAGATACTCTTTTATAACAATATTTTTGATGTTGCGCTTACAATTGCAGTTTCTGATCTTAAAATCAAATTAGAATTAAAACCTACAACAAAATCTTTATTAAAATTACTTTTTTCTCTTTTTGAAAATCCACCTTCACAACCAATAACTAAAGTATCTATCTCATCTTTTTTATCATCTATAAAGTTATTTGAGAAATCAAGAATATATGATTTTGGATTTTGTCTTAAAAAACTATCTAGTGTTTTAGAGATTTCAAGTTTTACAATACTACTTCTACCACATTGACTTGATGAGTTAATTAATATTTTATTTAATTTTTCAATATTTATTTTAAAATTCTTCTGAGAAAAATCACTATATACAAAAGTTATCTTATCAACACCTATTTCATTTAGTGAAGCTATGCTTTTTTCAACTGTTTTTGGATCAACAACACACCAAACTAAGTGGAGTTTTCTGCTATTTTCTATAACTTTTTTTTCACTATTTACTAAAGTTAAAGTTGCACTTTTTTTATTTAACTCTACAATTTTATACAAATATATAAAATCATCTTCTAAGTTTCTAAAATATATCTCATCACCTATTTTATGTCTTCTTGCTTTTATTATATAGTTGTAGTTTTCATCAACTAGCTCTAAGATCTCATTTTTAGAAGATTTATCATAAACAAACTGCATTAAAATACTTTGCTAATAGTATAGACAGCTAATAAAACTGCAATTTCAATAATATAAATCTTCTTTGCATAAATATAAAAATCTTCTTGAAGTTTTATATCTGCAACTTTTATAACCCTTTGTTTCTTATATCTTTTTATCTCAATTACAAGCAAAAAGATTGAAGCTGGAATCATTAAAGCAATTGTAACACTAAAATGATGAGCATAAAAAGCAACTATTGTTCCTGTGTAAATTACAATTGCATTGCTCAAATGATATATTGGTGTCATAAATTTTAATTTTTTTGCCAAAGATATAAAATCTTTTTTTGTCATAACAGAGTATAAATTAAATAACATTATTCCTAAAAAAATATATATCGCATAAATATGTGTTGTAATTGCACTTTGCATCAATTCCATATAGGTTTATCTCACTTTTAAAAATTTTTGCTATTATATCCAACTTATAATAAGTTTATATTTCCAATACTTCATACATTTTTTAGAAATAAAAGGATTTTTTAATATATGAATAATAATTTAAAGAAAAAAGCAGTTGTAATTTTAAGTGGAGGAATGGACTCAACACTTAGCTCTTATATAGCAAAAAACAGTAATTATGATTTAATTGCAGTTCATTTTAATTATGGACAAAGAACTCAAGATAGAGAATTAAAGGCATTTAGAGATATTTGTAAAGAGTTAAATGTTTTAAATAAATATGAGATTGATATTCCATTTTTTTCTCAAATTGGAGCTAGTGCTTTAACTGATAAAACAATAGATGTACCAGTAGATGGGATTGAAAAAGGTGTTGTTCCAATTACTTATGTTCCATTTAGAAATGGTATTTTTTTAAGTATCGCAAGTGCAATTGCTGAAAAAGAAGAAGCAAGTGCCATGTATATTGGAGTTGTGCAAGAGGATAGTTCTGGTTATCCAGATTGTAGTGATAGTTTTATTCAAAAAATGCAAAATGCTATAAATGAAGGGACAAAAGAGGATACAAAAATAGAGATAATAACTCCTCTTGTTCATTTAAGTAAAGCTCAAATTGTAGAAGAAGCTATAAAATTAAATGTTCCACTAGAACTTACTTGGTCTTGCTACAAAGAAGAAGATAAAGCTTGTGGAGTTTGTGACTCTTGTAGGCTTCGATTAAATGGATTTAAAGAGGCAAATCAAAAAGATTTAATACCATACAAGGAGAGTTAAATGTGGGAAATTTCAAAAGAGTTTGACTTTTGTTATGGTCATAGAGTTTGGTCTCAAGCTTTAAATGTTGAATTCTCACTTGATAGCTGTTTAATGTGTAGGCATCTTCATGGACACCAAGGAAAAGCAATTGTATATTTAAAGTCTGATAATCTAAAAAGTGGAATGGTTACAGATTTTAAACACTTAAATTGGTTTAAAAAATTTTTAGATGATGTTATTGATCATAAGTTTATAATAGATATAAATGATCCACTATTTAAAACTCTACTTCCAAATATAGATAAAAAAGATTTAATAAGTTTTAAAGAAGGCTACAAAACAGTAGATTTAACAAATTTTAAAAATGAATTATTAGAGCTTTATGAGAGTTATATTATTGTTGATTTTGTTCCAACAAGTGAAAATATTTCAGCTTGGTTGCTAAAAATTGTTCAGAATAAAATGGATAAATTAAATATAAAAGTTTCAAAAATAGAGTTTTTGGAAACTCCAAAGAGTAAAAGTACATTTTATGCTAGAAGTTAATGAGATTTTTGGACCAACTATTCAAGGAGAGGGAAAATTAATTGGCTCTCCTTCAATATTTATTAGATTTGGAAAATGTAATTTTAAATGTGTTGGATTTAATGTTTTATATGAAACTCCAAGTGGAGTTAAAAAGTGTGCTTGTGACTCATACTATGCTGTTGATATGGAGTTTAAAGATAGTTGGAAAAGTTATGAAAATCATCTTGATATAGTAAATGTTACTAATAAACTTCTTGAAAATTATAGTTATAAAAATAGTGTTGATGTAGTAATTACAGGCGGTGAGCCACTTTTATATTGGAATAATCAAGAGTTTCAAAATCTGATAAAACATTATATTAATAAAAATCAAAGAGTTACAATTGAGACAAATGGATCTTTAAATATAGATTTCAAAGAGGATTATCAAAAAAAAATTATATTTTCAATGAGTGTAAAACTAAGCAACTCTTTAGAACCTTTAAAGAAAAGAGTTAATAAATCTACATTAACAAAAATTTTAACAAATACAAAAGAGTCTTATTTGAAATTTGTTATTGGAGATGATTTTTTAGAAAAAGCAATAGATGAGATAGAGGATATTTTAAAAGATATTCCAAAGTGTGAAGTATATTTAATGCCACTTGGTGATAGTTCTAAAGCCATTGATAAAAATTCAAAAAATGTTGTAAATCTTGCAATTAAATATGGATTTAAATATTCAGATAGATTACATATTAGATTGTGGGATAATAAAAGAGGAGTTTAATATAAACTAAATATTGTTATAATAATCGATTATGTAAAAAATTAAAAGGATAAAAATATGAAATTTAGTGGAAAAAATGTTTTAATAACAGGTGCAAGCAAAGGTATAGGTGCCCAAATTGCAAAGAATTTAGCAAGCTATGGTTTAAAAGTTTGGATAAATTATAGAAGTAAAATTGAAGAAGCTGAAGCTGTAAAAGAGGCTATTGAAAAAGCTGGTGGAACAGCAGCAATTATAAAAGCTGATGTTAGTATTGAAGATGAGTTTGTAAATGCTATAAAAACTATTATTGATAGCGATGGTGAACTAGCATACTTAGTAAATAATGCTGGAATTACAAAAGATAAATTAGCTCTTAGAATGAGTGTTGAAGATTTTACATCTGTAATTGATGCAAATCTTACTTCAGCTTTTATAGGGTGTAGAGAGTCTTTAAAAGTTATGGGTAAAAAAAGATTTGGTGCTGTTGTGAATATATCTTCAATTGTAGGAGAGATGGGAAATGCTGGTCAAACAAACTATTCAGCTTCAAAAGGTGGATTAAATGCAATGACTAAATCATTTGCAAAAGAGGCAGCTAGTAGAAATATAAGATACAATGCAATAACTCCTGGATTTATTCAAACAGATATGACAGATTTATTAAAAGCTGAAGTAAAAGCAGAGTATGAAAAAAATATTCCTCTTTCAAGATTTGGAAATCCAAGTGAAATTGCAGATGCGGTAGCATTTTTACTAAGTGATCACTCATCATATATCACAGGTGAAATATTAAAAGTAAATGGTGGTTTATACGTTTAAAATATTTTATTTGAACTTATTTTTCTGTTTTAAAAGTTTTTTTAAACTTTTTTGGTATAATTTTGGGACAATTTTAAAAAAGGAATAAAAAATGGCATTAATTGATGATGTAAAAGCAGTTGTTGTTGAGCAATTAGATTGCGATCCAGCAGAGGTTAAAGAGGATTCAAAATTCATTGAAGATTTAGGAGCAGATTCACTAGATGTAGTAGAACTTGTAATGGCTCTTGAAGAGAAATTCGATATCGAAATTCCAGATGAAGAAGCTGAGAAAATTTTAACTGTTGGTGATGCAATAGCATACATCGAAAACAACGCATAATTTTTGCGTTGTTAGGAAGATGAAAGAGAAATCTTTCATTTTTTTATTATTGAGTTTTTTAAACTTAAAAGATTGAATAATTTAAAATCAAAAAATGGAGCATATTTTATGAAGAGAGTTGTAATTACAGGACTTGGTACTATAAATTCTACAGGACACAGTGTAAATGAGTCTTTTGAAGCTATAAAAAATGGTGTTTGTGGTATTGACACAATAACACTATTTGATGCAAGTGATTTTACAGTACAAATTGCAGGAGAGGTTAAAAACTTTGATCCTGAAACTGTAATGGATAAAAAAGAGGTAAAAAAAGCTGATAGATTTATTCAACTAGGTATTAAAGCTGCTCTTGAAGCTATGATTGATAGTGGTTTTGTTACTAGTGAAAACAAAAAAGTAGATGAATCTATAGCAAATAGATTTGGAATAATTTCAGGTTCTGGAATTGGTGGTTTAAGTACAATTCAAAAAAATTCTACAATTTGTGACACAAGAGGTTCAAGAAAAATATCTCCATTTTTTATACCATCTTCATTAGCTAATATGTTAAGTGGATTTATATCTATTGAACATAACTTAAAAGGTCCATCTTTAGGACATGTTACAGCTTGTGCTGCATCAACTCATGCAATTTGTGATGCTTATAAAACAATTGCATTAAATGGTGCTGATAGAATATTAGTTGTTGGAGCTGAAAGTGCAGTTTGTGGAGCTGGAGTTGGTGGATTTGCTGCTATGAAAGCACTATCTACAAGAAATGATGAACCTAAAAAATCTTCAAGACCGTTTGATACTGGTAGAGATGGTTTTGTTATGGGAGAAGGTGCTGGTGCATTAGTTATTGAATCACTTGATAGTGCACTACAAAGAGGTGCAAAAATATATTGTGAAATTATTGGATTTGGAGAGAGTGGTGATGCAAATCATATAACTTCACCTGTTATTGATGGTCCTTTAAGAGCTATGCAAGCTGCATTTGAGATGGTAAAAGCAAACAGCGGAGAATATCCAAAAATAGACTATATTAATACTCATGGAACTTCAACTCCTGTTGGGGATAAAAATGAAACAGCAGCAATAAAAGAGCTATTTGGTGGAAAAGAGAAAAGTCCACTTGTATCTTCAATTAAAGGACAAATTGGTCACTGCTTAGGTGCAGCTGGAGCGATTGAAGCAATTATGACAATAAAAGCATTAAATGAAGGGATTATTCCTCCAACTATAAATGTTGAAAACCAAGATCCTGAATGTGATTTAGATGTTGTACCAAATGTAGCTAGAAAAGTTGAGTTAACTACTGTTATGTCAAATAACTTTGGTTTTGGTGGAACAAATGCTTCTGTAATTTTTAAAAAGTTTACAAAGTAAAATAAAAATTTAAAAGTAGACACTTTTTTAAGGAAAAAATATTGGCAACATATCTGGAATTTGAAGAAAAAATTAGAAAAATCGAAGAGGAGATAGTAATCGCTAGAACAAAAGCTGATGAACCTGCTATTGAGATTTTAGAAAAAAAACTTGAAAAAGAGGTTGAAAAGACTTTTAAAAATTTAAATGACTACCAAAAACTTCAACTTGCAAGGCATCCTGATAGACCATATGCTCTTGATTATATAAATGGACTTTTAACAGATGCTTATGAAGTTCATGGAGATAGACACTATGTTGATGATCATGCAATTGTTTGCTATTTTGGATTTATTGATAATCAAAAAGTTTTAATTATCGGTGAACAAAAAGGTAGAGGAACTAAAGAAAAGTTAAAAAGAAACTTTGGTATGCCTAGTCCTGAGGGATATAGAAAAGCTCTAAGAGCTGCTTTAATGGCAGAGAAGTTTCAAGTTCCAATTTTGATGCTAGTTGACACTCCAGGTGCATATCCAGGTCTTGGAGCTGAAGAGAGAAATCAAAGTGAAGCAATTGCTAAAAATCTTTTTGAATTTGCAAATTTAACTACTCCAACTGTTTCAGTTGTAATTGGAGAAGGTGGTAGTGGTGGAGCATTAGCTATTTCTGTTGCTGATAAATTAGCTATGATGAGATACTCTGTTTATGCAGTTATCTCACCTGAAGGGTGTAGTGCAATATTATGGAATGATCCATCAAAAGTTGAAACAGCAGCTCAGGCTTTAAGAATTACTTCAGATAATTTAAAACAACAAAATTTAATAGATGATGTTGTAAATGAGCCTTTAATTGGTGCTCATAGAAAAAAAGATGAGGCTATTATGGCTTTAAAAGAGTATTTTTTAAGTTCAGTTGAAGAGCTTAAAAAGCTATCACCAAAAGAGAGACAAGAGAGAAAATATCAAAAAATTATGAATCTTGGTTCATTTGAAGAGTAGATTTTATATCTACTCTTTTTTATGCTTAAAATCTAAGCATTAATCCTGCATAAATACCTTTAAAATCTAAATCTGTTTTTAAATCTGAAAGTCTATCTACTTCAACTTTTTGTACTCTATACCCTATCTCAATAGCTGGTTTAATTAAAGGCGTTATATCAAATGTATAATCTATTTTAGCTTTTACATCATAAGCTAAATTATCACTATATTTTATATATTTAGCATCTGCTTCAATTCCAATACCACTGAATGGAACCTCAACTCTAGCTCTTGCATATCCCATTGGAAGTGGAATAGTTTTTGAAATTTTACTAGCTGGTTTACCATTAACACTATACTCTGCATCAATAATTTTTATATCAACTCCAACATCTAAAGTAATCCAAAAAGTGTTATCCAAAAGATTATAGTATGGAATAACATCTAACTGTTTCATCATTAAATTTGAAGACTCTCCTGAAGTTGTATATCCACTAAAACTTCCAGTTGCTAAACCAATACTCTCAACTTTTGAATACTCTACTTTTAAGTTTGGAACTACTGGTACAAAGTGCTTAAACAAAGCCCACGCATACATATTTGTTTTTGTTTTCTCTTTTGATGAGTCAATTCCAGACAAACCTGAACTATCTGCTTTTATATTACCACTTGATTTTGAAAACCAAGCACCAGCTCCAACTTCAGCTCTTAAAAAATCTGCATTTGCAACACTTAACAGTAAAGTTGAGCTAATAGCTGCTACTTTTAAAACTCTTTTCATCTTTTTTCCTTATATAAATTTATAAATCGTTTTTATCTCTAACTAATCTTCCAACTTTTTCACCGCCAATTATGTGAAAATGTAAGTGAGGAACCTCTTGACCACCATCAATCCCAATATTTGTAATCATTCTATAACCACTTTTTGAAATATTTAAACTCTTTGTAACTTTTTTTATAAAAATAGTTAAATCACACATAATTTCTGGTGGCACATCTTCAAATGATTCATAGTGAGCTTTGGGAATAACTAAAACATGAATTTTTCTAGTAGGGTTTATATCATGAAAAGCTAAAAAGTTATCATCTTCTAAAACAACACTACTTGGTATCTCTTTATTAACAATTTTGCAAAAAATACACATATACTCTCCTTAAAATAGACCTTAAGATTATAACCAAACTCTAATAAATTTTTAGATACAATCGCAAGCTTATAAGAAAATTATAGATTATTTGAATAGGAAAAAAATTGGAACTTTGGATAAAAAAAATTGAGTCTTCAAAGAGTATTGAAGAGTTAGAATCTGTTAGAGTTGAGCTTTTAGGTAAAAAAGGTGTTCTTACTTTGGAATTTGCAAAGATGAAGGATATTCCAAATGAAGAGAAAAAAAGTTTTGCCCAAAACCTAAATCTTCAAAAAGAGCAAGTAACAAATGCTTTAGATAGCAAAAAAGAGTTATTAGAGTTTGAACTTTTAAATAAAAAATTGGAACTTGAAAAAATAGATGTAACAAAATTTAACAACACTATTAGTTCAGGCTCTGTTCATCCTGTTTCTGAAACTATGAATAGAATTATAAACTACTTTTTAAATCTAAATTTTGCTGTTGAAGAGGGTCCTTTGGTTGAAGATGATTTTCATAACTTCCAAGCTTTAAATCTCCCTGAATATCATCCAGCAAGAGATATGGCTGATACATTTTATAATAAAGATTATACACTATTAAGAACTCACACTTCACCTGTTCAAATAAGAACAATGTTAAGTCAAAAATCTCCAATTAGAATGATAGCTCCAGGAACTGTTTTTAGAAGAGATTTTGATATAACTCACACTCCAATGTTTCATCAAATAGAGGGATTGGTTGTAGATGATGCTGATAAAATTTCATTTGCAAATTTAAAACATGTTATGGTTGAATTTTTACAACATATGTTTGGAGAGGTTGAAGTTAGATTTAGACCATCATATTTCCCATTTACAGAGCCTAGTGCTGAAGTTGATATATCTTGCGTATTTTGTAAAGGTAGTGGTTGCCGTGTATGTTCACAAACTGGTTGGCTTGAAGTTTTAGGTTGTGGAGTTGTAGATCAAAATGTTTTTGATGCTGTTAACTATAAAGATAAATCAGGATATGCATTTGGTTTAGGAATTGAGAGATTTGCTATGCTAATTCATAATATTGGAGATTTAAGATCACTATTTGAAAGCGATACAAGATTATTAGGACAATTTAAATGATAGTTACAAAAAAATGGTTAGAAGAGTTTGTTAATATCTCAAAAATTAGCACTGATGAGATATGTAAAACTTTAAATAGTATTGGTTTAGAGGTTGATAGCGTTGAAAAAAGAAGTGTTGCTTCTAAAGTTGTTGTTGGAAAAGTTATAAAAAAAGAGAAACATCCTGATGCAGATAAATTAAATATTTGTCAAGTTGATATAGGTTCAAAAGTTGAGCAAATAGTTTGTGGAGCTTCAAATGTAGATGAGAATCAATTTGTTGCTGTTGCAACAGTTGGTGCAGTTCTTGGTGATGATTTTAAAATAAAAGCAGCAAAACTAAGAGGTGTTGAATCAAATGGAATGATATGCTCTTCAACAGAACTTGGTCTTCCAAAATTAAATGATGGAATAATGGTTTTAGATAACTCAATTGGAGAGTTAGTTTTAGGAAAAGAGTTAAAAGATTATCCACTTATAAATGATGATGTAATTGAGATTGGTCTTACTCCAAACAGAGGTGATTGTCTAAGTATTCTTGGAGTTGCAAGAGAACTTAGTGCATATTATAATATTCCACTAAATATTTTTGAAAAACAATCAAATTTTGAAGGTTTAAGTATAGGTCAAAAATTCTCTATAGATGTTTCTAAAATAGACTCTAATCTTATTTATAAAGGTATTGAGATAAAAACTCTTAAGTTAGATCTACTATCAAATTTAAGAGTTGCAACAATATCAAAGTATAAAGAAAACTTTGAGATGAAAAATTCATTAGAGTATGCAAGTCACTCTATTGGTGCAATTTTAAATGTATATAATAGTAAAGATGCAAAAGTTAAAAATGATTTGTACTCATTTGAAATCAAAAAAAATAAAAATGGTTTTGATAGTTTATATGCTAATGAGATTGAGCTTAGTACAATTGGTGTTGAACACAAAGATATAAAAGATTGCAGTGGAGATTTTTTAATTGAAGCATCTTATCAAAATCCTGATTATATCTCTAAACTTGTATTTGACAAAAAGATAAAAACAGGCGATGTTTTTTATAAAACTTCAAGAGGAAGTAATCCAGATATTGAGTTAGCAATGGATTATTATTGCGACTATTTAGCTAAATTTGGAGTTACAATTTATGCTGGTTCTAAAGAGTTTTTAGATGATTTCGAGAAAACAACAATTAGTACTAATATAAAAAAAATAAACTCTATAATTGGGCAAGATATAGATAAATTAGAGATTGAGAGAGTTTTATCATCTTTAGGATTTGAGATTAAGGACTCTGTAGACAATCTTGTTTTAGTAAAAGTTCCTTTATATAGACACGATATTAAAAATATTGCAGATATTGCTGAAGAGGTTATTAGAATGATTGGTATTGATAATATTAAATCAAAACCTTTAGCAATTGATGAAGTTAACAGAGTAAATAAGACTTCAAAAGATATTTTAAAGAAAAATAAAATTAGATACAAAGCTATTGAAAATGGTTTTTTTGAGACTTTAACTTATGTATTTACATCTAAAGAGAGCTTGTTAAAATATGGTTTTAAAACTGTAAAAGATGAGCTAGAACTCATAAATCCAATTGTAAAAGAGTTAAATACTTATAGAACAACTCTTCTTTTAAATTTAGTAGAAGCTTGTTCAAATAATTTTAAAACTGGTGCTAGAAGTGCAAGTTTTTTTGAAATTGGAACTATTTTTGATGAGAATAGAGTTGAGAGTAAAAAAGTTGCATTTATATTTAGTGGAGCAGCTGAACAAGAGTCTGTTTTAAATGCTGGTAAACCAAAAAACATTGACTTCTTTTCATTTGCTAAAAAAGTTTTAAATAGTGTTGGTGAGTTTGAGCTTGAAACTATGACAAATATTGATAATAAATTTATTCATCCATATCAAAGTGCAAATATTGTAATTGATGAAAAAGTTGTTGGATTTATATCAAAACTTCATCCAAGTGTTGCAACTGATTATGATTTAAGTGATACTTTTTTTGCACAAATTGATTTTGATGCAATAAAAAATGAAATAATAAAAGTATCTTCATACTCAAAATTTCAAACTTCAAGAAAAGATTTAAGCATAATTGCACCAAAAAATATGGAATTTAAATTAATAAAAGATGTTATTAAATCTTTGAATAATCCACTAATTAAACAGTTTAATTTAATAGATATTTATAGTGATGAGAAGCTAGGAGAGTTTGAGAGTTTAACAATAAGATTTACTCTTCAAAGTGATGATAAAACACTTGAAGATGATGATATAAATGGTGTTATGAACTCAATTTTAGATATTTTAAAAGAGAAATTAAATATTACTTTAAGATAAGGAATAAAAAGTGAAAAATTTTTGTATCAATAGATTATCAAAGCCTTTTAATGTAGTTATAGACAATATAGCAAGTGATAAATCAATATCACACAGATGTGCGATGTTTTCACTTTTTTCTGATAAAACTTCGTATGTAAAAAACTATCTTTTAGCTGAAGATACTCTACACACCTTAAAAATTGTAGAGCAACTTGGTGCAAAAATTGTTCAAGATGGAAGCAGCATCGAAATTACTCCTGTAAAAAAACTAAGTGAACCTGATGATGTACTTGATTGTGGGAACTCTGGAACAGCTATGAGACTATTTTGTGGTCTATTAGCAAGCGTAGAGGGAAGTTTTGTTTTAAGTGGAGATAAATATTTAAGAAGCAGACCTATGAAAAGAGTTGCTGATCCACTAAGAAGCATTGGAGCAAAAATTGATGGAAGAGAGAATGGTAATAAAGCACCACTATTTATTAGAGGTGAAAAAAATCTTCAACCGTTTACTTACTCTTCTCCAGTTGATTCAGCTCAAGTTAAATCAGCTATGATTTTAGCAGCTTTAAGAGCTACTAATGTAAGTCGTTATAAAGAGAATGAATTAACAAGAGATCATACTGAGAGAATGTTAAAAGGTATGGGAGCTGAAATTTTTACTGATAGTGAAGGATTTATTAATATAAAACCTTTAACTAACTATTTAAAACCTTTGAATATAACAGTACCTGCAGATCCATCAAGTGGATTTTTCTTTGCAGTTGCAGCTGCTATTAATAAAAATTCAAGAGTTGTAATAAAAAATGTATCTTTAAATCCAACAAGAATTGAGGCTTATGAAGTTTTAAAAAGAATGGGTGCAATAGTAAATTATATTGAAAAAGAGAATATTTATGAACCAATTGGGGATATTGAAGTAATTGGAAATGAGTTAAATGGTGTTGAAGTAAGCCAAAAGATATCTTGGCTTATAGATGAACTTCCAGCGCTTAGCATTGCAATGAGTTTAGCAAATGGTAAATCGCTTGTAAAAAATGCAAAAGAGTTAAGAGTAAAAGAGAGTGATAGAATAAAAGCTGTAGTTGATAATTTAGCTCTTTGTGGTGTAAATTATACAGAGTTTGAAGATGGTTATGAGATTGTTGGAGGAGAACTTAAAGCTGCAACAATTGACTCATTTGGAGATCATAGAATTGCTATGAGTTTTGCTATTGCTGGACTTGTTTGTGGAATGAATATAGAAGATATAGAGTGCATAAATGCTTCATTCCCAAATTTTAAAGAGATTTTAGACTCTTTATACTAAGGATAAATTTTGAAAATTGAGTTAGCTAGTAGTTATGGTTTTTGTTTTGGCGTTAAAAGAGCTATAAATATTGCACAAAAATATGAAAATAGCGCTACTATGGGTCCATTAATTCACAATGAAGATGAGATTAATAGGTTAAAAAAAGATTTCAATGTTGGACTTTACTCAAACTTAAGTGATGTAAAACCTGAAGATACTGTAATTATTAGAACTCATGGAATTCCAAAAGATGAGTTAAAAGAGCTTAAAAAAACTACAAAAAAAGTTATAAATGCAACTTGTCCATTTGTAACAACTCCACAAAATATTGTAAAAAATATGTCAAAAGAGGGCTACTCAATAGTTATTTTTGGAGATATAAATCATCCTGAAGTTAAAGGTGTTATGTCTTATGCAACAGATATTGAAGATGTTCATATAATTCTTTGCAAAGAAGATTTAAAAAATTTAAAATTCAAAAAGAGTAAAATTGCTTGTGTTGCTCAAACTACAAAGAAAAAAGAGACATATTTAGAAATAGTAAATGAACTAATACTTAAAAATAAAGAGGTTAGAGTATTTAATACAATTTGTGATGCAACTTTTGAAAACCAAGATGCGGCTAGAGATATTTCAATAAAAGCTGATGTTATGATTGTAATTGGTGGAAAAAGTTCATCAAATACAAAACAGCTTCACTCTATTTGTTTAGAAAATTGCAAAGATTCATATTTAATAGAAAATGAACAAGATCTTGAAATTTCTTGGTTTAAAGATAAAAAATTTTGTGGAATCACTGCAGGTGCCAGCACTCCTGATTGGGTTATTCAAAAAGTTATCAATAAAATAGAGGGCTTTAAACTATAATTTAAGCCTTTTTTTTGTACAATCTTCCTATTTTAAAAAAAACTGGTAAACAAGAAGGTACAAAATGCGTATGGAAGATATAGATTTAGGTGAAGACTTTGATTTTGAGCAAATGCTTAATGAGTCTTTTGAACAAGCAGAGAATAACTCTGTAGTTGATGGTGTGATTGTTGAAATTACTGATGATAGAGTTTTAGTTGATGTTGGTCAAAAAATAGAGGGACTTTTATCTTTAAATGAAATTACTGTAAATGGTGAGTTAAAATATAAAGTTGGAGATACAATTCCTGTTATGCTTATGGGAAATAGAGGTGAAAGACCAAATATTTCACATAGAAAAGTGCTTCAAAGAGAGAAATTTGACAACTTCATAAAAGCTCATGGTGAAAATTTTGAAGATGTAGTTATTGAAGGAAAAGTAACAGCTGTAAAACCTAAAGGTGGTTTTACTATTGAAGATGAAAATGGTTGTGAATACTTTATGCCAATGGCTCAATCTTTTATGAAAAGTATTGGAGCAATCGGAAAAAGCGTAAAAGCTAAAGTTATTAAAGTAAATAAAAACCAAGGTTCAATAATAGTTTCAAGAAAAAAACTAATTGAAGAGAGCAAAAACTTAAAAGATGAAAAAGTTGCAAAAATCTTAGAAAATAAAGATGCAATTGATGGAGTTGTTAAAAAAATAACTTCTTATGGAATGTTTGTTGATTTAGGTGGAATTGATGGACTTGTAAACTACAATGAAATCTCTTATAAAGGTCCTGTTAATCCTGCAAACTACTACAATGAAGGTGACACAGTTTCTGTTGTAGTTCTATCTTATGATAAATCAAAACAACACTTAAGCCTATCAATCAAAGCAGCTCTTTCAAATCCATGGGAAGAGATTAAAGATAAATTAGAAGTTGGAGATACAATTACTGTTACAGTTTCTAACTTTGAATCTTATGGTGCATTTGTTGATTTAGGAAATGATATAGAGGGTCTTTTACATATCTCTGAACTTTCATGGAACAAAAACATTAAAAATCCAAAAGATATTTTAACTATTGGTGATGAGATTAATGTTGAAGTTATTGAGCTTGATATTGATAAAAAAAGATTAAGAGTAAGTTTAAAAAATCTTCAAGAAAAACCATTTAATAAATTTATTAAAACACACAAAGTTGGAGATGTTTTAAAAGGTAAAGTTTCAACTCTAACTGAATTTGGAGCATTTGTTACTTTAGGTGATGTTGATGGATTATTGCACAATGAAGAAGCATCTTGGGAACCAAATAATAAGTGTAAAAACCTATTCAAAAAAGGTGATGAAGTTGAAGTAAAAATTATCAAAATTGATAAAGAGAAAGAGAATATCTCACTTTCAATTAAAGAGATAGCTGAATCTCCTGCAAAAAAATTCCAAGATAACTATAAACTTGGTGATATTGTAAAAGGAAGCGTTAAAGATAAAAAAGATTTTGGAGTATTTATAAAACTTGAAAATAATCTTGACGGACTTATTAGAACAGAAGATTTTGGACCAGTTAATATTGAAGAGATTAAAATTGGTGATGAACTTGAAGCAGTAGTAATAAATATTGATACAAAGAAAAATAGAGTAAGACTATCTATTAAAAGATTAGAGCAACAACAAGAAAGAGAGATGCTAAAGTCTGTAAATGATGATATGTCTATGACTCTTGGTGATATTTTAAAAGATCAAATAAAATAATAGGAATTTTTTAATGAGTAAACATACAATTGTAGTTTGTGACCATATTCACGAAGCTGGATTAAATATTTTACAAAACACTGAAGATGTTAATTATGTTTATGCAGCTGATATTGACAAGGTTAAACTATTAGATATTATTAAAGATGCTGATGTTGCAATTACAAGATCTTCAACAGATGTTGATGAGAAGTTCTTAAATGCAGCAACAAACTTAAAAGCTATTATTAGAGCTGGTGTTGGTTATGATAATGTTGATATAGATGGTTGTAGTAAAAGAGGAATTATTGCTATGAATGTTCCAACTGCAAACACTATAGCTGCAGTTGAGCTTACAATGGCACATATGTTATCTTGTATGAGAAAGTTTCCATACGCTCATAACCAATTAAAAATTGATAGAGTTTGGAAAAGAGAAGATTGGTATGGAAATGAGCTTTATGGTAAAAAACTAGGTGTTATTGGTTTTGGAAATATTGGTCATAGAGTTGCACTTAGAGCAAAAGCATTTGAGATGGATGTAATTACTTATGACCCTTATATTCCAAGCACTAAAGCAACTGATTTAGGAATTAAATATACAACTAATTTTGATGATATTTTAGCTTGTGACATTATTACAATTCACACTCCAAAAAACAAAGAGACTATCGATATGATTAGTTTTGATGAGATTAAAAAGATGAAAGATGGTGTTGTATTAATAAACTGTGCTAGAGGTGGATTATATAATGAAGAAGCATTAGTAGAAAACCTAAAAAATGGAAAAATTGCAATGGCTGGAATTGATGTATTCAAAAAAGAGCCTGCAACTTCTCATCCACTATTAGATTTACCAAATGTTACAGTAACTGCTCACTTAGGAGCAAATACAAAAGAGAGTCAAAAAGAGATCTCTATTCAAAGTGCAAACAATGCAATAGAGAGTGCTAGAGGAATCTCTTATCCAAATGCATTAAATCTTCCAATTGATGAGAGCAAAATACCTTCATTTGTAAAACCATATATAGAATTAACACAAAAAATGGCATTTTTATTAGCACAAATTAGTAAAAGTGAAATTAGAGCTATTGAAGTAAGTGCTGAGGGTGAACTATCTGAATTTGTTGACTCTTTACAAACTTTTGCAAGTGTTGGAGTGTTAAGTGTTAGCTCTGGAAGTAGTGTAAACTATGTAAATGCAAACTTTATTGCAAAAGAGAAAGGTATTGATCTTTCAACTAAAGCTTTAACAAATAGTAGCGGATATAAAAATAAAGTTACTATTAAAATAACTACTTCAAAAGGTGTTAAATCAATCTCTGGAACTGTATTTGGTGAAGATGTTCAAAGAGTTGTTGAGCTTGATGGATTCAAAATTGATGTTGAGCCTAAAGGTAAAATGATTATTATGAAAAACAAAGATATCCCTGGAGTTGTAGGAAAAGTTGGAAATATATTAGGTCAAAATGGAATTAATATATCTGATTTTAGACTAAGTCGTGGAAAAGAGGGAACTGCATTAGCAGTTATTCTAATAGATGAAAAAGCAAACTCAAAAGTAATAAGTGAGCTTGATAGCCTTGAAGCATCAATTGCTGTTGCTTATGCTGAAATATAAGGAGAGATTATGGCAATTGGTATGAGTGAATTAAAAAAAGGTTTAAAAATCGAAGTTGATGGAATTCCATATAAAATCGTAGAGTATCAACATGTTAAACCTGGTAAAGGTGCTGCATTTGTTAGAGCAAAAATTAAGTCATTTTTAAATGGAAAAACTATTGAAAAAACTTTCCATGCAGGTGATAAGTGTGAAACTCCAAATCTTGTTCAAAAGCAGATGCAATTTTTGTATGATGATGGTGAGCTACTTCAATTTATGGATGTAAATACATATGAGCAAGAAGGACTTACTTATGATCAAGTGGGAGATGCTAAAGATTGGATAATAGATGGAATGCAAGTAGATATGATGTATTTCAATGGTAAAGCTATTACAGTTGAGCCTCCAATGGTAGTTGAACTTAAAATTATAGAGACTCCACCAAACTTTAAAGGTGACTCTCAAGGTGGTAGAAAACCTGCTACTTTAGAAAGTGGAGCTGTTGTGCAAATACCTTTTCATATACTTGAAGGTGATGTAATAAAAGTAGATACTAGAACAGGTGAATACTTAGAAAAAGTAAAATAATAAATAAGCTAGAGAAATCTAGCTTTTTATTAAAATATGAAAAATAATTAATCTCTCTTCTTTAAAAAAACAATCTTCTCATCACCTAAATAGTTTTCATGAAGTATCTCAAAATCAATATTTAAAGAGTTTGTAGCATTTATACCATCTCTTATCTTTGGACTTACTATTAAAACTACAAAATCTATCTTATCTTTTAAAATATCAAGTAAGTTATAAACACCTTCAACCATAATAAACTTATAATCAAGTATTTTAAACAAATCATCACTTATTATTACTTTTCTATTTGGTACACTAAATAGTGGTATATTTTGGCTAAAAACCTTATTTTTACTATATATAAATATATCTGGATTTTTACCTTTTACATACCTAGTGTCAAGTGTAGGTTTATCAACTCTTACGCTATTTCCACCAATTAAAAGTAAATCTATCTTATCTCTAAGCATATGAAGATACAATTTAGCTCTTTGAGAGCTAACCGACCCATCAATCATACCATTTAGTGTTTGTGCCATTTTAAAGAAGATACAGCTCTTATTTTGCCAAGATTTAAAAGGTAGAAGAAGATTATCACACTCTTTTTTTAAAACTTTTGTTGTAACTTTGATATTAGATTCTTCCAAAGTTTTAATTCCACCACTTGCTACTTTATTTGTATCAATTGAACCAATAATTACTCTTTGTGGTTTTAAAATAGATAAAAGTTTTGCACAAGATGGAGTTTTTCCTTCATGATTACAAGGCTCTAAAGTAGTATATATTTCACAATCATTAAAAAAATTATTATGATTTTTTATTAAATATTCATGTATATCAGAACTATTTTCTAATATTTTTAGTAAAGAGTTAGGCTCTTTGCTAAGAAGTGCTGTTTTTAAAGCATTTACTTCTGCATGTGGCAATCCTGCTTCTTTGTGAGCCTCTATTGCCAAAAGCTTTCCATCTTTTACAACAACACATCCAACAGCAGGATTTGGATATGTTAAAAGTTGATATTTCCAAGCCTCATCAATGGCTAATTTCATATAGAAATTATCATCAATTTTCATTGTTTTATATTTTTACCACTCAAAATAAGTTGCTGCACTTAAAATATCATTATGAGCAATCTCTACTTCTAAATTATCTGTTTTAACAACTATTTTGTTCTCATCAGCAAAAATTAACTCACCTTTAAAAACTTCTGTATCTATATTTTTTACTTTAACTTTTTCACCAACACTTGCAATAAAGTGTTCTATTTTTTTTAATTTTCTCTCAATTCCAGGAGAACTAACCTCAAGGTTATATTTTCCACCCATTGGTTCTTCTACATCTAAAAGAGGAGAGATAACTCTTGAAATCTCAGCACATTTATCTAAATTTACACCATCTTTTGAAGTTACAATAACTCTAAATATATTTCTATCATGCTCTTTAGTTGTAACAATATCATATAAGTTAAGTCCACTATTTTCAACTATTAGTTTAATTTGCTCTTCTAAATTCATTCTTCATCACTCTTTTTTGTTTTCTTTATTTTTGCAAATAGATCTTCTATATTTTTTGAATTCTCTAAGCTTGTATCAACTTCAAATCTAAAATTTGGGCATTTATACCATCCAGTTGCACTTAGAATTTCACTTTTTAATCTACCATTTGCTTTAATTAAATTTTTGATTATCTCATCATTTTGCTCTTTGCTAAAATCACTTCCATCAAAATATACTATTGCATCATATTTACCCTTTTTGCAATTAACTCCTGTAATTGCTAAAGAGTTTATAAGATCATTACTTAAAGATGATAGAGCTTGAGGAATAAGCTCCATTAGTAGTGATTCTGTTCTTTGAAGATTTATACTTTTCATATTAGTTATCTATAGAAACCTTCTCTTCAATTTGAATAAATGTTTCTATGAAATCTCCAACTTTTATATCATTAAATTTTTCAAACATAATTCCACACTCAAACCCATTTGCTACCTCTTTAACATCATCTTTAAATCGTTTTAAAGATGATATTTTTCCAGTATATGTAACAACTCCATCTCTAATAATTCTAGCGTGACCACCTCTGATTACTTTACCATCTGTTACCATACATCCAGCAACAGTTCCAATTTTTGGAACAACAAATGTATCTCTAACTTCTGCTTGTCCAGTATTCTCTTCTCTAATAACTGCACTCATCATTCCAGATAGTGCATCTTTTACATCATCAAGTAAATCATAAATAATTGAGTAAGTTTTAATATCAACACCATCAGTTTTTGCTTTTGCTTTAACTGCACCTGTAGGTCTTACATTAAATCCTAAAATTATACAACCTTCACTAGCACTTGCTAAAACAATATCACTTTCAGTAATTCCACCAACAGCAGAGTGAACAACTTTTACTTTAACTTCATCATTAGCAATTTTCTCTAAAGAGCCTTTAATAGCCTCTAAAGTTCCACCAACATCAGCTTTAATAATAACTGGAAGTTGTTTTATCTTACCTTCAGCTATTAATCCACTCATCTCTTCAAGTGAAACTTTTGTAGATTTTGACAACTCTTTTAATCTTGCATGCTCAGCTCTTGTCATTGCAATCTCTCGAACCTCTTTTTCACTATCCATTGCAACCATACTTGAACCTGTACTTGGAACTTCATTCAGTCCTAAAACTGTTCCTGTTTCACTAAGTCCTAACTCTTTTACAAGCTCTCCCATATCATTTGTAATAGCCTTTACTCTACCAAATGTTGTATCACAAACAATATTATCTCCAACTCTTAAAGTACCATTTTGAACTATAATATTAGCAACTGGTCCTCTTCCTTTTTCTAAAGATGATTCAATTACTGTAGCTTTTGCTTTTGCTGTTGGATCAGCTTTTAACTCTAAAAGTTCAGCTTGAATTAAAATATTCTCAAGTAAATCTTCAATTCCATCACCTGTTCTTGCAGATACTCCAATAAATTCAATATCTCCACCCCAATCAACAGGAGTTAAGTTTTTTTCAGCCATTTGTGCTTTTACCATATCAGGATTAGCACTCTCTTTATCCATTTTATTCATAGCAACTATTATTGGGCAACCACTTGCTTTTGCATGTGAAATAACCTCTTCTGTTTGAGCTTTAACTCCATCATCAGCTGCAACAACTATTATTATAATATCTGTAACATTAGCCCCTCTTGTTCTCATTGCACTAAATGCTTCGTGACCTGGAGTATCAACAAATGTAATTTTTTGACCATTTTTTGTAATTGTATAAGAAGCTATATGTTGAGTAATTCCACCAGCTTCACCTGATGCAACTTTTGAACTTCTAATTTTATCTAGAAGTGAAGTTTTACCATGATCAACATGCCCCATAATTGTAACAACAGGAGGTCTTGTTATAAATGAACTTGTATCAACTTCTAATTCATCATAACTCTCCTCATAATTTACATCTTCTAAGGCATCCTTTACAGTTACCTCTATTCCAAACTCTTCACCAAGAATCTCTAACTCATCTTGTTTTAAAAAGTCATTTTTTGTAACCATCATTCCAAGGCTAAACAAAACTTTTATAACCTCAGCTGGAGATTTTCCACAAGCTTCAGCAAACTCATAAACTCTAATATCTTCAGGAATTGTAACAGAAGTTATTTCAGCTTTCTCTTGAACTCTTACAACTCTTTTTTTTCTTTTCCCTCTTTTAAGTCCTGTTGGTGCATTTCCAAAAGCGGCTGGTTTTGAACTTCTTGAATGATTTGCACTATTAACTGGCTTTGGTTCATCAAAGATTTTGTATGTATCAGATAAATCCATATCAAATAAAACAACCTCTTCTCCTAATAAAGAGTCATCACTACTTTTAAACTCTTTATCATCACTTATAACTTCGATTTTTTTACCATGTTCTTGAGCTTTTATAGGAGTTTTTTTCTTCTCTTTTTTTACTTTTGAAGATGCAATATCAGCTTTTTTACTATTTTGATTTTCAAAGTTTTTATTTCCACTATCATCGCTGAATATCTCACTTAGAGATTTTTGAGATTTCTTTTGAACAACACTCTCTTTTTCAGGAGTTTTATTGTCAATCTCAGTATCTCTTTTTTTCTTAATAATTACAAGACCTTTTCTTTTTGGAACAACTTTCACAGCAGATACTTCAACTTCTTTATCATCAATAGGAATATCTAAATCTTTTTTTGTAGCTTTTTTTATTGTAGTCTCTTGTTTTATAGGTTCAATTTTTTCCTCTTTAGACTCTTCTTTTTTTACTTCAATTTTTTTTGGTTTTTCTATAGGCTCTTTAATCTTAGAACTTTTTCCTGTAAGAATATATTGCATAATCTCTTCTGCATCTTCAAAAGATACAGCAGCCTGAGCTGTTTTTAACTCTATTCCTAACTCTTTTGCTTTTTGCATTACCTCAGCGCTTGTTGATCCAGCCTCTTCAGCAATTTCAAAAACTTTTACTTTATCTGACATCTAATAAAATCTCCTTAAGTTGTTTAACATGGTTTTCTTTATCTTTGCACTCTTTTTGGAGCACTTTTTCTAATCTTTTACTATCTTTTATACTAAGATCATCTTTTAGCTTTATTGTGCAAGGTTCACACAGATAAAAGCTTCTGCCAAATTTATTATAATATAGCAAACTACCGTTTTGATATACAAATCTCAAAAGCTCTTTTTGTTCTATTTTTGATCTACAAAAAATACAAGTTCTTAAGATTTTTTTCAAATTAGCCAAACATTATATCCAATTTTTCTTAAAATATGATTTTTAAAGTTCAACTCTAACTCCAACATTATCAAAATCTACACTTAGAACTTTAAAATGAGGAAACTTCTCTTTTAAAATAGTAGTTAATTTATTACTATCTTCATTTAAACAAATGCTTAACATTGTAGAACCTGAGCCTGAAAGTGTACTCATTAAAGCACCATTTAAAAGTGCTATTTTTTGAACTTCAAAAAGCTCTGGCATATGTTTCATTCTATATTTTTGATGAAACATATCTTGTGAAGCATACTTTAACATATCCCAGTTTTCACTCATAAAAGATGCTGTTAGAAGCGATGAGTGTGAAATATTAAAAATTGCATCCTCTTTTGAGTATTTGTATGGAAGAGTTTTTCTTGATAGTTGAGTTGAGATTGCTCTATTTGGTATTACAACAACAGCTTTTAAAGTTTTTGGCATAGATTTATTTATATATTTAACTTCATTCTCTTGAACACTTGCAACACAAAAACCACCCATCACTGCAGGTGTTATATTATCTGGATGATTTTCATAAGCTAAAGCTAAATTCAATAATTTATCTTTTTCAAGTTTTATTCCCTCAATTGCATAAGCACTTGCAATTGCAGATACTATAACAGCAGATGAACTTCCTAAACCTCTTGATAGTGGAATTTCATTAAAAAATTCAAATCTAAAATGTCTCTTTCTTGAAGTTAAATTGTTATAAAAATCATTAAAAATAGAGATAAACATATTATTGTCTTTTAAAACAGGGTTATTAGAACCCTCACCTTTTAGTGAAACACTGTGAAATTTTGATGGTTTTATAATGACTTGATTTTTAAGATTTACTGCTAATCCTAAACAATCAAATCCTGGCCCTAAATTTGCACTAGTTGCTGGTACACTTACTCTCAAATATTCTCCTTTTAGACTGCTGGTAAATTATATATTGGAAGAGTATCTTTAGAAAACTCCAAAGTTTCTAAACCATTTGGTAATTTAAAATCCGAGATTTTACAACCTTTTTCTAAAAAATCTACTTTAAGACCATCTTTTGTATTTATGAAATATTTTTTTCCTAAAGCTTTTATTGGACTATTTTCATTAAATTTAAATCCATCAACTGCACAAAACTCTATATTTTTAATCATTGTAATAGTTTTTAGGAATATATAAGCAATTTTTATTGACATAAAAGAACCAGGAGTATTTACATAAGATACCCTTTTTATATCAAACTCTTCAAATATCTCTTTAAACTTTATTGGAAGCAAATCAGATGTAAGACCATCTAATCTATACTCCTTAATCAATTTTTTATTTTCATAAATTCCAACTAAAAGTGGATTTGATATAGTTATAACTAAAGCTTCTGTCAAATTTACCTCTAATTTAACTCTTTAGCATAAGCTAATTCAAAGGCACTTGCCTCCTCTTTTGCCTCTTCTAAATCAATTATTTCATAATTCTCTTTATCTTCATAAAGTTTTTTTGTTAAAAGATGATTTAGATGATGACTTCCAGCAACTGCTTCATACTCACCAATCATTGTGTACTCTAAAAGTGCCATATCACCAATTGCATCTAAAATCTTATGTCTTACAAACTCATTTTCATATCTAAGACCTTCTGGATTTAATATTTTAGTTTCATCCAAAACTATTGCGTTTTCCATACTTCCACCAAGAGCAAGTCCTATACTTCTTAAATATTGAACTTCATGCAAAAATCCAAATGTTCTTGCTTTTGCAATACTCTCTTTGTACTCCTCTATTGAGTAATCAAAATGATAATTTTGAGTTCCTATTGCTGGATGTTCAAATTTTATTTCAAAATCATAAACTATTTTATTTGATGGTTTTAAAGCTACTCTTTTTCCATCAGGAGTCTCGACAACAACCTCTTTTTTAATTTTAATTGCTTTTTTGGGTTGATCTTGCTCTTCTATTCCAGCCTCATCTATTAACATACAATATCCAGAAGAACTTCCATCTAAAATTGGTATCTCATCATTATCTAAAACAATTCTTAAATTATCTATTCCATAAGCATATATTGCACTTAAAAGATGCTCAATAGTTGAAACTACTACTCCATCTTTTCCTAAAACTGTTGCCATTTTTGTATCCACAACAAACTCTTTTTTAAGAGGTATTGTAACACCTGCATCGCTTCTATAAATTATAATTCCACTATTTGAAGGAAGTGGTTCTAACCTCATTTTTACAGGTACACCCTTATGTAAACCAATTCCAACTATCTCTACACTTTTTTGTAAAGTTCTTTGTTTCATTCTATGCCCTTTATAATATCTTTCGCATTATATATTATATTTACAATATTTTCATCAATCCACTTAGCATCTAACCACTCGCTAGGATTTGCCTCTATTCCTTGTATTAATATTCCAAAGTGTAAATGATCCCCAAAAACTGCACCAGTTGAACCTGTATTTGCTATATATGTTCCAGCTTCAACCATATCACCAACTTCAACTTTTTGACTACTTGTATGTGCATATAAAGATGATAAACCTAATCCATGATCAATTATTATACTCTCTCCATAAATACCTAAATAATCTTTAAATATTACTCTTCCACTATTTGATGTATATACATTTGCATGTTTTACACTAGCCCAATCTATTCCTAAATGCCAAGCCTCATCTATTTTTACATCATTATAATAGTAGTGTCTTCTCTCTCCAAATCTTGCAAAAGTTTTTGCACCTTTCATTCTTAGAAATGGTTTTATATCAAATAAGACTGGCTCTTGATTAAAGTTCTCTATTACAACATTTCTAATTGTTTTTAGATTGTTCTCTCTTAGCTCTTTATTTGTTTTTATAAAAATCTCTTCAGCACTATTTGGAACTTGCAAGTTACTCATCTCTAAAACATTTTTAGAGACACTGTATATAAATGAGTCACTAATCTTTAGTTTATCAATTTTTGGTTCATAAGATTGAATATAATAAGGAACTCTTTGAATTGTTTTATTTCCAGCCTTATCCATACTTACAATATTGAACCCTTTAAACTCTTTTAAATCAATTGGCCAAGTTACAATTGATACAAAATAACCCTCTTTTTCAAATGGAAATAGTTCAAATATAACATCATCATTAAAAGTTACATAATAATCTTTTAAATTAGCATCTTCAATTTTTGCAACAACAACAGCACTACCACCTTGTTTTATAGAGTAAGAGTTTGATAAAACTTCTACTTTTGGATATGTTCTATCTATAACAATATCAACATTTTTTGTTGATTCCTCTTTTAATAAATGGTTTATTTTATTATCATCCATTGCAGTAACTTCTAAAATTAAATTCGATGATGAATTTAAATTATTTGTTTTTGGTGGAAAAATTAAATATGTATGAACTTGTGAATCTAAATCCTCTTTTAAAATTTTACTATCAAGTTCTATTAGGTTTTCACCATCTTTTAAAACTGCTTTAAAATTTGCAATTTTTCTTTTACTAACTATATCAACAGCTAACTCTTTTCTAAGATTCCAATAAATTTTCTCTTCATTTGTCTCTAATTGAAAATATATATCTGGTTTACTTTTACCTAATAAAAAAATATATGAACCTAAACCTACAATAGCTAATAAAACAACAATAATTATAATATTTGAATAACCTTTTTTACGCATAAATCTTCTTTACTTCCTTTAACACTAAATTTTTTACTTCAACTACATCACCAATTTGTATTGTGCATCCAGAGGCATTAAAATGACCTCCACCATCAAAAATCTTTGCTATTTTCGATACATCAATATCACCTTTACTTCTTAAAGATACTCTGCAACTTCCATTTATATATCTAACAAAAAGAGCTATTTTTACAATACTCATACTCATAACCATATCAAGAGCATCTTCACAATCTCTACTATGAGCTCCTGTTTGTTTAAACCACTCACCAAGAGCATAAATTGTTGCTATCTCTCCACTTTGATGAAGCTCTAAACTATCTAAGACTTTTGGAATAATTCTATATTTTGCCAAAGAGTCTCTTCGTAAAAGCTTACTTGCAATAAATGAAGGATTAGCTCCACACTCAACTAAAAAGTTTATTTTTTTAAATGTTTTCTCATCACATCTTGGAAGAGAAAAAGCTAAAGTATCATCATAAATACCACTATATAGTGCAATAGCACTATTTTTTGATATATTTAAACCATTATATTTAAAAAACTCAAACACAAGTTCAGCTGTGCTACTTTTATATGGATCTACTATATTTATAGTTCCAAAATTCTCATTTGAAGCATGATGATCAAAATTTATCAAAGGTATATCTTTTGGCACTTCAAATCCAAGTCGTTTATAAGTTCCACAATCAAAACTTATAGCTAAGTCATAAAATGGTGGAAAAATATCTGTTATTTTTTCAAATCTACTTAAAAAATCTAAGTTTTGTGGCAAATCAGAGCTAATATTAAAAACCTTATGTTTTATCTTATTTTCATACAAAAGGTTTGAAATAGCTAAAGCAGACCCAATAGAATCTGGATCTGGATTTACATGAGTTATTAATAAAATATATCTACTATTTTTTATTAGCTCTAAAGCCTCTTGATATAAATTTGTATCAACTTGATTTTTAAAAGTAAAATCTTTTTTCATAATTTATTAATCAACTCTCATTGAAAAATCAAGCCATGTTGCTTGATGAATTATACTTCCACTACTAACAGCATCAACACCTGTTTTTGCATAATCGCAAATAGTATCAAGATTTATATTTCCACTTGCTTCAATTAAAACATGAGGATATGAGCTATCTTTAAACATTACAACTTCTCTTATTTGATCCAAAGTCATATTATCACACATAATAATATCAGCACCAGCACTCATAGCTTTAATAACTTGTTCCATTGTCTCACACTCTATCTCTATTTTTGTAACCCAAGAGATTCTTTTTCTAGCTATTTTTACAAACTCACAAAGATCATCAATAGTTCTTAAGTGAGTATCTTTTAACATCAAACAATCATCAAGTCCAAGCCTATGATTTATAGCTCCTCCAACTCTTGAAGCATACTTTTCAAAATCTCTTAAATGTGGTCGTGTTTTTCTAGTATCAAGTAAAACAACTTTGTAACCTTCAAGTTTTTTTACATACCTATTTGCCATTGTTGCAATTCCACTTGCGTGTTGAAGCATATTTAAAAGTGTTCTCTCGCATGATAGAAGTTTTGCAGCTCTTCCTTCAAGTGTTGCTAAAATATCACCAGCAAGAATTTTATCTCCATCTTTTTTTAAAAAATTTATCTTTATTTTTTCTGTTTGAGCCAAAATCTCTGCATACTTAACACCTGCTAAAATTCCTTCACTTTTTGAAATTATTTTTGCTGTAAATTTACCTTCAGGAGCAATATCATAAAACAGATCCCCTCTTCCATTATCTTCATTGATTGCATGTTTTACAAATCTTTTTATATTTATCATATCTCAAACATCCTTTGTAGAGCTATTTTCGCCCATTTTATAGTATCTTCATCTACTGTTATCTCTGTTAGTGGAGATATTTTGTTATCTTTTATAGATTTTAAAGTTGCATATAAATGCTCTAAAGTTGTCTCATTCATAGTTGGACACTCTGGTTTTGTTGAACTTAAAATATATGTATTTTTCTCTCTTAAACGATTTACCATATTAAACTCTGTTCCAACAACAACTTTTTGCTCAATTGGTAAATTTTTTATATATGTTATAAGTTGTGAAGTTGATCCAATAAAATCAGCTTTTTCACAAACTTTTGGATCACACTCAGGATGAACTGCAACCAAAATACCTGGATATTTAGCTCTATAAAAATCTATATCATCAACATTGAATTGTTGATGTACGCTACAAAATCCATTGTAACAGATAATATCTGCATCTTTTAAATTAGTTCCATCTCCAACAACTGCTGATTTAAGGTTTAAACTTTTAGCAAAATTTTGTCCCAAACAACGATCTGGAACAAAAAATATTTTTTTACCAGATTCTAATCCTTTTTCTATAATTCTGTAAGCATTTGATGATGTACAAACCATTCCACCCATCATTCCAACTCTTGCTTTTACTCTTGCACTTGAGTTAATATATGTGATTGGTAAAATATTTTCATTTGAAATTCCAGCTTCATTTATTAATTTTAAATTCTCTTCAAAATAACCCTCATCTATCATTCTTGCCATTGCACAACAAGCAATTCTTGGCATTAGAACTATTTTTTCGGGGCTCATTATTTTTACACTCTCTCCCATAAAACCAACACCACAAAAGACTACATATTTTGTTTTAGTATCCATAACTTTTTTAGCAAGCTCTAAACTATCACCTGTAATATCAGCTAATTCAAAAACTTCATCTCTTTGATAAAAATGGGCTACAACAGTAACATCTAACTCTTTTTTTAGTTTTAAAATCTCTTCTTTTAAATTCAATAGTAGTACCTTCTAAATTTTTATTAAGTGGGAATATATCAAAAATTTAGTTATAATCTCATTTAATTTTAAAAAACAACAAAGGTATTTGATGGATTTTCTGACAAATCAAAATATAATTTTCTATATATTAGCCTATTTATCTGGTTCTATTCCTTTTGGTCTTATTTTGGCAAAAATTTTTGCAGGTGTTAATGTAAAAGAGTCTGGAAGCAAAAGTATTGGAGCTACAAATGTTTTAAGAGTTGTAAAAGAGAAAGACCCAAAGTTGGCAAAAAAACTAGGTCTTGCAACAGTTATTTTAGATGCAATTAAAGTTACTATTACTCTTTTAATTGCTATTAGCTTTAATGTAAGCCAAGAGACACTATGGATGATTGCAGTTTTAGGAGTTTTAGGTCATTGCTACTCAATATTTTTAGGATTTGAAGGTGGAAAAGGTGTAGCAACAGGACTTGGTGCTTACATAGTTTTAATTCCATATGCTACTATTATTGGTGCTATTGTTTGGGCATTTTGCGCAAAAGTTTTAAAAATATCATCTTTATCTTCTTTAATTGCACTAATAGCTGTTTTAGTAAGTGCAAATTTTATATATGATGGTTTAAATGTTGGATCAAACGTACCAATGTATTTAATAGCTTTTATAGTTTTTTATAAACATATCCCAAATATTATTAGACTTGTAAAAGGTGAAGAGAAAAAAGTTGTATGAAAATAGAGATTGAAAATCTATCTTTTAAAACAATTATTGGAATACTTGATTTTGAAAGAGTAAAAAAGCAGAAAGTTATAATTAATATATCTTTTGAGTATGAGTTTAAAAATGGCGAATTTATAGATTATGCTGAAGTTTCTAAGCTAATCAAAAATAGAGTAAAACAGATGAAATATTTTTTACTTGAAGATGCTTTAGAAGATTTAAAACAAATTTTAAATGAAAATTATGATATTTTTAATCTTAAACTAAAAATTACTAAACCTACAATTATGAAAGATTGTATTGTTAGTCTATCTATTTAAAAGGAATTATTATGAAAATAAGAGTTTTATTGGCTATTTCACTTTTAGCTACAGTTGTATCTGCAAGTACAACAATGTGTTTTAAAGAGAATCATAAATCTTTATCAACAATTGAGACAGTAGCACTTGATGGTGGTGAGTGTGCTGGAAAACATTCAGTTAATGATATGAAAAAAATGGGTTATATTGTTTCAGATATAAAAATAAATGGAAATAACTATATTTATATATTTAAAAAAGAGCAACAAAACAGTAACTCTAATCAAAATATTGCTCAAATGGATTTAGATGCTATTAGTGCTTCGGTTTTAGCAAAACAAAAACAGAAAGAGGACTTAAAAAAAGAGCAAGAAGCAAAGGTTAGAGTTGAAGATGCAAAAACTATCTATATCTCAAAATGTCAAAACTGTCATGGAGAAAAAGGTGAGAGCTATATTGGTGGTTCAAGACTAAATAAACTTAGCGAAGATGATATGTTAGCTGGTTATAAAGAGTATGTTCATGGAGTTGGAAATAAATCAAGTTCAGTATATTCAAGTTTTCATATAAATAATTTAAATGATAAAACTGTAAAAGATATTAAAAAATATTTAGATTCAATTAACTAATAATTAAAATAAGGATTAAGCATATATGGATGCGTACGAATATTCGGAATTACTAAAATTACTAAATACAAAACTAAGTAATATAAAAGGTATTTTAAAACCAGATGAGTTAAATGCTAGATTAAAAGAGATAATTGAGCTTGAAGCTAGTCAAGATTTTTGGAATGATGTTGAAAATGCCACAAAAATTGGAATAGAAAAAAATAGAATTTTAGGAAAATTAAATAAGTTTAATAAAGCTTATGACTCTTTAAATGGTACAAATGAACTTTATGAAATGGCGTATAGTGAAAAAGATGAAGATACATTACAGCTTTTATATGAAGAGGCTGAAGATTTAGAAGATTTAATTAAATCAACTGAAATATCTGTAATGCTTTCAAATCCTGATGATGCACTAAATGCTATTGTTACAATTCATCCAGGAGCTGGTGGAACAGAGTCTCAAGATTGGGCGAGTATATTGTACAGAATGTATTTAAGATGGGCTGAAAGAAATGATTTTAAAGTTGAAATCTTAGATTATCAAGCTGGAGATGAGGCTGGAATAAAAGATGTAAGCTTTGTAATACGAGGTGAAAATGCTTATGGATACATGAAGACTGAAAATGGAATTCACAGACTTGTGCGAATCTCTCCATTTGATTCAAATGCAAAAAGACACACATCTTTTACATCTGTAATGGTGAGTCCTGAAATTGATGATAATATTGATATTGTAATTGAAGATAAAGATATTAGAATTGATACATACAGAGCCAGTGGTGCTGGTGGTCAGCACGTAAATAAAACAGAGAGTGCTATTAGAATCACTCATATTCCATCTGGAATTGTTGTTCAGTGTCAAAATGATAGATCTCAACACAAAAACAAAGATAGTGCATTTAAAATGCTAAAATCAAAACTATATGAGCTTGAACTTGAAAAACAAAGAGATAGTAAAAATAGTGGTGATAAGAGTGAGATTGGTTGGGGACATCAAATTAGATCTTATGTTTTACAACCATATCAACAAATAAAAGATAGTAGAAGTAACATTGGATATTCAAATGTAGATGCAATTTTGGATGGTGATATTACAAAAATGATGGAAGATGTTTTAATAGCTACAAATACAAACTAAAAATTAATTTTAAATTAAAAAATTTGAAAAATTATCTATTTTTGGATAATATAATTTTTAAATAAATTTTACATAAGGAAATAAAATGAAAAAACTTTTGCTTATTGGTACTTTATCTTCTATGATTTTAACAAATTCTATGGCTGATACCAAGACTTATTTAGGCTTACAATATGGTGCAGCTGTAACTCAATTCAAGGAAAAAAATAGCGGTGTATCAGATTCAGAAAATGCTAATGCATACAAAATTTTAGTAGGACAAGGATTAGGTGACAATAACTATCTTCAACTATATTATGAACGTGCAAAATATAAAGATTTTTCAATAAATGCATTAGATGATGATTTTAAACAAAAAGAGTTTGGTCTTGAGTGGATTAAAAAAGAAAAGGTAGTAAATAATCTCTACCCTTTTGCAAAATTAGGGCTTGGTATTGCAAATATAAGTTTAGACAATAAATTCCAAGAAAGTGATGTATCTGCTCTATCTTTAACTCTTGGAGCTGGTGTTGATTTAAAAACAACTGATGATTTATCTTTTTATATAGGAATAGATTACAACTATAAAAAATGGGAAAAAATTAAATATGAAGATAACACTTCTACTACTTATGAATATAAGATTACTCAAAATAGTATTAAACCATATATTGGTCTAAATCTAAAATTCTAATCTAAAATTTTTACAAAATAACTTCATAAAGTGCCAAGAAATGGCACTTTACACAAAATTCATTTTTTCTTATTTTATCAACTGCAAAACCTTAAAATAGTAGTATAATTCGCAAAATTCTAAAGGAGTAAATCTTGTCAACTTTGACAATAAACAGTGTACCATTAATTCCATTTGATATAAAAGCAAAAGATCAAATGAAAAAATATTTAAAAGAGATAAATGTCGATTTAAGCGACTATACATTTGCACAAAACTATATTTGGTTAAGCTCTTCTAGCGGTTTTTATTGCATTATAGAAGATACTTTTTGCTTTTTTGTTTTAAGTGGTGGAGAGTTATCTATGCTTCTTCCACCTTTGGGTAAAAAAGAGAGTGTTCATAAAGCAATTTTTAAATGCTTTGAGATTATGAATGCAAATAATAGCAACAAATACTACTCAAAAATTGAGTATGTTCACGAAGAGATGCTAGAAGGATTTATAAATCATCTTGAAGAGGGTACATTAATCTTTGAGGCTTTAGAAGATTTTTTAATTGAGAAAAAACTGGTAGATTATATTTATAAAATTGATGACTTAATTGAGCTAAAAGGTGATGCTTATAAATCAAAAAGAAATGAGATAAATAAGTTTAAAAAAGCTTATCCAAACTATAGAATTGAGATTCTTGATACAAAAGTTCACTCTACTTTAATTTTAAATCTATTTAATAAATGGGTTAGTGATAGAACAAAATATATGCCAAAAGAGGAAGTTGAAATTTTTATGGATGGTATCTATTTTGAGAGATTTGCAGTTAAAAAGATTCTAAGCGAATATGATAAATTGGATATTGTTGGAATTGTTATTTTTATTGATGATGAGTTAAAAGGTTTTACAGTTGGTGAGAAGATAAATGATCATACATCAAGTGTAATTTTAGAGAAGACTGATTTTGAAGTTTTAGGTTGTGCTCAGTTTATATTTAGGGAGTTTTCAAAACTTTTAAAAGATGAGTATAATAGTACATATATAAATGTTGGTGATGACATGGGGTTTGAAAATCTAAAAAAAGTAAAAATGTCATATAGACCTGATAAACTTGTACCAAAATATACAATTTATCAAAAATAAGGCTAAAAAATGTTAAGTATTGCATCAAAAAATGATATAGAACAACTTATGTTTATTGAAAACTCTATGTTTGAAGATAGTATCTATTTTAAGCTAAGTTTTGAAGAGTTTTATAAACTTTTAAATAAAAAAAGCACTATTGTTTTTACTTGGATTGAAGATTTTAAAATTGTTGGTTACTCTTTGGGTGTAATTATAAATAAAAAACATATTTGGTTTAACTCTTTGGCTGTTTTAAAAGAGTATCAAGGAACAGCTGCAGCTAAAGCACTTTTTGATGCTATTGAGAATTATGCTTTAGAAAATAGTTTTGAAACTGTTATTTTGGAAGTTAGAGAGGATAATAAAGCTCTTAGAAGAAGATATAAAGGTTTTAAATATTGTGAGTGGAAAACAATTTTAAACTACTATCCAGATGGTTGTAGTGCTATTAGAATGTTAAAAAAGCTTAAATAGCTTTTTTAACTAATCTTTGTTGCAGATAGTTTTATAAGGACAAAATTCACACTTTGAACTATCTTCTGTTTTACAAAAATCTATTTGTGATTTACTTTGATTTTTAAAATCATCAAAAATAGCTTTTAAAAGTTCCAACTTTGGCTCTAAAGCAATCTCCTCTTTTAGTAAATTTTCATAAATATCATAATAAAAAGCTCTTATTTGTTGTGGTTCATATAGAGTTTTAATAGCTAAAAAATAGAACTCCAATTGAAAATCAGAACTTTTTTCATAATTTTTTTCTGTATCAACTTTTAAATTTCTTGAAGTTTTATAGTCAATTACTTCATAGCAATCTTTATATCTATCAACTCTATCAATTACTCCTGTAATTTTGAAATCATTAAAATCAACAATAAAACTCTTCTCTAACTCTACAATCTCTCTATCTTCTAATCTTTTCTTATCAAACTCTATAAAAGATTTAACTTTTTGTTTATAAATCTCTAAATCTAAAGTTAAAAATGGATTATTTGCTCTATATTTTATAAACAGATCATCAATATTTGTATTACTGCTTTTATAATACTCTTCTAAAATTTTATGAACTATATTTCCAAGTTCAAAACTCTTTGGCAAATTTGAAATTGTATGCTCTTTTATTTTTAAAATATAGTTTAAATACCACTTTCTTTTACACTCTAAATATGTTTTTAAAGCACTTGCAGACCAAGTAAATTGTTTTAAATCTATATTTTGAACTATATTTTCATTACTATGTTCAAACTTTATATTTGTATATAAAATATCTTTGTACTCTGTATCAAAAAGTTTATCTTGCTTATAATCAAAAAGCTCATAGGCAAATCTTGATATTGAGCTATCTTTTGAGTTTACATAAGATATAAAAACCTCTTTTGAATTATCAACTAATCTTTTGTAGTAGTATCTTTGAAGATTTTCTCTATCTTTTGTTGTAGGTAAAGAGGCTAATTTTTTTATTTTTGAAGATAAAAACTTATCTTTTATAGATATTTTCGGAATAAACTCCTCATTAAAATCGCAAATTATAACAGCATCAAAATTTATTGCTCTGGTTTCTAAAAGTCCCATAACTGTAATTTTTCCAGAGTTAATATCATCTAATTTAATACTTGCTAAATTTTGTAAAAATATTTTATAAGCATCTTTAATTCTTAAATAAGTCTCATTTGTAAAAAATAGAGATTCTAAAAAATATACCATCTCATCGTATTTCTCTAATAACTCTTTATTTGTTTCGTTCTCTTTTATAAAGTTAGTTATAAATCTAAAATTATCAATATTTAGTCTATTATTCCATACTTTTTTAATATTTTCATCAATATTTTTTTTATCTATTTGAAAAAACTCTAAACTTTTTATATTTTTTATATCATCCTCATTTATATAGTTTGATACAACATACGCTTTTTGGTACAAATTTTTATTTAAAATATCATTTCCCATTGCAAAGTTAAAATACTCTTCTTTATCATTTAACTTTAATGTTTTTGCAAAATCTTCATTTGGTAATACAACAGCAATATTAGAAGCATCAACTCCACGATTTACTAAATTAACGATAGTTGATTTTATAAAAGCAACTTGATTTACTCTATTTGCAAATCCTTTGATATTTATATTGTTGTTTTTATCAACTCTATGTTCACTTATTAGCTCTTTTTTTGATAAATTTATTAAGTACTTACAATCATCTTTAAATTCAAAATTAAAATCACTAAATATCTCTATAGATTTATTATTATAAATATTTTTATAAAACTCTATTTCTAAATCAATAAAATCTGAAATTTTTGAGATGATTTCAAACTCCTGTTTTGTGAAATATCCTTCAAATTTAATGATTATTTTCTCAAATCTACTTAAAAATTTACTATTTATTGTGTAGTTTTTATTTAAATTTATCTTATTTACACAGCTATTTTTTTCTAAAATTGATAGATAATTTTTTAAAATCTCATCTAATATTTCAAGATGTTCATTATAAAACATATATGTATCAGCTCTTTTAATATCATCTATTCTTCTATTTTCACTACTTAACTCTAAAAAAAATCTATATATATAATCACTTTGTTTTAAAAATTGTGCAAAGTTTTTTGAGAAACCAAGTTTATTTAAATCTACATTTTTTATAGCTTCATTTAAAAATATAACTCTTTGCTCTTTTGATTCATATTTTTTACTATTTAAATTTATAGATTTTTTTAAAAGTTCATCAATTGTAATTGCTGAAGGAAGAAGAGTATCTTTAGCTTTAAAACCAAAGATAAACTCTCTTATTGATCTACTTGTAGGAAAAACATATAATGTTTTTTTATCGTGCATTTGTCTTTATAAGTATATAACCTGTTTCATTTTCAACTTCAAACTTACCTGTTATTATCCAGTTAGTCTCCTCTTTTAAATTGAAATTTGTCTCATATACTCTATTTGTCTCTTTAAAATTATCATTTTTTAACTCAATATCACTCTCATCTGACATTGTTTTTGTAACCAAAAGATCAATATTGGCTACTTTTTTTTCATTTGATTTATTGTCCAAAATCTCAACTTTTAAACTATTTTCACCTATTTTCAAAATATTTTTATGATTTGAAAATTTTTCTAAAACTCTTTGACCAAACTTTATATCATCTGTTGTAAGTGGAAATCTAGTTCCATTTAAATCAAAATTTAGAGTATATTTATTTAAAAATCTCATATTTGATTCCATAATAGAGTTATAATTCTCATCAACATATTGATACTTATTTATAAAGCTTTTATCTTCAATAACAGGAGCTTTTAAAGCTTGAGTGACAGTCCATATTATCATTGAAAAAACAAAGCTAAATATGCCTATAAAAAATAGTGGCCAATAATTTCTTTTTTTCATATTATTTTCTCTTTCTTAAAACTGCATAAGTATATGCTAACAAACCTGAAATAACCAAGAAATAGATAAATACTCTCCAAATAGTGCTTGATACTTTTCCTTCACTACCAATACTGCTTTCAAGTTTTATTTTTTGTGACTCAGCTAATGTATCTGCTATTGCCGCATATCCATTTAATGTAGCAGCACTAACTTTTGAAGCTAATGTATTTTTGTCTTTTGAAGCTAAAAGTGGTACTACATAACCATTTAAAATATCATCTTTATCTATTATATTTTTTAAACTATCACTAAAATATAAGTTAACATGCATCTGTTCCATTGCAATTGTTAATAAAACATAAGGTTGTTCTAAATTTTTTAAAATATTATCTTCATATTTTTTAATAAGATTTAATCTATCTTTTGTAGGAAGTTTTGGATCAATATTTAAATCAACTTTTGAATCCAAATAGATATTTACACCTAATTTTGATTTTACTTCATTACCCATTTGTAAAATCTTCTCTTTTGCTCTAATATCAACTAAATCTCCATTTAATAAGAAATTTTGAGCAAAACCGTTTGTATATAAAAAAAGTAGAAGTGATAAAATCACCCCTACTTTTAAAGAATTTAATCTTTTCATTTAACCAACATATACTTTTGCAGCATCAAAAAATGCATAGTATGCAGTCATAACAGCAGCAACTAAAAGTAAAATACCTATAATTTTCTCCATACTCTACTCCTTATTTCTCATTACCAATTAATTGGTAATGTTTATGGTTTTCAGGACTATTTGCTTTTAAACCTTGTAAATCTTGGTTTATAGAGTAATAGTTTGTAGCCTCTCTTTGTTGAACTAAAACAGCACTTGTAACTAAAACAGCTAAAATAGTTAGTAATAAAACAACAGCTATTAGCATTCCAGAAATACCATTTAGTTTAAAGATTCCTCTCTCATTTTCATTCATTTGTGTATTATTTGCCATTATTTATCTCCTATACTTCTAATATATGAAGCTAAAGCTCTCTCTTGAGTCTCATTTAATCTTCCATTAAAATGAGGCATCTCTCCTAGAAGACCTTTTTTACCTTGTTTTAATACAGCAAGTACAATACCATCATCATAAGATTTAATATTTGGACCTACAAATGGCATACCTTCTCCGTTATCACCGTGACAAGTAGCACAAGTTGCATAAGCAGCTGGAGCTTCACCTTTGAATCCACTTGCGATATATTCAGCTACATCAGATATCTCTTTTTCATCTTGTAACATCATAGGAGGCATTCCACCTGGGAAAGCTTCTGTTAAATTGTTTGCACCATTTTTAATTACATAAACAATTTGATCTTTACTCATTCTTTTTGTTAAGTCTTGTGCTTTACCATCAATTCCCTCTGCATCAACTCCATGACAAGGAGCACATTGAACTAAGAAAAGTGATTGACCCATTGCATTCAAAGTTGACTCATTTGGATTTACCCATTTTTGTTCAAACTTCGCATTATATGCATTTGTCTCTTCATTCCATTGACCAATTTGAGAGAATCCATTAATTGGGTAACCAATTGTAAAATACCAAAACATCCAAAGAATTGTTCCAATAAATGCTAGTGCCCAACCTGTTGGAACAGGATTTTTATACTCACCAATTCCATCCCAATTCTCATCAGCAAGATCACCACCTGCTCTGTCATTTTTCATCTGATTAACATATTTTAGAACAACAAATGTACTAATTGTAATAATAGCAGCTGCCCCTAAAAATGTTAAAGCATTGATATAATCATCCGTATTAAAAGCGTCACCTGCAACATAGTAAGTTCCTGCCATTAATGCGATGATAAGAATTATTCCACCTATAACCATAGATTTCATCTTATTTCTCCTTATTACCTATAACTTTTTCTTTCTCTTCTCTTTTTTCAAGAGGTTCTGAAACACTTGAGTCATCATGTACAAGTTTAGAGTACTTCTCAAAATCTCTTTCCCCTTTTCTATCTCTTCTGTAAATAGAGAAAGCATAAGAGTAAAATAGTACAAATACTATTAAGATAAGAAAGAATTTAACATAACCTTGTAAATTTACTAGTGCTTCATAATCCATCTTAAGCCTTTTATTTTAAAGAATTTAAATATGCAATTAATGCAACTATTTCAGGAACTTCACCATTTGCAACAGCTTGTTTAACTTTTTCATTTCTCATTGAGTTTGCTATCTCTTGTGCCTCAGCTAAAGCAGCTTTTTTAGCTTCTTCCCAAGTTCCAAGTTTTGGCATACCATCTTGATCATATGGTGTGTTAAACACTTTTTTAATTGTTATAGCTTCTGCATACGCAGTCTCTATATCAGCTATATTTGTAAATTGATGTTTATATGCTGGCATAATACTTCCAGGAACAACAGCTACTGGATCCCACATATGATTTTCATGCCAATCTGTAGTTCTATAATTTCCAACTCTCATTAAATCTGGTCCAGTTCTTTTTGATCCCCATAAAAATGGTCTATCGTAAGCATACTCACCACTTAAAGAGTACATACCATATCTATCAGTTTCTGATTTAAATGGTCTAATTAACTGTGAGTGACAAGCATTACATGAATCTTTAATATATACATGTCTTCCTGCAAGTTCCAATACAGAGTAAGGTTTTGTACCAACTGTTGGTCTACTTTGTTTTGCAAAATCTGGAATTACTTCGATAATACCCGCAAATGAAATAAATATAAATACTAGTACCGCAAAGAAAAACGGTCTTTGTTCAAACCAATGAAACATTTTTTCTCCTTTCTTAAGCAGCTACTGGAGTTGCATTTACTGGTTCTTTATCTAGTACTCTTCCACATTTAATTGTTTTATAAATGTTATATGCGAACATAAAGAATCCTATTAGATATAATAACCCACCAACTGCTCTGATTGTATAGTATGGATGTAATACAGTAACTGTATCAATGAATGAGTATACTAATGAACCATATTCATCATAAGCTCTCCACATCATACCTTGTGTAATACCAGCAATCCACATAGAAGTAAAGTATAGAACAATACCTACTGTTTGTAACCAGAATTGTGTTTCCATTAGAGACTTAGAGTATAACTCTCTTTTAAACATTCTTGGAACCATATGGAATAGTGCTGCCATAATCATAAATACAACCCATCCTAAAACTCCATCATGAACGTGTCCTGGAATCCAATCTGTAAAGTGTGCAATAGCATTTACTGATTTAATTGATTGAATTGGTCCTTCAATTGTACTTAACATATAGAATGTTGAAGCTAAAATCATAAATTTAATTAATGTATTTGTTTGTAACTGATTCCACTCACCTTTCATAGTTAAAAGCATATTAATTGCAGATCCCCATGATGGTAAAATTAGAACAACTGACATAACAGAACCCATAGTTTGCATCCAATCTGGAACAGTACTATAAATTAAGTGGTGTCCACCAGCCCATAAATAAACAAATAATAGACCCCAGAATGCTAAGATAGAAAGTTTATAAGAATAAACATTTTGTCCTGATTCTTTTGGTAAGAAATAATAAATCATTGCAATAATTGGAGTAGTAAATACGAATGCAACAGCATTATGTCCATACCACCATTGAACTAAAGCATCATTTGTTCCTGAATACATAGAAACAGAGTGAATCCATGAACCATATCCACCAGAAGCAAAATAAGTTGGAACTTCCATATTATTGAATAGATATAACATAGCAACAGCAATAAATGTTGCAATATAATACCAAATAGAGATATATAGTGTTCTTTCTCTTCTAATTCCTATAATTCCAAAAATAGAAATACCCCATAAAACCCACCAAACAACAACTAGAATATCTAGTGGCCATTCAAGTTCTGCATACTCTTTTGATGTTGTAATACCCATAAAAAGTGTAACAACAGCTAAAAGAATTGTTATGAAATATAACCAAAAGTGTAATTTAGCGATTACCATTAAAAAAGGTGACTCTTTTAATGAAACTTTTAAAACTCTTTGTGATACATAATACCAAGTTGCGAAAATACCACTTAAAGCAAATCCAAACGCAACACCATTTGTGTGTAAAGGTCTTAATCTACTAAATGTACCGTACTCACCTGCTAGATAGTTTAGCTCTGGAAAAGCTAATTGAAAAGCAAGTACAACACCTATTGTCATACCTATGATACCAAACAATATTGTAGCAAACGTAAAATACTTAGCAACCGAGTAGTCATACTCAATTTGTGCACCGTTTTGCATCAATTTCCTCCTACAAAATTTATATACAAGTCACAAAATGTCACTCATTGAGCAAAATAATATCCAAGTGAAACTTAAAATTAACAAAAAAATTAACAATAAATTAACGATTAGAAGGATTTTTGAAGAAAAAAATCAAGAGAAAAGTTATCTTATTTATAGGCTTTTAAAGCTTGTTCTGTTTCTCTTTTCATACTTTTTGCTTTTAAATCTTCTCTCTTATCATGTAACTTTTTACCTTGAGCTGTTGCTACTTCAACTTTTATCATATTTTTATCATTAAAATAGAGTTTTGTACATATTAATGTTATTCCATCTTTTGTAACTTTTTCATACATTTTTGATATCTGTTTTGAGTGAAGTAGTAGTTTTCTAGCTCTTCTTTCATCAGGTCTATATGTAAAGTGTGTTGTACCTAGGTGAGATATATGAGCATTTAATAAAAAAACTTCACCTTTTATAATTCTTACAAAACTATCTTTTAAGTTTACTCTTCCTTCTCTAATAGCTTTTACTTCACTACCTTCAAGCATAATTCCAGCCTCAAGGCTGTCTAAAATTGTAAAGTCATGAAATGCTTTTTTATTTTTAAAAACTAAACTCTTTTTTGCTTCTTTTTTTGCCAAACCTTATCCTTATAAAACTTTAAAAAATGAGCTTCCACTTCCACTAAAATACCAATTTTCTTTTGCATAATCTTCTAGTTTTTTCTCTAAAAACAGAGCAGGAAGATATAAATCATTAGCATTTTTTATATCAAATTTTTTTAAAATATCTTTTGAATTTGTAGCAAAAAGCTCTTTAACTTCATCTTTATTTAGCTCTTTATAAAAATTTTCTCTAAATGTTTTATATATTTTTGCTGTATCGCAAGATATTTTTGGAGTAAAAACTTCAATATTTAACATATCTTCATCAAACTTTTCAACTATCTCTCCAACTCCACTAACATTTGCACTATCATATTCATATATAAAAAAAGCTACATCTGCACCAATTTTTGAGCCAATTTTTGCTAAATCATCTTTTGATAAATTTAAATTACAATATCTATTTACCATATTTATAAATGTTGCTGCATTTGAACTTCCACCACCAAGCCCAGCAAACTCTGGAATTTTTTTATCTATTTTTACAATATGAGATTTAAAAAAATCTTTTACACAACTAAAACTTTCTAGCTCTTTATAGGCTTTATAAACTGTATTTTTCTCTAATAAACATGAAAAATCACCCTCTAAAGTAAAGTTTTCAACATCTTTTTTTGTAAATGAAATAGTATCGAAAAGATTTTTTACCCTTACAAATCTTGATGCTATTAGATGGTAGTTATCTTTTATTCCAACTATTTTTAAAAATATATTTATTTTTGCATATGATTTTTCAATCATTATTTTCCTTTAATTTTGGAATTTTATTTAAAATATATTTTACTTCATTTTCAACTATTTCAATAATTGAAAAAAAGTCATCAAGCTCTATTATATATTTTCCACTCTTCTTTTTTTCTAAATATTCAATGCTAATTTTTTTACCAAACTCTAACCACTCTTGAGTACCACTATATATGTTTTTTTCTAAATCTAAATACTCAAGTGGATTTAACTCTTTATGATTTTCAAATTTAAATTGACCCTCACTAACTCTTTTTAAATATGATAAAGTTCCAATTGAAGAGATGTTTTCTAAAAATATTTGAGCTAATGATCTAATATAAGAGCCCTCACTAACACTTACTTCAAAACTAATAAAAGGGTGGTTGTATTTTAAAAATTTAATATCAAATACTTCCATAGTTGATTTTTTTAATTCAAAATCTTCATTTTGTCTTGCTAATTCATAAGCTTTCATTCCGTTTATTTTTTTTGCACTAAATTTTGGTGGAATATAATCAATTTTTCCTTTTAGTTTTTTAAGCTCATTTTTTAAGAAATTTTCATCAAATCTATCTACAAAATTTATATCAAAAATTCGTTCTATATCATAAGATTCAGAAGTAACTCCTAGCCAAATTACAGCTTGATATCTTTTTGGAGTTTTTTTTAGATATTGAAATAGTTTTGCATATTGACCAAAAGCAACAATTAAACATCCAGTTGCAAAGGGATCAAGCGTTCCACTAAATCCAGCTTTTTTATTTTTAAAAGCTCTTTTAAATCTGTTTAAATAGAAGTTTGAACTAATAAACATGGGTTTATCTACTACAAAAAGTCTATTTAATTCACCCTTTTCATAAACTCTTTTTTGCAAAAAAAATCCTTAAGCTTTTTCTACAAATGATGAGAGAATATCTCTTTTTTGTCCACCAAAATTAATTGTTAGTTTATAATCTTTTCCAGCATTTACAGCTTTTTCAACTCTTCCTTGACCAAAAATTTTATGGTTTACCATATCACCTTTTTTAAATCCAGAACTTTTTTCTATTACTAAACTACCTTTTACTAAACCACTCTCAATCAAAAATCTACTTTTGTTTAATTGAGTTCTTTTCCCTTTATAAAATCTTGAATGAACAAATGATAAGGTTAAATTATCCATAGCTCTTGTAAATGCTACATAACCTAAACGTCTCTCCTCTTCTAAATCAGTTCCATCTCCAATAATTGGGAAAAATCCCTCTTCTAATCCAATTATAAATAGGTGCTTAAATTCCAAACCTTTTGAAGCATGAATACTCATCATACTCACAGCTTCAGTTGAGTACTCATCATTTTGGCTCTCAAGTGCTATTTCATTTAAAAAATCTTTTAAATCTAAATGTGGATTTTGAATGAAAAAATCTCTAATATATCCATAAAACTCATCAATATTTGCTTGTCTCTCAAATCCATCTGGAAGATTATCATAAGATGCTCTATAATCAAAAGTATCTTCAAAACTATCAAGAAATCTCATTTTTGATTCATTCATCTGCTCTCTTAAATCTAAAATTGATGCTTCAAAAACTTTGATAGTTCTTGCATTTTTTTTACCAACAATTGCACTTAATTCATCTGAACTTAAATTTTGAATCATGTCAAATATAGGTAACTTTAGCTCATTTGCCTTTGCTTCAAGTTTATCTATTGTTGTAGCACCTATTCCTCTTTTTGGTTTATTTATAACTCTTTTAATTGAGAAGTTATCACTTAAGTTTGTCAAAATTCTAAAATATGCAATTAAATCTTTAATCTCAGATCTTTCATAAAACTTCATTCCACCAACAAGTTTATAGTTAAGTCCTACTTTATTAAATCCCTCTTCAAGAGATCTTGAAAGTGCATTTACACGAAATAGTATTGCTATATCTTTTGCATTTTCACCTCTACTTAAAAGCTCTTTTATATCTTCAGTTATTTTTCTAGTTTCATCATTCTCATCATTTGATTCATAAACTTTTATTGAACTCCCTTTATCTTTTGTTCCTACAAGTTTTTTCCCAAGTCTGTCACGATTGTGTTCAATTAAAAGATTTGCATGTTGTAAAATTGTATCAGTTGATCTATAGTTTTTCTCTAGTTTTACAACTTTTGTATCATTAAAATGTTCATTAAAATTTAAAATGTTTTTAATTGTTGCTCCTCGCCATCCATAAATACTTTGATCATCATCTCCAACAACACAAATATTGTTATGATTTGTGCAAAGTAGTCTTAAAAGCCTATATTGAAGTTCATTTGTATCTTGATACTCATCAACCATTATATATTGGTATTTTTTACTAGTTTCTAAAGCTAGTTTTTCATTGTTTTTTAAAATATTATAAGGAAGCAAAAGTAAATCATCAAAATCTACAAGATTGTTTTTTAATAGATGCTCTTCATAAGATGCATATATATCTGCTATTTCACTATAAAGTTTTCCTTGAGCTTGTGCTTTTGCCTCTATTGGAGTTATTATTGAGTTTTTATATTTTGAAATTTCACTTGATAATAGTGCTGTTGGAATCTCTTTATTTATTGATTTTAAAACTCTTCTTTTATCATCACTATCAATAATTATAAAGTTGTTTTTCCTACCTAATTCACCTATATGAAATTTTAAGAAAAGAAGACCAAACTTATGAAAAGTACAAAGAAGTGGAGGTGTATTTAAACTATTTGAATCAAGCATGCAAAATGCTCTATCTCTCATCTCATTTGCAGCTTTATTTGTAAAAGTTAAAGTTAAAATAGATTTTGGATCTATTCCAATTGATATTAAATAAGCAAGCCTAGTTGTAATCGTTTTTGTTTTTCCACTTCCAGCTCCAGCTAAAATTAAAAGTGGTCCATCTATATGTTGTGCTGCACTTTGTTGTGACTCATTAAGTGATATTAATAAATTTTCAGACATTTTTTTCTCCAATAAACTTAGATTATACCATAAAATTTATAAAATTATTATATCTCTTAATTATTCTATTTATAAATAAATGTTATTATTGTGCCAATTTATTTTTGGAGAAAAAAATGCTTAAAGATTTTGCTAAATTAGAGACTTTTTTAACTGTAGTTAGAGAGAAGTCTTTTTCAAAAGCATCTGCAAAACTAGGGATTTCACAACCTGCTGTAACTCAACAAATGAAGTTTATAGAAGATTATTTAGATGTTCAAATTGTTGATAGAAAGAAAAATGGTATAAGGCTTACAAAAGAGGGTCAAATGCTTCACGCAATAGCCCTTAAAATAGAGAAGTGCGTAACTAATGCAGAAAAAGATTTGTTAAAAATAATGAATAAAAACACGGCATTTATTTTTGGTGCTAGTTTTATAATTGGAAATTATATTCTTCCTAGATTTTTAAATAATTTAAAAGATAATATTAGAAATGATGTATCTATAAATGTATCAGTTTCTCATGAGGCAATTGAAGATTTATTAGACAAAAAAATAGATATTGCTTTAGTTGAAAACTATATTGCAAATGAAGATATTATTTATAGAGAGTGGATGGAAGATGAGATTGTTATATTTTCAAATCAAAAACTACCTCCAAAAGCAAAAGCTGAGGATTTAATATCATATAGATGGGTTTGTAGAACTCCTGGTTCTGATACTGGAACTATTTTTAAAGAGAGCCTTCAAAAAGCAAACTATCCAGATTGTGATACTTTTAATGTTACAAGTGAAGTTACAAGCGCTACAACAATAGTTCAAACTGTTTTACACTCAGATAAAAATGATATACCAACCGTTTCAATTGTTTCAAGAAATGCTATTGAGTCACTACTTAAATCGGGTGCTTTATATGAATCAAGAATTGGCAACAATAAAATGCTTAGAAAACTATATATTGCATACAGAAAAGATAGAAAAAGTGATGCATTTATAGAAAATGTTGTTGATTATTTATTAAAAGTAAAACCTTAAAAGCTAGAGTTCTAGCTTTTAAAATTAATATCGTAATTGATAAGTTATATCTCCAGCTCCAACTCCTAAAAATATCCCCTCATCATAAGTTTTTATGATTTTATCATCTTTGATAAGCTCAATTTTTCCTTTGTAAGATACTACTCTATCTGCAAAAATTGGATTATAAGAGGCAAACTCTTTTTCTAAATTTAAATCAAGTTTTTTCTCACCAGCAACTTTCCAAATAGGTAAAATTATCAACTCATCACATCTTCTAAAGCACTTTTTAAAACCTTCTAGATTATCAGCAGTTCTACTATATTTATGTGGTTGCCAAAGAACTATTCTATTGTTAAAATTTGTTAAGTTGTCATATAACTCAACTGATTTCATAGTTGCTTCAATCTCTGTTGGATGATGAGCATAATCATCAATAACTACAAATTTATCATTTGATTGAACAATATCAAATCTCTTTTTAATACCTTTATAGTTTAAAAGATTTTTTCTAATTGTCTCAATATCAAGCTCATTTAAAGCAGCCAAAATTGCCAAAGAGGCATTTGAAGCTATATGAAATCCAAATCCCCAAACCTCAAATTCTCCATAATCTTTTAGAGTAAATTTTGTACAGGGTTCTCCATTTTTAATTGTATAACATAGATTTTTTATATCTTTTGATGGATAAAGATATGTTGCATCCTCAATTTTTAATTTTTGAATATCTTTATCTTCACCATTTACAACTCTTTTTTTTGCTAAACTCAAAAAAGTTTCATAAGATTCATAAAATTTATCATAATCATAGTGATAATACTCCATATGCTCAGGCTCAGCATTTGTAACAATTGCACAATATGGATTTGAGAGTAAAAAAGATGCATCACTCTCATCTGCTTCAAATACAACAGTTTTATCTACATATCTAAAATTACTTCCAAACTCTTTTGAAATTGCTCCAATTAAAGTGCTACTTTGAAGTATTGTTGCTAAAATTGCAGTTGTAGTTGATTTTCCATGAGCTCCTGCAACACAATAGTTTTTCTTATCCCCTAAAATAATTGGTAGTGCCTCTTTTCTACTTAAAGTTCTTATTTGTTTAAGTCTTGCCTCTATAAGCTCTGGATTTTCATCTGTTACTGCTGCTGAATAAATTACTAAATCCAAATCTTTTGTTATATTTTTAGCATCTTGCGGACAAGATATTTTAATACCCTCATTTATTAGCTCTTTTATAATTGGTGAACTTTTAACATCACTTCCACTAACACTATGCCCATCAAAATTTAAAAATCTAGCTAAGGCAGAAAGACCAATTCCTCCAATTCCAATAAAATGAACTCTCATATTTTCCCCTCTTAATCTTCTGAAATAGGTATTAAAATTTGATTAAATTTATACATATCAAATGCCACTAAATCACTATTTGTATAGATAATTTTAAAGAAATTTCTCTTTTTAAACATAATATCTTTTAAAGGAAGTACTTGTAAAATATTTTTCTGTTTTCTTAACTCTCTAATTGGATTCTTATCACCACTTTCTATTTCAACTTTTTCATTAAATACTTTTGCAATATTCTCAAAATGGTTTAATAAATTCTCTTGATTATCTTTTTGTCCAATTGGATCGTGATTAAATACTTTTGCTTTTAATTTTAATTGACTAGCTAAATCAAAAACAATTGGAGCAATCTGTTCATAAGATAGATAATCATTTAAAACAACTCCAATATTTTTTGATGATTTTAAATTCTCTTCACCTTTTTTATACATTGGAAGTTTTATACAATCTAATTTTTTAAGCATCTTTTTGTCTTTAAACATAGAAGGGCTTGGTGCAATAAGTCCAATATTATACTTTCTACTATCCTCTTTAAACAGATCTTCAAAACCTTTATTTGCATAATCTATATGCAAAACTATTGTAGGAAAATTTCTTAATTCATTTTTTACAAGAGTCATTATTTTTGGTGTAGTTGGTCTTGTAACTCTTACAATTAATAGAGAGTTTTTTAATTTTTCATTTAAAAATTTAGTATCTCTTAAAATATGTTTTACACTAAGTTCATCTTCTAAATATAGATCAAGATACAGATATATATTATTTCCAAAAGGCATTGGAAATTGACCTTGAGTTTTTCCAATTACATTGTAAATATTCATCAATACAGATGGTTTTCCAATTACAAGGATTATATCGTTTGGTTTTAAAACTAAACTTCTTTTTAATTCTACTAATTTTTGATTTCTATAAAGACCAAAAATTCTCCAATCTTTTTGCTCTAAAGTAGCAATTGATTTATAAGCATACGAGCTTCCAAATGGAATTTTAATCTCCATAATTTCACCCTGCTTTAGTCCAATATTTTGAGCAAGAACAGGAATATTTGGTAATCTTTCAACCATTCCATTAGCAAGTACATCTATACCTTTATAGATGTGAACCATTGGATCTTTTAAGCTAATTCCCCAATAATCCAATATTGTGATTTGAAGATTCTTTTTATACTCTCTAATTATTTTTATAGTACTTAGCATCTCATCTTTTGAGTTTAATGCCATCAAAACTTCACTATGAATATCTTTATCTAAAACCATTGATAATTTAGAGCTAGAAGTTGGATCAAACTTATAAAATGTAAAATTTGTAGGCTTATGAATTGGTAAAATTACATCATTCATATATACAACATCATAGCTATTATCGCCTGTATTTGACTCTACAATTCTTTGTAAAAGCTTCTTCGCAACAATACCATCAAGTATAATTAATATTTTTTTCATGGGCAAAATTATATCTTAAAAAGTTTAATAGTAGATTTTTGATAGAATCTATTTTTTATTAATTTAAAACAAAATCCTAATTTACAAAAAGGTTTATAATATTTATGGAATTTAAAATCGATGCAACTTCACAAGGCGCAAGAGCTTGTACAATCAAAACAGCCAACAGCACTATCTTAACTCCTGTTTTTATGCCAGTTGGTACTCAAGGAACTGTAAAAGCTCTTGATGCAAACGATATGCTAGAACTTGGAGCAAAAATAATCTTAGGAAATACTTATCACTTATATTTAAGACCTGGAAGCAAACTAATAAAAAAATTTGGTGGACTTCATGGTTTTTCAAAATTTCCAAACTCATTTTTAACAGATAGTGGAGGATTTCAAGCTTTTTCACTAAGCGATAATAGTAAACCTGATGAAAATGGAATAATGTTTAAATCTCATATTGATGGAAGCCGTCACTACTTTACACCAAAAAGTGTACTTGATACACAATATGATTTAAACTCTGATATTATGATGATTTTAGATGATTTAGTAGCACTTCCAAATACAAAAGAGAGAATTGCTAAATCAATTGAAAGAACTACAAAATGGGCAAAAGAAGCTATTACTTATCACATGGAGCAAAAATCTCGTGGTATTGGAACACATCAGAATATTTTTGCAATTATTCAAGGTGGAACAGATAAAGAGTTTAGAAAACAAAGTGCCGAACAACTTTGTAGTTTAACAGATTATGATGGTTTTGCAATTGGTGGATTAAGCGTTGGTGAACCAAACCAAGATATGTACGAAACTGTTGAGTGGACAACACAATTTATGCCAAAAGAAAAGCCCCGATATTTAATGGGAGTTGGAACACCTGAGGATTTAATAGAAAATATAGAGCGTGGTGTTGATATGTTTGATTGTGTAATGCCTACAAGAAATGCAAGAAATGGAACACTATTTACTAGTTTTGGAAGATTGAATATCAAAAAAGCAGAGTTTAAAGAGGATATTAAACCAATAGATGAGAGTTGTTCTTGTTATACTTGTAGAAATTTCACAAGAGCTTACTTAAACCATCTTTTAAGAGCTGGTGAAATAACCTATTTTAGACTTGCTTCAATTCATAATATTCACTACTATTTAGATTTAATGAGACAAGCAAGAGAGGCTATTTTAAAAGATAATTGGGTGGAATTTAAAAAAGATTTTTATGCTAAAAGAGGCAAATAAACTTTTTTTTGATAGAATACTTACTTTAAGATAAAGGAAAAATATGTCAAATATTATTGTAGATGATAATTTAATAACAAGATTAGAAAAACTCTCTAGTGTGAAAATAGAAGATGATAAAAAAGAGCAGTTAAAAAGTGATATATCTCAAATGCTTGAATTTGTAAACAACTTAAATGAAGTTGATGTTTCAAATGTAGAGGCAATTGCAAGTGTAATTGAGGGTGGAACACCTTTTAGAGAAGATGTTGCAGTTTCAAGTAAAGAGATATCTGATAATATTTTAAAAAATGCACCAAAAAGTGAAGACAACTACTTTGTAGTTCCAAAAATTATAGAGTAAAAAATGATAAAAGTTTATGGAATAAAAACTTGCGGAAGTGTGCGAAATGCTTTGAAGTTTTTCAAAGACCACAACATAGAGATTGATTTTGTAGATTTTAAAACTACAAAAGTAGATTTAGAAACTGTTAAAAAATGGTCACAAGAAGTTGATATTAATATACTTTTTAATTCAAAAGGTACTAAATACAAAACTATGAATTTAAAAGAGTTAAATCTTGATGAACAAGCTAAAAAAGAGTATCTTGCAAATGAACCTATGCTTTTTAAAAGACCTGTTATAGAGTATGGTGATAAACTTGTAGTTGCTTGGAATGAGGAAGAGTATAAGAAGATTTTTTTATAAATCTTTCTTAAGTTATCAAACAACACTTGACAGCTGAAATTTATAATTTAAAACTTATACCCTAAACTAAAATAGTGACCAAATCCAGTAGTATTAGTTCTTTTACCGTTTAATTCTTGATTATTTTTCCATTGGGTCATATTTTTATATGCTTTTAATCCATAACCAAAAAGCCAATGTTTATCATGATAATAAAGCCCAAAATAACCTTGTAAAGAGTCAGATGTTCTGTAATATCTTTCAAAACTATCTGCTTTTAATTTACTTCCAAACTCGTAGTCAATATATCCTTGAAAAGATAGAAAACGATTTTTACCAAAAAAATGGATTGGCTTAAACCAATTAATATGAGCAACATAACCATCAAAGCTATGTTCATTACTAGCTCCATAATTTTCATCTATATATCTAGTATAAAAATTGACTCCACTTTTTCCTAAAAAAGGAAGTTCTATATCACTTCCAATTCCTATCCAAAGAATATTTAAACCTTTTGCATTTGGCTCATCAGAATAATAGTAATCAAATGCTAAATATAACTCTTTTAAAGCTTTATAAGATAAATCTTTGTCAAGTAAATAATCAATAGAAATTCTAGGCTCAATATCTACAAAGAAATTATTGCCACCGTGCTTATCGCTACTTTTACTATTCATTACATCTATAAAATCAACATATCCATATAAGTCCAACCATTCATATCTTCCACCAAATTCAAATTCAAGATAAGTATCATCAAAGGCATATGGTCCACCTCTTTGATTTATACCTTTCATTAAAATTAAATTTGCCCATTTTTTATTTTCCACTTCATCTGGCTTTTGTGCAAACAATGAATTGCTTATTAAAATTATTATAAAAACGATATTTAAAAAAATGTATTTATTCATTAAATTGTATAAGAAAAGATAAAACCTTCTCTTATTTTCTGGCCTCTTTTAGAGTTTCAGCTATCATAAATGATAACTCTAAAGCTTGATCAGCATTTAATCTTGGATCACATTGCGTATGATATCTACTAGCTAAATCACTTTGTTTAATTGCAGATGATCTACTTCCAGTACACTCTGTTACATTTTGCCCAGTCATCTCAAGATGAATTCCGCCAGCGTATGATCCTTGAGCTTTATGAATTTGGAAGAACTGTTTTACTTCACCTAAAATAGCTTCAAAATCTCTTGTTTTATATCCATTTTCAGCTTTTATAGTATTTCCATGCATTGGATCACTTGACCATAAAACTTTTTTACCCTCTTTTTCAACTCTTGCTAAAAGTTTTGGGAAGTGTTCAGAAATTTTTTCATTACCCATTCTAACAATTAAGTTTAATCTTCCAGCTTCATTGTCTGGATTTAAAGCATCAATTAATTTAATTAGCTCATCCTCTTTCATTGATGGACCAACTTTACAACCAATTGGATTTTTAATTCCTCTAAAATACTCAATATGAGCACCATCAAGCTCTCTTGTTCTATCTCCAATCCAAAGCATATGAGCAGAGCAGTTAAACCAATCACCTGTGATTGAATCTCTTCTTGTAAGTGCCTCTTCATAGTTCAGTAATAGTGCTTCATGAGATGTAAATAGTGTTGTTTGATTTAGTTGTGGAGTATTTTCACTTGTTATTCCACAAGCTTTCATAAATGCCAAACTCTCACTAATTTTATTTGCTATCTCTTCATATTTTGCACCTAAAGTATTGTCTTTAACAAAATCTAAATTCCATAAGTGCACTTGATTTAAATCAGCCATTCCACCTCTTGAGAATGCTCTTAAAAGGTTCATTGTAGCAGCACTTTGATTATATGCTTTTAAAAGTTTTTTTGCTTTTGGTTCTCTTGCATCGAGAGTAAAATCCATATCATTTATGATATCTCCTCTATATGATGGAAGACTAAGACCATTTATCTCTTCAAAATCTGCACTTCTTGGCTTTGCAAATTGTCCAGCAACCCTTCCAACTTTTACAACAGGGCAACCACCTGAAAATGTTAATACAACTGCCATTTGCATCATTACTTTAAACAGATCTTTGATATTTTGTGCATTAAAAGAGCTAAAACTCTCAGCACAATCTCCACCTTGAAGTAAAAATGCCTCACCATTTACAACTTTTGCAAGCTGTTTTTTCAAACTTAATGCTTCACCAGCAAAAATTAAAGGAGGATAGCTAGCTAACTCTTGTTCAACCTCTTTTAAAGTTTTTATATCATTATATGTTGGTTGTTGTTTTATAGGGAACTCTCTCCAGCTACTTGGGCTCCAATTTTTCATATTTGCTACCTTTTCTTATTTTTTATTAATGGAAAAATTTTATCCAATATATCTTAATATTAAATTAATTTTTAACTTTTTCTAAAAGCTCTTTAAATGATATTTTAAAAGCTTCAAGCCCATCATTTAAAAGTTTGTTAGATATTTTATCTACATTGAAACCATTTTTATCTAAAAGATCTAAAAATGTATCACATTCAGCTTCAGATATTACAACTGAAGGCTCTTTTTTACCAATTTCAAGCCATGCTTCAATAGTAGAAAGTGGTGCTGTGTTTATACTATTTGGATAGATTAAATTATCAACATAGTAGCTAGGGCTTAGTTCATTACCTTTTACACCTGTACTTGCAAAAAGAGTTCTAATATTTTTATTTTCAAACTTTTCAACTATATGGTAACACTTTGTTGCATTTATAATTCCAAGTTTTGAGTGTGGTAAACCTTTTATGATTAAGTCACCATCAATTTCTCTATCAAATCTTGAAACAAATACAGAAATAACAGCTTTTATATCTTTATTTGAAGCTTTTATTCCCTCATCAAGTGCCATTGCACACATTTTTGCTTGTTCTTGTGAAAAAACCAAAGTAGCATTCACATGAATTCCTCTACTTGTAAGTTCTCTCATTGCAATATAACCAGCTTGTGTTGCTGGTATTTTTATCATAACATTATCAGAGTGTAAAGATTTGTGAATTCTTAATCCCTCTTCAATAGTTAAAGAAGCATCATCACACAAAAGTGGGTCAACCTCTATTGATATAAATCCATTGTTATTGTTTTTTTTATAAAGTGGTTCTAAAAGTTCAGCTGCTCTTTTGATATCTGTAAAAGCAAGCTCTTCATAAATTGCTTTATTCTCATTTGCTTGAAGCATTAAAAGTTGTTGTTTATATGCGCTTGAACTTTTAATTGATGATTCAAAAATAGCTGGATTTGATGTTGCACCTTTTATTGTTCCATCATTTATAATCTCTTGAAATCTATTTTCTAAAAAATCTCTTTCAATAAAATCACACCAAATTGAGTAATTTATCTCTTCAAACTCTTTCATCTCTTAAGCCTTTATATAATCTAAAATTTTTGTTAAATCTTTTGTATCAACAATTATATTTGCCTCTTTTTTAAGTATATCCTTTGCACAAAAAGCAACTCTTGTATCAGCTTTTTCAAACATACTTAAATCATTTGCACCATCTCCACAAACCAATGTATCCTCTTTTGATATTTTTAAAAGACCTTGAAGTCTTTGTATCATATCACCTTTTGAGTAGCCAAACATCATATCACCACCAACAAGTCCTGTTAAAACTCCATCTTTTTGGTGTAAAATATTTGAAAAATCTGCATCAAGTCCCAATTTATATTTAGCAGGTGATGTTCCTAATCTAAATCCACCACTAAAACAAACAACTTTATAATTCATTTTTTGTAACTCTTTTACAATCTCTTTTGAACCTGTCATTAAAGGAAGATTTGCACAAATATCAACTACTTTTTTATAATCCATTCCCTTTAAAAGTGCTACTCTTTGAATTAAAGATTCAAAAAAATCCAATCTTCCACTCATAGCCTCTTCTGTTATTTTTTTTACTTCACTTCCAATTCCAAACTCATCTGCAAGAAAATCTATAGTTTCTCCATCCATAAGTGTTGAATCAAAATCAAAAACTGCTAATTTCATAAATATCCTAAAACTTTAAATATTAAAGGGTATAATATTAGCCAAATTTAACTAAATAGTTTAAAAAGGAAAGCTTTTTTATGTTTGAAACACTAATTTCTAAACTTCAAGATGGTAAATACTTAACACTTGAAACAACACCTCAACACGAACCATCAATGCACAATATTGTAGAAAAAATTAAAAAATTTAAAATAGATTCAAAAGTTGATGGCTTTACTTGTACAGATAATCCTTTGGCAAAATTAAAATATAACTCACTTTTTGCTGCTTTAAAACTTCAAACAGAGTTTAAAAAACCAGTAATTGCAACAATGACAATGAGAGATAGAAATAAAATTGCTTTACAATCTGATTTACTAGGAGCAAATGATTTTGATATTAGAGCAATTTTAGCTCTTACAGGAGATCCTGCAAAAATGAGTGATCAACCAAATAGTAAAGGTGTTTTTGAAGCAAACTCTTTAATGCTTTTAAAGATGATTAAATCTTTTAACTATGGTATGGATTTTGCTGGACGTCCTTTTAAAATTGAACCAAAACAGATATTTCCATTTGCAGTTGTAAATGCATATGCTAAAAATTTTGGGAGTTTGGAAAAAAAGATGAATTTAAAGATTCAAAACGGTGCTGTTGGAGTTATAACTCAACCTGTTTTTGACATTGAAAATGTAAAAAAACTACTTGAAAGCTTTGAAATTGCAAAAGAGAATGTAGAAGGTGATAAGAAAAAATCACAACTAATACTTGGGCTATTTCCTATTACAAAACTAAGAACTGCACTATTTTTATCTGCACAAGTTCCAGGAATTCATGTCCCTCAATTTTGGATAGATGAACTTGAACGAGCTCATAGTATTAGTGAAGAAGAGGAGTATAAAGTTGGAATGCAATTGAGCAAAAATCTATTTAAAGAGATTAATAAAATTCATCCAAAAATTCATCTAATGACTGCAAACAATAAATTTGAAGTTGCAAGTGAGATTTTAGATTGAGATTAGCTTCAATTGATGTTGGTCTAAAAAGAGTTGGGGTTGCAATCTCTCTTATGAGTGATATTGTAACTCCACAAAATGCTATTATTAGGAAAAATAGAAATCAAGCTGCTCTTGAAGTAACCAATTTTTTAAAAGAGTGGCAAATTGAAAAACTAATTATTGGACTTCCAAGCTCAAATATAGATACTCAAAACAGAATAAAACACTTTACAAACCTACTAGAACTTAAAATTCCTTTTGAATTTTGTGAAGAAAATCTTAGCTCAATAGAGGCAAAAGAGCTTATGAAAGGTGAAGTAAAACAAGTAAGAGATGGAAGAATTGACTCAATTGCTGCAAAAATAATTTTAGAAAGATATATAAATTTAAGTAAAAAATAATAAATAGTTTAAAAAGGAGAACTTATGAATTTCACATTTAATGCCTACTATACACTAATTGCAGCTGTTATAGTTTTGCTTATTGGTAAATTTTTAGTAAATAAAATTGAGTTTTTAAGAAGATATAATATACCAGAACCTGTTGCTGGTGGTCTTGTGGCAGCTACTATTTCTACTTTTGTATATAATTTTTGGGGTCATAGTATAACAACTAGTAGCGAACTTCAAACAAGTTTTATGCTTATATTTTTTATATCAATTGGACTTAGTGCAAATTTTGCAAAACTAAAAGAGGGTGGGAAATCTCTTTTTATTTTTCTTTTTGTAGTTTCTGGTTTTATTATAATTCAAAACTTTGTTGGAATATCTCTTGCTACACTATTAGGAATTGATCCACTTATTGGTCTTATAGCTGGTTCTGTTTCACTAACTGGTGGACATGGAACAGCTGGAGCTTGGGGAGAAATTTTAGAGACAAAATATGCAATTGAAGGCGCTATGGCTTTAGGAATGGCAGCTGCAACTTTTGGTCTTGTAATGGGTGGACTTATTGGTGGACCTTTAGCAAAATTTTTAATAAATAGATATAAGCTTGCTAGTGAAAAATCTAGAAAAGAAGATGACTTAAAAAATGAGAAAGTAATTGATGAATTTGTTCCTTTTGAGTATCCTCAAGAGGTAAGATTAATTACTACAAATAGTGCAATATCAACTTTAGCTCTATTTGCAGCTTGTTTAGCATTTGCTGATTTTATGACAAACTTTGCAAAAGGAAGTGCACTTGAACTACCTACTTTTGTCTGGGCACTTGCAGGTGGTGTAATTTTAAGAAATTTTTTAGAAAATATATTAAAAATTGAGATTTTTGATAGAGCAATTGATGTTTTTGGAAATGCTTCATTATCTTTATATTTAGCAATGGCTCTACTTTCACTTAAACTTTGGCAACTATCAAATCTAGCTGGTGCTTTAACTGTGATTTTAGTTTCACAAGTTTTAATTATGATTTTATATGCATATTTTGTAACATTTAGAACTATGGGTAAAAATTATGATGCAAGTGTTTTAGCAACTGGTCATTGTGGTTTTGGTTTAGGAGCAACTCCTACAGCAGTTGCAAATATGCAAGCAATTACAAATATGTATGGATCTTCTCATAAAGCATTTTTAATAGTTCCTCTTTGTGGAGCATTTTTTGTAGATTTAATAAATGCTACAGTTATACAAACAGTTTTAAAGTTTTTTGAGTAATTATTTAAACCTAAAGAACTTTTACAAGCTCTTTAGGTTTTTGTTTATTCTTGAAATTACATCTTCTAAACTACTATATCCAATAGATATATTTACTTTTTGTTTTTTATTTAAAAGAATTAAACTAGGGAAAGAGCTACTTAAATTTCTTCCAAATATAAACTCATTTTGAAGTTTTTTATCCAAAGATTTATCTTTAAATAGCTTAGAAAACTCTTCAAAATCAAGACTTAAATCTTCACAAATTTCTTTATAAAACTCTAATTTTTTTGTATCTTGTGAATTTGCATAAAATTTTTCTTGAATTTTAGAAAAAAACTCTAAAACTATTTTACTATTATTAAAACTTAAAATCTTTGCAATCAAAACAGCCTTACAAGCTGGTGTTGTATCATAATCAAAATTTAATAAATCAAGTATTTCAAAAGAGAACTTTTTGCCTGTTTTGTTTGAAATATTTGTCCATTCATGTTTTAAAAAGCCTTTAAATCTTTTATCCCATAAAACTTGACCACTAGCTCTTAGCCCTGCAACAATAGTTTGGAATTTTATACCATTTTTAGCACAGTACTCTTGAGTATCTTTTAAAATATCGCTCATTCCATAACACCAAGAACACATAGGATCGCCAATATAAAATAGTGTTGGTTGTTCTAGTTCCAACTCATCTTTTAAATCAACTTCCACAACAGAGCAAACTCCTAATTTTTCATCACAAACTATCATTTTTATATTTTAAAACTCTCTTAATTATTTATTATCAACTTTACTACATCATCTTTATATTTTAATAAAATCTCACTAACTCTTTTTTGCCAAGCAGCTCCAAAAGTTTCAAGCTCCTCTTTTGTTGCAACTCCTTGAAGTCCTTTTTGCATTAAACTTCCATCAAAACCACTCAAAGAGATATTTGACAAATCATACATAACTTCAACTTTTTCTTGATTATCAACTCTTGTAAATCTCATATCACCTTTTATTGGTGCTTCATATTTAAGTAGATTATTTCTAAAGTATTGCCCTTGAAGTCCTTTAAATCCATCTTCCTCTTTTGCTCCTGTTATAAATGAAGCTACATTTGCTAAAACTCCAGTTGTTCCAGAACTTTTTGAATCTCTTAGCTCAACTCTTATTTCACCACGAACTGGTAACTCATCTTTGTATAACTCTTTTAAAGCTTTTATAGTCATAAGATAAGCTCCAGCAACTGTTGGACAAGAATGACCACTTAGTTTTACAACATCTTGAAAAGTATATACAAAATCCTCATCAACACCAAGAAATCTTCCTAATTTATCTTTTAAAATAATTGTTTCAACATCTTGAAAAAAATCTATATTCATATAATTTACCTTATTTTGATTTTTATAATTTAATAGAACAAAAATTGTACGGTGGACTAATCAGGAGAGATTTCGGGGCAAGTCCACTCGTACTAGCTCTATGTTAGAGTAAAGAAATTCTAATATATTATTTAGACTCTTTTGTTGATTTATATCAAACTTTATTTTTTTAAACTATTTACTACAACTGCTATTGCAAAACCACCATCGTGAGTGACACTCAAAGATGATTTTTTTATCTTAAATTTTTTTCTTAAATCTTTACTATACTTTATCTTTGGAGCACCATTTTCATCTTTTTTTATTTTTATATCATAAAATGAACAAATCTCTCCAATTCCAGTACCAATAGCTTTACTAGCTGCCTCTTTTGCAGCCCAAAAACCAGCTGCAGTTTGAGGAGATTTTACAAGTTTTTTTTCATCTTCACATAAAAATCTATCATAAAACTTATCACCAAACTTTTCGTACATCTTTTTTATTCTATCAATACTAACTATATCAATACCTATCATTTAATCCTATCTTTTGTATAATCTATGTTATGAATCTATTTTTAAAAAAATTATTATACATTATTATTATGCTATTTATTATTAGCCTAATCTCATTTATTGCAATAAATTTAGCTCCTAACTCATTTTTTGCAAGTGGTGAGCTAAATCCAAATATAACACCTGAAGCAATTGAAGAGTTGAAAAAAATTTATGGCTTGGATAAACCACTATATATTCAATTTTTTTCGTGGGTTTACTCAATTTTACAACTAGATTTTGGAATATCTTTTTCAAGTGGATCTACTGTAAAAGATGAGATTTTAAGCAGAATTCCAATTACTTTAACAATAAACATAATCTCTATGATTTTAGTATTTTTAATAAGTTTATATCTTGGAATAAAAGCTGCTATGAAAAAAGAGTCAATTTTTGATAGGTTTACAAAACAGCTATCACTTTTAAGTTTTTCAATGCCATCTTTTTATTTAGCACTTATTTTAGTTTTAATTTTTTCTATACAATTTGAACTTTTTCCAATAGCTGGACTTCATAGTGTACCAAATGATGGGAGTTTAAATTACTATTTAGATTTTGCTTGGCATTTAGTATTACCTATTTTTATAATAGTTTTTGGTGGAATTGGAAGTTTGATTTTATATATAAGAGCATTAACTATTGAAATTTTAAAAAGTGATTATATATTTTTTGCTAAAGCTAGAGGATTAGATAATAAAAAAATCTTAAGATACTATATTTTACCAAACTTATATCCACCTGTAATAACTCTTCTGGGGCTATCTCTTCCAGGAGTTATTGGTGGAAGTGTAATTTTAGAGACAATATTTTCAATAGATGGAATGGGATTGCTATTTTATCAAAGTGCTTTAAGCCATGATTATCCAGTAATTATGGGAATACTTATAATTGGAGCATTTCTAACACTTATTGGAAATATGATTGCTGATTTAGTATTATTAAAACTAAATCCAAACTACAATGAAAAATAAAATCATAAAAAGGAAATAGTATTGCAAATAGTTAAAACTGTTGAAGAGCTGAAAAATATTAGAAAAAACTTAAATGGAAAAATTGGATTTGTTCCAACAATGGGTGCTTTACACGATGGACATATCTCTTTAATAAAAAATGCAAGAGATAATAACGATATAGTTATAGTATCCATTTTTGTAAATCCTACACAATTTTTAAAAGGTGAAGATTTAGATAAATATCCAAGGAAAGAGGAAGCTGATATCAAAATTTGCCAAATGTGTAAAGTTGATTATCTTTTTATGCCAAATATTGAAACTATGTATGAAGATGATGAAGTTTTAATTAAAGCTCCACAAAATAGTTATGTCTTAGAAGGATTTACAAGACCTGGACATTTTGATGGGGTTTTACAAGTAGTATTAAAACTATTCAATTTAACTCAACCTACAAATGCATATTTTGGCAAAAAAGATGCTCAGCAATTAACACTAATTCAACAGATGGTAAAAAATCTATTCTTACCTATAAATATAGTTCCTTGCGATATTGTAAGAGAAAATAGTGGATTAGCTCTTAGTTCTAGAAATGTATATTTAACTCCTGAACAAAAAGAGGAAGCTCTTAAAATTTCAAAATCTATTTATATGGCTGGAAACTTAATTGCAAAAGGAGAGCGAGATTCTAAAATAATAAAAGATAAAATTTATGAAGTTTTAAATGGTCTTGATGTTGAATATGTAAAAGTTGTTGATAGAAATTTTAATGAAATAGAGATAATTGAACAATCAAATACAATTATTTTAGTAGTTGTAAGATTTGGAAGTATCAGACTTCTTGATAATATTTGGATGTGAGATTCAACAACAAACTAAAAGAGTAGTAGTTCTACTCTTTTATAAATTTTGTTCAGTTTCCATATTTTGACACATCATCATAGTACTTCCAACTTTACTAATATGTAATATATTTTTATCTAATTTATATCTAGCAAAAAAATTATTACAACCTAAATTACCAAAAACTTTTAAATCTCTATCAAATTTTATAAAAGCATATTTTGAAGATTTATTTATATTTCTCCTTATCTTAAAAATCTTATGATACAACTTTTTAACTTATTAATTTGTATAAATGCTCTTATATGTTAAAATCCAAAAAATTATAAAATATTGGATAAATATATATGAAATTTAGTGAAAAAAAACCTACAAAAAAGCTTCATATGGTAAGCCTTGGTTGTACAAAAAATCTTGTAGATAGTGAAGTAATGCTAGGTCGGCTTAGAGATTATGAAATAACAGATGATGCACAAAATGCCGATTTAATTATAGTAAATACATGTGGATTTATAGATAGTGCAAAAGAAGAGAGTTTAAATACAATTTTAAATCTACACGAAGATAGAAAAAAAGAGTCTGTTTTAGTTATGGCTGGATGTTTAAGCCAAAGATATCAAGGAGAACTTCAAAAAGAGTTACCTGAAATTGATATTTTTACAGGTGTTGGAGATTATGACAAAATTGATAAATTGGTAAATGAAAAAAGAAGTAGCTTTTCAAATGAGGTGTTTTTAGCAAGCGATGAGGATGAAAGAGTAATAACTGGATCATCTTTTCACGCTTTTGTAAAACTAAGCGAAGGTTGCAACCAAACATGTTCTTTTTGTGCAATTCCATCATTTAAAGGAAAACTTCACTCAAGAACTTTAGAATCACTTGTAAAAGAGGTAACAAATCTTGTTAAAAAAGGTTTTAAAGATTTCTCTTTTGTATCACAAGACTCATCATCATATTTAAGAGATTTAGGTTTTAATGATGGATTAGAGAAGTTAATTGATGTAGTTGAAAAAATAGATGGTGTTAAAACAGCTAGAATCTTATATCTATATCCAAGTACAACTACTTTTAATCTAATTGATAAAATTGCAAGCTCAAAAGTTTTTGTAAACTACTTTGACATGCCTCTTCAACACATATCACAAAATATGTTAAAGATTATGAAAAGAGGAAAAGGTGCAGAAAAATTAAGAGAACTTATGGAGTATATGAGATCAAAACCAAACTCATTTGTAAGAACTACATTTATTGCTGGACATCCTGGAGAGAGTGAAGAAGATTTTGAAGAGCTTTGTGAGTTTGTTGAAAACTTTGGATTTGATAGATCAAATGTATTTTCTTATTCAGATGAAGAGGGAACAACTGCGCAAACAAGAGCTGATAAGATAGCACAAGAGTTAATAGATGAAAGAGCTGAAATTTTAGGAGAAATTATCTCTAATACAACTTTAAAATCTTTAAAAAATGATATTGGTAAAACTTTTGAAGTGTATATAAGTGGTGAAAGTGATGAACATGAATATCTACTAAGTGCTAGAAAAACTATTTGGGCTCCTGAAATTGATGGGGAAATATATATAAATGATAATGAAAATGAAGAGAAAATTGTATTTGGTGATATTTATGAAGTTTTAATAACTGATATAGCTGGTGATAAATTACTAGCTAAAATAATTAAAAAAGTATGAATTTAGATTTTTCAGAAATTAAAAGTAGTAAAAATCTTCTTGCATTTTCTGCAGGAATTGATTCTACTGCACTTTTTTTTCTTCTTTTGAACTCAAATATATCTTTTGATATTGCTATTGTTGATTACAATATAAGAGAGCAATCAAAAGAGGAAGTTGCACACGCAAAAAACTTAGCAAAAAAGTTTAATAAAAAAATATATAAAAAAGATATATTTTTAGAAAATTTATCAAATTTTGAAAAACAAGCTAGAGATATAAGATACAATTTTTTTGAAGAGATTATTAAAAAAAACTCTTATGATTTTCTAATCACAGCTCATCAATTAAATGATAAATTTGAGTGGTTTTTGATGCAGCTATCAAAGGGGGCTGGATTAATTGAACTTTTAGGAATGAGTGAAATTGAAGATAAAGAATTTTATAAAATCTATAGACCTCTATTAAATTTCTCAAAAGATGAGTTAATATCTTATCTTGAAAATAAAAATATAAAATATTTTGTAGATGAATCAAATATAGATGAAAAATATAAAAGAAACTACTTTAGAAACAGTTTTTCAAACTCTTTTTTAAAAGAGTTCAAAGAGGGTGTAAAAAGTAGTTTTAACTTTTTACATAATGATTTAAACTCACTAAATATAGATTTTTATCCAATTAAAAAAATTGAAGAATTAGAAATTTTTAAAAACCAAAATGATAACAATTTAAATTTAAGAGTTATTGATAAATCTTTAAAAAAAAGAGGTATTTTACTATCATCTTTACAAAGAGAGGAGATAATAAAACAAAAAGAGCTTACAATAGCCCATAAAATAAATATTGCTATTACAGAAAATTATATTTTTATAGCTCCAAAAATAAAAATAAATATGCCAAAAGATTTTAAAGAAAAATGTAGAGTTAAAAAGTTACCAAAAAATATTAGAGAGTATATTTTTATTAAAAATATAGATTTTAAAGATTTAGTTTTTTAAAAAATTTTTCATTTTTTTAAGATTATTCAAATCTTGTCTAGCTATCTCTTTTTGCTCTTTTAAAAAATTAAGATTTATAAAAAAAAGCTCTTCAAATCTTTTTAAATCATCAAGCTTTAAATCTAAATCTTCTATTTTATTATTTGTAAAGTTATCTTGATACCAAGCTACTATAGCATCAGCTTTTTCATAAGAATCAAGTGAATTAATGTAGTTTAATTCACTCAAAAGTTTTAAAGACCAGTCTCTTCTTTCCATGCGTCAATCATTCCTTGAACAACTTTTATAACTTGATTGATTTTATTTATATTATCATCAACTCCAGCACTAAATAGCGTCTCTATTTGGTATAAATATAATCCATCTAAGTAGTAAGCAACCTCACCACCATCAAAATCAAGTACATTTCTAAGTTCATCAAAAATTGCAATAGATTTATTTATATATGTAAATTTTTTCTCAATATCTCCATCATTTATAGCACTTTTTGCAAATGATAAATATTTTATTATTCCTTCATACAGCTTTAATACAAGTGCATATGGATCATCTGTTACAGCATTTTGTTGATTATATAATTCAATCCCCATAAATTTTAACTCCAGCTAACAATTTTTTTGAGTATATTATATCTTTGCTTAAATAGAGGATGTTAAACTATCCTCTATTTTGAAGCAATTGATTGTTGTATCATCATTTTTAAACCTGAAAACGATGCTTCCATTTGATTTATAATAACTCCATAAGATGCAAACTGCTGTGCCATTGTTGCATACCTACTTTCAAGAGTTTTTTCAGCAGCCTCTTTATCTTTTTTAAGAGTCTCTTCTCTTGAAATCATATTTATTTCATAATCAATCAAACTTTTTTTAACACCACTAATACTAATTACCTCATCAATAGATGTTGCTATACCTTTTTTATCAGGAGTTCCTGCAAAAAGTGCTTCTAAATCAGCTGTTCCATTTTTTGTTGAATTTTCGAAATCTTTTTGATTAAAAAGTAGATTTCCATTTTTTTCATCAAGAGAGAATCCAAAACTAAATATTGAGCTTGAACCAGCTCCTGAACCAAATAGTTCATTTTTAATATTTGCTAATATATCTCTTAAAGCACCTTTGTTATCAATACTAGATTCACTACTATAAATCTCATTTTCAATTGCAGCTCTTAAATCATTATATTTATCTGCAAAATCTTTCATTTGTGTAGCCAAAGATGAAGTATCATTCTCAATATTTATTGTTGAATCACCAGTTTCTTTTGTAGCTGTTATTTTTAATCCATCAATTGTAACTGTATTTGAACTAGATGAATAATCAACTCCATCTGCTTTTAATTGCATATCTTGAGCTTGTAATACATTATTAGCTGTTTTATCAAATCCAAAATGTTCTAATGCACTAGTATCTGAGCCGGTAAAATTTATTTTATTTGCAGATCCAGTTTCAGTACTTTTTATTGATAATCTAAAATTTCCAGCAGAATCTTCTACTAAAGATGCTTGTACTCCACTTATTTTATTTATCTCTTCAGTTAACTTTGTATATGACATTGTACTTGTATCAATGTTTGTACCATTTATTGTAATTATTCCAGCATTTACAGTATCAGTTTTTGAACCACTTATTGGAGGATTTGATTGCCAAACATCTTTTTGCGCTAATTTTTGTACTTGAACTCTCATACTTCCAGTTTTTAATGAACTTAAATCATCTGAATCAAAAACAACCCCATCTCCCATTACACTTGCACTCTTTTGATTAAAAGCATTAACAGAAGTTGTTTGATTTAAAGAGAACAATTTAATGGCAGATAAAAGATCTTCAACTTTTGTAGATATATTTGTTATAGCTTCTCGCTCTAAATCAAATTTCTCTAATTTTTTTTCAATTGGTTCAACTGTTGCTTTTCTATCAACAGCTTTTAATTTTTCAAGCATATCATTATTTAATGCTCCTGCTTGTCCTTGTCCTAATCCTAAAATTCCTTCAGCCATTTTAAACTCCTTTTATTGGGTTATCTCTTCATACCAAGAAGAGTTTGTATCATACTATCAACTGCAGTAATTACTTGTGCATTTGCACTAAAAGAGGCTTGAAATCTCATTAAATCAAGCATCTGCTCATCACTATCAACCTTTACAACTTTGTTATAAGCTTCTCCTAAATTTTGAGCTATTGAATCTTGAACTTCAAAAGAGTAAGCAGCTTCTTCTTTGCTTGTTGATAATCCAACTTTTAACGTTCTATAAAACTCAACAAATGATGTAGAGTTATCATTATTTGGATCTTGAGCTCCACCATTAAAAGATATATCACTTTTCCATTGTAAAGTAGCAAGATAGTCAACATTTTGTTGATTTAGATAATTAACTTGGTTAGTGTTAAATTTTAAATCTTTTACACTGCTTCCACTAAATAGATTTAAGTTTATAATATCTCCACCATTTTGTGGAAATGGTGGATTATTATAAGCATCAGAAGCATCTTTACCATAAATATAATCTTCACTTCCAACTCTTATATATGCTGAATAAGTATCAGATAAAGTTTGCGCTATTGAGTCAAGTTTATCTAAATAACTTTGGAATTTATTATTTGGATTTGAACTTGCTAAATTTTCAATTTGAGCTTTCATACTTCCACTTTTTAACTCTAGTTTATCTTCATAAATAGTTAAAATTGTATCACTAACAGCATTTTGACTAGTTTTATCGTTATTATAAATTACCTCTCTAGCAGTTATATCGGCACCTGCTTTTCTCTCTACACTAAATCTTCCTTCAAACTCTCCTGCAAGTCCATCAATATTTGATTCAATCCTTAGATAATTATCACTGTTTGGATACATTGGAACACTTTTTCCATTTTCATCTTTTACATATTCACCATTATATGCTGTTACTAGTTTACTCATATTTTCATCTTGATTTATCTTCACCATAAATGCTCTAGTTATATTATCATTTGTAACAACCATTGCAGTTGGAACACCGTTTGGATCACCATCCCAATTTCCTAAAATAGTTTCACCAATTCTAACACTAACTGAAAATTCATTATTTAACTTATAAGTTACAACATCATCTACACCATAAGGTGCTTTAGGAGTAAAATCAGAATTATATTTTAAAGAGTCATAAACAGTAGTTGAACCATCACTATTTTGTTTTATATAATTAAATCTATCTATTTGTTTTTCGTGAATATCGCTTACATTAATCTCTTTTTCAAATACATCATTACTAAGTGCTACAACTCCACCTATTTTTATCTCATAAAATCCAGAATCTCTACTTATATCTGCATCAACAAATTGTACTAATTTTGATTCAAGGTGATCTCTTTTGTCTAACAAATCATTCACAGAGCCTGAGTATTTTGATATTTTACTATTTATATCAGCTATCTCTTTTAAAATAGAATTTACCTCTTTAGCATCTGTTTTTAACTCTTGCTTCTCAATTACAGCTTGTTTTTCAACACTTGAATATAAATTTTTTAAATCTTCAACAATTGCAACTCCTTGAGTCTGCATATGGTTTTTATAAACTTCAGAATTAGGATTTGTTCTTAAATTTTCAACAGATTGAAAATATTTATTCAAACTTATTGAAAATCCACTAGTATCTGTTTCAGTAAAGATTTTTTCTACTCCACCAAGCATATTAGATAATTTATCATAATAACTTACTTTTGTATTTTCATTTAAAAATTTATCATACATATATTGAGATGTTGTTCTACTTATTCCATCAAAACTAACACCTTGCCCTGTTAAATGAACTCCATTAATTCTAACTTCACTTAAATCAGCAACTCTTTTTTTATAACCAGGAGTATTTGCATTAGCTTGATTATTACCAACATTCTCAATACCATATTTTGAAGCATTAAGTCCAGATTGAGAAACATATAATGTTGAAAACATTTTTACTCCTTTAAATTAGCTTATTATCGCATTACATTTCTTAAAATTAGATTAAAATGGCCAAATTGCTCTTATAATTCTTGTTCCCCAAGGAGTCGTTAAAACATCTGCTTCTACACCATCTTTTTTGTATAAAAGCTTTAGATTTGCAACTTGTCCAGAGCTTATAGAGTTTTCAGGAGTTATATCATAAGGTCTTATAACTCCTGTTATTATTATCTCTTGTTTTTGACCATCAAGCAAAATCTCTTTTGTTCCTCTTATAAAATAATTTCCATTTTGATAAACCTCTTCTATGATTGCTGAAATATCTGTATCAAAATTCTCTTTTACTTCAGTTTTAACTTTTCCCTTATCACTATCATTACTTTGAGTACCAAAATTTACACCTAAATTTGCATTAAATTTATCAGTTGCACTTCCCACTGTTCCACCAAGAGTATTTCCACCCATTGCTGTAAACATTCCTCCACCAAAATCATTTTGTCTATTGCTTGTTAACTCTCTTTTATTATCACTTTTTTGTTGAAGACCTTCGCTTATCTTTACTTGAATAATATCTCCAATTTGTAAATCTTTTTTATCAGCAAATAGTGAACTTCCTTGAACTGAATATAAAGATCCCTTATTTCTTTTAGGTTTTGGATTCTCTCTTGCTACTTGAAGTTCAGGTTTTGTGAACTCTATTTCTGGTTTTGAAACAGCGCTACATGATAAAAATATAAAAGGAATAAATGCATATAAAAAATATTTAATCATTTAATTTTTCCTTTCAATATATTTTCTAAATCAATAACAACAACAATCTCTTTAAAACTTCTTTTTACTAAAGCAAAACTTCCATATCTTATTGTTATTGCATCTATATTTGTATTCGGTTTTAAAATGTAAACTAATTTATTTTTATATACTTTAATATCATCAATATATTTTTGCCCTATTAAATCAACTACTCTAGAACTCTCTTCTAGTATAATAAATTCAATTTCTGCTTTTTGCTTTTCTAATCTCTCTTTCTGTAATTGAAGCAAAATCTCTTGCTCTTCTTGAGCTTTTAACTCTTCATTTTTTAAAAGTAATTTATTATAAAAACCAAAACCAACAGCAAACAAAATAAATAAAAGAGAAATTAATACTACTTTTTTAATAAGTAACTCTATTTTTCTCTTTTTTTTAATTGCTAAAATCATATTTTATCTTATTATAAACTCTGTAAAAAATATATTGTTTACAATATTACCATTACTAGTTCTTGCATAATTCATAACACCATTTAATTCACTAACTAACTCATCTTTTAATATATTTTTTCCAGCAACAGTGAGTAACTCATCACTACTTCTTGAGCTTACTTGAGTTATTACAATATCAGTAATTTCAGGAAGATGATTCTCAACTATTTGTTGAATAGTTGGCTCTGAACTTCTTATTGAAAAAGATAGTTTTAAAATTTTCTCTCTTCCTCTAGTATCTGTTAAATTTAATACTAATTCAGTTACATCTGCTTTGAATTTTGCATCAGAACCAACAGAAGATTTCACATTCTCAACTTTTTCTTGATTTTCAGGACTACTTATAGTTGAATTCGTTCCAATATTACTAAATAAAAAAAATGTTGCTACAGCTACTGCTACAATTAATAAAATTACAAACGCAATAAGAATTATTATTAAACCTTTACCATCTGAAGATTTTTTAATTTCACCATTTTCTTCTGCCATACTACTCCCCTTTTATTTCATTTGTTTTAAAATTTTCTAACATAAAAGTCAAAATTGAAGCACTCTCTACACTCAAAGACCTCATAATTACAGAAACATTTGACTCTTTTAATCTAATGATTATATCAAAAACTTCTTCAATTTTACCTTCTAATATCATCTGATCAAACACTAAAGCAGCTACTTTTGGTTTCATTTGTTCATAAATTTTTGTTGTTTTGCTAACAATTTGACCTCTAATCTCTTTTAATAACTCTTCATTTTGCTCTTTTATTAAATTTATACTATTTTTCTCATCTTCTATTTTTTTAAGAATATCTTCAATCTCTTTTTTTCTTGCTAAATCTTCTTCTTCTCTTTTTTTATAAAATTGTGTTAAATCCTCTTTTAGCTGAAGTATCTCTAATCTTTGTTTTGTTAAAGCGCTACTATCTTCATTTGAAAATAGAGATATTGGAAATATTATTAGTATTAAAAATCTAAAAATCAAATATAACCCCTTATATATGAACTTTGTATAAATTCTTCATTTTGTAGCATCTCATCGTGCATCTTAGCTTTTCTTCTCTCTTCTTTCTCTTCTTCTAAAATATATTTATACTGCTCACTCTCTTTTTGAAGTTCAATTATCTCTAAAAATAGTGCTTCTACTTTTTTTAAAAGTTCGTTTTTTCTTTTTATAAGTTTCGTTATCTCATATCTAATAGAATTTTTATGCATAGATAAAACCATAAAGTCAGATATTGATCCAAGCTTTTGAACAGTTGCTGTATTTATATCTTGTGTAAATTTTTCAACGCTTTCGTCTATTTGATATATCTCTTGTTGTAAACTAGCTTTTTCTATGAGTTTTTGTTCTATTTGACTCTTTTTCAAATTATAAAGTTTTTCTATCAAATTATTGTCCAAAAACCAAAATTAGATTCCATAAATCAGATGCAAATCCACCTATTTGTTCACCAATCCAAGGGAGAGAAAAAAGGATAAAAGTTGATACAATAATCATCTTAGGAACAAATGAAAGTGAAGCATCGTTTACTTGAGTTACGGCTGAAAATATAGAGATTATAAGTCCTATAATCATGCTTACAACTAATGATGGAAGACCTATTAGTAATATAATTTTTACAGTATTTTGTGAAATTGCTAATAAATCCATACTACTCTTTTATTTTAATTGACAACTCTACACTCTTATTTTTCAAAAGTTTTGAAAGTAAAGCAGTAACATCATCAATATTTGAAGCATTTAAATCTATACTACTTGCTTTAAAATTATCACTTGAATCATCTATATTATTTCCACTATTCAAAGATGAGTTCATTTCAACTTTTGAATTATCAAGTCCTAAAGCATCTAGAATATCAGCTTCACTAATACTATCTATATCTAAAAAATTATTCATATTTTTATCTTCCTTTTGGATACTTAAATTAGAATTTTCTTCTTTTACAACATCATTTTCTGCACTATTATACTCTTTTTTGATTTGATTATCTTCTTGAGTCTCCTCTTTTAAATCAACTTCATCTAAATCTAAACTCTCTTCTAATTGTTTTTCAATATCTCCTAAAAATATCTCTTCTTGATTATTATCTTCATCTAAATTTTCAATATCAAAATTTGAATCTAAAGAGTTTTCTGGTGTATTTATAAAAACTTTCTCTTTGTTGTTATCAAACAACTCTTCATTTTTATTTTTATCTTCACTTTCAGTAATATTTTTATCATCACTATCTAAAAGCATCTCATCAATTGAATTTAAATCAAAATCTTCATCTAATTTAAAATCATTCATATCAAAATCTTCAGAGATAAAACTATCTAAATTTAGAATATCTTCTTCATTTTTCATACTCTCAATAGCTTCACTTTTATCAGTTAAAGAGTCCTTATCGTCATAGTCTAGCTCTATATTGTTCAAACCAAAATCTTCTTCAAAATTATCTGTATGTTCATCTTTTGTATTATCTTCTTTTTTTTCAGTATCTACAATATCATCTTCTAAAAAAGATTGATTTGAGTCTACATTCAAATCTTTTTCCTCATCTTTTGCTAAAACTAAATTATCAAGATCATCCTCATTTATAATTTCACTATCACTAGGCTCTTTTTTAAAATTTAATCTATCATATTTTCTTGTAATATAGTTTGGAATCTCTTCAAAAGAGTCAATAGATAGCTCACTAACTCCACATTGAAGTAAAAACTCCTCTTCTATTGCATCTTTTGCTTTTAAAAATCCAAATTTAGACTTTTTAAATATTTTTTCATCATCAATTAAAAAAACATCATCTGGATTTGAGGCAATCTGCTCTTTCAAATCTTCTAAATTTAAAATTTCGGCAATAGATATATTTTGTAGTTTTTCATCTATTTTAGATTCACCTAAAATTCTCTTTATATCTTTTCTGAAATCATCTTTTCCATATATAAAAATATTCAATCTTGAGCCCTAATAGTTTAAAATTTTACTTTGATTATACCTTTTTTTATTAAATTTTTGATAAAATGTAAACTTAAATTTTATAAAGGATTTATTTGAGAATTTTATTTTTTTCAATTTTGCTTATTTCATCACTTTTTGGTCAAAAAATAAAAGATGTTTCAAATATTATAGGAATAAGGGAGAACCAACTAATAGGTTATGGTCTTATTGTAGGACTTCCAGGAACTGGAGATAAATCTAAATTTACAATGCAAAGTCTTCAAAACCTACTTACAAACTCTTATATAAAAATTCCACAAGGCTCTATTAATTCAAAAAATATAGCAGCTGTTATGGTAACAGCAGATTTACCACCATTTGCAAGGCAAGGTGATAAAATAAAAGTTACAGTTTCAACTATTGGTGATTCAAAATCTATTGATTATGGTGAACTTTTAATGACTCAATTAAAAGGGGTTGATGGAAATGTTTATGCGGTTGCTCAAGGAACTGTTGTAGCAAACGCAAATAATAAAACAACTGGATTTATTTATGAGGGTGCAACAGTTGAAGGAGAGATTGATTTTAATTTACAAGATGAAAAATCAATTCAACTAAGTCTTTATAAAAATTCAGCAAAAACTGCACACTTAATAGAGCAAAAAATAAATGAAAAATTTGAAAATAATATAGCAAAAGCTATAGATACAAGAACAATTGATGTTATAAAACCTTCTGATATGTCTATTGTAGAGTTTATAGCTTTAGTTGAAAATATAGAACTAGAGACAAATGTGAAGAAAAAACTTATTATTGATATAAATAGAGAAGCTGTTATTGCTGGAGGTGATATTCCAATTACTCCAATTACTATATCAAGAGATAGTTTTACTCTTAGAATAGATAAAACAAATTTAGATGATGTAGATTGGAATAATCCGACAATTAACAAAGGTGTTGATGTTGGAGATGGAATTAAAATAGCTGATAAACCTGTGGTTGATATAAATAACTCTATGATAAATACAAAAAAAGATCCTACAGTTTCAGATTTGGTTCGTTCAATGAAAGTTATGAAACTCCCAATGAGCGAAATAATTGATACTCTTCAAATGCTTAAGCAAATGGGTGCTATTGATGTTGATATTGAATTAAGAGGTTAAATAATGGCAGAATTTTTAAGTCAAGATGAGATAGATGCTCTTTTAGATATTGCTGAGCAAGGTGATGATATTGATGGAACAAATCCTCTTGATAAGTTTGCAGCAAAAGAGAAAAGTTTTACTATTTATGATTTCAAAAAACCAAATAGAGTTACTCTTGATCAGTTAAAAGCTCTTACAACAATGCATGATAAGATGTTAAGAGAGTTTACAAATGATTTAAGCTCAATGCTTAGAAAAATGGTTGATGTTAAACTGATGTCAATAGAACAGATGACTTATGGAGAGTTTATCTTATCTATTCCACAAGTTACATCTTTAAGTACTCTTTCAATGAAACCACTTGATGGAAGAATTGTAATTGAGTGCAACCCTACAATTTCACATAAAGTAATTGCTGATTTATTAGGAAGTGGTGCTGTTAATACTATGGATAGTATTGATAGAGAACTTACAGAAATAGAGATAAAAATTTTAGAGCATTTTTATAGAATGTTTATAAAAATTTTATATAAAACTTGGAGTGATGTTTCTAGCTTAAATTTTAAAATTGAATCAAGTGATACAAATGCAAATGCTATTCAAATAGTTTCAGATCACGATATCGTTTTACTTGTTGTTTTTGAAATAACTATTGATGAGGATTCAGGATTTTTATCTATTTGTTATCCAATCTCTTATATTGAACCACTTTTAAATAAAATTGTTGACAAAATATTTAGTGAAGGTAAAAATACAAAACTAAGTAGAAAACAGGATATTAAAACCTTAATTTCTGGTGCTAGAATGAAAATTGAGCCAATTATGGCAGAGACAGAGATGAGCACTTTAGAGATATTAAACCTTAAAGAGGGCGATATTATAGTATTTAATAAAAATGCTGAATCAAATGAGAGTATAGTTTATGTAAATAAAAAAGAGAAATTTTTAGCAAGTTGTGGTATTTCAAATAATAGAAAAGCTATAGAGTTATTATCAAATCTTGATAAAGAGAAACAAGAGACTCTTGAAACACTAAGATTAATGAGAGAAGAGAGAGAACAAAAAGCAAAAGAGAATGCTGAAAATATTAAAAAACTTCTAAGCGAAAGAAAAAGCTCAAATCCAACAATAAGCTAAAAAAATTTAGCTTATTTTGTAATCTCTTCAATACTCCAAGATATAGTTTTTCCTGCATACATTGGTACAACTTTTTCATCTTTATATTCATAAATAGCTGGAACTATAAAATCTTTTTTAACTAATTTTATAGTTTTATCTTCTAAATTTAATCCATAAATTTTTTGTGCATTATTTGATACAAAATTATTTAAATTTTCTAAGGCATTGTGTTTTTCAAAAAGTTCCACTAATACTTGCAAAGCAATAGGCGATGTGAAAACTCCTGCTGCACAACCACAACACTCTTTTTTATGTTTTGGATGAGGAGCGCTATCACTTCCAAACATAAGTTTTGGATGAGCTTTTAAAGCTGCATTTAAAAGTGCATTTCTATCCTCTGGTCTTTTTGCAATTGGCTTACAAAAAAGATGAGGATCTAGCATTCCACCTGCTACATCATCTAAAGTTATTAATAGATGATGTAAAGTTACAGTTGCATATAAATTTGGATATTTATCTAGAAGCTCTACAGCATCTTTTGTTGTAATATGCTCCATTACTATTTTTAAATTAGGAAAAGCAATAGCCAAACTCTCATAAATTGGCATAAACTCTTTTTCTCTATCCATTACAAAACCATTTGTTTCCCCATGAATACAAAGAGGAATTCCAAGATGGCTCATATTTTCTAAAGTAGGTCTTAAAACTTCAATATCCATAGAAGAAACTCCAGTTTCAGAGTTTGTAGTAATTCCTGCTGGATAAAGTTTGATTCCAATTATCTCATCTTTAATATCTTCTAAAAACTCAAAACTATAGTTATTTTGAAAAAATAGTGTCATATATGGAGTAAAATTATCATCTTTACAAGCTTCTAAAATTCTACTTTTATAAGATAATAAAGCATCTTTTGAAGTAATAGGAGGAACTAAATTTGGCATTATTAAAGCTCCACTAAAACTATTTGAAGTTAGTGGACCCACTAACTTCAACATATCATTATCTCTTAAATGTAAGTGCATATCCAAAGGTTTATTTAAAACAAATATTTTACTCATTTAAATAGCTTCCTCATCCAACTCACCTGTTCTAATTCTTATAATTTTTTCAATTGGTGAAACAAATATTTTACCATCTCCAATTTTACCTGTTTTCGCAGCATCAATTATAGCAGTTGTTATACGTTCAACATCTTCATCTGCAACAATTAACTCTATTTTAATTTTTGGTAAAAAATCAACAACATACTCAGCTCCTCTGTAAAGCTCGCTATGACCCTGCTGTCTTCCATAGCCTTTTACATCAGATACAGTCATACCAGCAACTCCAGCTTTTGCTAAGGCCTCTTTTACATCTTCAAATTTAAATGGTTTGATTATAGCTTCTATTCTTTTCAATATTAATCCTTTTTTTAGTTCAATTATTTTAACGAAATTTTATTAAACTAATATTATTAAAATGCTCGTTTAAATTCTGGATATGCTTCCATTCCGCACTCTTCAACATCAAGTCCTTGTAGTTGTTGATCTCTTCTAGCTCTTAAAGGTATAATTTTATTTATTAAATACAACACAATAAATGAGCTAATAAAAGCAAAAACCGCTACTACAAATACTCCTTTTAATTGACCTAAAAGTGTTATGTCATCACCATTTGAAGCAAAAATTCCAACTGCAATTGTACCCCAAATACCATTTAATAAGTGAACAGATAAAGCTCCAACAGGATCATCAATTCTTAGTTTATCAAACATAAAAACTCCACCAACTACTAATATCCCACCAATAGAACCTATTAGTATAGGTGTATAAATATCATATAAATTTGGACCAGCAGTAATTGCAACTAATCCTCCCAAAGCACCATTTAAAATCATTGTTATATCAAATTTTCTATACATTATCTGCATGATAATTGCAACCATAATTGCACCACTTAAACCAGCAGTATTTGTATTTAATATTGTAAGAGCTACTAAATTTGCATTTTCCTGTGAAGTTATTGAGCCTACACTTCCTCCATTAAATCCAAACCAACCAATCCATAATAAAAAAGCTCCAAGAGTTACAAGAGGAATATTAGAAGCTGGTATTGCTTTAATTGTTCCATCCTCCAAATATCTCCCCTCTCTTGAACCAATTATTAAAATAGCTGCAAGTAGTGCCCATCCTCCAGTGCTATGAATTACCGTAGAACCTGCTAAATCATACATTGATAAATCTAAAAAAGTTTCTTCTAAAAAGTTTGAACCCCATGTTATGTTTACAACAGTTGGATATAGAAGTGAAGCCATTATTACAGTAAAAATCATCAAAGGGATTACCTTTGCTCTTTCACTAACACCACCACTCATAATATTAATAACCTTTCCAACAAAAGCCATTTGAAATAATAAAACTGCATATTTACTCACAGTATCGCTTCCTAAGTCGCCAAAAGCAAGTGAATAACCAAAAAGAAGAAAAGATAAAGATGCGATTGCATAAATAAGAATATTTATAGTTAAGACAGCGGTAACATTTTTTGTTCTTACAATTCCAGCTTCTAGCATAGCAAAACCAGGAACCATAAAAATGATTAATGTCATTGCAAACAATACGTAAAGTGTGTCAATAATGAAGGATAGAGAATCCATATGTTTGTCCTTTTTTGAGTATAAACTCCAGCGCTGGACGCGAAAATTATACCAAAAAAAAATAAAACTAACATAAAAAAATCTTACTTTTTACTTAAAATCATATTTTTTTATTTTTAAAAAAACAAATTGTTTCTTTTTGTTACACTTATTCTTTTTTAATAGAAATTAACTTGAAAATTATTTATATTACTATATAATTTATACTTAATTTTAAACAATAGGAATGATATGCTAGAATTTTTATCTAATTTTAATAGATATTCAGATGAAGATTTTATTAAAGAGCTACTCAATCCAAATATAAATAAAGAAAATCTAGATAAAATTTATAAAAAATCAGATATTAACTTAAACAAACTATTTGTTGATGATGAACCTATACTAATAGTTTGTCTCAAAAAAAATCTTTTAAACAGCGCCTTATGGTTAATTCAAAATGATATTAATACTGAATTAAAAAATAGTTTAGATGAAACAGCAATATTTTATGCAATCTATAGTGATGATAAAAAAATACTAGAATCACTTTTGAAAAAAAATGCAAATATAGATCATCTTAATAACAATAAAAGAACTGCTCTTCAAGAGTCTATTTTTAATGCTAATAGCAAAATAACTAGATTTTTATTAAAAAAAACAATATCTTTGAAAAATAGTGATATAAATGGAAATAATGTTTTATTTGATGCTGTAAATAGTGGGAATCTAGTATTAATTGAAGAGATTTTAAAACTTGAAAAAATAGATTTAAATCATAAAAATAAAGAGCAAAATAGCGTAATACATCTTTCTAATGCTTTAGAAAATTTAGATATTGGAAGCTTATTAATAGATTATGGTGCTGATCCTATTGGACAAAATAGTAATGGAATAAGTTATATTTTTCATCTTGCAACAAAAGGCGAAAAAGCCTATAAGATTTTGAAAAAAATAGAAGAAAAAGGTTATAACCTAAATTTAAAAAATAGTGATGGTAAAAATATATTGATGTATGCAATAGAGTTTTTACAAACTATTAAAGATAGTGAAAGCATAGAATCTCAAGTAAATTTAATAAAAAGAATGTTCCAATTAAATATAGATAAAGATAGTTTAAACAATGAATCAGAAACATTTATTTTTGAAATAGCAAGAAGTGCAAATATAGATTTAATAAATTTTGTTTTTAATAATTTAGAGAAGCAAAATCTAAATAAACAGAATAAAAAAGGATTGACTCCACTATTTTTTCTAATTTTTGGTGCTTATGAAAATATTAATCAAATAGATTTATTTATTGAAAATGGTGCAAATATTAACTATAAAAATAGATATAATCTAGGAGTTGCTGAAATTTTAATCAACTCTATTTTATATTTTGAAAATAATAAAAATATAGATGAAAATATAAAAAAATATTTAGATGAGAAGTATGATTATAAAACTCTCTTAAAAATATTTATAGAAAAATATGATTTAAGTTTAGATGATTTGAACTCAAAAGATGAGCCACTATTTTTCTCTTCAATTTTAAATTTTAATTTTTCTCTATTTAAAATTTTAAGATTATCAAAAATAGATTTTAATAAAAAAGATAGCCAAGAAAATACAATTTTACATAAATTAGTTATGAAAAATTGTTCAAACAATCAAAAATGTATGGATACAGTTGAAAAAATTATAATAAATTTAATTAAAATTGGTATAAATATTGATGAACGAAATAGTGATGGTCAAACAGCTTTATCAATTTGTATGATAAATAAAAAAGATAGTTTAGTAAAACTTCTTATTGAAAATGGTGCTTCTGTAAATATATTAGATAAAAGTGGTAAAACTTTAATTCATACAGCAATATTTAATGATGCAGAAAAATATATTGATTTAATACATAAAAAAGATAGTGAAATTTTAAATAAAATAGATAACTTTGGAGTTACTGCTTTAAATTATTGTGCATTTATGGGTAAAATTGATTTAACTTTAAAACTAATTTCACTTGGAGCGAAGATAGAAAATGATGCACCTAAATCTATTAAAATTTTAGAATATTTAAAGAAATTTCATAAAAACATTCTTGCAATAAATTTTAAAATAACAGACACAAAAGAGAAAGTTGCACTTAGTAAACTAGCATCTAATATGATTGTTGAATTTAATATAGATATATCAAAAAGATAAATAATACTAAACTATTTTCTCTTTTTTAGTAGATTTTTTGCACAATTTCCCATAAAATCTTCTAGTTGTGTATCTGCTTTATGTGCTAATAAACACTCCATGCTTCTTTTTTTGTTATATAAAATAGAGTAAATAAGTGCTGAACACCCCAACTCATCAACATCATTTATATCAAATCCAGATTTTATTAAAGCTTCAATAGCTCTAACATCATCTAAACAAACAGCAAAATTAAGTGCACTTAAATTAAAATTTACTTTTAAATTAATACCTAAATCAATAAGAGGCTTTATATATTCATATTTTTTATTAGCAATAGCATAATATAAAATATTTCTACCTCTACAATCTCTGTAGTTAATATCTGCAACTCCTAGATTTAAAATCTGAATAATTTTATCCCAATCATTTTTTAAAATTAATCCTTCTAAAAGCTCTTTTGATTTCATGTTATAGACTCTACTTTTTAAAACAAAATTACTGCACATACTCTATCCTTATATTAATGATAATTGATATCATAATATAGTTAATATTAAAGTTTGCTAAGCTTTATTAGATTTTCGATAAAATAAAATAAAAAAAGGATTTTTAATGGAAATAAATCTATTTCTAAGTTTTCTAGGATTTTTCTTCACAGCTCTTATTTTAATAGTTGCATTTCTTTATCTTTATGCAATCGTAACTCCATATGATGATTATAAACTTATATTTGAAGAGAAAAATGTTGCAGCGGCTTTAGGATTTTCAGGTGCAATTATTGGTGTTTCAATACCTTTATATAGTGCTTTATCAAACTCTATATCATATATAGATTTTGCTATTTGGGGAGTTGTTGCTATTGTTATTCAACTTATTTTTGCATTTATTGTTACAAGAGTGAATGGTAAATTTTCATTTACAGAAAAAATCTCTCAAGGTGTTATTCCTGTTGGAATATTAATGGCTGGTTTATCAATCTCTATTGGTTTGTTAAATGCAGGTTCAATGAGTTACTAAAACTCATTGATTCTAAAGTAAAAAATCTTTTATTAAAAAAATAGCTACAAAAACAAAGATAATATAAAAAATATTAACTTTTAAATATCTAATCAAAACAAATCCACAAATTACAACTAAGATATCAAATAAAGAGTAAATTGCACTTGGAATAATTGTGTTTATTAATGTTGCAAATAATAAAGCTACAACTGCAGCATTTATTGCTTTTATAACTCTTGATAACTTATCATTTTGTGAAAAACTTTCATAACTTTTATAAAAAGTAAGTATTAGTAAAAATCCACCTAAAAATATTCCAAAAGTTGCAATAATTGCTCCTAAAAGTGGACTTTGCTTTATAATATCAGCTCCTAAATAAGTTGCTATTGTAAACATAGGACCACTTACTGTTTGAGCTAATGAGTATGCAATTAAAAATGTATCATTTATAACTTTTTCACCTAAACTCTCTTGCAATATTGGTAAAACAACATGACCACCACCAAAAACTAAGCTACCACTTTTATAAAAATTAAAAAATAGATTTATTAGCTCATTTTTAAATTGAAATGTAAATGCTAAAAATAGAAGAGCTAAAAATATGAATAATATTAAAAAATTTGGAAGAGTAATTTTTTCATTAGTTTTATCTTCACTTTTAATAAATAAAAAACCAAAAACTGCACATAAAACTAAAATAAAAATTTGATTAAAAAATGAGCTAAAAAAGATAAGTAAAATAGATGCGAAAAAGAAGATAGATATTGTAATTTTATCTTTACAAAAGCTTTTAAACATACTAATTGTTGCATCAAGTACAATTACAACGGCAAAAAGTTTTAATGCATAAATAATAGAATTTACATAAGCACTATCATTTTGTAATGCTCCAAAGTACCAAATAAGATATAAAAAGATAAATGATGGAAGAGTAAAAGCTATAAAAGCTAAAATTGCTCCAACTATTCCGCCTCTTTTTAATCCTATTGTAAATCCAACTTGAGAAGAGCTAGGTCCTGGTAAAAATTGACTAAGAGCTACAATTTTTGTGTAACTCTCATCATCAAGCCATTTTAATCTATCTACAAAAGTTTTCTTAAAGTAAGCTATATGAGCTATTGGTCCACCAAAACTAAAAAGTCCTAATATTAGAAATCTGTAAAAAATATCTATTAAATTTAACATAATTTATTTTGATAAAATTTTTACAATTTCATCAACACTTAGTAATTTTCCAACCGATTTAACTTCACCATCAACTACAAGTGCTGGTGTACTCATAACACCATAGTTCATAATCTCAACTATATCTTCTACTTTTTTAACTTCATGAAATCCACCAATTTGAGCAACTGCTTTTTTTACAGCCTCTTCCAAAGCCTTACATTTTGTACAACCTGTTCCTAAAATCTCTATTTTCATCTTTTATCCTAATAAATAATTAAATAAATAACCAGCTAAAAGTATAGCCAGACCCACTACTGTAAAAAAGATTGCTATTAACTTCAAGCTTAAAACTCTTTTTAAAATCAAAGCTTCTGGAAGACTTAAAGCAACAACTGCCATCATAAATGATAGTGCAGTTCCAATTAACATACCTTTTTGTGTTAAAACCTCTACAAGTGGTAAAATTCCAGCTGCATTTGAATACATAGGAATTCCTATAACAACTGCAACTATTGGTGCATACCAAACATCTCCACCTGCATATTTACTTATAAACTCAGTTGGAATATATCCATGAATAAATGCTCCAATTGCAATACCAACAATTACATATAGATATATTTTTAGAAATATATCCTTTGTATATTCCCACGATTCTTTTAATCTTGAAGATATTAAAGTTGTATCTTCATTTGAATTTCCACAGCAACTATTTATTGGTTTTACCTCTATTAAAACCTCTTTTTCTAAATTTAAAGCTCCTATTACTAAACCTGCAACAATTGCTATTAACAGAGCAAAACCTACATAAAGTAAAGTAATTTTCCAACCAAAAAGTGAAATTAGTAAAGCAATAACAACCGCATCACTAAGTGGTGCTGAAATTAGATATGAAAAAGTAACTCCCAAAGGAATTCTAGCTTGTAAAAAACCTAAAAAAAGTGGAATTGCACTACAAGAACAAAAAGGTGTTAGCATTCCAAAAAATGCTGCAAAAATATGTCCAAAGATTTTATGTTTTCCAACTAAATAATCTCTTATTTTCTCAACAGGAAAATAACTTCGTAAAAATGTAACTAAAAAAATAATTGTAATTAAAAGTATAAATATTTTTATAGTGTCATAAATAAAAAAGTGTAAAGCCTCACCTATGTGGCTTCCTTTTTCTAATCCTAAAATATCAAATACAAATACCGCACTTAAATTAACTAACCAATCAAACATATAATTTATCCTTTAAATTGCTAATAGCACTATAAATAAAACAGGTGGTGTGATGATCAAACCAAATTTGCTGTATTGTGCAAATGAGATTTTTACACCTTTTTTTGCTAAAACATGAAGCCATAATAGAGTTGCAAGACTACCAAATGGTGTCATTTTTGGTCCAAGATTACATCCAACAATATTTGCATAAATCATAGCTTGATTTCCAATATCAGCTAATGCTATATCCATAATCATAATTGTTGGCATATTATTCATAATAGCACTTAAAAATGCGGCTATAAAACCTGTTCCTAAAACTGCAATTGTCTCACCTCTAAGAGCCAAATCTTTTAAAATTATTGCTAAATAATCTGTAAGTCCTGCATTTTTTAGACCATAAACAACAATATAAAGTCCAATACTAAACCACACAACTTGCCAAGGCGCTTCTTTTATAATTTTCAAAGGTTCAACAGATTTTGAAATAGTTGCAATAATTAAAAATATAGTTGCTCCACCTAATGCAAAAATTGAAATAGGTAAATCATAAGCATCTCCTAAAAAATAAGCACATAAAAGAAATGCTAAAAATACCCATGAAAAATAGAAGAGTTTCATATTTTTTATTACACTTTTTGGCTCTTTTAATAAAGTTATATCAACTTTTTTTGGAATATCTTTTCTCAAAATTAGCCATAAAAAAATTGTTGAAGCTATAACACTTACAATAAATGGAATTATCATATCAAAGAAATATTGTGCAAAACCTATACTAAAATAGTTTGCAGTTACTATATTTGTAAGATTTGAAAATACAAAAGGTAGTGATGCACTATCACTTATAAATCCACCTGCTAGTAAAAAAGCGATAATTGTTTTTAGGTTTAGTTGCAATATTCTCATTTTTGCTAATAATATTGGAGTTAAAATCAAAGCTGCTCCATCATTTGCAAAAAGAGCTGAAACAAATGCTCCAAGCAAAATTGAGTAGATAAACATTTTTATTCCACTACCATTTGAAAACTTTGCCATTTTCAAAGCTGCCCACTCAAAAAAACCAATCTCATCTAAAACTAAAGATAAAATAATAATTCCAATAAATGCTAAAGTTGCATCCCAAACTATATTTGTAACATCCAAAACATCACTAAAAGTTACAACTCCAAATATAAGTGCAATAAAAGCTCCAAAAATAGCACTTGTTCCAATTTGAATATTTTTTGGCTGAACAATCACAAAAGTTAAAGTTATAATAAATATTAAACTAGCAATTAGCATATATCACACTCTTTTTTTAAAATTGGAATATCAAGTTGTAAATAACTTATCTCTTTTAAAATAGATTCTCTAAAAATATCTAAAGGTGTTCTAATACTATAATAAGCCCATCGACCTTTTCTATCTACTTTTAAAAACCCTGCATCTTTTAAAATTTTAAGATGTCTTGATACCCTTGATTGTATCATTGAAAAAGAGTTTTCAATATCACAAACACAAACTTCACCATGAATATTTATAAAATTCAGTATCTTAACTCTAGTTTCATCATTTATAGCACCTATTGTTTGTAAAAAATTATCCATATCATCTCTTCTATTTTAAAGCTTCAACTACTTTGGGTAAAAGTATCTCTTCTATCTGTTTATATGTAGCTTCAAATGCTTCAAAACCTTTTCCATCTGGATCTTCAAAACCTACATGAATAACTTTTACAGCTTTTGGAAACATTGGACAAGTTTGGGAAGCATGGTCACAAACAGTTACAACTAAATCATACTCATTGTTTATTACTTTATCAATAGTTTTTGAATGATACTCCTCTTTCCAAATTCCTTTATCTTCTAAAAGTTTTTTAGCATTTAAATTTACTCTTCCACTAGCTCTTACTCCTGAACTATCGGCACTAATTCCATCTAATTTTGCATTTATTAAAGCTTCAGCGATAATACTTCTACAAGAGTTTCCTGTACATAAAATTAAAACTTTTTTGCTCATTTTTATCCTTTATTTTAAAAAAAGAATATTATCATATTAAATATTATATATCAAGATATATTGATATATAATATTTAATAAAAGAGAAAATAGAAATATCTATCTTCTCTTGCTACTTATTTTTTAAAGTCAGCTACGATTTTTGCTTTTAATTTATCAATTGTAAATCCAAACTCTTCAAAAAGTTTATCAGCTGGTCCACTTGCACCAAATGTATCCATTCCAAATACAACATCTGCAAATTTATAATACTCTAAAGCTCTTGAGGCTTCAACAGCATAAACTCTTGTTTTTGGATCAATAACTTTATTAATATAATCTTCACTTTGCTCTAAAAGTAAATCAAAACAAGGAACAGAAACTATATTTGCAACTATTCCCTCTTTCTCAAGCGCACAAGCTGTTTGAAGAGCAAGCATTACTTCACTTCCACTTGCCATTATTGTAATATTTGCATTTTCTCTTTGTTTTAATAAATATCCACCATTGCAAACATCTCCATAGGCTTTTTCATCTTTTAAAACTCTTAAACCTTGTCTTGAACAAACAAATGCTGTTGGAGCTTTCATTTTAAGTGCTACTTTCCAAGACTCTACATTTTCAGTTGCATCTGCTGGTCTAAATGTATAGAAATTTGGTAACGCTCTAAATTGTCCTAAATGTTCAATTGGTTGATGAGTTGGTCCATCTTCTCCAACACCAATACTATCATGTGTCCAAATAAAATGGTGTGGAATTGAAGCCAGTGCTGCTATTCTTGCACTTGGTTTTAAATAATCACTAAATACAAAGAATGTTGCACTATAAACTCTAAACAATCCATACAGATTCATTGCATTTGTAATAGCTGCCATAGCGTGTTCTTTTATTCCAAAATGAATATTTTTTCCATTTGGAAAATCACCCATTCCTTTTAATTCAGTTTTATTTGATGGAGCTAAATCTGCACTTCCACCTAAAAATCCTGGAATTGCACTTGCAATTGCATTTAAAATCTTATGATTTGAATCTCTTGTAGCAACACTTGAATCTGCTTCAAAAGTAGGATAAACAATTTTTGAAAAATCTGGATTTCTTAGTTCTTCAATTTTTTGTTTAATCTCTTTACTTAAAGCTTCACTCCACTCATTTTGAGCTGTACTTCCAACTATTAATTTATCAAAAGCACCTTTTACATCAGCAGCTACAAAGAACTCATCATCAGGATTAAATCCAGCTTTTATTTTTGCTTGTTTAATCTCTTCAGCACCTAAAGGAGCTCCATGAGAATGGTGACTTCCCTCAAGAGTAACAGCACCTTTTGCAATAACCGTTTTTGCAATAATCAAAACTGGCTGTGTTGAAGATTTTGCAGATATTAAAGCCTTATCAATTTGATCAAAATTATGTCCATCAATCTCTATTACTTCAAAATCAATAGCTTGAAATCTTTTTTTAACATTTTCACTCCAAGCAATACTTGTATCACCCTCAATTGTTATTGAATTACTATCATAAATTATTACAAGATTATCTAGTTTTAAATGCCCTGCAGTTGCAGTTGCCTCATAAGAGATTCCCTCTTGTAAATCTCCATCTCCACATAAACAGTAAACTTTATGATTTATTACATCTTTTCCCAATAAATTTTGAGCATATTTTCCTGCCATTGCAAAACCAACAGCATTTGCAATTCCTTGTCCAAGTGGTCCAGTTGTAATTTCAATTCCATGAGTATGTCCATATTCAGGATGCCCAGGAGTTTTTGAATTAAGTTGTCTAAAATTTTTTAAGTCATTTATTGATACATCAAATCCCCAAAGATGAAGCAAAGAGTAAACAAGTCCTGTTGCATGACCACCTGAAAATACTAATCTATCTCTATTTATCCACTTTTCATCTGCTGGATTTATATTTAAATGTTTACTTAAAACCGTTGCAATATCAGCCATTCCCATAGGAGCTCCAGGATGTCCTGAATTTGCTCTTTGTACCATATCAGCAGCTAAAAATCTAATAGTATCTGCTTGTTTTTGTAATAGTTGTTTTGACATAATTATCCTATATTCTAATGTTTTTTTGAAATTTTAAACGATTATATCTAAACTATGTTTAAGATATTTTCTCTAATTTTTTTTAAGAATTTGTAAATTTAAGCAAAAATGTTGATATAATTTAAAATTCTTGTTAAAAAAGAGAGTTTATATGAAATTTTTAATTTATACCATTTTACTTTCTACAACACTATTCTCAAATAATATCATTCTTACTCAAGAAGAGGAAGATTTTATAAAAGATAAAACTTTTAAAATTTCTATCACTACAAATTGGGAACCTTTTAGTTTTAAAGAGAAATCAGATGAACCTATGGGAATATCTTATGAGTATTGGAAACTAATTGTTGAAAAATTAAATCTTAAAACCCAAAATATATTTTTTACAAATTTTAATAAACAATTATTTAGTATCAAACAAAAAGAGAGTGATATAATTTTTAGTGCTGGAGAGACTTCACAAAGAAAAGATTATGCTCTTTTTTCAAATAAATATTTAACTTTTCCAATATCTATTGTTACAAAAAAAGATGAAAATTTTATAGAAAATATTGATGAAATAATTGATAGAAAAATTGCAGTAGGAAATAATTTTACAGCTCATAATCTTCTAAAAGAGAAATATCCAAACCTTAGTTTAACTCCAGTAGCTAGTGTAAAAGAGGGCTTAGAACTAGTTTCAAAAGATAAAGTTTTTGCATTTATTGATATAAAACCTGTATTAAACTTTAATATAGCTAAATATGGTTTTAAAGATTTAAAAATAACTGGAAATAGTGGTTTAGATTATGAGCTTAAATTTATGATAAGAGATGATTGTGAAATTTTAATTCCAATTTTAAATAAAGCAATAGATAATATAGATGAATCTTCTGTACTAGATATTGTAAATAGATGGAATAATGTACAATTTCAAACTAATTTTGACTATACAATTATTTGGTTACTTTTAGCTGCTATATTTTTAATTACTTTTGCATTTTTATATAGAAACTATATTTTAAAAAATTTAAATAACAAACTAAAAAATTTGGTTAATGAAAAAACAAAATCTCTTCATGAAATAAATAAAAATCTTGAAATTCTTGTTGAAAAAAAGAGTAGAGATTTAATTGAAAAAGAGAATCTTTTAAATCATCAAGCAAAAATGGCAGCGATGGGCGAAATGCTTGAAAATATTGCTCATCAATGGAGACAACCACTATCTGTAATCTCAACAATGGCAACCTCTTTAAAATTAAAACAAGAGATGAAAATTTTAGAAGATAAAGAGTTTTTTCAATCATTAGATATTATAAATAATGCTTCTCAACACCTTTCAAATACAATAGATGATTTTAGGAATTTTTTCTCATCTGAAAAAGAGATTAATAAGTTTTTAATATCAAATACAATAAAAAAATCAATTTTGCTTTTAAAAAGTAGCATAGATAAACACAATATAACTATAGTAGAAGATATTGAAGATAGTGAATTACTAAGTTATGAGAGTGAATTGATGCAAGTAATCTTAAATATAATTTCAAATTCAATTGATATTTTAAAAGATAAAAATATAGATTCAAGATATATATATTTTAAAACTAAGATTTTAAATAATAATCTTATTATTACAATTTCTGATAGCGGTGGTGGAATAGATAAAAAGATTTTAAATAGAGTTTTTGAACCATACTTTACAACAAAACACAAGAGCCAAGGAACGGGAATTGGTCTTTATATGTCGCTACAAATTGTTACAAAACATCTACATGGAAAATTATCCGTAAAAAATAGTAGTTTCTTACAAAATGGTGTTGAATACTTTGGTGCAGAGTTCTCTATAAATATACCAATATCTATTGATAAGTAGGTTTGTTAAATATTTTATCTTGATTTAGTTATAATATAAAACTTTATTTTAAGGGGAATTTATGTCTGTAAAAAGTAGATTAATATCTTTATCATTAGTGTTTATTTTATCACTATTGACTATTTCAACTGTTTCATATTTTAACTCAAAAAGTACATCTAATGATTTAGTAAATATTTCAGATGAAAGAATACCTATTCTTCTAGCAATTACCGATTTAGATACTTTAAGATACAAAATAAGAGCTGTGACTCAAGAGTTATTTTCGGTTAATGTTGATGAAAACTACAAAAAAAATCTTCAAGATATTAAAGAATATAGAGATTCAACTTGGGAACAAATTGATAAAAATTGGAAATTCTTTGCAAGCACACCAAGACAAACTGAGGCTGGTAAAAAGGCTTTTAATACTTTAGAAGCTACATTTAATGAGTGGAAAAAATCACATCAACCAATTGATGATAATCTAAAAAAATTAATCAACAATCAAGATGAGAGTAAAATAGAATCTTTGATGTTAAGCTATGAAAATAGTGTAAATAATATGATTCCAGTTTCTGTTAATTTTGGAAAGCTTTTAGATGAGCAAAAAACAAGAACTATAAATTATGCAACTAATATGGTTAAAAATTCAGTATCATCTTCAAGCAAAGCTTTAACAATTATCGTTATTCTTACAATTATTGTTATGGCTATTAGTTTGGCATTTACATTAGTAACTATAAACTTTATTATAAAATCTTTAAGTAGTGTTAGAGATGGAATTTTAGATTTTTTTGCTTTCTTAAATGAAGAGAGTAAAAGCGCTACACTAATTGATTTAAAAAATAGTGATGAATTTGGTGAGATTGCAAAAGTAATTAATCACAATATTATAAAAACTGAAAACTCTATAAAAAAAGATGATGAGTTTATTAATGCAACAGAAAATTTCGTAAAAGAGCTTTCAAGCGGAAATATGCTTGCAAAAATTGAAAAAGAGCCTGATACATCAAATTTAAAAGCTTTAAAAACACTTCTTTTAGAACTTCAATATTATTTAGAACATACAATCGCAAGAGATATAAATATGCTTCTTAAAGTTATAGATAGCTTTAAAAAATATGATTTTACTGCAAGATTTCCAAACCCTTATGCAAAAATTGCTGTCGCTATGAATGAACTTGGAGATGAAATTTCTGCTTTACTAAGACAATCTTACTCTACAGGTTTAAATCTTGAGCTTGCTTCAAATGAACTTCTTAACAATGTTGAAGTTTTAAATCAAAGTTCAAATGCCGCTGCTGCTTCTTTAGAAGAGACAGCCGCTGCTCTTGAAGAGATTACTTCAACTGTAATTAGCAATGCAAACAATGTTGAACTTATGTCTAAATTTTCAAATGAAGTTAGTAACTCAGCTAAAAAAGGTCAAGCTTTAGCAAATCAAACAACAACTGCAATGGATGAGATAAATAGTCAAGTAAATAAAATTAATGAAGCAATTTCAGTGATTGATAATATTGCATTCCAAACAAATATTTTATCTCTTAATGCAGCTGTTGAAGCAGCAACTGCTGGTGAAGCTGGAAAAGGTTTTGCTGTTGTTGCTCAAGAGGTGCGAAACTTAGCAAGTAGAAGTGCAGAAGCAGCTAGAGAGATTAAACTAATAGTTGAAAATGCAACTTTAAAAGCAAATGAGGGTAAAAATATTAGCTTTGAAATGATTGAAGGATATACAGAATTACTTGAAAATATTGATAAACAGACTCAAACTATAAATGAAATTGCATTAGCAAGTAAAGAGCAAGAAGCTGGTATTACTCAGATAAATGATGCTGTAACAGGTCTTGATCAACAAACTCAAAATAATGCAAGTATTGCTGCTCATACTAAATCAATTGCAACAAATGCTGATATGGTTGCTAAAAAAATTGTATCTGACTCAAAAAGTAAAGAGTTTATTGGAAAGCAAGAGATTGAAAACGAGTATAAAAAATCTAATGTAAAGATTGAAAAACCTGAAAATAAAAAATCTGAAAATAAAAATGAATCTATTAAAAAAACAGATGAGAAAAAAGAGAAAAAAGATGAGAAAGAGCTTCCTAAAAAAGATATCAAACTAAAAGAGATAAAACCTTCTAAATCTAGTGATGATGAATGGGAAAGTTTCTAATATAACTAGAGAAGCTTTCTCTAGTTGTAAAATAACGTAAACATATGCCTCAAAACTTACTATATGAAATAAATTCAAACCATCTAAAAAATATTGATATATTAAATCAAATATATGAAAACGAAGAAGACAACTACTATGTAAGTTTAGATTTTTCAAAAGAGTTTTATATTTTACAAGCTAGGGCTGGATTTATTTCTACTTCAATAAAATTAAACAATATATTTTATCTATTATGTGAAATTCAATTTGAATATGCCATTTTAGATTTTAAAAATCTTCATATTAGTAAGAAAGTAAAATCTCTTATAAAAAAAGATGATTTTATTTTTAGAGTAAATCATAATATTGAACTCTTTTTTAAACAATTAAATTTATACCACAAAAATAATTGGCTTATAGATAAATATGAGAAATTAATAAAAGATATCTTTTATAATTACAAAAGTGATGATTTTAAGATTTTAACCTTTGAAGTTTATGATAAAAATGATAATTTAATATCAGCAGAGATTGGATATAAAATAGAAAAGATATATACATCTTTAAGTGGATTTTGTTCAAAAGATAAAAAATACAACAACTATGGAAAACTTCAATTAACTCTTACAGCAAATTATTTACAAAATAATAAATTTCTATTTTGGAACTTAGGACATCCATATATGAACTATAAGTTTGATTTAGGTGCCACCCTTTTAACTCGTAAAGAGTTTTTAAAAAGATGGCTTAGTAGCTTAAATGTAAATTATTCACCATAAACAGTAACACACTGCTTAAAGTTATCTCTAGTTGGTGAAAAAAGTCCACTTTGTTCTGTGTATTCACTATGAATATCAACATGTTTTACTTTTGATATTCCACCATTTTTCGCAGCTTCAGCAACAGAGTTGCTTCCAACATAACCTTTTCCAATAACAAACTCTTTACAAATAGTAGCTTTTTTATAGCTATCAAGCTTTGAATAATCTGTATTTGTTCCATCATATTTCATTAAAGACGATGTATCTTCACTTTTTACCTTAATTGTGCTACAAGCTGTAAAAAAAGTAGCAATAAGAACTGTTGATGCTAATAATATTTTTTTCATATTTTCTCCTTTATTTTAATCGTAATTATAACAAAAATTTATGAAATAATTGCTAAAACTGCACCCTCTTCTACAGCCTTATTTGTTTCTGTTAAAATTTTTGAAACTGTTCCTGATACAGGCGCAACAACATCAATTTCCATTTTCATAGCTTCAAGAATCATAATTTGTTGATCTTTTTCAACTCTATCACCCTCTTTAACAAGAATCTTCCAAACATTACCATTTACAGGAGCTGTTGCTTCAGTTCCAGAGTAATTTACTTTTGATGCTGTTGTTTGAACAGGTGCTTGGTTAATTGGTGCTTGAACAACTTGTTGAACTGGAGCTGCTACTTGAATATTTTGAACATCTCCTTCAAAAACCGATACATTAAATCTTTGACCATCTACAACTACTGTATAATTTCCATTTGCCATTTTTTCTCCTATATTTATCTATTTATTTGTGTGATGTTTTATAGCTGCCATAATTGCCGCTACTTTTTTTAAATCAATTTGAGCATTTTGTGATATAACATTGTTATAAACAATATTTTGAGGAACAATCTGCTCATTTTTTGGAAAAAACTCAACAAAAGTCACACCTCTTGCTTTTAGTAAAAATCCAACAATTAATAAAATAGTAGATACTACTCCCATAACTATAAAAAAGTTTGCTAATAAAGTTTGCAAATTTCTCCTTTTTCCTTTTTTGATTTGATATTCTATGAAAAATAAATAAAATCTTCTTCTTTTTAAGTGCTTTATAAATTGTTGTATAGTGCTAAATTTATATATATTTTGCTATCATATCATTATGAAAAAAGAGACTTTAGAAAAAAGAACAAATATTGCAAACGATATTATGTATTATATCTATACACATATAGACACAAATATTGATATTGAAGAGTTAAGTATTGATTTGGGAATTAGTAAATTTCATATGCATAGAGTTTTTAAAGAGATTTTTGGAAGAAATATTTATGAAAGTATAAAATCAATTAGACTTCAAAAAGCTTCAAATTTACTATTAACAAATAAATACTCAACAATTTCTAGTATTGTAAACTCATGTGGTTATTCATCACAATCATCTTTTATTAAAATATTTAAAGAGAGATTTGGAATGAGTCCAAAAGAGTGGAAAAATGGTGGTTATAAAGAGTATTCAAATAATATTATCAACCAATCAAAATTTTCATTAAAATCTAAAACTAACTTTGACTCAATAGTTCCAACTATTGTTAAAAATCCAGCTATTGAGAGTTATTATATTAGAAATAGAGGTTATGATAAGAATATTGAATTAACTTGGCAAAAGTTAGAGACTTGGCTTTTAACAAACAATATAAAACAGTATAAAAAAGCATCCTTATTTCATGATAATCCTACAATCACTCCACTTGAAGAGTGCCAATATATTGCTTGTATAATAGTTGAAGATGATTGTGATGTTAAAAGTGACAGAATTCCAAAATTTAATATTGCAGAGGGTGTTTATGCAAGATTTGATTTAAAATGCAAAAATGAAGATTTATTACCTTTTATTCAATGGGTTTATCATGAATGGTTACCAAAAAGTGAATATGAAACTACTACAAAACCATCTTATGCAATATATGAAAATCTTGATTTTGTAAATGATAATTTGGAGTTTAGTTTTTTTGTTTCAATTGATTTTTAGTGATTTTAAAAGTGGAGCGGGAGACGAGACTCGAACTCGCGACAGTCTGCTTGGAAGGCAGAAGCTCTAGCCAACTGAGCTACTCCCGCAACAATAAAAGAATCTAAAATATAATTTTAGATGGTGCGGATGGAGAGACTCGAACTCTCACACCGTGAGGCACCAGATCCTAAGTCTGGCGTGTATACCAATTTCACCACATCCGCATAAAATAAATTTAAAATTTAGTTGGTATTCTAAACCAAAATGGTACTCCCAGTACGATTCGAACGTACGGCCTACGCCTTAGAAGGGCGTTGCTCTATCCAGCTGAGCTATGGAAGCATTTAATACTAATTGAAAAATGGGGTAGATAATGGGGCTCGAACCCACGACCCTCGGAACCACAACCCGATGCTCTAACCAACTGAGCTATACCTACCATAAATTTTAAGTCCTAATGGTCGGGGCGAGAGGATTCGAACCTCCGGCCCCCTGGTCCCAAACCAGGTGCGCTAACCAGACTGCGCTACGCCCCGATAAACACATTTAATTCAAAAAGTGGACGGAATTATATTATATAAAAAACTTTTTGTCAAGTACTTTTTGAATATTTTTTGTTTTTTTTCCTAAAATGTGTTTTTTTCTATAAATTTTTTGTAATTTTCACTAATGTTTGTTATTTCAAGCTCAATTATTTGTGGGACTTCATAACTATGTAGTTCTAAGATTCTATCTTTTACTTGTGAAAATAAACTTTTTTTTGTTTTTATACTTAGAAGAATCTCTTTATCTTCACAAAGCTTATTATTCCAAAAATAGATTGATTTAATCTTTTGCATCTGTACACAAGCAGCTAGTTTATCTTTTATTAAACTTTTTGATATATTTTCAGCCTCTTTTTTATCTTTACAGGTTGTTTTAACAATTGTAATATTCATAATATCTTAACTCCTTCTATTATATCTCTAGGAGTCATAGAGTAGCTTCTTTTTTTATAACGCTTTGCTGATAGTGTATGTGCTAAACTTCCACTAATTGTTGCATCTAAACTACTATAACCTTGTGCTAAAAGTGAAGCTATAAGTCCACTTAAAACATCTCCACTTCCACCCTTACTTAATTTTGAACTCCCAAATATATTTACAAAAATATTATTATTTTTTGCAACAATAACATTTGCACCTTTTAACAAAATTGTAACTTTTGGATATTTTTGAGTAAATTTTTCAACATAAAAAAATCTTCTTTTTTGAAGCTCTTCTATAGATATATCTGCTAAATTTGTAAGTTTTAACAAAGAGATAAACTCTTTTGGATGTGGAGTTAAAACACAATCTTGATCTAAAAATTGAAGCACTTTTTTATTATAAAAAATATCTGCATCTAAAAGTTTTGGTAATTTTAAAGCAACTATTTTATCTAATAAACTATCTTCAATAAAACCTAAACCCATTCCAAATGCTACTGCTGTGCAATTTTTGCTAAAATCTTTGCTTTGCATTAAAAAACTTGGTGTTAAAATTTTATTTTTTCTAATCACAGTTACAAGACCAACTCCAAAAGCAAAAGCAGCCTCTGAAGAGATTATAGAAGCACCCTCTTTTTCACCACAAATTATGTTTAAATGTCCAAAACTACCCTTATTTGAATTTTTAGACTCTCTATTTGGAAGTTTTAAATCACTTTTTGAAAGAAGATATTTATTACTAGAAGTTTGAAAAAAATCACTATGAATTCCTAAATTAGCAACTTTTATTTTTCCAACAAAATCTTTTACTAAATCGCCAAATAGTGAAGTTTTATATGCACCCATTGTAATAGTTACATTAGCTTTAAAGCATATCTCTTTAATTAAACCATCTTTATTAATTCCACTTGGAATATCACATGCTATTTTGTAAGCATCTAATTTATTCATCTCTTTTAATAAAGTTTTTGCCTCAAAAGATATATCTTTATTTAATCCTGTTCCAAAAATTGCATCAACTAAGATATCACACTTTTCTAATTTTGTAACAAATTCAACACCTATGGCTTTTGCTCTTTTTTCTTGAATTTTTGCCATAGGTGATTTTGCTTTTATATATTGTAAAACTTTTACTTTGTAGCTATTTTGTAGTAATCTTGCTAATGCTAAGCCATCAGCTCCATTGTTTCCGCCGCCACAAACAATTAAAACAGATTTATCTTTTTTAAAATTTTTTTTAATAAAATTAAATATTGATAAGGCTGCATTCTCCATTAAAATATCTTCGCTTAGAAAATATTTTTCAACAGCTCTTTTATCTAAACTTTGAACCTCATCAAATATTTTTTTCATATTTAACCTTTAGTTTTTAAATTTCCATCCATTATCAACTAAAATTACTCTTATTTTATCTTTTAAATCACCTTGAATCTCAATAGTTTCACCTTTTATAGAACCACCACAAGCAAGATTAGTTTTTAAAAGTTTTAAAATCTCTTTTATTCTCTCATCTTCAATTTGAAATTTTCCAACAGTTGTTATAGGTTTTCCATTTCTTTTCTCAAATCCAAAAACTAATTGATGTTGTACCTTTGGTAAAATAGTTTTTGAACTCTTTTTTGAAACTTTTTTATCCTCTTTTTTTGTATCTAAAACATTTCCCTCTAGTTTTGCACCTAAACCAAAAGTTAATTTTTCAACAATACCCATTTTAATACTCCTTAACTCTTGTTTGAACATCAAGATTCTCTAATTTTGTAAAATCTTGTTGTTTAAATTGCTCAACTGCAACTCTTCCAATCATCGCTGCATTATCAGAGCAATATTTTAAAGGACTTAAATATAAATTTGTATTATATTTTTCACAAAGCTTCTCTATTTCGCTTCTTAAAAACAAATTTGCACTAGCCCCACCAACAATAGCAAAATTTTTTATACTCTTTTGCTTAAATAGTTTTCTTAATTTCTGCATTATATGTTCAACTGCAGTTTTTTGAAAACTAGCACTTATATCATATTTATCTTGCTGTGTTAAAGTGGTGCGTTCAAGATTCTCTATTTGTAATCTAACTGCATTTTTAAGTCCTGAGTAACTAAACTCTATTTTAGGACTTTGAGAAAGTGGAATTGGAAAATCAAATCTATTCATATCTCCTTTTAAAGAGTACTCTTGAACAATAGGTCCTCCTGGATAACCAAGATTTAGCATTTTTGAAACCTTATCAAAACTCTCTCCAAAACTATCATCAAGTGTTCTTGCTAACAGACTCATTTGTGTCAAACTTTGTGCTTCAACAATTTGAGTATGCCCACCTGAAACTAAAAGTACAGTTATTGGAAAAATAGCATCTTTTTCTATAAAAAGTGAATAGATATGACCTTTTAAATGATTAACTGCAATAATTGGTATATTTAAAGCAATACTTATTGCTTTTGCCATAGCAACACCCTCTGTTAAAGTTACACTTAATCCTGGTGCATTTGTAACTGCAACTGCTTTTAAATCTTTAAAATACTCTTTGCACTCTTCAAGTATTTTTGGTAAGGCTTCGATATGAAGTCTTGCTGCTAGTTCTGGAACAACTCCTCCATAGATGCTATGTTGTAACTCTTGAGAAATCTTTTTATGAAAAACTAACTCTAGCGTATCAATTTTTGTAATTGAAATTGAGCTGTCATCACAAGATGATTCAATAGCTAAAATCATAGATTTTCCTCACACTGCTCAACTCTTTTTATCCAATCTAATGCACAATCAAGCTTTCCAAAACCAGAACTTGAATTTATATGTCCAGCATCTTCCATAATTTTCATACCAACATTTAACTTACTTTGTAGCTCTATAGCCTCTTCTAAACTCATATATGGATCATTTGTAGATGCTGCTATTATAATCTCTTTTGCTTTTAATTCTTTAGCAATTGGATATGGAAAAAAACTTTTTGCCTCTTCTAAAGGTTTATTTCTAACAGGAGCAACTAACATTAACTTATCAAGCTTAATATCAAGTTCATCGCAAGTGTGAAACCATAAAATATTTGCCAAAGAGTGACAAACTACAATATTTGGTTTGAAGTGCTTAATCTCCTCTTTTAAAAAGTTTTTCCACTCATTTAAAGATGGGCTATTTTTATTTGGTAACTCTGGAAAAGATACTATATATCTCTCTTTTATTAAATCACTTGCTAAGTGTGCTTGCCAATGAGGAAAATCACTTCCACTAAGTCCATGTAATATTAAAACTCTTTTACTCATCTTTAGCTCCATACTCTTTTATTTCAAATTTTGCTCTTTTTAAGCTATCTTCAATACTCTTATCAAAATACTCTATAGAAAATTTATAATCTTTTTTAAAAACAAGAGCTACAAACTCTTTACTACTCTCTACTTTTTCTTTATTACTAGAAGAGTGTTTTTTCCACTCTTCTAATTTATTTTCATAAATAGTTATAATATTTTTTTCAAATCTATTTCTTGAATAGATTAAATAAATTGTTAAACCTATTAAAAATCCAAATGGTATTAGTAAATCAAGACTCATAATAACTTCTAACCTCTTTATCAATTAAAAAAACATCATCAATATTTGAAGCTTTTAAATTTGAAAATCTATTAACTGCATCCAAACTAATTTTAGAAATATCTAAAAAACCAATTTTATTACTTAAAAATTTTGATACAGCAACTTCATTTGCTGCATTTAAAATAACTCCTAAATCAAGATTATTTAATACATCATTTTTAATTTTCCAAATTGGGTATCTACTCTCTTCTATCTTTTTAAACTCTAAATTAGATATCTCCAAAAGATTTACAGGTTCTAATATTTCACTATCTATTTTTCCTAAAATTGCATAAGCAATTGGTAGTTGCATAGAAGCATTTGCAAGATGTGCTGTTGTGCTTCCATCTTTGAAATTTATAAATGCATGAACTAAAGATTTTGGCTCAATAACAGCATCAATTTTTTTTGTATTAAATAGCCAAGCAGCTTCTATTAGCTCAAACATCTTATTTGTCATAGTTGCACTATCTATAGTTATTTTATTCCCCATATTCCAATTTGGATGGTTAAGTGCCTCTTTTACTGTTACATTTTTTAACTTTTCAAGTGAATAATCTCTAAATGAACCTCCACTTGCAGTTATAGTCATTGAATCAATTTTTTTATCTTGAAGCAAATACCAAAGCCCAAAATGCTCACTATCAATTGCACTTAAATTTTTTTGATCAATAAATTTTCCAGCAACAACCAAGGACTCTTTATTTGCCAAAGCTAATTTTTTGCCACACTCTATTGTTTTTAAACTTGGTTTTAATCCTAAAAATCCAACCAAAGCATTTACAACAATATTTGAACTACTCTCTTCTATCGCTTCTAAAATTGCATCTTCTCCAAAATATACATTATGATGATTTACTCTATGTAAATCATCTTTTGAAGAGATAACTACTCTTTTTGGATTAAACTCTTTTATTTGAATATTTAGTAAATCAATATTTTTTCCAGCAACTAAAATCTCAACATCTAAATTGAATCTTTTAGCAACCTTTAATGTATTTACTCCTATGGATCCTGTGCTTCCAAGAATAATCAAATAATTATCCTTAACATAACAAGCATTACAACCGATCCAAACAGATATCCATCAACTCTATCTAAAACTCCACCATGACCTGGGAAAATATTTCCACTATCTTTTACCTCAGCAGCTCTTTTTAAATAACTTTCAAACAGATCTCCAAATACTGAAGATAAAGATACAACAGCTGAAACTAAAACTGCTCCAAAAAATGAGATATCACTTATAGAAGTTAGTGTTCCTAAAACAATTGCAAAAGCCATACCACCAAAAACACCCTCTAAAGTCTTATTTGGACTTGTTTCAGAAAATGGAGTTTTTCCAAAAGTTTTTCCTACAAAATATGCTCCAATATCAGTTGCAGCAACTATAACTAAAAGCCAGAATAGAACCATTACACCAAATTCGCTATAAAGTGTCATTAAAAATACAAAAGAGGCTGTTGGATAAAGAAGTGGTAGAATCATCTTTTTATCAAGCTTTCTTTTATAAGCAATTTGAGAGGCATATCCAATAGCAACAATAAATATTAAATCAATTGGTGATGGATAAAAATATATTGCTATCCAAAGAAGTAAAACATAAATATAGATACTTTTATTTTCAAGTTTATATAAGTTTTTAGCCTCACTTACTGCAATCATTAGTAAAGTTCCAAAAAATAACCAAAATAGAAAATATGAGTCTATAATTCCTATAAATAGTACAAAAATTGTTAAAACTATTCCAGTTTTAACCCTAGTTGATAAATTTCCAATAATTTCTAACATAGCAGACTAACCTTATATTTTAAAATGCTAATATGATACTAAAAATAAGCTTTAACTTCTTAATCAAATTTTCACAACAACTGTACTATAAGGATTATAAAGTACATTCGCACCATACTGTATTTTTACATTTCTTCTTTGAGTAAAATCTACTTCAAAAACACCACCACCATCTGAACTAAATTTTGCACAAAGTGTTGCCGCTTTTTCAATAACAATTTGTGGCAACTCTTTTTTACTATTTTGAACAATCACATGACAAGATGGTCTATCTTTTAGATGAAACCAAAAATCACTAGCTTTTGAGTTTTCAAGAAGATAGATATTCTCTCTTTCATTACTTCCAAGCATTATTTTAAAACCTTCAAAAAAGAAACTCTCATAATTTTTCTCTTTTTTAGTTTTTGTCTGATTTTTCTCTTTTTTTGGATATAAAAATTCACACTCATCAATACTCTTTGCAAGATTCAAATTTTGATGCAATCTTTTTAAAAACTCTAGTTTCTCTTTTATATTTTGCTCTTCAATAACAATATTTTGACTTTTTTGTTTTAATCTTTTTGCTTTTTTAAATAACTCATTTGTATATTTTGAAGGATTATTTATGCTACTTAAATCTATTTCTACACTATTTTCTTCAAAATCTTTTAAAATAACGCTTTTTTGATATGGTGAAATATTGTGAAGGTTTGCTAAAAGTAAGTTCGCTTTATTATATAAATTTGTTGATTCAAGCTCCAACTCCTCTTTTTTTGGTAGAGATTTTAGAAGATTTTGTAATTTTTTTATATTTTTTAATACTAAATCGATTTTCTGTTTTTTTACTACTTGTAGATTATTTTGCTCTTTTTGCTCATAAATAGTATATAAATACTCTTCAATATCATCTATATTTTCACTTTTTGCTACAAAATCTTTTTTTGGAATCTCTTCTAGTTTCACTCCAACTTTTACAACTCTAAAAGATGACTCTTCATCAATATGCCTTAAAGCTTCCAAAACAACTCTATTTTCATCTAAAATTATAATATTTGTATATTTTCCAGTAAATTCCAATTGCAATATAGAGATCTGTTTTTTATATGAACTGCTTGAATTTACAGCTATATTTATAATTTTATCATCGTTATAAAGTTCAATTTTTTCAATTTTTGAGTTATTAAATCTTTTTTGCAAAACAACATCAAAAGGGGCATTAAAATCTTTTTTTGATGAAATTAGCTCTTTTGTCTTATAAATTAAGCTATTATTTTTTGATAAATCAAAATATATAATATTTTTATTATTAAATTCAATTATAATAGTATTATTCTCAACTCTTCTTATGTTCTTTATATTTTGGGCATTTACTCTTAAATACTCTACAAAAAGTTTTAGTAAAAAATATCTCATTTATATCCATTCATTTTCAATTTTATCTATATTTTAGAAGATTTTTATATCTAATAGATATAATTGTAGCTAAATTTTATTTAGGAGAATAGTATGAAAATATTAAATATATTTATGGCTTCAATTTTAGCTTTAAGTTTAACAGCAACTGCATCTTTTGCAGATTCAGCAAGAGGTCAAAAAGCTTTTATTAAGTTTTTAAAAGAGCCTTGTGGAATGGATGGTGCAAAATTTGCATTAAAACATACTCAAGATGAGTGGAAACAGATAAAAGCTGATGGAAAAGCAGAAGAGGAGATTAAAAAAATTTGCCCAAACTATGAGATGGGAAGTGTAAAACCAAATCTTATAAATAGTATTATGGATTTCTCTATAGAGTTTGCAAGTGATTCAGGAAATGTTCCTTCTTGCTAAATTTCAATTAAGTATAAAGGATTAACTCCTTTATACCACAAAATTATCAAATTTTAAAATAGTATCTTCAGCTAAATCAATCATCTTTATATTAATGTTTCTATACTCAAGATTATCAATATTTATTAAAAACTTATCATAAATATTTGCATATGGATAGAGAATAAAAAATATATACTCCTTACTTCGACTCTCTTTATTTAACTCATTAAACCAAAGAGCTAAAAATGAAAAATAGAGCATTGAAGGATTAAATTTCTCATTTGCTTTTAATCTATTTGAAACTTGTTTATTTAGATAATTATATGCTTTAAATATTGCTTTGATTCTAAAATTACTCTGATTTTGTATATAATAACTACTTGGCTTTAAAACAGAATTTAACTCTTTATAGATATTTTCATTTATATTTAAAAACTCTTCTTCTAGCTCTTTATTAATACCAAAATCAAATTTAACATCTTTATATGAATCAATTAAGTCTCTACAAAATAGTAAAAGTGCTTCTGTTTTTATCTTTGAAATGTTTATAATCATAAGAAATTGTAACTTATTTTTATTAAATATCTATATATATTATAAGATTAAGTTTTTTTAAGATAAAATAATTGCATTTTAATAAAAACAGAAAGAAGGAAATCATTGGAACAAATTGGTTTATTAAAAGATGGTCAAATATATGACCTTCAGACTGCTGAAGCTTTAAGTATCACTGGTGATATTATTAAAGCAGATGACTCAAAAGAGTCATTAGAGATTTTAAGACACTCAACTGCTCACCTTATGGCTCAAGCTATTAAGGAGTTATATCCAGAAGCTAAATTTTTTGTTGGTCCTGTTGTAAATGAAGGTTTTTACTATGATTTTAAAGTTAATAGTAAAATTTCAGATGAGGATTTACCTGCAATCGAAAAGAAAATGAAAGAGCTTGCAGATAGAAAACTTCCTATTACAAGACATGAGACTACAAAAGAGGAGTTTTATGAAAAATTCAAAGATGATGAATTAAAACAAGCTGTTTTAAAAAATATCAAAGATAATACCTTAACTATTTATAAACAAGGTGATTTTGAAGATTTATGTAGAGGTCCTCACTTACCAAATACAAGAATGATTAGAAGTTTTAAACTTACACGAGTTGCAGGTGCTTATCTTGGTGGAGATGAGAAAAATGAGATGATTACAAGAATTTATGGTATCTCATTTTTTGATAAAAAAGCTCTAAATGACTATGTAACTATGATTGAAGAAGCTAAAAAAAGAGATCATAGAAAACTTGGAACTGAGCTTGGATTGTTTACTTTTAATGATGATGTTGGAGCTGGTCTTCCTATGTGGCTTCCAAATGGAGCAAGACTTAGAAGTAAATTAGAGCATCTTTTATATAAAGCTCATAGAACAAGAGGTTATGAACCAGTTCGAGGTCCTGAGATATTAAAATCTGAAATGTGGAAAATCTCAGGGCATTACGCAAACTATAAAGAGAATATGTATTTTACAACTATTGATGAGCAAGAGTATGGAATAAAACCTATGAACTGTGTTGGTCATATTCAGATTTTTAAAAATGATTTAGTTTCGTATAAAGATTTACCACTTAAATTTTTTGAATATGGTGTTGTTCATAGACATGAGATGAGTGGAGCTATGCATGGACTTTTTAGAGTAAGAGAGTTTACTCAAGATGATGCACATATTTTCTGTACACAAACTCAAGTTAAAGATGTAATATTTGAAGTTTTAGAGTTTGTTGATTCTCTTTTAAAACTGTTTGACTTTAAATATGAGATTGAAGTCTCTACAAAACCAGAAAAAGCAATTGGTGATGATATTTTCTGGGAAAAAACAACAAAAGCAATTATGGATGCACTTGATGAAAAAAGTATATCTTATGGAATTGATGAAGGTGGAGGAGCATTTTATGGTCCAAAAATAGATATAAAAATTCTAGATGCTATTGGAAGAAAATGGCAATGTGGAACTGTTCAAATTGATATGAACCTACCATCAAGATTTAAAACTGAATTTATAAATGATAAAGGTGAAAAAGAGCAGCCTGTAATGATTCATAGAGCAATTTTAGGTTCTTTTGAAAGGTTTATTGGAATTTTAACTGAACACTGTGCTGGAGAGTTTCCATTTGCAATTGCTCCAACTCAAGTTATATTTGTACCAATTGCAGAGCCTCATGTTGCTTATGCAAAAGAGTTAAAAAAAGAGCTTTTAGAAAATAGTATTGATTCAAGCATTTATGATATGAATGAGAGTCTAAACAAAAGAATTAGAATGGCTGAAAAGCAAAGAGTTCCTATGATTGTTGTAATTGGAGATGAAGAAGTTGCAAACAATATGATAGCTTTAAGAGATAGAAGAAAAAGAGAGCAATCAAATATAAGCAAAGATGAGTTTATAAGTAATCTAAATAAAATACTAAAAGGAAGTAAAATTTGAGTAAAGATAGAAGAAAAGACGATGTAATTATGAATGAGGACATCACAGCAAAAGAGCTTAGATGTACAAGTGATAGTGGTGAAAACTATGGAATTATTCCAACTTCACAAGCTCTTTCGCTTGCAGATGAACTTGGACTAGATTTAGTTTTAATAGCTCCAGATGCAACTCCTCCTGTTGCAAAAATCATGGACTATAGCAAATTTAAATATCAACAAGAGAAAAAGAAAAAAGAGGCTAAAAAAAATCAGAAAGTTATTGTTGTTAAAGAGATAAAACTATCTGTTAAAATTGCTGAAAATGATATTAGCTATAAAGTAAAACATGCTAGAGAGTTTTTAGAAGAAGGAAATCATGTTAAATTTAGAGTTTTTCTAAAAGGTAGAGAGATGTCAAATCCTGATGCTGGAGTTGAAGTTTTAAATAAAATTTGGACAATGGTTGAAGATATTGCAGTTATGGATAAAGAACCAAAACTAGAAGGAAGATACGTAAATCTTCTAGTAACTCCTAAAAAAGACTAAACTATTTCTAAATATAAAAGAGATTTCCTCTCTTTTATATTATTCTATTTTTAAACTTTTATTAATATATTTTTAAGTATAATGCAAAACTTTTTCATTATGAAAATGCAAATTTATATGAAAGGATTTCTTTATGCCAAAGATGAAAAGTGTTAAAGGTGCTGTTAAAAGATTCAAAGTAAAGAAAAATGGAACTATCAAAAGAGGTTCTGCTTTTAGAAGCCACATTTTAACTAAAAAAACTCAAAAAAGAAAAAGAAATTTGAGAGGACCACAAACTGTACATAGTACAAACTTAAATGGTGTTCTTTCAACTTTATGTTTAGCGTAATTACTAAAATTATTTAGTAATTTTGTCCCTCCAATTTATTGGACAAGTTCAGCAAATGCTGACACCTTATTAAAAATAACGGTAAAGAAAGGAAAAATATGCCAAGAGTAAAAACTGGTGTTGTAAGAAGAAGAAGACACAAAAAAGTATTAAAATTAGCAAGAGGTTTTTATAGTGCTAGAAGAAAACACTTTAGAAAAGCTAAAGAGCAATTAGAAAGAAGCCTTGTTTATGCTTATAGAGATAGAAGACAGAAAAAAAGAGATATTAGAAAGCTTTGGATTATAAGAATCAATGCAGCTTGTAGATTAAATGATATTAGCTACTCAAGATTTATAAATGGTCTTAGATTAGCTGGAATTGAACTAGATAGAAAAATTTTAGCAAACTTTGCTATGAATGATTCTGCTGCATTTGCAACTTTAGTTTCTCAAGCTAAAGCAGCTCTTAAATAATAAATTTGCAATAAATAATAAAAAAGGGAGGGTTTTAAAATCCTCCCTTTTTTTATATCTATTTTATAAATAAGCCCTTACTCTAAAGGCTCATTTACATCAATTTTACAACTATTTCCACTACACATAACATTTGCATCAAAATATAAGATTTCACTCATATCAATACCTGCTTTTTGTAATTTCATCCAAGCCTCCAAAGATCTTGATCCTGCAGTACAATGAAATACAACAGTTTTACCCTTTGGTAATTTTGCTAAAAGCTCTTTTGCACTCAATTTTTCAGCTTCAATATTTATTGAACCTTTAATATTTCCCTTTTTGAAATCTTTAGCTGGTAAAACATTTACTATTTGAATATTTTTTGGAACTTTATTTTCTAAAATAAGTGCTTTTAACCACTCACCATCAATAGTACCCTCATCACTTCCAAGTTTTGCTCCATTTTTACTAAACTCTTTTTTCTCTTTTTTAGGTTTATTATCAATATTTTTAGAAGCACTTGCTGTTGTTGGAAGAGACTCTTTTTTCCATTGAGGAACTCCACCTGCATAAACAACTACATTTTTATAATCCAAATCATAAAGCTTTGATGCGACAATATGAGATTTTTCACAAACAAATCCTGAGCAAAATACTAATATTTTTTCACTCTTATTTATAGGAAATCTTCCAACTAACTTATCAAAAGATGTGTCAGGAATTGAGATACTTCCAGGAATTGTCTCTTTTAAAAACATTGTGTATGGTCTTGCATCTACTAAAAGAGCGCTATTATTTTCATAATATGTTTTTGCAACAATAGTTCCAACTTCTAAATAACTTTTTTTAGACCACTCAGGTTCACCAGCACTATAAACTTTAACATTTTTATGCCCCTTATTTTTTAATAAGTTTGCTACTATTGGACTTTTTGTACAGTTATAACCTCCACAAAAAACAATTAGCTCTTTGTTTTTATCTAAAGTTGATATCTGTTTATAATCCTCTTCAAAATTACTATCTTGAATATTTAAACTTGATGGAATTGTTCCTCTTTCATATTTTGCAGTTGGTCTTGCATCAATTAAAACTGCATCAACAGAACCTCTATTCCCAACTCCAATAGCTTTTTTTACATAAGTAAAATCAACTTCTTTGAGTTTATACTTTTGTATTAACTCTTTTACTTCACTTGTAGGCTCTTTTAAAGCACCAACTTCATTTGCATTTAAAAATACAAACATACTTAAAAACAATAGTGCACTCAATAATTTTCTCATTTTAAATCCTTTTTTTTAATTCTATTTTTAAGCTCTACCGCTTAACATACCATATTGTGTCATTGGTTTTAACATATACACTTTTAGTAGCCACCATATCCATCTCTCTTGAGTTGGATCTAATGGAAACGATGGTGCTGGTTTTGCACTCCAATTAAACTCAGCAAGCATAACTTTTCCAATATCCGTAATCAATGGACAAACTGTATAGCCATCAAATTTAGAGCTTAACTCTTTTCCTTCCATTGCAGATATTAAGTTATCCACTAAAACTTTATACTGTTTTCTTACAGTTCCACCTGTTTTTCCCATAGGAACAGCAGCAATATCACCAAGTGAGAATATATTTTTATACTTAACATGTTGCAAAGTCTCTTTATCTACTGGAACCCAACCTCTAGCAGATCCAATTGCAGATTTTCCTATCTCATCAGGTGCTTTTTGTGGTGGTGTTATATGTAAAAAGTCATAAGAAACTTCAATCTTTTGACTCTTTTTAATAACTTCATGCTCTTCTAAATCAGGATCGTAAGCACCTTTTTCTTCCCAATGTTTATTAAAAATTGCTATTTTATTTGCTACATTTACCTCAACTAAATTATGATTTAAATGCCAATTCATATCTCTTGCTATAAACTGTTTTTCAATAGCATCAGCATACTCTTTAACACCAAATAATCTTCCACTATCATCATAATAATCTAATGAAACATTTGCTCTTGCTTTTGCTTCATTTAGTCTTGAATTCATAAGATACATAACTTTTTTTGGTGCTCCACCGCATTTTACAGCTGTATTTGGAGCTGTATAAACTGCTTTTAAATTCTCACCACTTTTTGCTCTTTGAATAAATTTTTGTGTCTCTTTCCACATATTTTCAGCAGTTTGAATATTGTAAACTGAAGTTATTGAATTATTATTAAAAACATTCAATATTTTTGAAGCATCACCATTTGTATAAGCTTCTCCAATATCTTCCAATCCTTTTATTGCAGCAAAATCAAGTTTAACTCCAGCAGCAACAACTAAAAAATCATATTTCAGAACTTCACCTGAAGACAAAGTAAGCTCATTTGAATCTGGATTAAAATCTACAGCAATATCAGAAATAAGTTTTACACCTTTTGGAAAAAAATCTTTAGTTTCATAAATTAAATCATCTTGTGAATCATAAACTCCTGATGCCAAAAGTGTAGTTCCAGCTTGATATGATACAGATTTAGGATTTGGTTCAATCACTGTAATATCAGGATCTGTTAAACTATTCGCTAATCTAGCAGCAGTAGAAACACCAGCTAATCCTCCACCAACAATTACAATTTTTCCTTTTGCTTCACTAGCGCTTGCAACAGTTGCGGCACTAGCTTGTGTTCCTCCAACTAAAAATGCTGCTCCACCAAGACCTGCTAATTTAAACGCCTCTCTTCTTGAAATTCCAGCTTTTTTTAGTTCACTGTCAATTACTTCAAATGCTTTTTCAAACTCTTTATTTCTCATTTAATTCTCCCTTAAAAAATATAATGATGATATCCAATAAATTATAATAAATTACTTACTAATTATAAGTTATTTTTAATCTTATTTATTTGATTACCTTATAGTTACAAGCTTTTTCATACTCATTTTTATTATTTATATTTATAAACTCATTATCATCATCAAAATTTATAATTTGATATTTTGAATTTTTTACTAAATAGTTTATTTTGTGAATATCGTTTTTGATCATTTTTTCAATAATTTCATTTAAATTATTTGAAAATACTCCACAAAGATTGTGAGTTCTTTGAGATGTTTGAGCAATTGTAATATCAAAATTATTTGAATTTTTTAGAAGTTTTTTTATTGAAGATATTTTAATTAAAGGTGTATCAACTGTTATTATAAAAACTTTATCAAATTTTTCAAGTATTGTTTGGAGTGCAAGAATTGGAGAGTAGATATCTTGATTTTTATCTAAAATTAGTTTTGATTTATCTTTTAAAAAATCAAATTTATCATTTTTTGAAGAGATATAGATATCTTTAAAATATGGTTTTAATCTATTAAATTGAAACTCTATTAAAGAGTTTGAAGAAGAAAATGGAAGAAGAGATTTATCTTCCCCCATACGAGAGCTTTTCCCTCCACTTAAAATAACACAAGGTATTTCAAATGGATTTATATTCATAATTATAAACTTCTTGGGTCTGTAATATATCCAGAAATTGCACTTGCAGCTGCAACAGCACTATTTGCTAAATATATTTTAGAACTTCTACTTCCCATTCTTCCAACAAAATTTCTATTTGTTGTAGAGATACAAACTTCACCATCTCCTAAAATTCCCATATATCCACCTAAACATGCACCACAAGTTGGATTTGAAACAACTGCTCCTGCATCAACTAAAGTATCAATATATCCAAGTTTTGTAGCATCTCTTAGAATTTTTTGAGTACCAGGAGTTAAAATAAGTCTTACATGTCGTGCAACTTTTTTACCTTTTAAAATCTCAGCAGCAACTTTAAAATCACTCAATCTTCCATTTGTACAGCTTCCAATAAATACTTGATCAACTCTTATATTATCACTAACTGCTTGAGAAACTGAGTGACCATTTGATGGTAAAAATGGATATGCAATTACAGGTTCAAGTTTTTCAACATCTATCTCTATTACTTGACAATAGTTTGCATCTTCATCACTATAGTGAATTTTTGGCTCTGCTCTTAAGCCATTGTTATTTTTAGCAACTGTATCTAAAAACTCTTTTGTAATCTCATCATATGCAACAATTCCATTCTTTGCACCTGCTTCAATAGCCATATTACATAAAGAGAATCTGTCATCCATGCTTAAATATTTAATTGTATCGCCTGTAAACTCTAAAGCTTTATATAATGCTCCATCAACACCTAAAATCCTAATAATTTCAAGTATTAAATCTTTTCCAGTTACATATTGTGATGGTTTTCCTTTGAATACAACTTTGATTGATTCAGGAACTTTAAACCAGTTTCCACCTGTAATCATTCCAAAAGAGATATCTGTACTTCCCATACCTGTAGAAAATGCTCCTAAAGCACCATGAGTACATGTATGAGAATCAGCTCCAATAATAACATCACCAGGTATTACTAAACCTTTTTCAGGTAAAAGTGCATGCTCAATTCCCATATCTTTTTCATCAAAAAAGTTTTTAAGATTGTGTTTATAAGCAAAATCTCTTGAAATTTTTGCTTGGTTTGCACTTGCAATATCTTTTGCTGGAATAAAGTGGTCTAAAACTATTGCAAAACCATCTGGATTTGCAAGTTTTTCAAAGCCACCATCTTCGAAAGCTTTTATTGAAATTGGAGTTGTAATATCATTTCCAATTACCATATCAATTTTGCTTCTTACAATCTCTCCAGCAAAAACTTTTTTTCCTACATGCTCACTAAATATCTTCTCTGTTATTGTTTGACCCATTTTTTTATCCTAATTATTTTTTATTTTTTTGAAAATTTAGCATCGATTATAACTAAATTTATTTAAGCTTTTTCTTTTAGCTTCTTCTCTTTTATGCTTTCCATAATTTGCATATAAATTATAATTGCAACAGATAAATTAATCATTACATCAGCAAAATTAAAAATTGCAAATTCAAAACCATAGTGCCAGTAAAAATAGTCAACAACAGCACCATAAGTAAATCTATCCAAAATATTTGATAATCCACCAGCTGCTAATAGTGCAATTGATATGTAATATTTATAAAAAATATCTCTATTTTTTAATAAATATATAACTCCAATCAAAACTATAAAAAGTTGAATATATTTTAAATATGTATCTAAAAAAGAGAACATAGAGAATGCAACTCCATAGTTATATGCTAACTTTAGACTCATCACACTTCCATTTGCATCCCATCCAAAATTTGCAAAACCAAATTTAACAATTTGATCAATTATAAAAACTGTTATGAAAATAGTAAGAGCTACTTTTATCTCTTTTCTCATTTTATAACTCTTTTTTAAAAAACTCAACTAAAAGATTCATTGAGCTCTCAACATCTTTTTTATTTTTACCTTCAAGTAAAAGTCTAATTTTGTTCTCTGTTCCAGAGTATCTAATAAGATCTCTTATCCCTTTTTCTCTTATTGGTTTTAAAATCTCTTCTAAACCTTTAATATCTTTAAGTGGAATTTTCTCATTTACTTTTAAATTTACTAAAATCTGAGGATATAGAGAAAATGGATTTAAAACTTCACTAGCTTTTTTCTTAGATTTAATAATCAAAGCTAAAACTTGAAGTGCAGAGGCTAATCCATCTCCTGTTTTTGCTGCATCTGAAAAGATTATATGTCCACTTTGTTCTCCACCAAAATTTAAACTATTCTCTTTCATCAATTCAAGTACATATTTATCTCCAACATCGCTTCTTAAAAGTTTAATTTGGTTTTGATTTAAATAATCCTCTAAAGCTTTATTTGACATAACAGTTGCAACACAAGCATCACCTTTTAGAAGTTTCTCATTTTTTAAATATACACTTAATGCACCTATTAATTTATCACCATCAACAATATCTCCATTTTCATCAACAACAACTAATCTATCAGCATCCCCATCAAGTGCAAGTCCAATATCAGCTCTATACTCTTGAACTTGCTTTGCAACATTTTCAGGATGCATAGCTCCACAATTATCATTTATATTAAATCCATTTGGTTTATTATTAATTGTAATTACATCAGCACCAAGCTCTTCTAAAATTGTAGGTGCAACTTTATATGCAGCACCATTTGCACAATCAAGAACAATTCTAAGACCTTTTAGTGTTAAATCTTTAGGAAAAGAGCTCTTAATTGAAACAATGTATCTTCCAATAACATCATCTATTCTCTTTGAAGAACCAATATTTTTTCCTGTTGCTTGATTTGATTGTAATTGTTCACACTTATTAAAAATCTCTTCAATAGATTTTTCTGCTTCAACACTTAGTTTATCTCCATGATTATCAAAAAATTTAATTCCATTGTCTTCAAATGGATTATGTGAAGCACTTATCATGATACCAGCATCACATCTCATGCTCTCTGTTAAATAAGCAATTGCAGGAGTTGGCATAGGTCCAATTTGAATAACATCATATCCAACCGATGTAAGACCACTTACAAGTGCATTTTCAATCATATAACCACTTCTTCTAGTATCTTTTCCTACAAGTATCTTATTTGTAGTTGAGTGCTTTCTAAAATGAATTCCAGCAGCTTGTGCAAGTTTTATAACAGTAATTACATCTAAAAACTCTCCAGCTTTTCCTCTAACTCCGTCTGTTCCAAATAGTTTCATTAAATCTTCCTAAAATTAAACTCAATTTAAGTTATTTTAGGTAGTATTCTATCCTTTAAAAATTTACAAAGAGGTTAAAAAAATGGCAAATCATAAATCTTCTGAGAAGAGAGCTAGACAAACATTAGTAAAGACTGAAAGAAACAGATTTTACAAAACAAGAATTAAAAATATCACTAAAGATGTTTTAAGTGCAGTAGAGAGTGCAGATAAAGAGAAAGCTGTTGAAGCTATGAAAACTGCAAACAAATATATTCACCACTGCGTTTCTAAAGGTATTTTAGCAAAAGGTACAGCAGCTAGAAAAGTAAGTAGACTTCAATTAAAAGTAAACGCTATATAATTTATGCTAAAAGACAAACTCCAACCATTTATTGCTAGATTTGATGAGATAACTCAATCTTTAATGAGTCCTGATATAACTAGCGATATTAAAAGAATGACATCTTTATCAAAAGAGCAATCAAGTATTGAACCAATTGTAGAAAAAGCAAAAGAGTACATAAAGGTTCTTGAAGATATTGAAGAGAACAGATTGATGCTTGATGATAGTGAACTTGGAGATTTGGCAAAAGAAGAGTTAAAAGAGCTTGAGCTAAAAAAACCAGTTTTAGAAGAAGAGATAAAAGTTTTAATGATTCCAAAAGATCCAAATGATGATAGAAATATCTATTTGGAGTTAAGAGCTGGAACAGGTGGAGATGAAGCTGCACTTTTTGTTGCTGATTTGTTTAGAGGCTATTTAAGATATGCTGAAAACAACAATTGGAAAGTTGAAATTATGAGCTCAAGCGATAGTGAAGCTGGTGGTTACAAAGAGATTGTAATCTTAGTAAAAGGTGATCATGTTTACTCAAAACTAAAATTTGAAGGTGGAACTCACAGAGTTCAAAGAGTTCCAGCAACAGAGTCTCAAGGAAGAGTTCACACATCTGCTATAACAGTTGCTGTTATGCCAGAAGTTGATGATGTTGAAGTTGAGATAAATGAGAGTGATTTAAAAATCGATGTAATGAGAGCTAGTGGAAACGGTGGTCAATCTGTAAATACTACAGATTCTGCTGTGAGAATTACTCATATTCCTTCTGGTATTGTTGTAACAAACCAAGACCAAAAATCTCAACACAAAAATAAAGAGAGAGCTATGAAGGTTCTTAAAGCAAAGCTTTTTGAAATTGAGATGCAAAAAAAGATGGAAGTTGAGGGTGCAAACCGAAAAGAGCAAGTTGGAACTGGTGATAGAAGTGGAAGAATTAGAACATATAATTTTCCACAAAATAGATTAACTGATCATAGAATCAACTTAACTCTTTACAGACTTGATTACATATTGCAAGATGGTTTGTTTGATGAAGTGATTGATCCTCTTATTGCTGATCATCAATCAAGACTAATTGAAGCAAACGGTTTATAAATAAAGGCTATTTTACTCTATTTTAGAGTATAGATAGTTTTTGTTTTTTAAGCATAAAAAAAGCCCAACTCCTAGGAGCTGGGCTTTTTTATTGGAAATAACAAATCTTACAATCTTGATTCGTATCTTCTTAGCATATATAATTTTTTAAGCATTTTCTTTCTAGCAGAAATTTTTTGTTTCTTTCTAATCTCTGTCATAGGCTCGAAATATCTTCTTGCTCTAGTTTCAGTTACGATTAGGTTTCTGTCGCATTGCTTTTTAAATCTTCTATACGCTTCGTCAAACGATTCGTTATCTTTAACTTTAATGCCTGGCACTAAAATCACCCTCTTTCTTTTTAAATTTGAGCTTTGATTATATTTAAAAAAATCTTAATATCTATTTAACCTATCTTAATATAAAATAATTCTTTTAAATAAAAGGAATATATTTTGAATTTAACACATATTGATGAGAATAATAGACCAAAAATGGTAGATGTTTCCAATAAAAATGATACAAAAAGAGTTGCAGTTGCAAGTGGAAAGATAACTATGAGCAAAGAGGCATTTGATGCAATTAAAAATAATATTGTAAAAAAAGGTCCAGTTCTTCAAACAGCAGTTGTTGCTGCTATTATGGCAACAAAAAAAACAAGTGAATTAATACCTATGTGTCACCCTCTTTTATTAACAGGAATAAATTGCGACATCGAAGAGTTTGAAAGTGAGCATAGCTTCAAACTATTTGTAACTGCAAAACTAAATGGTCAAACAGGAGTTGAAATGGAAGCATTAACAGGTGTTAGTGTTGGGCTTTTAACAATTTATGATATGGTAAAAGCTATTGATAAATCAATGATAATTTCAGATATTCAGCTTGAGAGTAAAAGCGGTGGTAAAAGTGGAGATTTTGTAAGATGATAGATTTAAGCAATAAAAAATTAGAACTAAATTATCCATGCTCTTGGGAGTATAAACTTGTTGTTTTAGAGAGTTGCAATATTAAAAAATGTGTAAAAGAGATAGTTTTAGAAAGAGAACACACTATTAAAACATCAAAAACTAGTGCAAAAGGTAAATTTAAAAGCTACAACTTAGAGCTTATTGTTCACAATGAGGATGATAGAGTTGAACTTTTTAGACTTCTTGGTGAGCATAGTGATATAAAAATGGTTTTATAAAAATATACCAATTGATAAAATAACTCTACAAAAAAGCCTTTTTATATTATAAAATATAAGAAAAAAAGGCTTTATTATGAATTTGGGAGTTTCTTCTTGCTTATTAGGAAATATGTGCAGATATGATGGTCATGGTGCAAAGGATGATTTTGTATTTAATAGTTTAAAAGAGTATTTTAATATTTTGCCATATTGCCCTGAGAACTCTATTTGGAGTGCTCCAAGAGATGCTATTAGACAAGTTTCAATTGATGGTGAAGTTAAAATATTTACCTCAACTAAAAATCCAATAGATGTAACGACTATTTTAGAAGAAGCTTGTGAAAAGATGGCTTTAAAAGTTTGTAATGATGATTTGTGCGGATTTGTTTTAAAATCAGCATCTCCATCTTGTGGAATGGAGAGAGTTAAAGTTTATCAACCTTTAAATGCTCCTTCAATTAAAAATGGAGTTGGTATTTTTGCAAAAAAGTTAAAAGAAAAATTACCAAATCTTCCAATAGAAGAAGAGGGGAGATTAAATGATACTTGGCTTAGAGAGAACTTCTTAATGCAAGTTTACGCATATAGTGATTTAAAAAATTTCCTAAAAAAAGAGAAAAAAATTTCAAATTTAGTTGAGTTTCACACATCATATAAATATTTAATATACTCAAAATCACAAAACTCTTATAAGCTCTTGGGCAAAATTGTTGCAAATAGCGAAAAAAAAGATATTGGAGAGCTTTATAAAGATTATGAAAATGAATTTTTAAAAGCAATAGCTACAAAGTCAACATTAAATAAAACTTACAATATTCTACTTCATATTTTTGGATATTTCAAAAAACATATAACAAAAGAGGAAAAAGTTGATATTTTAGAGAGTATGTACGATTTTAAAAATAGAGTAATTCCTTTAATTAGTGTTATTAAGATTTTTAATATCTATATAAACAGATTTGATATAGTTTATTTGAAAAATCAAAAATTTTTAAATCCATATCCACCAAAACTTGCACTTAGAAGTGATTTAAAGGCTTATAGATGAGACAAGTTTTGTGGTTTCGAAGAGATTTAAGAGTAGTTGATAGTGAGATTTTAGCAAATGCAAAAGGTGAAGTCTTACCAATATTTATTTTTGATAAAAATATTTTAGAAAATCTTCCAAAAGATGATAAAAGAGTTACATTTATATATAAAAGTGTAATTGATTTAAAAGAGAGTTTAAAAAAAATTGGTCTTGATTTAGCAATATTTTTTGATACCCCAAAAAATGTCTTTACAAAATTAAAAGAGTATAAGTTTGATGAGATTTTAGCATCTGTTGATTTTGATTTTTATGCAAAAAAAAGAGATGAAGAGATTGAAAAAATAATTCCTCTTAGAAGATTTTTGGACTCATATTTAATTAATCCAAAAGATATTTTAAAAAGTGATAAAACTCCATATAAAGTCTTTACCCCTTTTTATAACTACATATCACCACTTCATCAATCAAATCATATAAAAGAGTTTGAAGTTTCAAAAGAGATAAAAAAACTAGATTTTGATTATAGTTTTATTCCTAGCTTAGATGAATTGGGATTTAAAAAACAGAATTTACCAAATTTCTTATATAAAAGTGCAGATGAATTAATAGATATTTTTTCAAAAAAAATAGAGAATTATCAAAAAAATAGAGACTATTTTTATTTAGATGCAAGTTCAAATTTAAGTGTTTTTTTAAGATTTGGACTTGTATCTGCTAAAATGGTTTTTAATAGAGTAAAAGAGCTAAAAGCTTCAAAAAAAGAGATTGATTTTTTTATAAGAGAGCTTATTTGGAGAGAGTTTTACAACTATATTTTATACCATTTTCCAAAATCGCAATTTGAAAATCTAAATGGCATAAATGTAAATTGGAATGAAAATGAAGAGGATTTTAAAAAGTGGTGCGAAGGAAACACAGGAGTTGCAATAATTGATGCTAGCATGAGATATTTAAATCAAACAGGTCTTATGCATAATCGTTTAAGAATGGTTACCTCTTCATATCTTACAAAAAACCTTTTAATAGATTGGAGAAAAGGTGAAGAGTATTTTGCACTAAAACTTCTTGATTATGAAGCAAGTTCAAATATAGGTTCATGGCAATGGGCAGCTAGTACTGGAGTTGATGCTGTTCCATATTTTAGAGTTTTCAACCCCTATTTGCAATCAAAAAAATTTGATAGTGAAGCCTTATTTATAAAAAGCGTTTTAAAAGAGTTAAAAGATGTAGAGCCAAAAAAAATACACACAGAGAATGCTCTTCAAGAAGATATTTTTTTAAATTATCCCAAACAAATTGTAACAATTGATTACTCAAGGAACAGAGCAATAATGGAGTTTAAAAGGGCAAATAGTGAATAAAATTGATTTAGCTGTAATTGGAAGTGGAATTGGTGGAAGTTTAATCTCAATTTTAAATAAAGATAAAAATTTAGTTCTATTTGAAAAAGATAAAAACCTTGGTGGAACTGCATCTACATTTAAAAGATTTGGAAACTATTTTAATAGTGGGGCTACAACTTTTGTTGGTTATGAAGATAATCACATTTTAAAAGATATATTTGATATTGCAAATTTTACCCCTGATTTAATAGAGAGTTCTTATGCATATAGAACTATTATAGATGGAAAAATTATTGATAGAAAAAGAGACTTTGAAGAGTTTTTAGAGAGTTTAAATAGTGTTTTTTATCATAAAAATAATAGATATTTTTGGCAAACTTTAAAAGATATTGATGAGAGATTTTGGAGATTAAAAGATATATATTTTGCAAAATATAGTTTAAATTCATATTTAAAAACCCTAAAAACAGTTGAGATACTTTTTAAAGAGTATAAATTTTTAATGTTTAAAAGTGCCAAAAGTTTTATAAAAGAGGTTTTAGGTGATATTTCAAAAGAGTATGAAGATTTTATAGATGCTCAACTTCAAATTACACTTCAATCAAGTTCAAAAGATATTCCACTCTTATCTTTTGCAATTGCTTTATCTTACCCTTTTCATAAGATTTTTTATGCAAATGGTGGAATGGGAAAACTTTTTGATGATATGCTAAAAGATATAGATGTAAGAAAAAGTGAAGAGATCAAATATATAAAAAAAGAACAAGATTTTTATAGGCTAATATCATCAAAAGATGAATATTTAGCTTCAAAAGTTGTTTTAAATGTTCCTGTTTTTGAGTGTAGTGAAATTTTTTTAGATGAAGATATTAAAAATTACTATAAAAAATTTGAGTTTTATGATCAAAGTGCTTTTGTAATTTATTTAAAGATAGAGTCAAAAAAAGAGTTTTTAAATCACTATCAAATTATATTAAAAGATACTATTCCAAATAGTGTATCAAAAAGTTTTTTTGTATCTTTTAGCCACAAAGATGATGAAAAGCTATCAAAAAATGGCTACTCTGTTACAATTTCATGTCATACAAAGGCTCTATTTTGGAGTAATCTTTCAAAAGAAGATTATGAAAAACAAAAAGAGTTTACAAAAAAATTTATAATAGATGAGCTATTAAAAAATATTTCTGATATTAAAAAAGAGGATATTAAAATAGAGTTTTGTGCTACAAGTAAGACATTTAAAAGATATATAAATAGATTTAATTGCGGAGCAACCCCTTTGAATCTTAAAAATATTTTTAAAATTCCAAGCTCTACAACTCCATTTAAAAATCTTTACAATATAGGAGATTCTGTTTTTGCTGGACAAGGATGGCCTGGAGTTGCTTTAGGGGTTAAAGTTTTAAGCCAAAACTTAATTTAGATAAAATAGCTTAAATATAAAAAGGTTTAAAATGATAAAAGATGAACTTAAAATATCATCAAAAGATTGGTTAAATATCTTAATAATTGGAATACTATTTGGATTTTTTCAATCTTTGATTTTCTATTTTTTAAATAAAGATTTACAAACAATTTCAACAATTATTTTTAGCATAAGCACAGCTTTTTTTATAGCTATTTTTGCAATGATTTTAATAAGCTCTTCAAATAGGTTTATTCTTCCAAAAATAGATAAAAAATTTTGGACGGTTTTAAGTCTATTTTTCTCTTTTTTATCAGGATTTCTAGGATTTTTACTCACTTTTTTTATATATTTTAATAGTGATTTTGAAGTTGTTGCAATAGTAAGCTCTTTTTGGTTTAGTATTGCAGTTGTTGTTGGTTTTTTAACACTTCTAATAGCTTTGATACTTCATCAATTTGTATCTTTAAAAAATAAAAATAGTCAAATAGCAAAAGAGATTTTAGAGTCAAAACTAAAATCACTTGAAAATGAGTTAAATCCACATTTTCTATTTAACGCACTAAACTCTGTTTCACAACTAATCTATAGCGATAAAAAAAAGGCAGAAGATGCCGTTTTGAAATTATCAAAATTTTTAAGAAATGCTATAAATAAAGAGAGTTTAGTTACACTTGAAAATGAGATTTTAATGGTTCAAACTTATGTTGGAATTGAAAATATTAGATTTGATAATAAAATTGTTTTAAAAATAGATGATTACTCAAATTTACAACTAGAAAAAATACCAAAATTTTCAATTCAACTTTTGGTTGAAAATGGTATAAAACATGGATATTTGGGAAAAGAGTTAAATATTTATATTAAATTTGACAAAAACTCTATAACAGTTTCAAATGATGGTAAAAAGAGTTCAAATATCAAGTTTAAAACAGGTTTATCAAATTTAGAAAATAGATTAAAAATATTAAATATAGGAAAACTTGAATATATTTCAGATAGTGAAAATATGGCTTTTTCTATTATTTTAAAGGATAAAAATTGAAAGTATTAATAGTAGATGATGAGAGTTTGGCACTTGCAAGATTAAAAAGAGTTTTAAATGATAATAATATTTTTGATGTAGTTCAATTTAGTGACCCTTTAGAAGCTATAAAAGAGATTTCAAAAACAAAATTTGATGCTGCTTTTTTGGATATCTCTATGCCAAATTTTAGTGGTTTAGAACTAGCTGAACTAATACTTAATATTGAGCCAAAAACTTTTATAGTGTTTCAAACAGCTTATGAAGAGTATGCTTTGGATGCCTTTAAAAAAGGTGGGATGGGTTATTTGCTAAAACCTGTTGAAAATATTGAACTAAAAAAAACTTTACAAAAAATATCTTTGTATAAAGAGGAAAAAGTTAATCGTTCAAAAAAAATTTTAGGAAAGGTTTCTGATAAAATCTATTTAGTTGAGATAGATGATATTTTTTATATAAAAGCTGATTTAGATGAGATTATTATACGAACTAAAGAGAATTTTGTTTATGCAAAAAAGAAGATTGGAGATTTAGAGGAGATATTAAAAGATAAAAACTTTTTTAGAGTTCACAGATCTTATATTGTAAATGTTGATAAGATAAAATCTATAAAAAGTGTAGAACAATCAAAGCTTGAGATATATTTTAGTGGTATTGATGAGTTTATTGTAAGCTCAAAAGATGGGGCAAAAGAGTTTAGAGAGTATTTAGATAAAAAAAGTATATAAAGAGTCACAAAATTAGTACCAAAATCTTAAAAAATTTACTAAAATTTAAAAAATAAAGGAGTAATAATGCCAACAGGTTCTTGCATTAAGTGTCAAACTCTACCAATTTTAAATGATAGTAGTTCAAAACTTATTATTGCTTTTGAAGTTTTAGAGTTATCAAAAAAATTTATAAACTATTTGGAAGATGAAAATATAAATTATAAAAAAGAGGATAATTTAACTATTATTATTCAAACATCTTCACTTTTTACTTTTTTAAGTAAGCTTCTTTCAAAAGATATTTTTAAAAAACATGAAAGAGAAGCTATTTATATTCTTAGTTTAAGTGAAAATGAAAAGCTCGATTACTCAAAAATTAGAGAAGTTAAAAGTTTAGAGAAGTTTAAAAATCAAATCTCAGCTCAAGAGTTATCATCTTTACTCTCAAAAGGTGGTTTAACAGCACATTTTCAACCAATTTTAGATGTAAAAACTAATACAATTTATGGTTATGAAACTCTTGCAAGAGGTGTAAATGAGGATGGAACATTAGTCTATCCAGATAAACTTTTTACTTGGGCAAAAGATGGAGATATGCTTTTTTATTTAGATAGAGCTTGTAGAGAGAGTTCACTAAAAACTGCTGCTATTAAAAATATTAGAGCAAAAGTTTTTATAAACTTTATTCCAACAGCAATTTATGATCCTAATCACTGTTTACAATCAACAGTTAAATGGGCAAACTCTTTAGAGTTTGATCCAAAAAATGTAATATTTGAAGTTGTTGAGAGTGAAAATATAGAAGATATTGAACACTTGAAAAATATTTTGAATTTTTATAAATCAAAAGGTTTTATGGTAGCTTTGGATGATGTTGGAAGTGGATACTCATCTTTAAATATGATTGTTCAACTTCTACCTGATATTGTAAAAGTTGATAGAGAAATAATAAAAGATATTGATAAAAATAGAGCAAATCAATCTGTTTTTGCAGCTATAGTAAATATTGCAAAAGAGAATAATATTACAGTATTAGCAGAAGGAATTGAGACTAAGGAGGAGTATTTATACTTAAAAGACAACGGTGCTTCATTGGTGCAAGGTTACTACTTTGCAAAGCCATCTTCGGAGCCAATTAGAAAAATTAAATTTTAAGGAGTTTTCATGTTAAAAGAGATTTTATTTACAGGACTTGGTGGAGCATTACTTTTAAAAGAGCGAGTTGAAGAGGAGTTAAAAACTCTACAGGAGAAAGGAAAAATCAAAACTAGCGATGCAAAGAGCTTTTTAGAATCTTTAGAACAAAAAGGAAAAGATGAAGATGAGCGAATTAAAGCCAAGATAAAAGATATGTTTAAAGAGGTTTTAGATGAACTAGGAGTTGCTACAAAAGCTGATTTAGAGAAGTTAAAAGAGGATTTAAAATAAAAACTTTTTATATCTATCTTAAACTTTTCTCACCTTTTAGAGTCTATTTAATATTTAGATTCTTACTATCTCTTTTTTTACTTATTAAAAAAAGGGATAGTTTTTTGTTCCTTAAAGCTTTAAAGCCAAAAAAACTAAAAGAGACAATATTTTATTTGGGAGCTAGTTTTATAAAACTTGCACAAGTTTTGGCAACTAGATCTGATTTTTTCTCAAAAGAGTATTTAGATGAGTTAAAAGAGCTACACGACAAACTTCCAAAAATGTCTAAATCTGATTTTGAAAATGTTTTTAAAGAGTCTTTCAAGCAAGAGTGTTTTAAAAAGTTTGAAAATGAGCCAATAGCTAGTGCTTCAATTGGTCAAGTTCATATTGCATATTTGCAAGATGATACAAAAGTTGCAGTTAAATTAAGAAGAAAAAATATTGAAAAACAAGTAAGAGTTGATATAAAAATATTAAATTTCTTCAACAAACTTTTTAGACCACTTTTTTCATATTACACAAAAAATTCAATAGATGCTGTTATAAATGAGTTTTCATCTATGATAAAAGATGAGACAAACCTCACAATTGAGCTTGAAAATTTAAAAAAGTTCTCTGCTACATATAAAGATAGTGGAGTTTTATTTCCAAAACCTTTTGAAGAGTTTTGCTCAAATAGTGCCATAGTTATGAGTTTTATGGATGGTTTTAGATTTGATGATAAAACTTCTTTAGAAAAATATGATATTGATTTTAAACAAATTATCTCAAAACTTGTAAACTTCTACACAGAGCAGATGTTAATAAATGGATATTTTCATGCAGACCCACACCCTGGAAACTTGCTTGTAAACGCAAATGGAGAGCTAATTTTACTTGATTTTGGAATGGTTAAAAATATACCAAATGATTCAAGAGTTGCGATAATTGAGCTAATTGATGGTGCAAATAGAGGTGATTTTGAAACTTTTGTAAGAGCAAACAAAAAACTTGGAACTATTAGCTATGAAGCACCTGAAGCTTTGATGGCCCAGTTTAGTCAAAAGATGTTTGAAATTTTTTCAAACGATAATTTATCTAGTGAATCTATGCAAAAACTAGCATTTGAAGTTTTAGAAAGTACAAGAGATTTACCATTTAAACTTCCAAGCGATGCTGTTTATATTTTAAGAGTTAGTGCAATAATAGAGGGTTTAGGAACAACTTATATAGAAAATTTTAATGGTGTAAAAGATATTTTACCAATTTTAAAAGATAATCTTCCAAAAGCATTAGGAGTTAAAACTACAATTTCACAAATAGTTTTAGATGAGTTAGAGTCATTTCCTAAATTTATAAAAAATCTAAAACAACTAGTTGCAAAAGGTTCAAAAGGTGAACTTGAAGTACAAATAAACAAAGAGCAACTAGAGTTTATAAAAAAAGATTTAAAAGAGTATTTTGGCTCACACTTAAAATCTCTATCATTTATTCTATTTGGAATATTTTTAATCTTTTTTGATGATAGTTTAAAAAATCTTGCTTTGATTTTGGTCTCTTTAGGTTTCATAAGAGTTTGGTTTATAAAATAGTTTAATTTTTAAATTCACTCATATAAGTTCTATATAAAAGTGGCACCATTTGAGTTTGAAGCTTTAAATTAGTTCTTTCATTTATAGTAACACCGCTAAAAAAACTTTTCCATAGTTTTTGAAATTTCTCTTCATTTGGTGAATAATTTGGTTCATCAAAAAAAGCAACCTCTTTTATTGAGTAATCATTTTGCATTTTTAAAAAAGCAATTTTTCTATTTATGTCGTGGATTATGAAATTTTGGTTGTTGAATCTTTTTAGAAAATGTCTTCCTAAAAAATAGACAACATTGAATTTGGATTCAATTTTTGCATATAAAGTTTTATCTTCTAACTCTTCAAATCTTATAAATCCAGTTAATTTATGAGTCACTCTAAACAACTCTTTTTCAAGATTATTTAGATAAAAAACGCAAGAGTTGTTTATATTGTATAGCTGTTTTGAATCTTTAAAACCAATAACAATATACTCCAAAAGAGCCATTTCAAACTCCTTTGAATCGCACATAAAAATATTTAAAATTTTCTCTAAAATCTCTTTTGGAAATTTTGTTTTTATGGCATTTAAAACTTTTATTCCACTCTCTTTTGAACTGTTTATCTCTAAAATCTCTTCAAATAAGATCTCATTTGGAAGAGTTTTATATATTTTTGTAGGTTTTAATTTTTTATAATAAACCTCATAAACCAAAGATAAAAATCCCTCAAAAGTTCCATCATAAAGTAAAATCATATCTCACCTGTAATTGAGCTAACATCAAAAAGTGAAGGTTGTATTAGCTTTTTTGGTTCAGGTTTTGTAAGTGCAAGCTTGAGATTTTCTTTGTAAAATGGAACTTGCCTTTGAAACTCTTTGTTGCAAGTGATAAAATATTTTGCTTTTTTGATTGATATTTTTAATTTTTTCAAATCATCAAAAGTGAGTTTTTTAAATCTTCTTGCACTTAAAATCTTCATAACACCTCTTGCTCCAACTCCTGGAATTCTTAATAACTCCTCTTTTGAAGCTGTGTTTATCTCCATAGGAAAATATTTTAGATTGTTTAATGCCCAAAAAGTTTTTGGGTCCAACTCCTCATCTAAATTTGGAAATTCATCTGTAACTATCTCATCATAAGAGAAGTTATAAAATCTAAGTAACCAATCAGCTTGATAAAGTCTATGCTCTCTTAGAAGCGGTGGTTTTGTAACAACTGAAGGAAGATTTTTGTCATTATTTACTGGAATATAAGCACTATAATAAACCCTTTTCAATAGTGCTTTATCATACAAAGCGGAGCTAAGTTTAAGTATATCTCTATCGCTTTCAGGAGTTGCTCCAACTATTAGTTGCGTACTCATTCCTATTGGTTTTTGCTCCTTTTTTAAACTTAAATCTCGTGCAAATTTTAGTGGTTGTAAAACCTTCTCTTTTGTCTTATTTGGTGCTAAAAGTTTGAGTGATTTATCACTTGGAAGCTCTATATTTGAACTTACTCTATTTGCTAATTTAACTATTTCTTCAACTAACTCCATACTACTTCCAGGAATTAATTTTATGTGAATATAACCATTGAATTTATACTCATATCGCAAAATCTTTAAAGCTTTTAAAATCAAAGTCATAGTATGGTCTTCATCTTTTACAATTCCAGAGCTTAAAAACAACCCCTCTATATAGTTTCTTTTGTAAAAATTGATTGTGATGTCTGCTAGTTCTCTTGGAGAAAAAACAGCTCTTGGAATATCATTTGAAACACGATTTATGCAATATGCACAATCATAGATACAAATATTTGTAAGTAACACTTTTAGAAGCGATACGCATCTTCCATCAGGTGTGAAAGTGTGACAAATTCCACTTGTGTGAGTTGCTCCAAGTTCCCCTTTTTTGTATGAAGTTTCAACTCCACTTGAAGAGCAAGATACATCATATTTTGCACTATTTGCTAAAATTTCCATTTTTTCATAAATATCATTTTTCATTTTGTAATTTTACTTTAAATAAATTTTTTTATTCAAAAATATTTCAATTTGTAATAAAAATATCATCTATAAACTTTTTCGCAACTAAAAGATGATTTTCTAACTTCTCTTTTGGCATTTTATTTAAAAGTGTTATTTGCATCTTCATTCTTGGATTTTTGTAAAACTTAAAAGAGTATTTATGTAAAAATCTCCAGTAAAGTGCATCTAAAATTTCATACTAGCTCTATGTAAAATTAGCTTTTGAATATGAAAATCATATTGAGTAAAAAATAGTGGCTCTTCAATTAAAAGCATTTTTTTATTCATAAAATTTGAGATATTTTTAAATAGTTGATTTGGATATAGAATAAATATTTTCATAAATTGATTTTATTTATTTTAACTGTATATTTGTAGCTTTTTACTGTCTGTTTATCTATTAATTAACATTTAAATTATACAAATAAAATATTTATTGATATATAATCTATTTTCAATTATTTAGAATAAAAAGGGGTTTATATGAAAAAATATTTAAATATTTTGGTATTTTTAATCGTTTCACTATTTTTTGTATCTTGTGCAACAAAAGAGCCAACAGATTTAAAAACTGTGCAAAAAGTAGATTTACAAAAATATCTTGGAGATTGGTATGAGATTGCTAGATATGAGCACTCTTTTCAAAAAGATTGTAAAAATGTAAAAGCAAACTACTCTTTAAGAGATGATAACAAAATTCAAGTTGTAAATAGTTGTACAAAAATAACTACAAATGAGTTTAAAGATGCTAAAGCTGTTGCTTATAGTGTTGATGAGACAAATAGTAAGTTAAAGGTTAGTTTTTTTAGACCATTTTATGGAGATTATTGGATTTTGGATTTAGATGAAAATTATAAATATGCAATTGTTGGAACTCCTTCAAAAGAGTATTTATGGATTTTATCAAGAGAAAAATCTATGGATAAAAAAACTTTAAATATCTTGCTAGAAAAAATTACAAATATGGGATTTGATAAAACAAAACTTATCTACACAATTCAGGAGTAGTTTATGTATTTTGATAAACAAAAAGCAGTTGAGTTTAACAAAAATAGAAAAAAAAGTAAGAAAAAAGTAGCTCAATTCTCTTTTAGTGAGTCTGATAAAAATAGACTCATAGAGATGGCTTGGCAAGATAGAGTTTCATTTGATACTATTAAAGAGCTTTATGGGTTTAGTGAAAATGAAGTAAAAAATATGATGAGGGATCTTTTAAAAAGAAGTAGTTTTAAAATGTGGAGAAAACGAGTTCAAGGTAGAGCTACAAAACACAAACTAAAAGTAAACTACAAAACAACTAGATTTCAATAAACAAAAGAGTTATTTCCAATTTTGGAAATAACTCTAATTAAAACTCAACAAGCTCTTTTTTAAATAGTTCTTGATTTAATTTTTTAATTGTTGTTTGATAAGCTTTTTTTATTTTTTCACTATCATCCTCTTTAACAAGAGATTTTATCTCATCTATAGTTTTACCCTCTTCAAAAGCAACAAATATTTTATACTCTTTTTTTGTAAACTTTCTTTTTAATACCTCTTGAAGCTCCTCTTCACTCTTTAAAGCTCCTACAAGTTTTTTTACATGTTTTTTTATTGAATTTTCAAAATTCATAATTTTGTTTTCCTTTTTTTAATTTATCCATTTTTTTAAATTTTCTATATCTTTATGAGAAGTCATATCAAGCATAACAGGGGTAATAGATACATAACCATCTTTTATTGCTTCAAAATCACAAGATGCATCAGGACTTGCTCTCCAAATAAGAGGATGAAGTCCAATCCAATAGTACTCTTCTCCTCTTGGATTTATGTGTCTATGAGCATCATTTCCATACTCTCTATATCCAGCTTTTGTAATTTTTATTCCTTTACATTCATTAGCTTTTAGTGGTGGAATATTAACATTTAAAAACTTTCTTTCATCTAGTGGGAAAGAGCCATTTTTTATTTTAGAAACAAGCTCTAAAATTACCTTACAAGCTAGCTCAAAATTCCAATCAACAACAATACTTCTACACATATCTTTACAAACTTGAGATACCGCAATTGCTGGAACACCATGTATTACAGCCTCCATAGCAGCACTACAAGTTCCACTATAAGTAATATCTTCTCCCATATTTGCGCCAATATTTATACCACTTATTACTAAATCTGGTCTGTAACCATTTTTAAAAAGGTGACCTAAAGATAAGTATATACAATCTGTTGGTGTTGCATCATCTATTTTATAAAACTCATCATCAAGACTAATTAATCTTAATGGTCTATCCAATGTCAAAGAGTGACCACATGCAGATTTGTTTTTTGCAGGTGCCACAACCATAATTTTTGCAATAGGAGATAATGCTTTTATTAAAGCTTTAAGTCCTACTGCATCATATCCATCATCATTTGTTAGAAGAATTTTCAACATCTATTATATAAACTCCTTTTACTTTTAAAATCTCTTTTTCTAAATTATCATTTACCTTTATTCCGCTCTCCAATTCAATATCAGCCAATTTTGATTTTACTAAAATCTTTAGCTCTCTTTTACCTTGATTATTTACTACTATATCAAATAGTTTGTGCATTATAGACTCATCATCACTAAGAGGAACTGCAATAGTTAAAGGTAAAACTGGCTCCTCTTTTTGTTTAATTTTAACCTTCTCTTTTTGTGCTTCATAAATTGTCTCTATTTTTAAAACATTCATTCTTGTAAATTGCTCTGTTTTTGAAATTCGAACCTTAAAAGCTATTGGTTCATTTAAATCAAAACTCTCTTTTAGCTCTTTTAATTTATCTTCAAATAGCATAAATTCAACTGTTCCATGGAAATCTAAAATTGATACAATTCCAAATTTACTACCTTTTTTTGAGATTTTTTCAACAATCTCCTCTATTTTTCCAACTATTAAAATCTGGCTACCATCTGCTAAATCATCAATTTGTGAAGATAAAGTATAGTTAATCTTATCAATTTTATCTTTGTACTCATCAAGAGGGTGTCCTGAAACATAAAAACCTAAACTAGCTTTTTCAAGCTCCAATATCTCTTTTTGTGAATATTCAGGAAGTCTATCAAGCTCTATATCTATTGTTGTAAGTTCACTACTATCACCAAATAGTGATCCAAAAGCCATTTTTTTTGCACTTGAGGCTTTATTTGTTGCATCTAAAATTTTCTCTATTTGACTTAAAATTGCATTTCTTGAGTAACCAAAACTATCAAAAACTCCAGCTTTTGCCAATGATTCAATTACTCTTTTATTTACCTTACTTGAGTCAATTCTTGAAATAAAATCTGCTAAATCTTTAAAATCACCCTCTTCTCTTGCTTTTAAAATAGATTTAATGGCTACATCACCAGCACCTTTAATAGCACCCATTCCAAACATAACAACCTCTTTGCCATCTATGTTTGTAGCTGAAAAAACTAGGTCTGATTTATTTATATCAGGTGCAAATAACTCTAATCCTAACCTTTTTACCTCATCAACATATCTTACAACCTTATCTGTATTATCTTTTTCAAGTGTTAATAAAGCTGCCATAAACTCAGCTGGATAATAACACTTTAAATATGAAGTATAAAAAGTAACTAAAGCATAAGCAGCAGAGTGAGATTTATTAAACCCATATCCAGCAAACTTTACAATTAAATCAAAAAGCTCTTCTGCATAAGCTCTTGTAAATCCTTTTTCTTGGGCTCCATCTGCAAATTGACCTTTTAGCTTATCCATCTCCTCTTTAATCTTTTTACCCATTGCTCGTCTTACTAAATCGGCTCCTCCAAGCGAAAAACCTCCAACACTTTGAACAATTTGCATAACCTGTTCTTGATAAACAATTACTCCATAAGTATTTTCAAGTATTGGTTTTAAAACCTCTTCAAGCTCATCATGGAAGTAATCAATTTTTGCTCTTCCGTGCTTTCTTTCAATAAAATCATCAAGCATTCCAGACTCCATAGGTCCTGGTCTATAAAGTGCTAAAACGGCAACAATATCCTCAAAATTTGATGGTTTTAATCTTTTACATAAATCCTGCATTCCATCAGACTCTATTTGAAATAGTCCTAATGTATCTCCTGTTTGAATTAAATCATAAACACCTTTATCATTTACATCTATGGTTTTAAAATCTATTGTTTTTTGATGTCTTTGCTCTATTAATTTTATAGCCTCATCAATTACAGTTAAAGTTTTAAGTCCAAGAAAGTCAAATTTAATTAAATCCACATCTTCAATATATTTTCCATTGTATTGAGTAGCTATTGTATCAAGTCCACTTGGTTTAAATAGTGGTGTTTTATTCCAAAGTGGTTCATTTGAGATAACCACTCCAGCTGCATGAGTTCCAGCATTTCTATTTAATCCTTCAAGAGCCAAGGCATACTCCCAAACTCTTGCAGCTTGAGGATCTGCTTCACATAGCTCTTTTATTTTTGGCTCTTTCTCCCAAGATGAAGATAAATTTATTCCCAACTCATCTGGAATTAATTTTGCCATAGCATCAGCTTTTGCATAAGGCATATCTAAAACTCTTGCAACATCTCTAATCACCCCTTTTGCTAAAAGCTTACCAAAAGTGATAATTTGAGCAACGTTAGCTCGACCATACTGTTGAACAACATAATCAATTATTTCTCCACGTCTACTTTGACAAAAATCCATATCAATATCGGGCATTGAAACCCTCTCTGGATTTAGAAATCTCTCAAAAAGTAATCCATAAGGAATTGGGTCAATATCTGTAATTTTTAAACTATATGCAACTAAACTTCCAGCAGCCGATCCTCTTCCTGGACCAACTGGAATTTGCATATCTTTTGCAACTTTCACAAAATCCCAAACAATTAACATATATCCAGGGAATTTCATATTATTTATAATATTTATCTCTGTTTCTAATCTAGCCCTATACTCTTCATGCTTTTCAAGAGGTACAAGTTTTAATCTATCTTCTAAACCTTTTCTACACTCAAATGCAAACAGAACTTTATCATTTTCTAGTGAATACTCATTTTCTGGTTCTGGGATTTCAATATTAAGTTCTTTTAATTTATCTCTTGTAAATTTAAAGTTTGGTGGAGTTGGATTTCCTAGTTTTATTGTAAGATTACATTTATTTGCAATCTCTTGAGTTGCTTCGATGGCTTCAGGAATATCTGCATAAAGTTTATAAATTTGCTCAGGAGATTTTAAATAAAACTCATGAACACTATGTCTTAATCTATTTGGATCATCATAGAGTTTATTCATTGCAATGCACATAAATGCTTCATGTGCATCAGCATCTTTTTGCTCTAAGTAGTGAGTATCATTTGTTGCAACTACTTTTATTCCAGTCTCAGCAGAGATTCTTAAAATCTGGTCATCAACAAAAAGTTGATCACTAATTCCATGTCTCATAATCTCTAAATAAAAATCATCTCCAAATATCTCTTTATATTCAAGTGCTACTCTTTTTGCCTCTTCATAACCCTTTGAACCATTTTTTACATTTCGTTCATTTTGAGTATTTAAATGCCAATTAACTTCACCTTGTAAACAAGCAGCACTACAAACAAGACCAGAACTATGTTCTTTTAAAAGCTGTTTATTGATTCGGGGATAGTAATAAAAACCTTCCATATATGCTTTTGAACTAAGATACATAAGATTTTTGTATCCCTCTTCATCTTTTGCATAAAGGCATAAGTGAAATCTTTGTCTATTTGTTTTATCACTCAAATCTTCACTATTATGAATATAAGCCTCCATTCCAATTATTGGCTTTATTCCTTCAGCTTTCATAGCGTTGTAAAAATCTATTGTTCCAAACATATTTCCATGGTCAGTCATAGCAACGCTTGTCATTCCAAGCTCTTTAATCTTTTTAGCTAGTGGTTTTATTTTGTTTGCACCATCAAGTAGTGAATACTCTGTATGCAGATGTAAATGTGTAAATTGTGGTATTTTTGACATATTCTATAAATCTTCTATTTTATTTTTTAAGTAAAGATTTTATCTAAAATTTTATTGAGAAGATATTAATATAATACAAGCCCTAAGAGAGCTTATATTAATTATGCTAAAAGTCCTGTTTTAACTTGAAAATAAATATCATCACCTTTTAAAGTTTTTACTATCTCCAAAGCAAAATCAACAGCAGTTGCTGGTCCTCTTGAAGTTATTACATTATTATCAGTAACAACATTTTTATCATCACGATAACCATCATCTTTTATCTTTTTTTCAAAACTAGGATAGCAAGTATAGTTTTCGTTTAAAACTCCTGCTTTGTGCAGTGCATAAGGCGCTGCACAAATAGCTGCTATTTTTTTGTTTTTCTCTTTAAACTCTTTTAAAAGTCTTTGAACGTCTTTATCTTCTGCTAAAGTAAAAGCATTTGGAAGACCACCTGGAAGAACTATCATATCAAAATCACTTGAATCTACTTCAGTTATTTTTTTATCCATCTCTATTTTAATATTATGAGCACCAACTAAGTTTTTACCTTCAACTCCAGCAGTTATAACTTCAATTCCCGCGCGACGGCAAATATCAATTATACTAACAGCTTCTATCTCTTCAAAACCATTTGAAATTGCTACTAAAATTTTCGACATAAAATCTCCTTTTTAAATTTTCTAAAATATTATATATAAAATTGTTTATAGTAGCTTATATAAAGTTGTTGTAAGTATATTTTAAATAAAATCTTAAGAATTTATAAAGAGGATAGCATATGTCTAAAAAGTTTTTAAGATTTTCAATTCTTTTGGTAGTTATTTCTGTATTTGCAGGGTGTAGCCATAAAAATAAAGATACTAAATCAGAGTATGATAAAGTTAAATCTATGAGTGATGGTATGAACATTGCAAACTTTAAACAAAATAAAGTTGTAGTGCAAAACACTCTTGAAGCAACTATAGCTTCTTTGGCTACTCAGATGGTAACTAATAGAAAAGTTGATACAAACAAATCAATTATTGTAACTTCTTTTGTACAACTTGATAAGTTTAAACAAACTTCAGAGTTTGGAAGAGTTATAGGGGAGAGTATGATTGATGAGCTTTCAAATAAAGGCTTTAGTGTTACAGAGTTTAGGGGACAATTAGCAGTTTCTGTAAATGATAAGGGTGAATATTTTCTATCAAGAGAGAGAAAAGATTTAAAAAGTGAAATTCCTAGCAACTATGTTGTTGTTGGAACATACTCAAGACAGCTTGGAAAGATAATTCTAAATGCAAGAATTATTGATAATATCACTGGAAAAGTAATCTCAAGTGCAAGAGCTACATATAATCACAATTATGCAAATGATTGTGTTATATTTGGTGATTGTCCACCTTTAAGAACAATTAAAATAGTTGATGAGAAGAGATAAGATGCCTCAACTATTTTTAAAGAAGCTAGGGCTAATTTTAGCTCTAGCTTTTTTTTCTTTTTTTCTTGTATCTTGTTCATACAAAAACCCAATTACAAAAGCTACAAATTTTCACTTAATGATTACAAATATGGTTGATAAACCATCTTTAAATTTAAGTAGACATATCTATTTGGATGATGTTGTTTTAGTTTCAGATTTTGTAAATGTTGATAACTTAAAAAATCGTTCAGAACTTGGTTTTTTATTATCAAATATGTTAAAAGATACATTAGCTTCAAAAAATATTATTACTAGAGAAGTTGAACTTACAAAAGAGTTTGAGTTTGGTAAAAGTGGTCTGAATGTTTTAACAAGAGAGCATAAAAAGATATTATCAGATGAAGTTGATTCAAGATATGCACTTGTTGGCTCTTACTCAATTACAAGTAAAACTTTAAATATTTTTATAAAATTAATAGAGCTTAGAAGTGGAAATATTGTAGGTAGTGCATTTGAGAGAACTCAAATTGATGATGAGATTTTAAATCTTGAAGGATTTCTTAATCCAGAAAATCAAAAAGAGCTTGAAAAAGAGAAGTTCTTAAGAGAGAATACTAGGAGACCTTTGGTTTTATAGTATCTCTTGAATTAGAAATTGAGGTTTAACAACTCCTCTAAACTCATTTTTTGATATTGACAAAATCAAATCTAAACTCTCTTTTAAATCTAAACTCTTTTCGTTAAATTTAATTGCTTCAAATAAATATCCATCACTATTTAAAATCAACTTTAAATGATTTTTATCTCTTCCAATTAGTTCATATTTAATTAAATTTGCATTTGAAACTTTAAATATAGGTCTTTCATTCTCTAAACCATATGGTTCAAAACTCTCAATAATATCTAAGAACTCTAAATCAACACTTTGAACATCTAACTCACCCAAAGTTTCAAGCTCATCGTGAAGATTATCTTCAAAGTTATCTAAACTCTTATTTATAATATCTTTAAACTCTTCAAGTTTTAAAGCATTCAAAGATAATCCAGCTGCATTTTTATGACCACCAAAACCATTTAAAATATCTTTTGCATTTGAGATTAAATCATAAAGATTTATTGAAGAGTTTGCTCTAGCACTACCTTTTGCAAGATTATCTTTTATTGAGAATATAAAGGCTGGTTTTTTATATTTATTTGATAATTTTGAAGCAACTATTCCTATTACTCCTTCATGCCAATCTTCACCCCAAACAACAATCGCTCTATCTTCATTTTTAATCTGACTTTGTGCTTTTAAAGTAATCTCTTCTTGTAGTGCTTTTCTATAATTATTTAACTCATCCAATAAAGCTAAACTCTCATAAGCACTATTTTGTGATTTTGATAATAAAAACTCTAAAGCAATAGATGCATCATCCATTCTTCCAGCACTATTTATCTTTGGTGCTATCATAAATCCAACATCATCAGATGCCAAAATATCTTTTGCTAAGCTTTGATTTAATAGTTTAAAAGCCTCTCTTGAAGAGAGTTTCATCTTCTTTAAACCCTGTTTTACCATTGTATAATTAAGAGTTGTCATTGGCATAATATCTGCAATTATTGCCAAAGATAGAAGATCTAAAAAACTTGACATATCAACATTTAAATTCATCTGCTTTTTTATTGCAGCACAAAAATACCAAGCTACTTGAGCTCCACAAATCTCTTTAAACTCAAAATTGCAATCTTTTTGTTTTGGATTAATAATTGCAAGAGCAACTGGGAGTTTATCTCCTACAGTGTGGTGATCTGTTATGATTAAATCAATATTTTTATCTTTTAAAATGATAGATGCTTCATAAGCACTTATTCCATTATCAACTGTAATTACTAAGCCACTATCTATCATATTTGCAATTTTAGGAGATAAGCCATATCCATGTTCAAATCTATTTGGAATTATATAATCAACTTTTACACCAATAAAGTCAAAAAACTCTAACATAATTGTAGTTGATACAACTCCATCAACATCATAGTCACCAACTATAGTTATTTTTTCCTTGTTTTCTATAGCCTCTTTAACTCGTTTTGATGCAATATCTATATCTTTAAAACTGTTTGGAGATGGTATTGATGCAAGCTTTGAATATGGATTATTCAAATGTCTTGCATTTAAGATTTCAAAAAGCTTCTGCTTTGTAATTTTCGACATTATTTTGGTTTATTAGCCTGTTTTACAAACTCTAAAATAATTGGATTTGGTGTCTCTAAGTGAGATGTAAACTCTGGATGGAACTGTACTCCAACAAACCAAGGATGATCTCTTAGTTCAACCACCTCAATAAGCCCATTTGACTCTCCACTTACAATCATTCCAGCCTTCTCTAAAGCCTCTTTATATTTTGGATTTGCTTCATATCTATGTCTATGTCTTTCAAAATATTGATCTTTGTCTCCATAAGCTTTTTGTAATTTTGAGCCTTTTAGTGGAGTAAATGGATACTCTCCTAATCTCATAGTTCCACCCATTGGTGATTTGCTAGTTCTTAATTGTTTATGTCCACTTTGATCTATAAACTCATCAATTAAATATATCATTGGATTTGTTGTGTTCTCATCAAATTCAACAGAGTTTGCATCTTCAAGTCCTAAAACATTTCTTCCAAACTCAACAATTGATAGTTGCATTCCAAGACAAATTCCTAAAAATACAATATTATTCTCTCTTGCATATTGAATAGCTTTTAATTTACCTTCAACACCTCGTGCTCCAAATCCACCAGCAACTAAAATTGCATCAACATTTCCAATAACTTCATAAACACCTAAATCTTCAATTCTTTCACTATCACACCAATGAATATTTATTTTTGTATTTAAGTGAGCTCCAGCGTGAATTAGTGACTCAACTAAAGATTTGTATGACTCTTTTAAATCAAGATATTTACCAACTAAAGCAATATTAACCTCATCTTGAGGAACTAAAATATTTTTAACTAAAGTATCCCATTTTTCCATATTTGGTTTAATTTTAATATTAAAATGCTCTTGAAGAGGGTTTAAAATACCATCTTTTATAAAATGTAGTGGCATTTGATAAATAGATTGAGCATCACCAGCTTCAATAACTGCATTTCTATCAATATCACAAGATAGTGCTAATTTATCTTTTAAGGCTTTTGGTAACTCTTTTTCTGTTCTACAAACTAACATATGAGGAGTAATTCCAATTCTTCTTAACTCTTGAACTGAGTGTTGAGTTGGTTTTGTTTTAAGCTCACCAGCTGCTTTAATATAAGGAACTAAACTAACATGAATATTCATTGTATTTGTTTTTGGAAGTTCATGTCTTATTGATCTAATTGCCTCTAAAAATGGAAGACTCTCTATATCACCAACTGTTCCACCAATTTCAATAATTAAAAACTCATTCCCTTCAGCAGCAGCAAAAATTCTACTTTTTATCTCATCAACAACATGAGGAATAACTTGAATAGTTTTACCAAGATATCCACCTTCCCTCTCTCTTTTAATTACACTTTGATAAACCTGACCAGTTGTAAAACTATTTATTTTTGTTAAAGTTCTATCAATAAATCTCTCATAATTTCCTAAGTCTAAATCTGTTTCAGCGCCATCAGCAGTAACAAAAACTTCTCCATGCTCTAATGGACTCATAGTTCCAGGATCCACATTTAAGTACGGGTCAATTTTTAACATACTTACCTTAAAACCAGACTGTTTTAAAATTGCAGCAATGGATGCAGAAGTTATTCCTTTTCCTAAAGAACTTAAAACACCACCCGTTACAAAAATGAATTTTGTCATAAAAATACTCCGTTAAATTTAATAAGTTTGAAAAATATATAAGCTGTGATTTTATCTAAATATTGATAAGAAGTTATTTAAAATATAAGATAGCAAGTTAATCTTGCTATCTTTTTATTTAAGTTTATCTGATCTTGGGAAGAAGAAAGTTGCTTTTCTAAATACTACAACTTTTTCAGGATTCTCTTGCGCATAAGCCTTAATTGTAATACTTATTGGAGTATCTTTTGTTTTATCATCTACTAAAAGTTTATCTGTTTCTAAAATAAGAACTTTTTTAGCCATTTTTTTAGGGCTTAAAGTAAATGGAGTAAATCTTTTAATCTCTATACCAGGATTATCAACTATCTCTATATTATATGTTAAAGGAACAGATTCTGTATTTTGAAACAATAGCGTATAGTTATTTGCTACTATATTATCTTCTTTAATTTTATAAAGTTCAGTATCTTTATTTACATTTAAAAGCATATACTCTTTCTCTCTACTCATAGCAAACAATAAAACTAAAACTAAAGTTAAAGCTACCATATACATAATTGTTGTTTTTCTAAACACTTTTGTTGGTTTATTTTCAACAATAGTATTTGTGCTTGACCATTGAACTAAAGATGGTTTTCCAAGTTTCCCCATAACAGTAGTACATGCATCAACACACTCTAAACAGTTTATACACTCAAGTTGTAAACCTTTTCTAATATCAATATGAGTTGGACAAACAGTTACACAAGCTTCACAAGCTGTACACTCACTATTTGGATCTTTAAAATCTTTTATATTAAATATTGTTTTCTCTTTTTTATCATTATAAATAGCTCCACCTCTTTGATTTGAGTAGATTGCATGAAGAGTATTATTATCATATAAAACAGATTGAACTCTTGAGTATGGACATATATATACACAAAAATCCTCTTTTAAAATGATTACATCATAGATTAAAAATCCTGCAATTGCCAAAACAAATCCTATTAAAAACATATGCTCTAATGGATTTTGAATATAAGCAAAAAAGTCTTGTGGAGGAACAAAATACCACATAAAGTTTGAAGCAGCAACTAAAGCTAAGATAGACCATAAAACTACACCAACAGCTTTTTTAACTCTGTTTGAATTTTTACTTAAATCAATATCTTTTTGTTTGTTTTTTATTCTTCTAAGTTTTAAAAGTGTTGATTCAATTAAATCTCTATAAATTACTCTAAAAATTGTTTGAGGACATGCCCAACCACACCAAGCTCTTCCTCCAATTGCTGTAACAGCAAAAATTCCTATAAATAACAACATTAATAAAAATGGCATTAAATATAACTCTTGCATATCAAAAGCTGTTCCTAAAAGATGAAGTTGTTTTTTATCAAAAGATAGTAGGAAGATTTGATTTCCATTTATTTGAATAAATGGTAAAGACAAAGATACAATAGAAGCAATAATATAAGCAATATATCTTTTTTTTCTATAAGGCATCTGTTTTAAATTTTCATTTTTTTCACTCATTTTGCAACCTTTTTTAGTGAATTATTATAGTTTAATATAAAACAAACTTATAATATTTCTAAATTTTAAATAAGATTTTATTATAAATTTGGTCTATAAAAACTTTAGAGAAAATTTTATCATTTATAGAATAAAAATAAGATTTATATTTAAATTTGTGCCAATACTCTTTCAACTTCTTTTTGTAAATGTTTTAAATCTTTTGAATTATCTATTACAAAAGTGGCTTTTGTTTTTTTATCTTCGATATCCATTTGATTTGATATTTTTAAAATAGCCTCTTTTTCATCTATATTATCTCTTTTTTGCAATCTTTGAATTTGTATATCTTTTGGAGTATAAACAACAAGCACTTTAGAAATTGGGTAATTCATCTTTTCAAAAAATAGTGGAATATCTACAAAATAAGCTCTATTTTGCTCTTCACAAATTTTTGCCTCTTTTAAAATCTCCTCTTTGATTAAAGGGTGAAGCAAAGCTTCTAATTTTAACTTATTTTCTTCATTTGAAAATATTATTTTTCCAAGCTCTTTTCTTAAAACTTTTTTATTTTCAACATATTTGCTGCCAAACATATTTTCAATCTCTTGATAATTTTCATCCAAAACTCTATGAGCAATTTTGTCTGCATCTATAATAAAAAAACCATGTAGCTTTAAAAGATTACAAACTGTACTTTTGCCTGTTGCTATTCCTCCTGTTAGTGCAATAGCATTTTTAAAACTGCTCATTTTTGATACTCCTTAAGATTTAATGATTTTTGGTTATAATACCCAAAAAAATTTTAAGAGCAATAAAGCGAAGGATAGATTATGGCAAAGGTAAGTTACAAAGATGCAGGAGTTGATATTGATGCAGGAAATCAGTTTGTAGAGAATATCAAACCTTATGTAAAATCTACAATGATTCCTGGAGTTCTTGGAGGAATTGGCTCTTTTGCTGGTGCTTTTGAACTTCCAAGTGGTTACAAAAAACCTGTTATTTTAGCTGGAACAGATGGTGTTGGAACAAAATTAAAATTAGCAATTGATGCAAAAAAATTTGACACTGTTGGTATTGATTTAGTTGCTATGTGTACAAATGATCTGCTTTGTAACTTTGGAGAGCCACTATTTTTCCTTGATTATTATGCAACTGCAAAACTTGAAGTTGAAGAAGCAACTCAAGTTGTAAAAGGAATTGCGCAAGGTTGTATTAGAAGTGAGTGTGCACTAATTGGTGGAGAAACAGCTGAGATGCCAGGTATGTATAAAGAGGGTGATTTTGATTTAGCTGGTTTTTGTGTAGGAATAGCTGAAAAAGATGAGCTTGATAGAGTTGAAAGAGTAAGTGCTGGGGATGTTTTAATTGCACTTCCAAGCTCAGGAGTTCACTCAAATGGATTTTCACTTGTGCGAAAACTTCTTTTAGAAAAACTTGGTATGAGTTTAGAGGATGATTTTTTAGGTAAAAAATTAAAAGATGTTCTGCTTGAACCTACAAGAATTTATGTAAAAGAGTTTAAAGCTAACAAAGATAAAATAAATGCGTTAGCACACATCACTGGTGGTGGAATTACTGAAAATCTTCCAAGAGTTCTACCAGAAAATTTAACAGCTGTTGTAGATAGAAGTAAAATCAAAGTTTTACCAATATTTGAGTTTATGAGTAAGCATGTAGAGCTTGAAGAGATGTATAGAACATTTAATATGGGTGTTGGAATGATTCTTGTAGTAAATCCTTCAAATGTAGATGTAATTTTAGCTTCAACTGATGGTTATGTAATTGGTGAGTTAAAAGAGGGGAAAAGAGAAGTAGAGTTTATATAAAAACTCTTTTTTAAAAATCAAAAGGCTGGATTTTTTATCTAGCCTTTTTTTATATCTATATATTTTAAAATCTGAACAACTTTTGAAGCATATCCCCACTCATTGTCATACCAAAGCAAAAGTTTTATCATATTATTTTTAACTTCCAAAAATCTATGGTCTATTATTGTTGTAAACTTCTCTTTTTTAAAATCACTTGAAACAAGTGCTTCAAAATTGTTTAAAACAATTGGAAATTTTTGATTTTTTTCAAACTCTAAAAAAAGATTTTTTATCTCATCTTTGCTTGAAATCTCTTTTGTAAAAAGTGTTACATTTATAGCTCCAACAGTATCTGTTGGAACTCTAAGAGAGTTTGAGCTTATTAAATTTGAATTAAATTTTTCTAAAACATAAGAGCAAGCTTTTATAGTAGTTGTTTGACTTGGAATTATATTTTGAGTTGAACTTCTTCCAAACTCAAAATTTAAATCAACATCTCTAGTAGCACTTTGAACGAAGCTTCCATCTAAAACTCTTTGATGATTTAAAAGCGGATGAATAGTTACAATATCTCCACAAAGAATCTCTTTTTTATCATCAATTATTTTTAAAGCAGGTAACAGAGCTGTTGCATTACAAGAACTTGTAGATATTATTTTATGATTTTTTAAATCAATTTTTTCTTCATTTACACCCAAAACTATATTTATATCGGCATCTTTTTGAGGATGAGTTAAAATTATTTTATCTACTTTTAAATTTCTTAATATATTTAAATCAGTTTTTTGACCACTTGCATCAATTAAAATATCAACTCCATCTAAATTTAACTCTGATATATCTTTATAGTTTGTAATTTTTATTTTTGATTTTTGATTTTGTATAAAACTATTCTCTATAACTTTAAATTTATCATTTAATTTTCCATAAGTTGAATCATAGTTTATAGAGTAAACTATATTTTCAACAGATGGATTTATCTCATTGATTGCTACAATTTCAAAATTCTCGTCATTTAAAAGCTGTTTTAAAATTGATTTACCAATTCTACCAGCTCCATTTAAAACAATTTTTATACTCATAATTTAATCTTTTTTTTAAAGTATTTGCTGAACACGACCAACATCTCCATTTTGTAATCTTACTTTTATTCCATGTGGATGAGTTGGTGAATTTGTTAAAATATCTTTTACAACTCCTTGAGTTAGTTTACCTGTTCTTTGATCTGCTTTTAATACAATATTTACTTTTAAACCTACTTTTACATCAAACCTTTTTTTCGGATCCATTTTTACTTCTTTCCATATAAAATGCAAAATTTTATTGAAGTATAGTAAAAAATATATTATTTTTTCATTTCTATAAACAAAATATGGCTTTTTGAAATAGGATTGATTACTATTTTATCTTCATTTGTAATCTCCATAGCATCGCCAAAATCCAATGCTACTCCATTTACAGTTGAACTTCCTTCAATTTGTACAAAATAGATTTGTCTATTCTCTTTAATCTCATATTCAAGTAGTTTATCAAATTCGCTTACATAAATATTTACATCTTGATAGATTTTAATAGTACTATCTCCATCTTGACTTGATACAATATTTAATAATTTGTTATATCTATCTTCTTCTTTAAACTTATGTGACCCATAAAGTCGTGGAAGTCCTTTTTGTGGTGGGAAAACCCAAATTTGAAGCAATCTTAAAATCTTATCACTCTCATTTTTTTCACTATGATATATTCCATCTCCAGCACTAAGATACTGAACTTCACCTCTTTTTAAAGTTTCACTATTTCCCATAGAGTCTTTATGAGTAATCTCTCCATCAACAATATATGAGATAATCTCCATATTTTCATGAGGATGCATCTCAAAGCCAGTTTTTGCCTCAACTAAATCATCATTTAAAACTCTTAAAACTCCAAAATGTACATTTTTAGGATTTCTATACTCTGCAAAACTAAAGTGAAAACGACTTTGTAACCAACCTAAATTTGATTTTCCCATATTCTGTTTTGGTAATTTTTTTAACATTTTACACCTCTTTTTCATCAAAAATAAAACTTCTCATTGAGATATTTGAATATATCATCTCACTATTAAAAGATCTTCCTTTTTTATTAAAAGCACTTCCAAAAGCTATAAGCAAAGGAATAAAATGCTCAAGAGTAGGATGATTTTTATAAAAATTTTTATCTTTTGTAATATTTTTCAAATCCTCTTCATTTGCATTTTCTATAATATTTGTTAATCTCTCATCAAACTCTTTTGCATAATCTTTAACTTCAAAACTGCTACTTGCATCTATTAAATTGTGAGTTGCACTTCCACTACAAATTATTAATGCTTCATCTTTAAATTTTTTTAATTTTTCACCTAAATTTATGAAATCTTCTAAAGAGTAACTACTAGAAATGCTAAGTTGTAAAACTGGAATATCTAACTTCTCATACATCATAGATAAAATAGTCCAAACTCCGTGATCATAACTAACTCTTGATTTATCAATTTCAATATTTATTGAATCTCTTTTCAAACTATCTATTAAATTTTTGGTTAAATTTTCACTACTATTAATAGAATACTTAAAATCATAAAGCTCTTTTTCAAAACCATAAAAATCGTACATAATCTCATTTGCTAAAGGATTTATAACCTTTAAATCTCTTGTCATATAGTGAGCTGAAACTATAATAATATATTTTGGTTTAGCTATTTTTTTTGCAATATTTTTAATATTATCTTTACTTTTTAAATCACTAAAAATAATATTTGGAGCTCCATGAGATATAAATAGAGTTGGATTCATATTTTTAAATTTGGTTAAATATTATTTAACCAAATCTCCTTCAATATCAATTATCAGCTTAACGTCATCTCCAACAGCAACAGCTCCAGCTTCTAAAACTTTATTCCAAGTAATTCCAAAATCACTTCTTTTTATTAAACCACTTAAAGAAAATCCTGATTTAAGAGCAAATGCTCCACCATTTTCAAGTTTTAATTCAATATTTTTTGTAACACCTTTTATAGTAATATCTCCAAAAACTCTATTTTTTTGAACTTTTGTTGTCTTAAAAGTAATATTTGGATATTTTTTTGAATCAAAAAAATCATCACCTTTTAAATGACCATCTCTTTTTGAATTTGAAGTATCAATTGATGCAACTTTTAATTCACCTTTTAGTGAAACTAAACTGTTACTCTTCTCATCATAAACAAATGTTCCAGAAAAATCATTAAACTTTCCAACAACATTTGAAACCATCATATGTTTTACACTAAATCCTACATTTGAGTGAGAAGAGTCAACTACATAATCACCTGCAAACAAAGATGAACATAAGAGAACTGACAATAATCCTAATTTTAAATTTTTCATAACTAATCCTTTTTATTTGTTTTATATAACTTATCTAATAAATCGTATAGAGTATTTAATTCCTCATCACTTAATATTTTCATAAAATCATCAAGATTTTCAGAGTGCTTTGGAAAAACCTCTTCTATTGACTCTTTACCTTTTTTTGTAATTGACAATATCGAAGCTCTTGCATCTTTTTCATCTTTTTTTGATTCAATAAATCCATCTCTCTTTAGGTTTCGTACAACAACTGTTGTATTCCCTGGTGTGCTTGAAGTAAGTTTTGTAATTGAACCTATATTTAAATCACCTAAATGGTACAAAACTTCCAATACTTTAAATTGATTAAATGTTAGATTATATTTACTTAAATGGTTTTCTGTAATATTATTTATTCTATTAAAAATCCTATCTAATCTAACAACAGTTTTCATTGATTTTTGAACTCTTGCACTATATGATTTTATATCTGACACTCTAAACCTTTGAATAAATAATTGACTATAAAAAATAGCTTGGCAAAATTATATTACTAATTAGTAATAATGTCAAGCTATTTTTTTGTTTTTTTCTTTTAACCAAAAAATAATCTAATTTTGACTATAATTTACAGCTTTAATTGAATTTTATATTTTATAAGGATAAAGAATATGTTATTAACTCCAGGTCCAACTCCTGTACCAGAATTCGCAAGAAAAGCTATGAGTGATATTACAATTCACCATAGAACAAAAGAGTTTGAAGAAATTTTTGAAAAGACTAGAAATCTTCTATTAGAAATTTACGATATGAGTGAAGTTTTAATGTTAGCATCAAGTGGAACAGGTGCTATGGAGGCTTGTATTACAAACCTAACTAGAAAAAAAGCATTAACAATCAACTCTGGAAAATTCGGAGAGAGATTTGGAAAAATATGTAAAGCTTTCAATATTGATTATATTGAGTTAAAAAATGAGTGGAACACTCCTGTAAACGTTGAAGATGTTATAAATGAAATCAAAAATGATTCAAATATTGATGCAATATTTATTCAAGTTTGTGAGAGTGCTGGAGGATTAAGACATCCTGTTGAAGAAATAGCAAAAGAAGTTAAAAAAATAAATCCAGAAATCATGATAGTAGCAGATGCAATTACAGCTTTAGGTGTTGAAAAAATCGATGTAACAAATATTGATGCACTTATTACTGGAAGTCAAAAAGCATTTATGCTTCCTCCAGGTCTTGCAATGATTGGATTGTCAAATAAAGCAGTTGCAAAAATTGAAGAAAAACCAGCTGGTTACTACTTTAATTTAGCAACAGAGTTAAAAAATCAAAGAAAAAATACAACTGCTTGGACAGCTGCTACAACTTTGATTATGGGATTACAAGCAATTTTAGAAAAGTTTAAAGAGATTGGATTTGAAAATCTTTATAAACAAACAGCTTTAAGAGCAAAAGCTACTCAAGAAGCTTTAAAAGCAATAGGATTTGAAATTTATCCAAAAAATCCTGCAAATGCTATGACAACTGTTTATACAGAACAATCAAATGAGATTAGAAAACTTTTAAAAACAAAATACAATGTTGATATTGCAGGTGGTCAAGATCACTTAGCTGGAAAAATATTTAGAATTAATCATATGGGATTAGTTGAAGATTTTGAAGCATCTTGGGCTGTTAATGCTATTGAGCTGGTTATGGATGAGTTAAAAATTAGAACATTTGATGGAACTGCAAACAGAGTTTTTGCACAGACATTTTATAAAGGAAATTAATCAATTATGATTTTTGAACACGAAATTCCAAAAGGTAGCCGTCTTTATTTTGGTAAAACAGCAAAAGCAAAAAGAGTTTTAGAAAATAGAGTTTGTGATATTTTGGAAGATAATGGTTTTGAAGAGATTCTAACACCAAATTTTTCATATTCGCAACATCAATCAATAACAGATGAAAAAAAACTAATTAAATTTTCAGATGAAGAGAATGAGCAAGTATCTTTAAGAGCTGACTCAACTTTAGATGTTGTAAGAATTATTACAAAAAGATTAGGAAGAACTACAAAACAAAAAAAATGGTTCTATATCCAACCTGTTTTTTCATATCCTAGTTGTGAGGATTATCAAATAGGTTGCGAGTGGATAGAACACGATAATATAAGTGATATACTAAATTTAACAGCTAATATTTTAAAAGCTTTAAATATAGAGCCAATTTTACAAATATCAAATATAAAAATTCCAAGAATTTTAGCAAAAGAGTTAAATATTGATATTGAACTTCTTAAAAATGGTGATATCTCTAAGCTATTAGAGTTAAAAATATCTTGGCTTGATAAACTTTTAAGAGTTCAAGATATAAAAAGTTTAGAAGAGGCTATAAAATTAGTTCCAGATATTTTAAAAGATGAGTTACAAAAACTTTTAAAAAAATCTTTAGAGGTAGATTACTCAAATATAATAATAGCTCCATTATATTATGGAAGCTTAAAATATTATAATGATATTTATTACAGAGTAATAGAGAAAAATTTTGTTTTATGTAGAGGTGGAATGTATGAAGCTGATGGAATTAGCTCATTAGGTTTTGCACTATACACAGATAATTTATTAAAAATGATAGAAGGATAGTTATGAAGGCAGATGTTATTGTTGGAATTCAATGGGGAGATGAAGGCAAGGGTAAAATTGTTGATATGCTTGCACAAAAGTATGATATGGTTTGTAGAAGCCAAGGTGGACACAATGCAGGACATACAATTTGGGTTGATGGAGTTAGATATGCGCTTCAACTTATTCCTTCAGGAATTTTAAATAAAAAAGCTATAAATATTATAGGAAATGGGGTTGTTGTTTCTCCACTTAATATTTTAAAAGAGATGAGCCAATTTGATAACTTAGAAGGAAGATTGTACATCTCTGATAAAGCTCATTTAAATTTGCCTTTTCATGCTTTAATTGATCAAGCAAAAGAGAGATTAAAAGGTGATAAAGCTATTGGAACAACTGGAAAAGGAATTGGACCAACTTATGCTGAGAAAGTAAGCCGTAATGGATTTAGAGCAGGTGATTTATTAAATCCAGCAAAACTTTGTGATGATATTTTAGATTATTTTGAACAAAATAGAGCTATTTTTGATGTTTTAGAGATTAAAACTCCAGAGAAAAAAGAGCTTTTAAATGAGCTTGAAACTTATAGCTCTAATTTAGCACCATATATAACAAACACTACAAATATGGTTTGGAAAGCTATTGAAGATAATAAAAGAGTTTTACTTGAGGGTGCTCAAGGAACACTTTTAGATATTGACCATGGAACTTATCCATATGTTACATCTTCAAGTACAGTTAGTGCAGGAGCTTGTACAGGTCTTGGACTTAATCCAAAAGATATAGGTGAAATTACAGGAATTGTAAAAGCTTATTGTACAAGAGTTGGAAATGGACCATTTCCTAGTGAAGATTTCACAGATTATGGAAAAACTATGGGTGAAGTTGGAAAAGAGTTTGGAACAGTTACAGGAAGAAAGAGAAGATGTGGTTGGTTTGATGCTGTTGCAGTTAGATATGCAAGTAGATTAAATGGTTGTGATAAATTAGCTTTAATGAAACTAGATGTTTTAGATGGCTTTGATAAAATTAAAATTTGTGTAGCATATAATTATAATGGAAACAGAATTGATTATATGCCTTCAAATATGGATAGTGTTGAAGCTATTTATGAAGAGATTGATGGTTGGGATAGTGTTGTTGGAATTAGAAAATATGAAGATTTACCAATAAATGCAAAAAAATATATAGAAAAAATTGAAGAGATAACAAATGTAAAAGTTGGAATTATTTCAACTTCACCAGAACGAGACGATACTATTTTAAGGGGCTAATAATGAGATTAAGATTACATCATACAGCGTATGTTGCCAAAAGAATTACAAGAGATTTAGTATCTTGTGACTTTATAGAAGTAAGAAAAGATAAAGCTAGTATTGAAGAACAAATTGAGAGAATTTTAGATGAAGATATAGAAAAAGAGATGGCTTTAAATGAAAAAGTTGAAGAGATTTTAGATGCTCAAGAGGAAGAGATTGAGTATTTAAATGCTGATAGACGGCAACTTTTTTGGATGACTAAAAAAAGGCTTGCAAATGATTTTGGTGTAATTTTAGATAACGAAGATAGATTTTCTGATATTGCTCACAAAATTATTGATTTTTTATGGGAGGAGGATTATATTCATTTTACATGTTCAGACAACCAAGTTAAAAATGTGATATTTGGTTCGATGGATGACTTTATAAAAGGGTTTGAAAGAGCAGATAGTGAGGTTTTAAGTAAACTTAAAAACTACAAAAGAAAATTGATTCCTGGAACAGATGAGTATGATATGGTATATCATAGACTCTATGAAGAGGAGCTAATTAAAAGAGGATTAATCTAATGCAAAAAATTTATATATATTTAGAAAATGGTGTTTTTTTAGAAGCAAAATCATTTGGTGCAGATAAAACTGCTATTGGTAAGCTGGTTTACAATAATACAACTTTTGGACATCAAGAGTTAATAACAGACCCATCTAATGCTGGATTATTTATCAATTTTACATCTACTGAAGTAGGAAACTCTGGAACAAACAGTGCAGATATGGAGAGCTCTAAAGCTCATTGTATTGGTGTAATTGCTAGAAATTATCATGATGAATACTCAAACTACAGAGCTAATAAAAGCTTAAAAGAGTTTTTAGTTGAGCAAGATGTAATTGGAATTTGTGATATTGATACAAGATTCTTAACTCATACTGTAAGAGATGAAGGTAGTTTAATGATGATTGCATCAACAAAGATATCTTCAAAAGATGAATTAGCAAAACTTTTAAGCCAAGCTAAAAAATATGATGAGATTAATTTTATCAAAGATAGTTCAACAAAAGAGCCATATGTTCACAAGTCTGGTGCTTGGAATGATGAACTTCAAGATTATAACAAAGCTGTTATGAGTGATAAAAAAGTTGTTGTTATTGATTTTGGAGTTAAAAAATCATTCTTAAACGAACTAGTTGAAGCAGAGCTTGAAGTTGAAGTGGTACCTTATAATACAAACCCTGATGAGATAATCAAAAAATATCAAGATAAACAAATTGGTGGAGTTGTTTTAAGTAGTGGTGCTGGAAATCCAAATATATATCAAGATGAGATTAAAAATATTGAAAAGCTAATAAATGCAAATATTCCAATTTTTGCTGTTGGATTAGGACACTATTTACTTGCTCTTGCAAGTGGTGCAAAACTTGAAAAGATAAAATCTATTAAATCTGGAAGCCACCCTATAAAAGGTGTAAAGAATGTTGAAATATACGCAATTAACACTGAGTATTCTCTAAAAGATTTTGAAAATCTTGCAGAAGCTATCTCTTTAAAACTTTTTAATAATAGTGCTGTAGCTTTAAAATATAAAAACAAGGATATTTTAAGTAGTGAATTTACTCCAATTTCAAACTCTTTAATATACAAAGAGTTTGCAAAACTTGTAAAATAGTAAAAATATTGAGCTAAGAGTAAAATCTTTGCTCAATATAATTTTTATATAAAATTATCTTTTAGAATCCATAAACATTTACATAAAACTCATCTTTTTTATCAGTAGATTCAACTGTGTAAGTTATAGGTAATGTACTAGTATCATTCTCTCCAGTCATTATAAAATTTGCAGCACACTCATATCTATCAATATTTTTATCATATTTAGTAGTTCTGATTGTATCTACTTCAAATTTTAAAAGTGGAATTAAATAACTCATTCCTTGAGAAGTTAATTCATCTTTTGCAATATCAATAACCAAATTTTTAGTAATCTCATCTGAACACTTTGGTGTACCACCACTGCAAGCAACAAAAACAAAAGCTGTCGCCACTAAAACTAAAGAACCAAATTTTAACATCTTCTCAAACCTTTCTTTTTAATAATTATTTTGTTTTGCAACAATAATAGCAATTTTAACTAAATATTTTATATTTTATATCTTAAATTTATAAAATAAACATATTAATCAGTTGCCATGTTCCTGCTGTACAAATACCTGCAAAAACTCCAGCAACAATATCATCTCCCATAACTCCTAAACCACCCTTTACATCTCTATCAATTCTTCCAATAATTGATGGTTTCCAAATATCAAATATTCTAAAATATATAAATGCAAGTGGTGCTAAAATATATGCATTTTCACTATTTATTCCACAAATAGATAGGGTTAACCACATACCAGCTAACTCATCAATAACAATCTCACTGCTATCATGAACTCCTAACTCTTTTTCATATTTATTTATCTCTTTAATTGCAACAATAGTTACAAGTATTGATAATAAAAACAGAGTTGAAACATGCAAGAATTCAAGTAATATTAAACCTAATAAAAGTGAAACAAATGTTCCAACTGTTCCAGGTGCTTTTGGACTTAAACCACTATAGCCAACTGTTAAAAAAAATCTTCTCATGCTCATTATTTTTTCTTCTCTATCTCTAATTTTTTTCTCTTTTCCCAAAGAGATTTTCTTGAAATTCCCAATCTTTTAGATAACTCTGTATCTGGATATTTATTTTGATAAGTGCTTACTATCATCTTTACATAATCATTTATAGACATAATCATATTTGAGTCACTTGCTTTATTTTCATTATTAAAAACTATTTTTTTATTATTATATTCATCACAACTCTCTAAAGAGCAGATTAAAACATTTTTATCTGAGATTTGTTTATTTAGTTGCTCTTTTAAACCCTTTTTTAGAAGATGATAATCTGTAATATATAAAATTGTTCTATTATCTAAATTTGCCAATTTTCTTTGCCAAGAGTTTGATAAAAAACTATCAAAAGTTAAACTCATATTTACTTTTTTTGCAATCTCAAAAGCAACTTTATCTGCATATCTTTGATAATTTGTCTCTATCATTAGAGGGAATGATAGAGGTAAAATAAGTTCACTTGTATCAATATCACTTGTTGAAAATTCAAAATACTCTTTTAAAATTGCAAGCTCTTTTCTTGTTGCTCTACACTCTTTGTAGTGATAAATTTTTCGTACTAACTCATCCATTAAAAATGGTTTCATAATATAATCTTTTGCACCATCTTTTATTAAATCAGTTACCGTTTCATCTGAAATATATGAAACCAAAAGCAAGATTATTGCATTTTTAGAGTATTTTTTAATTATTGCTTTGCAAACACTACTTGGAAGAGTTGTTGATAACAAAACAGTATCATACTCTTTTGTAAGATTATCAACATTAACACTCTCTACATAATCACAATTATGACCATCATCAAGAAGTCTTAATACAATTTTTTGTGCTAAATAACTCTCATTCTCTACTATTAATATATTCATTTTTTGTCCCATTCATAATATTTTACATTTGCTACACATTGAACTACAACACCCTCTTTTCTTCCTATACTTCCTATTTTTTCAGAAGTTGTCGCTTTTACATTTATAAACTGCTTTGGAAGATTTAAAAGTTGGCTTAGACTATTTTTTATCTCTATTTTATGTGGATTTATTTTTGGTTGCTCTGCAATTATTGTAATATCTACATTTACAATCTCATATCCAACATTTTTTACAAATCTAACAATATACTCTAAAAGTTTTTTTGAATCAATATTTTTAAATCTCTCATCAGTATCAGGAAAAAACTCTCCAATATCTCCAGCACCAATAGCTCCTAGTAAAGCATCAATTAAAGAGTGAATTAAAACATCACCATCGCTGTGAGCTTTAAACCCATAAGAGTATGGAAGCTCTACTCCACCTAAAAACATTGGTTTATTATCTTCAAAACTATGTAAATCAAAACCAAAGCCTGTAAAGAAATTTTTTGATGGAGATTTTAGACAAGGAATTTCATCTAAATCATCTAAAAATGTTAGTTTTTTTGCTTTAATGCAACCTTTTACATAAGAGATTTCATAACCACTATTTTTAATAGCACTACTTTCATCTGTAAACTCAATATTTGTATTTAATGCTTTTTTTAAAACATCTGTAAGTGATAGTTGTGGAGTTTGTATTAGCTTTACCTCATCTCTATTTATTGTATTTTTCTCATAAATAACAGTATCACTAACACCTAAAACAGGAACTACACAAGTTGCTTTATCTTTTAGCTCTAATATTCTATCTATCATATCTTTAGATATACAAGCTCTTGCAACATCGCTTATCATAACATATTTAGTATCTACAAAATTCAAAGCATTTTTAATAGAGTTTTGTCTTGTCTCTCCACCTTTAACATATAAAAAATCATTATTGAAATTTTGCATATATCTTAACTCATCTTCATGAGAGACAACAATAGTTTTTTTAAAATTTGAGTATGAGTTTAGTCTTGAAGTAACATTTAACCATAAAGGCTCATTTTCAACTCTTAACCACTGTTTCTTGCATACATTTTCAAATCTAGTAGAATTTCCTGCACACAACACCACTAATGTAACATCTTCCAATTATCTGTTCCTTTGAATTTGAGTAAAAAAGTTACAGATTCTAGCTCTTTTTTTCTTATAAACTATTTAATTACTTGAAAAATGCTACTTTTTATCTCATTAAAACTCTCTTTAAAAAAATTTGTATCAAATTCATACTCGTTTAATATAACTAGACTTTTATCAAAATCTAAACTATTTAAAGGCTCTTTTGGATTTGTTATATTATTAACAACATTTAAAATCATAGATTTTATTTTAAAAGCCTCAGGAGCATTTTGTAAATCTTCAAAAAATGCAATTGGTAAAATTATATTTGGGCTTAATTTCCAATGTTTAAGTATATTTGCAGATACTCTTGAACTTTTGTATCCTGTAAATTTCTCTTCACCTGCTATTACACTACTTCTATTTATCTCACTAATAAACTGTTCTGCTAATTTATGCTCACTAATAGCTTTTGAAATAATTGGTTTTGAGATATTTTTTAAAAATGCTGGTATTAAAAGTGAACTTTTTAAACTATTATCAAATTTTGATAACCACCTATTGATAAAGTAGATACTTAAAGTATTTGAGTATAAGAACTCATCACTTCTAATTGTATAAGCAAAAAGATTTTTAGGTAGAGTGTTAGATATTAATAAAGCTGTACATAATGCTGTCATAAATTCAAGATTTGTAATTTTTATAAGATTTATAATTGTTCTTTTATTGTTTTTAAAATCAAAAAAATTAAACTCTACAATTTTTAATAGTTCAGCTTGTAGATTTTTATCTTCTGCAATAATTTTTAGTAACTCTTTTGGATTTTCAAAAGAGGATTTTCTAAAATTGTCTAAATCTACTATAGTTTTTGGTAATTTTTCATCTATTTGTAAATATTTGTTAAAGTTTTTAATCATTTTATTATATCCTTTGAAATTGGAAAAAAATTATATGAAATAGTAACTTATAATCTTAAAATTTATCTATAAATAATTTAAGACAAAAATTATCCTATTTAAACTATAATTTTACCTAGAGTTTTAAAAAAGGATTAAAATGAGTATAGAAGATATTAAAAAATCATTAGAAAATGTAAAATATCCAGGCTTTTCAAAATCAATTATTGATTTTGGATTTGTAAAAGATATTAAATTAGATGCAAACTCTTGCACAATACTATTAGATATTACTTCAACAGCAAAAGAGGTTGAAGATGAGTTAAGAAGAGAGATTCCAAAAGCTCTTCCAAGTTTAAATGTTAATTTGGTTTTTAATAAACCAAAAGAGGAGCAACAAAGAAGCAATAGCGTAAGTGGTCAAAATATTGCACCACAAATCAAAGATATTGTAATGGTAAGCTCAGGAAAAGGTGGAGTTGGAAAATCAACTACAACTGTAAACCTTGCAATTGCAGCAGCTATGCAAGGTAAAAAAGTTGGTATTTTAGATGCTGATATTTATGGACCAAATATTCCAAGAATGATGGGAGTAAATGGAAAAGAGGTTGAAGTAATAGGAAATAAAGCAAAACCTTTAAATGCTTATGGCGTAGATATTATGTCTATGGGAATTTTAATGAAAGAGGGAGAAGCTGTTATTTGGAGAGGTGCTATGATTATGAAGGCAATCCAACAGCTTTTAAGAGATATTTTATGGGAAGAGTTAGATATTTTATTTATTGATATGCCTCCAGGAACAGGAGATGCTCAATTAACTCTTGCTCAAAGTGTTCCTGTTAGTGCTGGAATCAATGTAACAACTCCTCAACATGTAGCTTTAGATGATAGTAGAAGATCTTTAGATATGTTCTCTAAGCTTCATATTCCAGTTGCTGGAATAGTTGAAAATATGAGTGGATTTATCTGTCCATCATGTAACACAGAGTCTGATATTTTTGGAACAGGAACATGTGATGAGTTAGCTAAACAGTACAATACTCAAGTTTTAGCTCATCTTCCAATTGAACCTGCTATTAGAGTTGGTGGGGATAGTGGAAAACCAATAGTTTATTTTGAACCTGAATCAATAAGTGCAAAAAGATATATGATGGCTGCAAGTAAACTTATATCTATGCTTGAAAATCAAGGTGAAGTTTCAAATGAGGCTATTCAGCCAATTATGCCAGCGGGGGTTAGTGCATGTTCTACTGAAGGACAAAAAATAAAAGCTGAGCATGAAGCTAAAAAAAGTGGTGGTTGTGGCTCTGGATGTGGTTGCCACTAAAAATTTTTGAATAAAAGAGAAGCATAACTTCTCTTTTATAAAATATTATCTATCAATACTTGAACCCTCTTTTGAGAAGTATGATCTAAAAAAGTTAAATTTTACTAAACTATTAAAATAATCCTTATCTAATCTAGGCTTATCTAAATATATATTTTCATAACTCTCATCATATTTTTTTATCAAATCTGTAGAGTAAATACCACTATAATCAATCATTAGTTTATCTTCAAAAACTGTGTATTTATCTATAATATTTACATAAAACTCTTCATCTACTAAATAAGTAAGAACTTCAATATTTTTAAACTCTTTTTTCTCTACAAGCTTATAAGATTTTGCTTTAATTGTATCCATAAAAAGTGATACAAAATATCCTCTAGCAACTCCATTCCACTTGCAAGAGCTATCAAGATTTATATACTCTGTAAATATCTTTTTATATTTTATATCATTACTTAAACTAATATATGAGAAGTTTGCACAAGCATCATAACTGTTTTGTTTTTTTTCATTTTCAAATTCACTTTGAATCAAATTTGATTTAGTGCCACATGAAACTAAAAATATGAAGATTATACAAATGTATATAAACCTTAACATTTTAAACTCCTAAGATAATTAGAATTTTACTATTTTTAATCTATTAATTACTTTTTAGTGGAGTAAAATCTTTTAAAGCCAAAAAATCTGCTCTTGGTTTTGATGCTCTAAATGGTTTTAAAGGAGTATTTTCTACACTATTAAACACATAAAAAACATTTGTTCTATCATAGGGTGAGATATTATCACTACTTCCGTGTAAAATATTTCCATCATGAATTACCATAGTACCCTCTTCTCCCAAAGCAGCAACTAAATCATCTGGAGTTGTAAGGCTTTGTATTGCTTCTAAACTAGGAACTCCATACTCTTGTTTTTTTAAAGATTGTTTATAGTTATCAAGAGGTGTTTCTCCAGCACAAGAGATAAACTTTTTATGGCTACCTTTTATTAAATAAAGAGGTCCATTAAATTGTGTATTATCACTTAACATTACCCAAGCTGACAAACATCTACATCTTGGTAATCCATCTTCACAATGCCATGTTTCAAAATCACTATGCCAAGGAAAAGATTTTCCTTTATATGCATGTTTGATATTTATTCTTCCATGATGAATATAAACATCACTTCCCAAAATTTGTCTAACTTTATCTAAAATTCTAGGATCTTTTGATAGTTTATCAAATAGTTTACTATAAAGATGTTGATTAAATATTGTTCTTAATTCATTGCTATCAGGTTCACTAATAAACTCATCTTTTTTTCTAAGTTCAATATTTGATTCTAAGCTTTTTAATTCCTCTTTAAAAGATTTGATCTCATCTTTAGAGAAAAGCTTAGGAAAAACTATAAAACCATTTCTCTCATAACTATCTAACTGCTCTTTATTTAAAGAGTGCTCTGTTATCATCTTTTTAGAATAGACAACAGGATCAACTCTATTTATAATATTTTCATCTTCCAATCTACTTGGATATAAATCTTGCACTAACTAAACCTCCTTTTTATTAATCAACAAGCGGATAAACGCCATTTTCATCGTGATTTTCAGTTCCTTTAATTGGTGGATTAAATACACAAATTAGCCTCATATCTTCACTTCCACCATATAAATTGTGTTCATCATGATTATTTAAAGCGTACATTACACCATCATAAATTTCATGAACAACTCCTGTTTTTAAATCCTCGATTTTTCCATTTCCAGCAACACAATAAACAGCTTCAAGATGATTTTGGTAGTGAATGTGTGTTTTTGTGTTTGCTTTTATAATTGTTTCATGAAAAGAAAATCCCATTCCATCATCTTTTAAAAGCATTCTTCTACTAAGCCATTGACCATCTTTTGCAAAAACCTCTTTAGAAGTTCCTATTACATCTTTTTTTATATCTCTTACTATCATTAGTACTCTCCTTTTAAGTGTTCACTTCTCTCTTCTATTAACTTATCAACTGCTATTTCAAATCTTTTTAATCCCTCTTTTAAAAGCTCTTCTTCAATTAAAAGTGGTGGTAAAAATTTAACAACTTGTCCTTCGCTTCCACATGTCTCTACGATTAATCCCTCTTGAAATGCTTTTTTAGAAATTTCACCTGCCATTGATTTATCATTTTTTATCTCAAAACCATAAACCAAACCTCTACCTCTTACATCAATATCATAAACATCTTTGTGCTTATTTGCAATTTGAGTTAAACTATCTTTTAAAATTTTCTCTTTATATTTTACAGCTTTTGATAAATTATCATTTTGCCAATAGTTATCAAGAGATACTTTTGAAGCAACAAAGGCTAAATTATTTCCTCTAAAAGTTCCTGTATGCTCACCTGGTTTCCATTGGTCTAAATGTGGTTTAAACAGTAAAAGTGCCATTGGTAAACCACCACCAATTGATTTTGACAAGGTTACCATATCAGGATTTATTCCAGCAAATTCAAAAGAGAAAAACTCTCCACTTCTTCCATTTCCAACTTGAATATCATCAACAATTAGTAACATATCAAACTCTCTACAAATGCCTTCAAGTTCTTGTAGCCACTCTTTTGAAGCTACATTTATTCCACCTTCACCTTGAATAGTCTCAAGTATAACAGCAGCTGGCAAATCAACTCCACTACTTCCATCTTCTAAAAACTTTCTAAAATATTTAAGTGTATTCATATCATCAAAATAACCATCAAAAGGCATAAAAGTTGCATTTGTTCTACTTATATAACTCTCATCTCTATACTCATTATTTCCAGTTACTGCAAGTGAGCCTTGAGATAAGCCATGGTAACCATTTGTAAATGCCACAACATTACTTCGTCCTTTTACAAGTCTTGCTAATTTTAAAGCTGTTTCAACAGCATTTGTTCCTGTTGGTCCTGTAAATTGTAATTTATATTCAAGATTTCTTGGTTTTAAAATCAAGTTTTCAAAAGATTGCAAAAACTCTTTTTTTGCAGTTGTTGCCATATCAAGCCCATGAACTATCCCATCTTCTTGCAAATACTCAATTAAAGCTTTGCTTATATGTTCATTATTGTGTCCATAATTTAAAGTTCCAGCTCCAGCAAAAAAATCAATATATTCAACTCCTTGCTCATCTGTTAAAATAGACCCTTTTGCTTTTTTAAATATTGTTGGGAAACTTCTTATATATCCTCTTACTTCTGATTCTAATTTTTCAAATATTCTCATTTTTTCTCCTTATTTTATTGGTCCAATTTTAAATTGAACTTCCTCTTCGTGCGAATTAACAAAATCTTCTATAAAAAATAGTGTGCTTTTTTCTATATTTGCTTCATATTTTTTTGCAAACTTCTCAAAAACTCTTTGAGATGAGATGTTTGAAGGTGATACAGTTGAGATTAAATATTTTATATTTTTTCTTGAAACTATATTATCTATTAAATTTAAAGCTAGATTTTTTCCTCTATGATTTTCATCAACAGCTACTTGCCAAATAAAAAGTGTGTCATTTTCATTTGGTAAATAATATCCTGAAACAAAACCAACAATCTGGTTTTCAAATAGAGCAACACTACAGCTATTTTTAAAGTGAGTTGTTTGAAGAAGGTACAAATAGTGCGAGTTTAAGTCTAAGACTTTGCTTTTTTTCACTAAGTCATATATTTGTTTAGCGTCATTTTTTTCTGGTTCTCTTATGGTGTATCTGGATTCCATAATGCTCCTTTTTAGTATAAATTATGTAATTTTTTTACAAATTTTATGTAAAATATTTACAAACTAAGAGTACAATTTATACCATTTTAAAATAAGATATAGCTTAATGAGCAAAATATTTTTAAACTATTTGTTGCAATAAATATCGATTTATAGGGGATTGTAAGAAATTTGTTAAATTTAGAAGTTATCTAGTTTTTCAGAATCAGAACTTGATAGAGTTTCAAGCTTTTTATCAATAATTTTCAAAAACTCCTCTTTATGTTTTGAATCCATATTATCTTCTAATATCTCTAAAATATAAGAGATTCCGTTTGAGTTTATTTTTTTGATTGTTGCTAAATAGTGAACAAATGCTATCATTTTGATATCATCTATTGAGTATAGTTTTTTGATAGTTTTATCTTTTTCCAAAGGTAGAAGTTTTTTCTCTTCATACATTTTTAAAGTTCTAGTTTTAGTATTTAGAAGTTCTGAAATACTACTAAGTGGTAAGATATTTTTTTGATTATTTAAAAGTGCCATGGTTTATCTAAAAAGAAGTGTGGATTTATCCACACTTATAATACTCTTGGAATAATTCTTCTACTTTTTCTATTACTAACTCTTCATGCCAATTATGTCTTTTAGCAAAAGTTTTGATTTCATACTCTTTCTCTTCTTCTGTACAAAAAAAGTATAATTTTTTTACAAAAGGTTTTGGTACAGAGATTGCTATTTTTTGGAAAAAGTTCTCTTTGCACATAGGTGAGCAAAAAACCTTTGAAATTGGTATTTTTTTAGAGCAGTGTTGACAACTATTTGTCATATTAACTCCTTTTACATAAATTAAGTCCGTGCATTATAACAAGCAATTATTAAATGCAACTTAGTTGTATAAGAAAATTTAATAATTTTTATTTTTTTCTAGAATTTTTTTCTTCAATTCCCGAGATAGAAAATCTTCTTTTCAACTCTTGTTTTACTCTATCAGGATCTATATTTAAACTAGCCATTGCAACTAAAATATGGTATGTAATATCGGCTGCTTCGTATATAGCCTCATCTTTATTTTTATCTTTTATAGCAAAACAAAACTCTCCTGCTTCTTCAACAATTTTTTTAAGCATAGAGTTTGTATCACCTTTTAAAAGTTTTGCTGTGTACGATTTTGTCGTATCTTCGTTTTTTCTCTCTTGAATTGTGTGATATAAACTATCTATTACACTATAAGTTTTTGAAGTATCAACTAAAACATCTTCAACAATTTTCTCATTTTGTATATTTGTAAAAAAGCAAGATTTTCTTCCTGTATGACAAGCAACTCCTTCTTGAATTACCTTAAACAAAAGTGTGTCATTATCACAATCAAGAAAAATATCTACAATTTTTTGAGTATGATTTGAGCTCTCACCCTTTTTCCAAATTCTTTGTTTGCTTCTGCTAAAATAGTGTGCAAAACCAGTTTTTAAAGTTAATTCAAGTGCCTCTTTATTTACATAAGCCAACATCAAAACTTCATTTGAAGAGCTATCTTGTGTAATAACTGGAATTAAATCATCCATTTTTTCCCACTCTATTTTTTCTAAAATTTTCATCAATCTATTCCTTTAAAAACTGCTTCTACATCTAATTTTAATTTTTCTAATGTTTTCTCTTCTTGATTAACATCCACATCAACTCCTACATCATAAGAGTTTTTTTTCTTCTCTTTTGATTCTATCTTTTGAGGAATATTTGTATTATATCTTTGCGAAGGAGTATAATCTATTTTTGGTTCTAAATCTATCTTTATATCTTGATTTAACTGTTTGTCATTTGAGAGTAAAAGAGAGAAGAGTCCTATAAATAGGATAGTTTTAATTATTTTCATTCTCTTCTCTTTTTTAAATTATTTTTGATTTATAGCTGTATCTCTATTTTTATCTTTTGTATCAACCCAGATATTTGGAGTTGATCCACCAGGAGTTAAAAAGATTTTTGCATCTTTGTTCTCTCTTAAAGCATCATTGAATCTACCTTGAACTTCAATTTGTTGCATTTGTAAAAGATGTGGTGTAAGTGATTTTGAAATCTCTTTATTAGCAGCAGCTTGTGCTTTTGCTTCAATTGTAACAGCATCTGCTCTACCTTGAGCTTCAATTCTTTTAGCTTCAGCCTCTCCACTTGCAAGTGCAGCTCTTTTTTCAGCCTCTTGTTTAGCTCTTTGAACTTCGTATCTTACTCTTTCGGCTTCTTGATTTGCTATTTGAACTTTTTCAATTTGCTCTTTAATTTTTTCAGGAAGAACTATCTCTTTTAACTGAACAGATTCAACTACAACTGCCTGCTTAGATCTTTCAGCAACTTTCTCTTTTATTAATCTATCAAGTCTTTCTGCAACTTCATTTCTTTTCATAGGAAGAACTTCAGCATTGTATCCACCAAGAACACTTCTTGAAACCTCTCCAACAACTTGATTTACAATTTTATCTTCCCAAGATGGTCCCCAAGTTGCAATTGTTTCAGGAACTCCATTAGCAATAATATTATATTGAACTGTTAACTCAATAGATATTGGTAAACCTCTTGAATCAAGAACATTTATTGCAGGGTTATTTTTAATACTTTGATCAAAAGAACCAATACTTTGAGTGTTCATATATGTTAAAAGTCTAACTTTTGTATCAACAACAATAACTCTTTGAATTACTGGAATATAGAAGTGAAATCCTGGATTTAAAGGCTCTTTATCATATTTTCCTGTTGTTGCTTTAATACCAACTTGTCCTGATTCAATAATAACAAATGGTTTAAACAAAAATAGTGCACCAATTATTATAATTACAAGATATAGCAATCCTGCTTTTTTACCAAAGTTTTTGAAAAACTCAGGCGTTTCAAATGGAGGTTGAAAATTTCCACCACCATTTCCACCGTTTGGCTTATTACCTTGTTGTCTGTTTTTAAAATAGTCGTTATCTATTGGCATGCTCTTCCTTATATTTTTTTAGTTTAATATACTATTTAAAATTAGTTAATATATGTTAAATACTTTGTATATTTTGGATTTTTTCCAGTTACTACATCAAAATATGCAGATTGGATTTTTTCTGTGATTTCTCCTCTACATCCAGCTCCAATAACTCTTGCATCAACTTCTCTAATTGGAGTTATTTCAGCTGCTGTTCCTGTAAAGAAAGCCTCATCTGCTACATAAATCTCTTCTCTAGTAATTCTTCTTCTAACAACCTCAATTCCCATATCTTTTGCTAAATCAATTGCAGTTGCTTGAGTAATAGATTCAAGTGAGTTATCATTTGGAGGAGATATTAATTTTCCATCTTTAACAATGAAAAAACATGCCCCTGAAGCTTCTGCAATATAACCTTGGTCATCTCTTAAAAGTGCTTCATCATATCCAGCTTCAACAGCTTCAAATTTTGCCATTTGAGAGTTCATATAGTTTGCAACTGATTTTGCTTTTCCCATACCTGAAGTATTTGGAGTTCTTGTAAATGATGAGATTTTTACTCTAACACCTTTTTTAAGACCCTCTTCTCCTAAATAAGCACCCCATTCCCAAGCTGAAATAGATACTTTTACAGGAGCATCTTTATGATAAAGTCCCATAACTCCATACCCTAAATATACAAGTGGTCTAATATATGCACCATTTGTTAGTTCATTTTTTTGTAGCAACTCTACTTGAGCTTTATTTAGCTCTTCAAGAGTAAAAGGAACATTCATTAAAGTCATTTTTGAAGAGTTTAAAAGTCTTTGAGTGTGTTCATTTAGTTTAAATATTGCACATCTTCCATCAACAGTTTTGTATGCTTTTGTACCTTCAATTGCACCATTTCCATAATGTAATGTGTGACTTAGTACATGAACTTTTGCATCTTGCCAAGGAGTAAACTCTCCATCCATCCAAATATATTTTGATTCAGTCATCTTAATTTATTTCCTACACTTAAATTTTTAGCAATTATTCTATCAAAATGTTGATAAAACTATCTGTATAAACTAAGTTCTAAGAAGAAAAAATGTAATATTAAACTTTAAAAAATATTTGGATGAATAATGATAAAAAACTTAATTTTTATTTTTGTTACACTTTTTTTCACAGCTTGTTCTGTAAAATTTGATATGCCTTTTTCAAAAGAACCAAATAGTGAACTAAAAAAAGAGATTACAAAAGTTTTGTATCTTATGAAAAAAGATGATTTAGAGAGCTTAAATAGCAACTACATAAATAAAGATTTTGGATTTTATGAGTTTAGATTAGATAGAGAGTTTAATTTAATTACTGAACATAAATTTACCCTTGAAGAGGTTGATAAATTTATAGAGATTTTTGAAATTTCAAGCAAACCTGTAGAATTTGATTGTAGTTTTGATTTAGATACTGGTTATGGATGGAAAGAAGATGGGGTTTTTGTCATAAAAAATAGAGTTAATTATTTTGATAACTATAAATTCAAAGATGAAAAAGAGAAAAAATTTATTAATAATATTTTAAAAAATGGCTATGAGGTAATTACTCTTTCTCAAATGATTTTTTATATGTCAAGATTTGAGGGCAAATATTATATTGTCTTAATTGACAATGTTAAAACAGATTGTAGAAAAAAATTTGAAATTGAGTCAAAAAATTTATAAAAGAGAGTAAATGCAAAAATTAATAGAAGATTTAATACAAAAGAGAGTTTTAATAATTGACGGAGCTATGGGAACACAGCTTCAAGCAGTTGATATAGAGAGTAAATTTTGGCAATATGAAAACAAAGATTTAGAAGGGTGTAATGAGCTTTTAAATCTTACAGCTCCACATATTTTGGAGACAATTTATGAAAACTACGCCATTTCTGGGGCAAATTTTATTAGCACAAATACATTTGGAAGTATGCCATGGGTTTTAGATGAGTATGAAATAGGTCATTTAAGTTATGAGTTATCAAAACTAGCAGCTAGCAGTGCTAAAAAGATTTGTGAAAAATATAGCACAAAAGAGGATCCAAAATTTGTTTTAGCATCTATTGGACCTGGAACAAAACTTCCATCTTTAGGACATATTACTTATGATAGTATGTATGAAGGTTATAAAACTATGGCTTCTGGTTTAGTTGATGGAGGAACAGATGTTTTTTTACTTGAAACTTGCCAAGATCCACTTCAAATAAAAGCAGCACTTCATGCACTAAATGATGTAGCACCAAATATTCCAATTATGGTTTCAGTTACAATTGAGTTAAATGGAACAATGCTAATTGGAACAGATGCTTTAACAATTGCTGCGATTTTAAAACCATTTAATATCTTATCTTTAGGTTTTAACTGTGGAACTGGACCAATTCAAGTTCAAAAACATGTAAAAGCTTTAAGTGAAGTATCAAGATTTCCAATCTCAGTTCATGCAAATGCTGGGCTTCCTCAAAACAAAGGTGGAAAAACTTTTTATCCTATGGGTCCAGATGAGTTTACAGCTTTACAAAAAGAGTTTTTAAATATTAATGGTGTTGCATTTTTAGGTGGATGTTGTGGAACTACACCTGAACATATAAAGGCTTTAAGTGACGCAGTAAAAGGAGCAATTCCCAAAAAACCTAGTGGATTTTTAAAAGCTTCACTTGCATCTTTATTTAATGTTGTTCCTCTAAAACAAGAACCAGCACCACTACTTATTGGTGAAAGAAGTAATGCAACTGGAAGTAAAGCTTTTAGAGAACTTTTAAAAGCAAATGATTATGAAGGAACTTTAAGTGTTGCTCAACAACAAGTTCGTGCAGGAGCTCATGTAATTGATGTGAGTGTTGGTTTTGCAGGTCGTGATGAGACTGGCGATATGAATAAAGTTGTATCTTTATACTCTCAAAAAATATCACTTCCGCTAATGCCTGATTCTACTCAAATAAAAGCACTAGAAGCTGCTTTAAAACAAATTGGTGGAAGATGTATTATAAACTCTGTTAATCTTGAAGATAGCGAAGAGAAGTTTGATGAAGTTTGTAAATTAGCAAAAAAATTTGGAGCAGCACTTGTTTGCCTTGTGATTGATGAGATTGGAATGGCAAAAACAAAAGAGAGAAAACTCGAAGTTGCAGAACGAATTTATAATTTATGTGTAAATAGACATGGATTTGACCCAGCTGATTTAGTTTTTGATATGCTTACATTTACTATTGGTTCAGGTGATGATGAGTATAGAACTGCTGGAATTGAGACTATGGAAGCTATTAGAGAGTTTCAAACTCTTCATCCTGAAGTTGGAACAACTTTAGGTCTTTCAAATATCTCATTTGGTTTATCTCAAAATGCAAGAATTTATCTAAACTCAATATATTTAGATCACTGTGTAAAAGCAGGACTTACAACTGCTATTGTAAATGTTAAACATATTATTCCACTAAATAAAATAAGCCCTGAAGATAAAAAAGCTTGTGATGATTTGATATTTAACAACCAAGAAAATGGTGACCCACTATTTAAATTTATAGAACACTTCTCAAATGTTGAATCTCAAGATGAACAAAGTGATGAAGAGTATCAAAAAATGGAACCTATTGAAAAGGTTAAAAAACTTTTATTAGATGGTGACAAAGAGAGAATGATTCCTTTAGTTTTAGAGCTAAAAGATACTATAGCTCCTGAATTAATTGTAAATGAGTGGCTAATTGATGGAATGAAAATAATTGGAGAGCTATTTGGAAGTGGTCAAATGCAACTTCCATTTGTTCTTCAAAGTGCTGAAACTATGAAAGCAACTGTTGATGCTTTAAATCCATATTTACCAAAACAAGAAAAAAGTACTGAAACTACAGTTGTAATTGGTACAGTTAAAGGTGATGTTCACGATGTTGGTAAAAATCTAGTTGATATTATTTTAAGTAACAATGGATTTAAAGTAGTAAATATTGGAATAAAAGCTGATTTAAATCAATTTTTAGAAGCTGCAAAAGAGCACAACGCAGATGCTATTGGAATGAGTGGACTACTTGTAAAGAGTACAGCTGTAATGAAAGATAATCTTGAAGAGATGCAAAGACTTGGAATAAAAATTCCAGTTATGCTTGGTGGTGCTGCACTAACAAAAAACTTTGTTGATGATTATTGCAGACCAATTTATGATGGAGCTATTTTTTATTGTAGAGATGCTTTTGATGGTGTTGTATCTATGCAAAGAATTGAAAAAGGTGGAGAGCTTGATACAAAACTAGCTGCTGATTTAATTGAAAAAATTGATACAAGTGATAGAGTTGAAAAAGAGGAGGCTGTAATTCCTCCTTATGAAGAGATCTCTATGCCAAAAAGAGAGTTTATAGTTCCTCCATATTGGAATAAAGTTGCAAAAACTGGAGATGAGCTAGATAAAGAGTTGATATTTTCTTGGATAAATCACAGAGTTTTATTTAGACAAAGATGGGGATATAAAAGAGGAAAACAGACTCCTGAAGCATTTATGAAGTATGAAAAAGATGTTGTTGAGCCACTTTATTACTCTTTAAAAGATGAGTTAATCTCAAAAAATATATTTGAACCAATTGCTATTTATGAGTATTATCCTTGTATATCTCATGACAATAAGCTATATATTTTTGATAAAAAATATATTTACAACAATCTTGAAGAGGCAAAAAATGTTCCACCTTTAAGTGAAGCTATAAAAGTGATGGAGTTTCCAAGACAAAAAAGAAAACCTTTTAGATGTATAGCTGACTTTTTTGCAAATGATAGATTAGATGTTGTAGGATTTACACTTGCAAGTGCTGGACTTAAAATAAGTGATTATGAAAGAGAGTTTTATGATCGTGGAGAGTTTACAAAATATTATCAAATTCACGGTCTTGGAGTTGAACTAGCTGAAGCTTTAGCTGAAGTTTTACATAAGCAAATAAGACTTGATTGGGATATTGTTCCTAAAGAGGGGCATAAATTAAGTGATGTTCAAATGAAACAATATGTTGGTTGTAGATACTCTCCAGGTTACGCAGCTTGTCCTGAATTATCACAAAATAGAGATATTTTTGATCTACTTAATCCTGAAAAATATGGAATAGAACTTAGTGAAACATTCCAAATGCACCCTGAGCAAACTACATGTGCAATTGTTGTTCACAACAAAGAGGCAAACTACTATAATGTTTGATTAAACTGGGAAATTCCCAGTTTTTATTAATTTATGATTTAATACTAATTTTTCCAGACCCAATAAACATAATTGCAATTGATCCTAAAAGATACATTAATGCTAATTCAATTACTGGACCACCAGTTCTTCCTAAAGCAAAAATTTCATGACTATGAGCTAAAAATATTGCAACAACCATAGTTATAGCAACAAATAAAGCAGATGTTCTTACAAAAATCCCTAAAACAATCATAAGTGGAAATAAAATTTCACCTAAATAAACCCCGTAAGCAAAAAACTCAGGAAAACCTGCTTTTGCAACCATAGCCTTAATTCCACCAATACCATTTACCACTTTTGCCCAACCGTGAAACAGCATAAGTCCACCAATTGTTAGCCTTAAGATTAATTTTCCTATATCAGCATTTAATACCGATAATTTATTTTCGATGCATTTCATAAAATATCCTTATATAAAAAATTTCCGTGATTGTAACAATAAAAATATAATGTTAAGGTTAGTTAATAAAGCTTCATTTCAATAAACTAAGCTAAAATATCAAATTAATTTTAGGAAAAAATATGAGAGAAAAAAACATTTTAAGTATGATTTTAAATTTTGTTTACTCAAAATCAAAGCAGCCTGTACTTTTAAAAGATTTGTTAGTAGCTTCAACTCAACAAAGCAATGGAATGGAAGTAGATAGCACAAGATTAGGTTTTAGACTAAGACTTACAAGAGCATATTTTGTATATATTGCTTTGGTTTTAGCAGTTTTGGTTCCTATATCACTTCTTACTCATAAACCATTAGCAAAAATAGACCCACATATATCTATCATTGGTGCAATGATTATAACAGCACTTATATTTATGGGATTTAACTACTTTTTGGCATTTCTTAAAAATAGTATGACGAAACAGAGTCTAAAAAAAGCATGGAGTGTTCATTTTCCATTTTTCTCATATAGTGAGTATCAACTAAAAGTAAATAAGATTTTTGAACAAGCTATGAGAGAAGAGATTTCAAAAAGAGATTTACAAAAATATATTCTTGAAAGGTTAGCTACTTTATAAGCTATCTTTCAAAGATTTTGCATCTTTATTTCTACTTTTTTTCAACTCCATATCAATATATTCTCCAATAACTTCTTGTCTGTTTTTAAAAGCTAGAGTTATTTTTCTTTTTGTTGGTCTTGTTTCATAGATATAAAATCCAGCTTCATACATAGAGAGTCTTATATTTGTAGAGATTGCATAAGTTGTTAAAATAGAGTCTTCTTTTGAAATCTTGTAAATATCAAGAAAATACTCTTTTGTCCAAAGCTCTTTATTTACATCACTTGAAAAAGCATCTTGATAAACTATGTCAAAAAAATCTTCTGGAAAAGTTTTTAAATACTCTCTTGCATCGCCTATAAAAAGCTCTATTTTTATCTTCTCATCTTCATATTTTTGATTGCGTGATAGTTGATTTACAATATTTTTAAACTTTTCAAACTCTTTTGGATATGAGAAATTTTGTAAAGATTTTATTAAATCAAAATCAAGCTCTGGAGAGTATATATTTATTTTAATATCAAGTCTGTTTTCTAAAATATAAAAGATAGTTGCAAAACTATTGTAACCCAAACCAAAACAAATATCTAAAATATTTAACTCTTTTTTATTATAAGAGTGCGAAAATGCTGGAATAATATGCTTATGCAAAGCTTCACTAAATCCACCATCTTCAGTATTGTGGAAGTGTTGATTATACTTTAAAGAGAAAAGTGTATGGCTACCATCATTTGTGGTAACCAGTTTATCTTCTAGCAAACTAGTTTCCTAAGCTCTCTAATTTCTCTTCACTTAAAAATAGTTTCTCATTTGACATAACTCCAATATTTGAAGCTAAAATATCTCTTGCTATATCTTTTGCTTCAGGAAGTGAGTGCATAGCACAAGTTCCACATTGGAAAATATTTAGCTCTGGAATATCGCTTTGTTTCTCAACTTTTAAGACATCTTCCATAGATTTTTTCCAAGCAAGAGCTACCTCTTCTTCTTTTGGAGTTCCTATTAAACTCATATAAAATCCAGTTCTACAACCCATTGGAGAAACATCAATTATTTCAACTGTAGGAGAGTTTAAATGGTTTCTAATAAATCCAGCAAACAGATGCTCTAAAGTATGAATACCTTTTTCGCTTAGCATCTTTTCATTTGGTTTACAAAATCTTAAATCAAAAACTGTAATAGCATCTCCTTTTGGTGTTTGCATAACTTTTGCAACTCGTACAGCAGGGGCTGGCATAATTGTGTGATCAACTCTAAAACTATCTAATAGTGGCATATTTATTCCTCATATTTTTTATATTTAATATTTAAATCTTTTTTAAATAGGTATTAATTGTATCTAATTTTTAATGAATAAGATTTGATATAAAATCAAATTTAGATAAAATCTTAAACTACAAAAAATAAAAGGATTGTTTTATGAATAACTATTTTAAAATAGAAAATAATCAAAACAACTCTTTTTATATCAAGCTATTTAGCTCTTGGAGTAAAGATAATTTAAATGAAATTATCAAAGAGTTAGGAAATTTAAATATCTCAAAAAACTCATATATTCAAATAGATTTTAAAAATTTAAAAGATATTGATAGTATTTGCATCATTTATTTAATATCTTTTTTAAAAAACTTCAAAGAAGAGAATATCTCTTTTTCAAACTTTGAAAAATATGAGACAAAATATAAATTCTATAAAAAACATTATCAAAATAAGGGTTTGCAAAAAGAGAAAAAAGATAACATCTTTGAGAATATTGGTAAAAAAAGTTATGAGATATATAGCTCTTTTAAACTATTTTTGATATTTATAGGCGAAGTTTTCTACTTCTTTGCATACTCTATTTTACATCCAAAAAAGATTAGATTTAAAGCTACTTTAAAATATATTGAAACATCCGCTGTAAATGCTTTGTTGATAGTTGTTGTAAGCTCATTTTTGGTTGGAGTTGTAATAGCCTATCAAGGAGCTGTTCAGCTTGAAAAATTTGGAGCAAACATATTTATTGTTGAGATGGTAGCAATTACAATGTTAAGAGAAATAGCACCTCTTATAACTGCAATTGTAATAGCTGGAAGAAGTGCAAGTAGCTACACAGCAGAAATTGGAGCTATGAAAATAACAGAAGAGCTAGATGCTATGAAAACTATGAATTTTGAGCCAACACTTTTTTTAACTCTTCCTAGAGTTTTTGCATTAAGTGTTGCTCTTCCTTTGCTTGTTTTTTTAGCAGATATTGTTGGAATTATTGGTGGAATGGTTATTGCTTATACATATTTGGATATTACTTTTATAGAGTTTATTACAAGGCTTCACAATGAAGTTGCAGTAAAACATCTTTTAATTGGTATTTTCAAATCGGTTATTTTTGGTTGTTTTATAGCAATTATTGGTTGTTTTAGAGGTTTTCAAGTACAGAACAATACTACAAGTATTGGAAAATATACAACAATAAGCGTTGTAAATGCTATATTTGTAGTTATCTTTTTGGATGCTATTTTTTCAATAATTTTTACACAAATAGGAATATAAAATGTCAATTATAAAAGTTGAAAATCTTTGTACATCTTTTGGGAAAAATATAATACACAACAACATCTCTTTTGATGTAAATGAGGGTGAAATATTTGGAGTATTAGGCGGAAGTGGTAGTGGAAAAACTGTTTTAGTAAAACAGCTTGTTATGCTAAATCCTATTCAAAAAGGGAGTGTGAAAATATTTGATAAAGATATTACAAACTTATCAATAGATGAGATAGATAAATTAAAATTAGATTTTTCATATTTGTTTCAATTTGGTGCTTTGTACTCTTTTTTAAATGTGATTGAAAATATTAGTGTGATGCTAAAAGAGTACACAAATTTGCCAAAAGATTTAATAGAAAAAATAGCTTATACAAATTTGGATATTGTAGGTCTTCCAAAAAGAGTTGCAACACTATATCCAAATGAACTAAGCGGTGGAATGAAAAAAAGAGTTGCATTTGCAAGAAGTTTAGCAATGCAACCAAAAATTCTATTTTTGGATGAGCCTACAAGTGGACTTGATCCTGCAAGTACAGATCAGATAAATGAACTTTTATTATATTTGAAAAAACATTTAAATATAACAACAGTTATAATAACTCACGATTTAGAGACTATTAAAACTGTACTTGATAGGTTTATAATAATAAAAAAAGAGAAGATATTTGATGGAACTATAAATGAGGCTTTAAAATCAGGAGATAGTTTTATTCAAGATTTTTTATCAATAAAAAGGGTTAGTTAATGGATACTAGGATTGATTTTTTAAAAATAGGTTTATTTGTTAGTTTACTATCTACACTTCTTATTTTTTCAATATTTTGGCTTGGTAAATTTGGATTAGAGAGTAAAAAATATGATACATACTTTACATTTTTTGATGATTCTATAAATGGTTTAAATATTGGCTCTTCTATAAAATACAAAGGCTTAGATATTGGTGTTGTAAAAAATATATCAATAAATCCAAAAAATTCTGAAGAGATAAAAATAGAGTTAGAGATTCAAAAAGGAACGCCCATAAAACATGATAACTACGCTATTTTAGGAAGTTTAGGAATTACAGGGCTTAAATATATTGAGCTTAAAGGTGGCAGTAACGAATCCCCACTTTTGGAAGATAATAAGTTTGGAGAAAAAGTTATAGAGTCTAAAAAATCAACCTTAAGCAATATAGTAACATCAACCGAAGATGTAATGAGAGAGGTTTTGGTAATTCTTAAATCTTTTGAAAAAGTTTTAAACCAAGAAAACATCTCAAACTTTGCACAGCTTTTAGAAAATAGTGAAAAAAGTATGGCTAACTTTAATGAACTTTTATTTGATATCAAAAACTTTACAGATGTTGGAAGTTCTAGTTTTAAAAGTGTTAAAACTTCAGCAGATAGCTTTAATATTACAATGAAAAAATTAGAAGAAGAGCTAGAAAAAGGGAGTTTTGATATAAAAAATTTAACTCAAGATAGTTTAAATAATTTAGAATCTGCCTTAACAAATATGAATGAAACTTTAATTACTATGCAAGAGTTAATTAAAAATTTAAATGAAAGCCCAAGTGATTTGTTGTTTAAACAAAAATCTATAAATTTTGGTCCAGGAGAGAAAAATGAGAAGTAGTATTTTAATTTTTTTAACACTAATTTTATTTAGTGCTTGTAGTTTCAAACAAGAGAAAATCTCAATAAATCATTATGGAATAGATTTTCAAACAAAAGCTTTAGAAACTAAAGCAAAATTTGACTCAATTTTTATTGAAGAACCAAATATAAATAGAGCTTTTAATTCACAAGCAATTTTTTATAGTAAGAAAGAGTTTCAATTTGAAGAGTATGCAAAAAATAGATGGATAAGCTTTCCGTCAAATATGGTTTATACTCAAATAGTTGACTCTTTTATATCTAGTAATATTTTTGCAAATGTATTAAAAGATAAGAAGATAAAAAGCCAATATAGATTAAAAACAGAAGTTTTTAAGATGTATCAAAATTTTGAAGATGATAAATCTTATGCAGTTTTGAAAATAAAATTTGATTTACTAAAAGATGAAAAGATAGTAAAATCTTTTAATTTTAATCAAAAAACTCTTTGTGATACAAATGATGCTTACGGTTTTGTAAAGGCTTTAAATAGTAGTTTTGAAAAGAGTTTAAATAGTTTGTTAAAGGATTTATCAATCCTTTAACCTTTTAGCAATAATTGGTGCGATATTCATAACCAAAAATAGTCTTACAATATGGTGCAAAGTTATATAAGGTAAATTTGCACCAACCAAAAGTGCTATTAAATTTATCTCAGTTTGACCACCTGGTCCAAAAGCAAGTAATATATCTAAAGTAGCAAAACCAAAAAAGTGGTGAATAATAAAAATAAAAATTCCACACAAGATTATTAAAATAACAAAATGTCCCAAAGTAGCAACTAAAGTATTAAAAATAGTTTTTAAATCAACATTTTTAAATGTAAATCCTATAATTGAGCCAAAAACAACTTGAATAAATTTTAATAACTCATCTGGTATATGTGTAGTTACAAATCCACTTGAATATAAAATAATACTTATAATCATAGGACCAATCAAATATGCAGCTGTTAGTTTTATCTTTTTTGCAAATAGTGCTGCAAAAACTGCTAAAACATAGATATATAAAAACTCTAAAATATCTATATCTTTTATAGGTGTTGTTAAAAGCTGGTTACCTCTTATATCTATTTGAAAAATATATTGAATAATAAAAGGCAAAGATACAACTACAAAAAATAGTCTTGAACTTTGCATTAAAGTTATCTTTGCTGTATTTGCTTTTAGCTCTTGCCCAATTATTACCATCTCAATAACACCACCTGGCATTGAGCCTAAATAAGAGGTTTTTAAATCATATTTTAAAACTTTATAGTAATAGAATGTTCCAAAAAATATAACCAAAATGGTAAATGGAACAACCAAAAGTAAACTAATAGTGTATTGTGGAATATAGTTTAAAATTGCTGGAGTAAAGGCACTTCCAATTGCTAAACCAATTAATATTCTAGCAGGTGCTGAAAATATTTTTGGGCTTTGTATTGGAATTTTTTGAAATCTTATTAATATGCTTGTAGCAAAAATACTTCCTAAAAGCCAAGGAAGTGGAAGATGCAAATATATAAAAATAAGTGAACCACAAAAAGCTACTAGTAAAGCTAGTAGCATTTGAAAAATATTTTTTATCATTTAAAGTAGTGAAATATGTTTTACAGCTTCTAAAGAGTCTTTTTTTACAATATTAGTATATTTTAAAAGTTCCTCTTCATTTGAGTAACCACATAGTACTCCAACTGAGTTTATAGAGGCATTTGAAGCAGAGATTAAATCAAGTTTTGTATCTCCTACCATAAATGCTTGATGTTTTTTATCATCATATTTAAAAGCATCTAAAGCCTTTAGAATTGGCTCTTTATGAGGTTTTGGGTTTTGCACATCTTCTCTTCCAATTATTACTTCAAAATGTTTTAAAATATCAAAGTTTTCTAATATTGGAGTTGAGTAGATTCTTGTTTTTGTAGTAACCACTCCAAGCCTTGCAAATTTTGAAGCTAAGGTTACTGCTTCAAAAGCATTTTCCAAAAGTAGTGTTTGAGCAACTGAAATATCTTTATATCGCATTTTATAACTATCTACAAAATCCCAAACTATTTTTCTATCCACACCCAAATTTTCAAACATAATATCAAGTGGATAACCAATTTGAACCTTTATATCTTCAATAGTTCCTTTAAAATCAAAATTATGTTTTGAAAAGGCGTGTAAAAATGTACTTGTAATTGCATCTGTTGAGTCAATTAGTGTTCCATCTAAATCAAATAAAATAATCTTCTCTTTTTTGTTCATAAAAATCTTCCTTACTCTTTTATTTCCCAATCTTTTTGATTGTGCATTATTCCTATAATTGATGGTTCTATATTTTTTATCTTTTTATTTACAACTGTAATTGAGTCTGGAATATATAAAAATAGATATGGTAAATCGTTTGAAATAATTTTAAAAATCTCTTTATATATTTTGCTTAGCTCATCTTTATTTACAGTTGTAATTCCTTTTTCAATCAACTCATCAACTCTTTTGTTTTTATAATTTACTAGGTTAAAACCACCTAATTTTGAACTTGAACTATGCCATAAAGGGTAAGCATCTGGCATCAAAGCCAAAGACCATCCTAAAAGTACAGTTTCAAATTTTCGTGGATGAACAACCGTATTTAAAAAAGCTTGCCACTCCATAACTTTGATTTTCATATTTACACCAACTTTTGCTAGTTGGTATTGTAAAATCAAAGCTGTATTTACTCTTATATCATTTCCTGTATTTGTAACAAGTTCAAATGTTAAAGGATTTTTCTCATCATACCCAGCCTCTTTTAATAAAGCTTTTGCTTTTTTTAAATCTTGAACAACTGGTTTTACCTCATCATTATAAGCAAATGAATCTGGCATAAAAGGTCCGTTGCAAACCTTTGCATAACCAAAAAACAAAATATCTATTAACTCTTGCCTATTTATAGCCAAAGATAGAGCTTCTCTAACTTTTATATCACTAAATTTTGGATTTTTTAAGTTAAATCCTAAATAAGAAAAACCGTTACTAGCCTTTGTTAAAATATCAAAACTATTTTTAAACTCATCATCTATTTGTCTTGAAACTTGCATAGCAGTAAGGCTTCCAATATCGAGTTTGTTTTGTTTTAGATACAAAAAAGATGTATTTGTATCTGGTAAAAATTTATATAAAATCCTATCAATTTTTGGACGACCTTCAAAAAAATAATCATTTGCAATAAGTTCAATATCACTTGCTGTTTTAAACTCTTTTAATTTATAAGAGCCTGTTCCTATTGGATTTTTATTAAAACTGCTTGTCATAAGATTTTGTTCATCTTTTAAAATATGGTATGGTAAAAGACCAACCATCCAAATTTCTAAGGCTTTAAAATATGGTTTTTTATACTCAATCTCAACTGTTAAATCATCAAGAGCTTTTACACTTTTTACCTCATTAAAGTTTGATTTTATAGAGTTAAAAACTTTTGGACTTATTATTTGCTCATAAGTAAAAACTACATCTTTTGCAGATAATTTTACACCATCGTGCCAAAGCACATTATCTTTTAATCCAATTATTAATTTTGTAGGAGTTTCAAATTTGTAATATGAAGCGATACTAGTTGTAACATTTCCATCTTTATCATACTTCAAAAGCCCATCAAATAGCCAATCGCTAATCTCACTACTTGCAGAATCATTTGCTAAAATAGGATTTAATCTACTAGGACTTGAACTCATAGACAAAGTAAGAGTTGAGGCACTTAGAGATAGAAAAAATATTATATTTATTATTAAAAATTTCATGGCGTATTGTATTGTTTTTTATATAAATTGGCTTTTAAACTCTATTTGTGATACAATTATTTTTTTTATTGCGGGGGAACACTTAAATGTGTTGAGAAGGTAAAACCTGACCCTTTGAACCTGTTGGTTAATACCAGTGTAGGAAGCAAATTTTAAAAATTAAAATTTAGAACTTAATAACAAATAACTAAAATTTAATTAAAAAAGGTGCTTTCTTGTGAAGGCACCTTTTTTTTTGCCCAAAATAAAAGAAAAAATATTAAAAAAAGGATTGTTATGAAAAAAGTTTTAACCATTGCAGGATCAGACTGTATTGGTGGAGCTGGAATACAAGCTGATTTAAAAACTTTTAGTTCATTTGGAACTTATGGTATGAGTGTAGTAACTGCTGTTGTGGCTGAAAATACATTTAGTGTTATAGAGATTCAAGATGTAACTTCCAATATGATTCAAAAACAACTTGAAGCTGTTTTTGATGATATTGTTCCAGATGTTATAAAAATTGGAATGCTTGGAAATATTGATGCAATGAGAGTTGTAAGTGAGTTTTTACAAAAAGCAAAACAAAACTACAAAGATTTAAAAGTTGTTGTAGATCCTGTTATGTATGCAAAAAATGGTGCAGCTTTAATGGATATAAAAAATATGAATAGCTTAATTGAGCTAATTTTACCTATTGCAGACCTAATAACACCAAATATAGCAGAAGCTCAACACTTAGCAAATATCAAAATAGAGTCAAAAGATGATATAAAAAAGGCTTGTAAAATTATATTTGATAAAGCTTGTAAAAATGTACTTATAAAAGGTGGAGATAGTTTTGATGCTTTGGATATTTTATTTGATGGAAACAGTTTCTTTGAATTTACATCACCAAAAATAAAAACTACAAATACTCACGGAACTGGTTGCACATTCTCATCTGCAATTGCAGCAAACTTAGCTTTAGGAAACTCTTTAAAAGATTCTATTCAAATATCAAAAGAGTATATTTATGAAGCTATAAAAAATGCACCAAATCTAGGAAAAGGAAATGGTCCAACAAACCATTTTCATAAATTTTTTAAAGGAGAGTAGATGATAGATATTTTAGTAGATATATTAAAAGATACAAAAGAAAAAAATCCTTTAATTCATCAAATTACAAACTATGTAACTGTAAATGATTGTGCAAATGTAACTTTAGCAATAGGTGCTAGTCCTGTTATGGCTGATGAGATTGATGAAGTTGAAGATTTTGTAGATATTGCATCATCTTTACTTTTAAATATTGGAACAATAAATAAAAGAGTAAAAAAATCTATAAAAAAAGCATCTTCAAAAGCAAAAAGTATAAATACTCCAGTAATTCTAGACCCAGTTGGAGTTGGAGCTAGTAAGATTAGAACTTCTATTGTAAAAGAGCTTTTAAAAGAGTCAAAAGTTGATGTTTTAAGAGGAAATATATCTGAGATAAAATCAATCTTGAAAATTAGCTCAAATACAAAAGGTGTTGATGCTTCAAAAGATGATTTTGACTCAATAGAAAATCTTAGCTTCATTGCTAAAAAATTATCAAAAAAGTATAAAAATATTGTTGCAATAACAGGTGAAGTTGATATTATTAGTGATGGAAAAAGAGCTGTTGCTATTAAAAATGGGAATGATCTTTTACCAAAAATTACAGGAACTGGTTGTATGTGTTCATCTTTAATCGCTAGTTTTTGTGGAACTTCAAATGATAAACTATTTGAAGCAACTGTTTTGGGTATATTGGTTATGGGTATTGCTGGTGAAATTGCATCTATAAATGCAAATAAAAAAAATCTTGGAACTTTTCATAAAGAGCTATTTAATGTAATAGGAAACTTCAATGAAGAGATTTTAAGAAGTATGGCAAAAATTAAAGTTTTGTCTTAAATTAAACAAAGGAAAAATATGAATAACAACAAAATATTTGCAGAGATGATGATAAATATTCCACTTTGCACTCACTATGAAGCTAAAGAGGTTTTAGTTTTAGGAACTATTGATGATGCTATTGTAAATGAAGCAAAAAAGCACTCAGATGAATCAAATATAACATTCTCAAATCTTGATATTCTTAAACAAAAAGAGGAAAAGAGTGTTGATACAATTATCTTAACAGATATCAAACTTGATTTTCAAACTCTTTCAGATATTTTTAGAGTTTTAAAATCTGATGGAATTTTAACTTTTAGTTCTAGCTTTTACTCTAAAGATATTGAAGCTTTAAAAAATGATTTAGAAGTTGCTGGAAAACTATTTTGGATTGTTATGCCTTTTAGTTTTGGTCACACAACTTCAATTATTGCTTCAAAAAAATATCATCCAACTGCTGATTTAAATCTAAATAGAGCTGAGTTTTTGGAAGATATGGATTATTATAGTGCAGAGATTCACTCTGCATCTTTTGTTTTTCCTGCAAAGGTTCATAAAGAGTTAACTGGTATTGCTAAAAGATAAGGAGATAAAGAAAATGCAAAATATACAAAAATGGTTAGAAGAACACAAAAACGATGAAGTAAGAACGCAAATGTATTATGCTAAAAAGGGCATTATTACTCCTCATATGGAGTTTGTAGCAAAAAAAGAGAACTTAAAACCTGAATTTATTAGAAGTGAAATTGCAAGAGGAAGACTTATTATTCCTGCAAATGTGAATCATATAAATCAAGAACCAATGGCAATAGGAATTGCAAGCTCTTGTAAAATAAATGCAAATATTGGAAGTTCTGCAATTGTTAGCGATGTTCAAGGAGAGTTAGAAAAAGTTGATGTTTGTTTAAAATATGGTGCTGATACAATTATGGATTTAAGTACAGGTGGAGATTTAGATCTTATACGAAAAGCTGTAATAGCTCACTCTACAGTTCCAATTGGAACAGTTCCTATTTATCAAATTTTACATGATGTAAAAGATAAAATAGAGGATTTAACAATTGAGAAAATGCTTGAAGTAATTCAAAGACAAGCAGAGCAAGGTGTTTCATACTTCACAATTCATGCTGGATTTTTACTGGAGTTTATGCCTCATATTGCAAAAAGAAAGATGGGAATAGTTTCAAGAGGTGGAAGTTTAATGGCAGCTTGGATGATGCATTATCACAAAGAGAATCCTTTTTATACAGCATTTGACAAAATTTTAGATATTTGTAGAAAGTATGATGTCTCTTTATCTTTGGGAGATAGTTTAAGACCTGGATGTTTAGCAGATGCAAGTGATGAAGCACAACTAAGAGAGTTAAAAGTTCTTGGAGATTTAACTTTAAGAGCTTGGGAAAAAGATGTACAAGTTATGATAGAAGGTCCAGGACATGTGCCTTTAAATCAAATTGAGAGAAATATGAAAATAGAAAAAGAGTATTGTCATGAAGCTCCATTTTATATCTTAGGACCATTAACTACTGATATTGGTGCTGGGTATGATCATATCTCAAGTGCAATTGGTGCTGCTGTTGGTGGATGGCATGGAGCATCAATGCTTTGTTATGTTACTCCAAAAGAGCATTTAGGTTTACCAAATGCTGAAGATGTTAGAAATGGAATTATTGCGTATAAAATTGCTGCTCATAGTGCTGATATTGCTAGAAATAGAAAAGGAGCTAGAGATATTGATGATGCAATGAGTGATGCAAGATATGCTTTTGATTGGAACAAACAGTTTGAACTAGCACTTGATCCTGACCGTGCTAGAGAGTATCACGATGAGACTTTACCTCAAGATGTATTTAAAGAAGCAGAGTTTTGCTCTATGTGTGGACCAAAATTTTGTTCATATAAAATAACTCAAAAAATCATGAAAGATCATGCAGATAAGATAGCTTAAGGAATTAAGATGAGAGTAAATAATGAAGAGATTTTTATAGAAAAAGAGATAAGTTTGTATGAACTACTTATCTCTAAAAATTTTGAACCATCTAAAGTTGCTGTTGAATTAAATCAAAAAATTGTTCCAAAAATTGAGTATGAGACTACTTTTTTAAAAAATAGCGATGTTTTAGAGATAGTTTGGTTTGTTGGTGGCGGATGATAAATATAGAGCTAAACGGCAAAAATATTCAAACAGAGCATAAATCTGCTTTTTCTTTAAGAGATAGTTTAAATAAAAATGCAATTATTATATTAAATGGTTTTATTTTAGAAAAAGATTTACAAATAAATAGTGGTGACTCTTTGGTGATTATTGAAAAAGGAAAAATGCCATCAAGTGATGAGTTGGAAGCTACAATGGTGTCAAGACACACTCCAAAAGTTCATCAAAAAGTAAAAAATAGCAAAGTTGCTATTGCTGGACTTGGTGGACTTGGCTCTAATATTGCTGTTATGTTAGCAAGAATTGGTGTTGGAGAGCTTTTATTAATAGATTTTGATATTGTAGAGCCTAGCAATTTAAATAGGCAAAGCTACTATATAAAGCACTTAGGTATGAATAAAACAGATGCACTAAAAGAGCAGTTAAAAGAGATTAACCCATTTATAAAAATTATTACAAAAAATATAAAAATAGATAAATCAAATCTAAAAGAGCTTTTTGCCTCTTACGATATTGTTTGTGAGGCTTTTGATAAAGCAGATCAAAAAGCAATGCTTATAAATGGTATTTTGCAAAATTTTCCAGATAAAAAGATAGTCTCTGGTTCTGGAATGGCTGGATACGATAGTTCAAACAAAATTTCTACAAAAAAAGCACTAAAAAATCTATTTATTTGTGGTGATTTAGAAGCAGAAGCAAAAGTTGGAATGGGACTTATGGCTCCAAGAGTAACTATTTGTGCTGCTCATCAAGCAAATATGATTTTAAGGCTTATTTTAGATATTTACGATGTATAAAAATAGGAAAATATTATGAATGATATATTAAAAATAGGAAAATATGAGTTTAATTCAAGATTTATTTTAGGTTCTGGAAAATTTTCACTTCCACTTTTAGAAGCTGTTATAAAAAATGGTGAAGCTCAAATTATTACTTTGGCTTTAAGAAGAGCAAATAGTGGTGGTGTTGAGAATATTTTAGATTATATTCCAAAAAATATAACTCTGCTTCCAAACACTTCAGGAGCTATCAATAGCGATGAGGCTTTAAGAGTTGCAAGGCTTTCAAGAGAGCTTGGGTGTGGAGATTTAGTAAAACTAGAGATTATTAAAGACTCTAAATATCTTCTACCTGATAACTATGAGACAATAAAAGCAACTGAAAAATTAGCAAATGAAGGTTTTACAGTTTTACCATATTGTTATCCTGATTTGTATGTAGCAAGAGATTTAGTAAATGCAGGAGCAGCTGCAGTTATGCCTTTGGGTTCTTTAATAGGAAGCAATAAAGGGCTTTTAACAAAAGAGTTTATTCAAATCTTAGTAGATGAGATAGACTTACCAATTATTGTTGATGCTGGAATTGGAAGACCATCGCAAGCTTGTGAAGCTATGGAGATGGGTGTTGATGCTGTTATGCTAAATACTGCTGTTGCAACAGCAAATGATATTGTTTTGATGTCAGAGGCTTTTAAAAATGCGATAAAAGCTGGAAGAGCTGCTTATTTATCAGGTCTTGGAAGAGTTTTAGATAAAGCCGAAGCTTCAAGTCCATTAACAGGTTTTTTGGGAGATGATAATTGAAAGAGATAAATCATCAACTCTTTTATAAAGATATGGAGGATATTGAATCTGATATTGAATCAATTATCACATCATCTATGCAAAATTTTGATTATTCAAAATATAGTAGCGATGATGTTAAAAGAGCCCTAAAAAAAGATAGATTAGATTTAGAAGATTTTAAAGCCCTACTTTCACCAAATGCAGAAGAGTTTTTAGAGATTATGGCACAAAGAGCAAAAGAGAAGACTAGAAAAAATTTTGGTAACTCTATTTTGCTTTTTACACCTTTGTATATTGCAAACTATTGTGAAAATGAGTGTACATATTGTGGTTTTAAAGCAACAAACAAAATAAAAAGAGCAACACTTACAACACAAGAGCTTGAAAATGAGTTACAAACTATTGCAAAAACTGGTTTAAAAGAGATTTTACTTTTAACAGGAGAAGCCAGAAGAAAATCAAGTGTTAGTTATATTGCAAGTGCTGTTAAACTTGCAAGAAAATATTTCTCAACTGTTGCTCTTGAGGTTTATCCTGTAAATTTAGATGAGTATAAACTACTTCATGAAAGTGGAGCTGATTTTGTAGCTGTTTATCAAGAGACTTACAATAGAAAAAAATATGAAGATGTTCATCTTTGGGGTTCAAAAAGAAACTTCTCTTATAGAATAAATGCTCAAGAAAGAGCCTTAAAAGCTGGATTTAGAGGGGTTGCTTTTGGAGCCTTATTAGGACTTGATGATTTTAGAAAAGATGCTTTTGCTGTTGCACTTCACGCAACACTAATTCAACAAAGATATCCTCATGCAGAGATTAGTTTTTCAGTTCCAAGATTAAGACCATATATAAACAATAAAAACAACAACTCAAATGATGTTTATGAGAAGCAACTTCTGCAAGTTATGTGTGCATATAGAATTTTTATGCCTTATGCAACAATCACAATATCAACAAGAGAGCGAGATGTTTTTAGAGATAATGTTGTTGGTCTTGTTGCAAATAAGATTTCAGCAGGAGTTAGTGTTGGTGTTGGAGGTCATGATGAAGAGAAAAAAGGTGATGAACAGTTTGAAATATCTGATGAAAGAAGTGTAGAAGATGTTCACACTATGATTTTAAATAAGAGCTTACAACCTGTTTATTCAAATTTTATAAGAGTTTAAAATGGCAATTATTGTAACAAATCGAAAACTTTGTTGTGATGATTTTTTAAGAAGAGTTGAACTACTTGCTAGTTCAAAACCAAATGCAATAATTTTAAGAGAGAAAGATTTAGAAAATTGTGATTATGAATCTCTTGCAATAGAGGTTAAAAAGATTTGCCAAAAGTATGGTGTGGATTTTTTTGTAAATAGCTTTATAGGTGTAGCAATAAAATTGAATATAAAAAATATTCAACTCTCTTTTGATGATTTTTTAAATTATCAAGATAGATTAAATAGCTTTTCAAATATCTATGTATCTATTCACTCACTAACTGAAGGAAAAACTGCCCAAAATTTAGGTGCAGATGCAATTATTGCTGGACATATTTTTGAAACTTCTTGTAAAGAGGGTTTAAAACCAAGAGGTTTGGCTTTTTTAAAAGAGCTTTATGAAAATATTGATATTTCTATTATTGCAATTGGTGGGATAAATGAGAAAAATTTTAAAGATGTTTTAAAAAATGGTGCAAAAGATTTTTGTATTATGAGTGAAGGTATGAAAACAGATAATCCAGAATCTTTTTGCGATAAATTTAAATTATAAAAGGAGTTAAAATGTCATTTTCAAGACAATTAAAACAAAAAGCTATAAAAGTTTGGGAAGATGGTTATAACCACCCATTTGTACAAGAGTTGGGAGCTGGGACTTTAGAAAAAGAGAAGTTCAAGTTTTATTTACTACAAGATTATTTGTATCTTTTAGAGTATGCAAAAGTATTTGCAATGGCCATGACAAAAGCAGATGATGAAAAGATGCTTGGAAATCTTAGTGCTATTACAAAAGCAACTTTAGTTGATGAGATGAAACTTCACCATCTGTATATGAAAGAGTTTGGTATTAGTGATGAAGAGGTTAAAAATGTAAGAGCTAGTTTGTTTAACAGAACTTACACAGCAAATATGCTTGCAACTTCTTTAAAAGGTGATTTAGCACACACTTTAGCAACTGTATTTCCTTGTGCTTGGACATATTGTGATTATGGTAAAAGATTAAAAGAGCAATATAAAGATACTTTAGAAAATAATTTCTATAAATCTTGGATAGAAACTTACTCAGGAGTTGAGTTTGAAGAGTCATTTGAGTGGTTTTATGATGCACTTGATGAGCTTGTAAAAAACAGAACAGAAGCTGAAAAAAAAGTGGTTGAAGATATTTTTATTTCAAGTGTTGAGTTTGAGTATATGTTTTGGGATATGGCTTATAATAAACAGATGAGTTATGTGAAAAACTAATTTTACTAGAGATATCATTCTCTAGTATTATATAATTACAAAGAGAAATAATAATCTTTGATTTTAAGTGCCATTAATTTTCTTCTTTCATGTAAAAAGTCTTCATAATCAGAAAATTTACTATTTATTATACTTCTTGGAATACAGTGCATCTCAAAATTTTTAATAAGTTCTTCATGATTTTTTATACCACTAAATTTATTTTTATTATTTGTAAAATTTTCAATTAAAAGCGATAAATAAGTATCTGGAGCTTTATTCCCTACTTTTATATTAATTTCTTGTTGCATATAAACATAGTTTGCTATTTGATTATATTTATTTCTTTCAAAACCATTTCGTTTCAAATAATCTTTTGGGAAAAGATGGTGGATATCACCTCTTAGTAAAATTAAGTCACTTACCAAAACATCTTTTGATAAAAAACCTTTATCATTTGCTTTTACCTGAGAAGCTAAATAAATATGAAAATAAGGACTACTTGCAACAGAAGTATCTAAACTTCTTGGAAGAGAAGCATTCCAGAACGCATCAGAAAGTTCAGCATCCTCTTTTTCTTTTAAATATTCAGACATAGATTTATGGCTTATTTGTTTTATATCAAAATCAAACATACTTTCAGGAGAACCAGAATATCTTCCAGTTAAGACAGAATACACAAACCAACGCTTTACAAATTTTTCTATATCAACTGAATTAACATTTAAATCTCTTAATTTTAAATATAAAATATATGCAAAATTTAGTGCATTTTGAGATCTTATAAGCTTATTGTCAATAAATCCCGCAGATTTTATAATCATCAAGAACTTTTTGAAATTTGTTTCATTTGTAAAATTAATTACACCTTTTTTTAACTTTTCAAATGATTTCTCAGCAATTTCTGTTTCAAATGTTCTTGTTTCAAAATTACGTCCAGATAGTAAACTAACTAAATCAGATAATTTTCCTCTATTAAATTGAGAAGTAAAAGCAACTCTAATTAAATCATTATAATCTGGATCATAAAGATCTTCTTTTTCATTTTTAAGCCACTTAATTTTATTATATAAATCTGTTTGTGCAAATTTTTTATCATTATCTTCAATATGTTTATGAAATTCTGGAGCAATAGCTAAATGGCAGAAGTAATCTATTAATTTTCTAAGTTCATCTCCACCATATTCAGTATTTGAAGATATTTTACTCATTGCGAAATCTGCTTGGCTAAGAACTACTCCTTTTGAATTAATTCTAATAAATATCTCTGTTACAGTTTCTATATCCAAATCCGAAGCAAGTTCAATAAGCCCTATTTGTTTTTTTGGAATATTAATTAAATTGGAAAAAGCATTTCTTACACTCTTTTTATCAACATCAGGATTTAATTCAAAATATTTATCAGCAATTTCAAATAAATCACCATTTATAGCCTCAGAAATATCATGAAGCCAAGTTTTATCTTTTAAAATTGCAGGATTTTGAACTTCAAACTTTTCAGTTATTGGATTAAATGATATTTTTATCTTTATTCTTTTATATGTTTTATCAATAACATATTGACCTAAAATTGCAGCTGTTAATGCAGTAATTCTTTGTTGTCCATCAATAAGGATTTTTTTACCTTCACTTGTACTTCCATCTTTAAGTCTTACATTTGGATTTCTCCATGCAATAATATAACCAATTGGATAGCCTTGATATAAACTATCCATAAGATCTCTTACTTTAGAAGCATCCCAAACAAATGGTCTTTGTATTTCAGGGATTGCAATTTCGCCAGATCTAACCCAAGCTAAAATAGTTTCTATTAAGTGTTGATTAACTGAATATTTCTGCATTTTATTTATTTCCTATAAATGTTATTAATTATTTAACTCTAAAAAAATTTTATAAATATATTATGTGAAATTTTAATTATTAAGTTGATAAATTCATATTATCAAATATATGTATCAATTTTGTAATATCTTATAAATTTATTTTTATATAGTTTATATATGTTACTAATTTAAACTTGTTTAATTAAATAATAGAAGCTACACTTACATAAGAACTATTTTTTATAAAAATTATTTACATCTCAAATAACGATATGTAAAACTTGATTTTACGTATCACTTTAGATAAACTTACTTCATGAAGAAACAAAAATGGATATGGGAATATGATGAGTATCCCAATTTTAAATACAACAAAGAGAAACTAGAACCACTGTTAAGAGATATTGCTTATGAACAAGGCAAACTAAAATCTTTTATGCTTTTAATGGATAAAGAAAGCTCAAAATATTCACTTGCTCAAACTTTGGAAAATGAAATAATAGCAAGTTGTGAAATAGAGGGTGAAATATTAAATAGAGAAAGTGTTCGCTCATCTATTAAACAAAAACTTGGGCTAGAATCAGCAGAACACTACAAAGTTATAAAAAAAGAGGATAACTATGTAGATATTCTTATTGATGCCAACACAAACTATGATGAGGACTTAACTCTCGGTAAACTATTTGGCTGGCACAATGCGATGTTTGAAAAAGGGTATAGTGGATTTTCAAAAATTAAAGAAGCACAGTTTAGAGGTGATGGAGCTATGCAAGTAGTTTCAGGTGACTATGGTAAAGAAAAAATTCACTATGAAGCACCTCCACATGATACACTTGAAAATGAAATGAATATTTTTATAAAATGGTTCAATGAAACTCCTACAACACTAGAAAAAGCTAGCTTAACTCACCTTTGGTTTGTAATCATCCACCCATTTGATGATGGTAATGGAAGAATAACAAGAGCACTAACCGATAGAGTACTATCAAAACTTGAACAATCCTCTTTTTCTAAAATCTATACAATGTCAAAGAGTATATATGAACATAGAAAGGCTTATTATGAAGCTTTGGATAAAACAACAGGAAGATTTCAAAAAGATGATCCTCTTGATATTACTTACTGGATGGAGTGGTTTTTTAAAACATTGCACCATGCACTATTAGATGCTCAAAAACAGTTAAACTATATTGTAGAAAAAACAAAGTTTTGGTATGCACATAGATTTGATGAACTGAACTCAAGACAAATAAAAGTTTTAAATAAGCTTCTTGATATTGGAAGTGAAAACTTTAAAGGTGATCTTACAAAAGCTAAATATGTAAAAATTGCGAATACAGCAGAAGCTAATGCTTCAAGAGATATTGCAGATTTGTTAAATAAAGGGTGCATAAAAAAAATAGAAGGCACAACAGGAAGAGGAACTAAATATACTATAAATCATCTTTATTAATAATCTTTTTAATAGTTTGAAAATATATGACTAAAAATATCAAAAATTTATATGTACTATAAATAAAAAAAGGAAGCGATTTTTCGCTTCCTTTTGGGGAAAATAAAGAAAAATACCAATTATCTTTTTGAGAATTGAGAAGATTTTCTTGCTTTTTTCTTTCCGTATTTTTTTCTCTCTACAGATCTTGCATCTCTTGTTAATAAACCATGTGGTTTTAAGATAGTTCTAAATTGCTCATCGAAAGCAACTAATGCTCTAGAGATTCCGTGTCTTACAGCATCTGCTTGAGCTGAATATCCACCACCTAGAGTTTGTACTACTACATTTACACTTGTCTCTTGTTTTGCTACATTTAATGGTTGCATAACTCTTTTTTTAATTGACTCATGTCCACCTAACCAAGCATCAAGAGTTTGACCATTGATTGTTAGTTGTCCATTTCCATTTTCTAACCACACTTTTGCTATTGCAGTTTTTCTTCTTCCAGTTGCATATACTTTTGCCATTACTATTATCCTTTAATTTGAGCCGTATGAGGATGTTCACTTCCTGCATATACTTTTAATTTTTTTAACATAGCTTTACCAAGAGTAGTTTTTGGAAGCATACCTCTAGTAGCTAATTTATACAATTTTTCAGGGTTTTTTTCAAACATTTCTGACATTTTGTGAGTTTTTGTACTTCCAAAATAACCTGAGTGTGTATAGTAGTTTTTATCATCTAATTTTGCACCTGTAAATTTAGCTTTACTTGCATTAATTATTACTACATAGTCACCACAATCAACATTTGGTGTAAAACAAGGTTTATTTTTACCTCTTAAAATTGTAGCAACTTCAGTAATAATTCTTCCGAATACTTTACCTTCTGCATCAACTACAACCCAAGATCTTTCGATTTCGTTGGCTTTTGCCATTTGAGTAAATTTCATTTATTAACTCCCTTTCTTTAATGAGTTGGAATCATATTTAAGTTATACTTATAATTAACTTAAATTAAGTATAAATTAATAATATATTTTAAAAGTTGAACCAACTCCCAAAGTTGACTCTATTTTTAGCTCAAAATTATGAATATTTAAGATAGATTTCACAATAAACAATCCTAAACCTAAAGAGTTATTCCACTCATTGTTGTTTGCTCTGTAATACTTTTTAAATATATTTTCCAAATTCTCTTTTGATATTCCAATTCCCTTATCTATAACAGCTAAATAATTATTTGTAATCTCTATTGTAATATCATCTTGAGAGTATTTTAGAGCATTTTCTATTAGATTTGTAATAGCAATAGATATTAAAACCTCATCAGCTTTTATCTCTTTATCTTCACCTAAAATATTTATATCTTGATTCTTATACTTTACTTTTAAATCACTAATTATATTTTCTAAAACTCTTTTTATTGATATATTATTCAAAGCAATTGTGTTGTTACTATCTTGAAGTTTTAATGCAAGTCTCAATTTATCAATAATTTGTGACATCTTATTTGAGTTTGAGAAGATTTTATTTAAAAACTTCTTTTTCATATCTTTTGATAAGTTCTCATCTTCAATCAAAGTTTGACTATAACCAGAGATTACAGCGATTGGGTTTTTAAACTCATGAGAAATAGCAGAGATAATATCATCTTTTTGTCTATTTGCAAGAGTTAGTTTTGCAGTATGTTTTACTTTTTCTTGCTCTCTTTTTGATAGCTTTAAAGATACTTTGTTTAATAACTTTGCAATCTTATAAAACTCAAAAGTGTAGTTTGATTTTAGAGGTATTGGAGTTTTTTTATTTTTTATATCTTTTAAAAAATCAAGTATTAAATCTGTCTCTTTTTTTATTTTTAGACTAATAAAATAGGTTGCCAAAAAAGCTAAAAATAGAAACAGTAAAATATATATAAAAATCTCAATTGTGAGTGATTTAAAATTATCTGTTATTTTATTTGTATAGTCAGCCATTCTTATGTAGTAAGTTTTACCTTCTATTTCAATCTTTCTTGCAATATATAGTAAATCTTTTCCTAAGGTTTCAGAGACTCTTGTATCTTTTCCAATACCAATATTTTTTGCCTCTATAATTTCTACTCTATTTGAATGGTTTTTTATATCATCCAAATTTTTATGACTCTCTGCTATTACATCTCCAAGTTCATCTATTACAGATACCCTTAAAGCTAAAACTTGACTCAAGTTTAAAACCACACTATTTAAACTATTTATATCTTTACTATTTTGTAAAACAACAGCTAATGTATCCAAATTTTGTATTAGATTTTTCTCAATTTGATTTATATACAGATTTTTTGCCCAAAAATATGTAGCTAGTGTTAGAGTGATTAAAATAGCAATAAATATTGCTAGATAAGTTCGTAAAAATAGTTGATGAATCTTTAACAAAAAATATATCCCTCTCCACGAACAGCTTTTATATAGTTCTTTTTAGCTTTTGGATCTATTTTTGATTTTAATCTTTTTATTGCAACATTTACAGTCTTCTCTTTTTTATCTAAAGAGTCCTTCCAAACTTTTTCAAGAAGATAATCTCTTGAAAGAAGAATATCTTGATTATTTATAAACTCAAACAACAAAGAGCTCTCAAGTTGAGTTAGTTCAATCTCTTTATTTTCAATATAAAACTTTTTGTTTGCAAAGTTATAAACAATATCTTTTGCCTTTATAAACTCAAGCTCTTTTGAAGTTCTTTTTATTACAGCTTTTACTCTAGCAATTAGCTCTTTTAGATTAAAAGGTTTAGTAATATAATCATCTGCAAATGCCTCAAATCCTTCTAAAACATCATTCTCTTTATCTTTTGCAGTTATGTAAATAACTGGATTAGAGTAACCACTTACTCTTAACTCTTTTATAAATGTAGTTCCTTCAATATTTGGAAGATTTCTATCCATTAAGATTAAATCTATGTTCTCCTCATCCAAAACTTTTCTTACATTTTTATCCACATTTAAAAATCCAATAGTATCATAACCCTCTTTTTGTAGTGTGTACTCAAGAAGCTCAAGCATATCCTCTTCATCTTCAACTATAAGAATTAATTTTTTCATTTTATCTCATCTGCTTTTTTATCATTTATTGGTGAAAATTTTATAGATAATATTCTAAACACAAAGAAGACAAATATTACAAATAGTAAGAATACTATATCAAAGTAGTCTCTATTTTTATTTGCTGATAAAATTATAACTTCTCTTATTAGAAATATTATAAAAATATCAATAACATATCTAAGTCTTAATGTCTCTTTTTTTATAAAATCAGAAATCATCTTAACAACTTCCATAATCACAATAAACTCAAGCATAAGTATAATTGCTCTATAAAAGTCGTGTCCAGCTATGAATATCACTAAAAATATAACAGTAGCAACCAAAACTTCAAAGTTTGAACTAAAATAGTCCGAGATTTTTTGTATAGCTTTTTTCATGCAAAAATTATATCATAAGAATTATGATTGAACCATATCTCCACCTAGTTTTGCAAACTGTAGTAAACTAGCTATTGATACAGATCTATCTGCAATTTTCTCTAATCTTCTTAAACTACTTAAAATATCAAAATACTCTTTTGATAAATCAAGATTTTTTGTAATTAGTTTTAAAATATTTTTCTCAATCATCAAGTATAAATCATCTGTTTTACTCTCTTCTACAACAACTCTTTGATACTTTTGCTCAACTTGTTTTAAATCATGTTCATCTATTATAGATACAGCTGTTTTTGTAGATAATAAAGCCGATTTTAAAAGAGGAATTGTGTACTCTAAAATAGTATTTGTATCTAAATCTTCACTATAAGATCTTCTAAACATTTTTGCAAAATCTTTTGTATTTGCAGCTGTTCTTACTATCTCATTTGTGATTTTTAAGAATGCTACCATTCTTCTTAAATCTCTAGCTTCTGGTGTATATAAAGCTAGAGTTGTGATAATAATATTATCTAGTTCATTTGATTTTGCAAGAAATTTTTTCTCACTAATTTCAACATTTTTTAGATTCTCTATCTTTCTTTCATTTAAAGATTTTAAACAAATCTCTAAAGCTTCAACAACATCTAATCCTAGTTTTTCTACTTCACTTTTTATAAGTTTTAATTTCTCTTCATAAGGTTTTAACATTATCCAAATCTCCCTGTAATATAATCTTCTGTTTTTTTATTTGTTGGATTAACAAAGATAGTCTCTGTTACATCATACTCTATTAATTTTCCTAAGTGAAAAAATGCCGTATAATCAGCAACTCGTGCTGCTTGTTGCATATTGTGAGTTACAGTTATAATTGTATAATCTTGTTTTAATTCAAGCATCAAAGACTCAATTTTTTCTGTACTTATTGGATCAAGTGCAGATGTTGGCTCATCCATTAAAATAACCTCTGGTTTAATTGCAATTGTTCTTGCAATACAAAGTCTTTGTTGCTGACCACCTGAAAGTGAAGTTCCTGGATTTTGTAACTTATCTTTTACCTCATTCCAAAGACCTGATTTTATTAGTGAAGTTTCAACCAACTCATCACACTCTTTCCCTTTTTTTACCATTCCATGTTTTAGTGGTGCATAAGCAACATTATCATAAATAGATTTTGGAAAAGGATTTGGTTGTTGAAATACCATTCCAACTCTTTTTCTAACACTTACCTCATCAACATCTTTATCATAAATATTTTTTTTGTCAATTACAATTTTTCCATCAATTTTAACACTTGGAATTAAATCATTCATTCTATTTATACATCTTAAAAATGTAGATTTTCCACAACCAGATGGTCCAATTAGTGCTGTTATTTTATTTTGATACAAATTTACATTAATATCAAATAGTGCTTGATTTGAACCATAATACAAATTTAAGTTTTTTACATCTATTTTTGTTTTATTATCTGTACTCATTTTTTTCCTTTTACCATTTTACTTCAAATTTTTTTCGTAAATATATAGCTATTGCATTTAGTGAAATTAATATTGACAATAGAACCAAAATTCCAGCTGCTGTTTTTTCTATATACATACCCTCAGGCATTCCAGCCCAAGTAAATAGTTGTGCTGGCATCACAGTTGCCGCTTGTGTAACCATTGAAGGAGCATCTGGAATAAAGGCAATCATTCCAATGATGATTAAAGGTGCTGTCTCTCCCATAGCTTGAGCTAAACCAATAATTGAACCTGTCATTATCCCTGGAAACGCTAAAGGTAAAACATGATCTCGTGTCACTTGAATTTTATTTAATCCCAAACCATATCCAGCTTGTCTTATATTATCTGGAACAGCTCTTAATGCTGCTCTTGAACTTACAATTATAATAGGAAGTGTCATAAGAGCTAAAGTTAATCCACCAACTAAAGGTGAACTTCTAGGCATTCCAAAAAGGTTTATAAAAATTGCCAGACCTAAAAGTCCAAATAAAATAGATGGAATTGCTGCAAGATTATTGATGTTTATTTCAATAAATCTTGTAAATTTATTATCCCCAGCAAACTCTTCAAGATAAATTGCTGTCATAACTCCAATTGGAAATGCAACTGCCATTGTTATAATCAAAGTTAAAACAGACCCAACAATTGCAGAAAAAAGACCTGCATATTCTGGAATCTTTGAGTCACCGTTTATAAAGAATATTGCATTAAATCTCTTTTCAATTAAACCTTGATTATAAAGTTCATCAACTTTTGCTCTATCTTTACTCTTCAAAGTATTGTGATGCTCTTTTAGATATTGATCAACTTGACTATTTGCTAAAACCCAAAGAGTTTGTGTTGTATTCAAATACTCTGGATTTTTTTCTAAAAGTTTTGGAATATCTCTTAACCAAGCTCTTGAAACCAAAGTTCTATAATCTCTTGATACTGCTAATCTTGTATCCTCTAAAGTTTTTTGATTAAATGTAACTTCTGTTTTTATGTAAGCCACATTAAATGCAGGAACTCCTTTTGCAATCATATCAAATAGGAAAAATGCTAAAAATGCTATTGAGAAGATTAAAGAAGTTAAGGTAAACTTTTTAAATCTTTTTGCACTTTTATGCCTACTTTTTAAAGTTGGATCATAAAATGGGTTATATTGTTTATTTCTCTTTTTTCTTTTAATCATAATGTATTCACTTTATATTTTTCTTTAAATTTTCTAATTAGAGATAGTGAGATCATATTAAGTATTAAAGTAACAATAAACAACATTAATCCCAATGCAAATGCTGAAAGTGTTTCAGGCGAATTAAATTCAAAATCTCCAACTAAACTATTTACTATTGTAACTGTAACCGTTGTCATATCTTCAAGTGGATTCCATGAAAGATTTGGTCTTAAACCTGCTGCCATAACAACAATCATAGTCTCTCCTAAAGCCCTTGATAGTGCAAGAAGTGATGCTGATATAATTCCAGGCATTGCACTTGGAATTACAATATTTTTAATAGTCTCTGATTGTGTCATTCCAAGAGCAAAAGCTGCTTTTCTTTGAGAGTCTGGAACAGCTCTTATAACATCATCACTTAAAGAAGATACTAAAGGAATAATCATAATTCCCATAACAACTCCAGATGCTAAGGCACTATTAAATGCTGCATCAACTCCAAAATATCCTGCAATTTCAACAATTATTGGAGCAACTGTAATAGCTGCAAAGAATCCATAAACAACAGTTGGAATACCAGCAAGAACTTCTAAAATAGGTTTTAAATAATCCCTAAAAGTAGAAGTTGCATATTCACTCATATAAATTGCACTTCCAAGTCCAATTGGAATTGCTACAAGTAGTGCTATTGCTGTGATTACAAATGTTCCTGCAAATATTGGTAATGCACCAAACTGGCTACCAGCAGTTCCTGGTGTCCACTGTGTTCCTGTAAGAAAATACCAAAAACTTCTTAGTTTAAAGAACTCTATTGCTTCAAATAATATTGAAAACAAAATCCCAAAAGTAGTTAAAATAGAGATAACAGCTGCAAGTATTAATGCAGATTTTATAAGTTTCTCATTTAACTCTCTTTGTTTTTTTCTTGATTCAAAAGTACTCAACACTTTTACCTTCTATTAAATTTTGTGTATTATATTTGTAATCGATTACAAAATGATTACAATATTTTATCTTTACAAAACTCTATATATTGGCTTTTTTGAACTCTTTGACTCTTTTTTTAGCTCACTTAAAACCTGATCAAAATCATCTATTTTTGAGCTACTATCTACTTTCACAATTGCACTTGATACAGATAGAAGTTTAAACTCTCTTGTTGTTCCAAATCTATCTTTTGCAACAATATAAGCTCTTTGTTTATCCTCATTTGAGTACAAATTTTTTACACTATTTTCAAACTCATTTTGAACCTCTAAAGTTAGTTCAAATATATCTTTTTTATTATCTTTTTTTAATCCTACAAAAAAATCATCGCCACCAATATGTGCTATAAATGAATCTTTTGGATACTTTTTTTGTAGAATTTCTGAAAATATTAGTATTGCTCTATCCCCTTGTCTAAATCCACAAACATCATTAAATGGTTTAAAATCATTAAAATCAAAATATATAATATGCCTACCATCTTCTATATGTCTATTCTCAAAAGTATCACTTATAAACTTCTCTATTTGATTATTTCCAGGAAGTTTTGTAAGTGGATTTTGATTTGCAACTATTTGAAGATTTCTTTGATATGAGAGATTTAATAAAGAGTTTAAGTTTATAAACCCTTTATATTTTTCACCTTCTGTTATAAATATTCCCAAAGAGTTATTGAAATTTAAATTATACATCTCTAAGATTTTATCAATTCCCCAAGATACCTCAACGCTTAAAGCAGGTTTTATATATTTTAATAGCGTTGAAGAGAATGTCTTATTTTGTGCAAGTGCAAAACCATATTGTGAGTATGAAATCTCTTTGATATCACTTTCGTTTATAACTCCTAAAAAATATCCAAACTCATCTACAATTGGTACAAAATTGTGTTTAGTTCCTTTTTTAAAGTGTAAAAACAGATCATGCAAAGATGTGTTTACATCTAAAGCATCTATTTTATCTATATATTTATCATCAATATGATTATTCTGTTTTACTCTTTGATCCTCTTGTATTAAATCTTGGATATTTTTATAAACATCTAAAATCTCATCAATATTTTTTGTTGGTTTTTGGACTAAATATCCTTGCATAAAATCAGCACCAATATCTTTGCAAGTATAAAACTCTTGAACTGTTTCAATTCCCTCTGCAATAACTTTCATTCCCATAATATGAGCCATCTCTATAATTGAAGAGCAAAAGAGTTTTTTCTTTGAATCTTGGTCAATATTTGATATAAAAAATCTATCAAGTTTTATAATATGTGCTTCACTAAAATATAGTAACTTTAAACCAGAAACCCCTATTCCAAAATCATCTATGGCTATTTTATAACCACTTGATTTATATCTTTGTAGCATTGATGATAAAGCATTTTGCTCAATTGGTGTTCCCTTTTCACTCAACTCAAAAAAAATTCTATCTTTTGTTAAGTTATATTTTTTTAAAATTCTTTCAGTGTTTCCTTGAGAGTAGTTTTTATTATAAATTATTCTATTATCTAAATTGTAAAATAGTTTTAAATTTTTGATATCTATCTTTGCAAACTTCTCTATAGCTTTTTCTCTTAACTCTAAATCAAACTCATATAAGTAGTTTTCATTAAATACTAAATCAAACAAATCATCAATTGTGCTTACCTTTGGAATATTTTGAACATCTCTTAAAAGTGCTTCTACTGCATAAGTTTTGCCATTATGTGCGTAAACAATGGGTTGAAAAGCATAATCTAGCTTATCAATAATATTACTACAATTTGGCATATATTGGATTTCCTATTTTTATTTGAAAGATTGTAAAAAGGGAAAAATCCCTTTTTTTATTAAATTATTTTAGCTCTTTAGCTGTAAGTTTTGTACTATTTAATACTTTATCTCTAGCTTTAGTTCTTAAATCGTCTGCTAATGGAATAAGTCCAAGTTCACTTAAAATTCCATCTTCACCAATCATCTTTTCACTCATAAATAGTTTTGTGTACTCTTTTAAAGATGGAACACTTTTTGAGTGTTGATTTTTGATATAAAAATACATAGATCTTGCAACTGGATAGCTACCATTTGCAATAGTTTCAACTGTTGGTAAAGTATTATCAATACTTAATCCCATAACTTTATCTCTGTTTTCAGCTAAAAATGAGTAACCAAAAATTCCAATAGCAGCTTCATTTCTTGTTAATCTTTGAACGATTAGGTTATCGTTTTCACCAGATTCAACATAAGCACCATCTGTTCTAATTACTGAATAAGCTTTATATTTTTTATTTGCTTTTTCATCTTTTTTATATAAATCTGTATATGCTGATACTTTTTTAAATACATCTTGTAATACTAACTCTTCAAATGAATCTCTAGTACCTGATGATTTTGGTGGTCCATATACTGTAATCTCTCTATTTGGTAAAGATGCATCTATATCTGACCATTTTTTATATGGGTTTGCAATTAAAGATTTTCCATCTTTTGAAGGAACTTCTGCAGCAACTGCTAAAGCTAACTGTTTTTTTGTGATATTAAAGCTTTTTACTTTTGAACTTTGAGCTATTGCAATACCATCAAATCCAATTAGTGCTTCAGTGATATCTGTTACACCATTTTCTTGACACATTTTAAACTCACTAGCTTTCATCTGTCTTGAAGCATTTGCAATATCAGGAGTGTTTATATCTATTCCACTACAAAATAGTTTCATTCCTCCACCTGTTCCTGTTGATTCAACTACTGGAGTTGGGAATTTTGTAGTAGCTCCAAACTCTTCAGCAACTGAAGATGAAAAAGGATAAACTGTTGATGAACCAACAATTTTGATTTGATCTCTAGCACTCAAAGTTGTAGCGATTAGGGTACTTGCTATTAAAGCAATTGATGTTCTTTTTAAACTCATTTTTTCTCCATTAAATTTATTTACAATGGAAGTTTAAAATTTGTTGATTACAAAATGGTTACTAAATTTATATAAAAAGCTAAATAGAAATTTAAGATTGTATTTTTAAAATATTAAGAGTTTATATTAGAAAATGGTACGCCTGGTAGGAGTCGAACCCACAACCCCTCGGGTCGAAACCGAGTATTCTATCCAGTTGAACTACAGACGCACTTTAAAATTAGGATTGAAGTTTATCCTAATTTTGCTTAAAATTTTTAGAAGAAGATATTATCTAAAACGATTAAAAAGAAGAATACAATCCCCAAGTATCCATTTACAGTAAAAAATGCTCTATCTATTTTTCTAAAATCTTTATTTACTAAATAGTGTTCATAACTAAGCATCAAAGCACTTATAACAACTGCGAAATATGCAAAATATGAACCAGATGAATAAATCACAAACAAAAGCCAAAATAAAACTGTGAAAAAGTGAAAAACTTTTGAAAATAGCATTGTCTTTTTTGCACCAAATTTTGAAGGAATAGAGTGAAGTCCTAGTTTTTTATCCACATCAATATCTTGTAGTGAGTAAAGTAAATCAAACCCAGCAACCCAAAACATAACTCCAATACTTAAAAGTATCACCCAAAAAGGAATAGATTCACTAACAGCAACAACTCCAGCAATTGGTGCAAGAGCCAAAGATATTCCCAAAATTATATGTGCTAAATATGAAAATCTTTTAAAGTATGAGTATGAACCAATAATTACTAAAATTGGAACAGATAAAATAAGTGCCAAACTATTTACAAGGTATGCTACAACAATAAATGCTATTGCATTAAAAATAACAAATGCCAACATTGAGTTTGCACTAATTCTTCCATCTACATTTGGACGATTTGAAGTTCTTGGATTTAAACCATCGATATCTCTATCCATGTATCTATTAAATCCCATTGCAAAGTTTCTTGCAAATATTGCACACAAAGTTCCCAAAACCAAAAGCTTAAACCCAAACCAAGGTGTCTGATTTATCTGTGAAGATGATACAACCATTGCTATAAATATAAATGGCAAAGCAAAAACAGAGTGCTGAAACACTACAAGTTCACTAAAATCTTTTATTTTTTTTATTAATTTTTCCATGGGCAAAATATTATCTAATAATGATTAAATTAATGCTTTTTCGTTATAATCCAAGCAAAAAAGGCAAATTTATGAAAAAATATCTTACTTTAACTCTTTTTATACTTTTTTTCACATCTTGTGCAACAAAAATTGAAAATGAACAAAATGCTACAAACAAAAAGACAAACTCTGAACTAATAAAAATTTTAGTTGAAAAAGAGAAAGAGATAAATAGCCTAAAACTTGAGATTGAAACTTATAAAAAAGTTGATTAAAAAATGAAAGAGATTGCAATTATTGGAACAACAGCATCTGGTAAAACAGCTCTATCACTTGAACTTGCAGACAAAACAAACTCAATAATACTCTCGCTTGACTCTCTTTGTGTATATAAAGAGATAGATATTGCAAGTGCAAAACCAACAAAAAAAGAGCGAGGTGATATAGTTCATTTTGGGATAGATGAAGTTTTTCCAAATGAGAAGTTTGATGTTGTTGAGTTTTTAAATTTGTATCAAAATGCAAAAAAATTTGCACAAGAGAACTTAAAAAATCTAATAATTGTTGGTGGAACTGGTTTTTACTTAAAAGCTTTAACAGATGGTTTAAGCCTTGGTTTTAACTCAAATGTAGAGTTAGATATGAGTTTAAATGATACTTATAATTTGCTTTATAGTTTAGATAAAGAGTATATGCAAAAAATTGATCCAAATGATAGATATAGAGTTCAAAAAGCCTACTCTATTTATAAACAAAGTGGTTTAATCCCAAGTCAATACTTCAAAGAGAATCCAAAAGTTACACTAAGTGCAGATTTAAAAATATTTGAGATTTTATGGGAAAAAGAAGACCTTGCAAGTAGAGTTGCATTGAGAACAAAAGCTATGATAGAAGCTGGCTTAATTGATGAGATTATATATTTAGAGAAAAAATATACAAGATTGCCAAATTGTATGTCTAGTATTGGAATTGTTGAAACTTTACAATATCTTGATGGAAAAATTGATAAAAAAAGGCTTGAAGATAAAATTATTCAAAATACCTTAAAACTTGCAAAACGACAAAACACTTTTAATAAAGGTCAATTTGAAAATAGAGTTTCAAACATAATTTCTAGCTTAAATTCAGAGATTATTAAGTATTTTAAGATATAATCGCAAGTTCAAAAGTTTGGTAAAGGACTTGCAAGGACTTGATCTTTTTCCAAACGCTTAATTTTAAAAAGGAAAATGGAATGAAAAAAGATATTCATCCAGATTACAAAGTATGTCAAGTTTCTTGTGCATGCGGAAATAGCTTTGAGACAAAATCAAATACTGAAACTCTAAGAGTTGATATTTGTTCTTCTTGTCACCCATTCTTCACAGGAGAGCAAAAACTTGTTGATGCTGCTGGAAGAGTTGAGAAATTCAAAGCTAAATATAATATGGCAAAATAGTTCTATATTATGTTGCGCTTAGTTCCAACACCAATAGGAAATCTTGATGATATTTCAAAAAGATCTCTTGATGCACTATTGGAAGCGGAACTAATTTTTTGTGAAGATACAAGAGTCACAAAAAAACTTCTAAATCTTCTAAGTGAAAAATATAACTTAGATTTTTCAAATAAAGAGTTCAAATCTTTTCACTCTCACAATGAAGCTGATGTTTTAAAAACTATTTCAAAAGATACTTTTTCTAAAAATGTTGTTTATTGTAGTGATGCTGGAATGCCTTGTATTAGTGATCCTGGTTCAACTTTGGTTGAGTGGTGTATAAAAAATGGTGTTTCTTATGAAGTAATTGCTGGAGCAAATGCACTTTTAACAGCTTTTGCTATGAGCGGATTTTCAAGTAGTGAGTTTACATTTTTTGGTTTTTTAGATCACAAAGGTGCAAGTAGGGCATCAAAACTAGAAGAGGTTTTAAGAAGTCCTAGAGTATCAATTTTGTATGAATCTCCACATAGACTTTTAAAACTACTTGAAGAGTTAAATACAAAAGAGCCAGATAGAACAATATTTTTAGTAAAAGAGATTAGTAAGTTTTATGAAAAAAGCTATAAAAATAGTGCTAAAAAGCTATATGAAGAGCTAAAAAACTGTGAGATAAAAGGTGAATGGGTTGTTGTAATTGAAGCCAAAGAGAAAGTTGGTTTTAATTTAGACTTAGATGATATTCTTCCACTTGAAATTGCTCCAAAAATAAAAGCAAAGCTAATTGCAAAGCTTACAGGAGCAAGTGTAAAAGAGGTTTATCAAGAAATATTGGATAAAATCCAAAATTAATTTAAACGAGACAAAATGATAATTTACGGAAAACAGATAGTTTTATATGTACTAGAAAAACATCAAGATTTAATAGAAGAGATTTTTTTATCAAAAGAGATTGATAGTAAACTTTTTTCAAGATTTGCAAAACTAAATAAAAAAATTCATAGAGTTGATAATCAAAAAGCTCAAGCTTTGGCAAAAGGTGGAAATCATCAAGGGCTTATTTTAAAACTTAGTGATTATGTTTATACACCTCTAAAAGATATAAAAAATATGAATTTTATAGTTGTTTTAGATGGTCTAACTGATGTTGGAAATATTGGAGCAATTGCAAGAACTGCTTACTCTTTAGGAGTGCAAGGTTTAATTGCTTCAAATATAAAAACAGTAAATAACTCTGGAACAATAAGAACAAGCGCTGGAGCACTTCTTGATTTACCATTTTGTATTCATCCAAGAAGTGTTGATTTAGCAAGTGAATTAATAGATGCTGGATTTACACTAATTGGTGCAACAATGGATGGAGTTGATCTAAAAAAATATGGAAAAATAGAGCAAACAGATAAAGTTGCACTATTTTTAGGAAATGAGGGTGAAGGAATAAGTCCAAAAGTTGCAAAAAAATTAGACCTTAAAGTTTCAATAAAAATGGAGCATGAGTTTGACTCACTAAATGTAAGTTCAGCTGCTGCTATTTTAATTTATAACCTAAAAAGATAGGAAGATTTATTATGAAAAAAATACTATTTACGATTATTCTAGCACTAAGTTTAAAAGCAGATGTAAACCAAGCTATTTATAATATGATAGATAGTGAAGATTATAATACTCATCTAAACCTAATTAATCATATATTCAAAGATCAAAGCAACTTTTATAAAGATGGAAATATTGATTATATAAAAATTAGTGAAGAGTTAGATAAAAATGGACTTTTAAAACTAAATTATGATGAGATTAAAGATATTGAAGTAACTTTCACATTTAACTCAAGTCCAAAAAAATCGTTTAAAAATATAACTGATATCTTAAAAGCTATTGGAAATCAACATTTTATAACAAAAAATCAAGCAACAAATGGTGAACAACTTTTTTGGAGTATAAAGTTAAAAACCGCAGCCGCCATTAATCCTCTTAGATTATCTTTAGAGCTTCAAAATGCAAATTGTAGAGTTTTAAAAATAAGAAGAGAGGCTGAGGATAAGTGGAGTTATTTTATAGATTCAAGTAACTCAACACTATATAAGGTTGAAGATTTAGTAAATAATAGCTCTTTATCATTAAGAAAGCCAACAAAGCCATATATGATTGAGCTTTCAAACTCAGAGATTTTATCTATAGAGACAAACAACGGAACAATTTGGCATCCAAATGTTGTTTTCTATGATGATGAATTAAATATTTTAAGAGTTTTTGAAAAAGAGAAAAGATATTCTAATTTAAGATTAAATGTTCCTAGTGAGGCTAGGTTTGTAAAAATTGATGATTTTTATGCCCTAACAAATATAAGAAATGGGCTTAATATTACTAAGGAGTAATAAGATGTTTGACGAAATTGAATTTGAAAGAATGAAAAGACTTCCAAACTATGTATTTGCAGAAGTTAATGCTATTAAAATGGAAGCTAGACGTGCTGGTGTTGATGTTATAGATTTTTCTATGGGAAATCCAGATGGAGAGACTCCAAAACATATTGTTGATAAATTAAAAGATGCAGCTAGTAAACCAAAAAACTATGGGTATAGTGCTAGTATTGGAATATATAAATTAAGACTTGCTATTTGCAACTGGTACAAAAGAAAATATAATGTAGATTTCTTAGACCCAGATAAACACGCTTGTGCAACAATGGGTTCAAAAGAGGGTTATGTTCATTTAGTTCAAGCTATTGTAAATGTTGGAGATGTTGCTGTTGTTCCAGATCCTACTTATCCAATTCACTCTTATGCTTTTATGTTAAATGGTGCAGCTATTCATAAATTTGAGTTAGTATTTGATAATGAGTTTAAAGTAGATGAAGAGTTGTTTTTTAAAAATCTTCAAAAAACAATTGATGAGTCAATTCCAAAAGTAAAATATGTAGTTGTAAACTTCCCACACAATCCATCTTGTGCAACTGTAACTCCTGAGTTTTATACAAAACTTGTAGCTATGGCTAAAAAAGAGAGATTTTATATAATCTCTGATATTGCTTATGCTGATATTACATTTGATGGATATAAAACTCCTTCAATTTTCCAAGCCAAGGGTGCTTTAGATGTTGCTGTTGAGTGCTTTACTTTAAGTAAATCATACAATATGGCAGGATGGAGAGTTGGTTTTGTTGTTGGAAATGAAAAACTTGTAGGTGCTTTAAAAAGAATAAAATCATGGCTTGATTATGGAATGTTTGCTCCAATTCAGATTGCTGCAACTGTTGCACTTGATGGTCCACAAGATTGTGTTGATGAGATAGTTGCTAAATATGAAAAAAGAAGAGATGTTATGATTCAAGCATTTGCAGAAGCTGGTTGGGTTATGGATAAACCAAATGCATCTATGTTTATTTGGGCGAAAATTCCTGAAAAAGCACAACATTTAGGAAGCTTAGAGTTCTCTAAACAACTTCTAAGAGAGGCTCAAGTTGCAGTTAGTCCTGGAATTGGATTTGGTCACTATGGTGACCAGTATGTAAGAATTGCTTTGATTGAAAATGAAAAAAGAATTAGACAAGCTGCAAAAAATATAAAAAGATATTTAAAAACATTAGAGTAAAAAATTATTAGAATATTAGGTTCCTTTAAAATAGGAACTAGTCAAAAGGATAGGTAAATGCTTAAAGTTGGAATTATTGGTGTTGGAACAGTTGGAACAAGTGTTGCAAATATTTTAATAGATAATAAAAATATTATAACAGCACGAGCTGGAGTTGAGATTGTTCCACACATTGGAGTAGTTTCAAATTTAGATAAAAAAAGAGATGTTAGTATTAAATTAACTACAGATATAAATGAAGTTTTAGAAGATGATAGCATTGATATTGTAGTTGAGCTTATGGGTGGAATTGAAAAACCTTATGAGATTGTAAAAAGAGCTTTAGAAAATGGTAAAGCGGTAGTTACAGCAAATAAAGCACTTCTTGCTTATCATAGATATGAGTTACAAGAGCTTGCAAGTGATACGCCATTTGAGTTTGAAGCAGCTGTTGCTGGTGGAATTCCAATAATAAATGCTTTAAGAGATGGTTTAAGTGCAAATAATATCAAATCTATTCAAGGGATTATGAATGGAACTTGTAACTTTATGCTTACAAAAATGATAAACGAGGGTGCTAGTTATGACCAAATTTTAAAAGAGGCTCAAGAGCTAGGTTATGCAGAAGCAGATCCTACTTTTGATGTAGGTGGATTTGATACAGCTCATAAACTTTTAATTTTGGGTTCAATTGCTTATGGAATTGATGTAAAACCTGAGGAGATTTTAATTGAAGGTATTCAAAATATCTCTAAAATTGATATAGAGTTTGCAAAAGAGTTTGAATACAATATAAAACTGCTTGGAATTGCAAAAAAAGTAGGAAATGAAATAGAGTTAAGAGTTCATCCTGTTTTAGTTCCTCTTGATAAGATGATTGCAAAAGTTGATGGTGTTATGAATGGTGTTTCTGTTGTTGGAGATAAAGTAGGGGAGACTATGTATTATGGAGCAGGAGCTGGTGGTGATGCAACTGCTAGTGCTGTTATTGCAAATATAATTGATATTGCTAGACGAGGGAAAGGCTCTCCTATGCTTGGTTTTGAAAAACAAGTAGGAACTCAACCAACTTTAATGGCAAAAGATGATATTAAAACAAAATATTACTTAAGACTTGAAGTAGCTGATAAAAGTGGAACTTTGGCAAAAGTTGCAAAAATATTTGGTGATAATGATATATCTATAGAGAATATGATGCAAAAATCTCTTAAGCGTGAAAAAGCGAATCTACTTCTAACAACTCACACTTGTGTAGAAAAAGATATTAAAAAAGCTATTGATGAACTTGAACACTCAAAAGTGGTTTTAACAAAACCAGCTATGATAAGAATAGAGGATTAATTACATAAAAAAGAGTTAAGATTAAAAATCTTAACTCTTACAAAAGCTACTTTCTTTGAGCCTCTACATCAACTTTAATTTTTACCTCTTCAGCAACTGCAACACCACCAAGTTCAATAGCCTTGTTCCATTTTAGACCAAAATCAGTTCTATTTATTTTTCCTTCCATAGAAAAACCAATTTTATCTCCTAAAATAGCTATATCTTCAACCTCTAAAGTTACTTTCTTTGTAACTCCTCTAATAGTTAGATTTCCAGTCATTTTTCCATCATCACCATCTGCTTTATATGATGTCATCTCAAATGTCATTTTAGGAAATTTATCACTAGCAAAGAAATCATCACTTCTTAAATGATCATCTCTTTTTTCAATCCCAGTATAAATTGATGTTGTATCAATAGTAGCTTTCAAATTTTTAAAAGTTCTATTTTTCTCATCAAAATCCATTATTGCATCATAAGTTTTGAAATTACCATGAACATTTGTAATCATCATATGTTTTACTGTAAATCCTACATTTGAGTGTGCATTATCTACTTTATACTCTGCAGCTCCCAATAAAGCAGTTGCTAATACTAAACTACCTGTTATTTTTGTTAATAAATTCATTTTTGCTCCTTATATTTAAATAAATTAAATCTTATATATTTATAGTTAATATTAGATTAATCATATTATCTATTTCTCATTACAATATAAAAAATTGATGGAATAACAAAAAGTGTTAAAAAAGCTGAACTAATTATTCCACCAATCATAGGAGCTGCAACTCTTTGCATAACTTCACTTCCAATAGAGTTTATATACATAATAGGAATAAGTCCTCCAAGTATTGCAAAAAGTGTCATCAGCTTTGGTCGAAGTCTTAAAACAGCTCCATGATATATTGCATTTTTTAGTGCAATATCTGTTTTTTCTTTAATATTTTTATATGCTTCATCCAAATATAACATCATAACTATAGAAGTTTCAGCAGCAACTCCTAAAAGTGCCATAAATCCAACAATAACAGCAATAGAGATATTAAATCCTAAATATTCTATATAAAATACTCCACCACTTAAAGCAAAAGGAAGTGTACAAAATATTATCAATGTATATTTTAAATTCTTTAGTGCTAAATAAATCAAAATGAATATAAACATTAAAACTATTGGAATAATAAAACTTAATTTTGACATTGCTTGTTGTAAAAACTCACTTTGTCCTGACCACTCAAAATAGTAACCATCTGGAAGTTTTAAATCTTTTAAAAGTTTATTTGCATCATCTTTATATTGTTGTATAGAAAAATCACTTTTTGGGCTAATATAAACATAAGCAACTTTAAGTGCTTTTTCCGATTGAATTATTGAAGGACTCTCTTCATAAGACAAAGTGGCAAATGTTTTAAGTGGTTTAAATCCTAAATTAGTTTTTATTTGTAGATTTTCTAATGCTTTTATATCTTCTCTCTGATTTGATTCATACCTTAAGCTTATTGGATATCTCTCTAAATTATCTAAAAAGAGAGTTAATTGAACAGCTCCAACTCCTATACTTAAAGTTTCTAAAATAGTATTTTTGCTTATGTTATATCTACTTATTGCTTCATCATCTATTTTTATATTTAAATAATATCCTTGATTTATCTTATCTGCGCTAACACTCATAGAGCCTTCATATTTTTTTAATATGTTCTCTATTTTTGAGCTCTCTTCTTGTAAAATTTCTAAATCTTTACCATAAAGTTTTATTCCCAAAGGTGTTCGAATTCCTGTAAGTAACATATCAATTCTACCTTTAATTGGATATGTCCATGTATTTATAAGACCTGGAATTTGAAGTTTTTTATCCATCTCATCAATTAATTTTTTATAAGTCATTCCTTCTCTCCACTGTGATTGTGGTTTAAAAGTAATAATTGTTTCAATCATTGCAAGTGGTGCTGGATCAGTTGCTGTTGCTGCTCGTCCAGCTTTTGCAAAAGTATTTTGCACTTCTGGAAAAGATTTTATAACCATATTGGTTTTTTGTGCCAACTGCTTTGCTAAATCAGCTCCAATTCCATAAGGAGTTACAGGCATATACATAAATGTTGCTTCATTTAGTGTGGGCATAAATTCCCATTTTTGTTTTGAATATGTATATAAGGCAGAAATTATAATTATAAAAAATATAGTAACCACAAAGTATTTTAATTTTAAACTCAATCGTAATATTGGTGAATAAATTTTTATAAAAAAACTATTTAAGATATTTTTATCCTCTTGAATGATTTTACCTTTTATAAAATATATCATCAAAATAGGAACTAGGGTAATTGAAAGTATTGCTCCACAAAGCATTGCAAATGTTTTTGTAAATGCAAGTGGTGAAAATAGTTTTCCTTCTTGTCCACTTAGTGCAAATATAGGTAAAAATGATACTACAACCAAAAGTAGGGCAAAGAAAATAGGTCGTCCAACTTGTTTTGCAGAAGATAATATTATCTCTATCCTCTCCTCTTTTGTTATATTTTCTTTTCCTTGAAGATGTTTATGAGCATTTTCAACCATTACAATTGTTGCATCAACCATTGCTCCAATTGCAATTGCAATTCCACCTAAACTCATAATATTTGAGCCAATATTAAAGATCTTCATAAGTAAAAAACTAATCATCACAGTTAAAGGAAGGGTAATAATTATAATTAAAGCACTTCTAAAATGGAATAAAAATATTGCAACTATTAACATAACAATAATAGACTCCTCAATCAAAGTTCTTTTTAAAGTGTCAATTGCAGCATCAATTAAAGAGGTTCTATCATAAACCTCAACTATTTCAACATCATCAACATTAAGTGAATTTAATTTAGCTTTTACATTTTTAATTACACTATGAACATCAACACCATATCTAGTTACTACAATTCCTCCAACAACTTCACCTTCACCATTTAACTCAGCAATACCTCTTCTATCATTTGAAGTAAGATTAACTTCTGCTATATCTTTTATTTTCAAAGGGATATTATTTTGAGTCTTTATAGTTATATTTTCAATATCTTTTTTTGATTTTAAATATGCTCTTGCACTAATAATTTGTTCATAACCATTTTCAAGTATTACTCTTGCTCCACTATCATTGTTATTTTTAACAATTGCCTCTTTAATCTCTTCTATATCTAAATCATATTGAATTAATCTATCTTGATTTAGAGTAATTTCATAGTTTCGTACAAATCCACCAACTGATGCTACCTCACTAACTCCATCAACTCCTAAAAGTGCAAATTTATAAAAATAGTCTTGCAAAGTTCTAAGCTCATCAAGGCTTCTATTTTTTGATTTTAATGCATATTCATAAGCCCAACCAACACCTGAAGCATCAGGACCTAATTTTACTTTTGCTAAAGAGGGGAATGTTCCTTGCAAAGTTGATAGTTGTTCTAAAATTCTACTTCTAGCATCGTATAAATCAACTCCATCTTTAAAAATTACATATATCATAGAAGTTGAAAAACTGCTCATAGCTCTTATTGTCTCTATTTTAGGAAGACTCATAAGATTTGAAATTAGTGGATAAGAGATTTGCTCCTCAATAGTTTTTGCACTTTGATTGCTCCATTCAACTTCAATGATTACTTGATTTGCAGATAAATCAGGAATAGCGTCTAAACTTGTATTTTCTATAGCATATATTGAGCCAAAAGCTAATAGTAGAGTAATAAAAATTACAATAAAACGGTTTTTTACACTTAGGTCTATTATTCTTTCAACCATTTTTACCACTCCTCATCAGAAGTTTCATCATAAAGTCTATTTGTCATAGCATCAGCATCATATAAGAATAGGGCATTATTTATAACTTCCTCATCAAGAGTTAAACCACTTAAAATTTCATATTTATCACCACTTACTCTTTTTGCCTCTATTTTTTTAGGTGTAAATTCTCCATTTTCTTTTGGAATAAAAACATAATAAGAGTCTGATTTTTTTATAACTGCACTTTTTGGTAAAACTAAAATCTCTTTACTCTCTTTTTCTATTTTTACTTTCCCAAACATTGAAGGCAAAATCTTATTTTGTGAATTTTCTATAACAAATCTAATATCTACTGTTTTTTTCTCTTCATTAAAAACGGGATATATAAAATCAACTTTTGCTAAAATTGGATTCTCTACTCCATCAAGTTTAATTACAGAATTCATATTTGCTTTTATAAAACTCAAATCCTCTTGATATATAGAAGCTATAAACCAAATATCTTCAAGTGATGAAATTTGAAAAAGAGTTTTTCCTTTTTCTACATAAGATTTATTATTTACATTTTTTTGTGTGATTATTCCTGATATTGGTGAACTTACAACTACTTCATTATTTAAAAACTTAGCATTTTTTATATCAAAGTTTTCTAATTTACTATTTGCTTTATCATATAAATTTTTATTTAAATCTTTTGCTATTTCAATCTCAACTTTTATTGATGCAATATCGCTTGAATAAATTGTATATAAACTTTCACCTTTTTTAATATTCATATAATTTTTATTTGCACTTAAATGTGTAATATATCCATCAAATCTGCTTACAATATCTATCGTTTTACTCTCATTTAGTTTTGTAATTCCATAAAACTCTTTTGATTCTTTAAAATTCTCTTTTTTTACTTTAACTTTTTCAATATTAAATAGTTGTTTAGCATCTATTGGATTGGAATTAAGAGCTATAGCTATAAGTATTAGCGATAAGAATATTTTTTTCATTTTACACCTTTATTTGAGTAATATATAAGTTCACTGTAGTTTTCAAAATATTTTTCAAGTTGTTCACTTGCTTTCATTTCATAATCAATCAATTCATTTAAACTATTTAGATTCTCTTTTAAACTCTCTTTATCAAATCCTACAAACTCTTCTAAAACCTTTTGTATTTTTTGTTTTATAGGTACAATCTTTTCTTGAAGGATTTTATAATTTGTTTTATATTGCTCTAAATTATTTAGATATATTTTTGTTTGTAATCTTAAATTATGAATTTGACTATCTAGTTTATTATTAGTTTCATTTGTATTTAAATTTGCTTTTAATTTATTAATATTTTCTGTATTATAAATTGGTAGAGGCATAGACATTGTAATATTTGCATAATCTTGCTCTTTATTTTGCATATATTCTAAAGCTAAAGTTATACTTGAAAACTTTTTTGCGTCTTCAAGTTGTGCAGTATCTTTATACTTTTGGCTTGTTGTTCGAAGTGTTTGTATCTTTGGATGAAATATTAATTGTTCTTCAATTTGTTGTCTGTTTATATCTTTTAATACTAAGCTATCATCAATTTTATCAATCTTCTCATAACTTATTTGCTCTAAACTTAGATATAAATTATCTTTTGCTATTTGAAGTTCATTTATTTTCATTTGTAAATCATATTTTGAAATTTGTGTATTTAATATCTCATTTAAAGATACTTTATCATATGAATATAGTTTTGTATAAAGCTCTTCTAGGCGATTTAAATTTTTTTGATATTCATTTAGTAGTTTTAATCTATTTTCTAAAATTAAAATAGTGTATGAATATAGATAAATTTTTGATTCAAATTCTAGCTTTATATCCTGTAGCGTTTGTTCTTTTAATAATTTATCTTTTTTTGCAATACTCTCTTCCAGTTCAAGTTTTTTACCAATAGGTATGGCTTGAGATAACTCAATTCCATACTCTTTTTGCTTATTTAAATAGTTTTTATTCAGCATAATATCATTTACTTTAAAGCTTATCATTGGATTTTCCCAATTTTTAGCCTGTTTTATTTGAAAATTAGCAATTTCAATAGAGTTTTCAAGACTTTTTATATCAAAATTATTTTGTAAACTCTTTTGTACTATATCTTCAATCGAAGTTCCAAATGAATAAATTGCGAGAATTAGTGAAGTAAAAACTACTTTTTTCATTTTAGAAGCTCACGCTACTTTTTACAGAGTGAACTTTATCATCAGCTGTTTTAAATCTGATATTATATTGCCAAGTTCCATCCATACAGAAATTAATTATAAAACTATAAATGCCATTTTCAAATTTTCCTTCACCTTCATGCTCCATATATGGCATTCCTGGCATCTCTGGCATAAAAAACTTAGCTTTTATTTTTGCATCATTTACTTCTTTTCCATCTTTTGTAATTTTTACAAAAAACTCATTACTTCCGGCACTTAAATCTCTTTTGCTTGTAAGTTCAAGATTGTATCCATCAACATTTAAACTCTCTTTTAGTGAGTTTGCATTTAACACCGTAGCCATTAGAAACATAACTACAAAAGCTTTTAATACTTTTTTCATTTTCATTAATCCTTTATTTTGATTTATGAAAATTTACCAAAAGCTTTGTGTAGTTTGTGTGTAGATTTATATTTTTAGAGTTTTAAAGTAAAAGTTGAGCCTATATTTTCAGAAGATTGAACATCTATTTTGATATTGTAAGTTTTGCAAATCATATTTACAATATTAAGTCCTAAACCAAAGCCTCCACTTTGATTTGTTGCTCTATAATATCTGTTGAAAATATCTTTTATTTTATCTTTTGATATTCCAATACCACTATCTTTTATTATTAACTCGCTATTTTGCAGGATAATATCTATATTTCCATCAGTTTTATTATATTTTATAGCATTTGAGAATAGATTATTAAAAAGTCTTATAAAATCATCTTTATTTATCTCATAAAAGAACTCTTCTATATTAAGGTTGATTTTTAATCTTTTTCTAGCAATCATTGGCTCAAAATTTATAATCTCTTCTTTAATAACTTTTGATAAATCTATTTTATTTAAACTTTTTTTTTCAATATTTCCTAAAAATATATACGTCAAATCTTTATAAATCTCACTAACTCTTTTTGCACTAAATTTTATTCTATCTATTTGCTTTTTAGTCAAATTATCATCTTCACAAGACATAATTATTGCACTTATTGGAGTATTTAACTCATGAGTAGTATCTTTTATAAAGTTATTTAATCTTTCTCTCTCATTTTTTATTGGTTTTAGAAATAGTTTTGCTAAAGACCAGCTAACAATAGCAATTATTGTATAAAATATTAAAAAAATAAGAAAAATATTTAATTTTAAATTTGATATTTTCTCTTTTAAGCTATTGTCTTTTAAAGCTATATACCAAATTCCTAAATGTCCTACAGTTGAACTATCAACAATAATTAATTTCTCTTCATCATTATAAAAATTTTGTTCAAAATTTAACTTTTCGTTTAAATTTCCAAATAATAAATTTTTATCTTTATCATAAAAAGAGATTTTATAATCTTGATTATTCAAATATATATTTTTATCAAATTCAACATCCAACATATGTGACATTATTATTTTATTTGAAACTTTAGATACTATATTTTGCATATTTGATTTTACTAAATCCAAATAAAGTGTTTTCTCATTTTGATAATAGAAAAATAGAGCAATTAACATTAATATAAAAGAGGATCCTAAATAAAGAGCTAAAAAGCTAAAAAAACTTTTTTTTTCACTAGAAGTTAAATCTATATCCAACTCCTCTTATATTTAATATTTTATCTTCTCCCAATATTTTTCGCAGATTTTTTATATAAGTTCTAATTGTAGAGCTTTCTACACTATCTTCATATGACCAAATATTATTTATAATCTCTTCAATACTGATAGTTTTTTTTGGATTATTTAATAAATATGCAAGAATTTCAGACTCTTTTTTTGATATTACAAAACTTTTTTTATTTAAATTTATCTCCAAATTTTGTAAATCTAAATAACTATTTTCATCGATTTTTATAATTTTTATATCTATATTAAAAAGCCTTTTTATATTATTTATTCTAATATCAAGCTCTTTTAGCTCAAAAGGTTTTCTAATATAGTCATCACATCCACTATCAAACCCTTTTTGCATATCTTCGACCATATTTAAAGATGTTATAAATATTGTTGGAGTTAAAATATTATTATCTCTTAGCTCTTTTAATAGTTCAAAACCATTTAAATCTGGCACATTTACATCTAATAAAAGTAAATCAAAAGTTTGTGAATATAGCTCTTTTACAGCTTCATTTGAAGAAAAAGTTGTAGTGATTTGATGTTCTTGTTTTATTAAGTGTTCTTCAAGAATTTCATTTAAGATTAAATCATCTTCTAAAAGTAATATTTTCATATTTTTGTAAAGATGGGGCATAGCCCCATTAAAAAAGTAGGATTAGAAGCTTCTTCTTGGTCTACTATCTCTTGGCTTATCCTCTCTAGGTTTTGCCTCATTAACTCTTAGAGTTCTTCCTTCTGCTTCTTTACCATTTAATGCTTCAATAGCAGCATTACCAGCAGCAGAATCTTCCATTTCAACAAATGCAAAACCTTTCGATCTTCCTGTCTCTTTATCCATAATAATTTTTGCACTTTTAACTGCACCAAACTTAGCAAATGTTGCTTCTAAATCTTTATCGTTCATTCTGTACGATAAATTACCTACGTAAATGTTCATATTTTTAATCCTTTGAAAAAGTTAGTTATTATGCCTTAATATTTTTTCTAAATCAAGAGTTTTTAAAATTTTTTTCCAAAGCTTTTAAAATTCTTATTTTCACCTCTTCAAAGCCTAAAACAAAAATTATATCATATACAGAAGGTGCTTGTGTAGTACCTGTCAAAGCCAATCTTATTGGTTGAAAAATTTGTGGAAATTTAAGACTTTTTTCTTCTATAAAAGGTTTTGTAATTGCTTCTAATTTTTCAACACTATCAAAAGAGTTTAGATTTTTTTCTAAAAGTTCTAAATACTCTTTTAAAACTTCACTTGTATCATCTTTGATAAATTTTTTAACTCCAGCCTCTTCATATAAAGTAGGCTCATCTTTAATATCTAAAATTGATTTTTTTAGTTCCAATAGTGTGTTTGCTCTTTGTTTTGCAAGGTTTAAAATCTCATCTTTTTTAGAATAATTAGTTAAATCTAAATCAAAAAATTTCAACTCTTCAACTAATCTATCATTTGAAACAGTTTTTATATACTCACTATTTAACCATAAAAGTTTTTCAGCATTATATGCTGATGCTGATTTATTTATATTTTTTGGATCAAATAGTTCTAGCATCTCTTTCATGCTAAATATCTCTTGATCTTTATTTGACCAACCAAGTCTTACTAAGAAGTTTAATAAAGCTTCTGGTAAATATCCTAGTCTTTTATACTCCATAACATCCATAGCACCATCTCTTTTTGAGAGCTTTTTACCTTCTGGATTATTTATCATAGGTACATGATAAAAGTTTGGATGTTTTACACCTAAAGCATTATAAATAACAATCTGTTTTGGAGTATTTGATAGATGATCATCGCCTCTAATTACATCTGTCATCTCCATTAACATATCATCAATAGTTACAACAAAGTTATATGTAGGCATTCCATTTGATCTTGCAATTACAAAGTCATCAACAAACGAGGCATCAAACTTCATATCACCTTTTACACCATCAACAAATCTAATCTCTCCTGTTTTTGGAGCTTTGATTCTAATAACTGGCTCAATTCCCTCTGGAATTTGTGGTAAAACTTTTCCATCTTCAGGTCTCCATGTCTCATCATATCTTGGAGTTTGTTTTGCAGCTTCTTGTTTTGCTCTTAAGCTATCAAGTTCTTCTTTGCTCATATAACATTTATAAGCATTTCCATTTTCAAGTAGTCTGTTTATATACTCTTTATAAATCTCTGTTCTTTTTGATTGATACTCAACCTCTCCATCATAAGATAAACCAACCCAATTAAAAGCTTCTATAATAGCACCCAATGCCTCTTCACTATTTCTTGCTAAATCTGTATCTTCAATTCTAAGTCTAAAAGTTCCACCATTTTTTCTTGCCCATAAATAACTATATAAAGCTGTTCTTAATCCACCAATATGTAAATATCCTGTTGGACTTGGTGCAAATCTTGTAACTGTCATATTAATTCTCCTCATCTTTTTCATTTTTTTTATTATGTATATAAAATCCAATTCCACTTGAAACTACTACTACTATTATAAAAATTAATAAACCTATCTCAAGAATTGCCATTTTCATCCTTTTTAATATCTTTCTCTCTTAATTGTCCACAAGCTGCACTTATGTCTAAACCTTTTGACTCTCTAATTGTACAAATAACACCTTTGCTATTTAAAAAATCTTTAAATCTCATCATATCAGTTTCAAGAGGTCTTTGATATGAAGTTCCAGCATATGGATTAAAATATATTAGATTTACTTTTGCTTGAATTCCATCTAGTAGTTTTACAAGTTTTTTTGCAGCATCTAAACTATCATTTTTATCTTTTATAACCAAATATTCAAACATAACTTTTTTTCTTGTATCAACTGGAAACTCTTTTACAGCTTCAATAATAGATGCAATATTATAAGCTTTATTCATAGGAATAAGCTCACTTCTTAACTCATCATCAACAGCATGAAGTGAAATAGCAAGTTGTATTTGTAAATCTTTTTCACCTAATTTTTTAATCTTGCTTGCAATTCCTGAAGTTGAAACCGTTTGTCTTCTTCTACTTATTGCTAAACCATCAAGTTCTGAGAAAATCTCAACAGCTTTTACAAAGTTATCAAAATTATCAAGAGGTTCACCCATTCCCATATAAACAATATTTAAAGCCTTGTTTTCAGCTATTTCATTATCTCTTTTTATATGAACAATTTGAGCTATATACTCTCCAACTGTAAGATTTCGCACAAATCCACCACGTGCCGTTAAACAAAAACTACATCCAACTTTACATCCAACTTGACTAGAGATACAAACTGTATATTTTTCACTTCTTACAATTTGTCCATCTTCATCAATTTTTTTATCTTTCATCAAGAGTAAAACTGCTTCAATTGTATGATTATCTCTTAATTTAAAAAGATATTTTATGCTTCCATCACTACTTTGCTCTTTTTTTATAACTTTTAAAATATCAATTGGATAGTTTGTTTTTAAATCTTCAATCAACTCTTTAGGAAGATTTTTCATATCTTCATAAGAGTTTGCATATTTTTTATAAAGCCAATTATAAACCTGTTTTGCTCTAAATGATGGCTTTAATATCTCTTTTAATTCATCTAGTGTGTAGTCATATATTGATGACTCATCAAATTTTGCCACTATTTTGCCTCTTTTATTATATTTTTATCTTCTAAATATTTTACTAATCTGTTCATTGCTTCTTTATGATTTTTTATAAAATCACTATGTGCATTCTCATTTGTATAGTTTGTAACAACAAAAATACCAAAAGCTGGTATTTCAAACTCTTTTGCAACACTTAATACAGAAAAAAACTCCATATTTTCAAGTTCGACATTGTATTGTAAAAAATCTTTTGATAAAATTTGATTTGTACTTATATAGTTTGAACTATTTACAATAACTTCACTATTTGTCAAAGCTGTATCAATTCTAACTGCATTATCTATTGGTGTATATGCAAAATTTTGCAAAAAGCTTAACTCTATGTTTGAAGAGTTTTTTGACTCTACAATATCAAAAATATTGTGATTTCCATAACTTCCAGCACTTCCAATAAATAAAATAAACTCAGGTCTATTAAATAGACAAATTTTTGTTAAGTTCATTGCGCTTTCAACCAAACCAACTCCAATTGCTTTTGTAAAAGGAAAGCTCTCTTGTTTTCCTGCACTAACTATCATTTACAATCCAAAATATAATTTGTATTAATTTTAATATTTTGTTCACTTCTTATTGGTGAGATATCCATATTTTCACTATTTGTTGAAAATGCTACAGCTTTTACTCTAGAAAAATTATAATTACCATCTTCATTAATTATTACACTTTTTATTTCACATTTTTTTGAGCTCTTTTTAGATATCTCTTTTGCATAATCTTCAATCCAAAGTATAGATTCTAATCTTAAGTTATCAATAATTTTATTTTGTAATTTTTCACTAACATCCCAAGATAAATTAGATATATTTATTTTTATATCACTCTTTTTTTGACTATCTTTAAATGCCAATAAATCGGATAAAAAACTATTTATTATAGATGATTCTTTTGATTCTACTACAAAATTTATAGTTGCTATAAAACCTTTGAAATATGGCTTATTCTCTATGTACTCATATTTTGGTGTCAAATTATAATTTGTATTTTTTAATGTAATATTTTTTGTATTCTTTAAGAAATAATTAAATTTCTCTATCTCTTTATTTGCACTGTTCTCATTTTCTTTTGTAACACTTATATTTACTGTTGATGATAATATATCAGGCTTTAAACTCTTTGAAAAACTATTATTAAAGTTTAATTCATAAGAGAGAGCAAAAATAGGCAAAAGAAGTAGAAGCTTTGATACTCTTTTCATCTATAACCTAACATTTACATTATTCTCTTTTAGATATTTTTTTAACTCCATAATATCAACCTCTTTAAAGTGAAAAATTGAAGCAGCCAATGCAGCATCAGCACCAGCTTCAAAAGCATCTTTAAAATGTCTCATATTTCCAGCTCCACCACTTGCAATTACTGGAATATTTACAATTTTTGAAATCTCTTTTGTAATTTCTAAATCAAAACCACTCTTAACTCCATCTGTATCCATAGAAGTTAATAAAATCTCTCCAGCACCTCTACTTTCTACCTCTTTTGCCCAAGAAATTGCATCAAGTCCTGTATCTTCTCTTCCACCTTTTACAAAAACATGGTATGAACCATCTGATACTTTTTTAACATCAATTGCCACAACAATACATTGGCTTCCAAATCTTTTAGCTCCATCATCTATTAAGTTTGGAGTTTTAACAGCACTTGAATTTATAGAGATTTTGTCACAACCAACATTTAAAAGTGCATAAATATCATCTAAATTTCGTATTCCTCCACCAACAGTTAGTGGAATAAATACCTCACGTGCAACATTTTTAACAATATCTACAATAGTTCCTCTATTTTCAACACTTGCACTAATATCTAAAAATGTTAACTCATCAGCGCCTTCATCGTTGTATCTTTTTGCAATTTCAACAGGATCTCCTGCATCTTTTAATCCTACAAAGTTTACACCTTTAACTACTCTTCCATTATTTACATCCAAACATGGGATTATTCTTTTTGTTAGATTATTCAAGTAAAATTCCTTAAAAATTAGTAATAAATATTACCTAAATGTAAGTTAAAAAAAGATATACTCCCAACTTGATGGAAAAAGTAAAAGCAAAAAAAGAGTTTGGTCAAAACTTCTTAAAAGATAGTACCGTTTTAGATAAAATCATCCAATCGATGCCCCATAACAATAATCATATTGTAGAAATTGGGCCTGGCTTAGGTGATTTAACTAAGAACTTAGTTAAATACAAAGATGTGACAGCTTATGAGGTTGATACCGATTTAATCGGTATCTTAAAGTCGAAATTTGCAAAAGAGATAGAGAGTAATAGATTCACCCTTAAACATATAGATGTTTTAAGAGCTTGGGACGAGCTGAAATCTTTACATGATGGTAAATATGATTTAATAGCAAACTTACCATACTATATCGCAACAAATATTATATTAAGAGCTTTTGAAGATGAACTTTGCGAACACATTATTGTAATGGTTCAAAAAGAGGTAGCAGAGAAATTTACTGCAAAAGTAAATGATAAAGAGTTCTCATCTTTAGGGATAATTACTGAACTTATCTCTAAAGATTCAAGAATTCTTTTTGATGTTCCACGTGAAGCATTTGACCCAATGCCTAAGGTTACATCTTCAATTCTTTATATAAAAAAAGATTTAACTAAAAAGATTGATAAGGATTTAAATAGATTTCTAAAAGTTTGTTTTGTGCAACCAAGAAAAAAACTATCAAAAAATCTAAACTCAATCTTAGATAAATCTCAAATTGAGACTCTATTTGAAGAGTTATCAATAAACGACAATATACGACCTCATGAACTTTCATCATCTTTGTATAGCCAAATGCATACAAAGGTAAAAGAATGGAAGAGATAAAAAAAGAAGAAAATAGCGCTACACAACAAGAAACTTCTTCAGTTGAAGTTAAAAAAAGAGAGTTTAAACCAAGAGCTCCTAGACATCAAAATAACAAAGAAAATCAAGAAAACAGTGGTTCAATTGAACAAAATGGTGATAAAAAACCTCATTTCAAAAAGAAAAGACCAAATAATAAACCTAGATTTATTAATAAAGATATGCCAACAAGTGGTGATGGATGGACAAATGATCTTAAAAAATCTTATCTTATAAATGAAAAAATCCACAAAGATAGATTAAATCCTCACTATAAGCTCAATTTAAACACAAATGCCAAACTTAGAATTACTCCACTTGGTGGATTAAATGAAATTGGTGGAAATATGATGGTTGTAGAGACTGAGAATGAAGCAATCGTTGTAGATGTTGGTATGAGTTTCCCTGATGGTGAGATGCATGGAGTTGATATTTTAATTCCAGATTTCTCATATCTTAGAGAGATAAAAGATAAAATTGTTGCAGTAATTATTACTCATGGTCATGAAGATCATATTGGAGCTATGCCATATCTATTTAAAGAGATGCAGTTTCCTATTTATGGATCTGCACTTCCTTTGGAGATGATTGGTTCAAAATTTGATGAGCATAAAATGAGAGAGCATAGATCACTATTTAGAGCTATTTCAAAAAGAGTTCCTATTAAAATTGGAAATGATTTTGAGATTGAGTGGATGCATATTACTCACTCTATTATTGATTCATCTGCAATTGCAATTAAAACAGCCGCTGGAACTATGATTCACACAGGTGATTTTAAAATAGATCACACACCATATGATGGATTTCCAACAGATATTCACAGACTTGCTCACTATGGAGAAGAGGGGGTTTTAGTTTTAACATCTGATTCAACAAACTCTCATACTCCAGGGTTTACAAAAACAGAGAAAGCTGTTTCTCCTACTTTTGAAAGAATTTTTTCAACAGCAAAAGGAAGAGTTATTATGAGTACATTCTCTTCAAATATTCACAGAGTTGCTCAAGCTATTGAAAAAGCTTTAAAATATGGTAGAAAAATCTGTGTTATTGGTAGATCTATGGAAAAAAATTTAGATATTGCTATGAGCTTAGGATATGTAAAATTCCCTAAAGATCAATTTATTGAAGCACATGAAGTTGGTAAATATAATGATAATGAAGTAATGATAGTGACAACAGGAAGTCAAGGTGAATCAATGAGTGCTCTATATAGAATGGCAATTCATGAACACAGACATATAAAAATAAAACCTGAAGATCAAATAATATTATCTGCAAAAGCAATTCCTGGAAATGAGGGAAGTGTATCTGAGATAATAAATCATCTACTAAAAGCTGGAGCAAATGTTGCATATCAAGATCATACTGATATTCATGTTTCTGGACATGCTGCTCAAGAGGAACAAAAGCTTATGCTAAGACTTGTTAAGCCTAAGTTCTTCTTACCAGTTCATGGAGAGTATAATCATGCTTTAAAACACGCACAAACAGGAATTGATTGTGGAATTTTAGAGAGAAATGTATATATTATGAGTGATGGTGAACAAGTTGAAGTAACTCCAAAATATCTTAAAAAAGTAAGAGCTGTAAAAAGTGGTAAAGTTTATATTGATAATCAACTAAATCATAAAATATCTGATGATGTCGTAATAGATAGACAAACAATGGCAAAAGAGGGTATTGTTATGATTGTTGCCCAAATAAATGAAAATGATAGAACAGTTGCTGGTAAACCAAAAGTTGCATCATTTGGACTTCTTTCAGATAGTAAACAAGATAGAAATTTTGAAAAAGAGATTGAAGATATTTTAGCTGTATTCTTAGCCAATGCAAAACCAGGAATCTTTAAAAATAGTAGAATTTTAGAAGATGAACTGAGAAAAGTTGTTAGAAAACATTGTGTAAGAAAATACAAAAAATACCCAATGATTGTTCCTACTATATTTGTTCAATAAGGAAATAAAATGAACTATAAAGAGATAGTAAAAGATGTTTTACTAACTGAAGCTAAAGAGTTAGAGTTAGCTTCAAACTCTATTTTTTTTGAGATAGAAGAGATTGTTGAATTAATTGTAAAGTCTAAAGGTAAATTAATTGTAACTGGCGTTGGAAAATCTGGTCTAGTTGGTGCAAAAATTGCTGCAACACTTGCAAGTACAGGAACTAGCTCATTTTTCTTACATCCAACAGAGGCTATGCATGGAGATTTAGGAATGATAGGAAAAGAGGATATTGTTCTTGGAATCTCTTATAGCGGGGAGAGTGAAGAGCTAATTCAAATCTTACCTCATTTAAAAAGATTTAATATTCCACTAATTGCTATGGCAAAAAATCCTAACTCAACTTTAGCTAAATATGCAGACTATTTTATAAATATAGCTGTTACAAAAGAGGCTTGTCCTCTTGATACTGCTCCAACTTCATCAACTACTTTAACTATGGCTATGGGTGATGCTCTTGCTGTATGCCTTATGAAAAGAAGAGATTTCAAAAAAGAGGATTTTGCCTCTTTTCATCCAGGTGGAAGTCTTGGAAAAAAACTTTTTGTGAAAGTAAATGACCTTTTAAGAAAAGATAATTTACCTATAGTTTCACGTGAAACTATTTTAAAAGATGCAATTATTACAATGAGTGAAGGAAGATTGGGTTCAGTAATTATTGTTGATAAAGATGAAAAAGTTGTTGGATTATTAAGTGATGGGGATTTAAGAAGAGCACTTATGAAGTCTGACTTCTCTATAGATTGCACAGTTGAAACTATTGCAACAATGAATCCTAAAACTTTTGAAGATGAAAATCTTTTGGCAAGTGATGCTTTACAAATTATTGAAAACTATAAAATTCAACAATTAATTATCACAGATAAAAATAAGAAACTTCTAGGAGTTTTACATATCCACGATTTATTAGAGGCTGGTATAAAATGAAAAAAGAGTTAGATAAAAAAGAGCCTTATGAAATTATGAGATTAAATAAGTTTATATCTCATAATAGTGGCTATTCAAGAAGAGAAGCCGATACTCTTATTGCTGAAGGTAAAGTTAGAGTAAACAATAAAGTTGTAAGCGATTTAGCTACAAAAGTAAAAACAACAGATAAAGTTGAAATTGGTAAAAAAATAATCAAAGAAGATAAAAATAGAATGTACACTGTAATCGTTTACAATAAACCAAAAGGTGAAATTGTAAGCAAAAGTGATCCTCAAGGAAGAAGAACTATTTATGATAGCTTAGAGAGCAAATATAAGCACTTTATGAGCGTAGGGCGACTTGACTATGCTAGTGAAGGACTTTTGCTTTTAAGTGACAGTGTAGAGGTTGTAAATACACTAATGCACTCAAATTTAGAGAGAGTCTATAAGATTAAAGTAAATGGTTTTATAACTCCTAAAGTTGAACAAGCTATGCAAAGTGGAATTACAATTGAGGATGCAACAAAAGGTGCATATAAAAATACAAAGATAAAATCTATGCAGTTTTCACCATTTTTAGCTTATGATATACAAACAAATACAGAGAAAACTTCTAAAATAAAAGTTGTAATAAATGAGGGTAAAAATAGAGAATTAAGAAGATTTTTTGCACATTTTGGACTAACTGTTATGGATCTTAAAAGATTAGAGTATGGAGGAGTTAGCCTCAATAACCTTCCTAGTGGAAAATCAAGATTTTTGACAAAAGAGGAGTATAAAAATCTTAGAATTTTCCTAAATGAAGAGAATAATGACTGATTTGTCAAATAGATACAGACCAACAAATCTTGAGAATTTTGTTGGTCAATCCCATATAATTGGTAAAGATAAAGCACTTTATCAACTTATTAAAAACAAAGATATTCCACATCTATTTTTTTATGGAAAACCTGGAACTGGAAAAACTACATTAGCTAAAATCATTGCAAAAGAAGTTGGAACAGATTACTACTACTTTAATGCAACAACATTTAAAATTGAAGATTTAAGAAAGGTATTTGAAAGATATAAAAATAGTTTTATTAAGCCTTTAATATTTATTGATGAAGTTCATAGATTATCAAAAAATCAACAAGAAGTTCTTCTTCCAATAATGGAAAACTATAATGCAACTATAATTGGAGCAAGTACAGAGAATCCTTTTTTTACTTTAACATCTGCAATTCGTTCAAGATCATTTTTATATGAGTTTTTACCATTTACTTATGATGAGATGGAAAATATTTTAAAGAGTGTTTTAAAAGATATTGATATTAATTTATCAAGTGAAGTTAAAGATTACTTGATATATTCAAGCTCTGGAGATGCCAGAGCTATGCTTACTCTATTAAACTTTGCATATAAAGTAAATCAAAATATTTCAATAGATACTTTAAAACAATTAAGAGCAAATGTAATAGGAGATGGTGTAAGTTCTAGTAGTTCTCACTATGATTTAGCAAGTGCAATGATTAAATCTTTAAGAGGTTCAAATATTGATGCTGCATTATATTATATGGCAAGATTAATTGATGGTGGAGAGAGTGTTGATTTTATAACTAGAAGATTTGTAATTTTTGCAAGTGAAGATATAGGAAATGCAAATCCAAATGCTTTAAATCTTGCAACAAGTACAATGCTAGCTTGCAATAAAATAGGCTATCCAGAATCTAGAATTATTTTAGCTCAATGTGCAATATACCTAGCCTCTAGCCCTAAATCAAATAGTGCGTATAAAGCTGTAAATAAAGCACTTGAACTGATTAAAAATGGTAAAATATTAGATATTCCAAAACATTTAGATTCACAACATATTGGATACCTATATCCACATGATTTTGGTGGTTATGTAGAGCAAGAGTATTTAAAAGAGGATTTGAAACTTTATGAAAATCTAAATATTGCTTATGAAAAAACTCTAAATGAGTGGATATCAAAGATAAAAAATATAGCGAAATAGGAGAAGATTATGGAGTATTACAGTTGGATATTAAGTTTGCATATAATAGCAGTTTTATCATGGATGGCAATGCTATTCTATCTTCCAAGACTTTTTGTTTATCATGTTGAAAATATTGATAAAAAAGAGTTTGTTGAAGTTGTAAAAATTCAAGAGTTTAAAATATATAAATATATTGGTCATCCAGCAATGTGGGTAACAATATTTAGTGGAGTAGCAATGATAACTTTGAATAAAGCACTCCTTTCTCAAGATTGGTTTATTGCAAAGATATTTATGCTTATTTTACTTGTAGCTTACTCTTTATCTTTAGAGTATTATAGAAAGGCTTTATATGAAGATAGATGCAGTAAAAGTGGTAAATTTTTTAGAATGTACAATGAAATGCCCACAATGTTAGCTATTTTAATAGTTACTTATGTAATTACTAAAAACTTCTCAATACTTTTTTCATTTATAATTATTGCACTATTTGCGTTTATCTCTTATATGATTTTAAAACCTAAAAAGGTTAAATCATGAAATTTGAAAAATACTACCTTTTGGATACAAATATCCTTTTAGAAGATGCTACAAATATCTTTAAACTTAGTGATGAATCAAAGAATTTAATTATCTTAACAGAGACTGTTTTAGATGAGATTGATAGCAAAAAGAGTGGTTTTGATGAGATTAACTTTCAAGCTAGAGAGTTTGCAAGAATACTTGAAAATTCAAATATTATTGAATCAATAAAATATCAAGATAAAAAAATAGTAAGATTAAAGATAAAAAACAGATATGAAACCATCATAGATATAGTTTCAAAAGATGAATATAGAGTATCTAGCAAAAATGTATCAAGTAATATTTTAAATGATAGAAAGATACTTGAATTAGCTGTTGAGATAAAAGATTACTACAAAACAGAAGTTATTTTTATATCAATGGATATTATGGCAAGAACAAGAGCTGTAAGTTTGGATTTAAAAACTGATGCACTTCATGGTAAAGACAATATAGAGTTTAATCAAAATTTTATTAAAGAAATTGATATAAACTTCGAAGATTTGGAGTTTATAAACAATCAAAATATATCAAAATTTGATAAAGAGTATAAATCAAGTGATTACTCATATTGCTTTAAAGTTAAAAATTCAGATCAAATAGTTTTAGCCTCTATTCAAAATAAAAAAATAGTTATTTTAGATGAAGAAGAGATTAGAAATCAAACAATAACACCTCTTAATAAAGAGCAACTATTTTTTTCAAATGCAATTATGACTCACTTTTTCAATGTTTTAATTGTTGAAGCAAAAGCAGGGAGTGGAAAAACTCTTCTAGCTTTAAGTGGAGCATTGAAACTAGTACGCCAAAAACATTTTCAAAAAATTATATATATAAGAAACTCAATTGAATCTTTAGATAAAGGTGAGGATGTTGGATATTTACCAGGCCTTGAAGAGAAATTTAGAATATATAATCACCCTTTAATGGATAGTTTAGATTATATAATTAGAAGTGAGCACAAAAAAAGAAGAAATAAAAAATCTGATACTGCTTACACACCTCTTGAAGATAGTGAAGTAACAGCAAGAATTGAGCAGATGATTTCAAACTACGGTATTGAGACTATGTGGGTTGGAGAGATGAGAGGAAGAACTTTATCAAATAGTTTTATAATTATTGATGAAGCTCAAAATATGTCCAATAAAACAATGCAAATGGTTCTGTCAAGGGTTGATAACTCTTGCAAAGTTGTAATTTTGGGTTCAAATAAACAAATAGATAATTTCTATGTAAACAGATATACAAACTCATTAACAACTCTTTTAAAATCTACTAAAAATGAGAATAATTTTGTAAATATTTTTGCAATAAAACTTGAAAAGGTATTAAGAGGTCCAATTACAGAGTGGGCCGAATCAATTTTTTAATAAACTATTTTAAAACCTAAACTTAAAATATTGTGTTATAATACATAATATTTTTTGTAAAGGAATACAAAATGTCTTTAATCCAGTACACTTCAGATGAAATGTTCTCAGCAACTGATTTAGTTAGAAAAAATAAATATATTTTTGACAAAATACAATCAAAAGAGATTCAAAAAGCTATAATTTTGAGAGATGGTAAACCATCTGCAATAATATTTGATTTTACAGAGTATGAAAAAATCATGAAAGAGTATTTAAGTTTAAAATCAAATACAACTGGAAAAACTTCTGATAAAATAGAGAAAATAAACAAAATTGGTGATAATGAAATTTCACAAGATGATTTTCAAATTGCTTTAAAAGAGATTGAGAAGTTATCAGCTAATAGTGAATCAAAATTTGATAATGAATTAGTTGAAACAAATCAAAAATTGAATGATTTTTGGGAAAAATAGTAGATGTTTCACGGGAAACATTTACTATTTATAGATAGACTCTCTTATACCACAAAGAGAATATAAATATTGAATACAAATGTTGTTTAAATTTATTTGAACTTGCTAGATTAAATATATGTTTTAGATAATCATCATTAAATAAATCTGTCTTTTTATTAACTTCTAAAATAACTTCTAAAATATAAATTCCAAATTCATCTTGAAGCCACTCATTAAATGGAGAATTAAAACCTTTTTTTGTTCTATTTATAATTTCAACTGGAATATGATTTTGAGCAATTTTCTTAAGCAAATATTTATTTGTATCTCCCATTTTCAGACTACTATCTATACTAAAAACATATTTTAATATATCATTATCCAAAAAAGGTGTGTGTAATTGCAAATTATTTGCTTTTGTAACTCTATAAGTTTTTGTTAAAACTGCATTTGAAACCCAAATTTTTAAATCTGTATAGCTCATATTATCTATAAAATCCTGTTTTGATGTTTCACCTTTAAATGTTGGAACTTTTTTAAATAACTTTCTTTTTTGAATATCATTGAAAACTTCACCAAATGAGTTATAAATAGTCTCTTTTTTTACAACTCTTCTTAAATATTCACTCTCTTTTGTGTTGTTTTGTAGTGCACCTATTATCTCATCTAAAAAATCAAACTGATTTTTAGTCAAAGATTTTTGAAAATTATAGTATCTTAAAAATTTTGAATAGTTATCGTAACCAAAAAATAGCTCATCAGCTCCTTCTCCAGATAAGATATCAGTAGCACCAAACTCTTTAATACTCTTTAATAAGATATTTAAAGGAGTTGATGCACTATCAGCGTGAGGTTCATCAAAATTATCAAGTGAACTATAGAAATTATCAATATAAGTTTTTTTATCTAAAATAACTTCATGATGATTTGAATTTATAAAATTTGAAGTAATTTTGGCATATGGAAGTTCACAATAGTTTTTAAACTCACTATAACCAATTGAGAATGTATCTATTTTTCTTCCAGAAATCTTAGTATAAATTGATGCAATCAAAGAGCTATCAACTCCTCCACTTAAAAGTGAGCAAGGAGAGTTTTTAAGACGCTTTTCAATACTTGAATATAAAAGCTCTTCTAAACTCTTTAAAGCTGTATTTTCATCATTTATGGTTTTATATGTGTTGATTTTATAATATCTTTTTTTGATTAGCTCTTTATTTAATTCATATACAATATAGGTACTATCTTCTAGTTTATAAATATCTTGATAAAAAGTATCCTCGCCAAAAGTAGAAAAATATTGAATATATTTACTTAAAGCAACTTTATTCATTTTTGGTATATTTGATAAACTATTTAATATATCTCTTATTTGAGTTGAAAAATAGAATTTATCCTCTTTTATATAGTAGTATAAAGGAATATTACCAAATCTATCTCTAGCACAAAAATATCTATTATCTCGCTTATCATAAATACAAAAAGCAAAAATTCCATCAAGTTTTGTTAAAAAATCATATTTATACTTTAAATAAAAATCTTCTAACAATAAAAGATTATCACTTAAATTAAAAGAGTTTTTATTATATATTTCACCTTCAAAATATATAGTTAATAGTTCTGTATCTAATTTTTTCATATAAAATACTCAATAATCTCTATATAAAAATGTAAAATTCCTACAAAAATAGCAGATGAAACTAAAATTGTGGCTGCAACTTCACTTGGCTTAGTATTATAAACAACAGAAAAATTTACATTATTTACTGCTAGAGGCATCATTAGCTCCATAATTAAAATTGATGCTATCATAGAATTTAAATTTGTAAATCCTACAATAACTACAATACCTACAACTGGAAGTAGAATATGTTTTGCAAAACTTATTTGTAGGGATAATCTCCAAGGAATTGTTTTAACCTTCACACTATACAAATATGTTCCAAAAATGATTAATTGAAGAGTTAAAGATGTATAAGCTCCCATTTCTAAAGCAAAATCAAACTCCTTTGGAATTTTAAACTCAAAATAGTTAAAGGCTAAAGCAAAAATTGCAAACCAGATAACTGGAATTTTAAAGATAGATTTAACTGAATCTTTAAAATTAAACTTATCTCGTGCAAAAAAATAGATAGATATTGTGTACATAAAAAATATATTTGCAATATTGATTATACTTGTATAAGGAACTGATTCAACACCAAATAAAGCAATTCCTAGAGGAATTCCTAAGTTTCCTGTATTTCCTATTAATGCTGTTGCTAAAAATATATTTTCATCTGTTTTTGAAGAGAAGAGAAATTTTGAATACATAAGCATAAAACTAAGAGATATTAACATTGATAAAAGAAAAAATAGTGGAGACAATACAAACTCATAATTAATTGGCTCTTTTGTTAATCCCCAAAAAATCATAATTGGCTGAAGAAAATATAAAGATAGTAGAACTAATGATTTTTCATCTATTTGAGTTTGTAGTCTTTTCTTTGCAAAAAAACCTAATAAAATAAAAAAATATATTGGAAGAACCGAAAAAATAGCTTCTATTTTAAAATCCTAAAAAAATATAGTATAAGTAGAAAATCTACTTATACTGCAACTATACCTTTAATCATATAGTAAATTCCTGCAGCTAAAAGAGCTGAAGTTGGAACCGTAATAAGCCAAGCAGCAATAATTCTTTTTACTGCATCTCTTTTAACATATTTTGCACCTTTAGCTTTTTTGAAATCTTTTTTCTCTTGCTTAACTTGTGCTTCAATATCATCGATTTTTTTGAAAAGGTCAACAATTTTAATATAAGTGTTTTTAGTTTTGTCTTTTACAGCCTCTAATTTTGCAAGTTCTTGTTGAGATCTTTCTAAATCTTTTTTATGTTTTTTAAACTTCTCTCTGATATCTTGAAGAAATTTTTTCTCAGTAATATCTAAAGCCTCTCTTAAAAAACCAACTCCAAATACACCACCAATTGCAATATGAGTTGAAGATACAGGAAGTCCTAATTGACTAGCAAAAATAACTGTAACTGCTGTTGCCATAGCAACAGAGAAAGCTCTCATTTGATCAAGTTCAGTTATCTCACTACCAACAGTTTTAATAAGTCTTGGACCATAAAGTAAAAGACCAATTACAATACCAATTGCTCCAACAAAAAGTATCCAAAATGGAACTGAAGCTTTAACTCCTGTTCCACCTGACATTATTGCATCATTAATAGCAGCAAGTGGACCAATAGCATTTGAAACATCATTTGCACCATGTGCAAAAGATAATAAAGCAGCACCAAAGATTAATGGAATAGTAAATAAAGCATTTATACTTGCTCTATCATTCGTTAGATTTTTAGATGCTTGTGAGACATATTTTTTCATTAAAAAATAAGAGACTACAGCAAATAATATACCAATAAATGAAGCTCCCCAAAAACCTATGTTTATTAGCTGTTTTAAACCCTTTAAAATTAAATAAGTTGTAAATGCCCATGTCATAATAGCAATCAAATATGGAACAAACTTATTAGCTTGCTCCAACATATTCTCTTTAAAAATAATCTGTTTTTTTATGAAAAATAGAAATGCTGCGGCTACAATTCCACCTAAAATTGGAGATATTACCCATGAAGATGCAATCTCTGCTAAACTACCCCAATCTAATATAGCAAATCCAGCACTAGCAATTCCAGCTCCCATAACTCCACCAACAATTGAGTGAGTTGTAGAAACAGGTGCTCCAATAGATGTGGCAAAGTTTAACCAAATAGCAGCTGCTAAAAGACCAGCTGTCATAGCCCAAATAAATGAGTCTTTACTTGTTATTAAATCTGGATTTATAATACCACTTTTAATAGTATTAACAACATCTCCTCCAGCAATAATTGCACCAGCACTTTCAAAAATAGCTGCAATTATAATTGCACCTGTTAAAGTTAAAGCTTTAGCTCCAACTGCTGGTCCAACATTGTTTGCAACATCGTTTGCACCAATATTTAAAGCCATGTAAGCGCCAAAAATTGCACCAATAATTAAGAAAGTATTATCAGGAACTGTACCGTGAGAAGAGTATGTCCAAAGAAAAACTGCTAGTAAAAATAGCAAAGAGAGAGTTAATTTAGCAAAACTTGAAAGAGACTTTTCGGTGGCACTTTCAATGGTCTTTATAGTTTTAATATCCATAAAATTTCCTTGTAATCAAATTGTAATAATAAGGGATTATATAATAAATACCCTTATTAAAATATTTTATGGGAAACTCTTTTTAATCGGCTCTTCTACTTCTAGGAGATCTATTTGATCCTGATCTCTCTTTAGAACCACTTGAGCTTCTTTGTCTTGATCTTGAAGCTCCAGCACCTCTACTATTTCTATTTCCTTGACCTCTGCCTCTATGTCCTCTTCTATCATCATTTCTATCTGTAACTTTTGATAACATTTCAGTTAATCTTTTTAAATCAACTTCATTTTTACCAATATTGTTGTTACCTTTTACATAAGTTTTTGATGCAATAATTGAAGCTAATTTAAATGCAATTGTTGAAACATCAAACTCTTCTTTTAAACTTTCAACTAATTCAATTGCATAATCTTTTATCTCTTGAGTAATAATAGATTTTTTTAAATCATCTATTTTTTTCTCTTTTACTGTACTAATATTTGGTACAACTTTTGATTCAAGCTTAGTTCCAATAGTATGTTCAATTCTTTGAAGAGTTTTAAACTCATGTGGAGTTACAATAGATATTGCAACTCCTTCTTTACCTGCTCGTCCAGTTCTTCCAATTCTATGAACATAAGACTCACCATCAAATGGTAAATGATAATTAAATACATGTGTTACATCATTAACATCTAATCCACGTGCTGCAACATCTGTAGCAATTAGAATTTCAAGTTTAGAAGTTTTAAATGCTTTAATTGCCTCTTCTCTTTGTTTTTGCTCCATATCTCCATGAAGAGATTTAGCCATAAAACCTTGAGAGATTAAAAATGTAGATAATCTATCAACATCTTTTTTTGTTCTACAAAATATAATAGATTTTTTTGGATTTTTATAATCAAAAAGTCTTATTAGTGCATCATCTCTTTCTCTCTCATCTACAACATAAAAAGTTTGCGTAATATTTTTATTTGTAACATCTGATTTCGTAATTGTTACAAACTCTGGCTCTTTTAAAATTGTTTTTGCAAGATTTCTTATTGCTACTGGCATTGTTGCAGAGAAAAGTAGAGTTTGTCTCTCACTTGGTAAAAATGTAAATATCTCTTTGATATCATCTAAAAATCCCATATCAAGCATCTCATCAGCTTCATCCAAAATTACAAATTTTGGTTGAATTTTTATTTGTCCACTTCTTAGTAAATCCAAAAATCTTCCTGGAGTTGCTACAATAATACTTGCTGTTTCAATTAATTTTAATTGTCTTGAATATGATTGTCCACCATAAACAGTTGCAGTATTAATTCCTAAAAGTTTTCCAAATTTAAATAACTCATCTGAGACTTGCATTGCAAGTTCTCTTGTTGGAACTATAACAACTGCTTCAGCATTTTTACCTGTTAATTGGTTTAAAACTGGCAATCCAAATGCTGCAGTTTTACCTGTTCCTGTATGAGCTTGTCCAACAATATCTTTACCTGCTAAAATATGTGGTATTGCATCAACTTGTATTGGGCTTGGTTCTTTAAAACCAGCTTCGTCTATTGCTTTTTGTAATTTTTCTTTAAAATTAAAATCTTGAAAAGTCACTTTTTATCCTTAAGTATATATTTTAAATATACACTCTTATATTAAAAAACCTTCCTATAATGGATAATCAAATATAAAAATTATGTAAGTTATTAGTATAAAATTACTAAATCTTAAAAAAAGATAGGCATATAAATGTGTATAAATTGGCGGATTTTATCTAAGTTTATATTAAGTTTTGCTTTAAGAGAGAAAATCTCTCTTAAATTTTTAGATACTATCTAAACCTTTATAATCTTCAAGGTATTTTGTATCGTAGTTATTATTTATGAAATCTTTGTTAAGCATCATTTTTTGATGGAATGGAATATTTGTTTTAATTCCAGTAACTTCAAACTCATTTAAAGCTCTTTTCATAATATTAATAGCTTTTTCTCTATCTCTTCCCCAAACAATAAGTTTTCCTATCATTGAGTCATAATATGGAGGAACAATATAGTTTGCATAGATATGTGAATCAACTCTTACATTTCTTCCACCAGGAACCATCCATTGAGTTATTTTTCCAGGACATGGTAAGAATGTATTTGGATCTTCGGCTGTAATTCTACACTCAATTGCATGACCTCTAAATTTAATACTATCTTGAGAAGGTAGCTCTTCTCCTTGTGCAACTTTTATCATCCACTCAACAATATCTATTCCAGAAACCATCTCTGAAACTGGATGCTCAACTTGAAGTCTTGTATTCATCTCCATAAAATAGATATTTTGTTTATCATCTGCTAAAAACTCAAAAGTTCCAGCACCTTCATATTTTAAATATTTAGTTGCTTTTACAGCAACTTCGTGAAGTTTTGCTCTAGTTTCATCATTTAACAAAATTGCAGGTGACTCTTCTATTACTTTTTGATGTCTTCTTTGTAAAGAGCAATCTCTCTCACCAACATGAATTGCATTTCCGTGAGAATCACCTAAAACTTGAACTTCAATATGTCTTGGATTGTTTATAAATCTCTCTAAATACATTGTTCCATCACCAAAAGCTGCTAATGCTTCACTAGAAGCCGCTAAATATTGGTGATCAAAGTCTTTTTCCTCTTTAATAAGTCTCATACCTCTTCCACCACCACCAGCAGCAGCTTTAGCCATAATTGGATACCCAATCTCTCTTGCAATCTTTTTACCCTCTTCTAAAGTTCTAACAGCACCTTTACTTCCAGGTACAACAGGAACTCCAGCTCTTACCATCTCTTCTTTAGCTTTTGATTTATCAGCCATTTTTTCCATAACTTCAGAAGATGGACCAATAAATTTAATATTGTGAAGTTTACAAATCTCAACAAAATCTTGATTCTCAGATAAAAATCCATATCCAGGGAAAATTGCATCACAACCTGTCATCTCAGCTGCAGTTATGATTGCTGGAATATTTAAGTAAGATTCACTTGATTTTGCTCCACCAATACAAACAGCTTCATCAGCATGCTTTAAATAAGAGGCATTTTTATCACCAGCACTATATATTGCAACAGATTTTTTCCCCATCTCTCTGATTGTTCTAATAGCTCTTTGAACAATCTCTCCTCTATTTGCAATTAATATTTTTTTAATTTCTGCCATTTTAAGCTCTTATATTTTTTCTACAACAAAAATTGGCATATCGTACTCTACAGGTGATCCATTTTGTACTAATATATCTATAATTTTGCAGTCAAATTCAGCTTCAACCTCATTCATAATTTTCATTGCTTCAAGAATACATAAAGTTTGACCTTTTCTAACTATATCACCAATTGCACAAAATTGTGGAGCATCTGGAGATGGAGCAGAGTAATAAGTTCCAACCATTGGAGCGTTTATTGTAATTCCATTTGAATTAGCATTGCTATCATCTTTTGCTATTTCAGGTGCAACAGAAGATGTTGTAACAGAAGAAGTAGGTGCAATAGAAGCAACAGGTGCAGATACCATTGGAGTTGTAGCTACAGTTGTAACTCCTCCTTCAAAACCTCTTTGCATAGAGATTTCAAAATCTGCCTCTTTTATTCTTAACTTATTAAGTTCGCTTTTGTCAAAAACTCTAATTAGTTCTTTGATATCTTTAAAATCCATTTGATCCCTTTTTTTCAAAAATTTCTCAAATAATATCAAAATATTTCTAATTTTAATTCTTTTATTATAAAAAATAAGCTTTTTTTAAGAAAAATAGCTAAAATACCAAAAAAATTTAGGATAAAAGATGATAAGTGATAAAAATTTCATAAATATTGCAAAAGAGATTGCAAAGGCTTCAAAATGTGTATCAAAACAAGTTGGAGCTGTTATTGTAAAAGATGGAAGAATTTTATCAACTGGCTACAATGGAACGCCAGCTGGATATCAAAATTGTTGTAATTATTGGAATGACGAATATACAAAAGATCATCACGAATGGTCTAAGACTTATGAAATTCATGCTGAAATGAATGCAATTATTTGGGCTGCAAGAAAAGGAATAGCAATAGAAGGAGCAACAATATATGTAACACTTGAGCCTTGTAGTGAATGCTCTAAAAATATTATTGCTTGTGGTATTCAAAGAATTGTTTATGAAAAATCTTATGAACACACAAATTCAGATATAGTTTCAAAATTTTTAGAAGACAATGGGGTAAAAATAGAGCAAATTTCCTAAAACTTAAGAGTGTTTTGATAAAATAATATCTTTATTTAAAAAGGAAAATTCTCACTATGAAAAAAATTTTATTAATTTTTTCTCTTTTTATTGGTTTTACTTTAGCTAATACTATAAATGGAATAGCTGTATTAGTAAATGAAGATCCAATAACTATATATGATATAAAAGAGGATATGAAAAAAAGAGGAGTTGATGAAAATAGCTCTGTCTCTTATTTAATAGATAAAACTCTTTTTGAGCAACTTGTAAAACAAAACAATATAAGTGCTGATATATTTGATATTAATGAACAGATTGAAAACCTTGCAAATTCAAATGGAATGGATGTTTATAGTTTTAAATCAATTATTAAACAAAAATATCCAAACTATAATGATTTTGAAAATGAAGTAAAAGATAGTGTTATTAGACAAAAACTAATCAAAAAACTTGTTCGTGGGCAACTTGCTATTGCTACAATTGATGATGTAAAGTTATATTATGAAAAAAATATTTCACAATATCAAACTTCAAAATATTTTTATGTGACTCAATATAGCTCTTCAAATAAAGAGGATTTAATTGAAAAAATTTCAACACCAATGAAGGTTATACCATCTGTAACAGTAAGTGAACTAAAAATTGATAGTAAAGATATTAATGCACAACTACAATATGTTTTAACTACTACTAAAAATAGATCTTTTACTCCAATATTTACATTGAATAATCAATATATATCTTTATATATAAAGAATAGAGAAGGAAATGAGGCTATAAATTTTGATATTGTAAAAGATAGAATTTTTAATGAAATTATGGAACAAAGAGAAAAAGTGTTTTTAGAACAACATTTTGAAAAACAGAAATTAACAGCAGATATTAAAGTAATAAGATAAGGAGTAAATTAGATGTCAAATAATATGTTTGAAATAGTTATAGGATTAGAAGTTCACGTACAATTAAATACAAAAACAAAACTTTTTTGTTCATGTGCAACAAGTTTTGGAGAAGAGGCAAATAGTAATACTTGTCCAACTTGTCTAGCACTTCCAGGAGGACTTCCTGTATTAAATAAAGAGGCTGTTCATAAGGCTATTATGCTTGGAACTGCTCTTAAATCAAAGATAAACAAAGTCTCAATTTTTGATAGAAAAAACTATTTTTATCCAGATTTACCAACTGGTTATCAAATATCACAATTAAGCATCCCAGTTGTTGGGCTTGGTGAATTAACTATTGATTTTGCTGATGGAAGAAGTAAAACTATTGGAGTTACAAGAGCTCATTTAGAAAATGATGCTGGAAAAAATATCCATAGTGGTAATCACTCACAAGTTGATTTAAATCGTGCAGGAACACCTTTGCTTGAAATTGTTAGTGAGCCTGATATGAGAAGTGCTGAGGAAGCTATTTTATATCTTAAAAAACTTCACTCAATTGTAAGATATTTAGGAATTAGTGATGCAAATATGCAAGAAGGAAGTTTTAGATGTGATGTTAACGTATCTATAAGACCAAAAGGGGATACTAAATTTTACACAAGATGTGAAATTAAAAATATGAACTCATTTAGATTTATTGAAAAAGCAATTGCATATGAGGTAAATAGACAAATAGAGGCTTGGGAAGATGGAGAGTATGAGGAAAAAATTGTTCAAGAGACAAGACTTTTTGACACAGCTACAGGAGAGACAAGATCTATGAGAGGAAAAGAGGATGCTGCTGATTATAGATATTTCCCAGATCCAGATCTGCTTCCTTTAATTATTAGTGATGAGATGATTAAAGAGTACTCTAAAATTCCAGAACTTCCAGATGAGAAAAAAGAGAGATTTGTAAAAGAGTATGGACTAAAAGAGTATGATGCGTCTGTTATAACTTCATCTTTAGAGATGGCAAACTATTTTGATGAGATGATGAGTGAAGGAATTAGTGCTAAAAATGCTACAACTTGGCTTACTGTTGAACTTCAAGGAAGATTAAAAGAGGGGATTACTATTGAGCAATCACCAATTGATGCAAAAACACTAGCTACAATTGTAAAAAGAATAGAAGATAGTACAATCTCTGGAAAAGCCGCTAAAGAGGTTTTAGATTATTTAATTGAGAATAGTTCAAAAAATGTTGATGAAACAATTGAGAAGTTAGGTTTAAAGCAAGTAAGTGATGATGGAGCAATATTAACTATTATTGATGAAATTTTAGCTTCAAATGCAGATAAAGTAGCAGAGTACAAAGCTGGAAAAGAGAAGATGTTTGCATTTTTTGTAGGTCAAACTATGAAAGCATCTAAAGGGAGTGCAAATCCTCAAAAAGTAAATGAACTAATTAAAGAGAGATTATCAAAATAATGCAAAAAGGTAAGATTGCAGTTATAGGTGCTGGAAAATGGGGACAAGCTCTTCATTTTGCACTAAGTGCTAAACAAGATTGTTATATTACTTCAAGAACAAAAAGAGAGATTAAAAACTTTGTTGATTTAGAGTTTGCACTATCTTGTGAATATTTAGTAATTGCAATCCCAGCTCAAGAGATAAGAGCTTGGTTAGAAAACAACTTTGTTTTTAATAATCAAAAAATATTAGTTGCGAGTAAAGGAATAGAGGCTTCAAGTGGAGATTTTTTAAATGAAATCTATGAATCTTTTGTTCCAGATAAAAATATTGGATTTATCTCAGGACCATCCTTTGCTGCTGAGGTTATACAAGCTCTTCCTTGTGCCCTTGTAATAAACTCAAAATCAAAAAAACTATATAGACAATTTAGCCCTTTTTTCCCAAATTTTATAAAAACTTACTATAGCTCTGATGTAATAGGAGCTGAAATTGCAGGAGCTTATAAAAATGTTCTTGCAATTGCAAGTGGAATTTGTGAAGGTTTAAATCTTGGAAAAAATGCTCAAGCATCTTTAATTGCAAGAGGTTTAGTAGAGATGCAAAGATTTGGAAAATATTTTGGAGCAAAAAACTCATCATTTTTAGGTCTTAGTGGTGCTGGAGATCTATTTTTAACAGCAAATTCAACTATGAGTAGAAACTTTAGAGTAGGTTTAGGCTTAGCAAAAAATAAAGAGCTAAAAGATATCTTAGAAGAATTAGGGGAGGTTGCAGAGGGTGTTAAAACAGCTTATGCTATTGATAAACTTGCCAATAAACATAATATTTATACACCAATAGCAAAAGAGATAAAACTAATTTTAGATGGTAAAAAACCTCAAGATAGCCTAAAGGATTTATTAAAAAACTAAAGGAGTTAAAATGAAAGCTTTTGTAGTAGAAAAAGATGAAAATGGAAACATCTCTTCAAGTGTAAAAGAGATAGAAAAACCAATATGTGGTGAAAATGAAGTTATTATAAAAGCTACATATTCATCTTTAAATTATAAAGATGCTCTTAGTTCAATTGGGCACCCTGGAGTTACAAAAAAATTTCCTCATATTACTGGAGTAGATGTTGCTGGAATAATAGTTGAAACTAAATCTTTAAAATTTAAAGTAGGGGATAGAGTATTAGTAACTGGTTATGATTTTGGAATGAATAGTAATGGTGGACATAGTCAATATGTAAAAGTACCATCAAACTGGGTAGCAAAAACTTCTGATAAATTAAGTGATAAAGATATAATGATTTATGGTACAGCAGGATTAACTGCAGCACTAAGTATCAATGAGATTACAAATCATATTAAAAATTTTAAAGGTAGCCATATTTTAGTTACAGGTGCCACAGGTGGAGTTGGTTCTTTAGCGGTTACTATTTTAAATAATTTAGGATTTTATGTCACGGCAGTTACAGGAAAAGAGAGTAGCATTGAATTTCTAAAAGATATTGGAGCAAAAGAGGTTATTTTAAGAAATGATTTCCTAAAAGATAGTCAAAAAGCTCTTTTACCTACAAAATATAGTGCTGTAATTGATACAACTGGCGGAGAAATTTTATCAACAGCTTTAAAACAGACAAACTATGATGGAGTTGTTACTTGTTGTGGACTTACATCATCAAGCGATTTACATACAAATGTATTCCCTTTTATTTTAAGAGGTGTTAGATTAATTGGGATTGATAGTGTTGAGTGTAGTTTAGATAAAAAACAAGATGCTTGGGAAAAATTGGCATCAATATATAAAGTTGGTAATTTAAATTTAATTACTAAAGAGATAAAACTAAATGATATAAAGGATGCCTATTCAAATATTCTAAATTCAAAAGCTGTTGGAAGATATTTAGTAAAGATAGATTAATCTATTTTTACTAATTTTCTGAAATCTCTTCATCTAAAAGCTTTTGGCTATAGCTTGTCTCTCTTCCTGTTTTTAGAATTTTTGCTTGTTCTACCCATTGATTTGATCTAATATATCCTGGAAGTTGTAAAAAACTCTCAACCCAATCACAGTTTTTACTTGTCCAAGTAGCAATCTGATCATATTGATAAATACCCAAATCATAAAGCCTCTTTTCTAAATCTTCATTAATACCTTTAATTTTAATAAAACTATCTTTTTTTGTTGAAGCACTAAGAACCATTGGTTTTGCATCAAGAGAGGCATTTTTGTTAAAAATTGGATTTATTTTAACTCTTTTTTCTTCTATTTCTTGTGTACTTGAAGAGTTAGATATAGGTTTAAATCTCTCTTTTTGTCCCCTTGAAATGAAATATCCAATTAAAATTCCTATTAACAAAACAAGAAATGGTTTTGAAACTATATATTCATAAACTTCTATCATAAAATATCCCCTGTGTTTATTTTAATAAATTGGTAATATTCTATATTATTTTAAATTAAAATGGTATTTAAATCTTTAATTAAACTCTAAAGTATCAATATCTACAAAAAAAGTATCACTTTCAAACTCATTTTCTAAAATTTGAACTAATCTTGCGTATCTTTTATATTTAACTGCACCTTCAAAAATTATATTATTATTCTTTACTACTATTTTTGAACCATTTTCCATATACTCTTTTAAGAAATCTATTATCTTATAAACTCTATTTGCAGTTTCAAAATCTATTTTTCTACTTTTATCAATAGTAATATTTTCATCTAAATTTATTTTAAGAGCCGTTTTAAACTCTTCTAAAACGGCATTTGTACTAAATGTTCCACTCAGTACAAGAATATTATTTTGTTTTAAAATTGTATAGTCAGAATAGAGATATTTTTTTCCAAAAAAAATATTACTAAAATCATCTACATCACTGATTTTAAACTCATTTTTATCACTGAAAAACTCTTTATAATCAAAACTATAAATAGCTATAAAGTTTAATAAAATTGTAAATATAACCAATAAATATATTTTTCTAAAATTTGACATATTTAATTAAAAATCATCAAAATCAATGCTTCCTTTTGAATAGTTTACAACATTTCCTTCAAAGAAATTTGTTCTTTGATCATTAAATGAAGCATAACCATCAACCCAAGGAATAGGGTGTTTTACACTGTATTCTGCTTTATATCCAACAGCTTCAAGTCTTCTATCTGCTAAATATTGAATATATTGTGTGATTATTGCATCTGTAAAACCTAAAATTTGCCCCTGAGTAATATATGCTCCCCAAGAAGATTCAAGTTCAACAGCTTTTCTAAACATTGCTCTTACTTTTTGCTCTAGCTCAGTTGTAAATAGATCAGGTCTTTCCTTTCTTACACTATTTATCATATTTTGAAATAGTAATAGATGAGTAACTTCATCTCTTTGAATAAATCTAATCATTTGTGAACTTCCAAGCATCTTACCACTTTTTCCAAGTGCATAAATAGCTGCAAAACCTGCATAAAAATATAAACCTTCAAGAATTTGATTAGCAAATAGTGCTAAAAGAAGTTTTTCATCTGTTAATTCACCTTGAGATAAGTTTTTATAAACTTCTGCAATATAAGTATTTTTCTCTTTTAATTTTGCATCTGTTTTCCACATATCATAGATTAAATCTGTGTTATCAGAGATTGATTCAACCATAACAGCATAAGATTTACTATGATTTGCCTCTTCATAAGATTGTCTAGATAAACAAGCATTTATCTCAGGTGCTGTTATATATGGATTTATATTATCCATTAGGTTATTTGTTTGTAAACTATCCATAAAAATAAGTTGGCTTAAAACCAAATCGTACATTCTTTTTTCAGCTGGTGTTAGATACTTATAATCTTTTGCATCTTGTGTCATTTGAACTTCTCTAGGAAACCAAGTATTAGCTTCCATAGTATCCCAAAGATTTAATGCCCATTGATATTTCATTTTAGTGAAGTTAATCATTCCATCACTATTTCCACCAAAAACTCTTCTTTCGTTTAACGATTCTTTTGAATTTGGGTTATATATAATTTTTCTTTCCATCTATTTTCCTTTAAAAAAATGTAAATGGTGTCTTTATTGACAACCAGCGCACTCCATACTTCTATCTTCTACATCATTTTTTGCTTCAGGACTTTGACTTCTTAAATAATAAGTTGATTTAAGACCTAGTTTCCAAGCTAAAGTATAAATTTCATGCAGATATTTTCCACTTGCTTTATCTAAACTCATAAAAATATTTGTACTTTGTCCTTGGTCAATCCATTTTTGTCTAATTGCTGCTGCTTTTATAACTTGAAGTTGATCAATCTCAAATGCAGGTGTATAATACTCCCAAGTTTCAGGACTTAATTTTGGCACAACTACTGGAATTAATCCACTTAAGTTCTCTTCAAACCATTTTCTTTTATAAACAGGTTCTATTGCTTGAGTTGTCCCAACTAAAATTGAGATAGATGATGTTGGAGCAATAGCCATTAGGTAACCATTTCTCATACCATCTTTTTTCACTTTTTCTCTCAAAGATTCCCAATCACAAGAGCTATCAAATAAATCTTTCTCAACTAAAGCATTTACAGCTTGAGGAGTATGGTCTTGAGGCATAACCCCTTTGCTCCAATTTGAACCTTCAAATAAACTATATGACCCTTTTTCAAGAGCTAAATTTGAACTTGATTCTATTGCATTGTATGAAATAGCTTCCATAATTTCATCAATTTTTTTGAAATGCTCAACGCTTCCCCAAGATATTTTATGACTTGCTAACATTTCAGCTTCACCCATAACTCCAAGACCTATTGCTCTTGTTTTTAAGTTTGTTGCTTTTACTTTTCTAAGTGGATAAAAATTTAAATCTATTACATTATCAAGCATTCTAATAGCTATTGGAACAACTCTTTTTATATCTTCAAAACTATTGATTCTTGATAGATTTACACTTGCTAAATTACAAACAGCAGTATCTCCATCTATTTTCTCTTTTTCAACTATAAAGATTTTTTTACCATTTATACTATCAAGTGCAGTTACTTTATTTGCTTTTTTTGAAATTCCACTATCTAGTTTTAAAACATCATTCTCCTCAAAAGTTTCAATAGTTCCATCTTCAAACTCTACTTTAATTAAGTAGTGATTTGGATTTGTATTTTGGAATATCTCAGTACATAAATTTGAACTTCTAATAATTCCACTATTTTGATTTGGATTAACTCTATTTGCAGTATCTTTAAAACATAAAAATGGGCTTCCACTTTCAAAATATGAAGTTAACACTTTTTTCCATAAATCTTTTGCTTTTATTCTATTTTTTGTAACTTTGTCACTATTTTCATAAGCTATATATTTGGCAGTAAACTCATCACCAAAGCACTCACTTAAATCTTTTACTTCAGCTGGATCAAATAAAGTCCAATAAGAGTCCTCTAAAACTCTTTGCATAAATAGATCGCTAATCCAAAGAGCTGGGAAAAGATCATGAGCTCTTCGTCTCTCTTCTCCACTATTTTTCTTTAAATCAATAAAATCAATAATATCCATATGCCAAGTCTCAAGATAAACAGCAATTGCACCTTTTCTTGTACCTAATTGATCAACAGCAATTGCAATATCATTTGTGATTTTCAAAAATGGAACAGTTCCACCAGCTGCACTTTTATGACCATCAATAGCTCCACCTAAACTTCTTATTTGGTTCCAATCCCAACCAATTCCACCACCATATTTAGATAATAGTGCCATCTCTTTGTAGCCATCAAAGATACCTTCAATATTATCAGGACTTGAACCAATATAGCAAGAGCTTAATTGATGTCTATTTGTTCTAGCATTGCTTAAAGTTGGAGTTGCAAGCATAACTTCAAATTTAGAGATAACATCATAAAACTCTTTTGCTTTTTCCTGTTTATTATCTTCATTTTGAGCTAAGAACATAGCAATTGCCATAAACATTTGTTGAGGAAGTTCTATTGGTTCACCTTTAGAGTTTTTAATCAAATATCTATCATATAGAGTTTTAATTCCTAAATAGTTAAATAAAAAGTCTCTACTTGGGTCAATATATGAGTTTAAATCATCTAAATCATAACCACTTGCTAAATTTGGTATTAATCTTCCAGCCTCAATTCCAAAGCTAATGTACTCTTTTAAGTCTCTATATGCTTCGCCTTTTACTCCACAAGTTGCAATCCCAACCCTATGGTATAAATCGTATAAAAATAGTCTAGCAGCAACAAAAGTCCAGTTTGGAACATCAATATCAATCTTCTCAACAGCCGTTTTAATTAAAGCATCTTGAATATCACTTGAGTTCATTCCATCAACAAATTTTATATGAGAATCAAGCTCTAACTCACTTTGACTAACACCATCAAGTCCAGCTGTTGCTTCAATAGTCATTTTTTGTATTTTTGTAATATCCAAAACCTCTTTTCGACCATTTCTTTTTTGAATCATTATTGCCATTTAAAATCCCCTATTAGTTAAAAACTCTGCTGAAAATTTTCTCTACATTTTTTGTATAGTAGTCAAAATTAAAACACTCTCTTATCTTATCTTCACTTAAAGATTTTCTTAACTCTTCATCTGCTAAAAGATATTGAAGATATAAAGACTCACCTTTTTCATTTGTAGTTGGTTTTCCTTTTTGAATCTCTTGCCAAACTTTCATTGCGTTTCTTTGAACTATTTTATATGCATCTTCTCTACTAACTCCTTGAAGTGGAAGCTCTAGTAAAACTCTTTGAGAAAATACAAGTCCACCTGTTAAATTTAGATTTTTCATCATATTTTCAGGCATAACTGTAAGATTTGCAATAACGCTATTCATTCTATGAAGCATAAAGTCTGTTGTAATAAATGCATCTGGTAACCAGAATCTCTCTGTTGAAGAGTGAGAGATATCTCTTTCGTGCCATAAAGCAACATTTTCTAAAGCAGGTGTTACATAAGCTCTAATTATTCTTGCAAGTCCAGTTATATTTTCAGTTAAAATAGGGTTTCTTTTGTGTGGCATAGCAGAACTTCCCTTTTGTCCAGCTGCAAAATACTCCTCAGCTTCATAAACTTCAGTTCTTTGAAGATGTCTAACTTGTACTGCAAATTTTTCAACACTAGAAGCTAGAAGTGCTAAAGTTGTAGCAAGTCTTGCATATCTATCTCTATGAATAACTTGATTAGAACAAGGTTCAGGTTTAAGACCAAGCTCAGCCATTGCATACTCTTCAAGCTCTAAAGGTGCATGAGCAAAATTTCCCATAGCTCCAGAAATTTGACCAACTGCAATAACCTCCATAGTCTCTTCAAGATTTTTTAGATGTCTTTTAACTTCATCATACCAAACAGCTAATGTAAGTCCAAAAGTTATTGGCTCTCCATGAATACCGTGGCTTCTTCCAACCATTAGAGTATATTTATGTTCCATAGCTCTTTTTTTAATTGATTCAAGTAGCATTTTTACATCATCAATAATAATTTGTAAAGAGTCTCTCATTTGTAAAGCAACACCTGTATCAACGGCATCTGAAGATGTCATTCCATAATGAAACCATCTTGACTCTTCTCCTAAACTCTCACTTACACTTGTATTAAATGCTATTAAATCATGTTTAGTAATAGCCTCTATCTCTTCAATTCTCTCTACTGAAAATTTTGCATTTTTTACTATTTTTTCACAATCACTATCTGGTATAAGACCTAATTTATTCCAAGCTTTTACAGCTGCTTTTTCTACTTCCAACCAAGCTGCATATCTTGCTTCTTGTGTCCATTTTGAGCTCATCTCTTTTCTTGCGTATCTTTCTACCATAAATTACCCTTCTAATCGTATTTCTATCTTTTTTATTATAAAATTGCTTTAAAATTGAATTTGAACTATACCTAACTAGAGCAAAATATAAGATAAAATCTAAGGAATAAATTTGGCATTTACACTAAAGAAATATGAAGCGATAAAAGATAAAAAAATTCAAGCATTTCTAGTTCACAACCTCGGTATAGAAGGCAAAGTAGCACAAAGACTTGTATCAAAAGGAAGAGTTTTTGATGAAAATAATAATAATATAAACACAGGCGAAATAATACCAACAAATCATATCTTTATAGCACTTTTTGAAGGCAATTCCAAAGGATTAAAACCTTTATTAGAATTTCAAGATTTTGCAATTTTTGATAAACCAACTCATCTTATGGTACACCCAATTTCTAAAAACACTCCTTACTCTTTACTTGATGAAATAAGATATCACTTTGGAGAAAATGCAAATTTAATTCATAGAATTGATGCTGAAACAAGTGGTTTAGTAATAGTTGGGAAAAATAAAAAGAGTGAAATTGAGCTAAAAGATATGTTTCAAGAAAAAAAATATCATAAATCTTATTTAGCAATTGTAAATGGTGAGATAAAAAAAGAGATAAAAATTGATAAAGCTATTGATAAAGAAGGTTTATTAATAGGTGTCAGAATGAAGGTTTGCTCTGAAAATGAGAATGGAAAAGAATCAACTACAATCATAAAACCAATAAAATATAATAAAGAAAAAGATTTGACACTCATTGAAGCAATTCCACTAACAGGAAGGCAACATCAAATAAGAGTCCATCTTCACTCAATTGGACATACAATTTTAGGAGATCCTATTTATGGTGTTGATGATGAGAATGCTGAAAATTACTTAAATAAAACTCTAAGCAAAGAGGATAGATTTAAAATTACAGGTTCAAGCAGACTTTGGCTTCATGCAAATCATCTTGAATTCCCATATAAAGGTGTAACTTACAAAATCTACTCAAAAAATCAAGAGATTTTAGAGCAGATAAAATAAAATTTAGCAAATATCTTTTGGCTCAAATTTTTTTGCCATAAAAAGTAAAATAGCTCCACCAATTACAATAATAGCTGTTAAATATAAAGCATAATCATAGTTTCCATATTTTTCAATAAAATATACACTATAAAGTGGAGCTATTACTTGACCAACTCCATAAGATGTTGTTAAAGCTCCCATTAAAACAACTGGATTTCCTTTTGATAACTGCCCACCTAAATTCATAAACAGTGCAACAAGTCCTATGAAAGTGCCTCCATATAAAACTCCACTTAATAAATTTAGATATATATCACTTGTAAAAGCTGGAATTAAAATTCCAACAGCTTGAAGTAAAAGTGCAATTATTATTATGTTTGAGCTTCCAAATTTATGTGCCAATAACATCCAAATAATACAAGATGGAATTCCAGCAACTCCTACAAGTGTCCAAGTAAGACTTCCATAACCTTCAAGTCCAGAAAGGTTGTTTATAATGTCTGGTAAAAATGTAGCTTGAACTACAAATCCAACACCTTCTGCAAAATATGCCATAATTAAAACTATTACAAATGGTGTAAAAATTGTAAAATCAAATTTCTGTTTTACTTGATTTTGTTTTACCTCTTTGTCAAATGATAGAATATAAACACTATAAAATGACAAAACTATTGCAAAAATAGCTAAAACAAACCATGAATCTCTCCAGCTATAATCTAAACTCAAAACAAATCTTGCAATTAAATCTGTAGTTAAAATAGAAAATCCAATTCCACTAAAGTGAATTCCCATAGCTTTTGTTTTACTTTTTATTGTAAGTTTTTGCATAACAATTGCAGTTCCAACTATTAAACACATAGCTCCAGCAAACCCTGCTAATACTCTTGATACCATCCAAACTGTATCGTTTGTGCTATAAACTAAAACAAAAGTTGTAAGAATTGCCAAAACAACACCAAACCTATACAAATAAACCTTTACATTTATATCTTTTATAAAGATTGAAAATAGTGATCCACTTAAATATCCAGCAAAATTTAAAGAGGCCAAAATTCCAACAAATTTAATAGTTAAATAATCATCGAGCATAGGAGGAATTAATCCTGTAAATGCAAATCTTGCAACACCAATACCAATAATTATAGAGAAAATTCCAGCAATTAAAATTGAGATATTATTATTTCTATCAAAAAGCTTCAACATATTTTGCCTCAAAAACCAAATTTTTGTTATGATATCACTAAAAGTTATTTTATGTCAAATAATTTATAATGATATGTGATATAAGGAGAGATGATATGGATCTAAATTTATTAAAAGTTTTTGTAACTGTTGCAAATAAAAAGAGTATTTCACTAGCAGCAAATGAGCTAAAATGTGCCCAATCAAATGTAACTTCAAGAATAAAACAGCTAGAAAAGAATTTAAAAGTTGAACTTTTTTTTAGAGTTCCAAAAGGTGTAATTTTGACAAAAGAGGGCGAAAAACTATACCCTCAAGCTCTTGAGTTAATACATAAAATGCAAAATTGTATCGATTCTATTTCTAATAACAATATTGAAACTGGAACTTTAAAAATTGGTTCAACAGATTGTAATGCAGCTGTTAGAATTTCGCCATTTTTATTAAAACTTCATAAAGATTTTCCAAATTTACATCTTGAGCTATTTACTGGAACAACAAAAGATATATATGAATTAATTCTTGATTATAGAGTTGATATAGCATTTATAAGTGGTGAACCTACAAATGATTCTTTAGTAGTTTTAAAAAAATTTGAAGAGGAAATTGCAATTCTTGAACCTCAAAAAGATGATGTTCCAAATGTAACTTTAACATTTAAAGAGGGTTGTGTTTATGATGAATTTTTAAAAAGCTATTACCAACAAAAAAATATTTTTGTACAAAAGAGTCTTCCATTTGGAAATTTAGAAACAATTTTATCTTGCATAAAAGTTGGTATGGGTAAATCATTGCTACCAATAAGTATAGTAAAAAAAATGGGATATGATAAAGATATAAAAATTACTGTTTTACCAAAAGAAGAGGCTTATATACCAACATGTTTAGTTTGTAGAGTTGATAATATTCCAAAAATTAGTGATTATTTAAGAAAGATGAGTTTAGATGATTAATAAGTGATGAGTATAGTGTTTTAGTTAAACTTTTCTGTAAGTTTTATACTCATCAATTATAAATCATTTTAAAGCGAAAATTATAGCAAAAATTTATTTCATTTAGATTTATTTTAAAAACTTATTTAAAAATTTAATCAAAATGTAACAATAAGTAAGAAAATCATAAGATTAATCCTACCATTATTGTTAAAACTCCAAGAGTTGTTAATAAAACAAAACTAGATATTGCTTTTCTCTTTGCAAACCAAAATGTATATACAGCCTTTAAAATATTATTACTTCCAGTTGCAATAATAATAGCTGAAGCTACAGAAGATATATCAATATTATAATTTCCTGCTAATAGTGATAGAATAAATGGATCAATATCTGTAAATCCAATAATCATAGATAAGATATTTAAACCTGTTGTCCCATAAGAATCAACTACAAAACTTGTAATAATCATAGTAACTATAAATAAAAAAGCAAAAATAAAAGCAGTTCCCAATTCTAATGGATTTGAATCTGTTAGTTCAATATTTGCTAAACCATTTGATGCTTTTTTATAATATACAAAAGTTATAACTATACAAATTAATGAAAATATTAGAAATGGATAAACCAATATTTTGAAAACTTCCATATTAAATAGTGCAGCTATTACTGTAATTCTTAAATACATCATTAAAGTTGCAGAAATTATAGAAGCTGTAAACATATCGCTATTTTCTAAAGATTGAGATTTTTTTGATAAAACAACTGTTGTTGCAGTTGAAGAGTAAAGACCTCCTAAAATTCCAGTTAAAAGTATCCCTTTTGAAGGAAAAATATATTTTTGAAGAAGATAACTAAAGTATGATATTGAAGATATTACAACAACTGTAAGCCAAATTTTATATAAAGATATTCCTAGATATGGAATTGTTTTATCTTGAGGAAGAAGTGGTAAAACAACAGCTGTTAGAAGTATAATTTTACTTAAAGTTTCAAGCTCATAGATATTTATATTTATCTTAAATTTTAAGAATTTATTTTTAGCATTTAATAAAAATATTGTAACAACAAATATTAAAGAGCTTAACCAAAAAGGAAAAAGATTTATTAAGGGGGCAAAACTATATACAATAATTGCAACTAAATATAATAAAATACTGCTCTTTTTGTCTTCTAAAAGTTTATAAAAAAGTAAAGAGTAAAGTAGTGTAAAAGATAAAAATCCAGCTAAGTATAGAGTAAAATTATCTGGTTCAAGTTTATATAAAATAAATCCTATAATTCCCAAAAATGTATATGTTCTTATTGTTCCTAAAAATATTTTTGAATCATTTTCATGAAATTTGGACAAATATGCTCTAACTTCTAAACCTATTAAAAAACTAAAAACTACTGTAGCTAAGAAATATAGCAATAGCTCATTTATTTGCATATAATCATCCCCTTTTAAAAAATTTTATAATAATATCATAATTGAAGAGTTTATAAAAAATCATTATATATTAAGTTATATAAAGATAGAATTCTTGCTCGTTATATATTACAAAAATAACAAGGAGAAATATGCCAGTTTCATCTACTTTAACTTTTGAGCTTTTAAATAAACCTTTTTTACTTGAAAAAAGAATTGAACTTTTAAAAGCTATTAAACAAACAGGATCTATAAATAAAGCAGCAAAAGTAGTTCCTATGAGCTATAAAGGAGCATGGGAAGCTATTGAAGCTATGAATAATTTAGCCAACAGTGCTATTGTTTTAAGAGAAACAGGAGGAGCTGGTGGTGGTGGAACAACCCTTACGGAGTATGGAGAGAAGATTTTACAAACTTACTCTTTACTAAAAGAGGAGCATAAAAAATTTATTGAAAATTTAAATCGAATTACAGATTTAAATAGTGGAACACTTAAAACAATAAGGAGATTATCAATGCAAATTAGTGCTAGAAATCAAATAGTTGGTGTTGTACAAGATATAGTTTTAGGAGAAGTTAATGCTCAAATTAGTTTAAAACTAAAAAGTGGAAATATTTTAACTTCAACTATAACAAATAGTGCTGTACAAAATCTTGGTTTAGAGCTTTTTGATGAGGTTGTTGCTGTTATAAAATCTAGTAATGTTTTAATATCAAATCAAAGTGAATTTAAAATTAGTGCTAGAAATATATTAAAAGGAGAGATAGAGCAAATCAATCTATCTAAGGTAAACTCAGAAGTTATAATAAATATTGGAAATGAAGATAAAGTTGTTGCAGTTATAACTACTGAATCTATAAACAATATGAAATTAGAAGTTGGAAGTAAAGTTGATGCTATTATAAAAGAGTCTGATATTATGATTGGAAGATAAGGAAGATATTATGAAAAAAATTATTTTAACACTTGCGATTTTATATTCAACTGCTTTTGCAGGAACAATAAATGTAGCAGTTGCAGCAAATGTAAGTTATGCAATTAATGATTTAATAAAAGAGTTTAATAAAACAAATCCAGATACTAAAATTCAAGTAACTTTAGGAAGTAGTGGTAAATTTACAGCTCAAATTCAAAATGGTGCACCATTTGATATTTTTTTAAGTGCTGATATGAAATTTCCACAAGCTTTAGAAAAAGAGAATTTAACTATCACAAAACCTGTTATTTATGCTCAAGGAAGTTTAGCAATGTTAAGCTCTAAAGAGTTAGATTTAAAAAAAGGAATTAGCATAGTTGAGGATTCAAATATAAATAAAATAGCTATTGCAAATCCAAAAACAGCCCCTTATGGAAGAGCAACTATGGAAGCTTTTGAAAATGCAAATCTAAAAGAGAAGATTGAAAATAAACTTGTATATGCTGAATCTATCTCTCAAACTGTAACTTATGCTATAACAGCAACTGATATTGGATTTATAGCAAAATCATCTTTATATGATGAAAAGATGTCAAAATACAAAGAGAATATTCACTGGGTAAGTGTAGATCCTAAGCTTTATACTCCAATTGATCAAGGTATAGTAATATTAAAAAGAGCTCAAGGAGATAGTGAAGCAAAAGCTTTTTATGATTTTATTCTAAGTAAAAAAGCAAAAGATATTTTTGTAAAATTTGGATACTTAGTTAAATAAAAGAAGAGATTATGATTGCAAGAGTAAAAGAGATTAGAACAAAAGATAGTTTAAATATCGTAGAGTTTGATTTTAATAATATAACTTTAAAAATGATGAGTTTAGAGCTGAATAAAGATATAACTATTGGTAAAAAAGTTGAACTTATAGTAAAACCAACAAATATAATTATCTCTAAAAATTTTATAGAAGATATTAGTTTATCAAACCAAACTCTTGCAAAAATAGTAGATATAAATTGTGGTGAACTTCTATGTAGTATAACTTTAGAATTAAACAATACAATTTTTGAAAGTATAATCACAAAAGACTCTTTTATAAGATTAAATCTTAAAATAGATGATAAGGTATATATCTTAATAAAAGCTAGTGACCTATCAATTTTAAAGGTTTTAAATGATTGATTATCTATTAAATGTTGATTATGCTCCATTTTTGCTCTCATTTAAATTGGCATTTATAACAACTTTGATTTTGTTTGTGCTATGTTTGCCACTTAGCTGGTACTTATCGCAAAGTAAATCAAAAATAAAACCATTTTTAGAAGCACTTTGCACAATGCCGCTTGTTGTTCCTCCAACTGTTTTAGGATTTTATCTTCTTTGGGGATTATCACATAACTCAATTATTGGTCAATTTTTTCAAGAGCATTTTGGTATTAGTTTAGTATTTAATCTATATGGAATTATTATTGCAAGTTGTATTTATAGTCTTCCATTTATGGTTCAACCGCTTCAAAGTGGTTTTGAAAGCTTAAATAAAAATATGCTTGAGGCTAGTTATATTAGTGGTAAAAGCAAATTTAGAACTGTTTTATTTATTGCTCTACCAAATATAAAACCTTCACTTTTAACAGCTCTAATAATAACTTTTGCCCATACTGTTGGAGAGTTTGGAGTTGTTTTAATGATTGGTGGAAGCATTCCAAATGAGACAAGAGTAGCAGCAATTGCAATTTATGAGTTTGTTGAAATCATGGATTATAAAAATGCCCATATTTATAGTTTAATTATGATTATTCTTAGTTTCATAACTTTGCTTGCAGTTTACATTTTCAATGGAAAACAAAAGAAGATTGGAATTGTGAAATGATTAGTTTAAATATAAAAAAAGAGCTTCACGGTTCAAATGGAGTTATGAATTTAGATATAAATCTATCTTTACAAAATGGCGAATTTGTAGCATTAAGTGGAGATAGTGGAAGTGGAAAAACTACACTTTTAAGAGTTCTTGCTGGTCTTGAAGAAGCTTTTGGAGAGATTATTGTAGATGGTGAAATTTGGTTAAATGAAAAGATTAAAAAACCTATTCAAAAAAGAGATATAGGATTTGTTTTTCAAGATTATGCACTATTTGAAAATTTAAGTGTAATTGATAATTTGCTTTATGTAAAAAAAGATAAAGATTTAGCTAAACAACTTCTAAGCTTAACAGATTTGTATGAGCTTAAAAATAGATATCCAAGCTCTTTAAGTGGTGGTCAAAAACAGCGTGTTAGTCTTTGTCGTGCTTTAATGAAAAGACCAAAAATACTTCTTATGGATGAACCACTTTCAGCTCTTGATCCTCACATGAGATTAAAACTTCAAGATGAGATTTTAACACTTCATAAAGAGTTTGAAACTACAACTATTATGGTGAGCCATGATCCAAGTGAGATGTATAAATTAGCATCTAGAGTTTTAGTTTTAAAAGATGGAAAAATTATAGATGATGGCTTACCAAAAGATATTTTACTTAAAACTCAAGGAAGCCAAAAATTTAGTTTTGAGGGTGTTCTACTTGATATTATAAAAGTTGATGTTATAAATATCGCTATTGTAGCTATTGGTCAGCAAATTGTAGAAGTTGTAATTTCAAATATAGAAGCTCAAGATTTAATAATTGGAGAAAAAGTAAATGTAAGTACAAAAGCATTTTCTCCAACTATCAAAAAGATTTAAAGGATTAAAAATGTCACTTGTAAAAACAAATTTAGATAAATTGAACTTTTCAAAACTATATAAAATACAGATGAATAACTCTACTTTTAAAAGTAAAAGTAGTAGTGATTGGGATAAAAAGGCTTTGCATTTTAGTCAAAATGTTTTAAATAGTCCATATACAAAAGAGTTTACAAAAAGAGTTGATATAAGCGATTGTAAAACTTTGCTTGATGTGGGAAGTGGACCTGCTACTATTAGTTTAGCTCTTGCAAAAAAATTAAAAACTGTTTATGCTCTTGATTATTCAAAAGAGATGTTAAATTATGCACAACAAAATGCAAAAAACAAAGAAATTGATAATTTAGTAAGCATTCATAAATCTTGGTATGACTCTTGGGAAGATGTTCCAAATGCTGATATTGTAGTTGCAAGTAGGTCTATGGAAGTAAAAGATATAAAAAAAGCTTTAAAAAAATTAGATGAAAAAGCAAATAAAAGAGTCTATATAACAACAAAAGTGGGAGGAAGTTTTATAGATAAAGAGATTTTAGCTCAAATAAAAAGAGATATTATTCCACGACCTGATTATATCTATTTAGTAAATACTCTTCATAGTATGGGAATTTATGCAAAGGTTGATTTTATTGAGACAAAATCTTCAAAATTTGATACTGCAGATGAAGATGAATTTATTCAAAGCTTAAAATGGAGTTTAGGAGAAATATCTAAAAAAGAGGAGAGAATATTAAGAGAGTATTTTAATACTACTTATAAAAATAAAAAAGATAAAGAGAGTTTAACTTGGGCATTTATCTCTTGGCAGAAGAGTTATAAAATTTAAACTATTAAAGCTATAAAAAGATATCTTGAGAACTTAGAAATTACTACTAAAACAAGAAATTTCCTAAAATCATATCTCAAAACTCCTGCTATAAAAGTGATTGGATCACCAATTATTGGTAACCATGCAAAAAGTAAAGAGAAAGCTCCAAATCTATCAAAATATCTTTTCGAACTATCTATATATTTTTGTTTAACCAATTTTTTATCTACTAAATACTCTTCGCCTTTTAAACCTAAATAGTAGTTCAAAATTGAGCCTAAAACATTTCCAAAAGTTGCAATTAATAAAAGAGCATAGATATTAAAACCCTCTTTAATATTGTAAATAAGCAAAGCTTCACTTCCAAGTGGAAGCAAAGTTGCAGATGCAAAAGCTGAAATAAAAAGTATTAAATATGTCATTTTTCTCTTTTATTATATATTAAAGTTACATTAGATAAAATCTCAATCTTTAAAAGTAGCATTGAGAACACAAAAGTGTTTTGAATGCTCCTTTTTAGACCCTTTCAAGCACTTCTAAAGACAACGCCCCAGGATGGGAACATAGCAAGGCACCTTTTTTAGTGTTGTGTTTGGGTATCTGGAAAGGAGTACTTTGTACTTCTTAAATTAAATCTTTAAAATCATCTTTATAAATCAAAATTTTCTTTGTAGATTTGTTGTAAATAAATCTTTTATCACCATTTTTTATAGAATTTATTATTATATCTTTTATCTGTTCATCACTTTTTGATGATTTTTTTAATATTACAAAAAACTCTTTTAATGTTATAAATTCACTATGATTTTGTTCTTGTTCATTTTGATTATACTCAATTTGATTTTTATAAACTGTTCTCATCTCATTAAAAGCACTTTGAAGAAGTTTTATCTCACTATTAAAAACATCAATTGCCATTTTATGACTATTTTCTAATCTTTTTATCTCTTTTTGATGCATTTTTTTTAGATATTTTAGTGATTTTTTAAGTATTAAAATCTGTTCATCTTTTAATTTTAAAAGTAGATTATCGTCCAATTTTTCAGAATATTTTTGATCAATCTCATCAATATAAACTAGAATTTTTCCATCTTTTTTTGTATGTTCAAGTTGATTTTTTTTAATTCGATAGTGAACACCTTGAATAGAGATACCTAAAATCTTTGAAGCTTCTGCAGTGCTAACTAATCTCTTCAAGGTGTTTTTCTCTTATAGTTTTGAGCTATCTATTTCAATAACTGTGTGCACATTTCCTCTTGGTTTAAAATCTGCAACTACTTTAAGCCATTTTGGTTCTAGTTTTGAAAAAAGTGTATCAAAAATCTCATTTGCAGAGTTTTCATGAGAGATATATCTATTCATAAATGAGTTTATATAAATTTTAAGTGCTTTAAGCTCAATAACTCTTTTATTTGGTGTATATTGAATCTTAATAGTTGCAAAATCAGGGTAACCACTTCTTGGACATTTTGCCATAAATTCTGGTAACTCAATATCAATTATATAGTTTTTATCATGTTGATTTGGCCAAAAGTTTTCAGGATTATTTATATCAAACTCTAAAATCTCTTTTTCACCATATTTTATTTCCATTAGTAACCTTTTTTTTAAAATTTTTGAAAATATTCTATCCAAATATCTCTTATAAAGCTAATTTCTAAAAATAAGGATAGAATTTAAATATATTTTAAAAGGCTAAATATGAGTTCAAAAATATTTGATACAGTTATTGTTGGAGCTGGTGTTTCAGGAATTAGTTGTGCTGTTGAATTAAAGATAAAAAACATAGATAATATTGCTGTTGTTGAAAAAAGTGATAACTTTTTTAATACTATTAGAACTTTTTACAAAGATGGAAAAAGAGTTGATAAAAATTGGAGAAACCAAATAATTGAGCTTTTGGGGAGTATAGATTTTGATGGTGGTTTAAAAGAGGAGATTTTGGATTATTTTGAAAATCTATTAAAAAAACATAATATAAATCCTTTATATAACAGTGAAGTAGAGAAGATTATTAAAAACTCAGATGATATTTTTGAAGTTCATTTAAAATCAAATATTTTAAAAGCAAAAAATGTTGTAGTTGCTATTGGAAAGATGGGAAAACCAAATAAACCAGATTATAAAATACCTATTGAAATTCAAAAAAATGTAAATTTTAATCTTGATAGCTGTTCAAAAAATGAGAAAATATTAGTTGTTGGTGGTGGAAATAGTGCTGCTGAGTATGCATATTCTCTAGCTTTGGATGATAATATTGTAACTTTAGCATACAGAAAAGAGAGTTTTACAAGATTAAATAAAATAAATGAAAATATGTTAAAAGAGTTTGAAGCTAATAAAAAATTAACTATAAAATTAAATTGTGATATAAACTCTTTAGAAGATGATAATGGACTTGTAAAAGTAAACTTCTCGAATGCTAAGAGTGAAAATTTCAATAGAGTAATTTATGCAATAGGTGGAACAGCTCCTACTGATTTTCTAAAAATTTGTGGTGTAAAGTTTAGTGATAATTTAAAACCAGTTTTTGATGAAAATTTTGAGTGTTGTTGTAAAAACTTATATTTAGCTGGGGATATAACTTCAATAAATGAAGGATCAATTTGTAGTAGTTTAAATCATGGATTTTTAATTGCACAAAATATAGCTAAAGGTTTAAACCTTTAGCTTAAACATCAAGATGTTCTACATCTTTTGCGTGAGATTCTATATAGTTTCTTCTAGGTTCAACTTCATCACCCATAAATAGAGTAAATGTATCACTAGCAGCTTCAGCATCCTCTATTTTAACTCTTAAAAGTCTTCTATTTTCAGGTGTCATAGTTGTCTCCCAAAGTTGTTCAGGATTCATCTCTCCAAGACCTTTATATCTTTGAATATATGCACCTTTTTTGGCAAGATTTTCTATATCTTCAAGTAGATTTACTAAATCTTTACCTTCAAATAGTGTTAAATCTCTCTCTTTTAATTTATTAAAAATAAAAGTAGCTTGACTAAAATATGGCGATGCAAAAAGTTCATCATCAATAATTAACTCTTCAAGTCCCTCTTTTGTTTGAACAAAAAGTTGAATTTTTTCATCTGTAACAGTTTTTGATAAGATATTATGACCTTTTGCTTCAATAAACTCTTTAACTTTTTCATATAAAGAGCTAAAATCTAAATTTACTAAATCGCTATTTTCAATTAGATGTTTTAATACCTCTAAAAGTGAGTATCTTTTTCCTAACTGCTCAAGCATAGATCTATATCTTGATACTTGTTTAAATAGATCTAAAAGATCATTATATCCCATTCCTTCGAATTCAAAACTCTCTAATCCATTTTCAATTAAATAAGAAGATAGTGCATTATTATCTTTTAAATAAATCTCATTTTTACCTTTTTTATATCTATAAAGGGGCGGTTGAGCAATATATAAATAACCTTTTTCTACAACTGGTCTTAAAAATCTAAAGAAAAATGTTAAAAGAAGTGTTTGAATATGGCTACCATCAACATCGGCATCTGTCATAATTATAATTTTGTGATATCTAATTTTTTCATCATCAAAATCATCACCAATTCCACAACCAAGTGCAGTTATAATATTTCTAATCTCATCAGATTTTAAAATTTTATCAAGTCTAGATTTTTCAACATTTAAAATTTTTCCTTTTAAAGGTAAAATTGCTTGATAAACTCTATCTCTTCCTTGTTTAGCACTTCCTCCAGCACTATCACCCTCAACTAAATACAACTCTTTAATTGTTGGATCTTTACTTTGACAATCTGCAAGTTTTCCAGGAAGTGTTCCTACACTCATAGAGTCTTTTTTTCTAGTTAAATCTCTAGCTTTTTTAGCAGCTTCTCTTCCACGTGCAGCCATTAAAGATTTTTCCATAATAGCTTTTGCATGAGTAGGATTCTCTTCAAAATATTTATCTAAACTATCACTTGTAAGTTTTTGTGCAATAGGTCTTACATAAGAGCTTCCTAATTTTCCTTTAGTTTGACCTTCAAATTGAGGTTCAGGAACTTTAACTGAAACAACAGCAATTAAACCCTCTCTTACATCATCACCTGTAATTTTTACATCTTTTTCTCTAGCCGCTGCATTTTCACTTAAATATTTAGAGATACTTCTTGTAAGTCCTGCTTTAAAACCAGCTTCATGAGTTCCACCATCTATTGTTCTAATATTATTTACAAAAGATAGAGTTTTTTCAATATAAGTATCGTTATACATTAAAGCAATATCAACTTCAACTCCATCAACTCTATCATTGAAATGAACAACTTCAGAAACAGCTGTATCTTTATTTAAATCTTCAACAAACTGTTTTATACCACCTTCAAAATGGTAAACCTCTTTTTTATTAATTTTTTCATCTTCTAAAGTAATTGTAATAAATGGATTTAAATATGCAACCTCTCTAAATCTTTTAGCTAAAATTGCAAACTCATATTGAGTAACTTCAAATATAGTATCATCTACCAAAAACTCTATTGTTGTTCCAGTTTTTCTTGGACTATCTCCAATTACATCTAATGCAGCTTTTGGAATACCTTCACTAAACTCTTGAAAGTGAATTTTTCCCTCTCTATAAACTGTCATTTTTAAATGTTTTGATAAAGCATTTACAACTGAAACCCCAACTCCGTGAAGTCCACCTGAAACTTTATATGTATCTTTATCAAATTTTCCACCAGCATGAAGAACTGTTAAAGCGATTGTTGCAGCACTAACACCTTCTGTTGGGTGAATTGCAGTTGGAATTCCTCTTCCATCATCTTCTATTCTTGCATAACCATCTTTTGTTAAAGTAACTTTTATATTTTTACAATGTCCAGCCATTGCCTCATCAATTGAGTTATCAACTACTTCATAAATTAAATGATGAAGACCATTTATATTTGTATCACCAATATACATCCCTGGTCTTTTTCTAACAGCTTCAAGACCTTTTAAAACTTTAATATTACTAGCACCGTACTCTTGTTGTGACATTTTTATAAATCCTTACTTTTATTTTTCTAATACAATTGGCATTACAATTGTTATAAACTTACCATCTTCTAAATAAAATGGTAGATTTGATTCATTAAATCCTATTTTTATCTTTTCACTATTTGACATACTAAAAAAATCTAAAAGATATTTAGCATTCACTGCAACATAAAAATCTTTTTCAACATTTAAATCAAGATCAATTTGAGTATTTGCTACACTATCTTCATCAAGTGATTCAAATAAAATAGCATTTTGAGTAAAAGATATTTTTACATTTGAAGATAATGAAGTTACAAGTTTTATTGATTCTACCACACTATTTTTAGGAATATAAAGATTATATTTTAAATTATTTGGAATAATTCTTTCATAATCTGGATATTTTCCATTTATAAGTTTTGTAAAGAAGATACTATTTTCATTTGAAATTACTAAATTTGTATTATCATAAGATATTTTTGCATCATCTAAAAATAGTTTTTGAATTTCAAATATAGCTTTTTTTGGAATTATTAATTGAGCTTCACTATTTGATATATTTTCTAAATGAGTTAAAGCTAATCTTCTAGTATCAGTTGCACAGAAGTTTATTTTTTGACTTTTAATATCAATTAATGCACCATTTAACTCAAATTTTGGATTATTTGTATCTATTGCTGGAGAAATTTTTTTAATAGAGTTAATAAAATTTAACATAGATATTGATAACTCTTTTAGATTTTCATATCTGTTTATTGTTGGAAATTCATTTGCATCATAAGTAGGAAGTTTAAAAACTGATTTATTTTGTTTAATTACAAGATTATTAGAAGTAGTCTCTAAAGTTATATCTTCATTTTTTAATCTTTTAATAAAACTTAATAAATTAACTCCATTTACAGTTGTTTTTCCATCTTCAAAGTTTGATATATTTTCTACAAAAGTTTCAAATCCAATTTCATAATCTGTTGCTTTTGCAATTAATCTATTATTTGAAATTTCAAGATAGATATGTGAAGTAATTGCACTTGAATCTTTTTTCTCTAAAAAAGGTTGCATTGAGCTAACAACATTTTCTAAAACTTGTTTGTTTATTACCAACTTCATTTGTTCTCCTATTTTTCTATTTTTTTAGTATTAGTAGTAGTCTATGTGAAAAGATGAAAATATAGTTCAAAGAGCCAATAAATAACACTTTGAGATAGTGAATAAAACTAAAAACATATTCACATCTTTTCACACATTAAGCTACTTCTTCTACTCCTTATTTATTAATTTATTCTTTAAATTTTGAATTACAAGTTTAAAATTTTCATCACTTTGCATAAGCTCTTGAGTCTTTTTCATATTATGAGAAATTGAGCTATGATCTTTCATATCTAAGAACTTTGCAATATCTGGCATTGAGTTGTGAGTTAACTCTCGTGCTAGATAAATTACAACTCTTCTTGCATTTGCAACAGTTGCTGTTCTTTTTTTAGATTTAATATCACTTGGTTTAATATTTAACTCACTTGCAACTACATTTATAATATCTGGAAGTTTAATATTCTCTTTATTCTCTCTAATTTGATCTTTTAATAGATTTTGAACCATAGCAAGATTTATCTCTAAATTAAGTAGCGAAGCATTTGCATTTATTCTAATTAAAACACCCTCTATCTCTCTAATTGAGCTATCAAGAGTTGTTGCTATAAATGAGATTATATCTCTGCTTAAATTTATTCCATTTAACTCTGATTTTTTTTCAATAATTGCAATTTTAGTCTCTAATTTTGGAATTTGAATATCTGTTGTAAGTCCCCATTCAAATCTTGATTTAAGTCTTTCAGCAAGTCCAGCAATTTGAGAAGGGAGTTTATCACTTGTCATAACTATCTGTTTTTTTGCATTATGAAGTTCATTAAATGTATGAAAGAACTCCTCTTGAGTAAGCTCTTTTTCACTTAAAAATTGAACATCATCTATCAAAAGTAAATCACAATTTCTATATTTTGCACGAAAGTGCTCCATATTTTTATTTTTTAGTGAAAATGTAAAGTCATTCATAAATTGTTCAATTGTTACATAAATTACAGTTTTATCATCTTCTAAAGCTTTATTTCCAATAGCTTGAAGAATATGAGTTTTTCCAAGTCCAGTTCCACCATATATAAAAAGTGGGTTATATTGAATTCCTGGTTTATTTGAAACAGCAAGTGCAGCATTATATGCCATTTGATTTGAAGGCCCTACAACAAAAGAGTCAAAAGTATAAGATGGATTTAAAATTGTACTTTCAGGAGTTTGATTTTTAATTTCTAGTTCATTTTGTTTTTTTAGTTTTTTTTCACCAGTAACTCTAATATCAATATCTGGTTTGAAATTGCTATATTTTTCAAAAAACTCTTTTAATATATTTTCATATTTATTTTTTATCCAAGATGCAATATATCTATTAGCTACTTCAAAAATAGCGATATTTTCATCTTTTGATAGTTTTTTTAAGTTAAGTTGTCTAAAATATCTCTCAAAGTCAATAGATTCTGTCTCTCTTTGGATATTTAAAATAAACTCTTTTTGTGTCAT